>CAVPZE010000002.1:0-935000 GCA_963710185.1 uncultured Alphaproteobacteria bacterium | reverse complement strand
TTGCGTCTCGGAATCAATAGCCCGCTCCATGCTACGAAACGCGCCGCCGATGCGCCGCAGGGCATATAATTTCTGCGCACCCCCATCGAGGCCCATGATCGCTTCATACTTCGGGGTGCCTGCATCACTCAGATATTCGCTCAAGAACAGCTCCATCTCGGCCATCGCACTTGGCCCCTCTTGCAGGCACAACAGATCGGGTGCGACCGCATCAATAACGCGGGCCGCTTTGGCAGCGCAAATATGCGCCTCATCCGCGGATAGGCTGTTTGATCCCCAGCGCGGCGTGTCGTTGCCGGTGAACCAGTGGTTCATCCACTCCAGATTCCAATTCATGATTTTCATATCGCAGCTCCCAAATTCATTTCTTAAAAACTCAGGGCAGGCTGTGAAGTACTTGGCTTACCCTAGGTCAATCTTAGGGATACCACCTCTGCGTGCAAGAAATTTCAGGCGGCTTTGCGTGCGGGCTTCCGCTTTGGCAGCCGCAACGCCAGTAGCGCCAAAATCACCGCCATATAAAGAAGTGGCTCAAGCTGGATGCCCTTCACCAGCCAGATGAAATGCGCGCCGCCCAGTATAACCGCCACATAGGTCAGCTTATGCAGCTTGCGCCACGCCGCCGCCCCCATTTTGCGCACTGACGCCGCGTTGGACGTTATCGCCAATGGCAACAGCGCCAGGAATCCCGCCATGCCGATGGTAATATAAGGCCGCTTCCAGACATCCGCCCACATCTGTCCCCAAAGCAGCGACATATCCAACACCACCCAGACGGCCAGATGCAAACACACATAGGTAAAGGCAAGCAAACCGAACATGCGGCGGAATTTCAGCAGGTTGATCCCCAGATATCGGCGCAATGGAGTAATCGCCAAACCAAAGATCAACAGCTGCAGGGCAATTTGTCCCAGCTCTTGTTCAAGCGGCTTAATCGGCTCCGGCCCCAACCCGCCCGTCAGGGCAAGATACAGGTAATAAGGCGCAGGCAACATATACAGTATATAGAGCGGCCAGGTCGGCACCTTACGGGCAAAGCCGTTCACCTTGTCCACAATACTCATCGTCTTACCTGCCTATCCGTCAAACCAACAAGAACCGGTCAATAGCTCTTGGACAGATCCATACCGTCATACAGGCTGGCAACGTCGTCCTCGTATCCGTTGAACATCAAGGTCGGAATGCGCTTGGCAAAAAGCCCGCCGCCGACGGGACGCTCGCTGGCTTGTGACCAGCGCGGGTGATCTACCGTCGGGTTCACATTACTATAGAACCCGTATTCGCGTGGATTGGATTTGTTCCAGCTTGTAGGCGGCTCTTTGTCCGTCAGCGTGATCTTCACAATCGACTTGATCGACTTGAAGCCGTATTTCCATGGCACAACCAACCGCAGGGGTGCGCCGTTCTGGTTGGGAATGTCCTTGCCGTAAATCCCTGTCGCCATGATCGTCAACGGATGCATCGCCTCGTCCAGACGCAAACCCTCGACATAGGGCCAGTCGAGAACCGGAAACCGCACACCGGGCATTTCATCCGGGCGCAATGCCGTCTCGAACGCCACATACTTCGCACCGGGCTGGACGCCTGCCATTCCAAGCAGATCGGCCAGCTCAAACCCGTTCCACGGCACAACCATTGACCACGCCTCCACACAGCGGAAACGGTAAATCCGTTCCTCGATGGTCATGACTTTTATAATGTCCTCGAACGCATAGGCACCGGGCTTGTCCACCATGCCACCAATCTCAACGGTCCACGGCTCTGTCACCAGCCTATGCGCGTTTTCCGCAGGATCGGATTTGCCCGTGCCAAACTCATAGTAGTTATTGTACTGCGTGATATCATCGTAGGAATTCGGCTCAAGCGCCTCTTGCGCACGCAAGCTGCCACCGATGCTCGCCATCCCTGCCGCTGCTATGCCGCCCGCCATGATTTGCCGCCGGTTGAAAAACGCCGCCTCCGGTGTGACGTCACTGTCCTTCAGCGTATTGATCCAACGATTGGCCATGGGGAACTCCTTACTTCACTATTGTTACAGTTTAGATAGGGCCGCCCCGATCCTGTACCAACAGATTTCGTTCACATTTCAGGCAGCACACTCAATCGTTAGAAACCGCACATCGCGTTCGGGTGCCAAATGTCACCCCGATTATTCCTATGGCTCGGCCCTCAAATGTCACCGGATCACTGTTAATTTTTCACATAAATGTGATTGGAAAGCGCCCAGTGCGCAGGCTTAGCGCGCGTGGAATTTTCGTCAAATGGCATCGGCGAGAAACCCCTGTGAACCAAATCCGCCTGCTCGGCGTATTACTGATAATGCCAACACAGGCAGTACCTAAACAATCTTACGGGAGACGACTATGCTTCGTTCTACAACACTCGCGCTTACCCTTGCCTCATTGATGGGGACAACCGCATTGGCCGACGGCCATTCAAAAGACATCGTAGACACGGCCGCTGCCGCAGGCTCGTTCACCACATTGCTTGCAGCTGCAGAAGCTGCCGGTCTCGTCGACACATTGAAAAGCGAAGGCCCCTTCACAGTGTTTGCCCCAACAGATGAAGCTTTCGCCGCACTGCCCGAAGGCACAGTCGAGACATTGCTGTTGCCAGAGAACAAGGACCAGCTTGCCGCGATCCTGACGTACCACGTTATCGCGGGCAAAGTGATGTCCACCGATTTGACCGACGACATGGAAGCGATGACGGTTCAGGGCACCACAGTAATGATTGATCTGGACAACGGTGTGATGGTCGATGGCGCAACAGTCACATCTGCCGATATCGAGGCAAGCAATGGTGTGATCCATGTGATCGACAAGGTTATTCTGCCAGAATAATAGGATAAACCTTCTCGGTTTTACTCCAAAAGACAAAGGCCCGTCAGTTTCCTGACGGGCCTTTTTTTGACGCAGATTTTAGCTGCATATATAGTGTGTCGCGTAATGCTCGGTTGAGTGCCCCGATTAATGTACCGTGGCATCATCCGGTTTGGGCCTGTTGCTGGCCGCAATCCGGTCACCGATGACCAAACCGTCCTTACCCGCAGACACCTTGATCAGATCACCGTCATGCACATCACCCGCCAGCAGCATCTCTGCCAACGGATTCTGCAGCGCCCGCTGGATCACCCGCTTTAAGGGCCGTGCGCCGAACACCGGATCGTAGCCTTCATCGGCCAGCCATTCCTTTGCGCCCGCGTTTAGCTCTAGCGCAATCTTGCGCCCCGCCAGACGTTTGAGCAAGCGCGCAAGCTGGATGTCGACAATCCCTGCCATATCGCCACGTGCCAGACGGTCAAAGATGATCGTCTCGTCCAGACGGTTCAGGAACTCGGGCCGGAAATGTGCGCGTACTGCATCCATCACATCGCGTTTGGCCCCGGCCATATCACCACCATCCGGCAATTGGCTGAGCGCCTGCGCCCCAAGGTTTGATGTCAGGATAATCAGCGTCTGCTTGAAATCCACAGTCCGCCCCTGTCCGTCCGTCAGCACGCCGTCATCCAGCACCTGCAACAGCACGTTGAACACATCCGGATGCGCCTTTTCGACTTCGTCAAACAGCACAACCTGATAGGGACGCCTGCGCACGGCCTCGGTCAAAACACCACCCTCGTCATATCCGACATAGCCGGGGGGCGCCCCGATCAGGCGTGACACCGCGTGTTTCTCCATAAACTCGGACATATCAATCCGCACCATGGCGTTGTCATCATCGAACAGAAACTCGGCCACGGCCTTGGTCAACTCGGTCTTGCCCACACCCGTTGGCCCGAGGAACAGAAACGACCCCAGCGGACGGTTTTCATCGTTCAAACCTGCCCGCGCACGCCGCACCGCATCTGACACCGCTTTGACCGCAAGGTCTTGCCCGATCACACGGCTGTGCAACTGCTCTTCCATCTGTAACAACTTGTCTCGCTCGCCTTCCAGCATTTTTCCGGCGGGGATACCTGTCCACCGTTCGACAACCGACGCAATCTGGTCGGGGCGCACGGCTTCTTCGACCATCATGCCGTCTTCACGGGATTCCGCCTTTTCCAACTCCCGCTCCAACTGCGGGATGACACCATAAGACAACTCGCCCGCCTTGGCCAAATTACCCTCGCGCTTGGCAATATCCAGTTCGGCCCGCGCATGATCCAGCTTTTCCTTGATGTCCCGCGCACCGGCCAACTTGTCACGCTCTGCCTGCCACTGTGCTGTCATTTCAGCACTGCGGTCCTGCAGATCGCCAAGATCCTTTTGCAGCGTCTCAAGCCGGTCTTTTGACGCCGCATCATCCTCGGCCTTGAGCGCTTGTTCCTCGATCTGCAATTGCAGGATCTGACGATCAAGCGCGTCCAGCTCTTCGGGCTTAGAATCCACTTCCATCCGCAAACGGCTTGCGGCCTCATCCATCAGGTCGATGGCCTTGTCCGGCAAAAACCGATCTGTGATATAGCGGTGCGATAACGTGGCCGCCGCGACCAAAGCGCTATCCGAAATCCGTACGCCATGGTGCAATTCGTATTTTTCCTTGATGCCGCGCAGGATTGAAATGGTATCCTCGACCGTCGGCTCCAACACCATTACCGGCTGGAACCGCCGCGCCAAGGCCGCGTCTTTCTCTACATACTTGCGGTATTCCTTCAGCGTGGTCGCGCCAACGCAGTGCAGTTCACCCCGCGCAAGTGCGGGTTTCAACAGGTTCGACGCATCCATCGACCCCTCGCTTGCCCCGGCACCCACAAGCGTGTGCATCTCGTCGATAAACAAAATCACCTCGCCCGCCGCCTCTGTCACCTCTGACAAAACCGCTTTCAGACGCTCTTCAAACTCACCGCGATATTTCGCACCTGCAATCAACGCGCCCATGTCCAATGACAACAGGCGTTTATTCCGCAGGCTTTCCGGCACATCACCGTCCACAATCCGCAACGCCAGCCCTTCGGCAATCGCGGTCTTGCCCACGCCGGGTTCGCCGATCAAAACCGGGTTGTTCTTGGTCCGGCGGCTCAACACCTGCATGGCGCGGCGGATTTCCTCGTCACGGCCGATGATCGGGTCAATCTTGCCCTCCCGCGCACGTTCGGTCAGATCAAGGCTGTATTTCTTGAGTGCCTCATAGCCTTCCTCGGCTGTCGCGGTATCTGCCGTGCGCCCTTTGCGCACATCGTTGATCGCCGTGTTCAACCCCTGCGCCGTGACCTTACCTGCGTCCAGCGCTGTCTTGGCCCCGGATTTCACCATGCACAGCGCCATCAAAATGCGCTCGACAGGGACAAAGCTATCGCCAGCCTTCTTCGCCAATGCCTCGGCTTCGGCCAGAACCTTGGCCGTTACACCGTCCAGATAAACCTGTGCACCTTCGCCCGTGACCTTTGGCATCTTGCCAAGCGCCAGTGCCAGCGCACCGCGCACCTGTTCAACATCACCGCCTGCAGCAGCAATCAGATTGCTGGCCAGTCCTTGATCGTCATCCAACAGGGCTTTGAGAATATGCTCGGGTGCCAGACGCTGATGGCTTTCCCGAGTTGCTATGGTCTGCGCCGCTTGCACAAAACCACGCGATCTTTCCGTGAACTTACCGAGGTCCATGGGTCTCTCCTTTATAAAAGCGCCGTGATCAAGATGCGCCCGCCTGGCGGCACACATCATTTTCGGCCTCATACAGAATTTGTGCACGCTGACCGGCTATTCAAGGGGCTGTGTCGACCGGATCATACAAAAGACCTGGCATTTTCTCCCTCGTCATTCCCGCTCAAATGTCAGCCGAAACGCCAATATCTGACAAATCAGACCCTCACACGGAAAAGTTATACACCTACAAGGTATTGACAAATAATAATATTATGTACTTCTCAAGAAAAAAATGTATCCGGTCAGGAACGGAAATGCGCCCCACCCCGTTAAACATATACGAAGACAACATACGTACACTGAACTCACGATTGCTCCGCACAAGATACGAAACATGAGGTACTCAAAATGCAAACGCGCCCAATCCAGTTGACCGAAGTCATCTATAACGCGGCCGACCAAAGCTTTGAAGCATTGGTGACAGTGCATGACGGTGGAACTTCGCGCAAATACGCCTGCGCCATCGACGCGCCGATTGCGATGTCATTCGAGGATGCCGCACACGGCTTGTCAAAACAGGCAATGCGGCGCCACGCATCGCACAATGGTATCTATTCAGAAATTATAACGCCCGCCCCCGCGCAGCGCGCAGGCCGCCGTAGTTTTGATCCGGTTCGCTGGCTTGAAAGCTTGGTGCAACTGCCTGGCAGCCGCGCGGCCTAAGTAATTACCATTGGTCTGTTGCGCATTTCGTCCCCCGCGCAACAGATCATCGACAGAGAGAGCTGCCTGCCTGCACATCTCTGACACCTGCCCGAACCCTGCCATCGGCGCGGTTCGGGTTTTTTCTATCATAGACTTCGATTGCGCCACCGCGTAGGGACACTGCGTTTATCACTGCGCTGGAGTCTGCCAAATGCCCGATGACCGCCTGATCGTCGCCCTTGATGTCCCCCACGCCGTTGCGGGTCTGGAACTTGCCAAAAAGCTCGGGGACAGCGTCGGGTTTTACAAGATCGGTCTCGGGATGCTGACAGGGGGTGGTCTGGGCCTTGCCAACGAGCTTAAGCAAGAACACGGCAAGCGGATATTTCTCGATATGAAACTGTTTGATATCGGCGCCACAGTCGAGGCTGCTGTGCGCGGTCTGGCGCAGTTTGATCTGGATTTCCTGACCGTGCATGGCGATCCGCATGTGGTTGCTGCTGCAAAACAGGGTGCCGCCGGTTCAGCCATGAAAATCCTCGCTGTCACCATCCTGACTTCGCTCGACCGCGCCGATCTGGATGCCGCCTTGATCCAGTCAGGTGACATTGCCGACCTCGTGCAGGTCCGTGCAGGCCGCGCTTTTGACGCCGGGGCCGACGGCGTTATCGCCTCCCCGCAAGAAGCGGCAAGCATCCGTGCCCTGCCTGAAGCGGTCGGAAAACTGATCGTAACCCCCGGTGTGCGGCCCGCTGGTGCGGCACTTGGCGATCAAAAGCGTGTCGCAACACCCGCCCAAGCCATCGCAAACGGTGCGGATCATGTTGTAGTCGGTAGGCCCGTCTGGCAATCAAAAGATCCCCTTGCCGCAGCGCGGGCAATCGTAACTGAAATGCAATCGCCGCTAACAATCAATCCAAACCGCTGATATCGCTAACATTCTGCTGATCCAAAGGCGCGGAATGTAGGGACAAATGCCGCTAAATACCAATTTAGTGCTGAAAAACTACAACCGCAGACTGTAACAAATACACAACATCGGTGCTTTTGACCACATAGTCAGGAATTCCTGACTATGTCATACTACATACGCATGCTAGCTTTACCTCAGGTGATACTCCCCGACGAACGCATTCTTCCTGATGTTCGTCACCTCCCCCCGCTGCACAAAGCGGGGGGCTTTGTATTTCAAACACCTGTACCCTCTTTAGTCCCCCGTCATCCGAGGCCATGTTCAACGCGGCTGCCAAGGGTTAGACTGATCACAAATTGACCCACAAATTGAGTTCGAAATGGCTGCTCTGTGCCGTGATTGCCTTGCCGAAATTCCCGCTGCACGCAGATGTCCCGTCTGCGCAAGCCCGCGCATCCTGTCTCATCCCGAACTGTTCGATCTGTCGATTGCGCATATGGATTGCGACGCTTTCTATGCCTCCGTTGAAAAGCGCGACAATCCTGCATTGAACGGTAAACCCGTGATCATCGGCGGCGGGCGGCGCGGTGTTGTCTCGACCGCCTGCTATGTCGCGCGTATTCGTGGGGTTAAATCAGCAATGCCGATGTTTCAGGCGCTCAAACTCTGCCCGGACGCGGTGATCATCAAACCCCGCATCGACGCTTATGTCGAGGCCTCGCGCGCAATCCGCGCGATGATGGAAAAGTTGACCCCGGCAATTGAACCGCTGTCGCTGGACGAGGCGTTTCTGGACATGAGCGGCACTGCCCGCCTGCACGGCGCACCCCCTGCGGTCATGCTGGCCGGTCTGGTCAAACGCATGAAGGTCGAGCTTGGCCTGACCGGATCCATCGGCTTGAGCCATAACAAATTCCTCGCCAAGGTCGCCTCGGATCTGGACAAACCGCACGGGTTTTCCGTGATCGGTGCCTCAGAGACCGCTGATTTCCTGCGCAATAAACCCGTGCGGATGATCTGGGGCGTGGGGGCCGCCACACAAACCTCGCTCGACAAGGCAGGCATCCGCACGTTTTCTGACCTGCTGCGCTGGGAAAGGCCCGATCTGGTTGCGCGGTTCGGCGGAATGGGCGAACGCCTGTGGCATCTGGCACGTGGTCAGGACAAACGTCGCGTGTCCGCGCATGAACCTGTCAAATCCATCAGCAAGGAAACCACCTTTAACGACGATACCTCTGACGTCGATATTCTGGACGGTCACATCTGGCGGCTGTCCGAACAGGTCGCGGACCGTGCCAAAGCCAAGGCGCTGGCGGGCAGGATCGTGACGCTTAAACTGAAACGCGCGAACTTTACCCAATTGACGCGGCGGGTGTCGCTGAATGATCCGACGCAACTGGCCGACAGGATTTACCGCAGCGCGCGCGCGATGTTCGACCAGTTGAACGATCCGGGCCCTTACCGTCTGATCGGCTGCGGTATTTCAGACCTCAGCAGCCCGGAAGGTGCCGATCTTGCAGGCGATCTGCTGGACCCCGGTGCGGGCAAACGCAGCAAAGCGGAACGCGCAACCGACGCGATACGCACGCGTTATGGGGCCAAGGCGATTGTTAAGGGCCGTTCCCTGCGATAGTCGGCGCAAATCCCCACGTTACTCCGCCGCCAACGGCACCCGCCCCTGACCGATCAACGCAACCTCTGCCACCACAAGCCGCAAGGCCGCCTGAACCGTCTCGTAATTCCCGTTCGGCCGGATCAACGCCTCGTTCATATAAAGCGAGCGGTCAATCTCGACCTGCACCGCATGTTGCGCGCGTGACGGTCGCCCGTAGGCCTGCGTGATATACGCACCCGCAAACGGCGTATTACGGGTAACGTTGAAACCGGCACCGGCAAACGCCGCCTCGACGCGGTCCATCACATCGCCACTGGCCGCCGCCCCGAATCTGTCGCCCAAGACCACATCGGGCCGGCTCATCCCTGACCGCGCGACACCGTCCATGGCCTCGTGCGGCATCGAATGGCAGTCGATCAACACCGCCTGACCGTGCCGCCGATGCGCCGTATCCAGCAATTCCTGCAATTTGCGATGATACGGGTGCCAATACCTTTGAATCCGGTGCTCCGCCTCGCTGCGCGACACCTTTCCACGGTAGATCGCACGCCCGTTCGCAACCACGCGCGGCACCACGCCAAGACCAGATGCGACACGCGGATTATGACTTTGCCGGCGCACCCCTTCGATCAGCGCGGGGTCAAGCTCTTCGCAGGACCGGTTCAGATCAATATAGGCACGTGGTGCCACAGCCCGCAAAAACGTCGCCCCAAACTGCGGCGCACAGTCAAACAGCTTATCGACAAAGGCATCCTCGGATGACCGGATCGCATGTTCGTCCAACACAGTTGTGCGCAGAAACGACCACGGATATTCCCGCCCCGAATGGGGGGAGGCAAATACCACACACGACCTGTTACGGTCGGGGTGTATCACGTCATAGGCTTGCTCTTGCATCTGCGTCCCTTTCACAACGAGCATAGCGCATATTTTGCAATTGCCAAAAGCCCTTGATCAAACTCCCGACTCCTTTTATAGCCTCGGCACCGGCACGTCTTTTCGCGTCCCATTTTGGTGGGGCAAGGATTTTTGCGCCACACGTGGGTGATTAGCTCAGCGGTAGAGCACTTCGTTGACATCGAAGGGGTCACTGGTTCGATCCCAGTATCGCCCACCACCTGATTTAATGGTCCTGCACGCCGCAGGGCCGCCTGTAACCCGGCGCTGGTTCGCGCCATGAAAAAAGAGGAGAAGAACATGAAAGTTCGCAATTCGCTCCGCTCGCTCAAGAACCGGCACCGTGATTGCCGTGTTGTGCGTCGCAAAGGCCGCGTTTACGTGATCAACAAAACACAAGGTCGCTTCAAAGCCCGTCAGGGTTGAGAATTGAACAGTTTGTGATTGAAGCCGCTCCCTCGGGGGCGGTTTTTTTCGTTTTTTTGGGGAGGTTAATGGCAGCTTAGCGGACAAAACCCGACATTGGCCGTAAGTCCGCTCTTGATGAAATCATAGTTATCTCGGCACGCCAAAAAAGCGTGGAACGCGGGTGCGGTATCGACGGTAAGGCGCACCGTAGACCTTTTCGAGCCAAGGTTCTTCGGCGATGGCTGCGAATGCGAAGGCGACTACGCCGCCTATCGCGATGATCCATGCAGACGGAGCGGCGGACAGGATCGCCCATCCGAGCAGTATTCCCATGTCGGCGACGTATTGCGGGTTCCGCGACCAGCGGTAAAAACCGTCAGTCTTCAGCTCCGCTTCCGCGCCGTTGGTCGCATCGAGGCCGATACCCAAGACCGCAGGCCAGACCACGGCATTGCCCGTCAAGATCAGCGGCAAGCCCACTCCCCATTGAAACCAGAGCGGCCAGTTCATGACATTCCATTCTGCGATACCAACAACAATGGCAGATCCAAATACTGCGACAGTTGGAATCCAAACCATGGTCTGACTAAGCCAACTCACCTGCCGAGGGGGCCAAAGGCGACGATCCGGGACAAAGTCGACCAGACCAGCATCGCGATCAACGCAGCTTCGCAGAAAAGGGCGATGATCAGCGTGACAGGAACCATAACGCTCATTCGTGCTGCTCCTCGCCGTGTCCTCGCACGCCAAACTCGGATGGGTCATCGCAAGCGTGGCGCGCGCACTCCAGCTCCAGAGTGGTGTGCTCGATATCGAATTGGTCGGACAGTGCGGCCTTGATCCGGTCCTTTACAGCGTCTGCGTCATTCCAGCGTCCCTCCGCAATGACGATATGAGCGTCCAGCGCAGCGCGATGTTCGTCCATTTGCCAGAAATGTGCGTGGTGGATGCCGGTCACGCCGTCGATGCCGTGCACCGTATGGAGGACAGCTTCCGTCTCAACCTCCGGCGGCGAGCCCAGCATCAGGATGCGAATGACCGGGCCAATCTCGCGGAACGATTGCCACAGGATGTAGCCCGCGATCAGAACCGTCACGATGGGGTCGATCAGCCGCCAGTCGTAAAGCAGGATCAGTGTGCCCGCGAAGATCACGGCGACGGAACCGAGTGCATCAGCCACATTGTGCAGGAAGGCAGCTCTGATGTTCACGCTGGACTTGGACATGGCGTAAGTCAGCATAGCAGCCACCACATCAACAACGAGAGCGATGCCCGCGATGACGACGATAATCCAACCCTCGACATCCTGAGGGTCGGCAAAACGCATTGCGGCTTCATAGAGAAGGTAGAGGCCTATCACGATGAGCGTTGTATAATTGATGAGTGCCGCCACAACCTCGACCCGGCCATAGCCGAAGGTCATCTGCGCGTCCCGTGGCCGTCGCGCTATTTTGCGCGCGCCGAAAGCGATGATGAGCGAGATTGCGTCGGAGAAGTTATGCAGCGCGTCCGCGATCAAGGCCAGCGATCCGGACATCATACCGCCTATGACCTGCGCGACTGTAAGCCCCATATTGACCGCAATGGCGGCGAAGACGCGGCGGTCGCCCGCTTGCGCGTCGACGTGATGATGATGACCGTGCCCCATATCGGTGGTTCCTTTCGATTCGTATCCTTTTCACGTAGATACGATCTACAGCGACTGTAGGTTCAAGGGGCGAATATGAAAGAATATACTATCGGGCAGATGTCGCGCCGGACCGGCGTGAAAGTGACGACGATCCGCTATTACGAAGGCCGAGGTTTGATCCCGTCACCTGCGCGCACGGAAGGCGGGCAGCGGCGATACGACGACGCCGCACTCGAACGGCTGGCATTCCTGCGCCATGCGCGGGAACTGGGGTTCGGGCTCGATGACATCGCGGATTTGATGGCTCTGGCCGAAGAACCGACCGAAGATTGCGCGCCCGCACATGAGATCGCTCGAAAGCAGCTCGCGGCAGTGGACCGACGCATGACCATTCTTGCGCAGCTTCGCAAAGAACTGGCGCGGATGGCAAAGGCGGACGATCAGGGGCAAGCTGGGGATTGCCGCGTTATACAAGTACTCGGCGATCATCGACTTTGCATCGGCGCGCATGAAGCACCAACAAACCTGACTACAATCAACAGCGATTAGGCGAACGTCATGGCTTAACCAGACATTCGCTGCACTCTGACGAGCGAACAGGTTGGGCTCATTTCGGACCTTGCTGCACCTTGGCCAAAAATAAACTCGATCTTGTTATCTCCAAACTCCCATCACAATCCCTGATCCGTCTGGCCCTTGCCTTCGCTTCACGCCAACATCAGTGCAAACAACCAAACCCGCACAAAGCGAGGCGAACATGACCACCCGGGACGGGAAGTTGGATGGCACATGGAAGCTTGCTTTTCCATCTGAATGGAGCATCATTGAACGAGTGGTTCAATCGACTTAAGCACTTTACAATGGATCAATTGAAAACACCGTCACAGGGGCAGAAAACCCATTAAATGTGACGTCACCAATTGCTCGGCAAAATTGGCTCTCGCTCAGGCCAGCCTTCGTCGCGTCATCAATCAAAATAGCGCAGGATGCCTTTTTAGTGTGACCCTCAAGCCGTGAGGCAAGGTTCACTTTGTCGCCAATGCACGTGTAGGTGGCCCGGTGCTTTGTACCGGCATAACCCGCTACCACCTCTCCCGTCGCAATGCCGATACCCAGCCGGATCTCGGGTTTTTGCGCCATTGCCTGTTCAAGATTGAACTGTGCGATAATTGACAGCATGTCCTGTGCCGCAGCAACAGCACTGGCGGCGGGGTTATCCAAGGCTTGCGGGGCACCGAACAGAACCATCAGCCCGTCGCCGATCATCAGCGTGACAATCCCGTTGTGATGGTCGATCGCCTCGAACATCAGGGTGTAGTAGATGTTGAGCAACTCAATCGTGTCCTCGGGTGACTGGCGCTCGGAAATCGCTGTGAACCCCCGGATGTCACAAAACAGGATCGAGGCATGCACACGTCGCCCGCCCAGCCTGAATCCGGTTTCCTGCAAGTCCTGCACAACTTCGCTGGTGGCAAACCGGCGCAGCAGGGTCTTTTGCTCGTCGCGCAGACGCTTTTTCTCAAGGCTGGAGGACAGGCGTGCGCGCAAGAGCACTGGATTTACTGGCTTGGGCAAATAATCATCCGCGCCCAGATCAATGCAACGCACGATGTTGTCCACACCTTCGACCGAGGAGGTGACAATGACGGGCATATCTTGCAGCGACGGTTTAAGTTTGATGGCCTCCAACACTTCAAACCCGTCCATCTCGGGCATTTCGATGTCCAGCAGCATCAGATCGAATGTGCCCGCGTCCAGCATCTCCATGGCCGCCCGTCCGTTTTCGGCGACTGTTGCGGTATAGCCCAGCAATTCAACGCTGCGTGACAGGAGCAGGCGATTGACACGGTTGTCGTCAACAATCAGCAGATGTGCGCCGGGATCAGCCATGTTGCATTTCCTTTAACGCGTCAGCGGCGCGGGCGAATTCGGCTTCCAACCCGGCGACACCTGCGCGCACCTCGGGCGTGATATCCGACACCTCCATCAGCTCAAGCACCCGCGCAGCTGCGGCAAGGGCATGCGCCCCGAAAACCTCCGCGTTGGATTTGATCGAGTGGGCTGCCCGCCGGAAACCGTCAGCATTTCCCGTCTCAACAGCTGCGTGCAATTCACCTAACATGCCCGGTGCTTCCTCAAGGAATGCTGTGACAAGCTCTGTTACAAATTCAGCGCCAGCAGCCTCTTTCAGTTCAACGTAGACAGCCGTGTCAATCACATCGCGTGTCATTTCTTTCCCTTTCGAACAGGCACCTGTTTCAGCGCTTCGATCAGTTTCGGCACACGGATGGGTTTTGGGATATAATCATCCATCCCGGCGGCGATGCACATCTCGCGGTCCCCTTGCATGGCGTTTGCGGTCATGGCGATGATGCGAGGGCGCTGGTTGGGTGGTTTGTCGCGGGTGATACGGCGCGATGCCTCAAGCCCGTCCATTTCAGGCATTTGCACGTCCATCAAAACGACATCATAGGTTTGTCGCGCCACACTTTCCACCGCTTCAACGCCGTTGCTGGCAAGGTCCGCCCGGTATCCCATCTGTTCCAGCAGGCGCATGGCAAGTTTCTGGTTCACCAGATTGTCTTCGGCCAAAAGGATGCGCAGGGGATGGGTTTTCGCCAGTTTGGGCTGCGTTTTGTCGCTATCCGGATTGGCTGCCTCAGACCGGGCAACAGTGTTGGGGGCGAACACCGTCACCAGAGTGTCAAACAACTGCGATTGGCGCAGCGGTTTGGCGAGATAGGCGTCAAAGAGATCGCTTTGCGTTTCGGCCTCACGCACCCCGAGCGAACTGAACAGGATCAGCGAGAGGGACGCATTGATCTTGCGGATGTCATCGGCCAATGCGCGGCCATCCATCTGTGGCATATGCATGTCCAGGATGGCGATGTCGAATGGCTCGCCCGCTTTCACCCATTCCAGCGCCTGTACCGGTGCTTCGGTGTCGCGCGAAACCATACCCCATTTGGCCGTTTGCAAGGTCAGTATTTTGCGGTTCGTGGCATTGTCATCTACGATCAACACCCGTTTGCCGCGCAACTCGTTCTGCTCTCCCACCAGATCACGGGCGGGGGTTTGCGGTAGCTCGGCAGTGCGGACCTGAAGCGTGAAGCTGAAAGTCGAACCCATCCCCAGCCCCTTACTCGCGGCGGTCATCGTACCCCCCATCAATTCGGCCAGTCGTTTGGAGATCGCGAGGCCAAGCCCCGTGCCGCCGTATTTGCGGGTTGTCGAACTGTCTGCCTGACTGAACGACTGGAACATACGTTTCATGCCTTCCGTCGACAAACCTATGCCCGTGTCGCGCACGGCAAAGGACAATTCCATCAGGCCATCTTTGAGAGGGGCCGCTGTCACCGACAAGACTACCTCGCCTTCTTCGGTGAATTTCACGGCGTTCGACAGCAGGTTCAGCAGAATTTGCCGCAGCCGCGTCAGATCGGTACTGACCGCCGCAGGCACGCTGTCGTCATAGACGTACGCGAGGTCCAACTGCTTTTCCGCTGCGCGTGTGCCAACCAGATCAAGTGCGGATTCGATGCAATCGCGCAGATCGACAGGCGCGGTTTCAATGTCCATCTGTCCCGCCTCGATCTTGGAGAAATCGAGGATTTCATTGATGATCCCCAAAAGAGCATCACCGCTGGTGCGGATGGTCTCGGCATAATCAAGCTGCTCGGGG
The DNA here is from genome assembly GCA_963710185.1 of uncultured Alphaproteobacteria bacterium. Classification (GTDB taxonomy): domain Bacteria; phylum Pseudomonadota; class Alphaproteobacteria; order Rhodobacterales; family Rhodobacteraceae; genus Sulfitobacter. The sequence continues at coordinate 919,583 of CAVPZE010000002.1, read as the reverse complement.
TTCAGATCGGTGTCCATCAACAATCCGCTCATCCCGATCACAGCGTTCATCGGTGTGCGGATTTCGTGGCTCATGGTCGCGAGGAAGGCGCTTTTGGCCTCATTGGCCTTTTCAGCGGCAGCGCGGGCGTCTTGGGCAACTTGAAAAAGGCGGACGTTTTCGATGGCGATGACGGCCTGGTCGCAAAAGGAATTGGCCAGCGCGATTTCTTCTTGGCTGAAGGCGCGCGCGACCTTGTTGCGGGTAAAGATCAGGACACCAATACAGGATCGGTCTCTCATCATCGGCAGGAAGATCGCGGATTTCATACCGAATTTGGGGACTGTGTCGATCTCGTGTTTTGGAAGATCCACGAGCGTGAAATCGGGAATATGGATCATTTCGCCAGTCACGATCACACGGGAAGGATAGTTCTGGGTGCGGTCGATCCTGACCGGCGTCGGATCAAGCGTCAGATGTTGGCTGTTCCCGCGCATCATGCCTGCCTGGGGAATAAAATAATCGCCATCCCGCGTCATCACAGCCGCACTGTCACACTCAAGCAAACTGAGCCCGGCCTCGGCAATCGCCATAAAGACCGGCTTGGCGTCCTCCTGTGCGCCGCTGATCACCCGCAGTATATCTGCACTTGCGGTCTGGCGCACGAGGGCGGTCTGGGTTTCCTTGAAAAGCCGCACGTTTTCGATGGCGATCACGGCCTGATCGCCAAAAGACTTCGCCATGGTAATTTCGTCTTTGGTAAAGGGTCTTTGGGTCTTTCGCATAAAGCTGAAGGAGCCAAGACAGGTATCGCCCCGCATCATCGGTACGATCAGAGAAGACTGAAAGCCGTGCTTGTCCCGCACCGCCGCGTCAAATTCAGAGAAGTTCTCTTTGTTCCAATCAGGAACATGAATGGTCTCTCCGGTAAGCATGGAACGTGTCGGAACATTATCGGTTTCGGATAATTTATACCTTTTGGTGGTGAACTCTTTCTCCAACCCGTCCGGCGTGGCAACGGCAGCCTGCCATGCATCGGTGCCGTCCGTGCGCAGCGCGATGGCAAGATCGCATTCGATAAGCAAAATCCCGGAGGTTACGATTTCCTCGAACACTGGGGTCACGTCGGTCGGAGATTCGCTGATGACACGCAAAACCCCCGCACTTGCCGTCTGGCGCGCAAGCGAGGCTTGAGTCTCCTTAAACAGGCGCGCATTCTGGATCGCGATCACGGCCTGATCGGCAAAACTTTGCAGCAGGTCCATGTCTTTTTGCGAAAACGGTGCCCAGCCCGGCGTATCGAACCACCGAATGACGTGCAAAGCTCCGACGGCCTCATTTTTCCAAAGCATGGGTGCGATCAGGCAGGAAAAGTTGCCGTGCTGACCGGCGATCCTTGATATGCCGACAAAGGTATCGGCCCCGTTCAGCGCGTCGGGGTAGTGTTTGAGGCGGCGTTCCTCCACGGCTTGTCTGATGATCGAGTTGCTGACCGGTGCCAGTTCATAATCGGCAAATTTTTTGACTTCCTCGACACGGATTGCATCAAGACGGACCAATCCGGCTTCGTCAATGGTTGTAACAGCAAGATCTGTACTGCGGATCAGCCGCTGACAACTCTCCAGAATTTTCTCGAACACCGGCTGCGCGTCCTCGACCGAGTTGCTGATGACTTCCAGCACTTCGGCCGTTGCGGTCTGCCGCTCCAATGCCTCGGTCACTTCTGCCGTGCGTTCCTGGGTTTCGCGCAGAAGCCCTGCGTTCTCAATAGCGATGCTGGCCTGCGCGGCAAAGCTTTGGACCAGTTCAATGTTTGCAACTGTCGGTGCCGTTGTATCGGGCCATGCCAGATTGATCACCCCCCAGACCCGACCCTCGGCCTTGATCGGAACCCCCATCAAGCGCCGAAAGCCAACTTTCTTAGCCAACTCCGGCGAAAAATAATCATCCGTCCGAACATCGTCGATATGCACAGTGGTGCCGCTTTTGACGACCCTTGGCGACAGGTGGCCACTGGTGGCCTTGAACGGATAATGCGCCAAAAGATCATCAATGGTATCGGGCGGAAATCCGTACTGGGCACAGAAATGATAGACCTCCCCATCGAACCGGTCGAGCGCGCAAAACTGCGCGCCACACAATTGCGCCGATTTCTGGACGATCAGGTCAAACATCGGTTGCAGGTCCGACGTCGCCTCGTTGATCACCTGCAAGATTTCCGCGCTGGCCTGTTCACGCACCAGCGCTTCGGTCACCTCGGCGGTGCGCTGCTGGACTTCATCAAACAGACGCGCATTGCCGATGGCGATCACGGCTTGCGAGGCAAAGGTTTCCAGCAATGCGATCTGCTTGGCCGAATAGGCCGACCGTTTCTCATCGGCCAGCGCGATGACCCCAAGTGCCACACCATCCTTGACAAAGGGAACCGCAAGCGAGGTCAGAAAACCGCCGCGCCGCGCCGCTTCTTTCCATTTGTAGCTGTCATCGGCTTCGGTGTCTTCGATGTAGACCGTTTCACGCAACAATGCCGCGCGCCCGGAACTGCTGCCATGATCCTTTCGAATGGGATTGTCGCGCAAGAACGCCTTGAAATCATCGTTGGCATTGTGGAACGCGACGACATGGTGCAACTCATCGTCAGGGTTCAGCAAGGCGACATAGGCATACTGTGGACTACACAACCGTGCCGCCACTTCCAGAATGGAATCCAGCACCGGCCGCAATTCGTTTGGTGACCGCGAGATCACGCCCAGAACCTCGGACGTGGCCGTCTGATACTCCAGCGCCTCGGTCACCTCTGCCGTGCGCGCCATCGTCTCATCAAACAGTCGCGCGTTTTCGATGGCGATGCTGGCCTGATCCGAAAAGGTCCGCGCCAGATCAATGTCAGAGGTTCGCGGTGCCTGACCATCCGGCCAGCCCATAATGATCACGCCCCAAAGCGTGCCGCCCTGCATCACCGGCACACCGACCAATTGACGGAAGCCGAATTTGCGTGCGGTGGCGTGATCGCTGTAGCTTTCGGCAAACGCATCATACAGGCGCACCACGTCCTGTGCATCAATAACCGCCTTGACCATGGACCCTTCTATCGGTGCCGCAGGCCAGTTCTTGCAGTAGTCCTTGATGAAATCATCGGTGAAACCATAGCTGGCGCAGTAATGCTGTAACGTGCCATCATACCGCCAAACCATGCAGAACCGGCTGCCGCACAAATCAGTTGCGGACCTGGCAATCATGTCAAAGACCGGCTGAATGTCGGCCTGCGCGCTGCTGATCACCTTCAGCACCTCGGAGGTCGCTTTCTGTTGCTCCAGCGATTCTTTGACGGCACGGAACTGGCGCACGTTCTCGATGGCAATGACGGCCTGCGCGGCAAAGGTCTTGACCAGCGTTACCTCGTCTTCGGAAAACGCACGTACCTCGCGGCGGCTGAGTGTGATTGTCCCGATAGCCCGGTCCCCTTGCACAAGTGGGACCACCAGATAGCTGCGAATGCCTTCCTGTTCGACAAGGCGCACGCGATGCGGATTGCCGGCGCGGTAAAGGTCATCGTCTGAAATGTCTACGCTGTGAATGACTTGCACTTCGCGGATCGCCGTGGACACCATCATGGGGCTGTCGAGCGGCCAGCTTTCGCCAAATTGAAAGGCGGCATTGTCAGTTCCCCATTTCGCAACATAGCGGAAGGTCATGCGATCCTCGCTGACAATTTGCAGCCCGGCGGTAGGCGCATCGCACAGATAGGCCGCGCGTTCGAGAATAGCCTCGAATACCGGATGCTCGTCGTCACGCGAGCGGCTGATGATCTCGAGTATCTCGCTCGAGGCCGCCTCCCGCTCCAGCCGGACCTGCAATTCGCGGAACTGGCGCACGTTCTCGATGGCGATTACCGCTTGGGCGGCGAAGGACTCCACCAGCGCGATTTCGTTTGCGGTGAAAGGATCGACCTCGTGACGGAAAAGCGTGATCAGACCAATCGCAGCTTTGTCCTTGATAAGCGGTACGAACAGAACGCTGTGAATGCCGGACTCGTCCACCATAGACCGCACGACGGGGCTGCCTTCTGCATAAAAACCGCTTTGTCCCATATCGTCGAAAGCGATCAATTTGCCTTCTACGATACATTTGGCAGCATAGGACATTTTAGGATTAACTTTCATCTGGCCGGTTTCGAACAAGTTGACCGTCATGGGCTTGATCCCGATATATGCGGCGAGGGTTTGCGCATCGTCCTGCGCTGTTGCGAGGATCAGGGCCGCCATCGGCGCGTTACAGATCGCCTGCGCCTTTTCAAGGATCGCGCGGAACACGGGTGCATCATCATCCTGCGACTGGCTGATGACCTTGAGAACATCCGATGTCGCCGCCTCGCGCTTAAGACGATCCTGAATTTCGCGGAACTGGCGCACGTTTTCAACGGCGATAACCGCCTGCGCGGCAAAGGTCTCGATCAGCCCGATTTGCGCTTCTGTAAACGGTTTCACATCGCGGCGGTATAACGCGATATTGCCGAGGCAAACGTCACCTTTCATCAGCGGTACGGCCAGAAATGTGCGCACGCCTTCAGCATCGACAACGCTTGTGCGTACCGCGTCACCCGCATCATAAAGCGTGGTTGCGGCAAGATCGTCGACATGCACAATTATGCCTTCGCGCATGGAGGTGTTTGTGGCAAGTGGGGAATCGAGGTGCCAGACCGTCTTGCCCACCGCAAGATGCCGCAGTTTTTCGCCCCAATGTGCAACCAACAGCGCGTGCTTTTGATCTTCCTGAATGATGTTGAGGCTTGCCATCGGCGCCCCGCACAAAGTGGCCGCATGTTTCAATATGATATCGAATACCGGTTGGATATCGTCATGGGTGCTGTTGATGGCATGCAGAATCTCAGCCGCCGCCGTGGCTTGCGCTCTTTGGCTCGCCAATTCGATTTCAAGCGCTTGGAGCTTTTGCTTGATGTTATTGTCGGTTGAGGGAATGTCTGAAACCACGCGGCGTGCTCTCTACAACAGTTAAAATTCAAAAATTTGGGTCGAAAAAATCACTATAATAGCAAAATGCTATTTGCTTTCGATTTCATTGTACAGGCGGCACCGGGTTCGACGCGGGCTCATCCTTACAACTCCGGAGTTGGCTTCGGCCATCAGAGCACATCGCAGCATTCGATAAAGTGGCCTCGAACCAGATGCTGGCAGCTTAATTTCAAGTACTGCCCCGATCACAATCCCCAGATCCCTCTGGCACTTGTCGCCCACACAGGCCACCATACGTCTGAACCACATACAAACCAAGCGAGGCCGACATGACCACCTACACACCTCCCAAAGTATGGACATGGGACGCGGAAAACGGCGGCCAGTTCGCCAGTATCAACCGTCCCATCGCGGGCGCCACGCATGACAAAGACGCACCCATCGGCAAACATCCTTTGCAGCTTTACTCATTGGCCACGCCCAATGGCGTGAAAGTCACGATCTTGCTTGAGGAATTGCTGGCGGCGGGTCACACAGGTGCCGAATATGACGCGTGGCTGATCAACATCGGTGACGGTGATCAATTCGGCTCCGGTTTTGTGAACGTGAACCCGAACTCCAAAATTCCCGCGCTGATGGATCATTCCGGCAAGACACCCCAGCGTGTGTTCGAATCAGGTGCGATCCTGCTGTATCTGGCGGAAAAATTCGGGGCCTTCCTGCCGACCGACCCTGCACAGCGGACCGAAGCGATGTCTTGGCTGTTCTGGCAAATGGGCAGCGCGCCTTATCTGGGTGGCGGTTTTGGCCACTTCTACGCTTATGCGCCCGAAAAATACGAATATCCGATCAACCGCTTTGCCATGGAAACAAAACGCCAGCTGGATGTGCTGGACCGTCATCTGGCCGACAACGATTATTTCGCGGGCGACTATTCCATTGCTGATATCGCAATCTGGTCGTGGTATGGGCAATTGGTGTTGGGCAGGCAATATAATGCGGCTGAATTTCTGGATGTTGCATCCTACAAAAACGTCCTGCGCTGGGCTGAGGCCATTGATGCAAGGCCCGCAGTGAAGCGCGGTCGCATGGTCAACCGGACGTTTGGGGATGATCTTTCGATGCAATTGCACGAACGCCACGATGCCAGCGATTTTGACACCAAGACGCAGGATAAAATTACACCAAAAGATTGATGCGAGGGCTCCGCTGCTGTGGCGGCGGGGCATTTCCCACTAAAACTATCAGAAATAACTTGCCATTCTTTAGGTGATCTGTTTCCTACTGTTTTAGTCAGATACTCTAACCAACAGGAACACCTCATGACATTGCTCAAAACCTCCACCGCCGCGATTGCCCTCATGACATTCGCCATACCGGCTTTTGCCGAGGGCGAAGTGAACCTCTATTCGTCACGTCATTACGACACCGACGAGCGGCTCTATTCCGACTTTACCGAAGCAACCGGCATCACCATCAACCGCATAGAGGGCGATGCCGACGAACTCTCCGCCCGGATGCAGGCCGAGGGTGCGAACTCTCCGGCGGATGTGTTGATCACAGTCGATACCAGCCGCTTGAAAAACGCCAAGGATATGGGACTGCTGCAGTCAGCCGACAGCACCATTCTGGAGGACCGCATCCCGGCGAATTTGCAAGATGCCGATAATATGTGGTTCGGTTTTTCACAGCGGGCGCGGATTATCTTTTATAATGCCGAGACCGTAGATAACCCGCCAAAAACCTACCTAGCGCTGGCCGATCCGGCCTACAAAGGTCAGGTCTGCATCCGGTCCTCGACCAACACCTACAACCAGACCCTACTGGCCGCGATTGTCACCCACGAGGGCGAGGCAGCCGCAACCGCATGGGCGCAAGGCGTGGTCGACAACATGGCGCGTTCCCCCCAAGGCGGCGACACCGACCAGCTGCGTGGCATCGTGTCGGGCGAATGTGACATCGCGGTGTCCAACACCTATTACTTTGCCCGCGCAATCCGCACCGATGTGGACGGCGTCAGCGCCAGTATCGGTAAAATCAGCCACATCTTTCCTGATCAGGACGGCAACGGTGCGCATATGAACCTGTCAGGTGCAGGCATCGCCGCACATGCACCAAACCGCGATAACGCCCTTAAATTCCTCGAATACCTTGCCTCGGATCAGGCACAGCAATATTTTTCAGCAGGGAATGACGAATATCCCGCAGTCCAGGGCGTCACATTGGCTCCATCGGTTGAACAACTGGGCACGTTCAAGGCCGACGATGTGAACCTGTCCGAAGTTGCTGAAAACCTGCCCACAGCGCAGAAAATCTTTAACGCGGTCGGCTGGGAATAACCCGATCAGTTGATTGTGATAAAACGGGCATATCGACGGTACATCGGTATGCCCTATCATTGTGATATCCAACCGCATGAGGACAACCACAATGACCACACCGCGCAAAACCGCTCGCGATTTTCATCCCCGATTGCTCGAGATTTATGATGGCTATGTCCACGGCAAGGTCTCGAAACGTGAATTCCTTACCCAAGCCGGACGCTACGCCGCTGTTGGCGTTACGGGGGCAATGTTGCTGGAACAGCTTCAGCCCAATTATGCACTGGCACAGCAAGTGTCCCCCGATGATCCCGATATCGAAACCGACGTCATCACCTATCAAAGCCCTGACGGGCATGGCCCGATCAAGGGCATGATGGCCAAACCTGCGGGTGCTACCGGGCCTCTGCCTGCCGTTCTGGTGGTGCATGAAAACCGTGGTCTCAACCCCTATATCGAAGACGTCGTGCGGCGCGCAGCCAAGGCAGGATATCTTGCCTTTGGTCCCGACGGATTGTCGCCTTTGGGTGGCTATCCCGGCACCGATGAAGAAGGCCGCGAGATGCAAAAATCGCTTGATGGGGCCAAACTGATGGCCGACTTCTTTGCTGCATTCGAATTTTTGCGCGATCATGAATCCTCTACCGGCAAAGTGGGCGCAGTCGGCTTTTGCTATGGCGGCGGTGTGTGCAACGCGCTGGCGGTGGCCTATCCCGACCTTGCGGCCTCTGTTCCCTTCTATGGCCGCCAACCCGACGCCGCTGATGTTCCCGGCATCAAGGCACCGCTGATGATCCATTATGCAGGTCTGGATGAACGTATCAACGAAGGGGCGGATGCCTATTCAGACGCGCTGAAAGCCAACCAGAAAGAGTTTACCGTCAACTTTTATCCCGACGTGAACCACGGTTTTCACAACGATACCACGCCGCGCTACGACGAGGCTGCGGCGACCCTGGCGTGGGACCGCACATTGGCGCATTTTGCCGAAAACCTGAACGGCTGATATCTGGCCCGCTTAAGGTGCAGGCAGCCTGCACCTTACCTCACTTTTGCCGCCCGACCTGACGACAGATCAGGATCACAGGCAACAATCCCATTGCCACAATCACCAGCGACGGCACCGCCGCCCCGTCAAGCCGCTCGTCACTGGCCAATCGGTACGCCTGCACCGCCAGCGTGTCATAATTGAACGGCCGCATGATCAGCGTGGCGGGCAGTTCTTTCATCACATCGACAAATACAATCAACAGCGCCGTCAATAAACTGGGTGCCAAAATCGGCAGGTGTACCCGCCGCAAGGTGCCGATCGGCGTCTGCCCCAGCGACCGTGAAGCGGCATCCATATTTGCGTGCACCATTGCTTGCCCGCCTTCATACGCCCCCAACGCCGCTGCCAGAAACCGCACCATATAGGCCACCACCAGCAACCAGATCGACCCCGTGATCAACAACCCCGTCGAGATGTCGAACGTGGTCCGCATCCAGGCATCAACCGCATTATCGAACGCGGCAAACGGCACCAGCAATCCGACCGCGATCACTCCGCCCGGCACCGCATAACCCAACCGCGCGACATAGGCCGACCCGGCGGCCAACCGCCCGGGCCGCGCACGTTGATAAAAGCCGACACAGATCGCTGCCAATACCGTCACCACCGCCGCAACCCCCGCAAGCGTCACGGAATTACGGATAAACCCCAGATACCTCGGGCTCAGCAAATCCTGTTCTGACCCGATGCCCATGACAGCCAGAATAACGATAGGCAGGATCGCACCAAAAACCACCGGAATACTGCACACCACTGTGGCGGCCACCGCGTGCCAACCTTTGAGCTGAACAGGCGGCATCAACTGCGTGCGCCGCGCTGCGTCGTGGTATTTGGCACGCCCGCGCTGCACCCGCTCCAGCATCGCGAGCAGCAGCGCAAAACTCAACAGACACAGCGCCAGCTGAGCCGCACCCGCACGGTCAAACAGTGAAAACCACGAGGTATAAATCCCCGTTGCAAAGGTCTGGACCCCGAAATAGGCAACGGTGCCAAAGTCGGCTATCGTCTCCATCACCGCCAGCAAAACACCCCCCGCGATTGCAGGGCGCGCCAGCGGCAGGCTGACCTTGAAAAACGCAGCCCAAGCACTGGCCCCAAGGGCGCGCGCCGCCAGAAAGGTCGTCCCGCTTTGCTGCAAGAACGCAGCACGGGCCAATAGATAAACATATGGATACAAGACCAGAACCAGCATCATCGCCGCCCCGCCCAGTGATCTGATTTCGGGAAACCAATAGTCGCGCGGCCCCCATCCGGTCACATCACGCAGCACCGATTGCACAATTCCAGGATGATCCAGCACATGTGTATAGGCATAGGCCAGCACATAGGCCGGAAACGCCAGCGGCAGCACCAGCGCAATTTCCAGCGCCTTGGCCCCCGGAAACCGCGTCATTGTCACCAGCCAGGCCGTGCTTACGCCAATCGCAAATGTCCCCGCCGACACCAGCAGCACCAAGATCAAGGTTGTCGCGGCGTACCGCCCCAGCACCGTGTCGATTAGATGCTGTACGGTTTCAGTGCCACCACTGAGCGCCGCAATCACCACGGCCAGCATCGGCAACGCAGAGGTAATCGCCACAAAAAGAACAGCAGCAGCAAGCCCGCGCACCCCGTCGCGGGGTTTGGATTTTGTCAAAACAGGTGAAGCATTCGCGGTCATGCCCCTATTTCGACTATTTCAGTCGGGATTTCCAGTACCGCTTTTTGAAACCGATTAAAGCACTTAGTCGTAGCTGCGCTGGTCCTCGATCACCAACCCGTCACGCGGCAGGCTTCCGGGGGCAACGACCACAATCTGGCCTTTCAGCTTCAGCAAATCAACCACCGATTGCGCATATGCATCCGCATCGCCCTGCGCACTTTCGATCTGGACCGTCATCACGTCCTGCTCGGCGGCGCGGCTGGCAATGACCCTTGCCTTGCTGATCTCGCCGTGGCGCGCGACCAGTGCCGCAACCTGTTCGGGTCGCACAAACATGCCCTTGATCTTGGCGGTCTGATCGGCGCGGCCCATCCAGCCTTTGATGCGGGTATTGGTCCGCCCGCAAGGGCTTTGCCCTGCCATCACAGCGCTTAAATCACCTGTGGCGAACCGGACCAGAGGGTAATCAGGGTTCAACGACGTCACAACGACCTCGCCCACCTCGCCGTCCGCCACCGGAATACCCGTGCCGGGAGTCACGATCTCGACGATCACGCCCTCGTCAATAATCATTCCCTCCATCGCGGGTGTCTCAAAGGCGATGCTGCCCAGATCAGCCGTGGCATAGCATTGCAAACAGGCGATGCCGCGGTCTTTGTAATACTGGCGCAAGGACGGGAACAGCGCACCACCGCCCACCGCCGCCTTGGTAAAGCCCAGCGTCACACCCATGTCATCAGCTTTCTCAAGGATGATCTTGAGGTAATCCGGCGTGCCCGCATAGGCCGTGGTGCCAATATCGCGGGCTGCAATCACCTGTAATTCGGTCTGCCCCGTGCCTGCGGGCAAAACGCGCGCGCCCACTGCACGTGCGCCACTTTCAAAAATATGTCCCGCAGGTGTCAGGTGATAGCCAAAGCAGTTTTGCACGATATCATCCGCACCGATCCCCGCCGCATGCAGAAACCGCCCCATGCGAAACCAGTCACCGTCAAGCGCACCGGGCTCGTAGATCGGGCCGGGCGACTGAAACACATGGGTGGTATTGCCAACATTTAACCCGCCAAAAGGCGGCTTGGCCTTTTGCAGTTCGGACAGGTCGGATTTACGCAGCACCGGCAAATCCTTGAGGTCAGCCAATGATTGAATTTTGACACCCAAAGCGGCCAATTGCGCAATCTGCGCGGCCTCGCGGGCATCGGCGCTGCGTGTCTCGAGGTCATCAAAAAACGAATGTGTCGGCATGGCGCTGACTTTCTTTATGAACTTTTCAAAATAATATTCGTGCTTAACTCAACCAGCGCTTTCGACGCCTGTAACTGCGCACATCGCGAAATGATTTACGCCCTTCGTCGGACATCCCAAGGTAAAATTCCTTGACGTCCTGATTTTCACGCAAGTCTTTTGCGGGGCCGTCCATTACAACCCGACCGGATTCCAGAATGTACCCGTAATGCGCGAACCGCAAGGCCACGTTGGTATTCTGTTCGGCCAGCAGGAAAGTGACGCCTTCTTTCTCGTTGATCGTTTTCACAATGTCGAAAATCTGCTCAACCAGTTGCGGGGCCAGTCCCATGGACGGCTCGTCCAGCAAAATCGTCTCGGGCCGGCTCATCAAGGCGCGCCCGACGGCACACATCTGTTGCTCGCCGCCCGATGTATATCCGGCTTGTGATTTGCGCCGCTCGCGCAGACGCGGAAAATACTCATAAACCATCTCGAGATCGGCAGCGATGGCTGCCTTGCCCTCGGTGCGCGTGTAAGCCCCGGTCATCAGGTTTTCCTCGATCGTCAGATGCTCAAAACAATGCCGCCCTTCCATCACCTGCACCACACCGCGCTTGACGGTTTCGGCAGGATCGGTGCGCGCGATATCCTCGCCACGATACTTGATCGACCCTTTGGTGACTTCGCCCCGCTCTGACGCCAACAACCCCGATATCGCCTTGAGCGTCGTGGTCTTGCCCGCGCCATTGCCGCCCAGCAAGGCGGTAATCCCGCCCTTTGGCACGTTCAGGCTGACACCCTTGAGCACAAGAATGACGTGGTTATAGATCACCTCGATATTGTTGACCTCAAGCAGGTTCTCAACAACAGCGTCCGTGGTTTTGGCGGCATCCAGCATGGCTTCATTGTTCCATAAATACACAAAGAACCCGGCCGCCACGCTGTGCGGCGGCCGGAATGAGGGGCTTACTTGCAGCCTGCCTCGATGTTGTTTTCAGACGCGTAGGCACTCGAATCCTCAACGATCAGCGGATCAATTACATCCGCATCTGTTGGCGCAAAGTCAGAAATCAACGTCCATGTCTTGGCCGCTGCATCCCACTGCGTCACACCGACAAGACCGTTGCCTCCGTGGTTCTGGCACGACACCTTGAAGGACGGACCAAAGTTTGGAAGACCGAGGGCTGCCATCTTTTCTTCAGTGATCTCCAACGCTTCCATACCATCGCGCATCATCGCTGGCGTGATGTCCGCCGTGCCATGGATTTCCTGCGCGGTTTTGGCCGCTTCTGCCGCCAGCATCGCGGCATAAAGCCCACGGTTATAGAGCACCGTACCGATCTGGTCGCCTGCACCCGCTGCCTTGCCTGCATCCACAACATATTTCTGGATGTCTGCGAACACCGGGAAATCGCTGCCGACACCGTGGAACGTCAACGCCTTGTAGCCGTTGGCACCTTCACCTGCGGCCAGCACATCGTTTTCAGAGCCGGACCACCAGACACCGATGAAATTCTCCATCGGGAAACGGATGTTGACGGCTTCCTGCACCGCAACCTGGTTCATCACGCCCCAGCCGTACATGATCACATAGTCCGGCTTGTCGCGGCGGATCTGCAGCCACTGCGACTTCTGCTCCTGACCGGGATGATCGACCGGCACTTCGACAAATTCGAAACCGTGCTTAGCGGACAGTTCCTGCAAGGTGCGGATCGGTTCCTTGCCATAGGCAGAGTTGTGATAGACCAGCGCGATTTTCTTGCCGCTCAGGTCGCCACCGTTCTCGCCCAGCAAATAGTTGATCGCACCTGACGCACCATCCCAATAGTTGGCAGGATAGTTGAACGTATGGCTGAACACCTCGCCGTTTTTGGCTGATGTACGGCCATAGCCCATGGTGTGCATCGGAATATCATCTGCCGTGGTTTTCGGGATCAGCTGATAGGTGATGCCTGTCGACAAGGGCTGATAGACCAACCCGCCCGTGTCTTTGAGCGACTCGTAACATTCCACACCTTTTTCGGTGTTATATGCCGTTTCGCACTCCGGCACGGATGTCATCACGCCGCCAATGCCGCCATCACGCGCGTTCAGCATGGTAAAATAATCCGCATAGCCATCGGCAAACGGAATACCACCCGCCGCATAAGGCCCGGTCCGATAGCTCATCGACGGAAATACAAGATCCGCCATTACGGGACTTGCCGCCATCAGGGCCGCTGTGGCCCCCACGGCAATTCGTTTTCCTAGTGTAAATTTCATCGGTGTTTCCTCCCTTGGATTTTATCCGATTTGGTTTGTCGTAGACCGGGGTTCACCCCGGCTTCTTTTCGCGGCCCCCGCTAGTGCGGGAATGGCCACAATCTCAATTTCTCTTTCGCAACCCGCCACAGTTGCGCAATGCCATGCGGTTCTGCGATCAGGAATATGATGATCAAAGCACCAACGATCACCAACTGCAAATGCGCCACGATATCTGTGGGCCACCCAAGCCAGTCAACGCCCACAACCTTGAGCGCCACAGGAAGCAGAACAAGAAATGCCGCCCCGGCAAAGCTGCCGAAAATACTGCCCAGCCCGCCAATAATGATCATGAACAGCACCAGGAACGACTTGGTGATCCCGAATGCCTCGCCCACTTCGACCGCCCCCAGATAGACCGCAAAGAACAACGCGCCCGAGATGCCGATAAAGAACGACGACACCATGAACGCCGTCAGTTTGGCACGCAACGGGTTCACCCCGATGATCTCGGCCGCGATATCCATATCCCGTATCGCCATCCATCTGCGCCCCGATGCGCCGCGCGTCATGTTGCGCGCAATCACGGCGCAGACGATGGTGAAGAACAGACAGAACAGATAGGTCGCCCAAGGCGTGGTCGACGGCCCGGTGATCAATATCCCGAACAAATCCCGCTCCGGTGCGCTGATCTGCCCCGACGCGGAATAATTGTAGAACCACGACACCCGGTTAAACAGCCAGACCAGAAAAAACTGCGCCGCCAGCGTGGCCACGGCCAAATAGAACCCCTTGATCCGCAAGGAAGGCAGGCCAAACAACACGCCCACAAGCGCGGTCATAATACCGCCCATGATCACACTGAAAAAGATGTTGAATTCGGGCAGGCGGTACAGCAATTCACCGCCCCACCAGATGTCGACACCCGTCATGAATTTATAACAACTATAGGCCCCCACGGCCATAAAACCGCCAGTACCCAGCGACACCTGCCCGCAATAGCCGACCAAAATGTTAAGGCCCAAGGCCGCAATCGCATAGATCAGGAACGGCATCAGCAGCGAGTTGACCCAGTAGTCATTCACCACAAACGGGATCACCACAATGGCGATGAACAGCACCACATAATAGCGGTAGCGGTCGAACTTGATCGGAAAGGTCTGCTGGTCCTCGGCGTAGGTAGAGCTGAAATCGCCTGCTTCACGGTAGAACATCAGATGCCCGCCTTTTTCTTTTTGGTCTCAAATATCACGGGGGTTTGGGGGCTGGCCCCCAATCCGCGCGGGGCGAAACTATACACGCTCAATGATCTTCTCCCCAAACAACCCCTGCGGACGGAACACCAAAAACAGCAGCGCCAGCATATAGGCAAACCAGTTCTCGGTCGCCCCACCAAGGTATGGCGCACCGATCAGGAACTCGAACAGCTTCTCACCCACGCCAATGATCAACCCGCCGACAATCGCGCCAGGAATCGAGGTGAACCCACCCAGCATCAGCACGGGCAACGCCTTGAGCGCGATCAGCGACAGCGAAAACTGCACACCTGATTTCGCGCCCCACATGATGCCCGCGACCAAGGCGACAAACCCCGCCAGCGACCACACCAGAATCCAGATAAAGTTCAGCGACACACCAACCGACAGCGCCGCCTGATGGTCATCGGCTACGGCCCGCATTGCCCGGCCCTGCTTGGTGTACTGCGCGAACATCACCAGCCCGATCACCAGAATGGCGGCAACGATGCTGGCCACAATATCGAGGTTATCAATAAAGAACCCGTATCCCAGCGCCTCATAGGTTGTGCCTTCGAGCCAGACATTCATGCCCTGTGGCAGACAGGCACCCTCAGCCGCACAAACATTCAGCGACTTGATTTCGGACCCCCACATCAGGTCCGCGACCCCTTCAAGGAAATAGGCCAGACCAATGGTCGCCATGAACAGGATGATCGGCTCTTGCCCGACCAGATGCCGGAACACGAACCGCTGCACCGCCCATGCAAGGGCAATCATCACCAACACAGTCAGCGCGATGGCCAGAAATGAATGAACCTGCCAGCCAAATTTGTGAATATCCGTGCCGAATATCGCGTTGATCAGATGCGAGAACGGCACTTGCCCGTTCTGGATGCCCACCAATGTCATCGCCGCAAACAGCGCCATCACTCCTTGGGCATAGTTAAAAATGCCGGACGCTTTGTAGATCAGTACAAACCCGAGGGCGACCAGTGCATACAGGACGCCGGCCATCAGGCCATTCGCGAACACCTCGATCGTATAGGCCAGTTGTTCATTCATTGATCACTCTCCACCGACGCAATACCCACGTTAATCCGACCGCTAAAATCAATCATGCGCCACCCCCAGATAGGCATCAATCACCTCTTGATTGTTGCGCACTTCATGCGGTGTGCCGTCTCCGATCTTTTTGCCGTAATCCATCACAACCACGCGGTCGGACAGGTCCATGACCACGCCCATGTCGTGTTCGATCAGCGCAATCGTGGTGCCGAATTCGTCGTTCACATCCAGAATAAAGCGGCTCATGTCCTCTTTTTCCTCGACGTTCATCCCGGCCATCGGCTCGTCCAATAACAACAGCGAAGGTTCAGCCGCCAGCGCGCGCGCCAGTTCCACACGTTTCTTCAAACCATAAGGCAACCGCGACACGGGCGTCTTTCGGATCGCCTGAATCTCCAGAAAATCAATAATCTTTTCAGCAACTTCGCGGTTTTCAATCTCTTCCCGCTCGGCCTTGCCTTTCCAGATCGACTGCGCAAACAATCCGGTTTTCATATGCGTCAACCGACCTGTCATGACGTTATCCAACACCGACATGCCTTCAAACAACGCGATATTCTGGAATGTCCGCGCAATACCCTGCTGCGCCACCTGAAACGGTTTCATGGGCGGGCGGCGGGTGCCGTTGTACCAGACTTCGCCCTCCTGCGGGACATAGAAGCCACTGATAACATTGAGCATCGACGACTTTCCCGCCCCGTTCGGTCCGATGATCGCCCGAATTTCGCCCTCGCGGATGTCGAACGAAATATCCTTGATCGCCTCGACCCCGCCAAAGCGCAGGGTGATGTTCTTCATCTCCATCACCACAGGCCCAATGGTGCGCCCGTCTTTGGTGACATAGCTATCGGCTGTGTTCATGTTACTCATTCCGCCGCCATCTTTGTAGGAGCGCCCACAACCTTTGCGTCCCGCACTTCCAACGTCGCCTTGATGCTGCCCTTGCGGCCATCCTCATAGGTGACTTCGGTTTCCGTGCTCACCGATTTAGACCCGTCATAAAGTGCCGCAATAATATCATCGTATTTCTCGGAAATGATCTTGCGCCGCACCTTGCGCGTCCGTGTCAATTCGCCGTCATCGGCGTCAAGTTCCTTGTGCAGCACAACAAATCGATGGATCTGGCACCCTGACAACATTTCGTCCTCGGCCACAGATCTGTTCACTTCTTCGACATGTGACTGGATCGTGTCCATCACCTGTGGATGGCGTGCGAGTTCCTGATAGGAGGCGTAGCCGATGTTATTCCGCTCGGCCCAGTTGCCCACCGCCGTGAGGTCGATATTGATAAAGGCGGTACATTCCGACCGGCCATTGCCGAACACCACAACCTCCAGAATATTGGGGAAAAACTTGAGCTTGTTCTCGACATATTTAGGTGCAAACAAGCGTCCGTCCGCCATCTGGCCCACATCCTTGGCGCGGTCGATGATCCGCAGATGGCCGCTGCTTTCCTCAATAAATCCGGCGTCCCCGGTGGCCACCCAGCCCTCTGCATCCTTGGTGTCAGCCGTGCTTTCAGGGTTCTTGTAGTATTCCACGAACACACCCGGAGAGCGGTAAAACACCTCGCCATTGTCCGCAATTTTCAACTCTACTCCGGGGCATGTGACACCAACCGTATCGCTGCGCACCTCGCCATCCGGCTGTGCCGTGATAAACACCGTCGCCTCGGTCTGGCCATAAAGCTGTTTGAGGTTAATCCCAAGCGAGCGGTAGAAATCGAAAATCTCGGGCCCGATCGCCTCGCCCGCCGTATAACCCACGCGCACGCGGCTGAAACCCAGCGTATTCTTCAAAGGTCCGTAAATAAACGCCTCGCCCAGCTTGTATTTGAACCGGTCCCACTGTGACACGTCTTTGCCGTCCAGAATCGCGGGGCCAACCCTGCGGGCAAGTCGCATGAACCGATCGAACAGCCACTTTTTCAAACGGCTGGCGTCCTCCATGCGGATCATAACATTGGTCAGTTGCGTCTCGAACACCCGTGGCGGGGCAAAATAATAAGTCGGGCCAATTTCACGCAGATCGACATGCATGGTATCGGCAGATTCGGGGCAGTTGGTGCAAAACCCCGCCCACAATGCCTGCCCTACGGAAAAGATGAAATCGCCGACCCATGCCATCGGAAGATAGGCCAGAATATCATCGGTCTGGCGCAGATTATCAAACTCTGACGATGATTTGGCGGTCTCGATCACATTGCGGTTGGACAGTACCACACCCTTGGGCTTGCCCGTCGTGCCGGATGTATAGAGCATCACCGCCGTGCTGTCGTAATCCAGCTTGGCCTGGCGTGCCTCCAACGCGGCGATGTGTTTGTCACGGTTGGCGCGGCCCGTTTCCTGGACGGCAGCATATTGGTCCAGTGCCGCATGATCGTATTTGCGCAGGCCCCGTGGATCGAGGTAAATCATCCGCTCGAACTCTGGCAGACCGCTCTGCACCTCGTATATTTTATCAACCTGCTCTTGGTCCCCGACGATGGCAAACCGCGCGCCACAGTGGTTCATCACATACGCCATCTCTTCGGCATTGGCGTCCTGATATAGCGGCACAGGCACGGCACCGCACATCTCGGACGCCATCATCGCCCAATACAGATAGGGACGGTTGCGTCCGATGATGGCGACAAAATCGCCTTCGTTTATGCCAAGCTCCATCAGGCCCAGCGCCAGCGCCTCTACCTCGTCGCGGGTTTGCAACCACGTCCAGCTTTGCCAGATGCCGTATTCCTTTTCACGGTACGCAGGCGCGTTCGCGAATTGCTTTGCGTTACGATGCAAAAGCGCCGGAACCGATTGTGGTCCAGTGGCGCGCGTATCAGGCGTGGCCAATAGTCGTCCTCCCTTGCCTGCCTTTTCGGCAGATCTGATCGCTTGTGTGAACGCAGTGCGATTCTGTTGTCACACAAGGATGTTGTGTTTGGTGTGAAGGTCAACTTATTCGTGAAGTTTTCTCAATCCTAACAAATTGTAACAGGGTGGATCACGCTCTTTCCCGATGCCCGTCGGGGTGTTAGCCATAGGCATGCAGATCACTGACAATCAGACCAAGGCGATGACATCTGCGGGGTTGAACCTGATCGCGCAGGCCCTCACGATTTATGATCAAGACCTGCGGTTGACCGTCTGTAATGCGCCGTTTCAATCCATGTTTGATTTGCCGACCGACCTGGTCACGCCCGGTGCGACGTTTGAAGACACAATCCGGCACCTTGCCAGCGGCGGCGAATACGGGCTGGTGGACGATGTGGATGGCTTTGTGACCGAACGGGTGAACATTGCCCGTGCCTTTGCCCCGCATTACATGGAACGCACCCGCGCCAATGGCCGCACCATCAGCGTCGAGGGGTCGCCGCTGCCGCAGGGTGGCTGGGTCACGGTTTACACCGACATCACTGCCACCAAACAACAAGAATTGCTGTTGCGGGCGCGGTCGGACGCCTTGTCGACGCAACTGCTGGCCCACACCGAACAACTGGCCGCAACGAACCGTGAACTGGCTGCTCTCGTGACGACGCTTGAGGAAACCAAACGCCAGTTGACTGAATCCGAGGCCCGCACGCGCCTGACAACAGAAATGATGCCGGCCCATATCGCGCATGTGAACGCGCAAGGGTTTTATACCTACTCCAACCGTCGCCTGTCATCGGTGATCCCCGGACGTCCCAGCAACATCGTTGGGCTACACATTACCACGGCCCTTGGAGTCTCTGCGCATGGCCGCATCGCCCCGTCGCTGGCACTGGCCTATGGTGGCACAGCCGCGGTCAAGGAGTTTACCGATGACCACAGCGCCCGCCGCATCCGCGCGTCGTTTACGCCCGACACACGCGGCGGCGTTTATATCCTGTCGATGGACGTCACCGAGGAAACCCAAAACCGCGTTGCCCTGCAACAGACCCGCAAGCGCGAACTGGCGGCCCAGATGATCTCGGGGCTTGCCCATGATTTCTCGAACCTGTTGACCATCATTCTTGGCATGCAATCGCGCCTTGGCCGCCTGCATGATCTTCCACAAGATGCGGCATCCTTGATCGAAGGCACCCTTACAGCCGCACGGCGTGGTGGTGCTTTGCTCAGCGCCATTGCCGACGTTACCGCACCCCGCGCCATGCGGCCCACTGCGACGGATCTTGGCACCTTGCTTGACGATCTTGTCACATTGGCGTCACCGACGTTGCCCGTGGGTGTCGCGTTGAATGTCGAAAATCACGCGCCCGATGCTATGGTCCTGCTCGACAAAGGCAGGGTGCAGGATGGGCTGCTCAACCTGATCCTCAACGCCCGCGATGCCTGTGGTCTGTCGGGCACGATAACGTTGTCCCAGACACTGGTGCACAACACCTGGATCGAATGGATCGTCCGCGATACCGGCGCAGGCTTTTCCGCAACAGCCCTTGAGCGCGGATTTGACCCGTTCTTTACCACCAAGGGCAGCGAAGGTTCCGGGCTTGGCCTGTCTATGGTGTACGACATGACCAAAACTGCAGGCGGTGACCTGCGTCTGGTCAACCCGACCGAGGGCGGTGCAAAAGTGGTCATGCGCCTGCCCTACCGCATTGCAATCACAGCCACGACAGGCCTGGTTTTACTGGTAGAGGACGAAGATGAAATTCGCGCCTCTGTGCGCGAAATGCTCATGTCGCTGGGCCATTCCGTCATCGAAGCCTCGAGCGTGGACGAGGCTATGGCGCTTTTGGCGGACCTGCCTGATATTGCGGTTGTGCTCTCGGATATACAGCTTGGCGGTGAGGCCACTGGGCTTGATCTGTTGGCACGCGTCGGAACCGGCTTGCCTTGTGTTCTCATGACCTCATTGCCGGTTGACCATGCGCTGTTTCGCAGGGCACAAACGCTGGTTCCTGTCTTGCGCAAACCATTTGATACTGTCGATCTGGCAGCGCTGATGTCGCCAGCACCGAAGGACTGCGCATGACCCGTCCTCTTGTCACAATCCTTGATGACGAGCCCGAAATCCGCAGCTTGTTGACGCAGGTGTTGGAAGAAGCGGGCTTTGACACCATGAGCTTTGGACGCGCGCGTGCGTTCGAGGCTGCGTTGAACACCCACCGCCCCGATGTCTGCCTTGTAGACCTGTCCCTGCCCGATACGGACGGGCTGACGCTTGTGCACCGTCTGGCTTTGGAACAAGGAGCGATTGTGATTATCATTTCGGGCCGCGCGCAGGTGCAGGACCGCGTGACCGGTCTGGAACTGGGCGCGGATGATTACATCATCAAACCGTTTGATCCGGCAGAAGTTGTCGCCCGCATCCGCGCCCGCCTGCGCAGCACCAAACCCGCTGCTCAGACCGGCAACACCGCGCTGTTCAAAGGCTGGAAAGCACATTTCAACCGCTATGTGCTTGAGGATGAAACAGGTGCCGAAACACCGTTCTCCCACGCAGAGGGCGAAGTGTTACGGATGTTCCTCGACAGCCCCAAACGCCTGATCACCCGCGACCAGATGCAATCGAGCCTGGGTGGGGCCGCTTCCGAAAGCTTTGACCGTGCCATGGATGTGCGCATCTCGCGCCTGCGCACGAAACTGCGCGAAGACCCGAAAAATCCGCAACTGATCAAGACGATCTATGGCGCGGGGTATATATTTCTGGGCGATGTGACGTGGATTTAACCTAAATACCCGATCGCGCGCGCCAGCACCTCGACACCAGCAACCAAATCCACCTCGGCTGTGTCTTCCTCAAATGCATGGCTGATCCCACCGATTGACGGCACAAACAGCATCGCAACAGGCATCAAACGCGATACATTTGTGGCGTCATGCAGCGCACCCGACGGCATCTCGCGCCAATTATCAGGTGCCACCTGCTGCGCCGCTTTGGCAAGGGCCCCGCGCAACCGTGCATCCATCGCCACAGGCTCCAGCCCCAACATCTGCCCAAAACTCAGCGTCATATCCCGCTCTTGCGCGACCTGCGCCGCGCTGTCGCGAATGATCTTTTCCATCCGCGAAAGGCGATCTACATCCCCGTCCCGCCACTGCATCGAAAATACTGCTTTGCCCGGTACAATCGAAGATGCATTTGGGTGCAAACTGACATGTCCGATGGTCCAGACCGTGCCGGGCGTGACAACATTGCGAAACCGTTCATTGATCAGCACATTGAACGCCGACGCCGCCTGAAACGCATCACGACGCAAATGCATCGGCGTAGTCCCTGCATGGTTTTGCTGGCCTTCAAAGGTAATGTTCATATCGCGGATTCCGACGATATCGGTCACAACACCGATCTGCTCGCCACTTCGGTCCAGCGTTGGCCCCTGCTCTATATGCAACTCGATGAAACCGCTAAACTGCGCTGGGTCCACCGGACCAGTCACCAGTTCTGATATGGCTACCCGTGCCTCGGCCAAGGTGTTGCCCTCATGGTCTTGCAACTCGTCCGCTTGCGCCTGCGACAAATGCCCCGACCACACTGCAGACCCCGTCGTCACCCCAAACCGCCCCTCCTCATCCTGAAATGACACGATTGATATCGCCGGGCCGCCCGCATCACGACAACACCGCGCAACCTCCAATGCCGCAATGACACCTAACGCACCATCCAGCCAACCGCCCGTGGGCTGACTGTCGGAATGTGACCCCATCAACAATGACGGTCCTTGTGCAATGCCAAAGAGATTGCCCATCGCGTCCACTTCGACGCGCAACCCCACATCCGCGAACCGGGTTGCCAACCAGCCGCGTGCCGCAATATCAGGCTCGGAATAGGCGGGACGCACCACTCCCTTACCAACACCGGAAGCCCCAAAAGACCGCAAATGATGCAAGTCCGCCAAAAACCGCGCCGCGTTGATCTGCATACCATCCCCCCTTTTCTTTTTGGCAAAAATATCCGGAGGAGTTTGAGGGGGCAAGGCCCCCTCATTCACAAAATCAGATCATGCGCGCCCACTTGGGCGCACCTGTTGATCACTCTGCTTGATCACTCTGCTTAATTACTCTGCGGCAATCGCGTCCGCCACAGCTTCGACCTTGACCGCCGAAAACTTGAACTCGGGGATCTTGCCATAGGGGTCCACCGCAGGATTGGTCAGAATATTCGCCGCCGCCTCGACATAGGCAAACGGCAGGAACACCATATCGGGCGATACTGCCCGGTCTTCGCGCGCCATGATCTCGATAGACCCGCGTTTTGTGGTCAGGCGCACATGCTCGCCCGGCGCGACACCCAATTTGCGCAACGTGCTGGGATGCAGTGAACAATTCGCCTCGGGCTCCAGCCCGTCCAACACCGTCGCACGGCGTGTCATCGACCCGGTGTGCCAATGCTCCAACTGCCGGCCCGTGGTCAGGATCATCGGATATTCCGCATCCGGTACATCGTCGGGCGCGATAATTGACGCAGGCGTAAACTTTGCACGTCCGTCCTTGCGCGGGAAACCGTTGCCAAACACAATCGGCTGGCCGGGGTCCGTCTCTGACAGCGACGGATAGGTGACTGCATTTTCACGCTCCAACCGGTCCCATGTGATGTTGTTGAGCGACTTCATATTCAGCTTCATCTCGGCAAACACTTCGGATGGATGCTCATACGTCCAGCCCAGCCCAAGCCGCTTGGCCAGTTCAACCTCGATCCACCAATCCTCACGCGCCTCACCGGGGGGCGACACTGCCGCGCGACCCATCTGCACCTGACGGTTGGTGTTGGTCACTGTCCCGTTTTTCTCGGCAAAGGCCGACGCAGGCAGGATCACATCGGCATAATTCGCCGTCTCGGTGATAAAGATATCCTGCACCACCAGATGCTCCAGCTTGGCCAAAGCATCGCGGGCGTGTTCAACATCGGGGTCAGACATCGCAGGGTTTTCACCCAGGATATACATGCCCTTGATGTTGCCATCATGCACCGCGTCCATAATCTCGGTCACGGTCAGACCCTTTTCATTGCTGAAGTCTTCCGACTTCCACACATCGGTAAACGCCGACCGCACACCATCATCCATCACCGACTGGTAATCCGGCAAAAACATCGGCACGAGGCCGGCATCGGACGCGCCCTGCACGTTGTTCTGCCCGCGCAGCGGATGCAGACCCGCACCGGGGCGGCCGACTTGACCTGTCATCAGCGCCAGTGAGATCAGACAGCGCGAGTTATCGGTCCCGTGGATGTGCTGCGAAATGCCCATGCCCCAGAAAATCATCGCCGCATTGGCCCCCGCAAAGGTCCGCGCCACATCGCGCAGCACATCCGCGCTGATGCCACAAATCGGGGCCATCTTTTCTGGTGAGAAGTCTTTCAGATGTTCTTTCTCGGCTTCCCAATTTTCAGTATAGGCCGCAATATATTGCTCGTCGTACAGCTTCTCTTCAACAATCACATGCATGATTGCGTTGAGCATCGACACATCTGTGCCGGGCCGGAATTGCAGCATATGGCTGGCAAACCGCCGCAGGCCCACACCGCGCGGGTCCATCACAATCAGCTTGCCACCGCGCTTGGTGAACTGCTTGAAATAGGTCGCGGCAACGGGGTGGTTTTCAACCGGGTTCGCCCCGATCACAATCGCCACATCGGAATTTTCGATCTGGTTAAACGTCGCTGTCACAGCACCCGATCCGACATTTTCCATCAGTGCAGCCACCGATGACGCATGGCACAGCCGCGTACAGTGATCGACGTTGTTATGACCAAAACCTTGGCGGATCATTTTCTGGAACAGATACGCTTCTTCATTGGTGCATTTCGCTGATCCAAAACCCGCAACACCGCGCCCGCCTATGCCCTTCAGCCCCTTGGCGGCAAAATCCAGTGCCTCGTCCCATGATGCCTCACGGAAAAACTCTGACCAATTTCCAGGGTCAACATTCAACCCTTTGGCAGGCGCATCATCGCGTCGGATCAATGGCTTCGTCAGACGGTGATCATGGTGAATATAGTCAAACCCGAACCGCCCTTTAACGCACAACCGCCCCTCGTTTGCAGGGCCATTGATGCCGTCGACGTATTTCACCTTGCCGTCTTTGACCTTCAATGAAATCTGGCAACCGACACCGCAAAACGGGCAAATGCTGTCTACCTCGCTGTCAAAATCCTTGCTGTCACCAACCTGATCCGCGTCCATCACCGCCGCAGGCATCAACGCGCCTGTCGGACAAGCCTGAACACATTCGCCGCAGGCCACACAGGTCGACGCACCCATCGGGTCGGCCATATCGAACGTCGGATAGGTGTCATGCCCGCGCCCCGACATGCCGATCACATCATTGACCTGAACCTCGCGGCAGGCCCGCACGCACAGCCCGCATTGAATACAGGCATCCAAATTCACCGACATCGCAACATGGCTGTCATCCAGCAACGGAATACGGCCCGCTTCCAGCTTGGGAAAGCGGCTGGCGTCAACGCCGTTCATCGCGGCCATATCCCACATGTGGCTCGATTTATCATGCGCCACGTCTTGCTTTGGATGATCCGCCATCAGCAGCTCGACCACCATCTTGCGGGCATTTTTGGCGCGCGCATTGTTTGTGACCACAACCATGCCTTCGCTGGGCTCGCGGATACAGGACGCCGCCAATGTACGTTCGCCCTCGATCTCGACCATACAGGCGCGGCAATTGCCGTCAGGGCGATAGCCCGGCGCAGGCTTGTGGCACAGATGCGGGATCACCAGACCCCGACCATTGGCGACTTCCCAGATCGTCAGGCCAGCGTCCGCTTTGACGGTTTCACCGTCCAGCGTGAATGTAATTGTATCTGCCATGGTCGCCTCCTGCGATATCTTGAGCCATTCATAACCAAAATCGCAAGCGATCAGATGCGCAATCCCGACACCCTGCCCAAGTTTTACGCCAAACAGTTTCCTATCAACGACATGGCGCCTGCTTTGCCCTTCACTCTTTTCCAAATACCAATCCTGCCCTTTCATCCTGTGACCCGCTGGCATATCAAAACACCAAAGGAACAGCGTCCCATGTCACACATCACTTTGATCCGTCACGGTCAGGCCAATTCAGCGGCCAAGGACGAGGCGAGCTATGACAAGCTGAGCGATCTGGGTCATGAGCAGGCGGCGTGGTTGGGGACATATCTGCGTGACAGCCACACACATCACACACGGCTGTATACCGGCACGTTGCGCCGCCATATCGAGACAGCGGATGGCATGGACACCGGACTTGAGCCCATCCGCGATGCGCGGCTGAACGAGCTGGAATATTTCACGCTTGCCACGTTGCTGGAGCAGCAGCATGGCGTGCCCTTCCCGACCGAACAGGGTGCCTTTACCAATCACCTGCCGCAGGTTTTTGATTTCTGGAAGGCTGGAAAGTTGGAAGACACACCCGAGAGTTACGGCAATTTCGAAGACCGTATTCAATCAGTACTGCACGAGATTTCCCAAGGGCACGGGCCTGCATTGGTTGTCACCTCGGGCGGGTTAATCTCGATGGTGATGGCACAGGCGATGGGTCTAGGTATTCCTGCGATGTCGCGTATTGCACTGGCCATCATGCACACATCGGTCCACCGTCTGTTTCCCATCGGGGGCCATTGGTCGCCAGTGTTGTTCAACGCCGTGCCACATCTTGATACCCCGGACCGCCGTGCCGCCCAGACGCATATCTAGCGCCGCATATTTGAAAGGCTTGCCCATGCTCAAACTGTATTACGCCCCCGGAACAATCTCCATCGCGGTTGCCATCGCACTCGAGGAAGCAGGGCTGGCCTATGACCCCGTCAAAGTCGATTTTGCAGGGGCCGCCCAGACCAAGCCTGAGTATCTGGCGATCAACCCCAAAGGCCGCGTGCCTGCACTGGTCACAGACAAGGGCACGGTGCTGACCGAAACGGGGGCATTGCTTGATTACATCGCCGCCATCGCACCGGATGCACATCTGGTGCCGCAGGGTGCCGAGGACGCCGCGCATATGCGCTCTGTAATGTATTACCTCGCCTCGACCATGCATGTCGCACATGCCCACAAGATGCGGGGCACCCGCTGGGCCGACCAGCAATCCAGCTTTGATGATATGAAAGCCAAGGTGCCGCAAACTGTTGCCGCATGCGCCACCTATGTCGAAGCTGAATGTATACGCGGTGACTATGCCACGGGCGACACCCTAAGCCTTGCGGACCCTTATCTCTATATTGTGTGCTCATGGATCGAAGGCGACGGCGTACCGCGTGCGGGATTTCCGAAAATAGATGCGTTTTTGACCCGCATGGAGACACGCACCAGTGTCAAAGCCGTCCGCGAAAAAGGCATGTTATAAATGACACATATCTGGGTGCGCGCCGAACAACGCGCCAATGAAACCCGTGTGGGTTTAACACCTGACGGTGCTGCGGCGCTGATCAAGGCAGGCTATGATGTGACGGTCGAGGCATCGGATACCCGCGCGATTGCAACCCAAGGCTATGCCGATGCAGGGTGCGCCATCGCCCCGCAAAACTCATGGCCGGACGCACCCGAAGACGCGATCATCTTTGGTCTCAAGGAATTGCCTGACGACGGTACGCCCTTGCCACACCGCCACATCATGTTCGGCCACGTCTACAAGGGCCAACACGCCGGGCAGGTTCTGTTGGAAAGGTTCACGGCAGGTGGCGGGACATTGCTTGATCTGGAATACCTGACCAATGACACAGGTCGCCGCGTTGCCGCCTTTGGCTATTGGGCGGGATTCGCGGGGGCGGCGGTGTCGCTCAAATGCTGGGCAGCGCAGCAGCGCGGCGAGGTCGCGGGACCAGTGTCGCCCTACGCAAATGCAGACGTCCTCAAGGATGCTCTGGCGCGGGAGTTGAAAGCTGCCGGATCAGCCCCGCAAACCGCGCTGATCATAGGCGCGCTTGGTCGCGTTGGTACGGGTGCCGCCGATCTGTGTCGCGCGATGGGCGTGGCCGTGACGGCTTGGGACATGGCCGAGACTGCAAAAGGCGGGCCGTTCCCTGAAATCCTCGACCATGATATGTTTTTCAACTGTATTCTTGCGGGACCAACCACGCCTGTCTTCGTGACATCCGACGCGCCAACAGCTGCGCGAAAACTGCGCGTGATCGGTGATATCGCCTGCGACCCGGACAGTGATTACAACCCCGTGCAGATTTACGACCGCGCCACAACCTGGGCCGAACCGGCGCTGCGTGTGCACCACACGCCGCCGCTCGATGTTATGGCCATCGACAACCTGCCCTCGATGCTGCCGCTGGAAAGTTCGCAGAATTTTGCGGGGCAGTTATTGCCGACATTGCTGGACCTGACCGCAGATCATTCCGGCACATGGGCGCGCGCCAAAGCCGTATTTGCCGCGCATGCAGGCGACGCGTGAGGGTCTAGGAAAATATCCGGTAGTACAGCCAGTCCGGCAGAAACTGCGAGCCTCTGAACACCATCGAGAATAGCCATGGAAAGCTTTTCTTGAAAGTGTCACCGCTCATGTGTTCGAACACCTCTTGCGCGGCCTCGTCGGGCTGCATCAGGAACGGCATTTTGAAATCGTTCTTGTCAGTCAGTTGCGTCTTGATGAATCCGGGGTTTATGACTTGCACCTGCACCCCTGTCTTGCGCAGGTCGGCATACATACATTCCGCGAGCGACATCGTCGCGGCCTTGGACGCCGTATAGCCGATTGAACCGGGCAGACCCCTGAAACCCGTCAGGCTTGAGGTGATGACAATATGCCCTGCATCGCGGGCAACCATATCCGGCAATACCTGACCGATGACCCGAACCAAGCCCGTGAAATTGATATCTGCCATTGCAGTGGCCTTGTCTGCGTCCCACTCCTTGGCACCGAAAGGCCAGTAAACACCGGCGAGATAGACAATGCCGTCGACCTTCCCCACGGCCTTTACAGCCGCCTTGATGCTGGCATCATCCGACACATCAATCGTTTGCGCGCTCGCACGGCCCGGCAATGCCTCGACCAAAGCATCAAGCTTGTCCGACGAGCGTGCAGACACAATGACCTCGGCCCCTGCACGGCTCAGCTTATGTGCCAGCGCCGCGCCCAGCCCGTCACTCGCCCCGACCAACCAATAGCGCTTTGTCTGCCAATTTTTCATGTCGTCTCCTTGGGGCGGATCGTGGCCACCAGCTCTGCTACTTTGAACCCGAATTTCCGAAACTGGCTGCGGTTCATGATTGTGCCGTTTGGGGTCAGATACATCCAGTCCACCGTTTTCAACACATGTCCTCCATCATTTTCGGGCAAGCGGATAGGATAGAGCATTTGAACGGTCGAGCCGGACGCCATGCCGCGCCCCCGACCCGGTACATCAACGGCTGTTGTCGTAAAACGACCATTTAAGCCGGCTACAATGGTCCATTCCCGCGACTGCGCAGAGCCGTCATTATACCGGAATTCTTCAGCCATTTTGCCGGTATCACCTTCCCATGTGATGTTGAACTCTGCCACAAAGGAACTGGTCATACGGCCAAAGGGGCCAAAAATAACGCCCTCGCAAATCATCTCGCCGTTCAGATGCTCCTTGATCGAAAAGTCCGGAAACGTACCCTCGTAATCCTGCGGGGTCTGACCGTGAAACGCCGCGAATTTCCGGCGCAACGTGATCACGAGCACCGCAAGTGCGATACCAAATCCGGTCCAGAATAATTCCTCCATCAAGTTTCCTCAATCTGTTTGACGCGGCTCAACAGCGTGATAGCGATCAATTTCAATACGCAAGGCACCCCTGCGTAAAGCCAGATCAGCATATTTACGGCCTCTTGCGGACTTTTGCCCGCGCCGGACTGTAGACCTGCGCGCTCGAGCACTGGAAGTAGTACCACAGCCGCCAAAGCCAATGTGAACTTTGAAACAAAGGACCACAACCCGAAACCTTCCGCAGCCGAGGGTGCGATCTTTGACATGCGCGTGGCAAACAGGGCGGGCAATAGTGTCATGTCAGCACCCAGAACAGCCCCCGAAGCGGCACAGATCACCGCAAAGGCCCAGACATCGCCCGGCCCCAGAAACAACGCCCCGCCGAATGAGATAATCCCCAGCACCATCGCCGCCAAAAGCACGCGTTTGCCGCCAAACCGTTCTGCAAGCAGCCCCCAGAACGGCGCTGCAACGGCGGCACTTAGAAAGAACAGCAACAACAACGGCCCTTCATATCCCGGTGCTTCCAATGCGATTTCAACGTAAAACAAGAACAGCGTCGAACTGACCGCCACAGGTGCGGCATTGAACAAGGCGATCAACAGCAAACTGCGCGCGACGGGATCACCGAGAACAGTGCCGAACCCTGTTGACGCTGGCAGATCAGCCGCGCGCCATTCGCCACGCATTGCCCAGACCGCAGCGGCCGCCAATAGGATGAACCCCACGGCAAATCCGGCAAAAGGCGCGTCCATCCAGGCGCCGAGGGCCACGGGGGCCACCGATGCGACAGATATCCCCAGCAGCGCACCGGTTTCGCGCCAGCGCGCCAAGGCCAGATGCCCGTTGCCCGCCATGGACGCCGCCTTGGCGACACCTTGGGCATAAAAGCAGATTGTCAGAAAACTGAACGCCGAGAACACAATCGTCAGCATCGCGCCGAACCAGATCAGCGGTGATCCCAAAGGTTCAACCGCAAACAAACCGTACATCGCAGCGGCCATAAGGGTTGCCGCGACACCAACAGCCATGTGCCGCTGATGACGCAGGATTTCGGACAATCGGCCCAACAAGGGGTCTTGGATGACATCCAGCAGGCGTAAACCAAAAAGAACCGCACCCAGCGCCGCCAGAGACACGCCATATTCATCGACAAAGAACTTCGGTGCGTGAATATAGATTGGCAGGCCCGCCGCAGACAAAAGCGCAGCAAAAAGCGCATACGACGGCAGACGTTGTGACATCATCCGCGGGTGATTTCATCGTTTGGCGGTGTGGGGCGCGGGCGGAACGTCGCCCCTTTCCACCATAGCTTGACCGCCTGCCAATGGATCAATGTCAGCACCCGGCGCGCGCCAAAGGGCCTGCGCCACAGCGCGCTTAGGATCGCAGTATTCGTCAGCGGTTTCCGCTTGCCCGTCAGGGTCGCGATCAGCCCGCCGTTGCCAGCGGTATAATCGATCCAGATACCGATCCGGTCAGTGCGAATGTCGAAACGGAATGTATATGACCCCTCAACAGGTTGAAACGGCGAGACGTGGAATATCTTGGTCGCATGCAGGTGGTCGTCGGCAGCAATTGGGCGCAGATCATCGTGGTGGCACAGGTAACAATGCCGGTCGCCAAAGGTGTTGGACACCTCTGTAATCACAACTGTCAGCGCGGCATTACGGTAGCAAAGCCAAAAACTCACCGGATTGAACACATGACCCAAGACACGCGGCTGCGCGAGCAGTTCAATTTTGTCGATCCCGTCAATCTCATGCTGTGCCAGAACTTCACGCACCCATACAGCACCCCTGCCCTGCTTCGGCGTGCCTCCGTGATCCACATCTTGCAATGATGAAAGCCCGGCGGTGTTGCGACCAAATAGCAGCGGTGTGGAAACGGGCACCTCGGCATCGCACAGCACATAATCAATCGAATACCGGAACGCGTTTTCAACAGCGCCCTTGCGGCCATGAAACGTATGGCCCGCGATATGATCAATTGTTGCTGTCATCGTCACCGATTATTCCGCTGCCAGACTGACGCTTGCCGCCCGTTCAATACCTTGCACAACGTCAACGGCACTGGCCAGTCCGTCCTCGTGAAACCCGTTGCGCATCCATGCGCCACAGAACCACGTATTCCCCGCGCCATTGGTCGCGGCAATTTGTCTTTGCGCCACCAATGCACCCAGATCATACACCGGATGCCGCAATGTCACCTGATCATAAATCAATTCCTCGCGGATCGTGCGTTTTGTGTTCAAGGTCACAAAATGCAGATCGTCCATCGGGATCGGTTGCAATGAATTCATCCAATAGGTCAGGTCGATATGATCCGATTTCGCACCTGCTTCCTCGGTATAGACCCAAGACGCCCACGTCGCGCGGCGTTTGGGCATCATCGCGGTATCCGCGTGTAATGTAATGTCGTTGGGCTGGTATTTTATCGCGCCCAGTGTTTTTCGCTCTTGCGCTGTCGCATCCGTAAGCATCGCCAACGTATCGTCGGAATGGGTGGCAAAGATCACATCGTCGAATTGTTCCCATGCGCCGACTGCTGTCTTGACCTCGGCACCTTTTGAATTGCGCCGCACGCCCTGCACTGCGGTATCAAGCCGGATTTTGACGCCCTTCTTGCGCAAGGACGCATCAAGGCGCTTCACGTATTCCTGCGAGCCGCCTTTGACCGTGTACCACTGATGCTGCCCGGAATACCCGAGCAAAGCGTGGTTCTCGAAAAAGCTGATCAGAGCATGGGCGGGAAAATCCATGATCTTGTCCGTCGGCGTTGACCAGATCGCACCTGACAAAGGGGCCAGATAATAGTCGCGAAAATACCGCCCCGTGCCCAGCTTCTCCAGAAACTGCCCGATGGTGAGGGTTTGATCGGACGCAAGGCGCACCGCATGTTTGTTGAACCGGAAAACATCGCGCAGCATCCCCAGAAACGCAGGGTTGAGTGCGTTCTTGCGCTGCGCAAACACCGCATTCAGGCTGGTAAGCGCATATTCGAAGCGCCCGCCATCAATCGACGCGCCAAAGCTCATGTTGGATTTGACAACAGGCACATCAAGTTCGGCAAAAAGGGCGGCCAGATGCGGGTAATTGGCATAGTTGAACACGATAAACCCTGTATCGACAGGCTGGTCGCCGTTCTTGCCAGCCATAATCGTGCGGGCGTGACCGCCAAGCCTGTGACCTGCCTCGAACACGGTCACACGGTGGGTGTCGCCCAGCATATGTGCTGCCCCCATGCCCGAAATTCCGGCACCGATTACGGCGATGTTGCGTTGTGTGGGATATTGTGCGGACTGACGGGTGGTCGCGGATTCAAAAGGCATGTGGTATTTTATTCCTGTCAGGTCTGCTTGCTTATATTTAGATACGACGTAAACACGGATGTGGATGTAAAAGAGTTGCACATAAACTGATCCACTGCTCGATTTGTCGCGTATCTTGTATATGTTAGCTCCGACACAGATATTGCAATCATTGCCCCCACCCGCCACTCTGGTGCGGGTAAAGCGCAACACTTTGCGCGGGACGATGTTATTGGAGCATGGGAATTTGCCGCGGCAGCAGGATGATACAAACGCCGAATGGGTCGCTGCAATGGTGCGCGTGCGGGATAACCGTGATCGTGCGGCTTTTGCTGCGTTGTTCGTGCATTTTGCGCCACGCATCAAAGGATTCTTGATCAAATCCGGCACAGATGCCGCAATGGCCGAAGAATGTGCGCAGGATGTCATGACGACGCTCTGGCGCAAATCGGCCCAGTTCGATCCAACCCGCGCGTCTGTCGCCACATGGATATTCACGATTGCCCGAAACCGTCGCATCGACATCCTGCGCAAGCAAAGACGGCCAGAGCCGGAAGAATTGACATGGGGGCCCGAGGCAGAGCCGGATCAGGCCGATGTCATCGCCCTAAGCCAAGAAACCGAACAGTTGCGCGCCGCGATGGACGATTTGCCCGCTGCTCAACGTGATCTTATCGAAAAAGCCTATTTCAGCGATCTCAGCCAATCCGAGATTGCACAAATCACCGGTCTGCCGCTTGGCACGATCAAATCCCGTATCCGTCTGGCGCTTGACCGTTTGCGCCATGCTATGAAGTGAACTGACCCATGAGTATTCAACACCATTTGGACGATGCCACCTTGATGGCCTATGCCTCCGGAAACTTGCCCGAGGCGTTTAACCTCGCTGTTGCGACGCATCTGTCGCTTTGTGATGCCTGCCGTGCAGCAGTGGAAAGCTGCGACGCCGTTGGCGGAGTTTTGATGGACGCGGCACCGGTCGTCGCATTGGCCGATCTAAGCCTTGATCACGCATTGGCCCGTCTTGATATTGACGTGCCGGAAACCAAGGCACCGCGACGCCCCGGCACGTTGCCTGCACCTTTGCAAGACTATGTCGGCGGTGATCTGGACAGCATAAAATGGCGACCCGTCGGGATGGGCGTCAAACAGGCGATACTGCGCACATCATCGGATGCGACCGCACGCTTGCTGCTGATCCCTGCGGGTGTTGCGATGCCCGACCACAGCCATGGCGGCGCTGAGTTGACGCTTGTGTTGCAAGGCGCGTTCTTTGACGGAACCGACAGGTTTGCGCGCGGCGATATCGAAGTTGCGGATGGCAGTGTGACCCATACGCCCGTGGCCGACATTGGCGAGGATTGCATTTGCCTCGCGGTCACAGACGCGCCTTTGGAGTTTAAGGGCTGGCTGCCGCGCGTCGTGCAGCGGTTTGTGGGTATCTAACTCTCGGGCTTGGCCAAGGGCACCACATTCGCGACCTCTTCCGGCGTCAATTCCTCGAAATCAAAATTATCCAGACGTGCGGCGCGTTTGCCTGCGCGCTCTGCCGCCGTACCAATCCCGTCCAGATCGGCGCGCGCCTGACTGAAATGGGTGTTCAGCTTGTCCACGCGGCTGACCACCAGTTCCACATCGCGGTGCAACATTTTGAGCGTCTTGCGGATCGCGCCCGCCTGCTCGCGCATCCGCGCGTCTTTCAGGATCGCGCGCATGGTGTTCAGGGTTGCCATGCAGGTTGTCGGCGACACGATCCAGACGCGGCAGTCAAACCCGTAACGCACCAGTTCGGGGAAATTGGCATGCAGCTCTGCATAGACAGCCTCGGACGGCAGAAACATCAACGCGCCATCAGCTGTCTCGCCCTCAAGAATGTACTTTTCCGAAATCGCATTGATATGCGCGCGCACTGCGACTTTCATCTGGGCCGCTGCGGCCTTTACCTCGAAATCCGTCTTGGCCCGACGCAATGCTTCATAGGCTTCCAACGGGAATTTACTGTCGATCACTATCGGTCCGGGCGGGTTGGGCAAATGGATCAGGCAATCCGCACGTTTCCCGTTCGAGAGTGTTTCTTGCAGACTGTAACTGTCCTTTGGCAAGGCCTTGGAGACGATATCCATCAGCTGGATTTCACCGAACGCCCCGCGCGTCTGTTTATTGCTCAGGATGTCCTGCAGGCTCAACACATCGCCGCTCAGCTTGGTGATGTTGTCCTGTGCCTTGTCAATCGCCGCCAGCCGTTCTTGCAACTGTGTCAGGCTGGTCGTGGTCTGCTTGGACGAGCCATGCAAGGTCTGGCTCATCCGTTCCTGCATTTCCGCCATTGAGCGCGCTGATTTGGCGGCGTTGTCGGCCAGTCGGTCCTGCATGTTCTGCTGCACCGACGCCAGTCGCGCCTCCATGCTCTGGATCATCTGTGCTTGGGCGTTGGCTTGGGTGTCCGACA
Organism: uncultured Alphaproteobacteria bacterium; assembly: GCA_963710185.1. Taxonomy (GTDB): domain Bacteria; phylum Pseudomonadota; class Alphaproteobacteria; order Rhodobacterales; family Rhodobacteraceae; genus Sulfitobacter. The sequence goes on along the minus strand of CAVPZE010000002.1, from coordinate 884,507 downwards.
CGGTTTGCAAACCGCCACGCAATTGTTCCTGGCCCGCGCCAAGCTGCTGCACATGGCCGCCCATGATCTGCATTTGCTGCGCCAGTGGTGCTGCCATGCTGGCCGAACGACCCGCCGCGCGCACAGCCATGATCAGAAGGATGAGGATCAGCAACAGGACCGCTGCACCGATTAGCACTGCAATCACAATGGGGTCGCCCCATTCATACGTCTGTCCTGAAATCTCTATCATGTGCGTCCGAACAGCCGTTCAATATCGGCCAGTTTGAGTTCTACGTAGGTGGGTCGCCCGTGGTTGCATTGCCCCGAATACGGCGTCGCTTCCATCTCGCGCAGCAGCGCGTTCATTTCCTCGGCCCGCATCCAGCGGCCCGACCGGATCGACCCGTGACAGGCAATGCGGCTCAGGATCGCCTCGATCTTGGCCTGTACGATGTTGCTTTCGTTCTGGTCGGCAAGTTCATCCAGAATATCCATGATCATCGCGCGCGCATTGACTGTGCCAAGGATCGCCGGCGTCTCTCGCACCGCAATCGCATCGCCGCCAAACGCCTCGATCCCCAGACCCAGCCGTGCCAGATCACCTGCCAGTTCCAGCAACCGCGCGCAATCGCCTGACGACAATTCCACAATCTCGGGGATCAACAACGCCTGCGCCGCAACACCGTTTTCCGCCATCTGGTTCTTGAGCTTTTCATAAACCAGCCTTTCATGCGCCGCGTGTTGATCGACAATCACCATGCCAGATGCCGTCTGCGCGATGATGTAATTCTCGTGCACCTGCCCCCGCGCCGTCCCCAAAGGATAATCCTGCGATGCCTCCTCGACGGGTGCCTCTTCAACACGCCCCCATGTCCCGGCCGTTTCCGCAAACCCCGGTGCCTGCGCCTGATACGCCGCCATCCGCGCCCCTGCACTCGGGCGGTCCATCTGATAGACGCGCGCGCCCGTCTGCTCGGGCCGCATCGCGCCCAACGTCGCACCTGCAACAGTGGTCGATGCGCGGTGTCCCGCACCGGCCAAGGCATGACGCAGCGCCGATACAATCAAACCCCGTGCCAGCCCCGGATCGCGAAACCGCACCTCTGATTTCGCCGGATGGACGTTCACATCCACCAAAGTCGGATCACAATCCAGAAACAGCGCGGCCGCCGGATGACGGTCGCGGCTCAGAAAATCAAAATAGGCCCCGCGCAATGCACCGACCAAAAGCTTGTCGCGCACAGGACGACCATTCACGAACAGATACTGCATCACCGCCGACCCACGTGAATACGTTGGTAACGCAGCAAATCCGGTGAGGTGCAGACCCTCGCGTTCCGCATCAATCGCCAGCGCGTTGTCCGTAAAATCGCGCCCCAGTACCTGCGCCAGACGCCCCTGCAAGGCATCAAACAATTCGCCTTGTTCGGCACTGGCGCGAAACACCTCTCGACCTTTATCCTCGCCCGACACATCGCGCAGCACAAACTGGATAAACGGCTCTGCCATCGCCAACCGCTTGATCACATCTGCTATCGCTTGCGCCTCGGCGCGGTCGGTGCGCAGGAATTTCAACCGCGCAGGGGTGGCAAAGAACAAATCGCGCAGGGTGACAACCGTGCCACCGTTCAGCGCAGAGGGCCGCACCGGGGTGGGATGACCGCCGTTGACAGCGATTTCGGCACCGTCATGGCCCTTGGCGCGGCTGGCAATTGTCAGACGGCCCACAGCGCCAAGCGACGGTAACGCCTCGCCGCGAAACCCGAAGGAATGGATATTCAACAGATCAGAGCCGTCAATTTTAGAGGTCGCATGTCGGGTCATCGCCAGCGCCAGATCACCCGGTGCCATGCCACAGCCGTCGTCCGTAACCCGGATCAGGGTCTTGCCGCCGCCACTGTATTCAACCGTAATCCGCTGTGCCCCCGCATCAATGGCGTTTTCGACCAGTTCCTTGACCGCTGAGGCGGGGCGTTCAACCACCTCGCCCGCGGCAATACGGTTCACCGCAGCTTCATCAAGCTGGCGGATAACAGGTTGCGTTTCGCTCATATGGGGGTTGGGGCGTGCCATGACACTATGGATAGCACAGCACGGGCCAACACTTCCAGCCGTGGGGTTTAGTTATCCACGGCTAAATGCCGAGGCACGAAAAGCCAGCGGGCCGTACCTTGGGAAAGGCCGGCCCGCTGTCAGATTGGCAACTTGTGCGCGCTGTGCTTTTTATTATCCTGGAATTATCAGGCGCTGGCCAATCTGTATACGGTCCGGAGTTTGCAGGAGAGAACGGTTTGCCTCGAAAATCCGTTCATAATCGCTGGGGCGTCCGTAAAATTGAAGTGAAATATAGGCAAGGCTGTCCCCCGCTTCGACCACATAAATGCGCTCGCCCTGCACTTCACGGGTTTTGGCGCTGGAGGCGGCAAAGGCGCGGCGGCTCATTTCACGGGCGGCCTCTGCACCTTCCTCGGTGCCATCCTCGGCCAACGAGGTTTGCACCAGATTGAACAACAGCGTGTCCATATCGACGTTGCCGTCTGCGGTGTTCAGAGATGCAGGTATTTCAATGCGGCCTTCGGTTGCTGCTTTTTGCAACAAATCGCTCATTGTCTTGCTGGTCAGGTCCGCGTTGATTGTTTTGAGGACGATCCGGCGCTGGCCATTCTGGGTCTCGGTTTTGACAGTATAAACGCCCGCCAATACCCCTTCACGCAGCATCCGCAGCTTGTTGCGGCTGATGATTTCCAACGCCTCGCGGGCTTTCTCCTTTCGCTCGGCATCGGTCAGCGTGCCAACCGTGCGTGACGGCATCAGCCCCTGCAAAACGGCCGCATCATGTTGCGGCATCTGCGGCTGTGCACGCGCGGCACTTAACGCTGTGGTCAACAAATCCGGTGCTTGTTGGCGGGTGACTTCACCGTCAAGGCTTGCGGCGACAAACTGGTCAAGGGACGCAGGGGAGGGTGGTATGTCTGCAACGTCCGACTGGCGCGGTCCCATAAATTGCAGGGTCGTCATGACGCCCAAAAGAAATGTCAGCACCGCAATCACGCTGACCGCAACAATCGTGCCGTTGATCCGAATTGCGTGACGCGGGGCCACGTATTCCTGAACCGTATCAGGGATCACATAATTATCGAATGTAATCCGGGGGGATGTCGGATCCTGATTGCCGTTTTTGCTCATGATGTCCCCTCTTCGATGCTGAAACCCAGCACCGACCAGACCTGCATGCCGCCGCGGTAGTAATGAATTTTCTCGGATGGATACCCTGCGGCCAAAAGCCTGCTTACCAGCTTTCCCGCATCATCTGTGCTGGGTCCGGTATCATAAACCAGCAGTTCGCGGGCGTCGCTAAAATTGAAAACACCGTCAAGCGCGCGGGCACCCAATGCGATCAGGATATCGTCTTTAAATTCATTCTCGGGCGACATGGTTGCAAAAGGCAGGCTGACAGAGCCGGGAATATAGCCATTGGCGCGGTCGGCAGGCATCCTGGCATCCACCATCAGGCCCTTGTTTCCCGCGACCTTATCAACCAGAAATTCAAGCACGTCGTTTTCGCCAAAAGTCCCAACGCCCCCGGCAACAACCATTGGTGCTATACAGGCAGCACCGCAGGCATCGCCACCTGATGTAAAGCGGACGACAAAGCGCGCAGCATCGGGATTGGCACGGTCAATTTGCACCCGCTCACCATTAAAGATGAATGATGCTTTTGCTTCCTTGAAAGTATCTTGGGCATATACAGCGCCGCTGCTTAAGCAAAATCCCGCTATCAGCGCTATCGGCAACCTTGACATTTTCACCGTCCCCCCAGACGAGCTACCATATTTAGATGTGCTATCTGACAAGCAGCACACCTATTGGCTGGTGGGCTACATATAGGCAAAGGATGATTCGGACGTCAAAGTAAAAGCGAATCAGGTCCGAAAAAAGTTCACATCCGCAGGTTTGTGAGTCGAAAAAGCATCCATTTTCAGCGACAATTCAATTTATCCCGTGGAAGTTTCGCCCCTGCCGTGCTTTTCATCAGCTCGAAATCGCAAACTAAAGGAGACCCCCCATGGCTGACGGATATCTGACGACCCATGTTCTGGACACGGCACGCGGAATGCCAGCGGGCGGCATGACGGTCACGCTGTACCGGATTGAAGGGGCAAACCGTCTCAAGCTGGTCTCGATGCAAACCAACGCCGACGGGCGCACCGATACGCCGATCTTGCCAAAGGGGCAGTTTGCGACCGGCACCTATGAACTGCTATTCGAGGCGGGCGCATATCTGGACCGCACAGGTGCAGCACCTGAAAACCCGAGATTTCTGGACGAGATCCCCATCCGTTTCGGTATCTCTGATGTCGAAGCGCATTATCACGTGCCGCTGTTGCTGTCCCCGTTCAGCTTTTCAACATATCGTGGCAGCTAGGGCCGCGACCTTCAAAACGAGATATCAAACCGTGCGCCTTGATCGCTGGGGATAAATTCGATCTTGCCCCCATGAGCACCAAGCAAGGCGCGCGCAATTGACAGGCCCATTCCGGTGCCGCCATCATTGCGCGTGGTGGTGAAAAACGGATCAAACAGCCGTGATCTGTTGCCAGCGGCCACACCGCGCCCGTCATCGCGCACGCTTAGAACATCATCCGCCCAGCGCAATTGCAAAGACGATGCGCCATGGGCGGCAGCGTTCTGGGCAAGTTGGGTCAAAACTGCATGCAAATCCTCGGTAGTGATGGGAAGCGTGCCGCCTTGAATCACGGTAACTTCGATCCCTGAAAGCGTATTTGCAACCTTTTCAAGGTCTGCATGCCCCCCCGACCGCTCTATCCCCGCTGCCGCATGGGCACGCATATCGCTGAGCAAATGTTCCATCCGCGCAGCTGCCTGTTTTATTGTCGTGGCCAGCACACTCCGGTCGGCTTTGCTCACATCACCTTGCAACAATTCCGCAGCACCACTGATCGCGGTCAGCGGCGATTTCAACTCGTGGGTCACGTGATCGGCGTAGGCCCGCAGGCCCGTCGCCCGGTTGTTCAGGGTTTCGCCCATATCAATCACACTTTGGCCCAGATCGCTGAACTCGGGCGTGCCAAAATGTTGAGGGAGCGGCGTATCAACGCGGCCTGCTTTCATCGCGCGCGCATGCGCAGTCAGCGCATAGACGGGGCGCAGCACTAACCGCCACAACAAGAACCCGAGGATACTTGTCGAAATCACCGCCATCGAGGCAATCAGCCACGCGGTTTCGCCCCAGCCCAGCACGTCGCCCGCAACTTTGAAATATCCGATGCCCACCAGCGGCACACCCAAGACCCCAGCCAACGCGCCGCCGATGACAAGCGCCAGAGGCGGGCGCCATTTGCGGTTCACACGCTGCGGCATGCACCCATCCTGATACCAACGCCGTGGATGGTTTCAATTGCATCGCCGCATCCTGCCTCCGCCAGCTTGGCCCGCAGATTACGCAGATGGCTGTCAACGGTGCGGTCTGACACATGGATGTTGGAGCCATAGACCGCATCAGTCAGCGCGGGTCGCGGCACCACCTGATCGGGTCGGGTCATCAGATGGCTCAGAATACCCATTTCGCGAGCAGTCAACGCAACCGGCGCACCATCAACCAGACAGCGGTGACGTGCAGGATCAATCGCGAGGTTTCCGGTCTGTAATTTGGGTCGTGCTTCCGACTTTGGCTGGCTTTGCCCGCTCCGCTTCAAGATCGCTTTGATCCGGGCGACCAGTTCACGCGGCGAGAACGGTTTGGTCACATAATCATCGCCGCCCAGCTCGAACCCGAGCACACGGTCAATTTCGTCATCCCGTGCGGTTAGAAACAAAACCGGTGTCGCATGCGTTGTCCGCAAGGTGCGACAGACCTCAAGCCCGTCCATCTCCGGCAATCCGATATCGAGTACAACCAGATCAAACCGGCCCGACTGCGCCTTGGCCAATCCTTCGGCCCCGTCCCCGGCCTCGCTCGGCCCCATCCCTGCTTGACGCAAGGCGATTGAAATCACCTGACGGATTTGCGGATCATCATCAACAATCAGGATAAGCGGCTTCACGGGCGGACCTCGGCTTGCAATTGCACAAGGGTATTGCGCGCACGCCAGTTGCGAAACCCCCATTCGCGCCAGTCGCGGGGTGCGCGGATGCTGCGGTCGTTGTATTCACACAGCGTGATCCGGTTGCGGATTTCATAGTCCAGAATGACCGGCTTGGCCGCATCGCCCAAATTGCACAGATGGTAATAATCCTGGCGCAACGGATGGCTCAGATTGTGCCGCGCGATCACCGCATCAAAGCTGATGAAAGCGCAGATATACAGCACCACAGCACCCATTGCGCCAGACCGCAGCATCAGCCAGGCGTTATTCTGCCCTTTCCAGATTTGCCATAACGTCAACGACAGGCCACCCGCAACCAACCCCATCCAGATGCCAGCAGCCATGCGCATATGGGTCAACCCGTACACCTCGACATACAACTCCAACCGGACCAGTGAACTGATCACCAGCATCACGTTCTGCGCGACCCAGAACATCAGCAATCCGCGCAGCATTTTGTTGCCGTCCGTCCAGCGCCGCGTCAACAACGTGAACCCGCCCGCCAGAAGTGCTGTGACCACCAAAGGATATGCCCCACGGTGCGCATATTCGGCATAGGTGATCCCGTCCGGAAGGCCCACTCCGCCATAAAGGTAAATCACATCCATCAGCGTTTGCACCGCAAACACTGCATTGAACAGGACCAGCGCCCGTGTGACCGATGCAGGGTTGATCATGCCTTCACGGGGCGGCCCTATCTTGTGAACCTTCGGTGTGCCGCGCAGCCGCTCGCGCATTTTGGTCACTGACAACGGGGTCCAGACGAACGGCACCAGAAACAGCCAAAAAATCGCGCGGTCGCCGCCCGGCAAATCAAAGTCGATGTCCCAGACCGCATCTGCCCAGCCTTGGGCAATCGGGTTCGCCTCAAGCAACAGCAGCAAAAAAACTAACCCCAGCGCGACAGGCACAAACCACCCCATCAACATGTGCTGGAAAAACGCGCCTGCCCCGCGCGTATCATTGGCACGCAACAGGTTCGCAGCATCTGCAAACGTCTGCCGCACCCCCGTGGGCCACAGCCGCACAGTACCACGACCAAGCTCTGACGGCTTGAGCCCTGCCAACAGTGCCAGCATCGCCGACACGCCGCAAACCGCGATGAGCAACGACAAGGGTTGCACCAGTTCGACCAACGGCAGCAACGCCAAGATGCTGCCGCCCGCGACTAAAACCCCGCGCTGGGCTGTGATGCGACGCCCCGTAACCCACAGGGCCGCCAGTACAATCGCAGCACCGAACACGGCGAGTGACAAGCCAGGCAACACTTGCCAGACCAGAATATCGCCCAGCGCAATCAACGGAACCAGCAATGCCACCCGCGCAATGTCCGGCACCTTTGCTGTCCCGCTTTTGTCCGGCCTGTCCGCCTTGACTGTGCCATTCATCCACCAGCCGTCTTGCTGCATCGCCAGCGGTACGCCGCGCATTAAAAAGGTCTTCATCTAACTCTTGCCCCTCGTGTTTGTTTTCTGACACTCTTTTGCCAAACGGGCGTGCAGGCGGCGGGGCGCGCTTGTGCAGTTTTTGCGCAATTAACTTTGCGGCACTCCCATTGCCAAAGGGACCAAGTGCATGGCACTTTGATCCTCTGACTGACCCGGAGTTCCGCAATGGCCACCCAGATCACCCCTGCCGCGACAATCCCTGCCACAACGGCAAAATCGCACCTTCCGCAACTGACGGAGCCTCGCAATCCGGGGATGCCGCTGGACATGGACTGGGTGCGGTCGGTGCAGGCAAACACATCCGCGATTGAACGGCGCGCAGCGTCCCTGCCCGCGCGCAGGTCTGTGAAGAAACAGCATCAAGCCGCGTGGCTGTTGCGGGCTGTGACCTGCATTGATCTGACCACCTTGTCCGGCGATGACACCGCCCGCCGTGTGGCGCGCTTATGTGCCAAAGCGCGGCAGCCTGTGTCTGCCGCCTTGCTCGACGCGTTGGGGATGGACCCGATCACAACAGGCGCTGTCTGTGTCTATCACGAAATGATCCCTGCCGCTCGGGCCGCATTGGAAGGCACAAACATACCCATTGCGGCTGTGTCCACCGGATTTCCCGCTGGTCTGTCGCCGTTTGAATTGCGCATCAAAGAGATCGAAATGAGCGTGGATGCAGGGGCTGCCGAGATCGACATCGTCATCTCGCGGCGGCATGTTCTGTCAGGTGACTGGCAGGCACTTTATGACGAAATGCAAGCGTTTCGCGCCGCCTGTGGCGATGCCCATGTCAAAGCGATTCTGGCCACGGGCGAGCTTGGCAGTTTGCGCAATGTCGCGCGGGCGTCCTTGGTCTGCATGATGGCCGGGGCCGACTTCATCAAAACCTCGACAGGTAAGGAAAGCGTCAATGCGACCCTGCCCGTCAGCCTCGTGATGATCCGCGCCATTCGCGATTATTATGACCGTACCGGCATCCGTGTCGGTTACAAACCTGCAGGCGGCATATCAAAGGCCAAGGACGCGATCACCTATCTGGCGCTGATGAAAGAAGAATTGGGCGACCGCTGGTTGCAGCCCGACCTGTTCCGCTTCGGTGCTTCATCCTTGCTCAATGATATCGAACGCCAATTGGAACACCATATCACCGGCAATTATTCCGCCGGATACCGCCATGCGACAAGTTGAGGGCCACGCGATGACTATTTCCGAGATTTTTGAAAGCATGGATTACGGCAAAGCGCCCGAATCCGCCGCCGACGCGTTGGCATGGCTTGTCGACATGGGCGACCGCTTTGGCCATTTCATTGATGGCACGTTTACCGAACCGAGTGACAGCTTTGAAAGCAAGAACCCCGCGACAGGAAACGTGCTGGCCACGTTAAGCCAAGCCACGCAAGCCGATGTGGACAGCGCCGTGAAAGCCGCGCGCAAGGCGCAGCCGAAATGGGAGAAGCTGGGCGGGCACGGACGCGCGCGCTATCTCTATTCGCTGGCAAGATTGCTGCAAAAGCACAGCCGCCTGTTTGCCGTGCTCGAGACGCTGGATAACGGCAAACCGATCCGCGAAGCACGCGATATAGACATTCCCTTGGCGCAGCGGCATTTCTATTTTCACGCAGGCATGGCGCAGTTGATGGAAAGCGAGCTGCCCGACGCCGAAGCCCTTGGCGTTTGTGGCCAGATCATCCCGTGGAACTTTCCGCTGCTGATGCTGGCGTGGAAAATCGCACCCGCACTGGCGATGGGCAACACCGTGGTGTTGAAACCTGCGGAATATACGTCGCTGACCGCATTGCTTTTTGCTGATATTTGCCGTCAGGCGGGCCTGCCGCGCGGCGTGGTGAACATCGTCACGGGTGACGGTGCTGTCGGCGAAATGATCGTGAATGCTGATGTCGATAAAATTGCGTTCACAGGTTCCACCGCTGTGGGTCGCCGTATTCGCGAGGCAACGGCAGGCACCGGCAAAGCACTGACATTAGAGTTGGGTGGCAAATCACCCTACATCGTGTTTGATGACGCTGATCTGGATTCTGCGGTCGAAGGTCTGGTTGACGCGATCTGGTTCAATCAGGGCCAGGTCTGCTGTGCAGGGTCGCGCCTGCTGGTGCATGAACCGGTAGCGGATGCGTTTTATACCAAACTACGCGCGCGGATGGACAAGCTGCGCATTGGCGATCCGATGGATAAATCCATTGATGTGGGCGCGCTCGTTGATCCGGTACAGTTGAAGTCCGTCAGCGATATGGTCAGCGGCAATGCGGCCGGTGACACCTATGTGGCCAAAACGCCAATGCCTGACACGGGCTGTTATTATCCGCCTACACTGATCACCGGTCTGAACCCTGCCGATACGTTGATGCAGGAGGAAATCTTTGGTCCCGTGCTGGTCTCCACCACGTTCCGCACCCCTGCCGAGGCGGTGCAACTTGCCAACAACACACGGTACGGGTTGGCGGCAACGGTCTGGTCCGAGAACATCAATCTGGCACTGGACATCGCACCGAAACTGGCCGCTGGCATCGTCTGGATCAACGGCACCAACCTGATGGACGCTGCCGCCGGTTTCGGCGGGGTGCGCGAAAGCGGGTTTGGTCGCGAAGGCGGTTGGGAAGGATTGGCGGGGTATACCAAATCTAAAGGATCACCCAAACCGCTGAAGGCACTCGAAGCCATGACCGGCGACGGCGCGCCGGCCGATCCGGTTGACCGCACCGCCAAGCTGTACATCGGCGGCAAGCAAGCCCGTCCTGATGGCGGCTATTCGGCACCTATCTGGGGCAAATCAGGTGCATTGCTGGGCCATGCGTCGCTGGCGAACCGCAAAGATCTGCGCAACGCGGTCGAGGCCGCGCATGCAGCGTCGGGATGGTCCAAAACCACGGGCCACCTGCGCGCGCAAATTCTGTATTATATCGCTGAAAACCTTGCCGCCCGCAGCGATGAATTCGCCGCGCGTCTGGACCTGATGCAAGGCGGGCGTAATGGCAAAGCCGAGGTCGAGGCCAGCATAAAACGTCTGTTCACCTATGCGGCGTGGGCTGACAAATACGATGGTCAGGTACACGGTGTCCCGATCAGGGGCGTGGCATTGGCAATGAAGGAACCTGTGGGCGTCATCGGCGTGCTGTGTCCGTCAGAGGCACCGCTGCTCGGTTTGATTTCCGCGATGGCCCCTGCAATCGCCATGGGCAACCGCGTGATCCTGTCCGCATCGGAGCCTTTCCCGCTGTCCGCCACGGATTTCACTCAGGTGCTGGAAACCTCGGATGTGCCGGCGGGTGTTGTGAATATCCTCACAGGCCCGCACAGTGACATCGCCGACGCGATGGCGCGCCACATGGATATTGATGCGGTGTGGTCGTTCGGCGCAGCTGAGTTCAGCAAGGTTGTCGAACACGGGTCCGCCTCAAATCTCAAACGCACATGGGTCAACAACGGGTTCGCACGCGATTGGTCAGGGCCGTCCGGCGAGGGCCGGATGTTCTTGCAAGCAGCCACTGAGGTCAAGAACATCTGGGTGCCTTACGGCGAATAACCCTTTAATTCTTTTCGCCTTAAATACTCAAAAAACCTTGGCCTCTTTTAGGCCAAGAAAGAAAATCACTGCGAACCTGCGGTGGTTTCCAAACCCGCAGGCTGGCCCACCACGACGAAATGCAGCCCCTCGGGGTCCAGCAATTCGCCCGCCACACGTTTCACATCTTCCAATGTGACCGCATCAACCTTGTCATTGCGGGTGGCGATGTAATCAATCGGCAGATCAATCATCTGCATCCCGACAAGGATGCTTGCAATTGGTGCATTGCCGTCAAACCGCAACGGGTAGGATCCCGTGATATAGGTTTTTGCCGCATTCAGCTCTTCTTCCGTGACGCCATCGCGAGCCATTTTCGCCCATTCATCGCGGATCACCTGGATGGCTTGGCCAATGCGGTCATTGGCCGAACTGACCGACCCCATATAAACCTCAGCCAGATCACGGGGCGCGAGATAGGAAGAAACACCATAGGTCAGGCCACGCTTCTCGCGGACCTCGTTCATCAGGCGGCTCTCGAATGATCCGCCACCCAAAACGTGGTTCAGCACGGTTGCGGCAAAAAAGTCGGGGTCGCTTTGCTTGATACCCTTTTGACCAAACAGCGCGACAGATTGCGGCGTTGCAAAATCGACAACCGTCACACCGGACGGAATGGTCACTTCGGCGCGCGGCGGCATTGGGGCTCCAGTTTCAGGCAAGTCGCCCAGCAGATCATCCAACATCACACCCAGTTCTTCGGGGGTAATATCGCCAACAGCTCCGATATACACGCGGTCCCGTGCCAGCACCGCAGCATGCGCTGCAACCAGATCATCGCGGGTCAAGGCAGCCACGCTATCCAATGTGCCGTTCAGTGATGACCCGTAAGGGTGGTCGCCATAAGCAATCCGGTTGAACGTCTCGCTTGCGATTTCGCCCGGGTCTTTTTGGTCCGACTGGATGATTGACAAAACCTGTCCGCGCACACGCTCGATGGCTTGCGCGTCAAAGGTAGGTTCGGTCAGTGCCGCCCGCAGCAACGCGATAGACGCCTCGCGGTTCTCGGTCAGGAACCGTGCAGAAATCGAAAGCGCGTCGCTTGATATGTCAAAGCCGAAATTCGTCGCCAACGCCTCTGTTGCGCGGCTGAACGCACGGGCGTCCATGTCGGCAGCACCTTCTTCCAGCAATCCAGTCATCAGATTTGTGGCACCCCGCTTGCCCGGTGCGTCCAGTGATGCACCGCCCCGAAAGCTGATCTCGAGGGCCACAAAGGGAATGGAATGCTCTTCAACAAGCCAGGCGGTCAGGCCACCGGGGCTGGTGACGGATTGAATATTGACTTCGGCCCGTGCAGGCAAGGCAGCCATACAGACGAGGACCAGCGCGTAAATCAGTCTCATTGTGTGATCTCTTCTTTCATCAGCCATCCTGTCACAGAGGCGCGGCGGTCAAATACGGACGTAGCAGCTTGCATGATCTCCTCCGCCGTTACTGCCTCAAGGATATCGGGCCATGCCTGCACGTCCTCGACGCTTAATCCGATCGCAAGCGCCTGACCGTAGCGGTTGGCGACACGGTCGGCATCGTCGCGGGCGTAAATCTGGTTGGCCCGCAACTGCAGCTTGATCCGGTCCAGTTGCGCCGCATCCACGCCTTCTTCCATGAAGGTGGCAAGTGCGACATCAAGCGCGTCCTCGGCCTCTTTCAGGCTGACACCCTCGGAGGGTACGACAACAAAGCTGAAGGTCGTATCATCAAGCGCAGTGCCATTATAAAACGCACCGGTATAGGTCGCGACCTGCGTGTCGAATTGCAGCTTTTCAGTCAGATAGGACGTTGTGCCACCGCCCAGAATTTCGCTCAACATGGTCAGGGCCGCTGCCTGCTTTTGATCACCCGGATCACGCTCCGGTGCAAGGTAGGACCGGCTGATATAAGGCTGTGCGACACGGCCATCGCGGAATGTCAGGCGACGCTCGGCGGTCTGGGGAGGCTCTTGCGTGCGCTCGCGCTTTGGCAAGGCGGGGTTGGCAGGGATCGCACCGTAATATTGCTCGGCCAAGGCTTTGACCTCGTCGGGTTGCACGTCCCCAGACACCACCAGAATCGCGTTGTTCGGGGAATAATAAAGCTCGTAGAACGCTAGCGCATCAGCAAGGTCCAGCTGCTCCATCTCGTGTTTCCAGCCAATGATCGGCGTGCCGTATCGGTGGTTAAGGTATTGCGCGGCGTTAAGTTGCTCGCCAAACAACGCGCCGGGGCTGTTCTCGGTCCGCTGGTTGCGCTCTTCCAAAATCACATCGCGTTCGGTTTCGATGTTTTCGGGTGTGAGGCGGATATTCTTCATCCGGTCACTTTCCATACTCATCATCAATTCCAGCCGGTCCGCCGCGACGCGTTGAAAATAAGCGGTATAATCGTAGCTGGTAAAGGCATTGTCATTGCCGCCATTGGCCGACACGGTGGCCGAAAACTCGCCTGATTCAAGCTTGTCGGTCGCCTTGAATAACAGGTGCTCAAGGAAATGCGCAACCCCTGATGATCCTTTCGGTTCGTCCGCTGATCCGGCGCGATACCAGACCATCTGTTGCACCACGGGCGCGCGGTGATCTTCGACGACCACAACATCCATGCCGTTATCCAGCGTAAAATAGGTTACAGCTTCGTTGTCGCGGGCCGCAGCACTGATCGGCACCAAAGCAACAGTCAGCAGGGCCGCAAAAATCGGCGATCGGAACATGATCAATCCTTTGGTCATAAATATTGATAAACACGTACGCTGTTGCAGCCTACATTCAACCCGACACGCAAAAAAGTGAGCGGATACAGGCTCACCTTTTGGTGTTTAACGGATGGAAGGCGGCGAGGACGGCGTGCGCGCACCGGCACGGCGCCAACGGGCGGCTTCGTTCTCGGCATTCAGGGTCTCGCGGCGATACGCCTGACTATAGCGGTCGGTCGGGACAATACGGAACTGGGTAAAGCGTGCTTTGCGTTTACGGAATTGCGCATCGGTCTCGGCCAATGTCTGACGCACACCGGGGGTGACACCCAACCGGCTCGCCTGCTGGACCAGCGCGCCGTCGCTTGCAGGAATACCCGCACCTGCCGCTTCGGGACGTCCGCCGAATGCGGTGATGCCTTCGTTAATTGCCGAACGGTCTGTGAGGTTCGCCTGACCGGGTGTTGGCGCAGGCAAGGTAGAATAATTTGCCGGCGCCTCGAGCGCTTTGACAGGAGCGACCGAAAATTCATCCGGTCCGCTGGAATTTGTGCGCAGGTCTCTTAATCCTGTGCTGGCACATGCAGCAAGGGTCAGGGGGATCAGGACTAATATCAGCGTGCGGCGCATCGGTCGTCTCCTTTTGGTCTGCCCTTCAATACGCCACGCAGGGGGTCAATGTCACTGGCGTTTTTTCACTGGGGCTTTTGGTGGCGTTTTTTTGTCCGTGGTGAACAAAACCAGCCCCAACGCCCCCGCGAAGATGAAAATGTCCGCAATGTTGAACACAAAGGGGTTGTTGATGCCACAGCAGGACATGTTCAGAAAATCGAGCACGTAGCCATAAATCAGCCGGTCCACGACATTGGCAATCGCCCCGCCCACCAGCAGGCCACCGCTGATATTGGCGCGCTTGCCTTGGTTCGAGCGATAAAGCCATAGGGTGACAGCCGTGCAGATGACCGCAGCAAGGATCACCAGAAACCAGATGCTGATCCCGTTGCCGAGGCCGAAATTGATACCGCGATTTTCGCCGTAGCGAAAATTGAGCAGTGGCGGCAGCACATCAATCGAGCGGATGCGCGCCAATTCCATCATGTGGATCACCACATATTTGCTGATCTGGTCGATCAAAAAGGCGGCAAATCCGGCCCAGACAAAGTATCGCATTTTTTGTCCCCTTAATGCCGGAAGTGACGCATGCCGGTGAACACCATCGCAAGGCCCGCAGCGTCAGCGGCGGCAATCACTTCATCATCACGCATCGACCCGCCCGGCTGGATCAGGGCTGTCGCACCCGCCTCGGCCGCCGTGATCAAGCCATCAGCAAATGGGAAAAACGCATCGGATGCAACAACCGACCCTTGGGTCAAAGGTGCTGGCAGGCCCATCGCCTCGGCCATATCCTGCGCTTTGCGCGCCGCGATCCGCGTGCTGTCCACCCGGCTCATCTGGCCCGCGCCGACGCCGACGGTCGCACCGTCCTTGACGTAGATGATCGCGTTGGATTTGACATGTTTGGCGACAGTCCAGGCGAACAACAGATCGCTCAGTTCCTGATCGGTGGGCTGGCGTTTGGTCACGACTTTCAGATCATCGCGGGTGATCCGGCCCACATCCTTGTCCTGTACCAGATAGCCGCCCGATACTTGCCGCACCGCCAGCTTCGCCAATGCAGGATCGGCAAGCCCAACAGTGGTCAGCAACCGTAAGTTCTTCTTTTTGCTAAAAATACCCAAAGCATCGGCGTCTGCACCGGGCGCAATCACCACTTCTGTGAAAATACCGCTGATGGCTTCTGCCGTTTCACCATCAAGCACTTGGTTCAAGGCAATGATACCGCCAAAGGCCGAGGTCCGGTCGCAGTCAAACGCACGGGTATAGGCCTCAAGCAGGGTGGCACCTGTTGCCACACCGCAAGGGTTTGCATGTTTGATGATCGCGCAGGCGGGGCCGTTCTCGGGGTCAAATTCGCTGACCAGCTCGAACGCTGCATCGGTGTCGTTGATGTTGTTATACGACAGTTCCTTGCCCTGATGCTGGGTTGCCGTTGCCACACCGGCACGGTCCTGGCCATCGGTATAGAACGCCGCATTCTGATGGGGGTTCTCGCCATAGCGCATGGTTTGTTTCAGCGTCCCGCCGAATGTGCGGCGGCGTGGGGTGTCGCCCACTTGTTCGGCCATCCATGTGGATACAGCCGTGTCATAGACCGCAGTTCGGGCATAGGCGGTCTGGGCAAGGCGTTGGCGCAGTTTGTAGGTGGTCTGACCTGCGTGCGCATCCAGTTCGGCAATTACCGCGGCATAATCTTCGGTATCAACGACCACATTCACAAAGCCGTGGTTTTTCGCGGCGGACCGGATCATCGCAGGGCCACCAATGTCTATGTTTTCAATGGCTTCGGCATAGGTTGCACCTTTTGCCACGGTTTCCTCAAATGGATAAAGGTTCACCACCACCAGATCAATCGCGCCGATGTTATGGGTGTCCATCGCCGCCAGATGATCGTCGTTGTCCCGCAACGCCAGCAACCCGCCATGCACCGCCGGATGCAATGTTTTCACACGGCCATCCATCATTTCGGGATATCCCGTCACCTCCGCCACATCGCGCACGTCAAGACCCGCATCACGCAACGCTTTTGCCGTGCCCCCCGTGCTGAGAAGTTCAACACCATGCCTCGCCAGCGCGCGGCCCAGATCAACCAGCCCCGTCTTGTCGGATACAGAAAGCAGGGCGCGTTTCAGGGGCGTCAGATCGGGCATGGGCAATAGTCCTATAGTCAGTCTTCATCAGCATAAGGATCGTCACGCGACAAATCCCGCACGCCAATCGCAGTTTCTTGCGCTTTGGACAAGGACCACCTGACACGCGTGGCGTAGGTAAATGCCATTCCGGTCAACACGATTTGTTGAGCAGCCCGCGGTTTCAGGCGTGTGGTTTCCAGATAGACGCCCGGTTCCAGCTTTAGATTATGGGTGCCATCATGCCGGAAAACCCATATTTCACCGCTTTTCAGGGCCATCGAGACAGCAGCACCGCCCAGATCAAGGGTTGCATCCACATCGGGATGCAGATGAAAGCGGATGTCGAATTGCACGCCTTTAAGTTTGCCTGCATCCAAGGCACGGTCGAAACGCTTTTTTTCGACGTCTTCCATAGCCAGCAGCATGTCTTCACCCGCCAACCCGCGCCCGTCCAACGTCAGTTCCAATGTGCGGGCATGGGTCAGACCGTGGGTCAGGGCATAGCCGTTGTGACCGCCCTGAAACTTGATGCCGTCATTCACCTGAGAGATTTCAACAGGCACATGTGTCGGCGCGTCGATCAATGCTTCGTGGCCGGTGTGGCGGTCAGGCTCGGCCAGTCGCGCGCTGGAATAGCCGCCCAAGGATAACGTGGAGTGGGACGGCGTCGCGCGCCCGGCCCTGCGCCATTCGATACCGAACGATCCACCCGATCCGCAACTGACCACCAGAGGTCTGCGCCCGGACGTCAGTTCAAACGCGAGGGTAGAGGCATGCGCATTGTCGGATGCGGCACCTGTGGGCGGGGTTTCGGCGTCAATGATCACACTTGTACGTCCAGCGGACAGACGCGCGTATCCCATCGCCAGACCGTCGGCATGTATGGCACGCACATTCGAAGCGGCAAGCGCGTGGTCCAGCCAACCCTCGGCACCCCGTCCGCCACCGTGAAAGCGCGCCAGCGCGCCATCCGAGTGGCGCAAACTGCGCAGGGTCGGGGCAATACGCTCAATCGCGGCAAGGTGGGCTTTGGGCGCACCGCGACCCGCATCGCTAAGGGCTGCGGCGGCCCATGTCAGCAGGGTAAACACCGCCAGCAGTTCTTCTGGATTGCGCGTGGGCAGACCTCCCATGGAGTCAATCTGCGAGGTGCATTCTCGGGCCAGCGCCTTGATCGCCGGATCGGCAAGCTCTTCCTGGCCCTCAAGCGACAGACCCGCATAGATCAATCCGGTCAACGCCTCGAACCGGGGCAGGCCGGGGGCGGCACCGCGCCAGCGACGTGATAAAAACCGCGTTTGTTGTTCGAGCGAGCGGTAAAATGCTTTGCTTTGCTCCGATTCCTGCCCGCGCAGCACAAACAGCGCGTGATTAATCCAGCGGATCAGACGCCGCCCTGTCAGGTCAGGGGTCCAGCCCGGACCACGCCCCTTGCCGTAAGTGCCAATCCATTCCCAAAGCCATGCCTGTGCCGCCCCGCGCGCGGCAACATCACCTACAGCGGCCAGATCATCCAGCCATGCAAAACCGTGCAACTCTTCGGCATAGGCTGCATCGGGGGGTGCAACGCTCCAAAGCGATGTGCCCGGTTCATTCAGCAACGTGCCCGCAAACAGGTAATTGCCCGCCACCAACTGCCGCCCGCGCGCGAACGACCCGATGGTGCGCGGCTCTGGCGAGGACACAAATCCCTTGACCTGCGCACGGGTGCGGGTCGCGGCCTTTGCGTGCCACAGGTTGAGAAACCGCGCCTTGCGCGCCTTCAGGCTGGTGGTGTTGAACATATATGCTGCCCTTGACGCTCTGCTGGCGTTTGAACAAGCATAA
This sequence comes from uncultured Alphaproteobacteria bacterium, assembly GCA_963710185.1. Taxonomy (GTDB): domain Bacteria; phylum Pseudomonadota; class Alphaproteobacteria; order Rhodobacterales; family Rhodobacteraceae; genus Sulfitobacter. The sequence continues at coordinate 866,154 of CAVPZE010000002.1, read as the reverse complement.
CCCGTGTGGTCCGCGGAGTCACCGTGTTTTGGTTAATTTTACCGGCATCGGCGGGTTTGGGTGCCATGGCATAACAGGAGCTGCGGAATGATTGCCAGTTTGATGATGTATGCGCGGCCCGAACTGGACGCGGCGCTGGGACGGTACTGGGGCTTGATCCGCGTTGAGTTGGCGAAGCGCGGGCTGGATGCGCCGTTGGAATTATCCAATGATATGGATGAATTCGAGGTCTGGAACAGTCCCGATCTGGTATTGAGCCAGACCTGCGGGATGCCCTACCGGATGTGGCTGCACGACAAGGTGACGCTGATCGGCACGCCCGATTTTGGCATCGAGGACTGCCCAGCGGGGTATTACAACTCTGCGATTGTGGTACGCGCAGATGATGAGCGCGGTACTTTGGCCGCCTATAAGGATGCCACGTTCACCTACAACCAGACTTTTTCGCAGTCCGGCTTTGCCGCCCCTTTTGCGCAAACCAAGCCGCTCGGGTTCTGGTTTCAGGATCGCACACAAAGTCACGGGCATCTAGAATCCGCACGCGCTGTGGCAGAGGGGCAGGCGGATATTGCCGCCCTTGATGCGGTATCCTGGCGTCTGATCCAGCGTTATGAAGGGTTTGCAACGCGGTTGCGGGTGTTGGAATGGACCGCGCCAGCGCCGGGGTTGCCGTATATCGCGGCGACTGGTGTGGATCAGGCGATATTGTTTGATGCGATCGCAACGGCGATAGATGCACAGAAGCCTGCGGATCGTGAAGCGCTGGGGATCAGAGGGCTGGTTGCGATACCGCGTGAGACGTATTTGGCAGTTAAAAATCCGCCGCCTGACGATTGATCGCGGTGGGTGGGCGATGCACCCACTTTACGAATGTGTGGATAGGTAAGGTGACGCGCCGTCCACCTACTCCGCTTTGCGCAAACAAGCGATATAGAAGCCGTCCATACCGCCTTGGTCCGCCCAATAATCGGGGCGCAAACGTAAACCGCCCTCGGTTGTTTGCCATGCAGGGTCGATGCCGGGAATATTAAGCGCCTCTGTGTCCGTCGACATATCGGCGTGCCGCTCAAGCGCCTCGTCCACTTGCACTTCGCCTTCATCGGGCAGCAGCGAACAGGTGCAAAACACCAGCCGTCCGCCGGGTTTCAGAATCGACCAGGCGTGGTCGATCAGTTCCGATTGTAACGCAATCAGGTCGCCAAATTCGCCGCCGTCCTTGGCGTAGGGCAGATCGGGATGGCGGCGGATCGTGCCCGTGGCGGAACAGGGCGCATCCAGCAGGATTGCGTCATATTCACCTTCCACATCGCGCGCGTCCTGAACACGGGTTTTGGCAGGCAGATGCACACGGGCAAGGTTTTCTTTGACACGGATCATCCGCGAGGCGGAACTGTCCACGGCAGTGACCTGCGCACCAAGCGACGCCAGTTGCATGGTTTTACCACCCGGAGCGGCGCAAAGATCAAGCACAGCCTCGCCCTTTTTCGGGGCAAGTACCTGGACGGGAAAGGCAGCGGCAGCATCCTGAACCCACCAATCGCCCGTCGCAAAGCCGGGCATCGTGGAAACCTGTCCCGCGTCTGTCACACGCACCGACCCGTTGGGCAGAACGGTTCCGCCGACAAGTTCGGCCAAAGCAGCGGGATCACGGCGCGCGGTCAGGTCAAGCGGAGCGCCTGCAAAATGCGCGGCCTCCATCGCGGCCATCGCGTCCGCACCCCACGCCTCGACCAGGGGTTCGCGCAACCATTTGGGCAGGCGCGGAGCACGCAAGGCTTCCCATGCCTCGGGCCCTTCGCTTGCCACTTTGCGCAGAACAGCGTTGGTCAGACCCTTGAGGTGGCTCAGGGTGCGGTGGCCCGAGACCAGATTGACCATAGCGTTCACAACGCCGTGGGCCGCACCGCCCTGACACAATTCAATCGTACCAACGCGCAGGACATTGCGGATCGTCAGGGGCGGATAGGTTTTGAGGTATTTCTGCAATAACCGATCCGCACGTTCCATCCCGCGCAGGGTTTCCAGTGCCAGACGTTGGGCGCGCGCACGGTCGTCCGGCGGCAGCTTGTCAAGCATTCCAGCGGCCAGCAGTTCGGACATCAAACGCGGTTCTTCGCCTAGAATTTCATCCAGCAGATATACGGCGCTTTTGCGGGCTTGAACGCCTGTATCGGCCATTGCGGATCACTTTCTAGCTTGGGTTTATCATCGGGGCATGGGTTGTCTGCGGTTTTTTGCGACGTATATCAAACAGGATGATGTCTCAAGGAGGATAACATGGCCAAACCGCCCCCTACCCCAACACCCGATTTGCCGCCGCAGCCAAAGCCGTCGGAAAAACCCATTCCCGATGCACCGCAGCAAGTGCCGCCCGCACCGAAACCCGATCTGCCACCCGCCGCCCAGCGTGCGCTTGCAGAGGCGGATGCGCGCAGGCAGTCAATAGACGAGATGAAACTACCGCGCGAATTGGGTGGTCGCGAAGGGCCAGAGCCTGTGCGCTATGGGGATTGGGAGAAAAAAGGGCTGGCTGTTGATTTCTGATCGCAGTGTTTTCATATCCGCAGATATAATCAGCGCAGGCTGAACACCGCAGAATCGCCTGTCCCTTTGTCAGATGTGATTCGTACCTTTGAACCGTCAGCCTCGACGGATTGGCAATTATAGCCCAGATCGTCGCCACCCCAGTACAGGTTACGGCACAGATATCCGGCTTCCCACTTCCATTCGCCTGTCACTTCCCATGCCGCACCCATGCCGGAAATACTGCCATCGGGAAGCACCTGTAGTTTAACCAGAGGGCGGGTCAGGGATTTGCCGCTCATCAAGGCCACAAAATCGGCCTTGGTGCTGATCGGCTGGTAATCGGCAAAAGCCGGTGCCGCAAAAGCAATCAAGGCAGCGCAGATCGGGGCAAATAAAAATTTCATAGCGGATATCCTTGGGTCATTCTCAGTATAGATACGTCTGGTACCAAAAATTAGTTTCATTTAACTGAGATAAGATTTTCCAAAGCGTCAATCGTTCAGGCCAAGCACGTCTAACATATCGTATTGCCCCGGTGCGCGGCCCTGCCCCCAAAGTGCGGCCTTAAGTGCGCCACGGGCAAAGACGGAGCGGTCAGACGCCACATGGCGCAGGATAATGCGTTCGCCTTCGGCGGCAAACATCACGTCATGTTCGCCGATGATGTCGCCGCCCCGGATTGCCGTAAACCCGATGTCGCCACGTTTGCGCGCGCCAGTCATGCCATCGCGGCCACGGTCGGACACATCATGCAGGTTCACACCTCGGCCCTCGGCAGCGGCTTTGCCCAGCATCAGGGCCGTGCCAGAGGGGGCATCGACCTTTTTATTGTGATGCGCCTCGATGATTTCGATGTCGTAGTCTGCGTCAAGCGCCGCCGCGACGCGCTTGGTCAGTTGGGTCAAAAGGTTCACACCAAGGCTCATGTTGCCCGCGCGGATGATCACGGCTTGACGGGCGGCAGGTTCAAGTGATGCGATCTCATCGTCAGACATGCCCGTGGTGCCGATCACATGAACAATGCCCGCCTTTGCCGCCAATGCAGCAAATTCAAGCGTGGCCTTGGGCGCGGTAAAATCAATGACAGCCTTTGCGGCTGCTATGCCCTCTTGCGCGTCGTTGGTCACGATGACCCCCAAAGGTGCGCCGCCCATGGCGACACCGATGTCCTGGCCCACCCACGCATGACCGGATCGTTCAATCGCGCCGACCAGATGCATGCGGTCGCTTGCTGAAACCTGAGCAATTAACATCTGCCCCATACGGCCAGAGGCACCTGTAATGGCGATAGCTAGGGATTGGGTCATGGATGCACGCTCCTTACTTAACTGGTGCAGGTTTAGCCTGCATCGCGCGGCTTGGCAAAGCCCGGTTAACGTCTTAGATGGGGGCCATGGGAAAGAACAAATTTCACGAGGGCACCGGCCCGTCACAACGACAGCTTCGGGTAGGTGAAACCATCCGGCGGGCTTTGTCCGATGTGCTGGCGCGCGGCGATGTGCATGACCCTGAACTGAACCGCATGTCGATCACAGTGGGCGAGGTGCGCACATCGCCTGACCTGAAAATCGCCACGGCATATGTGTTGCCTTTGGGCGGTCAGGGGCAAGACGAGGTTCTCAAGTTGCTTGCGCGCAACAAAGGCGAGTTACGGCGGATGGTCTCCAAGAAGCTAACGCTCAAATTTGCGCCGGACCTGCGGTTTCAACTGGACCAGACGTTTGACCAGATGGACGAGACGCGGCGTATGCTGTCGCAGGATGTCGTGCGCCGCGATGCCGATGCCCCCGACGAGGAGCCCGACACGTGAGAGCGCTGATCCCCTTGGCGCTGGTTTTGGTTGGCGGCCAAGCGGAGGCCGCAAGCTGTCGCGTCGAGGAATATTCGGGCAATACCTATTCGATTTGCGATGTCGACCTGACCAGCGAAAACCTTCGGCTGTTCCTCAATGATACGGACGGCAAGGTTTTTGGGTTTTTCAAGAATATCGACACGGCACTTGGCCAGAACGGTGAACGTCTGGGATTTGCGATGAATGCAGGCATGTACCACGCCGACCGCGCGCCCGTGGGCCATTATGTCGAGAACGGTCAGGAAACACAGCGGGTGATCAGCAGCGATGGCCCCGGCAATTTCGGATTGCTGCCCAACGGGGTGTTGTGCCTGCGCGAAGGGCGCGCCGATGTGTTCGAGACAATGGCGTTTTTACGCGAAGAACCTGAATGTTTGTCCGCCACACAGTCAGGACCAATGTTGGTGATAGACGGCGCGCTGCACCCCCGCTTTCTCAAAGACGGCACCTCGAAATACATCCGCAATGGCGTTGGAACGACCGGAGACGGCACGCGTGCTACGTTCGTGATTTCAAACAATGCCGTTAACTTTTACGATTTTGGCATGTTGTTTCGCGATCACCTCAAACTGCCGAATGCGCTTTATTTTGATGGCAATGTGTCACGTCTGCGCGCGCCGGATCTGGGACGCGATGACATCGGGTTCAGCGCATTGGGCCCGATTATCGGTGTGGTCGAACCTGCCGAATAGGGCGCGCAACCGCATATTTAAAACTAGGGTCTGGGCAGATGTGATCCGGCAGGGTAAGTGGCGCGTCAATAGAACGAAAGAGTGAACATGGCGCGTAAACGCAAGGGTCGGGATATTTCAGGGTGGCTGGTGGTGGACAAGCCTGCCGGTCCCACATCGACAACCGTGGTCAACAAAGTGCGCTGGGCGCTGGATGCCAAAAAAGCCGGACATGCGGGCACGCTTGACCCCGATGCAACAGGGGTTCTGGCCGTGGCGCTGGGCGAGGCCACCAAAACGGTGCCCTATATCACCGATGCCTTAAAGGCTTATGTGTTCACGGTGCGCTTGGGCGTGTCTACCAACACCGATGATGCGGAAGGCGAGGTTGTGCAGACTTCTGATCTGCGGCCCGATGATGCCGCAATCAAAGAAGCGCTGGCCGCCTTTATCGGCGATATCGAACAGGTGCCGCCACAGTTTTCGGCCGTTAAAGTCGACGGGCAACGCGCCTATAAACTTGCGCGCGCGGGCGAGGAAATGGAGCTGGCCGCGCGGCCCCTGTGGGTGGACAGCCTGCTGCTGACCGACAGGCCCGATGCGGATCACGTGACGCTTGAAATGGTCTGCGGTAAAGGTGGCTATGTCCGGTCTATCGCGCGCGATCTTGGGCAAATGCTGGGCTGTTTCGGCCATGTCCGCGAGCTGCGCCGGATCTGGTCGGGGCCATTCGAGGCATCGCAGGGTTTAACGCTTGAACAGGTCGAGGCGATGGCACGGACAGAGGAACTTGATGCGTATATCCTGCCGCTCGAGCAGGGATTGCACGAATTGCCAGAAGTGACAGCAACGGCTGAGGGCGCGGTTAAATTGCGCAATGGAAATCCCGGTATGGTGATCGCACATGACGTTGAATATGGCGATGAGTGCTGGGCATCATATGATGGCCATGCCGTTGCTGTGGGGCGCTTCAAATCGGGCGAGTTGCACCCCGCACGGGTGTTCAACAAATCCGGAACGGACAATGGCTGACCCCGAGGCGGCATGTTGATCACGCGCGCTCATCTCAAAGGCGATGCCGCATCCACGGCGGTTTATTCAGACTGCAATAGATACCGGTACAGCCTTGAGCGTATCTGGGACGCAGCAGAAAAACGCGTGATGTTTGTCATGCTGAACCCGTCAAAAGCCACCGAAGTGCAGAACGATCCCACAGTCGAGCGCTGTGAGCAACGGGCTCGCAGGTTGGGCTATGGCGGGTTTTGTGTGACCAACATTTTTGCCTGGCGTGCCACTGATCCGCGCGACATGCGGGCAGCAGCCGATCCTGTAGGTTCCGAAAATGATAAAATTCTGATCGAAAGGACACGGGAGTCTTGCCATATCATTGCCGCTTGGGGCACGCACGGGGCGCATCTGGGTCGGGGTGCGGTCGTCGCAGAGATGTTACAAGCGCAGGGTAAGCCGCTGTTTCATTTAGGATTATCCAAGGCAGGCCACCCCAAGCATCCGCTGTACCTGCCCTATGCCCGCCAGCCGATTGCGTGGTTTGCAAAGGGCCAAACCGGCTAATCCAACATTAACCAGTTCACGTTATTCGATTGGACGCACCGGCGCGGGCGTGATTTATCAACATTGGACCTGTGCGCTTTGGGCTTTGGGTTCGTTTTGTTAGGATTTAGTGATGTTGTGGTTGGCAGGATTGATGGGATTGATGGCGATCAGTGCTGCAATCTATGTCGATATTGGCGATGATCCTGACGACGATGGGCTTTCGGATGAGACGCAAGGCCCGGTTTTCCCGACCGGAGATATTATTTCGGGCAGCGATGGCAACGATATCCTGACAGGGGGCGACCAGACCGACCAGATCGGCGGATATGAAGGGGATGACCTGATTGATGCGGGTGCCGGCAATGATGACATTCATGGGGCCGAAGGGGATGACACGTTGCACGGCGGCGCAGGAAACGACAGCCTGCATGGCGATGACGGCGATGATTATCTTTATGGTGATGCGGGGGATGATTATCTCGCGGGTCATAATGACGATGACATCCTGCATGGCGGCGATGGCGATGATACGTTGCACGGATCCGATGGCAATGACCGGCTGTTTGGCGACGCAGGCGACGATGCGCTGCACGGCGGCTTGGGCAATGATACGCTCGACGGTGGCATCGGACAGGACACTTTATTTGGCGGCTGGGGCGATGATACCCTATCCGGCACTGTGGATGACCCCGATATCGCCGGAATTCAGGACACCGACAGTGGTGATTTCCTGAATGGCGGCGGCGGTGACGATGTGATCCTGACGGGTCAGGATGATACCGTGACTGCGGGTGACGGTGCCGATACTATCGTGATGGGTGACTGGATCACCGCCGGCCATTCTGCCGAGATCATGGATTTTGAACCGAATGACGATACATTACTGTTTGTCTGGGATGACACAGATGGGGGCAGTACGGAACCGGATGTGTCGGTCATTGCCGATCCGGCCAATGCCGGTCGTCTGAATGTTGTGATCGGGGATGTCATTGTGGCAAATGTCGCAGGTTCAGGCCCTTTGGATTTTGCCGAGATTTCGCTGATCCCGCTCAGTTCGGCCTTTGCCAGCGGTTTGATTGCCGCCTGATCTGCGGATCATTGTTTCAGCGCTTCAATAAAGCTTTGCCATTCTCGCCCTATTTTCCTATACGCGCCCATCACCTGCTGATTCCGGTTGGCAGTTGATACCTCCACGGGCCTGAGCTGGACGACATCCCGGCCTGCGCCATCCATTTAATTTATCCGAAAAGGAGACCCCGATGTCGATTACACTGGAAGAAAAAGCAAAAGTCATGAAGGACTTTGGCACGAAAGAAGGCGATACAGGGTCGCCGGAAGTACAGGTTGCCATCCTGTCATCGCGCATCGCGACACTGACAGAACACTTCAAGACCCATAAAAAAGACAACCACGGCCGTCGTGGCCTTTTGAAAATGGTCGCAACACGCCGCAAGCTGCTCGACTATGTCAAAGGCAAGGATGAGGCCCGTTATCAAGACCTGATCAAACGTTTGGGCCTGCGTCGCTAAGCGACGTAATAGCCGAAACAGATAGAACCGCGCTCTGGCAACAGGGGGCGGTTTTTCTTTTATTACCCTGGCCGGAGTCCCAGATGGGCAAGCTAAGCAGGGACACGCTCGATTATGTTGATGCGTCTGGTGGTGGGCTGCATTGCTGTAAGACGGATGTGGGCCGATTCTGTGGAAAAACAAGGTGTTGCGAGCGCAGAAAGTGGCTGTCTAAATAGAGTGTGAGCGCCTTTCTTGTCAGGCTTTGCGCATTTGCTGCGGTGCAGGAAAGATCTTGGCTAGTTTGCGGAGGTTTTGGGCGGTTGCGGCGAGCAAGAATTCATCATTTGCACCGCATGGCCCGCGTAATCGCAATCGTCCCAACCCAAGGATGCGTTTGAGGTGCGCGAAGAGCATTTCGACCTTCTTTCGCAACCGCATCGAGATCGCATACTGCTTGGTCTTGGCAATATCGCGGGCGACCTGCCGGGCATCTTCATGTTCTTCGCGGGTGATCTTGCGGGTATCAGCTTTTGGGCAGCACTTCATCTTGGATGGGCAGGCCTGACAGGTGTGTTTCAAAGCCTGATACTTGGCGACGCCTTTGCCAGTGGGTTTACGGTTCGGATCTGAATAATTGCGCCGGAATTGCTTGAGCGGTTCACCTTCGGGGCAGATGTACTGGTTGTTCTCAGGGTCCCATTCAAAGTCGGTGCGAGACCATGTGCCGTCTGTCCGCACTGCTTTGTCCAGCACAGGAATGTGGGGTTTGATGTTGCGGTCCACCAGCCACCCCAGCATTGGGCCTGACCCATATGCCGCGTCTGCGATGAGGCGTTCTGGATCAATATCATGCAGAGCCTTGATCCTATCCAACATGGTGCATACCGAACCAACCTCGGCCTGCCGGATTGACCGCGTGCCTTCAACGTCCACGATAACGCTGTGATCGGTGTCGATCAGATAGTTGGTCGAATAACTGAAGAATGCAGGGCCTTTACGGGCTGCAGTCCACTGGCTTGCGGGATCAGAATGGGACGTAAACTTGGGTTCAACCTCAGATGCTGCGCCGAATGCCGCATCGTCCAAGACGTCGAGATATTCCTTCACAGCACGTGGCGCATCGCTTGGATCAATAGCGCGGTGATCCCAATCTTCCTTTGCAGTGGAGTTCTGTTTATTCGCATCTGCCTCGATCAAACTGGCGTCTGCCGCAAGGCGTTGCCCGCTCACCACGCCATCCGCGATACACCGTGCAACCGTCTTCTCGAACAGATGACGCAATAGTTTGCTTTCCCGAAAGCGCCCGTGCCGGTTTTTGGAGAACGTCGAATGGTTCGGCACCGGATCAGACAAATCGAGGCGGCAGAGATGGAGTAGGTGGGCGGGTCCGCTTATGTCATCATACCATCCATCTACTTTGAAAACTCGGAGGAAGGACCATGAGCTATTATTTCGGGATCGACGCGTCCCTTGAAACTGTCAATGTTTGCATTGTCGATGATGAAGGAACTGTCTGCCTTGAACGTAAAATCGAAGCAGAACCAGAGTCGATTGTTGAGTTACTGAAGGACTTCAGGCAGTCGATTGCCCGGTTGGGTCTCGAAGCCGGGCCCACGGCATCCTGGCTTTACACCGAATTGCGAGCGGCGGGCCTGCCCGCGATCTGCATGGAGTGCCGTCATGTGAAGGCGGGGCTTGGCGCCATGCGAAACAAAACGGATCGCAACGATGCGCGCGGCATTGCCCAGCTCGTTCGTCTTGGCTGGTTCCGCCGGGTCTTTGTCAAAAGCGACGAAGCTCAACGGACTCGCATGCTGCTGGTCAGTCGCAGCCACCTTTTGGGCAAGTCCCAAGACATCGAGAACTGCATTCGCGGGTCGCTGAAAGTGTTCGGGCTCAGGATTGGTGCCGTCACGAAGCGCGGATTTGAAGGGCGTGTCCTCGAATTGGTCGCAGGTGATCCAAGTTTGACGGCGATTGTGGAGCCGCTCTTGCGCGCCAGACGCGCCATAGTCGAAGCATTCGAACGCCTCGATCGGCTTTGCATTCAACTCGCCCGGCGTGATCCCATCTGTCGGCGATTGATGACAGTTCCCGGCGTCGGCGTCATTGTCGCGCTGACCTATGTGACCGGAGTGGATGCGCCTGAACGCTTCAAGCGATCGCGAGATGTTGGGGCACATTTTGGACTGACCCCAAGGCGATACAGCTCGGGGCAAATTGACTATGATGGACGGATCAGTCGATGCGGAGACGAGATGGTTCGCACGGCGCTTTATCAGGCCGCGCATGTCCTGATGCATCACGGCCGTTGGTCCGCCTTGCGTTCCTGGGCCATGCGGATTGCAAAACGCCGCAGTATGAAGTCGGCCAAAGTTGCACTTGCCCGCAAATTGGCTGTCGTCATGCATCGGATGTGGTCTGACGGGTCAGACTTCCGTTGGTCAGACGCGCAAACACCCAATGAACCGGCGGCTGCCGCATAGATACAGGACACCGAAATCCGCCCGTCGGCGGAAAGGCGCGCCCGGGAGGGTGCGAGGGTCGGATGAGCCCGCATCGTTGGTTGCGACGCTGGAGCACTTTCCACCAATCGCGCGGCAGAGCTAGGCCGTCCGACCCTTCATACCCCATCCTGTCCGCCGACGTCGCCAGGCGTCGGGCACGAAAAGAAGCCTGAACCCTTCCGAGCGCAGCTGATCCCATGAAGGCAAAAAAGGAGTTGACGAAACATGCCCACCTAAAGAAACCAGCGATAGGCAAGGTTTAAATGCACCTCCTCACACAACCGACGCTCTGAGCGGATGCCAAAACAATAGCCCACGAGCAGCATGCGGATCAGAAGTTCCGGGTCGATGGATGGGCGGCCGGTGTGGCTATAAAAGTCTGCGAGATACTGGCGGATGTCGCTCAAATCGACGAACCGATCAATCGAGCGCAGCAGATGGTCTTGAGGAACATGATCGTCAATCGAGAACTCGTAAAACAACGCGCCTTGTGCTTCTTGCTTTGGTCCCAACATCGAAATTACCCCCGTTGCTAAGGGCAATTGAATCAGCGACGGCACCTCAAATCAACAAGTGTTTTTCAACAGAATTGGCCGTGAGGGCAAATGCGAGGATTACTTTTCGAGCCTGAACACATAAGACATTTTCAAAGCCTGCGGTGTGGCGTGAGATTTTATTGCAAAGGACGATACCATGACGGATGTGCCAGACGTTGAACAACTGCTCGCCAATGCCCAAGCGATTGCCGATGATGCAAACGCTGATGTGTCAGCGATTGAAGAAGCGGTTGTTGAAACCGTGTCGGCTTTCGAGGCGCGGTTGCAGCACCATTTTGCACGCGGCCCGTTCTTTGTGAAACTGCGCAACCGTCTGCGTGACGAGGGCCATACGGCCCTCGCACGGGATGTGCATCACTATTACCTCGCCGCAAATGTGCTGAAACATGGCGGCGGCAAGAGTTTGCGGGAGCTTGAGGGGTTGGCGGATCAGCCGTTTACGATACAGGATGAAGACGGCAAGGCGTTGATTGATGTGAGTATGGGCGGATTTTTGAGTGGGTTGGTTGAGGTCTTGGGGCAGGCATATCGGGTATTGAAGAAGACATAGCTGGATCTTAGCAATGTCTGCTTTGAGCCCAAAGTTTCTGGAGCTCGTTAGTCCTGTATGCCAGACTATATTGTATGACAGTTATTGCCTCGCCTTCCGTAATCTACTTCTATGCACAGACGGATGATTACGCTGAATTCTCGAATTTCGCACCATATGGTGTGGAAATGGAATATCAGTGGTGGCGCACGGTAGAGCACTATTTTCAAACAATGAAATTTCATGACAACGATTATCGCAAAAATATCCGCAGTTGTGGAAGGCCCAAAGATGCCAAAGCACTTGGGATGACGAGAAAAATCCAGCTTCGCGAAGATTGGGAGCATGTGAAAGACCAAATTATGTTGGAAGCAGTCCGAAAGAAGTTTCGAACACATGATGTGCCACGGCGAATACTTTTAGAAACTAGAGATGCGAAGATTCTGGAAAATGCTCCAATGGATGCCTACTGGGGCTGCGGACCAGACGGTCAGGGTTTGAACAAGCTTGGCGAAATACTTATGAGGGTTCGGTCAGAATTGACGCGTCTTTAATATTCATCGGAAAGGCAGCTTTGTTCGGCATACCAAACCTTGCCAGAACTCGAACCCATATCCCAAACCCCATGCTTCATCCACCACCCTTCCCATCCCCCTTAAAACACTGTATGCGCAGCGCATCTGAAAGCAGGCGTCCGGACCTCGACGCCCGATAAAACAAGATACCGAGGTCAGGGGCAATTCGGCCCCTATGCAAATGGCCCCAACAGGGGCGAAACAGGAAACGTAGATGTTTAATGTAACGACAAAATCAATGCAGTGGGGCGAAGAGACGCTGACACTGGAAACCGGCAAAGTGGCCCGTCAGGCGGACGGTTCCGTGATTGCCACGCTGGGCGAAACCAGCGTCATGGCGAACGTCACGTTCGCACGTCAGCAAAAGCCCGGTCAGGACTTTTTCCCGCTGACCGTTCACTACAACGAGAAATATTATGCCGCTGGTAAAATTCCCGGTGGTTTCTTCAAGCGCGAGGCGCGCCCGTCGGAAAAAGAGACGCTGACAAGCCGTCTGATCGACCGTCCGATCCGCCCGCTGTTTGTCCCCGGCTTCAAGAACGAAGTTCTGGTGATGTGTACCGTGTTGTCACACGACCTGGTTAACGATCCGGACATGGTTGCGATGATCGCCGCCTCTGCCGCGCTCACGATTTCTGGTGCACCGTTCATGGGGCCGATTGGTGCCTGCCGCGTTGGGTTTGTGGATGGTGAATACATCCTGAACCCTGAAATCGACGACATGACAAACCTTCGTCTGAATCCAGAGCAGCGTTTGGACCTTGTTGTTGCAGGCACCAAAGACGCCGTGATGATGGTTGAATCCGAAGCATACGAGTTGTCGGAAGAAGAAATGCTGGGTGCCGTTAAGTTCGCGCATGAGCAAATCCAACCGGTTATCGATTTGATTGTTGATCTGGCCGAAGATGCGGCGAAAGAGCCGTTTGATTTCCAGCCGGTTGATTATTCGGACCTGTCTGCTGCCGTCAAGAAAGCGGGCGAAAAAGACATGCGCGCCGCCTTTGCGATTGGCGACAAGCAAGAACGTACCGCTGCGGTTTCGGCTGCACGTGACGTGATCAAAGCCGCTTTGAGCGAAGATCAGTTGGCCGATGCAAATCTGGGTTCTGCGATGAAGGGCCTTGAGGCGTCTATCCTGCGCGGTGACGTTGTGAAGACAGGCAAGCGTATCGACGGTCGTCGGACAGATGAAATCCGCGATATCGTTTCACAGACTGGTATCTTGCCACGGACCCACGGTTCAGCCTTGTTCACACGCGGCGAAACCCAAGGTCTGGTTGTGACCACGCTGGGTACGGGCGACGATGAGCAGTTCATTGACGCGCTGCACGGTAACTTCAAATCGAACTTCCTGCTGCACTATAACTTCCCTCCCTATTCGGTTGGTGAAGTTGGTCGCGTGGGCCCTCCCGGTCGTCGTGAAATCGGACACGGCAAGCTGGCTTGGCGTGCGTTGCAGGCGGTTTTGCCTGCGGCGACTGATTTCCCGTACACGATCCGCGTTGTGTCTGAGATCACTGAATCAAACGGATCATCGTCGATGGCGTCGGTTTGTGGTGGTTCGTTGTCGATGATGGACGCGGGCGTGCCGTTGAAAGCCGCTGTGGCGGGTGTGGCGATGGGTCTGATTTTGGAAGAAGACGGGTCATACGCGATCTTGTCCGACATCCTAGGTGACGAAGACCACCTTGGCGACATGGATTTCAAAGTGGCGGGTACAGAAGCCGGGATCACATCCTTGCAGATGGACATCAAGATCGCAGGCATTACGCCCGAGATTATGGAAAAAGCCCTGGCACAAGCCAAAGCGGGCCGCATCCATATCCTTGGCGAGATGAACAAAGCGATTTCCGGTGCTGCCGAGTTCTCTGAACATGCGCCACGTATCGAGACGATGCAGATCCCGACCGACAAGATCCGTGAAGTCATCGGGTCCGGCGGTAAAGTGATCCGTGAGATTGTCGAAGTGTCCGGTGCCAAGGTCGACATCAATGACGAAGGCATCATCAAGATTGCGTCACCAAATGGTGAAGCGATCAAAAAGGCCTACGACATGATCTGGTCCATCGTGGCAGAGCCGGAAGAGGGTAAAGTGTATACCGGGACAGTTGTTAAGATTGTCGATTTCGGTGCATTCGTGAACTTCTTTGGCAAGCGCGATGGTCTGGTGCATGTGTCCCAGATCGAAAACCGCCGCCTGAACCACCCTTCGGATGTTCTGAAAGAAGGTCAGGAAGTGAAAGTGAAACTGCTGGGCTTTGACGACCGCGGCAAGGTGCGTTTGTCGATGAAAGTTGTCGATCAGGAAACTGGCGAAGAAGTGAAAGCCTCGGAGGGAGCCGAGGAGTAAAGCCTCAGCTCATCTTTAATGCATAAAATTAAGGCCCTGATGGAAACATCGGGGCCTTTTTGCGTTAACCTTTGTAAGAATTGCTCTGATGCTTGTCGTTTGCCAAGAAATTTTCGACAGGCTAGGTTGCAAATAACACCATTTTCCAAAGGGGGTTTTCCCATGTCATTACTCACTCGCCGCTCAATGTTGTTTACGGGTTCGGCCGCACTGCTTGCTGGCCCCGCCTTTGCCGCTACCGAAGCGTATGAAATTCCCAAACATCATCGGGCGAAAATTGTGAACATCCGCGCAGGGTTCCAGCCCGGTGAAATCCATGTCGATCCCGGCCAGTTTGCGCTGTACTGGATTCTGCCGGAAGGCAAGGCTGTGCGGTATCCCGTCGGTATCGGCAAAGAAGAGCGCTATGCGTCCGGCACGTTCCGCGTGGGCAGACAGGCCGATTGGCCAAGCTGGACACCCACCAAAAACATGATCCGCCGTGAGCCTCATATTTATGCGAAATATGCCGGGGGCATGAAGGGCGGCGGTGATAACCCGCTCGGTGCACGGGCGCTGTACCTGTATTCCGGCAATCGCGATACGCTGTTGCGCATTCATGGAACGCCACGGCCGCAGAACGTTGGCGCCGCGGTGTCGAACGGGTGCGTGCGGATGATCAATGCCCATGTGATCGACCTGGGCGAGCGGGTGCCAAACGGCACACGGGTTGTTTTGCACTGATC
This sequence comes from uncultured Alphaproteobacteria bacterium, assembly GCA_963710185.1. GTDB lineage: Bacteria > Pseudomonadota > Alphaproteobacteria > Rhodobacterales > Rhodobacteraceae > Sulfitobacter. Next base: position 850,797 of record CAVPZE010000002.1, on the reverse strand, counting down.
CTGCAATAACCAGAAATATGTGAATGCAGCAAATAATGTCGTTTTTACGGTGTCAGTTGCGACTAGCTTAAGGCAATAGTCTGCCAAAGGCATCTGCGTAGGGACTCCCCGTGAACGACATCTGGCAAGGCATTCAAGCGGCGTTCTGGCTGGTTTTTACGCTCGATACAGATCTGGTAGAGATCACGTTGCGGTCCTTGCAGGTCAGTCTGTCGGCGCTGGTGATTGCGTCGATGATTGCGCTGCCCTTCGGCACATGGCTGGCGATCCGGCGGTTCCGGTTTCGGCGTACGGCAATTGCGGTTTTGAACGCTTTTATGGGGTTGCCACCCGTTGTTGTGGGCCTGATTGTATATCTGTTGTTGTCTCGGTCCGGTCCCTTCGGGGTGATGGGTTTGCTGTTTACCCCAACAGCGATGATCATTGCGCAGGTCATCATCATCACGCCGCTGATCGCGTCGATCACACATCAGGCGATGCGCGAATTATGGGCGGAATATCACGATCTGCTGATCTCGATGAATGTGCCGCCGCATCGGCGGATCCTGACCCTGATCATGGATGGCAGGCGGGCCTTGCTTACCGCAGCTTTGGCAGGGTTCGGGCGCGCCATTGGCGAGGTGGGTGCGATCATGATTGTAGGGGGCAATATCGACCATGCAACACGGGTTCTGACCACAGCGATTGCGCTGGAAACCGGTAAAGGAGATTTTGCGTTGGCGCTGGGATTGGGTTTTGTTTTGATCGGTCTGGCGGTCAGCGTGAACCTGATCATTCATGCATTGTCCGGCACCGAACGGAGCAGCAGATGGTAGCGTCGCTGTTTCCCATGACCGCGTCAGATGTCACCGTGCGCAGGCGCGGCAAGCGGCTGTTGGGGCCGATTGATCTGACTTTTGAAGCACACGGTATCACGGTTGTCTTGGGACCAAACGGCGCGGGCAAAACCACGCTGCTCAAGGCTCTGCACGGGTTGGAGCGGTTGAGCGCAGGGCAAATACGCTGGGCCATATCGGAAAAAGATGCTCAAGCGCGGCAGGCATATGTCTTTCAAACGCCAATCATCCTACGGCGAAGCGTGCGACAAAATCTGGCGTATCCGTTGGGCCTTGTTGGGTTTAGTAAAGCGGCAATCAATGAACGGGTGTCAGAATGGGTCATCCGCATTGGTCTGAATGATGCGCTGGACCGGCCAGCAACGCGGTTATCTGGCGGGGAAAAGCAAAAGCTGGCACTGGCACGCGCGTTGATTGGCAAACCTGATGTCCTGTTTCTGGACGAGCCTTGCACCAACCTTGACGGGCGGTCGACCCGCGAGATTGAAAGCCTGTTGAAAGCAGCACATGAGAGTGGCACCCGTATCATCATGGCCACGCATGACCTTGGCCAGGCGCGGCGATTGGCCAGTGATGTGATATTTCTCGTCGATGGTTGCATCCATGAAACTGGTCCAGCGTCCGACTGTTTTACCAAACCCAAAACACCAGCGCTCAGCGCTTTTCTGAATGGAGATATCGTAGAATGATCCGCGCCTTTACGCTTGTCCTATCCCTGTTGTTTGCCAGTACAATACACGCTGAAACCGTTAAACTTGCGGTCACCACTTCGTTTAACAATTCCGGACTGTCCGAAATTCTGCTGCCCGAGATCAAAAAGGATACAGGGCTGGATGTGCAATTGCTGATCGTTGGTACAGGTCAGGCATTGCGCCTTGGGGAAGCAGGCGACGTTGATGCAATTCTGGTCCATTCCAAGAAGGCGGAAGAAGCATTTGTCGATGCCGGCTATGGCACGCATCGGCGCGAAATCATGTATAACGATTTTGTATTTATTGGCTATGTTGGCGACCCCGCAGCGATTGGAAAAGCAACAACAGCCTCTGATGCCCTGAAACGGATCGCCGAGGCGCAATCTCCCTTTGTCAGCCGTGGCGATGACAGTGGCACGCATCAAAAGGAGCTTTCCCTTTGGGCGGCGGCGGATCTGGACACGGCCACCTTTGGGGAATGGTATAAATCCGTAGGTGCAGGCATGGGCGCAAGCCTGAACACCGCAGCCGCATTAGGGGCTTACATCCTGTCCGATCGGGCCTCTTGGCTTAACTTCGACAATAAACGCGATCTGGCGCTGCTTTATGCAGGCGATCCGGCGTTATTCAATCAATATGCGTATATTCCGGTTAATCCAGAGCGGCACAGCCACGTAAATGCCGACGCAGCAAAGCGGCTGGAAGACTGGCTGGTGAGCGATACCGCCAAGGCGTTGATCAACGGCTATAGGGTCAACGGCGAGAGCTTGTTTACCTTTAACGCGGTGCCCCGATAGCCCTACCAACGGGCTGCATTTCAAGCTAACAAGCCCCATGCAGTCCTTGATTATCCATATGTCCGCCAGTACAGCGCGCCGCGAAAATGCGCATCGCCTGTTGGCGGATTTACCAAACGCGCGTTTGGTCGAGGCCGTGGATGGCCGCGATCGGGCGCAGGTGGCGGGGGTTACGGTCCTGCGCGGGACACACCTTGATCCGGCCTATCCCTTTATCCTTGGTCCGGGTGAGGTCGGGTGTTTTCTAAGCCATCGCAAGTGTTGGGATATTATCGCCAAAGGCGATGCATCTTATGGCCTGATTGCAGAGGATGATTTGAGCATTGATCCGGATATCTGGCCCGATGTGCTGCGGTTGATCGACGACCATGCGGATGCAGACAGTTTTATCCGTATCCCCGCGAAACAGCGCGAGACGCCGGTTTCTGCTCTCGAGACAAAAGGTACTGCATCGCTGTTTGTGCCGCGTGTGATCGGGTTGCAGACCGTCTGTCAGGTCGTGGGGCGGAACGCCGCAATGCGTCTGTTGGCTGCATCCGAGATTTTGGACCGGCCTGTTGATACCTTTTTGCAAATGCACTGGGCCACGGGTCAACCAATCCATACCATTTTGCCCAATGGCGTGCGCGAACTTACGGCAGAAACCGGCGGATCGACCATTCAAAAGAAAACCCGCACCAGTGCGAAACTGATGCGGGAGATACGGCGCGGGATATACCGCGCAAAGGTCAATCGCAGACCTCAGATAGTGTGACTTACTTCGGAGCCTTCGTGGTCCGCAGGTAAGGCAGCACTTTTTTGAAGTCGCCAAACTTTGCCTTGGCATCCTCGTCCGACAGGGTCGCAGGGATGATCACGTCGTCACCCACATTCCAGTTTGCAGGCGTCGCCACGCCCTTGCCCGTGGACATCTGCAAACCGTCCAGCGCCCGAAGCACCTCGGCAAAATTGCGACCCACGGTCATCGGATAGGTCATGCTGAGTTTCAGCTTTTTATCCGGCCCGATGATGAACACCGCCCGCACTGTGGCGCTGTCCGCAGGGGTGCGGCCATCGGGCATATACGCTTCAGCGGGCAACATATCGAAGGCCTTTGACACCTCTAGACCCGTGTCTGCGATGATCGGAAAGCCCGCTTTGGTCCCTGCGACGGTTTCAATGTCGGCTTTCCATTTCTTGTGGTCCTCAACGCCGTCCACTGACACGCCAATCACCTTGGTGCCGCGCTTGGCCCATTCATCGGCCAGTTGGGCAACTGCACCGAATTCGGTGGTGCACACAGGCGTGAAATCCTTGGGGTGGCTGAACAGGATCGCCCAGCTGTCGCCAACAAAATCGTGCAGGGACATCGTGCCGTGGTCAGTTTCCACCGTCAGATCGGGAATAGTGTCGTTGATACGCAAGCTCATGATAACCTCCGGGTTCAATATCTGTAAATCGTACCCTTTATGTAGTATTTATTGCGCGCTCTTGCATCCCCTCTCTTGCGGGTACATCTGGTGGGTGACAGAGTTGCGCAAATTTTACCGGGGTATCGCCTTGGAAATTCAAGTGAATAAGGGACTGTATCAATGCTCGAAAAACGTGATTTTTACATAAACGGCAAGTGGGTCGCACCTGCAAAAGCAAATGATTATGCGGTGATTGACCCCTCGACCGAGGAACAATGCGCTGTGATATCTTTGGGCGGTCAGGCAGATACGGATGCCGCCGTTAGGGCCGCACGCGCTGCATTTGACAGCTGGTCGCAGACTTCCAAGGAAGAACGCACCAAGCTGATCAAGAAGCTTGCCGCGATTTATGACGCCCGTCAGGAAGAAATGGCGCAGGCGATGTCCATGGAAATGGGTGCCCCGATCGAGTTGAGCCGCAACCAGCAGGTTGGTGCAGGCAGCTGGCATATCGAGGGTTTTCTCGAAGCGTTCAAAGACTTCTCTTTCGAGAAAGATTTTACTGCTACGGAAAAGACATTGCTGGAGCCCATCGGGGTCTGCGCATTGATTACGCCGTGGAACTGGCCGATGAACCAGATCATTCTCAAGGCGATTCCTGCGATTGCAACGGGGTGTACCGTGGTTCTGAAACCTTCCGAGATTGCACCCCTATCAGGTCTGTTGTTTGCTGAATTTGTCCACGAGGCGGGCTTTCCTGCGGGCGTATTCAACCTTGTGAATGGCGACGGCCCCGGTGTCGGCTCGCAACTGTCCGTGCATCCCGAAGTCGACATGGTCAGCTTTACCGGATCAACCCGCGCAGGGATCGCGATTTCCAAAGCGGCGGCGGATACGCTCAAGCGCGTCTCGCTGGAGTTGGGCGGCAAGGGTGCCAACATCATCTTTGAAGATGCGCATCCCAAGGCGGCAAAATCCGGTGCGATCCGATGTTTCCGCAACTCGGGCCAGTCGTGCAACGCGCCCACACGCATGCTGGTACACAAGTCACGCTATGACGAAGCGGTCGAGATGGCGGCAGACGTGGCCAAGAACACCCATGTTGGTCCGGCATCAGATGAAGGCCAGCATATTGGTCCGGTCGTGTCCGAAGCGCAGTTCAACAAGATCCAGGGTTTGATCGAAGTTGGCATGTCCGAAGCGCGTCTGGTTGCGGGCGGTTTGGGCCGTCCCGACGGGTTGAACCGCGGTTATTTCGTCAAGCCAACCGTGTTTGCCGATGTGAACAACAGCATGCGGATCGCGCAGGAAGAAGTGTTCGGTCCGGTCCTGTCGATCATCCCGTTCGAGACCGAAGAAGAAGCCATCGCGATTGCCAATGACACGCCCTACGGTCTGACCAACTATATCCAGACCGAAGATACCGAGAAACGCCGCCGCGTGGCGCGCCGTGTGCGGTCCGGCATGGTGGAAACCAACGGGTCCGGCTTTGCAAAAGGATCGCCGTTTGGCGGTTACAAGCAATCAGGCAATGGCCGTGAAGGTGGTGTCTTCGGGCTTGAAGAATTCCTCGAGGTCAAAGCCGTATCCGGTTGGGCGGCTGAATAAACACTGAGCTATGAGACATGATTATGGGCCGCCTTCGGGTGGCCCTTTTCATTTCGCACTCAGGTTTTTGAACTGGTCCGTCTGTATCAATGCAGATAAAGGATCATACTCGCCGTCTTCAGTATACATTTTGACAGCTGCGAATCATCCGCTCGGCCCAATCGCCGTAATGCTCGCCAAGGGCGCGAAATTCGGGGTCGCTGATGCGTTTCCAGACTTTTTGCAGTTCACTTTTGCCGCTCATCAGCGGTTTCCTTTTCAACTGGCAGAGATTGCTCTGATTACTCTACAAGTTCCTGATCAACACCGAAAGGTATCTCGCCCTATGATCTATACCCGGCTACATGGCTTTCTTGGCAACCAGATGTTTCAATATGCGGCAGCGGCGGATCTTGCGGCGCGGTTGGGGGTTGATGTTGCCCTTGATCACAGGCGTGCGCTGGCAAAGGGGCAAGGCAATCTGACCGAGGTATTTAATCTGCCTGTGGTGGCACCCGCACATCTGCCCCCCGATCAGAAAACCCGCCCCATTGCCTATGCGGCGTGGCGGTATCTGGGGCAAGCGCCAAAGATTCGCCGCGAAAAATCGCTGGGGTATGATCCAGCGATCACGGGATGGGGCGACGAGAGTTACCTGCATGGCTACTGGCAAAGCGATCAGTATTTTGCGGGTGTCGTGGATCACTTGCGCGAGGTGTTTGTGATGACCCCGCCGATGTCACCCGAGAACGCCGCAATGGCGGACCGGATTGCAGCGGGGCCATCGGTCGCGCTGCATGTGCGGCGGGGGGATTATGTGGCGCTCGGGGCAACGGCGGTGTGTGATCAGGCGTATTATACGGCGGCGCTCAAGGCGGTGACAGACGGATTGACCCGTACCCTAACGGTTTTCGTATTTTCCGACGATCCGTCGTGGGCGCGTGACAATCTCGAGGTGCCATTTGAGAAGATTGTTGTCGATCTGAACGGGCGTGAAACCGCGCACGAGGACATGCGGTTGATGTCTTTGTGCCAGCACAACATCATTGCGAATTCGACATTTTCCTGGTGGTCGGCCTGGCTGAACCAGAACCCTGACAAACGGGTTGCAGCCCCGGCGCGTTGGTTCGGCAACAATCATCAGCATAATCCGGATATCCTGCCCGAGGACTGGATCGCGATCAGCGCCTAGAACGGCGCTTTGGCACGCACTTTGGTCGAATGGCCGCCTTGCGGATGGTTGAACCGCAGTTCTTCAGAATGCAGCATCATGCGGGGAAAATCCCGAGCGTGGCCAGTAGCATAAAACGGATCACCCAGAATCGGGTGGCCCAACGCCAACATATGCACCCGCAATTGATGACTGCGCCCGGTTTTGGGCATCAGACGCACGCGGGCGGTATCGCCTTCATCCTTTAACACGCGGTAGTCGGTTTGCGCAGATCGCCCTGTCTCATGGCACACCATTTGCAACGGACGATTCGGCCAGTCCACGATCAGCGGCAGATCAATCATGCCGGTTTTTTCCGCAGGCACACCCCAGACACGCGCCACATAGGTTTTGCGGGTCATGCGTTTTTCGAACTGCAAACCCAGATGGCGTTGGGCATAGGGCGTCAGGGCAAATATCATCACGCCAGATGTATCGCGGTCCAGACGGTGGACCAGCAGGGCGTCGGGAAACACATCCTGAATGCGCGACAGCAGGCAATCTTGCAGATGCGGCCCTTTACCGGGGACGCTTAGGAGACCGGCGGGTTTATCGACCAACAGGACTTCGGCGTCCTCATGCAGGACCACCAAAGGGTCGTTCGGGGGGCTGTATTCGGTCTGTAGGCTCATACTGGCTTGGCCCGCATTTGGCGCAGCATTGAAGCGGAATAGATCACCAGCGCTATCCAAATCATCGGAAACGCAATCATCCGCGCGCGGCCAAAAGGTTCGTCGAATACGAACACCGCGATCAGAAAAATCATGGTAGGGGCGATGTATTGCAGGATGCCGATGGTCGACAGGCGCAACAATTTCGCACCATTGGCATAGATCATCAGAGGGATGGCAGTCACCGCACCAGAGCCGATCAGCAGCCAGGTGTCGAGGCCTGAGCCCATGGCGAAATGCGATTGTCCTGTGCTGGTGAGATAGGCGAAATAGCCCAGCGCAGGCAGGATCAGGATCAAAACCTCGAGCAGGAAACCCTGGTTCGGACCGATGGGCAGGCTCTTTTTCGCCAGTGCGTAGAACCCCCATGAGAACATCAGGCCAAGTGCAGCCCAAGGGATACGGCCCGCCTCGAATGTCAGGACCAGCACTGCGCCTGCTGCCAATGTGATCGCCGCCAGTTGCGCGCGCGACAGCCGTTCACCCAACAGGACCGCGCCCAGAAAGATGCTGAACAAGGGGTTGATGTAGTAACCGAGTGCGGCGTCCAGTGCGTGTCCTGAGGTGATTGCCCAGACATAGATGCCCCAATTGACCGAAATCAGCGCTGCCGTGACACAGGCCATCGCAATCACGCGTGGCGATTTCAGCGCATCGCGCAGATCAGATGTGCGGCGCAGAATGATCAGAACGACGGCAGCGATGGGTAGCGACCAGATGATCCGGTGGGCCACAACTTCGGCGGCGGACATATGCGAGACCAGCTTCATATAAAGCGGCAGAAACCCCCAGAGCACATAGGCAGTGATGGCAAAGGCAAGACCCTGCGGGGTATCCTCGTTCGATTTCGGGTTCAGGCTGTCGGGGGTGCGCATCGCGGTTCTTTCACAGTAGATCACGTGCGGCACGGCCGCACCTTACGGGGGCTACTGTAAGGTGGACCGGTGGTCCACCCCCACAGATCAGACTTTCACGCGCTCCGAGCTTGGGTCATACATCGGTTTCAGTGACACTTCAGCTTTGTAACGCGTGCCTGCCACGTCAATCTCGTAGGATGAGGCAAGAACATCAGCGGCAGTTTGATCCTTGCACGGCACATACCCCAGACCGATCGCGCCGCCCAAGTGATGACCATAAGACCCTGACGACAGAAAACCTATGATCTTGCCATCCCGAATGATCGGTTCGTTGTGGTAAAGCAGCGGTTCAGGATCGGTCAGACGGAATTGTAGCAGACGCGCGTTCAGCCCTTCCTCCTTTTTGCGCAGCACCGCATCACGGCCAATGAAATCCGGTTTGTCCAGTTTCACTGCAAAACCCAGTCCTGCCTCAAGCACGTGATCCTCGGATGTGATGTCATGACCGAAATGGCGGAAACCTTTTTCTATGCGCGCAGAGTCCATCATGTGCATGCCGCAGAGTTTCAGGTCCATGTCTTGGCCCGCGTTGTGCAATGTCTCGAACGCATGGGCGGCCATGTCGGCACTGACGTAGATTTCCCACCCCAATTCACCCACGTAAGTGACGCGGTGAACCCGGGCGAGGCCCATGCCAAGTTCTACTTCTTGGGCTGTGCCAAAGGGGTTCACATCATTGCCAAAGTCGTTCGGGGATACCGCTTGCAACAGCTTGCGCGCGTTTGGTCCCATAACGGCCAGCACACCTTCGCCTGCGGTCACGTCGGTGATCACGACGTTAAAGTCACCCACATTGCGGCGCATCCATGTCTCGTCTGCCAGACGCGTCGCGGCGGGGGTCACCACGAGATAGGCTGTTTCAGACAGACGCGTAACGGTTACATCCGCCTCGATCCCGCCGCGATGGTTCAGAAATTGAGTATAGACGATCTTGCCCACAGGCACATCGTATTGGCCACCGCCCACGTGGTTCATAAAGGCGCAGGCATCACGGCCCTCAACGCGGATTTTCCCGAATGATGACATGTCGTACATGCCGACGTTTGTGCGGATGGCGGCAACTTCATCCGCCACATTGTCAAAAAAGTTTTGCCGCTTCCACGAGTATTCGTATTCAGGCTTTTGTCCCTTACGCACGAACCAGTTGGCACGTTCCCACCCAGCGAGTTCACCCATAACGGCACCTTGATCAAACAGGTGCTGGTGGAAAGGCGTACGGCGAATGCCGCGTGCGGTGGCTTTTTGGCGGTAGGGATAGTGATCGGCATAAAGCAGGCCCAGCGTTTCTTTGGAGCGCTCGAACAGGTAGGTTTTGTTGCCCTGAAAGGGCTGCATGCGAGAAATATTGACATCACCCAGATCGAACGGTTTTGCACCGTCTTCCATCCATTGTGCCAACGCCATACCAGCCCCCCCCGCCGATTGAATACCGATGGAATTGAAACCCGCCGCAACCCAGACATTGTCCATCTCGGGCGCTTGACCGAGGTGATAGGCATCATCGGGGGTGAAGGATTCCGGGCCATTGAAGAACGTGTGAATGCCTGCTTCGGCGAGCATCGGCATGCGCTCAACAGCGGCTTCCAAAATCGGCTCGAAATGGTCGAAATCTTCGGGCAGTTGGTCGAATTCGAAATCCGCCGGGATGCCGGTCATCGCCCATGGTTTTGCAAGTGGTTCAAACGCGCCCAGCAGCATTTTGCCAGCGTCTTCCTTGTAATACGCGCATTCATCCGGCACCCGCAGGACCGGGAGTTGGGTCAGGCCGGGGATGGCTTCGGTCACAATATAGAAGTGTTCGCAGGCGTGTAGCGGCACGTTGACGCCCAGAATGCGGCCAACCTCATGGCCCCACATGCCACCGCAGTTCACAACCGTGTCGCAGGTGATGTGACCGCTTTCGCCGTGCTGTTCCCAGTTTACACCCGTGATGCGCCGACCCTCGCGGGTGACACCGGATGCGCGGGTGCGTTCAATGACTTTTGCACCGCGTTGCCGCGCTCCTTTGGCCAGCGCCAGCGCGATGTTTGCGGGGTCGCCCTGCCCGTCTTTGTCCAGAAATACCGCGCCCTTGACACCTTCGATATTCAGGTGTTCGTACTTGGCTTTGACTTCCGCCGGACTGATTTCCTCGACCGCCACACCAAAGGCGCGGGCCATTGCGGCTTGGCGGTATATCTCTTCTTTGCGTTCTTCGGTCAACGCGACCGTTATCGACCCACAGCGCTTGAAGCCCGTGGCGACGCCAGTCTCGGCTTCAAGGTTACCGTAGAGTTCCTGGGAATATTTCGCGAGCTTGGTCATATTCGCCGTTGCCCGCAACTGCGCGATCAATCCGGCGGCGTGCCATGTGGTGCCTGATGTGAGCTGTTTGCGTTCCAGCAGCACAACGTCTTTCCACCCCAGCTTGGTCAGGTGATATGCAACCGAGCACCCGATAACGCCGCCGCCAATGATGACAACGCGGGCCTGAGAGGGGACGTCAGCCATGGGTGGCTCCTTTATACAATGGTATGGCCAGCGGCGCGCAGGCGATTGGCGATTTCAGCGATATGGGCGGGGCCAACTTCGCAACAGCCACCGATGATTGTGGCGCCATGCGCAACCCATGCCATGGCGTGTTCGGCATAGGCGGAAGGCGTCATATCGCGACGTTTAGACAGCGCGTCGACGGTTGGTTTGTCTTGCAGAAAGGCGTCCGTGATCTGTTCAAACGCATTTGCGTAGGCCCCATAGGGCAGGCCCGCCTGCGCGATGATATTCAGCGCGGCTGGCACAGCCTCGGGGGTCGAGCAGTTGATCAACACCGCTTCGGCACCGGCTTTGGCATAGGGGATGACATCGGCCAGAGGTTCGCCTGACCGCAGTTTCGTGCCATCGGCGTCATCCACCGACAAGGCCAGCCACACGGGTTTGCCACTGGCCGCAGCACCGCGCAGAACACATTCGGCGTGGGCGATGGAGACGACGGTTTCGCAGATCATCATATCACAGGAAGGACCGATCATCTGGGCAATTTCGGCATAAAGCGGCACCGCTATTTCGGCATTGGGGTGCAGATCAGGACGATAAGATGCGACCAGTGGGCCGATTGATCCTGCAATACGCGCGGGCTTGCTTTGACGGACCTCGGCAAGAGCCATGGCAAGCAAATCAGCAAAGCGGGCGACAAGTGGCGTGTCTGTTAGCCTGTCGCGGTGGATCGCATAGGTATTGGTTGTTGCAACGCTTGCACCGGCGTTCGTGAAATCGCGGTGCACCTCGGCTACCAATCCCGGATGGTCGATCATGACTTGGGTAGACCACAGGTTCGTGGGCCGGTCGCCCGCGCGGTGAACCAGCTCTTGACCCATGCCGCCGTCAAGTAGGGTGATATTGCTCATGCCCGCAGCCTTTCGTTTGTCGGATCCCACAACGGTTGATCGGGTTGCACCACCGCCTTGCACATCTTGCCAAAGATATTGATCTCGACCTGCGTCCCCGGCACCGCCAGATCAGTGCGGATCATGCCCAGTGCGATGGATTTGCCGATGCGGTGGCCCCATTCGCCAGACGTGGTTTCACCCACCACATCGCCGTTGTGCGATACGGTCGACATATAGGGCGCGTCTTGGTCGCCAGCGTCCACAATCATCGTGACAAAACGCTTCTTGCTGCCTTGCTGCTTTTCATTTTGCAGCGCCGCTTTGCCGGGGAAGTCCTGGGGTTTATCGAGTTTGACAAAGCGCTCAAGACCGCCTTCAAGCAGGCTATAGTCCGTGGACAGATCGCCCTTCCAAGCGCGATAGCCCTTTTCGATGCGCAGGGCATTCAGCGCCCACATGCCGAACGGCACGGCCCCTGCACCTGTCACAGCGGCATAGAGCGCCGGAATATCTGCGTTGGCCGCATGAATTTCCCAACCAAGTTCGCCTGCAAAGCTGACCCGCGCGAGGGCGCAAGGGGTGCCTGCAACAGTGGCCGCCTGATGCGACAGCCATGTGGCGGACAGGTCTGCTTTGGTATCAAGTGCCTCGAACAATTCCCGCGATTTCGGGCCGGTCACGATCAGCGTGCTGTATTCCGTTGAATGATCCGTGACGCTGATCCCCGCATCCATCGCAGGGCGGAGCACGTCGAAATCATGCCATTGGGCGGTGGCGGCTGTGATCAGAGTAAAGAAATCCTCATCATGGCGCAGCACTGACATTTCGGTCAGAATACGGCCCCTATCATCAGCAAAATACGCAAGGTTCATGCGGCCAATCTTGGGCAGGCCACCGGTAATACGGGACCGCAGCCATTCGGCGGCCCCTTCCCCGTGGAAGTTGAAGCGGGAAAAGCCGGGCAGATCCAGCACGCCTACGCCATCGCGTACGGCCTCGCATTCTTCTTTTATGCGGATTGCCCATGGTCCGTTGCGATCCCAGGTCTGGCTGCTTGCATGGGATGTATCATCGCCCTCTTTGGCGAACCAGTTGGCACGTTCCCAACCGTTGTAGGCGCCCATCTGGCCCCCCGCCGCGATGATCTTGTCATGCACGGGGGACAGTTTTTTATCGCGCCCCGCAGGCCAAGAGTGATGCGGGAAATGCATTGCGTATTCATGGCCGTAGGTTTCCACAGCCTTCCGGTTCGTATAATCCTGATCCGCGTAATCCGTATAGCGGCGCGGATCGACGGCCCACATGTCCCATTCGGTTTGTCCCGTCGTCACCCATTCGGCCAGCACCTTGCCCGCACCACCACCTTGGGTGATGCCAAAGGTGAACACACACGCCTCGAACGCATTCGGCACGCCGGGCATCGGGCCAATCAGCGGCAAGCCGTCGGGCGCGTAGGGGATCGGGCCGTTGATCACGCGGCCCACGCCGGACGTGCCAAGCATCGGCACACGCGCCATCGCATCCTCGATATACCACTCAAGGCGTTCCAGATCATCGGGATAAAGCTGAAAGCTGAAATCCTCGGGCATCGGATCGGACGGCGTGACCCAATGCGCCTTACAATTCCGCTCATAGGGGCCAAGGTTCAGGCCGTTCTTGTCTTGGCGCAGATAGTATGACGTATCCACATCGCGCAGCAGCGGAATCTTGCGACCGTTCTCTTTGGTCCATGCGGCCAGTTCGGGAATTTCTTCGGTCAGGAAATACTGGTGGCTCATCACTGTCATCGGCAGTGTCCGCCCGCCATAAGGCTTGAACCATTCCGATACACGCTGCGCGTAATAGCCGGCGGCATTCACCACTTTTTCGCAGCGGATATCTCCCTTGGGTGTGTGAACGATCCACTCGTCGCCGTCGCGGGTCACACCCGTTGCAGGGCAGAACCGTTCGATCCGCGCGCCCATGTCGCGGGCCCCTTTGGCAAGTGCCTGGGTCAATTGGGCAGGGTCGATGTCGCCATCTGCCGGATCCCACAGGCCGCCCGCCAAATCATGGGTTTCGATAAAGGGATATTTTTCCTTGATGGCGGCAATGTCCATCATTTCAAGATTCAAGCCCTGATAATTACCCATCGAACAGGCGCGTTCAAATTCCTGCATCCGCTCTTTGGTATGGGCCAACCGGATTGATCCGGTGACGTGATAGTTCATCGGATAGTCAACTTCGTCAGACAGACGCGCATAAAGGTCCAGCGAATAGCGCTGCATGTTCATCACGGCCCATGAGGTCGAGAAGTTCGGGCAATTGCCTGCCGCATGCCATGTGGAGCCAGCGGTCAGTTCATTTTTCTCTAAGAGGACGCAATCGGTCCAGCCCGCTTTGGCAAGGTGATAGAGCGACGAGACACCGACAACGCCGCCGCCGATGATGACCACACGGGCCGTTGTTGGGAAATCAGTCATCTTCTTGGTCCTCCTGCCCAACATGGTCGGGTATGTCGTAATAATCGCCTTTATCGGCGGTGAATATATGGCGTGTCATGTGCAGGCCCGTCGGGCCGTCGAGTGCGCCCAGTGCAATAAATGTGTCTGGATGAAATTCGCCCTTCCAGAACAGGAAACTGCCACAGGTAGGACAAAAGCCACGTTTGGCGATGGGGGTGGCCGAGTACCACTGGGGCGAACCCATGATCTCAAGGTCTTCGTTCATCACCTGCACTGTTGCCCAATAGTGACCCGATTGCTTGCGACATTGCGTGCAATGGCAGCCCATAGGTTCACGTGCAGCGCGTAGGGCTTTAAACGTAATCGCGCCGCACAGGCAGCTTCCGTTCAGCATATCAAACCTTTCCCGGCGTTGACGCGGCACCCAGCAGGACACCGTAGATCACGAAACATACCGCCATAACGCGGCGGACCCAGACGTTGAACACAGCTCCCAATGCCGCGCGTCCGATACCAGCCCCAAGGGCGGTAAAACCTGTGTAGCTAAGCGCAGTCAGGGTCAGCGCGGTTGGCATGATCACCAACATCTGATCCCGGATCGGCACGTCGGGTTGTACAAATTGCGAAAACGCCGCGAGGTAGCCCGCCACGCTTTTGGGGTTGATCGTGGCGATGGCAAACGCACGCCAATAGATCGAGGACGCGGGGCGCGCATCGAGTTTTACCGGTGTCCTCGACATAACCCAGCCCCGGATACCGAGATAGATCAGGAACCCTGCACCGATGAATTTCGCAATTGAAAACGCCAGTGGCGAAGCCGTGATCAATGCGGTCACACCCGCCGCAGACAGCATTAAAAACAACGTGGCCTGGGTCAGGATCGCAGCAACGCCGATCATCGCACGGCGGAACCCGATGGTCATGCCATTGGTGATGCAATTGACCGCGTTTGGGCCGGGTGTGGTGACAAACACCAGCCAGAACAGCGCGAAGATAAGCCATGCGTCAAATGTCATCAATACACCGGTGGCGCTATGACCCAGATGGCCACGGCCACTTGATCAGACGGATTGGCCCAGCGAAACGGCTCGCCCCGAACGCGAAAACTGTCACCGGGATTGAGGTGATGCGCCTTGCCGTTGATCTCGATCTCGAGCGTGCCGGAAACAAGATAACCTACCTCTTGGGTCGGGCGCACCACCGTTTCCTTGGTGCGGCTGTGCGGCAAAAAGGTGGAATGCACCATTTCAAAATCATCGGTCAGATCAGGCGACAACAGTTCTTCGACGAGTCCGGTGATCGACGTCCCCATCGGGCGACGTGCATCTTTGCGAACCACGAAACCTGCTTCATGAGCAGGGGCTGCTGCATGGCGGAACAGCATCGAAACCGAGACATCCAGACAGGCCGCGATATGACGCAGGTCACTGATTGACGGCTCTGACAGGTCACGCTCGACCTGGCTTAGCCAGCCCACTGAACGACCCAGCGTTTCCGCCATATCCAACAGCTTTATGCCCCTCGCCTTGCGTAGGGCGCGCAGATCGGCACCAAGTGTATGGGGTGTATCAGGCAGAGTGTGGCGCATGGAAACTCGTGAAATTCAGGCTGTGAATTTCACGATGGGCGATTCCCGTGAAAAAATCCACACTTATTTCACGAGGCTCGATTAACGTCTGAAAATACGCGCGTCAAAATATCGGCCAAGGCATCCGCATCGGCTTGGGAAAAAGCATCCGGCTGATCGCTGTCGATGTCAAATACCGCCAAAAGGCTGCCGGATTTGTCAAATACAGGCAGCACCAGCTCTGACCGCGTTGAGCTGGCACAGGCGATATGACCGTCAAACGCCTCTACGTCCGGCACCAGTTGAACCTGTTTCGTGCGCGCCGCAGCACCGCACACACCCCGAGAGAACGGGATCACGAGACAGCCATGACCGCCTTGATAGGGTCCGATCTTTAACATCTGCGGGCCGGTGACCCGGTAAAATCCGGTCCAGTCAAAACGGTCATCCGAATGGTGGACCTCACAGGCGACGGTGGCCATCAAGGCGACCTGATCATCTTCGCCCTCCGTTAGAGAGAAGATGGACTTCGCCAGACTTGCGTAATCAACGCGCAAGGCCATCAGACCCGCTCGATCGCAATTGCGGTGCCTTCGCCGCCGCCAATACAAATCGCCGCAACGCCACGTTTCAGCCCGCGCTTTTCCAAGGCGTTCAGCAACGTCACCATGATCCGCGCACCCGATGCGCCGATAGGATGGCCCAATGCGCAGGCACCGCCATTTACGTTCACGATGTCATGGCTCAACCCCATCTCTTGCATGAAGGCCAGCGGGACCACGGCAAAGGCTTCATTGACCTCCCACAGATCCACATCATCTTTGGACCAGCCAATACGCTCCAGCAGCTTTTGCGCAGCGGGCACGGGGGCGGTGGTAAACAGGCCCGGTGCCTGCGCATGGCTGGCGTGACCGACGATGCGGGCACGGATGTTGAGGTTTTGCGCAATTGCAGCGTCCTGTGATGCCAGGACCAACGCGGCGGCACCATCCGAAATAGAAGAGGAATTAGCGGCGGTTACTGTCCCGCCTTCGCGGAACGCCGGCTTAAGCTGCGGGATCTTTTCAGGTCGCGCGCTGGCGGGTTGTTCATCTGCTGTGATGGTGTGATTGCCTTTGCGATCCTTGATGTCGACGGGTGCGATTTCACCCTCGAATGCGCCCGACGCCTGCGCCTCTAACGCACGCGATAAAGACGCCAGCGCATAATTGTCCTGCACCTCGCGGGTGAATTGAAATGTCTCGGCGCAGTCCTCTGCAAAGGTGCCCATCAGGCGGCCTTTGTCATAGGCATCTTCCAACCCGTCCAGAAACATATGATCGACAACTGCGCCATGGCCCAACCGCGCGCCGCCGCGCATTTTGGGCAGGACATAGGGCGCATTTGTCATGCTTTCCATACCGCCTGCGACCATGACGTCTGTATGGCCCAAAGCAATCTGGTCAAAGGCGATCATCGCCGCTTTCATGCCTGATCCGCACATTTTATTCAGGGTCGTCGCGGGCACATCTTCGCCCAGACCCGCGGCAAATCCCGCTTGACGGGCGGGTGCCTGACCTTGACCTGCGGGCAGAACACAGCCCATCAAAACTTCTTGCACAATGGCACCCCCTGCCCCGTCAAGCGCCGCTTTGATCGCTTTGCCGCCCAGTTCGGCGGCTGTGAGCCCCTGAAACGCCCCTTGAAACCCGCCCATTGGCGTGCGTGCCGCACCGACAATCACAACATTTCTCATCGCTATCTCCCTGATCTGGTCCCGCTCATAACTTGGTAAGCAATCGCTGCTATCACGATAGGCGGAATAAGAGCTCAAAGGTATACCTATGGAAATCTCTGCGCGGAATGAAGGGCATTTCTGCATTGTCAGTGTTCAGGAAAAACGCATTGATGCGGCGGTTGCGCTGGCGTTCAAAGAGGCGATGCGCAAAGCGACCGATGGCGACAACACCGATGTGATTTTAGATCTGAGGCAGGTCGATTTCATTGATTCCAGCGGACTGGGTGCCATTGTGGCCGCGATGAAATTTCTGGCCCCCGATAGGGCCTTGATCCTTGCCGGACTTACAGCCGCCGTGGACAAAGTATTCAAACTGACCCGTATGGATTCGGTTTTCAGTGTATATTCCACGCTTGACGAAGCGTTGGCTGTGGCGCGGCGGTGAACTGCTTGTGATCGCATCGCAAAAGGCTGGCTCTTGTGCGGAGGTTCTTGCGCCTTTTGAAATCTGTGTGACCAGCGGCAAAATGGCCGCGCGTCAGGCATTAAAACAGATTTTTGAAAAGCTGTCCCTGTTGTCTCTGGCTAAAGAAGATCTGGCGACCATCGAACTGGTTCTCGCCGAGGCCCTGAACAATATAGTCGAACACGCCTACCAGGAGCAGGCACCGCATGGCCCAATCCGGATACAATGCCATCACAAGAGCAACGGTTTGCACTTTACGATCACGGATCAGGGAAAACCGATGCCGGACGGGCAAATACCGCTTGGGCTGGCGCAGTCTGTCGAACTTGATCCGTCCGATATGCCCGAGGGCGGATATGGATGGTCCCTGATCAAGGATCTGGCAAAAGATGTTCATTATCTTAGGGTCGATCAGGAAAACCAGCTTGATCTGCGCGTTGCGGTGGCAAGCCATCAAAAATAGGTTCCTTGTGTAAGAGTCTGATCGGAAATGAGTTGAGTGAATTCAGTAGGTTGTGATTCTGTTCGGTTGGAAGCTGAACGGAGATCAAAATGGCCTGGACTGAATTCACCCGAAAACTACATGAGCGCGATACGCCCCGATATTCAAGTGATGTAACGGATGTGGAGTGGTCGATAATAGCGCCATTTCTGCCCAGCCCCAACCATCTTGGCAGGCCGCGCGAAGTTGAACTGCGCGGTGTGTGGAATGCGATCCAGTACATCGCATCGGCGGGGTGCGCATGGTCGCTTTTGCCAAAAGACTTCCCGCCAGTATCGACGGTTCGATACTATTTCTACGGTTGGCGCGACAACGGTCTGCTGGCCGAGATTAATCGGGAACTGGTTGCACTGGCGCGTGAAACTGAAGGTCGGAACCGCCAGCCAGCAGCGGGTGTGATTGATAGCCAAAGCGTGAAAACCACTGAAAATGGCGGGATATGCGGCTATGATGCTGGCAAACGTATCAAGGGCCGCAAACGTCACATCATGACCGACACCTGCGGGCATTTGATTGCACTCCGCGTTCATTCCGCCAGCATTCAGGACCGTGACGGCGCACCGGCGGTGTTCCATCAACTGGCCCGGGAGGCTCCAAAGCTGCGCCATGTTTTTGCGGATGGAGGCTATGCCGGGCCGAAACTGCGCGATGCTCTGACCAGTATTGGCCGCTGGGTCATTCAGATCGTGAAACGCTCCGACACCGCCGAAGGTTTCGAGGTTCTGCCCCGTCGGTGGGTTGTCGAACGCACTTTCGCCTGGCTCGGAAGATGTCGCCGTCTGGCAAAGGATTGGGAGAGAACAATCGAAAGCGCCGAGGCATGGGTTCTCATCGCTCACATCAGGCGTATGACAAGGGTGCTCGCAAGAGATTGAAATGCCTCAGCTCATTTTGAATCGGACTCTAAGAGTCTGATCGGAAATGAGTTGAGTGAATTCAGTAGGTTGTGATTCTGTTCGGTTGGAAGCTGAACGGAGATCAAAATGGCCTGGACTGAATTCACCCGAAAACTACATGAGCGCGATACGCCCCGATATTCAAGTGATGTAACGGATGTGGAGTGGTCGATAATAGCGCCATTTCTGCCCAGCCCCGACCATCTTGGCAGGCCGCGCGAAGTTGAACTGCGCGGTGTGTGGAATGCGATCCAGTACATCGCATCGGCGGGGTGCGCATGGTCGCTTTTGCCAAAAGACTTCCCGCCAGTATCGACGGTTCGATACTATTTCTACGGTTGGCGCGACAACGGTCTGCTGGCCGAGATTAATCGGGAACTGGTTGCACTGGCGCGTGAAACTGAAGGTCGGAACCGCCAGCCAGCAGCGGGTGTGATTGATAGCCAAAGCGTGAAAACCACTGAAAATGGCGGGATATGCGGCTATGATGCTGGCAAACGTATCAAGGGCCGCAAACGTCACATCATGACCGACACCTGCGGGCATTTGATTGCACTCCGCGTTCATTCCGCCAGCATTCAGGACCGTGACGGCGCACCGGCGGTGTTCCATCAACTGGCCCGGGAGGCTCCAAAGCTGCGCCATGTTTTTGCGGATGGAGGCTATGCCGGGCCGAAACTGCGCGATGCTCTGACCAGTATTGGCCGCTGGGTCATTCAGATCGTGAAACGCTCCGACACCGCCGAAGGTTTCGAGGTTCTGCCCCGTCGGTGGGTTGTCGAACGCACTTTCGCCTGGCTCGGAAGATGTCGCCGTCTGGCAAAGGATTGGGAGAGAACAATCGAAAGCGCCGAGGCATGGGTTCTCATCGCTCACATCAGGCGTATGACAAGGGTGCTCGCAAGAGATTGAAATGCCTCAGCTCATTTTGAATCGGACTCTAAGAGTATCCATTTTCATATCGACGGCTGCTGTAACTCATTTTAAAGGCCTCTCGTCGCGCCATCATAATGCCATGAACATTCCTGAAATTGCCGTGTTCTCATCACACTTGCGCCATTATCAAAGGGCATACAGTACGCATAGCTGAATATGGCTTTACCTCGGCGCTGCGTTTAATAGCCCCCACCCAGTGCGCAGCGTCGAGGAACTTTCCCCTTCATGATTGGCACTGCTTCAAACCCGCGCTAGGTTCGGTTTCAAATGACATCTGTAGGGTTAAGGACTGGGGCAAACATGCGCGATTTTCATCTACCGGGGCGGTCTTCCGTTTTTGCAACCAACGGCATGTGCGCGACATCACATCCGCTTGCCGCAAAAGCAGCCATTAACATTCTTGAGCGCGGCGGAAACGCAATGGATGCCGCTGTTGCAGGGGCCGTGCTGTTGGGGATTTGCGAACCCCAGATGACGGGCATCGGCGGTGATTGTTTTGTGCTGTACTCGATGCCGGGCAGTGATGAGGTACACGCGCTAAACGGATCAGGGCGCGCGCCTGCCGCCCTTGATGCCGCAGTGTTGCGCGACCAGGGCGAGGCGACCGTGCCTTTGCGCTCTGCCCATGCTGTCACCATCCCGACCGCAATTGATGCATTCTGCCATCTATCTGAAACCGTTGGACAAATAGGTCTGGATGCGGTGCTTCAACCCGCCATTCACTATGCCGACAACGGTGTCCCTGTGGCCCCCCGCGTTGCATTTGACTGGGCCAACGACGCTGGTGCACTGCAAGGTAAAGCGCTTCAATTCTATCTCAAAGATGGAAAGCCGCCTGCTGTCGGCGATATGTTCAAGGCCGCAGGTCAGGCAGAAGTCCTGCGCCGGGTCGCCAAAGACGGGCGAGACACGTTTTATACCGGCGAGGTTGCAGAGGATATGATTGCAGCCCTGCAAGCGATGGGCGGTTTACATACCGCCGACGATTTCGCAAATGCCAGATGTGACGTGACCACACCAGTGGCAGGTCCGTACAAAGATATCGAAGTGGTAGAGCATCCGCCGAATGGTCAAGGGGCTACAGCGCTGCTGATGCTGAACATTCTGGCCGAATTCGATATCGCAGCGATGGATCCGTTGGGGGCAGAGCGCGTGCATATCGAGGCCGAAGCGACAAAGCTGGCGTATGATGCGCGCAACAGGTTCTTGTCGGATGCCGATTTTACAACACGGCTGGATCATATGCTTGCCCCTGAAACGGCCCGCAAACTGGCCGCGCTGATTGATCCGCGCAAAGCGATGCAGGCGGTAAAGCCTTTGACCGAGGCAGTGCACAAGGACACAATTTATATCACTGTCGTTGATCGTGACGGCATGGCTGTGTCCTTGATCTATTCGATTTTCCATGGCTTCGGGTCGGGTATCGCGTCTGACAAATTCGGTATTCTGCTGCAAAACCGCGGCGCTGGATTTACGCTTGAGGCGGGCCATCCGAACGAATTGAAAGGCGGCAAGCGCCCGATGCACACGATTATTCCGGGTATGATCAAACGAAACGGCAAGGTCATCATGCCGTTTGGTGTGATGGGGGGCCAGTATCAGTCGTGCGGCCACACGCGCTTTGCCTCAAACCTGGTCGATTTTAGCATGGATGTGCAGACCGCGATTGACGCGCCGCGCGCATTTTCAGAGGCGGGCACGCTCAAGGTCGAGCGGGGATATGGTGCAGATGTATGCGCCAAATTGACCGAAATGGGCCATAATGTTGTGGTGCCGGACGGTGCCATCGGCGGGGCGCAAGCAATCAGGATCAGGGATGATGGTGTGCTCGAAGGGGCAAGCGATCCGCGCAAGGATGGCTGTGCGCTTGGATATTGACCCTTAGTTCATCTGAAATTGCAGGGGATATGCGCCATCGGTAAACGGGCCGAATAAATCAGGGATATCGGGATGATCCACAGGGTCGCCCGAATAATCTGCGACCAGGTTCTGTTCCGACACATATGCGACGTAATAGCTTTGGTCATTTTCGGCCAGCAAGTGGTAGTAAGGCTGGCCTTTGATGGGGCGGCTTTCCTCTGGAATGGCCTCGTACCATTCATCGGTGTTGGCAAACTCTGGGTCCACGTCAAAAACCACCCCCCGGAAGGGATGTTTCTTGTGTCGGACAATCTGCCCTAAATGATATTTCGCGCGTGTTCGTAGCATAACATTGCAGCCCCTACCTTTCGTTAGTAATCGGTACAAGGGCCTTTTGTCCAATCACGTCGCGGCAATTTACGGAAACAGTCTGTTGAACCTAACGCTTACAGTCCTCGAAATTGTCGCACCCGTGTTTTTACTGGCCGGTATCGGCTTTGCGTGGGTCAAACTCGGGTTTGAGTACCGGATACAATTTGTCACACAACTGGCGATGACATTGTCAGTGCCCTGTCTGATATTTGTATCTTTGATGAATACGCAGATTGATCCGGCGGCGTTGACCGCGTTGTCTCTGGCGGCGGTTGTGGCATATGGCGCGGTTACGGTGATCGCGGCTTTGCTTGTCTGGGGCTTAGGACTTGACCGGCGCACCTATCTGGCACCGCTGATTTTTGGCAATACCGGCAATCTGGGGTTGCCACTGGCCCTGTTTGCGTTTGGAGAGACCGGCCTTGGCTATGCCGTAGTGGTCTTTGCGATCATGGCAATCTGGTCGTTTACCTTTGGCATCTGGCTGGTGGCGGGGGCGGGATCCTTTGGCAAAGTGCTGCGCGAACCTTTGGTCTGGGCCACGATCCTTGGTGCGCTATTCCTATGGCAGGATTGGGAAACGCCAGTGTTTCTGACCAATACCCTCAGTCTGCTGGGGCAGATGGCGATCCCGATGATGTTGATCACTTTGGGTGTTGCCGTTGCGCGCCTCTCGCCCGGTGGTATCGGACGGGCGGTGATTCTCTCGGCGCTCAAGCTATGCCTGTGCGTCGGCATTGCGTGGATTGACGCCGACTGGTTCAATCTGGATGATGTGGCGTTTGGCGTTCTGGTGTTGCAGGTCGCGACGCCTGTGGCGGTGACATCCTATCTTTTGGCTGAAAAATACGGTGCAGACGCACAAGCGGTGGCAGGTTTGGTCGTTGCCTCGACTTTGATGTCGGTTGCGGCACTCCCGCTGATCCTCGCTGTGCTTTTGTAGAAAAAGTGATGTGACGTCGCCGTAAAATCAGGTAAGATACCTCCAAAATAAGAAACGACAAAAAAGCGAGAGGCAGATGAGCAAAACTCTTCGCGCATTGATTGCTGTGCTGTTGGTGGCATCCTGTGGCGGCGGACAAACGTCTGCACCACGTAGTCTGGATAATGCCTGCACACTGCTTCAGGAGCGCCCCGAATATTACCGCGCATTCCGCGCTGTTGAACGCCGTTGGGGGGTGCCTGTGCACGTCCAGATGGCGACAATTCATCAGGAAAGCAAATTTATCGCTGACGCGCGCACGCCGTTCAAATACGTCGCGGGCGTGATTCCTATGGGACGTCAATCCAGTGCGTTTGGCTATAGCCAGGCGTTGGATGCCACTTGGGATGAATACCGCGCCCAGCAAGGTCGCCGTTCCGCCAAGCGGGACCGGATCGACGATGCCACCGATTTCATGGGCTGGTATATGACCCAGACGCGAGACCGGAACGGTGTGGCACTGACGGATGCACGCAATCAATATCTTGCCTATCACGAAGGCCACACAGGGTTTTCGCGGCAAAGCTATAACAGCAAAGCGTGGCTGGTTGCGGTTGCAGGCAAGGTCGATGAACGCGCGTTTATGTATCAAGGGCAGATCGCAAGCTGTCGCTTGCGGTGATAATGTAAACGCCCCGGCAGTATATGCCGGGGCGTTGTTTCGTCAGCGATTGATTGTTGCGCGGCTGATGTCGAACTTGTTGTTCGGAATGTTGCCGCCCTGTTTCAGGTTGCCGAGGATAACGGTGGTCTGGCTGCCGTTTCCGTCATTGATGATCCACTGGCGCAATTCAACCGGATTGGCGGTGAACTTCAGCTGGATATTACCATACTCGGGATGTTCCGGGTCTTGGGCCGTTACGGTTGTGGCGGTGCCATCATACTTGTGACCCGTTACCATTTTCGCCCGACCCAAATCCACGTTCTTGGCCAGAATGATCGACAATGGCGTGCGTGCCAGTGGATAGGTTTCAGGTGGCTGGTTCGATTTCTTGTCATAAATCACAACCGTATTGGCCCCCGCCACGACCAAGGCAGTGTCTGGTTGATTGTATTCAAACCGCACCTTGCCCGGCCGTTTGATCAGGATCGTACCAGTGCTGATCGACCCGTCATCATTGATCTGGGTAAATTCGCCCTCCGCCGTTTGCATCTTGTTCAGATAGCCGGAAATCTCGTTCAACGGCAGTATTTGCGCCATCGCGGCCAGCGGTGACAGAACAGCCAGACTGATCGTCAGAGCGGCGGTTGTGATAAATCGCATAGGTATCTTCCTCGTATGTGTGCCTTGCTTCATCACATAGGGTGTTTGAGATTGATATGCGATATCAAGGCGCGGGATTTTGCCTACGGCCTCGGACGGTCCATAAAAAACACCGCCGAAACGATGTCCGGCGGCGTCTGTTTGCGCTTTAACAGGTTGTCGAGGAGGTAAGCCTTAGCCCTGTTCCGGCACCAAAATATCGCGTTTGCCGACGTGGTTCGCAGGCGACACAAGTCCCTGATCTTCCATCTGCTCGACCAATCGGGCGGCTTTGTTATACCCGATCGCCAATTTGCGCTGGATATAGCTGGTTGAGCATTTGCGGTCCTTGATCACGATCTGCACAGCAGTGTCATAAAGCGCATCCTCGCCATCGGTGTTGCCGCCAAGGCCCAGCACCGCGTCGATACTGTTTTCTGCATCATCGGCCACACCTTCGACCACACCCGACACATAATCCGGCTCGCCGTAGGCTTTGAGGTGATTCACAATTTCCTCGACCTCTTCGTCACTCACAAATGGCCCATGACAACGAATGATTTTTGCGCCGCCTGCCATATACAACATGTCGCCCATACCCAGCAGTTGCTCGGCACCCATTTCGCCCAAAATGGTACGGCTGTCGATTTTTGATGTAACCTGAAACGAAATACGCGTGGGAAAGTTCGCCTTGATCGTGCCGGTGATCACATCAACGGAGGGGCGCTGGGTCGCCATGATCAGGTGAATACCCGATGCACGCGCCATCTGTGCCAGTCGCTGGATACAGGCTTCAATCTCTTTGCCCGCTACCATCATCAAATCGGCCATCTCGTCCACGACCACGACGATATACGGCAATGCCACGGGTGTGTTTTCTTCGGTCTCGAAAATCGGCTCGCCGGTATCCTCGTCAAATCCGGTCTGGACTGTGCGGCTGAACAACTCACCCTTCGCAAGCGCCTCGCGGACGCGGCCATTGTAGCCTTCGATATTGCGCACGCCCATTTTGGACATCTTGCGATAGCGCTCTTCCATCTCGCCCACTGTCCATTTCAGCGCCACAACCGCTTTTTTCGGATCGGTCACAACAGGGGACAGAAGGTGCGGGATGCCGTCATAGACGCTAAGTTCCAGCATTTTGGGGTCAATCATGATCAACCGACATTCCGCTGGCGTTAGTTTGTAAAGCAGTGACAGGATCATCGTGTTGATCGCCACAGATTTACCCGACCCGGTGGTCCCTGCAATCAGCAGGTGAGGCATCTTGGCAAGGTTCGCAACCACAGGATCGCCGCCAATGTCCTTACCCAAAGCCAGCGGCAGGCGCATGGTGCTGTCGCCAAAATCGCGCGCAGCAAGGATTTCACGCAGCACGACTTTTTCACGGGTCTCGTTGGGCAGTTCGATACCGATCACACTACGGCCCGGCACGGTAGACACACGCGCGGACAGCGCCGCCATGGAACGGGCAATGTCGTCCGCAAGGCCGATCACGCGGGACGCCTTGAGGCCCGGTGCTGGTTCAAGTTCGTACATTGTGACCACAGGGCCGGGGCGCACGGCGACAATCTCGCCTTTGACGCCGTAATCATCCAGCACCGATTCCAGCATGCGCGCGTTCTCTTCGAGCGCCTCGTCAGACAGGTGCAGACGTTCCACCACATCGGGGTTTTCCAGCAGGCTGAGCGGGGGTAATTCAAAACCGGGATGTGTATCCTCGAACGTCAGCGTCGGCTGCGCTTCGGCTTGGGCTTGTTTGCTGGGCACCACAGGTTTGCGGATCGGTTGCTGCACCACTTTACGCGGTTCGGCCACAGGGATTGGGGCAAACTCCGGCGCAGGTGCGGGTTCTAGCGGCAGGGGTGCGGCGTCGTGCAAAACCGACGCCATCGGCGTGATGGAATTCAGCGAAACAGACGGCGTCGCCATTAACGGCTCGGCCCGCTGCATCCCCGTCAACGGCGGTTCGGCCCGCAGTTCACGCGGTGCGCTTGCCCCCAGGATAAGCGGATCAGGGCCGCGCCCGCGTCCTTTGGTCAGCGGCGAGGTTGTCGGCGTGTGCAGCGCGGTTCCGGTACGCACGCGGCTTTTGATTATATCCGCGATCTTGCTTTTGATACGCTCTTCGCCCGGTCCCTCATCGACCACAGCGTCGCTGTAGGTCTCGACCAGTTCAGGTTCAGGCAGGGCATCAGGGCGTTTGATCATTGCAGGCATCCGCGCAAGCAATCCGGTTTTCGGGACTGCCGGTGACCTCAACATCGGCTCTGATGCACGCGATGTCATCGTAAACTTGGGCTGGTTTGCCGCAAACACGGCAGCGTCTTTTGCATCACGGCGCTGGCGTTCGCGACGCTCATGCTGGCGGGCCTGCAAGCCTTGTGCGGCGTTAACCGCGCCACTGGCGCTGCGGCCCAGAATGTTCATCAGACCAGCATAAACCATGATCACACCGACCAGAAGGAACCGCGCCATCCGGCTTAACTCCACCTTGGTAAAGCCCAGCACAAATGCGCCAAGCACGAGAATTGAGACCCCCATGATCAGCGACATCAGCTTGACCGTAAAGGTCGAGCCGATCGGCAAAAGCGTGAGCAGAAAGCCCATCACAAAATCACCGAACAACCCGCCAAGCCCGAAGCTGTGGGTTTGCAGCCATTCGGCGTCCGGCGTCAGCGTCGCAGCATAGATTGAGCACAAGGCCACAGCGATCGGTGCGAAAATCAGCCGTCCGACCGCGCGGTCCTGACCCCGGTGCACCGCAAAACGCACGCCCCAAACCAACAGAACAACGGCAATGGCCCACGCGCCCCAACCCCCTATCATGAACAAAGGTGCAGCAATGGACGCCCCCATGCGCCCCAGCCAATTTTGTACGGTCGCATCGGTCGAGACGAGGAAATTGGGATCTTCAGGTGTATAGCTGCCGATCATCATCGCGGCCATCACACCCAGACCGATGAGCGCCAGACCCAGCAGTTCCTTGCCGCGCTTTTCAATCGCTTGCGCCGTTTTGCTGTCCAACAGGGGGTCGCGCCCGCGTGTCTGATATGCCATTGCTCAAATCCCTCGTTATACGTCCGAGTACAGGCAGTCGCGGATGGATTGTAACCCGCGCGCCGTCTCGTCTTTTGGGGCCACTAATGCGACCCGGATGTATTCTTTGCCCGGGTTAACCCCGTTCACGTCTTGGGCAAGGTAGGCACCGGGCAGAACCCGCACGCCAGTCTCTCGCCATAATCTCAAAGCTGCCGCTTCGCCGTCAGGCACTGGCAACCACAGGAAAAATCCCGCCTGTGGGCTGACATATCCCGGCACATTGCCAAGGATGCGATCGGCCAGTTCATATTTTTCGTGGTACAGGGCACGGTTCTCGACCACATGCGCTTCATCGTTCCAGGCGGCAGCCGCTGCTGCTTGTAATGGCAAAGGCAGCGGCGCGCCTGCAAAATTGCGTAACTGTTTGACTTCGCGAATGGTATCGGCGCCGCTGGCGATGAAACCGGACCGCAGGCCCGGCAGGTTCGACCGTTTCGATAGCGAATGGAAAACCACGATACGGTTGCGATCCGCGCCAAGGCTTTCAGCGACCTGCAACGCGCCAACAGGCGGCGTATCGCGGTAAATCTCAGAATAACACTCATCCGCGAAAATCATGAAATCATGCTTTTCCGCCAGCCCGATCAGCGTTGCCCAATAGTCATGGCTTGCCACTGTACCCTGCGGATTGGCGGGCGAGCAAATATAAGCGGCGGTCGTGCGGTTCAACACATCCTCGGGCACCGATGCAAAATCCGGCAGATGCCCGGTCTCAGCCGTAGCAGGCACCATAACAGGCTCTGATCCACCTGAAATTGTGGCAATCATATAGACCGGATAAAACGGGTTTGGCATCAGAATTGCAGGTTTCTGACCATTCTCGGTCTCAGGGCACAGCGCGATTACCGCATTATACAGCCCTTCGCGTGTCCCGTTTAGCGCCATGACTTCGGTATCGGCGTTCATTTGAACGCCGTAACGCCGCTTTATCCAACCCGCGATGGCACCGCGCAATTCGGGTGATCCTTCATTTGGTGGATAGCTGTTAAAACCCGCTGCATTTTGCGCAATCACATCTGTGATCCACGCCGGAAACGCATGTTTCGGCTCGCCGATGGTCATATGGACAGGCGTACCGCCCCCGTCATGCGCATCTAGCAATGCGCGAAGACGCGGCCACACATGGGCCGGAAGGTTCGAAAACCGCTCGGGAAACTTCATCAAAACTGCCTCAGGGTCGGGATCATTAACGTCCCGTTTCCCTTAAATTAGACAAGGGAGGCCCGTTCGTCCAGAAAAACCCGACCAACACCCGTCATTTGTGGCTTTTGGGTTGTCTCACTGTGACAATCGCGTTGCTTTAACCAAGTGCTTCTTCAACTGCACGTCCCAGACGTAGCAGTTGTTCTTCCATATGTGGGGGGCACATCATCATCAAACCACACGATGGGACACCCGTGGGCAGGGTCAGCGCACAGACACCCATCAGGTTGCCAATGCGCGTATTGCGCAGGGTCAACAGATTTTGCGAAACGAAATATTCGTGGTCTTGGGTCAATCGCTCAAGATTGGGTGGCAATATTGGCGCGCTGGGTAACAGCACCGCGTCATAGCCCGCAACCGCGCGGTCATACCCCATACGGGCGAGGTCTAGCTTGCCCCAAGCCGCGACGTAATCAGGGCCGGAAAACCCTTTACCCAGTTGAAACCGTTCCAGAATCTCGCCAAACATTGCATCCGGGTTCGCCTCGATCACATCGCGCCACAGCCCGTAGGCTTCTACAGTATACAAACAACCGCTGAGTGGCATCGCGTCGGATACCTCGGGTACATCGATATATTCGATGGTGGCACCTGCCTCTTGTATTTTTTCCAGCACATCCTCGAAAGCAGCGAGTGGCGCGTCGGCAATATCATCCATCGCAACAGTCCGCAGCACCGCAAAGCGGCGACCGTCCAGTGTGGCATGCTCCAGATCGCAGGGCTTTTGACCTTCAAGCACAGCCAGCAACAGTCCTGCATCCTCGACCGAACGGCAGAGCGGCCCGATTGTGTCAAACTTCAACGCCAGTGGTACGACACCCTCCAGCGTCAAACGCCCCGATGTGGTTTTCAAGCCGACCAGATCATTCCACGCCGCAGGGACGCGCACGGACCCCCCTGTGTCAGAACCGATACCCGCCGCCGCCAAGCCAAACGCAACAGACGCCGCGGCACCCGAGGATGAGCCGCCCGCAACGGCATCTGCATCATTGACGCAAGGCGGTGTTGCGGTGCTCGGGTTATAGCCAAGGCCGGAAAACGCAAGTTCGCTCATGTGGGTTTTGCCCAGACAGACCAATCCAGCCGCCGTTGCATTGGCCAAAACTGCAGCATCCGCATCCGGCAGGCGGCCTTCCAACAATTTGGATCCCGCCTCGGTGGCGACACCCGCCGTATCAAAGAGGTCTTTCCAAGATATCGGGACACCGTCCAGCGCCGATAACCGATGGCCCGATTTTGCCCGATCCGCTGCCGCCTGCGCCTCGGCCAATGCGCGGGTGTCGGTCACACGCGCGTAAATCCGGTCCCGCAAGGGGTGGGCGTCGATGGCATCAAGATAGGTCTGGCACAGGGTAACCGGATCAATCTGGCCGTCCGCAATACCCCGCCCCAAATTCGCCGCCGTCATCGTGAGCCATTCGCGCATTTTGTTTTTCCTGATCAATGGTTTTCGGATCAACGGTAGCGACGGTTCGGCACATGGACAATCCCTTGGCGCGCAGTCATATTTCGGGCATGGAATTTGACACAGATATTGCGATCATTGGCGGCGGATTGAACGGTCCGACCTTGGCGCTGGCATTGGCGCAAACCGAACTTCGCGTGACCCTGATCGACATGCTTGACGTCAAGGTCCGCAAGAACGCCGGCTTTGACGGGCGGTCTTATGCGCTGGCGTTGACCTCGACACGGTTGTTGCAAGGTGTAGGTGTCTGGGACGTCGTCGCACCCAATGCGCAACCGATGCTCGAGATCAAAGTGACCGACGGGCGTGCAGGCGACGGGCCCTCACCGATGTTCATGCACTTTGATCATGCGGAGATCGAAGAAGGGCCAATGGGGTACATGGTCGAGGACCGGCATCTGCGCCATGCGCTGCTGGATGCGGTCAGATCGACTCCTGAAATCATCCAGATGAACGGTCAGACGGTGGTGGACCAGCAGGTCGATGCGTCTGGCATCACACTGACGATGGCATCGGGCAAAACGCTGCGTGCGCGACTTGCCGTGGGTGCCGACGGGCGCGGCACAGGGACGGGCGCACGCGCCGGTATCAAGCGCATCGGGTGGGAGTACGGACAAACAGCGCTGGTCTGTGCCATCGAGCATCAGCAACCGCATCACGGTATCGCCCATCAGTTCTTTATGCCCCCCGGCCCCTTGGCGATCCTGCCCCTGACCGGAAACCGCTCGTCCATTGTCTGGAGCGAAACCGCCCGCAACGCGGCAGCGATCAATGCTTTGTCCGATACCGCATATCGTGATGTATTGCGTCCGAGGTTCGGCAGCTTTCTGGGAGAGCTGTCGCTGGTCGGCCAACGCTATAGCTATCCGCTCAGCCTGTCGCTGGCGCACAACATGATGGCACCGCGCGTGGCATTGGTTGGCGATGCGGCACACGGCGTACACCCGATTGCTGGGCAAGGCTTGAACGCTGGACTGCGTGATGTCGCGGCGCTGGCAGAGGTTATCACTGACACCCGGCGGCGCGGCGAGGACATCGGATCAGACGCCGCATTGACGCGCTATCAGGAATGGCGGCGGTTTGATAATGCTACACTGGCGCTGGCGACGGACAGCTTTAACAGGTTGTTCTCGAATGATAATCCGTTGATCCGCATGGCACGCGATATTGGAATGGCGGGGGTAAATGCCTTGCCCGGTTTGCGTCGCGGGTTCATGCGGGAAGCGGCCGGATTGACCGGTGACTTGCCGCGTCTGATGCAGGGCAAACCGCTTTAACGCCTAGTCCAGCGTGCGGGCCTCATCGACCAGCATCACAGGAATGCCGTTGCGAATCGGGTAGGCCAGATTAGCGGCTTTTGACACCAGCTCCTGTCTTTCGGCATCATAGCTGAGCGTGGTTTGCGTGCGCGGGCAGATCAGCCCGTCCAGCATGCGGCGGTCAAATTCAACGTGGACATCGCTCATTGCATCATTCCTTCTTCCTGTCCGCCCCGCATGATGTATTCGATCAGCGTCACCAGTGTTTCGCGACGCGTCTCTAACGACGGTGCCTCGAGCAAAGCCTGCTTATCCTCGGCGTCAAAATCCAGCATCATAGACAACGAGTTTATCAGCAACTCGTCATCCGCCTCTTTCAACGTATCCCAGTCCGCCGATAATCCGCGCGTGTCGAAATACCGTTCCAGCAAGGTTAGAAACGATTTACGATTGAAAGCCGCATCGGCCTCGTCCTTGCCCAGATCACGGTCAAATCCATCCCAGTTCACATCGCATTTACGGTAGGGGTTAAAACCCTCGACCTCTTTAACCACCCGAAACCGCGACACACCGCCAAGCGTGATCATGTAGCGCCCGTCTTCAGTTTCGGAAAATTGAGTAATCCGGCCGGCACAACCAATCGTGTGCAGCCCCGGACCCTCGCGACCCGGCACCTTGTTGGGTTGAACCATGCCGATCAAACGCCCGTCGGTTTTCAAGGCATCGTCGATCATTTGCAGATAACGCGGCTCAAAAATATGCAGCGGCAAGCGTGCACGCGGCAAAAGCAATGCTCCGCCAAGAGGAAAAATCGCGATCGTATCGGGGAGTTCGCTTTGCTTTATCATGAAGTGTGACCTAGCGCGCCCAAGTGATCAGGCAAATATCATTGAGCTGAGTTTCCGGCGTCCGTTCAACACAACCGGATCATTGGCTTTCAGCGCATCGAATATCGTGAACAACTGGGTTTTTGCCGCACCTTCGTTCCATTCACGATCGCGCCGGAACAGATCAAGCAGATGGTCCACCGCGCCCTCGGCATCGCCGGTCGCATAAAGCGCCTGTGCCAGATCAAACCGCGCCTGATGATCATTTTCATCCGCCTCTACAGCAGTGGCCAGTTCGGTCACAGGCCCCGCGTCGGCGGCTTGCCGCGCCAAAAGCAGTTGCGCATGTGCCGCCTCAAGTTCGGGCGTCTTGGATATTTCAATCGGCGCACCGTTCAGCAATCCTTCGGCGTGATCAAGCTCGCCCAGAGCGATATGCGCACGCACCAGACCACCATACGCACCCGCATGGTTCGGCTCTTCCCCAAGGACCGCTGCAAATGTCTGGGCCGCATCGGTGGCCTCCCCCGCCGTCAGCATATCCTCGGCCGCTTCAACCGCTTCGTTCAGGCCGTCGTCAGGTGCTTCACCACCTGCCGCTTTGATCGCGCGGTCGACAAAGGCTTTGATCTCTGATTCCGGTTGCGCGCCCTGAAAGCCATCAATCGGTTTGCCCTGATAAAAGGCATAGACCGTCGGGATCGACTGGATCTGCATCTGGCCCGCAATCGTCTGTGCTTCGTCAACGTTGATCTTGACCATCTTCACCGCCCCCTTGGCAGCAGTCACAGCCTTTTCCAACTGCGGACCAAGCGTTTTACACGGGCCGCACCACGGTGCCCAGAAATCTACAATGATCGGGATCGTCTGTGACGCCTCGATCACGTCGGCCATAAAGCTGGCCTCGGTGGTGTCTTTGATCAGGTCAGTGGCGGGTGCGCCTGCAAGGTTCAGTTCGATCATGTCAAATTCCTATCGTCTTCGTGTTCAATTCTATATGTGGCCAAACGGTGAAGATTAAAGGTCAAAGCTGGCAAATACCGGTGCATGGTCGCTTGGCTGTTCCCACCCGCGCACAACGCGTTGGACATGGCTGGAATGACCCGCGTTTGAAATATCATCCGTTGCCCAGATATGATCAAGCCTGCGCCCCTTGTCAGCCGCATCCCAGTCGGGAGAGCGGTAGGACCACCAGCTATAGAGGTTGCCATCGGGAATATCCTGACGGGTGATATCAACCCAATTGCCCGCATCCTGTGTCTCGCCGAGCGCTTGGACTTCTATAGGCGTATGGCTGACAACCTTAAGCAGCTTTTTGTGATCCCATACATCATCTTCACGCGGGGCAATGTTCAAGTCACCGACCAGTATGGATTTTTCGGGCTTTTCAGCGTGAAACCAGTCGCGCATTTCAGACAGATAATCCAGTTTCTGACCAAATTTATCGTTGATTTCGCGGTCGGGTTTATCGCCACCCGCGGGCACATAAAAGTTGTGGATCGTGGTGCCGTTTTCCAGCTTGGCCGCGACATGACGTGCATGTCCTAGCGCTGCAAAATCGCTGCCGCCTACGTCTTGCAAGGGTAGTTTAGACAGGATCGCGACCCCGTTATATCCCTTTTGACCACGTGCAACCATATGGGTGTAGCCTGCTGCGTGAAACGCTTGCACCGGAATTTTATCGACCGGGCTTTTACATTCCTGCAAACACAAGACATCCGGGCCATGTTCGGCCAGCAGACGCAGCACAAGAGGTTCGCGCAGACGGACCGAGTTGATGTTCCAGGTGGCAAGTGTAAAGGACATGGGCAGGCTCCGGATTTGGTGACACGTCCGGCACCCTACCCTTTGCCGCCCCGCGCCGCCATGGTGAAATCAGATACCGTTCGGTGCCAGCATGACCTTGCCTTTGCGCTCCCCCGCCCATGAATATTTCGCGGCCTCGGTGATGTCATCCAGACTGAAATGCCTGTCGACGGGCGCATAAAGGCTGCCCTTGGCGATAGCCTTGGTCAAGGTCCCGTAAACCTCCATGCGGGTTGCTTTGTCACTGCGTTCAAACCAGTTCACCAGCCAGAAACCCCGCACATGGATGTCACGGAAAATCATCGCACTGGCGTCAATGGTGCAGGGCTGGTTCGACATACCACCGTAGTTGACCAACGTGCCGCCCGTTTCGAGACAGGCACCAAGCCGCCCGAACGTCTGACCTGCAACCGCATCAACAGCCAGTTTCATTTTCGCACCTGTTGCCGCCTTGACCTCGTCTGCAAGGCCGGGGCCATCGACCAGAACAAGATCGGCACCAAGGTCTTTTAGCCCCGCAATGGCGCTTTCACGGCGCACGACGTTCACAACATTGATATCGCGCTCTTTGGCCAGTTGCACCAGATATCCGCCCACGGCAGAGTTTGCAGCCGACTGGATCACCCAGTCACCCGGCTTGAGATCGACAAAATCACTCAGCAAGAGATGCGCAGTTGCGGGGTTCACCATCAGCATCGAAAGTTGATCTAGATCGCCGTCAGGCAAGGGGATCAAATGCTTGGGATCACAGATGATTTCACTCACCCAAGTGCCCTGCCCTGCGGGTAACAAGACCAGTTGTCCTGTGCCTTCGCCCTCGATGATGCGCCCCAATCCTTCGTTGCCGGGAACGGCGGGCAAAGACGGTTTGACGCCATAATTACCGGACACCTGGATCAAATCAGACGGATTGATCGGCGCGCGCAATACCTCGACGCGGACCTGGCCATCGCTCAAAGGCTCTGACGGCAGATCAACAACCTTAAGTACCTCGGCCGGATTTCCAAATTTTTCATAAATTACTTTTTTCATTTCCGCTGTCCTGTTTGTTTGTTGATTTCAACATGGTGCGCCGCGCGCCAAACCGCCACCCCGCCTCCCCCACGTCATGCAAAAAACGTCACGCAAAAAAAGGCCGAGCACAAAGGCTCGGCCAGTCCAACAGGGAGGAATGTGTCAATACCCGGACACAAAATTCGGGTTCAAACCGAGTGGCGAGCCATGAAAACCCCGCCATTCAGAATTGTAACTCGGCTAAGCCAACAATGGTTCCCGATCTTACGACATCAACCTGTAGCCACCGGATTCGGTCACAAGAAGGCGGGCATTTGACGGGTCCGGTTCAATTTTTTGACGCAGACGGTAAATATGGGTCTCAAGCGTGTGCGTGGTCACTCCGGCGTTGTATCCCCAGACCTCGTGCAGCAGCACATCACGCGCAACAACTCCGTCGTTCGAACGGTACAGGAACTTGAGGATATTGGTTTCTTTTTCGGTCAAACGCACCTTTTTGTCGTCTTCCGTGATCAGCATCTTCATCGACGGCTTGAACGTATATGGCCCAAGCTGGAACACCGCATCCTCGGATTGTTCGTGCTGGCGCAGTTGCGCGCGGATACGGGCCAGCAGGACGGGGAACTTGAACGGTTTACTGACGTAATCGTTCGCCCCGGCATCCAGACCCAAAATGGTATCGGCGTCACCGTCATGGCCGGTCAGCATCATGATCGGGCTTTTCACGCCTTGTTTGCGCATCAAACGGCAGAGCTCGCGGCCATCGGTATCCGGCAAACCAACATCCAAAATCACCAGATCATACAGCGCCTCTTTGGCGCGGGTCATCGCATCGGCGCCGTTGGCGGCCTCGAACACGTCGAAATCTTCGGTCATGATCAACTGCTCACTCAGCGCCTCGCGCAGGTCATCGTCATCATCTACAAGCAGGATTTTCTTGAGCTGGGCCATGTGGTTCTCCGTTTCACTACCCTAGAGATGCGCCTCGTGGTGCCATCCGGCAAGCTTTGCTGCAAATCTTTCACGGGCTCGTGTTGTCACACCGCCTATTGTTTCATTTTGGCGGGTTGTGGCATAGGTATCGTCTGGAATTACACCGGAGTTGTAACACGAAATGAGCTTTGCGCCCGACATCACAGAGCAGCTTGCGCGCGCGAGGGCCGATCTGCGCATGGGTGTGCCGGTTGTTTTGACGGGCGCGTCGCCGGTGCTTGTCATGGCCGCCGAGACATTGACAGCGCAGCGGCTGGGCGACCTCATGGCGTTGGGCGGCGCACCGGTTCTGGCAATCACGGCGCGGCGGGCGCAGACGCTCAAGGCGCGGGTTTATGACGGTGATCTGGCGCGTCTTGTGCTGCCGCAAGATGCCTCGCCTGCTTGGGTACGCAGCATCGCCAACCCGTCCGATGATCTGCGCAGCCCGATGAAAGGTCCGTTCACCTGTGCACGCGGCGGCGATGTGAGGGCACACCTCACCGCCCTCCAGCTTGCCAAATCGGCGCGGTTGCTGCCTGCGGTACTGGTGCTTGAGCTGGCGGATGCGGCTCGATTTGCCCAAGATCACGCCCTGACCACCCTTGATCTTGCCGCTGTCACACCTGCGTTGACCACGCCAAGCCCGCTTCACGCTATTGTGTCGGCGCGCCTCCCGATGGAGGTGTCAGAGGCGGGACGCTTGCATGTTTTTCGCCCCGATGATGGTGGCGAAGAGCATTACGCGATTGAAATCGGCCGTCCGGACCGCGCCCAACCCGTGCTGACGCGGCTGCATTCGGCGTGTTTCACGGGCGACCTGATGGGCAGTCTGAAATGTGACTGCGGCCCGCAACTGCGCGCGGCACTGGCGCAGATGGGGCACGAGGGGCATGGTGTCTTGCTCTATCTCAACCAAGAGGGGCGCGGGATCGGGCTGGCCAATAAAATGCGCGCCTATTCCTTGCAGGATCAAGGGTTTGACACCGTCGAGGCGAACCACCGTCTGGGGTTCGAGGATGATGAACGCGACTTCAGGCTGGGTGCGGATATCTTGAAATCCATGGGGTTCAGCGCCATCCGCCTTTTGACCAATAATCCGCGCAAAGTCGAAATGATGGAACACTGCGGCATCAACGTGACCGAACGGGTGCCGCTCAAGGTAGGCGAGAACCGCCATAATCACGGTTATCTCGCGACAAAAGCCGCAAAGTCAGGGCATCTTTTGTGACCCGTGACGATCTGGTGCTGACACGCTTGGGGCTGCGGTTTCAGGGGCGGCTCTATCCTTGCACCATCGGCAAAGGCGGGCTGAGCACGCAAAAGGCCGAAGGCGACGGATGCACACCCAAAGGCACGCATACGATTGTCGGTATGCTTTACCGTCCCGACCGCATGGCGCGGCCTGCAAAATGGGCGGTGCCGATCCTGCCGGGCGACCTGTGGTCGGATGATGCATCGGATGACGATTATAACACCATGGTCCGCGCGCCCTATCCGCACAGTCATGAGGTCTTGCGCCGCGCCGATCCGCTGTATGATCTGGTGATCCTGACCAACTGGAACTGGCCCTATGCGGTGGCGGGGCGCGGATCGGCGATATTCATCCATCAATGGCGGCGTCCGGGCTTTGCGACCGAGGGCTGCATCGCCCTTGACCGCAGACATCTGCGCCATATCGCGCCGCGTATCCGGTATCACACCCGCCTGATCATCGCCTGAGGTTCAGCCGGGCACACGTTCACCGAATATCGCGGACCCGACACGGATGTGCGTGGCCCCCAGTGCAATCGCGCGTTCAAAATCGCTGCTCATTCCCATGGACAACCCGCTCAAGCCGTTTCGGGCTGCGATTTTGGCCAGCAGGGCAAAATGCAGCGACGGTTCTTCGTTCTCGGGCGGGATGCACATCAGACCGTGGATATTCAGGTCAAGCCCCTGACATTCTTTGATAAACTCGTCCGCATCGGCGGGCAAAACCCCCGCTTTTTGCGGTTCCTCGCCGGTGTTCACCTGAATGAACAGATCGGGGCAACGACCGATTTCCTGCGCCAGACGCGCGATGGTCTTGGCAAGCTTCGGGCGATCTACAGAATGAATGGCGTCAAACAGCTCCATCGCCTGACGGGCCTTGTTGGTTTGCAGCGGGCCGATCAGATGCAGATCAACGCCTGCGTAAGCCTCGCGAAAATCCGGCCATTTGCCTTGCGCTTCCTGCACCTTGTTTTCACCGAACGCACGGTGGCCTTCGTCCAACACCGCCTGCACGCGGGCGTTGGGTTGCACTTTGCTGACCGCGATCAGGGTCACGGCACCATCAGGGCGGTTTGCGCCCTGTGTGGCAGCTGTTATTTTACGGGAAATATCGCGCAGGGTCATGATGTGCCTCTCGGGTTAGAGCGGTACAGAACAACACGGGCGCGCAAAAGAAAAGGGGCAGACCAAAGGCCTGCCCCAATTACTGTCGTGTGTCAGATCAACTTAGAAGCTGAATGCAACACCGGCTTGGAAAGTGTCATTCTTGTTCGAACCGCGACTGTAACCGGTTTCGAATGAAACGCCATTGCCCAGATCATGACCCAAGTGGATACCGAAAGCGGTACCTTCCTGAGCGTTTGAACCGACGATGCAGTCACGGTTGTCATTACGGCCAAGTGCTACATCAGCAGCGCTGACAGCGTCTTCGTCGGAAACCCAACCATACAACTTCGTTGCTGCGCCGATTTCAACGTTACCAGCAAGAACGAGTTTGCCGATACCATCGTTGTCAGCATAGGCCAAACGCACGCCGTACATGCCGAAATCACCCTGAAGTGAAATACCGGCTTTGTCAGCCCACAAGTTGTCAGAGTCTCTGGACAGTTGCGGCAACTGTGTAGTTGGCGAATGTATAGCTTACGTTTGCAGCAATACGTTCCCGTCTAATTGCGCCGACCGTTTGCTGGACATGGACAAATGCGTACCGAAACCACCAACACTATAGATCGCTTCAATACCGTTGGTCGACGTTACCATCGGAGTCATAGTAATCCCAGTTAAAGTAATTGTCGTTCACGTTGAACGGTTGGAAACATACTGCGAACCGTCAAGACCGGTACCGCCGGAACGTGTTTCCAGATAGAAACCCGGTGTGGATTCCAGAGCGCCGTTGATGTTACCGACACCCAGCGTGAAACCACCGTATGTTGCGAACAAGCGCGGTGCGCTCCACAACATAACTTGAGGTGCGTTTCTGTCGTTATCAGCTTCTGCGCGAACACGGCCACCGATGGTCACACCGTTGTCCATTTCGGATGTTGCGTCGAACTGCAGACGGAAACGGCTGATGATATCTGTTTTTGAAACGGCCATTTACTGCACGATCATTACCATTGGAAGGGTAACCGCCTGTGCCTGCCAAGGCAGGATTCTGGGAACCGCTGTCATAGGCGATACCAAAACGTGCATTACCACCAATTGTTATGTCAGCTGCGGCTACGCCAGCAGTTGCGACAAGAGCGGTTGTGGCGAAGAGAATTTTTTTCATGAGATTTCCCTCGGTTTGAATTAATCCCCAAACCAGGTCATCTGGAAGGGCATGCCGGTTGTTAGCATCCAAATTCTCGCCATTGCAACATCACCATATTGCTGGACAACATTGCAGCTCGGGATGATGCAGCTTTGCCACAGTGGCACTGGAACGCCCTGAAATGATTTCAGGAGACAGCATATAATAAGGGCTTGTGCCGTTTCGCCTTAATGTCTGCTCTCCAATATACACGTTATATACACCTTGCCGAGAGCTATCCGCTTGGGTAGACCATTGGCGGAACAAGCAAAGGATCATCGTGATGGGTATGTTCTCCAAATTGAACCTTATGTTAGCGCTTGGCGCTTTGATCAGTCTATCTGCATGCGGCGGATCGAACGCAAATATCTCAGACGCCCCTGCCAGCAGGCCAGAATCCTTTAGTCCGAATACTGATGGGCTCCGCTCGAGCGGATCGAGCATCTGGGACATTTTCAAAAATAAGAGTACCGAAACGAATGTGCAGGTAAACCGGTATATCTGGGCAGCCTCTC
Organism: uncultured Alphaproteobacteria bacterium; assembly: GCA_963710185.1. Classification (GTDB taxonomy): domain Bacteria; phylum Pseudomonadota; class Alphaproteobacteria; order Rhodobacterales; family Rhodobacteraceae; genus Sulfitobacter. The sequence goes on along the minus strand of CAVPZE010000002.1, from coordinate 810,636 downwards.
TCGAAGTATTGAACTTCCTGCCGATCCAGTCGGTCGATCCGTTCACAGGCGTGATCGTCACAGGCTATGGCACCCCCCCCGGTGGCGGTCGTGCGTACCGTGCCACCGTGTTGGTCGATGATCCGGCCCTTGATGCACGGTCGCTGAATGTCGCCCTGCAAACCAGCGGTGGTGCCGCCGTCAGCCGGGCAACAAGCCGCGCGGTCGAGGATGCCATTCTGTCACGCGCCCGCGAATTGCGTATCGCTGACGCCAAGTTCTAAGCGAGGCTATCTTCGTTTAATCAATCCTGCGCCGGGCTTTGTCTTTCAAACAGCCCGGCGTTTTTATGTTACAAGGTCCATCCGCAATGCAGCGTTACACCCCAAGTGAGATCGAAGCCCGTTGGCAGCACGCCTGGGAAAAAGACGCCGTGTTCAAAGCGGTGCGGTCCGCCGACAAACCCAAGTATTACGTGCTCGAGATGTTTCCTTATCCCTCGGGCCGCATCCACATGGGCCATGTGCGCAACTATACAATGGGTGACGTGATCGCGCGCTACAAGCTGGCCACCGGGCATAATGTGCTGCATCCGATGGGCTGGGACGCGTTCGGCATGCCCGCCGAAAATGCCGCGATGGCAATCGGCGGTCATCCCAAGGATTGGACCTATAACAACATTGCCGATATGCGCGCCCAGATGAAACCGCTGGGTTTGTCGATTGACTGGTCCCGCGAATTTGCCACCTGTGATCCGGAGTATTATGGCCAGCAGCAGGCATTGTTTCTGGATTTCCTGGCCAAGGGGCTGGTGTACCGCAAGAATGCCGTGGTGAACTGGGATCCCGTCGATATGACCGTTTTGGCCAATGAACAGGTCGAGGGCGGGCGTGGCTGGCGGTCGGGGGCCTTGGTCGAGCGGCGCGAGTTGACGCAGTGGTTTTTCAAGATTTCCGATTATTCCGACGAGTTGCTTGCGGCACTTGATACGCTTGAAAACTGGCCCGCCAAGGTCAAGCTGATGCAAGCCAACTGGATCGGCAAATCGCGCGGGCTTCAGTTTGCGTTCAGCACGATTGACGCGCCTGACGGATATGACCGGATCGAGGTTTATACCACACGGCCAGACACGTTGATGGGTGCGTCCTTTGTCGGAATATCGCCGGATCATCCGTTGGCCAAGAAGCTTGAGCGTGATAATCAGGCGATTGCCGCGTTCTGCACTGAATGTCGCCAAGGTGGCACCACCGAGGAAGCCATCGAGACTGCGCCAAAACTGGGTATGGATACCGGCATCCGCGTGCGCCATCCGTTTGATACGGCGCACGAATTGCCCGTCTACATCGCGAACTTCATTTTGATGGACTATGGCACCGGTGCGATCTTTGGCTGTCCCGCCCATGACGAGCGCGATTTCGAGTTTGCGACCAAGTACGGCTTGCCGATCGTCGCGACCTATTTGCCGTCCGAGGATAGCAGCGAGGAATTGACCGAAGCATATGTGCCTGCCAAGTCCGAGACCGTATTCTACAACCGAGGATTCGCGGGGGAGCCGCATCAGACCGGAACCCAAGCCATCGACGCCGCCATCGCCTTTTGCGAGGAAAACGGCGTGGGCCAGGGTGTCACCAAGTTCCGTCTGCGCGACTGGGGCCTGTCGCGGCAACGCTACTGGGGCTGTCCCATTCCCGTGGTGCATTGCAATGCCTGCGGTGTGGTGCCCGAAAAGAAAGAGAACCTGCCAATTGAGCTGCCCTATGACGTTAGCTTTGACACCCCCGGCAACCCGCTTGACCGTCACCCGACATGGCGCGACTGTGCTTGTCCGTCCTGTGGCGCGCCTGCCAAGCGTGAAACCGACACGATGGACACATTTGTCGATTCGTCATGGTATTTCGCGCGGTTCACTGCGCCGGATGCGGTGACGCCGACCAATATGGCAGATGCCGCATACTGGATGAACGTCGATCAATACATCGGAGGGGTCGAGCATGCGATTCTACACCTGCTCTATGCGCGCTTTTTTGCACGCGCGATGCAGATGACAGGGCATTTGCCGGAAAAGGCGATTGAACCGTTTGATGCGTTGTTCACGCAGGGCATGGTGACGCATGAGATTTATCAGACACCGGGCGAGAACGGGCGGCCTGTGTATCATATGCCTGAGGATGTGAAGGACGGTAAACTGGCGGACGGGACGGAAGTAGAAATCATCCCCTCTGCCAAAATGTCCAAATCCAAGAAAAACGTGGTCGACCCGCTGGGGATCATCGCGAACTACGGCGCGGACACTGCCCGCTGGTTCGTCCTGTCCGATTCGCCACCTGAACGGGACGTGGAATGGACGGCATCCGGTGCCGAGGCTGCGTTCAAGCACCTTGGCCGCGTCTGGACCATGAGTGACCGCATCGGCGAGATGGACAAATCAGCCGCGGGCACCGGCGACACTTCTTCTATGCGCAGCTCCGCTGACGACGACCTGCTGCGCGCCATGCACAAGGCCATCAACGATGTGACACTTGGCATCGAAAGCTTTGGCTTCAACGCCGCCATTGCCAAACTCTATGGCTTTACGGCGGTTTTGCAGAAATCCAAGGCCGGCCATGCCGCGCAACGCACCGCCATCATGACGCTGGCGCAACTGATGTCCCCGATGACGCCGCATCTGGCCGAGGATATCTGGGCACATCAAGGTGGTGAGGGTCTTATCGCCCTCGCCCCGTGGCCCGTTGCGGACCCCGCGATGCTGGTCGATGATACCGTCACGCTGCCGATCCAGATCAACGGCAAACGCCGTGCCGAAATCACGGTGCCTGCTGATATGCCAAAGGAAGAGGTTGAAAAACTGGCGCTTTCCAATGATGCTGTCATTCGAACGCTTGAGGGTGCCACACCCAAAAAGGTGATCGTTGTGCCGGGACGGATTGTGAATGTCGTTGTTTAATTCTGGGTTTAACCGCAGATCAATATTATTGGCCCCGCTGGCACTTGTGGCCTGCGGATTTCAGCCTGTATATGGCACTGGGGGAAATGGCACGGCGTTGCAAAATCGCGTTCTCGTGGACGAACCGAATGAACGCTACGGCTATTTCCTGACTCGCGATATCGAAACGCGGCTAGGGCGGGCGGCCAACCCTGCGTACGGTTTGGCACTTACGATCACGACAACAACAGACAGCCTTGCCACCGATCTTGCGGGCAGCACGCGCCGGTTTAACTTGCTGGGCAAAGTCGACTATGCACTGCGCGACCTGACATCAGGCCAGATTGTCACGTCCGGCACCGTCGATAATTTCACAGGCTATTCCGCAACCGGCAACACAGTTGTGACACTCGCAAGTGAACAAGACGCACAAAAACGGCTGATGACCATTCTGGCCGATCAAATTGTGACCCGTTTGTATGCCGCTGAACTAAACGCATGAAACTGTCCCCGCGTGACGCACAGCAGTATTTCGCGCGCCCTGACCCGACAAAGACCGGATTGCTGATTTATGGCAGCGATGCGATGCGGGTGGCCTTGAAACGGCGGGAGTTTCTGAAAGCGCTGCTTGGTGAAGGTGCAGAAGAGGAAATGCGTCTGACCCGGATACAAGCCGCCGAATTGCGCCGTGACCCCGCACTTTTGCTGGACGCGATCAAGGCGGTCGGGTTTTTCCCCGGTCCGCGCGCCGCTTTTGTCGAGGATGCGAACGACAATATCGCCAAGATTTTAATTGATACGCTGGCAGACTGGCAGGCGGGTGATGCGCAGATTGTGGTCACGGGTGGCGAGCTGAAAAAAACCTCCAAGGTGCTCAAGGCGTTCGAGACCCACAAAAACGCATATGCCGCCGCAATTTATGACAATCCACCGGACCGTGCAGAGATCGAGCGTATTTTGAAAGACGCGCGCCTGACACCGGAACCCGATGCGATGGCGTCGCTCACTGAACTCGCCCGCGCGCTTGATCCCGGTGATTTCCGCCAGACCATTGAAAAGATCACGCTTTATAAACTGAACGACGCAAGCCCGCTGACTGCCGATGACGTGGCCGCCTGTGCGCCAACCTCGACCGAGGCCGAAGTGGACGATATCCTGCATGTCGTCGCCGAAGCCCGTGCAGGTGATATCGGGCCGGTGATGAGCAAGCTGCAAGGTCAGGGGGTCAATGCCGTGACCCTTACGATAATGGCCACCCGCCATTTCCGCACGCTCTACCGCATTGCAGCCAATCCCGGTGCGCCTGTTTACGGCGTCCGCGACCGCGACCGCGCCATACGCCAAGCCAAAAACTGGGGTGCGCCCAAACTGGAAACCGCGCTTGGCGTGCTGACCGATACCGACCTCACGCTGCGCTCTGCCGGACAACGCGCCCCTGCAATGGCACTGGTAGAGCGTGCATTCATCCGCCTCGCCATGCTGGGCGCCCAACGTTAAATCTTGAAAGGATTACCTATGTACACTGTTGTCGGGGCCACCAAATCGCGCGGATTTCGCGTCATGTGGATGCTTGAGGAAATGGGGTTCGACTATATCCAGAATCCCGCTGCTGCGCGGTCTGACGAGGCCAAGAAATTCAACCCGCTGGGTAAAATCCCGGCCTTGGTCGATGGCGATGATGTGTTGACCGACAGTATGGCGATCATGACATATCTTGGCGACAAGCACGGCCAGTTGACCGCGCCTGCCGGAACACCCGCACGCGCACGGCAGGATGCGATGACATTCTGGTTGGTTGACGAATTTGACGCGATTCTCTGGGCGGCGGCAAAACACAGTTTTATCCTGCCCGAAGACCAGCGCGTGCCCGAGATCAAGGACGCCTTGAAAGCCGAGTTTGAACGCTCTGCCAAGGTGTTGTCGGAACGTCTGACCGCGCCGTTCCTCATGGGTGATCAGATCACGATCCCCGATATCCTCGCCGTGCATTGCATCAACTGGTCCATCGGTGCCGGCTTTCCACGGGTTGATGACAAACTGGGCAACTGGGCCAGGGAAATGCGCGCGCGTCCGGCATTCATCGCCGCACAATCCAAAGAAGCGTCTTAACGCCCGAGCGTCCATAGGGCTGCATGATCGCCCGCCCATCGGCCTGTCGCAAGGCAGGCCGAAATAAGATAACCGCCTGTGGGTGCTTCCCAATCCAGCATTTCACCGGCGGTAAACACACCGGGCAGATCGCGGATCATCAGGCCATCATCAAGCGCTGCAAACGGCACGCCACCGGCGGTCGAGATGGCCTCGTCCATCGGCCGCAGACCGGCGTGGTTGACCGGCAATTCCTTGATCAGCCGCGCCAATGCGCGCAGCCCATCGGGCAAAGGCCGCGCCATTTCCTGAAGCAGTGCAATCTGTGCAGGGGGCAGTTTCAGTGTCTTGCGCAGATGTTCTTTCAGGCTCGCCTTGCCGCGTGGTTTTGACAGGCGTGCGGTCACGTCCTGCACACCAAGGTCCGGCAACATATCCAGCGTCAAGGGATGCCCCTCCCGCACGCCGCGCGAAACGGAATAGATGCCGCCACCTTCAAGACCGCGCATGGAAATCGCCGCCTCGCCGCGTGACGCATAAGGGCCAGAGGTCAGCGCGATACCTTTAAGGGCCGCACCGAAATGTTTGGTCATGTGATCTGACCATGCGATGTTCAAGCCTGCATTTGCAGGGGCAAAATCACTGAGCGTTACGCCATGCGCCTTGAGGTATTCCGCCCACACGCCCGTCGACCCCAGCCGCGCCCAGCTGGCACCGCCCAGCGCCAAAACGACAACATCCGGCGTCAATTCCTGAACACCCGTCGGTGTTTCAAAAACCAGCGCCCATTCACGCCAGCCTTTCCAAACCCAGCGCGTGTTGAATTGCACGTTCGCCTGACCGAGCCGCAGCAGCCACGCCCGCAACAGCGGTGATGCTTTCATCGCTTTGGGAAAAACCCGACCGGTGCTGCCTGTGAATACCTCTTGACCCAGATCATTCGCCCAAGCCTGAACAGCCTCTGAGGGAAACGCGTTTAAGATGGGTGCCAGCGCAGGCGCCGCCTCCGTATAGGCCTGCATAAACGGGCCAATCGCCTCATCCTTGGTCACGTTCAAACCGGACTTGCCCGCCATCAAAAATTTGCGCCCCACGGATGGTTTAGCGTCGCACACCGTCACCCGCAGGCCCGCTGCGGCAAGGCGTTCTGCCGCCATCAATCCGGCAGGGCCAGCGCCAATGACAACTGCATGCTTCATGGGTTTACCTGCGGCAAGCCGCCCTTGATCTCGACGACGCGCTGCGGATACGGGATTTCGATGCCTGCGTCTTTCAACGCATTCCACACAAGGAACAGCACGTCAGAGGTATACTTGTGCGGCCCGTCATCCAGACCCTCGACCCAGAACTCGACCGCGAAGTCGATGCCGCTCTCGCCAAACCCGCGCAACTCGCAATCGGGTGGATAGGGTTTATTCAACACATCAGGGTGGGTGGCAACCGCTGCTTCGATCAAGGCAGGCACTTTGTTGATGTCCGTATCGTAGCTCACGGAAAACGCCGCCTCGAACCGGTTGCCAGAGCCTGCGTCAGAATAATTGACCACGCGGGTGGTGATGAAATCCTCGTTCGGGACAACGATCCATTTACCATCGAACGTCTCAAGGATCGCGGCACGGGCCATCATCTTGACAATTTTGCCTTTCTCGCCACCGTCCAACTCGACGTAGTCGCCGACAGTTGCCTGACCCTCGACCAGCAAGATCACGCCCGAGATAAAATTCGATGCAATCTTTTGCAGACCAAACCCGAGACCTACACCAATCGCACCACCAATCACAGCCAACGCCCCAAGGTTGATGCCCATGATGTTCAAAAGTAACAAAAACGCAGTGGCAAAGATCACGAATTCAATGGTTTTGCCGACCAGTTGCCGCAAAGACGGGCGCAGGTGTTCCTGGGCATCAATGAACTGCGATGTTTGCCGCGTCGACCAACCACCCAGCCAGAACAGGATACTGCCGGCGATGATGCCACGGATCAGGGCCATCACGGAAATAGAGATATTGCCGAATGTGACCTGAAGCGCTGTCAGCGACACCAGCACATCATCCAGCACATCGAACATATAAAGTGCCGCAATCGGAAGCAGCACATACCTCCCCAGCATTTTCAGGAACGGATCTTGGATGATGTCGCGCACCAGACGGCGCACCGCCAGAAACAGGAACACCCGCTTGCCAAACGCAATCACCGCGCCGCTGTCGAACATCGACCGTACAAAGGTTTCACCAAGCGCGGTAAAGACATAGGCCAGTAACGGCAGCAGCAGCGGCAGGAATATGACGGCAAACCGCCGTACATCGGCAATGATCCCACGGCTGTCTGCGTCAGGTGCAATGCGCGTCGCCAATGCAGGCCGAAGCCTGCGTGCAACAAGGATCGCCAAGAGATAGGCCAGCACCAACAGCGCAAACTGCGACCAAGCGGCAGGGCTTAACAACCAGCTCAAGGCCAGTTCCCACCCTTGCAAGGCATAGCCATAGGCTTGTTGAACAATCTCGGGCTGGGAGGAGAGATCAAACTCCATGCAGGGCCTCTATATCTGGGTTGCGTGACATGCCCTCTTGCCCCGCCGTTAACTTGGGATCAAGGATTATCGGCTTTTGTCAGGTTGGGAGGAGGCCCGATACCGACATATCATCACCTGATCTGTCTTTGGCTAACCCGCATCGATATGCGCGCCTTTGCCCGGGCCAGCACACATGGCCTTTATCCCCGATGCGACTTGCGGCGTTGCGGCAACGGTATCGGCGGCCAGCATCCTCGCATGACTTAGCAATTCAGCCTCTGGCACGATCCGGTCAATCAATCCAAAACCCAGCGCCTCGTCTGCTGGTATCTTTTGGCCACCCATCAGGATCAGCTTCGTCCGCGCAGGCCCGATTAATGCAGACATGCGTGCCGGATCGGAGGGTTGCGGCAAAAACCCCAGCTTCATCACCGGATAGAAAAACTTTGCCCCCGCCACCGAGATGCGCAGATCACAGGCGAGCGCCATGCCCATTGCCCCACCTGCCAATGTCCCGTTAAGCGCCGCAATGCTCAGACCCGGCAGCGCTGCAATCGCGCCAGACAACCGCTCCCAAACGTCGGATTTTGCCAACCCTGCGCGTGCTTCATCCAGATCGGCACCCGCGCTGAATACTTTGCCCTGACCTGTCAGAATAACGGCTCGGGCGGTCTGGGCATCCTCCATGATACCCGCCAGTTCGCTTAGCATCACATGTGTCAGTGCATTGGCTTTGTCAGGACGGTCGAGTGTGACTGTCCAGACATCACCGTCCCGCACAAGGTCAATCATATCAGGCCAACTGCGCGGCGGATATCCTCATCGCGCAATGATATTTCATCGCCGAGATAACGATCTGCATCAGGGCCACACATCCATAACAATGTCCGTGCGGGCCAGTCGGCGGGGATATGAACGTCCCAATCCAACTGACTGACCGGATTGATGCCGCTTGCCTTGATCTCGCGCTGCATCTGGGTTGCAACGGTGCCGGGGGACAGGCCAATCGCACGGATACCGTTTACGGCCTCTTCCTTGTCGACACAGCGGTTCAGCATATTCACTGCCGCTTTGGACGCGCAATAATGGCTCCATGCCTCAACGGGACCATGTGCCGCACCGGACGATATGGTCAGGATCGACCCGCCCCCCGCCTCTTTCATCACGGGCAATGCGGCGCGCATGCCGTTGAACACACCTTTGAGGTTGATATCAATCACCTGCCCCCAGTCATCGGGGTCGGCATCTGCCAGATGGGAAATCGGCTCGATCACGCCTGCGTTGTTGATCAGCACATCAAGGCCGCCGAACACCTGCACGGTGGTCTCGACCGCTGCCAGAACTTCGCCGAACCGCGCCACGTTGCACGGGATTGCAATTGCGCGTTCGCCGATCTCGCCTGCAAGATCTGCAATTGCATCTTGCGAACGTGCAATCAGCGCAACATTCGCCCCCGCTTTTGCAAAAATACGCGCGGCTTCGGCCCCGATCCCACGGCTGGCCCCGGTGATCATCACGGTCTTACCTGTCATCTCCATGCGGTTGATCCTTTATTTTTGAAAAGAGGTTTTGCATCTTGTATCTGCCAAGTGGTAATCTGCCCATCAGATATGGTCCACCCCCCGATGCCTTGACGACAGGCCGGGATTACCCGACCTTTAGTCCAGAAAATTGCCACAAAGGAATTTCATGATGTCCCGACTTTGCCGCACGTCATTAGGGCTTTCTCTGCCCTTAGTCTTTATGTCTCAAGCCGCTTTTGCCGACCTGACCCCTTCCGAGGTCTGGGGTGACTGGCGCCAGTACATGGAAGGCATGGGATACACTATCGCCGCCTCCGAAAATCTGAACGGCGATGATCTGACTGTCGGTGACATCACATTGAACATGGCAATGCCCGATGATGAAGGTGCGATGTCAATGACGCTGGGGACATTGAACTTTGTCCAGAACCGCGACGGCACGGTCGGTGTCGTGATGCCCGGCGTCATGCCGATGACCATCAATATCACCCCCGAGGGGGACGCCGATCCAATCAATGTCAGCATGAATTACACCCAGACGGATCACACCCTGACAGCAAGCGGGTCAGCGGACAAAATGGTCTATGACTATGCGGCGGGCACAATTGCCTTTGCTCTGGAACAGCTTCAGGTCGGCGCAGACACCTATGGCGCAGAAAATGCCAAAGTGAATGTCATCGGCACCGGTGTGCGCAGCAGCACAACCATGACCGTTGGCGACATGCGCGGCTACGAGCAATCCGGCAAGATCGACAGCATTCAATATGATGTCGAAGTGAACAATCCGACGGATTCTGCAAAAGTCATGATGAAGGGCAGTGTTGCAGACATGACAATGAACGGCGGCGGAATGATCCCGCTGATCCTGACCGATGCCGCTGATATGGCGGCGATGCTCAAGGACGGTTTTGATGTGTCCGGCCTGATCGGCTATGGCGCGATTGCCGCAGATGTGAACGTGTCAGACCCCGTCAATGGCGACTTTGCCATGACCACCTCGTCCGACGGCGGCGAGTTGGGCGTTGAAATGGGTGCAGACGGGCTCGCGTATAACGCAAGCCAAAGCAATATGAAAATCACTGCCAATGTTGCGGACCTGCCCTTCCCGATTGATCTGAGCATGTCGAAAGCCGGTTTCAACCTCGCTATGCCGGTCAGCAAATCGGACGATCCACAGGACTTCGCTTTTGGCATCACATTGGCCGATTTCACAATGTCCGACATGATCTGGGGCATTTTTGATCCTGCCGGACAATTGCCGCGCGATCCTGCAACAGTGGTGCTTGATCTGTCGGGCAAGGCAAAGCTGTTGTTTGATTTCCTTGATCCCAAAGTTGCTGCGCAAATGGCAGGCACCGAGCCGGGCGAATTGCAGGCCCTGACCGTGAACAAACTCCAACTCGAAGCCGCAGGTGCCAAGCTGGACGGGTCGGGCGATTTTACCTTTGATAACAGCGACAAGATCACCTTTGACGGTATGCCCAAGCCGGTTGGGACAGTAAACCTGTCGCTGGTTGGCGGCAATGCGTTGTTGGACAAACTGGTTGCGATGGGTTTCATTCCCGATGAACAGGCCATGGGCGCGCGGATGATGATGGGTCTGTTTGCCGTTCCGGGAACCGAACCTGACACGTTAAGCTCGAAGGTCGAATTCACGCCCGAGGGTCAGGTGTTGGCCAACGGTCAGCGCATTAAATAAGCATTTGTGCGTTAATCCATCAGGGGCGTGCTTATGGCGCGCCCCTTTTTGCTGCGATATCCGGTGCCGCCCTTGCCCTGCCTGCGCCAGAGCATTACCTCTGCGCTTCAACCTTGAAACGGAGCCTGCACCATGTCCCAGCCCCTTGATGCGCTGACAAAATCCCTTTTGCAGGCTGCAAAACGTGCGGGTGCGGATAGCGCAGACGCCAAAGCGGAGCAAGCAACATCCGTTTCCGTGGATGTACGCGGCGGGACGTTAGAGCAGGCAGAGCGCGCGGAAGGCATCGACATCGGGTTGCGCGTATTCATCGGCCACCGCTCCGCGAATGTATCCGCGTCAGACACATCCGACCGCACAATCGAAGAAATGGCAGCCCGCGCCGTCGCCATGGCAAAGGAAGCACCCGAAGACCCCGACAGTGGCCTTGCCGACCCCGACCAGCTGGCGACCGATTGGGATGTTGGCGCGCTCGAGCTTTGTGACCCCTCGCCAGAGCCATCCCCAGCCGATCTGCAACAGGACGCCGCCGGGGCAGAGGCGGCAGCACTGGCAGTCAAAGGTGTGAGCCAGGTGCAATCCGCCAGCGCAGGATACAGCGCGCAAGAGGTTCACTTTGCCACCAGCAACGGATTTTCAGGCGGATACGGGCGCACGGATCGCGGGCTTTCGTGCGTTGCCATCGCAGGGACCGGCACCAGGATGGAGCGGGATTATGACGGTGACAGCCGCATCTTTCAAAGCGACCTGCGCGGTGCAGCCGAGATAGGTACATCGGCGGGGATGCGCGCCCTCACACGGCTCGACGCGCGCAAGCCCCCTACAGGTGCCTATCCGGTGCTGTTTGACGAACGCATTTCATCGTCCCTGATCGGGCATCTTCTGGGTGCCATCAACGGCATGGCCATCGCACGTGGCGCATCGTTTTTACGAGGTGCGATGGGCACAGCGGTATTGCCCGACACCCTGTCCCTGATCGAAGACCCGCACCGCCGCCGCACAGGCGGATCGCGCCCGTTTGACGGTGAAGGCCTGCCCACCAAACGCAGAATAATTGTCGAAAAGGGCGTACTGCAAGGCTGGACACTTGATCTGGCAACGGCACGCAAGCTGGGTTTGGCCCCGACAGGAAACGCTGCGCGTGGAACATCCGGCGGCCCGAGCCCGACAAACTACAACATTGAACTTACCCAAGGCCCCCAAAGCCGCGATGATCTGATCCGCGACATGGGCACGGGGTTATTGGTCACCTCGATGATCGGCAGCACGATCAACCCCAACACCGGCGATTATTCGCGTGGTGCTTCCGGCCTGTGGATTGAGAACGGCGAGATCACCCATGCGATCAACGAATGTACCATTGCCGGAAACCTGCGTGACATGTTGCGCGTGATGATCCCTGCCAATGATGCACGCGCCCATCTGTCTCGGGTGGTGCCGTCGCTGCTGATCTGCGGAATGACCCTTGCCGGGGCGTGATCTGTCCCTGTTGATTGATGCCGCTTTGATGGCAGGCCGGGTGGCGACCAGCTTTGTCGGGGCCACGGCCCGGCGCTGGGACAAAGCCGACGATGCGGGGCCTGTGACCGAAGCTGATCTGGCCGTGAATGACATGCTGCACGCCACGCTTCGTACGGCGCGGCCAGATTATGGCTGGTTGTCCGAAGAAAGTGACGATACCGATCACCGTTTGTCGGATGAACATGTGTTCATCATCGACCCCATTGATGGCACCCGCAGCTTTGTCGAAGGCTCGACCACATGGTCCCATTCGCTGGCAGTTGCCCGAGATGGCGTGGTGACAGCGGCGGTGGTTTATCTACCGCTGCGGGACAAACTTTATGCGGCGGGTTTAGGTGCAGGTGCCACATTGAACGGGAAACCGATTGCGGTGTCGGAAATATCCGACTTTTCTGATGCGACCGTCCTGGCGACGAAACCCTCGATGATCGCAAAGCTCTGGGCCTCGAATACCGAACCGACGTTCAAGCGCAGCCACCGCCCCTCGTTGGCGTACCGCCTGGGTCTGGTCGCCCAAGGCCGCTTTGATGCGATGATCACACTGCGACCCAGCTGGGAATGGGACATCGCGGCAGGCGCGTTGATAGTGGCCGAGGCAGGCGGTATTTGCAGTGATCAAAAAGGGCTGCCTTTGCGGTTCAATAACCCTGATCCACGCCTGAACGGTGTCGTATCGGGCGGGCAATTCGTGCACCGCGCGCTGGTTCATGCCCTTGCGTGATGGCCCGCATCTGATACGCACAGAGTTACAATGATTAAAAAGGATATTCCCATGACCCAACGCCTGCACCTTGTCTTTGGGGGCGAGCTGGTGAAGCCTACCGAAACCGCGTTCAAAAATGTTGATGACATCCATGTGGTAGGCATTTTCCCCGATTATGCCACAGCCTATGACGCCTGGAAAAACGAGGCGCAGCGCACCGTCGACAATGCCCATATGCGCTATTTCATCGCACATCTGCACCGGCTGCGTGATGAAGAAACGCCTGCCTCTTCCACCGAAGAACTGGGATAATCCAGCATGGCGCAGTCGCTGGGTCTGGCGGCGTACCGCGCTTTGGCACGTCGCAGCGAGGCGCAGCTGAATGCGTCCGATACGCCGCGACCGGATGGCGAACTGGTGTGGATACATGCGGCTGAACCCGGCAACATGATCGCCGTGCAAGACCTTGCCCTGCGGCTTTGTTCAAACCGGGTTGGTCTGAATGTGCTGATCACACTGCCCGAGGGGGCGGCCATGCCCGCGCGGATATCTGTGCCACAGGACGCGACGCTGGTGATTGAACATGTACCCAATGAACATCCCGCCAGTGTTACGACATTTCTGAAACACTGGCGGCCCGATCTGTGTATCTGGATCTGGGGCGCACTACGTCCGAACCTGATTTTGCAAGCCGCAGATGCCAAATGCCCTTTGATCATGATTGATGCCGATACCAAAGGCTTTGACGGGCGCAGGGATCGCTGGCTGTCCGATATGACCCGTAATGTGCTGAATAAATTTGATGCAGTGCTGACGCGGTCCGAGATGGGCCTGAAACGACTGGTTCAACTGGGTCTCAAGCGTATAGATATCGAGGTCACATCGCCGCTGCTCGCGGGCGGGCAAGCCTTGCATTGCGTTGATAGTGATCTGGTCGATTTATCTGCCGCGCTCGGGGGGCGGCCTGCGTGGTTTGCCTCGCATGTTCTGCCAGACGAGGTGCCTGTTGTGCTGGCGGCGCACCGCAAGGCATTGCGCTTGTCGCACCGGTTGTTGTTGATCGTGAACCCCTCGGACCCAGGTGATGCAGACGCGATTGCACAACAGGCGCGCGACCTTGATCTCAACACAATCAGGTGGGGCAGCGGCGCGTATCCCGATGATATCACCCAAGTGATGATCGCAGATGACCCTGCCGATCTGGGGCTGTTTTTCAGGGTGGCACCTGTGTCATTCCTCGGGTCATCTTTGATGTCCGACACAGGCGGGGCCGATCCGTTTGATGCCGCCGCTCTCGGGTCTGCGGTGTTATACGGCCCCAAGGTCCGGCACTTTATGGCGTCATACACACGTCTTGCGGCCGCGGGCGCGGCGCGGATCGTGAATGACGCGGATGCGCTTGGCACCGCTGTCTCCCATCTGATTGCAGCCGATCAGGCCGCTGCCATGGCACATGCGGGATGGGATGTGATCAGTCAGGGTGCCGCGTTGACCGACCGTGTGATTGATCTGGTGCAGGATGCGCTTGACGCGCGCGTGGCCCACGCATGAGCCGCGCACCGGATTTCTGGCACCTGCCGCAGCCTGACTGGCGGGCCCGTGCCTTGCAGCCCTTGGGCATGATCTATGCGGCGGCAACGGCACGGCGCTTGCGGGCCGGGGAGCCTGTTACATTGGACATTCCAACAATTTGCGTCGGCAATATCAATGCCGGCGGCACGGGCAAGACACCCACGGTGATGGCTGTTGTTGAACATCTGCGCGGGCTTTTTCATGAGCCACATATCGTCTCGCGCGGTTATGGCGGCACGCTTGAGGGGCCTGTACGTGTCGATCCGGCGAGACACAATGCATCGCATGTCGGGGACGAGCCATTGCTGCTGGCCGCCTTTGCCGAGGTTTGGGTGGCGCGCGACCGTGCGGCAGGTGCAAAAGCGGCGCAGGACGCTGGTGCAAGCGTAATCGTATTCGATGACGGGTTTCAGAACCCGGCGGTAAAGTATGATCTGGGCATTGTCGTGGTGGATGCGGCCAAAGGGTTTGGCAACGGTCTGTGCCTGCCTGCCGGACCTCTACGCGAACCTGTTGTGGTTGGATTAGCGAGAGCTGATTTGCTCTTGTCGATCGGTGACGAGGTAGCACAGCACGGCTTTGATACCACTGCATTACCTGACCGGATGCCGCATGTGCGTGCCTCGTTGAAACCCCTGCAAACCGGGATGGACTGGACAGATACACGCGCACTGGCGTTTGCGGGCATAGCCCATCCCGAGAAATTCTTTGCAACATTGAAGGCGCTTGGGGCAACGCTGGTGCATTGCGAGGCGCTGGACGATCACCAGCCGCTGACCACAGCCCTTATGACGCGGCTAGAGGCGGATGCCACCTTGCGCCGTGCACAACTGGTCACAACCGAGAAAGACGCAGTACGGCTGCCCCCAGCGTTCCGAATGAAGGTTATTACGCTGCCCGTGCGTTTGGATTTACCGCAGGATAATACGCTATTTGAAGCACTGAAGGCCTTACCTCGTAGATAACGAAATTTCCTTCAAGGGCACCGCAGAACCCTTAGTTGTCTTCACCCAGTTTCGGTGATGCCCGGTGCAGCGCCAGTTCCGCATCCGAAAACCTGAATGGCGACCGCAGCCCCGGCACACCGTCCAGTTCAATCTGCAATCCGCGTGCGATTACCTGCGGGTCTGCCATCACATCCGCCATATCGTTGATCGGCCCCGCCGGCACATTATGCGCCTCGCAAGCCGCCAGCAGGTCATCGCGGGGGCGAATGATCGTTGCCTGCGTCAGGCGGGCAATCATCTTGGGCCGATTTGCCACGCGGTCCGCGTTTTTGGCAAACTCAGGGGCAATCGCCATATCGTCCAGCCCCAGCAATCGGCACAACCGTCGGTATTGTCCATCATTGCCTGTAGCGATAATCAGATGACCGTCGCTTGAGGGAAAAACCTCGTAGGGTGTCAGGTTCGGATGTGCGTTGCCCATACGCTTGGGCGCGACACCGGTGGTCAGATAATTCATCGCCTGATTGCCCGTGATCGCCACGGCGCAATCCAGCAGCGCCATGTCGATATGCTGGCCCATCCCCGTCTGCGCGCGTTGATGCACAGCGGCAAGGATCGCGGTGGTTGCGTAAACTCCGGTAAGAATATCGGTGATCGCCATGCCCGATTTCTGCGGCTGGCCATCCGGTTCACCCGTGATCGACATCAGGCCGGACATGCCTTGGATGATAAAGTCATATCCGGCGCGGTGCGCATAGGGGCCAGTATGGCCGAAACCGGTGATGGAACAATAAATCAGCTTGGGAAAGTCGGTCCGCAAGCTGGCGTGGTCCAAGCCGTATTTCGCCAGACCGCCCGTCTTGAAATTCTCGATCAGAATGTCCGCATCCGCAAGCAAATCCCGGACCCGCTGCTGTCCCTCGGACGTGCGAAAATCAATTGTAACGGAGGCTTTGCCACGGTTGGTTGAATGGAAATACGCCGCCGCTACATCATCATCCCGCGTGACAAACGGCGGGCCCCACTGGCGCGTATCGTCCCCTTCGGGGCTTTCGACCTTGATCACCTCGCAACCAAGATCCGACAGCGTCTGACCAGCCCAGGGGCCAGCCAGAACGCGGGCCATTTCAATGACCTTGAGACCTGCAAGCGGTGCCGCCACTGGGTTTACAGCGCTGCGTCGATCAGCTCTTTGAAGTCATCGTACGACATATTCGCATGCGCCTTGCCGTTGATGAAAAAGCTGGGCGTTGACGTCACATTATCCGCCTCGCGGTTCTGCGCTTCCCATGCGACCAGCATTTCGGCATTGCCCGCATCCTTGAGGCAGGCGTCAAGGGTGTCGCTATCAAGCCCGGCCAGACGCCCGATCTTGGTCAACTCGGCGGCAACCGCGGCAGGTTCACCCGCGCGTGTCCATTCCGGCTGACCTTTGTAGATCAGATCAGTGATACCAAAGAATTTTTCGGACCCGCCACACCGCGCCACGATGGATGCCCACAGACCAAAGCGGTCGAAATATACTTCGCGGTAGATGAATTTCACTTTGCCGGTGTCGATGTATTCGGACTTCAACTGCTTGAACACATTATTATGGAACGCCGCGCAATGCGGACAGGTAAAGGAAGCGTATTCGATGATAGTCACGGGGGCGTCGGCGTCGCCAATCACCATTTCCTGAATGGCAGAGGTATCGACATCCGCGGTTTGCGCATTTGCGGCGCTGGCCAACGGATTAACCGGGGTCGAATTGCCGCCCATGTTGCTGGTCACAAACCAGCCGCTCAAGCCAAGTACGGCAACGCCACCAAGTATCATATTTCTGCGGTTCATCATGTCGTGTTCCTTTGTCTGCTTTTCAGCGGTTGTTCTTGTTCAATACATTCTCGCCCAGACGCGCAAGGGCATCTCGCAAACCTTGATCGGTGACGGGCTGTGCGGCCTCGATCGCTTTTTGGCGCAGGGCAGGATCGGGTTGCGTTATTTTGGCTTTGGTCTGATGTCCAAAGGCCACCTTGCCTTCGGAAAATCCCGTCGCTGCGGTCTGGGTGATACGGATACGCGCGATGGCGTTAAAGCCATACACCGCATTCACCTTTGCGCGCAGTTGTTCTTTTTGCATCTCCAGCATTGGCGCATTTGACCCCGTGGTCAGCAACGTCAGCGTCGCCCCCATGCCGCCACGGCCATAGCTGATCTCGACCGGCTGCGCGATGGCGGCAGTATCCGTGCCCGCAATTTCAGCCCATTGTGTCAAAACCCGCGATTGCGCAAAGCCACGGGTTTCTGACGCATGGCGGATTTGACCGGACAGCAAGCTGTCGGTGCGTTTGAACCCTTTTGTGCTGGTGCGCCGTGGTGGCATGGCTATGTTCCTTGATAGGTCCTGACCTACATAACGCAGCCGACCTGTACCACCAACCCATGACCCCCGCCGGAGCCATAAAAATTGCGTGACGACACATCATCTACCGACCTGCCGCATCTCCTGCTGGACTGGTACGATGTGAACGCGCGCAAGATGCCGTGGCGGGTGGGGCCTTTGGCGCGCAAAGCGGGGGAACTGCCCGACCCTTACCGCATCTGGATGAGCGAGATCATGTTGCAGCAGACCACGGTTGCAACGGTTCGGGATTATTTCACGCGGTTTCAGGCCCGCTGGCCAACCGTCGCTGATTTGGCAGCGGCCAAGGATGCCGATGTAATGGGCGAATGGGCGGGCCTTGGCTATTACGCCCGCGCGCGGAACTTGCTGAAATGCGCGCGTGCGATTGTGGATGACCATGGCGGTGTGTTCCCCGCCGATCATACCGCATTGCTGAAACTGCCCGGCATTGGCCCCTACACCGCCGCCGCTGTCGCCTCGATTGCGTTTGATCAACGCCATGCTGTGCTCGACGGCAACGTCGAGCGGGTGATGGCGCGGATGTATGACATTCACACGCCCCTGCCTGCGGCCAAGCCCGAATTGATGCTCAGGGCCGATGCGCTGACCCCTATGGAACGCCCCGGCGATTATGCCCAAGCCGTGATGGATTTGGGTGCCACGATTTGCAGCCCTAAATCCCCCGCCTGCGGCATTTGCCCGTGGCGCGCACCCTGTGCGGCACGGCTGGCGGGGACAGCGGCGGAATTACCCAAAAAGACCCCGAAGAAAGCCAAACCCGTCCGCCAT
Organism: uncultured Alphaproteobacteria bacterium; assembly: GCA_963710185.1. Classification (GTDB taxonomy): domain Bacteria; phylum Pseudomonadota; class Alphaproteobacteria; order Rhodobacterales; family Rhodobacteraceae; genus Sulfitobacter. The sequence continues at coordinate 791,994 of CAVPZE010000002.1, read as the reverse complement.
GGCACGGTCTATCTGGCAGAGCGGGACGACGGTGCATGGCTGCTGGAAACCCGCCCGGAAAAAGGCTTGCTGGGCGGCATGTTAGGCTGGCCGGGGTCCGACTGGGTAGATGTGAGTGCGGATCACCCGATTGGCACACCGCCCATTGAGGCGAAATGGCTGAATTTGTCCGGCGACGTCCGGCATACCTTCACGCATTTTCATCTTATTTTAAGGGTGAAAGTCGCACAGGTCACTGCGCAGGCTGAACCAAACTCGGGTCAATTCATCCCAAAACAGGACTTCCGCCCTACCGATCTGCCGACAGTGATGCGCAAGGCGTTTGATTTGTCGCAGTCCTAGCGCTGCGTCACAGCTTTGTACCGCGCTCTGTTTAAGGTATATGACCCGAAACAAGTTAACGAGGTTTGTTCCATGACCACACAGAACCCGATCATCGCCCCTGTCGATCTGGCCCGCCTGTCGCGCGCGCTGCCGTTCTGGATGTCGCTCGGGCTGATCCCGCTGGCGTGGTTTTGCGCGGTGCAAGGCGGTTGGACCATAGCGCTGTTGCCGCTGGTCACTTGGTTTTTATTCTCGCTGCTTGACGCGGTTGTCGGCCTGAACCTCGATAATGCCGATCTCGAGGCGACGGATAAGGACATGTTCTGGTATCGCCTAGTCACAATGATCTGGGTGCCTGCGCAGTTTATTACGCTGTTTGCGCTGATATGGTACGTGCCGCGCGCCGACCATCTGGGCACAGCCGAGCGGATATTTTTGTTCTTTGGGGTGGGTGTGATCACCGGAACAATCGGGATCAACTATAGCCATGAATTGATGCATCAAAAGAACAGGCTTGAGCGGTTTCTGGGTGATGCCTTGCTCGCTATGGTGCTCTATTCGCATTTCCGGTCCGAACATCTGCTGGTGCATCACCGCTATGTCGCGACGCCCCGTGACACAGTGACGGCGCATTATAACGAAGGGTTCCATCGCTTTTACCCGCGTGTGTTAAAGCAATCGTTAAAATCCGCCTTCCATGCCGAGGCACAGATGCTGGCCCGCAAGAATTTGCCCTGGACCAACCTCAAGAACCCGTTTTTCAAATACTGGGCGCTTCAGGGCGGATTTTTACTGCTTGCGCTCTTATTGGGCGGCTGGTCCGGTCTGGGATTGTTTCTGGTGCAGGCGGGCGTTGCGATCTGGCAGCTGGAACTGGTCAATTATATCGAACATTACGGCCTGACCCGCAAACATCTGGGCGATGGCAAATACGAACACGTACAGCCGCGTCATTCGTGGAATGCGTCACACAAGGCCTCCAACTGGCTGCTGATAAATCTGCAACGTCATTCCGATCACCACTTCAAACCCGATCGCCGTTTCCCCGTGCTGCAAACTTACGGCGCGAATCAGGCACCGCAACTGCCGTTTGGCTATCCTGTCATGACGATGGCCGCGATGTTCCCGCCTTTGTGGCGGCGTATCATGAACCCGCGTGTGCGCAGATGGCGTGACATGTATTATCCCGAGATCACCGATTGGCAGGCCTATAACAAAGGCACCACGCCACTGCCACGGTGACCTGGAATAGTAAAAAGCCCCGCTGAATGCGGGGCTTTTTCAATTTAGTTGCAGGCAGATTTAATCCCAAAAACCTTCGTCCACATCTTCCATTTGCTCAAGTTCTTCTTCGCTCTTGTTTGTTACGATTGCGTATGTCTTGTCATCGGTTGGCACCAAGCGAACGTTCTGTAGCGGGATTACGACGTGCTTATCGCCAATATCGAGGAAACCACCAACTTCTGCAACGACGCCAATCATTTGACCGTTGCGGTCAAGGATGATGTCTTCAATCTCGCCGATGTCATTCCAGCTGGTATCAACTGAATCGTAAATAGTATCAGTGCCCCATTCATCAGCCGTGGACATGGAATACACCTCGCCCCCGGTGATATCACGTGAACGGATCAAGTTGTCGCGGTCCATGTGCATTTCGGCCAATACAGGTCCGGAAGCCATTGTGATTGCAAGCGCGGTAGCTGATAGAATTTTCATGATATATTCCTTTCCATTCATGTTCAGTCTTCACTAAAACAACGATGATCTGCGGCTGTTGTTCCGAGAAAGTCGTGAAAACATCATTCTCAAATGAAAAAGGCCCCGCCAACAAAGGCGGGGCTAAGGTAAGTGCCCTTATAGGCGGACCTTCATAAGGAAGGCCGCAGGCACCGGCGGTGTTCGAATTTCGGGTTAATCAGTTGGCCATTTCGGCCCTGATTTGCTGGCGCAGGATGTCGATTGGCACCCGCTTACCTTCGCGTTTGTAGCACCAATAGGTCCAGCCGTTACAGCTTGGCGCTTTTTCATACGCCGCCCCGACTTGATGAATTGATCCTTTTACATCGGCCCCGATCAAGGTGCCATCGGCGCGTACCTTTGCCTTGTGACGCCCGTTGAGCGAAAACAGCTCTTCACCCGGACGCAACATGCCACGTTCAACCAATTGTCCAAACGGCACACGCGGCTCGGACCGTTTTGATGTCGTGGTTTGCAACGCGTCCTGATCGAACTTGCGTACCTTGCTAATGCGCTTCTCGGCAACCTTGCGGTAAGCTTCCTCACGCTCGATCCCGATAAAGTCGCGGCCAAGCATCTTGGCGACCGCACCGGTGGTGCCCGTACCAAAGAACGGATCAAGGATCACATCGCCCGGATTGGTCGAACCGACCAAAACACGGTGCAACAGACTCTCGGGTTTCTGCGTCGGATGCGCCTTGTCGCCCTCGTCATTCTTCAGACGTTCATGGCCCGTACAGATCGGCAAAACCCAGTCGCTGCGCATCTGGATGCCTTCGTTCAGCGCCTTTAGCGCCTCGTAGTTAAAGGTATATTTCGCATTCTCGTCCTTGCCGGCCCAGATCATCGTCTCATGGGCATTGGTAAACCGCTTGCCACGGAAATTCGGCATCGGATTCGATTTGCGCCACACCACATCGTTCAAGATCCAGTATCCCTGATCCTGCAACGCGGCACCGACCCGAAAGATGTTGTGATAGCTGCCAATCACCCAGATCGCACCATTCGGTTTCAGCAAGCGCCGCGCCGCTTTCAGCCAGGCTTTCGTGAATTTGTCATACACGGCAAAGCTTGCAAATTGGTCCCATTCGTCATCAACCGCATCAACCTTGGAATTATCAGGCCGGTGCAGATCACCGCGCAGTTGCAAGTTATAAGGCGGATCGGCAAAGATCAGATCAATGCTCTGCTCGGGCAAGGCATTCATCATCTCAATGCAATCACCCGCAAGGATGGTATTCAAGGGAAGTGCCGCAGCACCCTTTGCAATCGTCTTCATATATCTGCCTCTGTCCCCGGCACATTTTGTGCTCGTTTGTTGAGGATGAGGATGTCCGACAGACGATTCCCGGTCAATTTCTTTTTTGAATCAATCGGTTAAGTTTTTATCTTGATACAACATCTTGTGTACTGGTTTGAACAAACGTCTATGGTGTGGGGTTATCCCCAGATTTTGCAGTGCCTCCATGTGTCTTTTTGACCCGTATCCCATGTTGGTCTCCCATCCATAACCAGGATGCTGTTGCGCCAATGACAACATGACATAATCCCGACATATTTTGGCCATAATTGAGGCCGCAGAAATCGACACAGACCGCGCATCACCTTTGATAATTGTTTGCGATGGCAACTTGAGGTTGCGCGGGACCATGTTGCCATCAATCAGCGCATAATCCGCCCCGTGATTTAACCCGGCCAGCGCGCGGGTCATCGCAAGGTGGCTGGCACGCAGGATGTTCAACTCTTCAATTTCTTCGACCGACGCATGCGCAATACTGACATCCGCGACCGCCATGATCTCGCCATACAGCCGCTCGCGGGTCTTGTGCGTCAGCTTTTTGGAATCGTTCAGCCCCAAAGGGATACGCGCGGGGTCCAGCACAACCGCGGCGGCGGTCACGGGGCCAGCCAATGGCCCACGCCCCACCTCGTCCACACCGGCAACACGGCTGTACCCAAGCGCATGCGCGGCCCGTTCAAATTCAAAATCAGGTTTCATGGATGCCTCAAAACGCAAGACAGCCCAAACCGCAAGGCTTGGACTGTCTGCAACACACGCACTCGTTAAAAAAGTATGGAGGGGAAAGACGCCCGAACGTCTGTCCCCTCCGGTCCGGGGCGCAGGGACGTGCCCCCCGGATCAGCGGCGGGGTTTACCCGCGCGCTAATTTGTATCCCTGGTCCCGCAGACAACGCGCATCATAGCCCGACCGATCGCCCTGATATGTTCTCACCTGCACCCTGCAGTGTTGCGGCAAGCTGTTTGCGTGGCGGAAATTGTTCTGGAGGCAGCGGTTGCCAAACATCTGCACAGTGCCATGGCGGGTGTCAAAGCTCCGGAAGCACTGGCTTGGCAACAACTTTGAATTGCGCACGTGCTGCGGCAGGGGGCGCGGATGAACCTGATGGCTGCGCTGGCGCGGGGCCTGATAGACCGGTGCTGACCTGTGGTGCGGTGCCTGATAGACAGGTGCGGGCCTGTGGTGCGGTGCCTGATAGACAGGTGCGGGCTGTTGTCGGGTGACGGCGCGTGCTTTGTTCTTATTATTGTCGTGGATAATTTTTCCGACAACTGCGGCCCCGAGAATAACCGCCAGTGCGCGTGCAACATCACGTTCGTCGGCGCGGGCCGGGACAACGCCCAGCGCGGTAATGGCGATTGAAACGGCAGTGACGGCGGCAATAAATCTGCGGTACATAAGAATGATCCTTTCAAAGCGGGGGCATCTCAGCTTGGCAGCGATGCGTGATCCGGGGTGCATTGGTCGTCATGGGATCAATCTGGGTCAATCGGGTTCAGACAGGCAATAACACCCCACTGTTATCCGATAGCAGTCCGGCCAAGCCGGTTTGGATATTGAATATCAAACGTCAAAAGCGCAGAACGTGATGTATGAAACAAATTTCCCTTTCCCTTGTTACGGCACTTGTTGTCGGTCTGGCTGCACCCGCCTCGGCGGCAGAGTGTTATGCCGACTACAAAGCCAAACAAGATAACCCCTTGCGCCTGCACTATGGTGTAGCGCAGGTAAGAGGTGCGTGCGACATTGCGTCTGCGGGTGCTGAACTGGCCGCAAGGCTCGCCGCACAAGGCTGGACGTTACTCAATGTCCTGTCGGTGTTTGGCGATGAAGGTTTATCGCAAAGGAAAGACAGTGCAGGACCAAACTACCTCCGCTTCTAACTTGCGCCGTGTCGGTGGCCGGTTTGTCGGTGGTGGCATTGCCGCCATCGTAGCCGTTTTCGTGATCGGAATCGTTGTGCTGTTCTGGGCATTGCCCGATGCCAATGTATTCAACGCGCAGGTCGAACGTATCTTTATCGAAAACGACGACCTGACCAGCGGTTCCGAGATCAAGCTGCTGGAAATTCTCGCGCAATCCGGCACCGCGTTTTCCGATACGCTGGCAAGCTACCGTGTCGTGATCATGGTCCTGCTGGTGTTCGCCACCGCAATGTTGATCGCCGCGATGGTATTCCTGATCATGCTGATCAGCTTCAACCGCCGCATGGCCCAGATCGAGCGGGTGGGGATACAGGTCAACTCCCTGCTGATCAGCCGCGAGGAAAACACCGTCTACCTCAATAACCTCGGCTTCAAACTCACCGCCGCCGCGATGGAAACCATGTCGGTGCTGGCAGAGGCACGGATGGATGATGACGTTATGTCAGGCTCAGAGATCGAAGGCGTGATATCAGGGCGCAATGCCGCCGATTGTGACGAGGCCGCTGGGGCCACACGTATCAAACGCCTGCGTGATACCTTGGGCAATCAGATCGTGGCGGAACTGCTGGTCAAGAACATTGCGCGGCGCGGATACATGCTGGCCATCGACAAAGACGTGATCAAAGTCATATGATCTGCCCGCCTTTCGCTTCATTGTTCTTCAAATACACAAATACTGCGCTGAAATCCTGGCGCGCGTCCGCTCTGGCCAATACAGATGATCCATGTCTAGGGTGCGGCGACACTGCGACCAAGGATCATACCGATGCCAGCACCGATAAACCCGTTCAAGAAATCCCTGCGTGCGGGCGAAACGCTGTTTGGCTGCTGGCTGTCCCTTGCCGACAGCTATAGCGCCGAATTGATGGGAACCGCCGGTTTTGACTGGCTGGTAATCGACGGCGAACATGCACCAAATGACCTGCGCTCGATCCTTGCGCAACTTCAGGTACTGGGCGCAAGCGAAAGCCACGCCATTGTGCGCGTGCCTGTTGGCGAAACCTATATATTGAAACAGGTTCTGGATGCCGGTGCGCAGACCGTGCTGGTGCCCATGGTCGACAGCGCCGATCAGGCACGGCAATTGGTGCGCGATGTAAGCTATCCGCCAAACGGCGATCGTGGCGTCGGTTATGCACTGACCCGCGCTTCCGGCTTTGCGCAGATCACCGATTACGGCACCACAGCGGATGCGCAGATTTGTCTGCTGGTGCAGGTTGAAAGCCTCAAAGGTTTGGCGGCACTTGACGAGATACTGACCATCGACGGGATTGACGGCGTGTTCATTGGTCCCGCCGATCTCGCTGCGGATATGGGGCACATGGGCAATTCGCTGCATACAGACGTGCAGGGCAAAATCATGGCGGCCCTGCGCCGGATTGCAGCAGCGGGCAAGGCACCGGGTATTTTATCAACCCATGACGACATGACCAATAATGCGATCAAAGCGGGCGCGCGGTTCGTGGCTGTGGGCGCGGATGTGCTGCTGCTTTCCAAAGCGGCCCGCGACCTTGCCACCAAATGGAAGGCCCCGAAGGAATGAACGCAGGCATATTTTTACTGGGGCTTGCCTATGTGCTCAGCCAGTTTTTCCGTGCGTTTCTTGCGGTACTCGCACCCGTGCTCTCACGCGACATCGGCGTCACTCCCGATGACCTCGCGTTTGCATCCGGCATGTGGTTTCTCGCCTTTGCCGCGATGCAGATCCCTGTGGGTTGGGCGCTTGATACTATTGGTCCGCGCCGCACAGCCGCGTGGATATTGCTGGTCGGCGGCGGCGGTGGTGCGGCTGTTTTTGCGCTGGCCACCTCGGCCCTGCACCTGAACATCGCCATGACCCTGATCGGTTTGGGATGTTCGCCTGTCCTGATGGCATCCTATTACATTTTTGCGCGCGATTATCCCCCTGCGCAGTTTGCCGTCCTCGCCTCTCTCATGGTGGGCTTGGGCAGCGTCGGCAATCTGGTCGCATCCTATCCGATGGCCTTTGCCGCCGAAACAATCGGCTGGCGCGCGGCGCTTTGGGCATTGGCCGCTGTGTCGGCGCTGGTGGCGTTCGGAACAGTAATGTTGGTCAAAGACCCCGCCAAGATCACCGGCGAGGCAAAAGGGTCACTGGGCGAATTGTTCCGCCTGCGCGCCTTGTGGTTCATCTTTCCGCTGATCTTTGTCAGCTATGCCATTTCAGCTGCCGTCCGTGGTCTATGGATCGGGCCGTATCTGGCAGATGTATTTGCCGCAGATACCGCAATGATCGGGACTGCCACGCTGTTGATGGGGCTTGCGATGATCGCAGGCACCTTGGCCTACGGGCCGCTTGATAAGGCGCTTGGATCACGCAAATGGATGATCGCGGGTGGCACGTTGATCACGCTGGCAGCGGCGGTTATTCTGATCATCCTCCCCTCGCACTCAGCGGTGCTTGCCATCGCAATGATGTGCACCATCGGCTTTTTCGGCGCGACTTATCCGGTGCTCATCGCCCATGGGCGCAGCTTTCTGCCCTCGCATCTGATCGGACGCGGTGTAACCATGCTGAACCTGTTCAGTATCGGGGGTGTCGGGTTGCTGCAATTCACCTCTGGCCGCGTCTATGCCACGTCACTGGGCGGTGCGTTTGCGGCGCAACCTTATGTGAACGTCTTTATTTTGTTCGCCGTGTCGCTGACCATCGGTCTGGTGATCTATCTGTTCAGCCGAGACAGCGACAGGTAAACGCATGCACGCCCCTTTCCCTGACGCAACAACCGCGCTAAAGGGCAGCGACCATCACACATCAATATTGGAGAATTCAGATGGGTTACCGGATCGCTATCGTTGGCGCCACTGGCAATGTGGGCCGCGAAATGCTGAACATTCTGGCTGAACGCCAGTTCCCTGTGGACGAGATCATAGCCTTGGCCAGCCGCCGTTCCATGGGCACGGAAGTCAGCTTTGGAGATAAAACGCTCAAATGCAAAGATCTGGACACGTTTGATTTCAAAGGCTGGGATATCGCGCTGTTTGCAGTCGGTTCCGACGCCACCAAGAAATACGCCCCTGCGGCCGCCAAAGCCGGCTGTGTCGTAATCGACAATTCGTCGCTTTATCGCTATGACGCGGATATTCCGTTGATCGTACCCGAAGTGAACCCCGAAGCGATCCATGGCTATTCCAAGAAAAACATCATCGCCAACCCCAATTGCTCGACCGCGCAAATGGTTGTGGCCCTCAAGCCGCTTCACGACCGCGCCACGATCAAGCGCGTTGTGGTCAGCACCTATCAGTCCGTGTCAGGCGCGGGCAAAGACGGTGCCGATGAGCTGTGGGACCAGACCAAGTCTATCTACAATCCCGTGACCGAAGTGCCGCCCCGCAAGTTTCAAAAGCAGATTGCGTTCAACGTGATCCCGCAGATCGACGTCTTCATGGAGTCCGGTGATACCAAGGAAGAATGGAAGATGGTCGTCGAGACCAAAAAGATTCTCGATAAAAAGATCAAGGTGACTGCGACTTGTGTGCGGGTGCCGGTATTCGTCGGCCACTCGGAGGCGATCAACATCGAGTTCGAGGATCATCTGGATGAAGCCGAAGCACGCGATATCCTGCGCGAGGCCCCCGGCATCATGGTGATCGACAAGCGCGAGGATGGCGGCTACGTCACGCCTATCGAATGTGTGGGTGACTTTGCGACGTTCATCAGCCGTATCCGTCAGGACAGTACAATTGATAACGGTCTGAACCTGTGGTGCGTGTCCGACAACCTGCGCAAGGGCGCCGCATTGAACGCAGTACAGATTGCAGAGTTGCTGGGCCGCGAATGCTTGAAAAAGGGCTGATTTTATTCAGCAGTTTTTGTGCAATTAAGGGGGAGCCGGTGGTTCCCCCTTTTCTTTGCGCTGTGGACGTGCAGTCTGAGGGCACTTACCTCATAAATAGGACAGCCAATGTTTGTTCATGCCAACCGCCCTTTGGTTTTCGCTTTCCTTGCCGCTACGCTACAGACCTGTCCGGCTTGGGCCGAGGATTTTCTGATTGCCGCTCCGGTCACCGATGTGACGGTTTACCCCCGTGGTGCAACTGTCAGCCGGACATTTTCTGCTGATCTGCCGCAAGGACAGCACCGCATATTGATCCCCTATGCCGCGAACGGCCCCGATACCGGCCCCCCGCGTTTGAAGGTGCCTGATGGAATCACATTGGGGGCCTTGCAAGTTTTCCCCGGCTACCTGACCGATGCAGACGCCGTTTTGACGACCGAACAACGCAGCGCGCAGGACCGGGTCCAAGCAGCACGCGACGCAGTTCAGACACGCGATGATGCCGTGGCTCGGGGGCTGGCAACGGTGCAGGGACAAATGCAAAAATTGGCCTATCTGCGCACGTTGACCGGGGCCAGCCAAACGGCAACCGACCCGGATGCATTGCGTCTGACCAGCGATATGGTGGCAGATCAGATTGCACAGGCCGCCATCGCAGAACGGGCGGCAAGCACAGCGCTGCGCGACAACACCAAGGCGCTTGAAGTTGCGCAAAAGGCGTTGCTTCAGGCCGAGCGCGATCTGGAACGACTTGTCTTGCCGCGTGGCGATGTCGATATTCTGGCGATCTCTGTCGAAACCGATGTGGCGGGCGCAGTCGAGCTGACACTTGATACGCTGATCTTTAACGCAGGGTGGCAAGCCGATTACGATCTGAACCTGAGCCGGGGTAACGCTGCACAGATTGCCATGTCCCGCAGGGTGATTTTGGGTCAATCCACTGACGAGGCGTGGTCGGACGTCGCGCTGACCCTGTCGACCGCCAATCCCTTCACGCAGGTCTTGCCCAGCACACCCTACCCGTCGCTGGCGCAGATACAGCCAAAGGACAAGGCAGGTTACAGTTCGCGGGATGCAGGCTCAGATTTGTCGTCTATTGCCGAACGCGCGCCTGCACCCATGCAGGACGAGCCTGTCGTTGTGACAGCGGCGGCTGTGATAGAGGGGCTTTCCGTCACTTACGATTACCCAAGACCCATCAGCGTGACACCGAATGGCCAGGTTATCCTGTCGCTTGATGATTTCACGTTCGACGCCCGCACATTCAACCGCGCCGCGCCGCGCTTTGACAAGACCGCGTTTCTGATGGCTGAATTTACCAACAGCACGTCCGAGCCTTTCCTGCCCGGTCAGGCATCGGTGTCACGCGATGGTGTTTTTGTGGGCCGCGTCCCGTTCGACCTGATCCCTGCCGGTGGCAAAACCGAGATCAGTTTTGGCGCATTGGAAGGATTGCGGCTCGACTATACACTGCTTGACAATAACACAGGCGACCGCGGCTTCTTGTCCACCAGCAGCACCCGCAATCAGGAAATGGAATTCTCTGTCGAGAACCTGCTGAACACAACCGAAACAGTTCAGACCCTCTTTGCGCTGCCATTTGCAGAACAAGAGGATCTGAGTGTCAAGATCCGCACCACCCCCAACCCGAGCGAAAGCGATTTCGAGAAACAGCGCGGTGTTGACGTCTGGCAACTTGAGGTCGGACCGGGCGAAAAGAAAACTGTGCGGATCACCGTAGATATGGATTGGCCGGATGGCGAAATGCTGTTCTGGCAGCCGTGATCAAAAGCGTTCTGCGCGCAGCACATCGCAATCAGTGACCGTGACCACACCAATATGACGCTCGACAACCGCAAACGCACCTTCGAGCAATTCATCCAAACGCTCTGGTCGGATGATACACACCACCTGCACCATGCCGCTTGCGCGGCTGACTTGGCCGGACCGGCTCCATTCACCAGACCGCCCTGATCCACCCAGCACAGGCAGAACGGTAAACCCGGTCACACCTGCCTTTTTCAGCGCGTCGGTCAGACGTGATTGCATGACCAATTCAATCGTAATCTCGACACGTTTCGCTTTATGGGTTTGCATCGTATCAGCCTCCGGTCAGTGCAGAGGCAACCGCGATATAAAGCGGAATACCCAGCGTCAGGTTGAAAGGAAAAGTCACGCCAAGGGACAGCGTCAGATAGATCGAAGGGTCCGCCTCTGGCAAAGCCACCCGCATGGCGGCAGGCACAGCGATATAGGACGCCGATGCGCTCAGCACCATAAACAAGGCAACGCCGCCCGTGCTGAGGCCCAAGAGCAACCCCGCACCAAGGCCCGCAGTACTACCAATCAGCGGCATCAAAACGCCGAACGCAAGCACCCCGGGCCGCATCACCGCACCGCCACCGCGCAAACCGCGCCCCGCAACCAGACCCATATCAAGCAGGAACAGGCACAGTACTCCTTGGAACGGCGACACAATAAAGCTTTCGATTTTAGCCAAACCATCGGCACCCGTAATGCCACCGATGATAAAGGCACCGACCAGCAATACGATAGACCCGTTCAACATGATCTCCCGCAACAGATCACCGTCCATCCGGCGTGCGTCGCCACCACGCGAAATCAGCCAGAGCGCGGACAGGATCGCAGGCGCCTCCATCGCGGCGGCAACAGCCACCATATAGCCCTCGGACGCAATGCCACTGCTTTGCAACACCGATGTCGCAGCCACAAAAGTCACAATTGAAATAGACCCGTAATGCGCTGCAACTGCCGCCGCATCCAGACGGCTTAGCTTGGTCATCACTTGCAACAGCGCAAATGCAATCAAAGGCAGCGCCGCCGACAGTACCATGCCCGCTACCAGTGACAGCGCAAGTTTCAGATCGACACCGTGATTGGCAACGCTGACACCGCCTTTGAAACCGATCGCAAACAGCAGATAGATCGACATGCCCTTGGCAACCGCTTCGGGAAAGTTGAGATCGGACCGCGCCAACGCGGCAACCACACCCAACACAAAGCTCAGGATGATCGGCGATAGCAAATTTGTCGCGGCAAGTGAAACGATCTGGTCCATGGGTACTCCTTATGCGGGCGGATATTTGTCTGGGATCATGCGGTGTGCTTTGCCGCTAAAGCGCCACAAAACGCCCTGTTTCGGGCAGGTAATGCTCAAGCCCGCCTTCACCGATGTCCGTCCAAAGACCGTGCATGCTTAGATCACCTGATTGCACCAGTTCCTTGATCCAAGGAAAGGTCATCAGGTTTTCGAGCGATATCATAACCGCATGCTTCTCAAGCTGTTGCTGTTGTTCATCTGCATCCTTGATATCTGCAACCTCGTCATACTTGGGCCGCAAAATATCCATCCAGCGCCCAACGAAACTGTCCTTGGCTTCCAACTCGGGGGCCTTACCCTGACACATATCAATGCAGCCCTGCACCCCGCCGCAATTCGAATGGCCCAGCACAATCAGATGCGCTACTTTCAACACCCGCACAGCATATTCCACAGCTGCTGATGTGCCGTGGTGATCGCCATCAGGCTGGTACGGTGGCACCAGATTGGCGATGTTGCGGTGGATGAAAAATTCACCCTGATCAGCCCCGAATATCGACGTTACATGTACGCGGCTGTCACAACATGAAATCACCATCGCGCGCGGGCGCTGACCTTCGGAGGCGAGGCGACGATACCACGCTTGATTATCCGCGTATCCGGTCGCTTTCCAGCCATGATAGCGTTGTAGCAAGTAGGCTGGCAACGGCTTTGCCCTGTTCATATCGGCGCTGTCCCTTGAGTATGTTGGCCCTGCGATATCTCAAATTCTGCGACAATTCGAGGGAAAAGGCGTTTGCGCTTCAATCATTTGAATACTTCTTGGGGCCATAGTCCAGAGACGCCGTGGGGGCTGATTAAAGGGTGAGAGACAATGCAGGTATTGCAAATTAGACCGCTTGAACAAGTCTGTGTCGATCAGGAACGGCTGGGCACACTGTATTCACAATTAGGCGAGGCAAGCGCCGAAGACATCGTATGTCGCGCGCTTGAGGAACTGGCGCTCAGGATGTCGCATTGCGACCGCTTGTACCGCGAACAGGCGTGGCAAGACCTGCGTAAAAACACGCGTTCCCTGATCGCCATTGCCGACCAGATCGGCATGCAGAAATTGTCGCAAGTCGCGGGTGACGTTACGGCATGTATCGACGCGTGTGACGCAAACGGCCTTGCCGCCACCCTGTCACGCCTGCTTCGCATTGGCGAACGGTCACTAACCGCCATCTGGGATATGCAGGACGTCAATATCTGACGGCTTGCGGGTGCCTTAAGAACGGCTAGGCTGCGCAAAAGTCAAACGCAGTCTGAAAGGCCCGCCATGTCCGCAAAATTTGCACCGCTCTCTGACACCGCCATCCCGTTGCATGTCTGCGCCGAGGACCAGTTGGACGATTGGCTGAACGGGCAAGCACCGCATGTAAAAAGCTGGGCAGAGGCGCATAGTTTCACCGGTAAACTGGGTCAGGCATTGGCCATCTGCGGTGAAAGCGGCGTACCAACGATGGCACTTGCGGGCTACGGTTCGCCTGCATCACGCAGCCGCAGCCGCTTTGCCCTCGCTGCTGCCGTGGCCAAGTTACCCCAGGGCGATTACCACATCACAGGTGGTTTGCCCGATGATCAATCGGCAAACGAGGCGCTGGGATGGCTGCTGTCCAGCTATCGCTTTGACCGCTACCGCCAACAATCCGAACTCAAAGCCCGACTTGTTGCGCCCGATGTCATCAACGCCGCTCAAATCGAAGCACTTGTGGCCGGCGAAATACTGACCCGTGATCTGATCAACACACCAGCCTCCGATATGGGGCCGCCCGATCTTGAACAGGCCGCGCGCGATCTGGCGGAACAACACGGCGCATCCATCGAGGTGATTGTCGGTGACGAGCTGCTCACCCAGAACTTTCCGATGATCCACACGGTTGGCCGCGCCGCTGACCGCGCACCGCGATTGATCGACATGCGATGGGGTAAATCCGGGCCGACGCTGACACTGGTGGGCAAAGGTGTGTGTTTTGATACTGGCGGTCTGAACCTGAAACCCTCAGCCTCAATGGGGTTGATGAAAAAAGACATGGGGGGTGCAGCGGCGGTGCTGGGGCTCGCGCATATGATCATGGCGACGGGACTGAAACTGCAATTGCGGGTGCTGATCCCTGCCGTGGAAAATTCCGTTTCCGGCAATGCCTTCCGGCCCCAGGACATCCTGACCTCGCGCAAGGGCCTGACCGTCGAGATCAACAATACCGATGCCGAGGGGCGTCTGGTACTGGCCGACGCGCTTGCCTATGCCGACGAGGAAAAGCCGGATCAGATTATCTCGATGGCGACCCTGACAGGGGCAGCGCGCGTGGCCGTTGGCCCTGACCTTGCGCCCTATTTCAGCGATGATCCGGCGTTTGTAAAAGCGCTGGAAAATGCCGCAGACACCAGTGCCGACCCCGTCTGGCGCCTGCCTTTTCACGCCCCTTACGAGGCGATGATCGAACCGGGCATTGCCGATCTGGACAATGCCCCGAAGGGGGGGTTCGCGGGTTGTATCACTGCCGCGCTGTTTCTGCGCCGCTTTGTGACCGACAGTAAGTATGCACATTTCGACATCTACGGATGGAACCCGTCAGACTTGCCCGCCCGGCCAAAAGGTGGTGTGGGCCAGGCGACCCGTGCGCTTTATGCCGCCCTCGGACCGCTGCTGAAATTATGACCGATCCGCGCATCACCCCTGATCCCGCGCGCATGACCACAAGCGACCCCGCTCAAATCAATGCGCCTGTAACCGACCTGTGCCGCACCCCGGGTGTCCCACGCGACAGGCAGTTGATCTTTGGAGAAACGCTTGTCGTGTTGGGCGAGGATGGCTCATGGCGATACGTGCAAGCCGACAAGGACGGCTATTGCGGCTACCTAAAGTCTTCCACATTGACCAAAGTCTCGCAGCCGACCCACAAAGTCAGCGCGCCCGCAACACATGTCTATAAGCGTCCCGACATTAAATCGCCCGACCTGATGTCGCTCACCTTCGCGAGCCGCCTCCATATCACAGGCCAGACTGGAAAATTCGCGCAAACCGATGCGGGCTTTATCCCCCTTGCCCACCTTGCCGGAATACAATCTTACACCACCGACCCTGCCGCCATCGCAGCGCTCTATCTGGGCACACCGTACCTTTGGGGGGGTAACAGCCGCTGGGGCATAGATTGCTCTGGCCTTGTGCAATCAGCGCTGCTGGCCTGCGCAATTCCCTGCCCCGGTGACAGCGACCAACAAATGGCGCTTGGCGCCCCCGCAAGCCCGCCCTACCAACGAAATGATCTGCTGTTCTGGAAAGGTCACGTCGCACTGGTGACAGACCCCGATACCCTGATCCATGCCAACGCCCACACAATGTCTGTATGCTACGAAGGCATCACCGCCGCCACCGACAGGATCAAAGCCCAAGGCGACGGCACGATTACCGCACACCGTCGCTTGTAGTGCCCTCACATCTTTCTTTTTGGCCTTAAATATCCCTGCGCAGCAGTAGCCCCAGTCGCACCATCACGTTAAACCGCTATTCCACTGCGCGAATGAACTTGCGCTCCAGCACGCGCAGCACAGGTTTCAACTCGTGCCCGCGCCGCATCACCTGACCGCCCGCGCCGACAACCGCGTACATCCCCTGCTTTGCCCGCAGTTTGGGCCGCTTTTCAATCCGGTAGAGCGGGACTTCAGCGGTCCGTCTGAAGATAGAAAACACCGCAACCTCGCGCAAACACGATATCCCGTAATCGCGCCATTCGCCCGCCGCAACCATACGCCCGTAAAGCGACAGGATCACCGCGAGTTCGGTACGGTGAAATGCCACCTGTTCCGGCGCGCGTTCAATCGGATTGTTTACGGGTGGTATCTGGAATGTCATGGTTTGACAGTTGCGTTGTTCGGGCGTCAAATCAAGCCTCGGGCAAGATGAAAATATAAAGGCCTTTGTTATGACACCGGATGCCCGCGCGAAAAAATGTGCCGATATCATGTTTGCCAATGATGCCGCGTCCGCAAGTCTGGGTATCGCCATTCGCACCATCGCACCGGGACAGGCTGTGCTGTCCATGCACGTCAGGCCCGATATGCTGAACGGCCACGGCATCTGCCACGGCGGTTTCATCTTTACCCTCGCCGACAGCGCTTTTGCCTTTGCCTGCAACACCTACAACCAGCTGACCGTCGCCCAGCAAAACCAGATCACCTACGTGACACCGGGGAAATCAGATGAAACGCTCACAGCAACAGCAACCGAGGTCGCGAAATCAGGCCGCTCGGGCACCTATGATGTGAGTGTCACAGGCGAGGATGGCCGTACCGTCGCCCTGTTTCGCGGATTGTCCCGTACCATCAAAGGCCAGCATTTTGCCGAAGAGGCCCCCGCCCGATGAAAGACCTCACGCCGCATAAAAACACCCTTGACCCGATCGAGACCGCCAGCCGCGACGAGATATCAGCGCTGCAACTGACGCGGATGAAATGGTCCCTGCGTCACGCCTATGACAACGTGCCTTTTTACAAAAAAAGCTTTGATGCGGCAGGTGTTCACCCCGATGACCTGCATGACCTCGCCGATCTGGCAAAATTCCCCTTCACCGTCAAAACCGATCTGCGCGATAATTATCCCTTTGGCATGTTCGCCGTTCCGCGCGACCGGATTGCCCGCATCCATGCGTCATCCGGCACCACAGGTCAGCCCACGGTGGTGGGATATACGGCGGACGATCTGGCCCATTGGGCAAGTGTCGTGGCACGGTCCTTGCGCGCGGCGGGTATGCGTCGTGGCGATATGTTGCACAATGCGTATGGTTACGGGTTGTTCACCGGCGGCCTTGGCATCCATCTGGGTGCAGATGCGCTGGGACTGACGACATATCCCATCTCGGGCGGCATGACGCCCCGCCAGGTACGCCTGATTGACGATTTCAAGCCTAAAGGCATCACCGTCACGCCGTCCTATGCGCTGTCAATTCTGGATGAATTTGCCGCCCAAGGCATTGATCCGCGCGCCTCGTCGCTTGAGGTGGGTATTTTTGGTGCAGAGCCATGGACCAATGCGATGCGGGTTGAAATTGAGCAGGCGTTCGACATGCACGCCGTCGATATCTACGGGCTAAGCGAAGTCATGGGCCCCGGTGTCTCGATGGAATGTGTCGAGACAAAAGATGGCCTGCACATCTGGGAGGATCATTTTTACCCCGAGGTGATCAACACCGAAACCGGCCAACTGGTGGCCGAGGGTGAGAGGGGCGAACTGGTGTTCACCTCGCTGACCAAAGAGGCATTTCCGATCATACGGTATCGCACCCGAGACCTCACACGTCTGTTGCCCGGCACCGCGCGGTCGATGCGCCGGATGGAAAAGGTCACTGGCCGCAGTGACGATATGATCATCCTGCGCGGCGTGAATGTCTTTCCGACCCAGATCGAAGAAGCGCTGATGGCAACTGCGGGCCTTGCCCCGCATTTCCAGATCGAGTTGAGCCGCACCGACCGAATGGACCAGATGCGGGTGTTGTGCGAATGCGCGGATGCAGCGCTTTCCACCGACATGCGCATCTCCGCCGCCGCATCACTGGCGGGTTTGATCAAGCAATCGGTCGGGGTCACCGTCAAGGTCGATGTCGCCGATGCGGGCAGCGGGGCAAGGTCCGAAGGCAAAGCCGTGAGGATCATCGACAACCGCCCGAAAAGTTAACCACCCGAAAAATTAACCACAGGTGACAGCGACAATCACATCCGTGGTGTCCAGCTGGATGTTAATCCGCTCGGCCATGTAATCCATTGTCACAGGATCACCGATACGGTATTCACGCTTGGGTTCCGGCACAGCCAGCGCTGTCACCGCGTCTTGACCGATCAATCCTGCATAGGCGGCTGCGTTGCAGGTATCGGCCCCTGCTGTACCAGAGGATCGCGACGCAGAATTGGTCGCCACATCCCCACATCCGGCTAAAGCCAGCAGACTAAAAATCATATATCGCATGGCTTGGTCCTTTTCTCGTTCAGTCTTTGGTCATCAATAGCACGCAAACCGTGTCACCCGCCCGTTTTCATCAATCTCTGCATTCAACCTGTCGGGATTGAAATCTTTCGTCACCGGTGCGCCAGCCCGCACAATCCGTAAATTACCCAGCGCCGCATGCACCGCTGCCTCGGGTTGCCCGACAAGCTCTTGCCAGTTTTGCGCATTGCAGGTGGTCGTGGCCTGCGGCGTCACTTCACATCCGGCAACCGCCAGCGCTATCACAGCTGCGATACCAGACTTCACACGCCATACCGCGCCATGAACGTCTCGACCGCACCACTTACAACACGGCGCATTTCATCGTGCGTCACCGACCTGCTGACCCCGAAAATCAGCCGCGGCCAGATGTCGGCTTTGCACAGTTCGCCAAACTGGTCCGCAGCCAACGTCATATCAGTGATCTTTAATTCACCACGGGCCTCGGCTTTGCCAAAATATTTCATCATCTCCGCACGCATCACCGCTGGCCCTGAATTATAAAACCTTTGCCCCAGCTCGGGAAAACGGTCCGATTCCGCAACGCAAATGCGGAACACCTGTTGACCGAAAGTCGAGGTGATAAAGCCCAGAAAATGCATCCCGGTTTGCATCAGCACTTCGCGCGGTGGGCCGTCCATATCAATGCTGTCCATTGCCTCGCGCGACTGGCGCCTGCATTCGGCATTGGCAACTTCCATGAACAACAACCGCTTGTCGGGGAAATAGCTGTACAGCGTCGCCTTTGACACGGCAGCCACACGCGCGATTTCATCTACGCTGGCACCCTCGAATCCGTCCGCCATAAAAACCGACCGCGCACCCGCAAGCACCTGATCGAATTTGCGGCCTTTGCGAATATTCTGGTCAAGGGCGGTCATTATTGCTCCGTCTGATCGAAATGCTACTTTATAAACCGAACGGTTCAGTTCCAAGCGGTATTTGTCCCTGTTTCGGCAAATCCCCGTTGTTGTTTTACTCTCAAATGTTTAGAATCATTCTAAACAATCGGAGCATACCCCATGGGATTTTCCTTAAGTCGCAAGCGTTTCAGAGACCTGTCAGAGCAAGAAGTGCTCGCCCTGGCCATATCATCCGAAGAAGACGATGCGCAGATTTATCGCGGCTATGCCGAAACCTTGCGCGGTGAATTTCCTGACAGCGCTGCCATCTTTGACGGCATGGCAGCCGAGGAAGACGCCCATCGCAAGCGGCTGATCGACCTGCACCAGAAACGGTTCGGCAATGTCATCCCGCTCATTCGCCGGGAACATGTGTCGGGATATTATGCGCGCAAGCCCGTCTGGCTGGTCGAAAACCTGGGCCTTGATCGTATCCGCGCAGAGGCCGCCGCGATGGAACAGGCGGCCGAGCATTTTTACCTGACCGCTGCCGCGCATACCACTGACGCCGACACCCGCAAACTGCTGGGGGATCTGGCCGCTGCCGAGGCCGGGCATCAGGTCACTGCCGACAGATTGACAACCGCGCATCTGGACGATCAGTCGCTTGAGGCAGAAGACAAGCGTGCGCACCGCCAGTTCATTCTGACATGGGTACAACCGGGCCTTGCGGGATTGATGGACGGCTCTGTATCCACGCTCGCCCCGATCTTTGCGGTTGCCTTTGCCACTCAAGACACATGGACAACTTTTCTGGTCGGTCTGGCCGCCTCGGTGGGCGCGGGCATCTCTATGGGCTTTACCGAGGCGGCATCGGATGACGGTGAGTTGTCCGGTCGCGGCTCGCCGTACAAACGCGGATTTGCTTCGGGCATCATGACCACGCTGGGCGGGTTGGGGCATGCCTTGCCTTATCTTATTACAGATTTTTGGACCGCAACGACCATTGCTTTCATCGTCGTGTTTATTGAGCTTTGGGCGATTGCATGGATACAGAACAAATACATGAACACGCCGTTTCTGCGCGCTACAATGCAGGTGGTTCTGGGCGGTGCGCTGGTGTTCGCGGCAGGCGTGCTGATCGGCTCAGGCTAGGTTCATGACTTTTTCGTAGAACGCTGTGTTTCGGCTGCGCGCATCCGCAAGCGTATCGGGGCGCCGTTCTGCCGATTTTACCACGCGGGTCCAGTCCTGCGGGCCAGCAAACACCGGATTTTCCCTGAACTGGCGAAACTTGTCGCTGAACGGAAGACACACAACCTTGCGCCCCAGACACATCGCCCAATAGGTGCCGTGAAACGAATTGGTGACAACTGTTTCCCCGCTGGCAATAAACGCAATCGCCTCTGCCATGCTGCCGCCGAGATTGAACAATTTGGGAATACCTTCAGGACAGTGCACAGCTTGCGACTTTTTCGCATGCAGGAACATCACAACATCCCGTGCAGGTTCTGGCGCGCCATCAAACAACGGCGACATCGCACTTGGGCAGGGAACATAGTCGCATCTGTTCACATTCCAGTTGCGCGACCCGATCAACGCACAGCTACCTTCCAGAATATCAAATCGGTAATGTGCTACATTTTTGGGTGATATCCCGACGCCCCAGACAATACGGTGCAGCGCTTGGCTGGTGTGGTAAATCGTGGCATCAACGCAATCGTCAAACACCTGACCCCCACCCAATATCGCGCGCGTGCAGGCGGGTGCATCACGACCGAAACCCATCATATTCTGCGTGCCAAAATCAAAATAGTGACCCGGCGAACACGCCAGATCACCAATGTTGGCATCGCTGCGCCGGTGCATTAAAACGCTGTCTAACATGACAGTATGGTACCCCTTGAAATCATCGCGTACCAGAGCCTTGCACCTCGTGCGCCCACTGGGGTAAGTCTTTATCCATGCTCGCAATCTTCTTGAAAACTCTTCCGTTCTTTGCCCTGATAGGGCTGGGCTATTGGGCCGGACGTACAAAGTTTTTCAGCGCCGAGGCGACGGCATACCTGACAAAATTCGTGTTCTACTTTGCGCTTTCCGCAATGCTATTCCGTTTTTCGGCAAACCTGTCGCTGGCCGAGGTCTGGGATACGCGTCTTGTCATGGCCTATCTATGGGGCACGGCATTTGTATACGGCATCGCCACATTTGTCGGGTTCATCCGCCGCCTCGACGTGCCGACTGTCGCAATCGAGGCGCAATGCGCAGCGATCGGCAATACGGGTTTCCTGGGCGTTCCGATGTTGACGCTGCTGTTAGGTCCAGAGGCAATCGGCCCGATCTTGCTGGCGCTTGCCGTGGACCTCGTGGTGTTTTCGAGCCTGATCGTGATCCTGATCACGGGGTCACGTGACGGCCAGATCAGCCTGCGGATGTTTCGCTCTATCGGGGTTGGACTGATCAAGAATCCGATGATCATGGCCATCGTTCTGGGCTTTGCATGGTCGGGCTTTTCGATACCGATCCCCACGCCGATGAACGAATTTCTGGCCATTCTGGGCGGGGCCGCAACTCCCGGTGCGCTGTTTGCAATCGGTGCGTCCCTGGCCACCAAATCAGCCGAGCGTATGCACATCGCAGGCTGGCTCAGCTTTTGTAAACTGGTGCTGCACCCGCTTTTTGTGGCCTTTGCAGCGCTCTATCTGTTTGGCGTCGATCCGTTCAAAGCTGGCGTGATCATTTCTGCCGCAGCCCTGCCTGTGGCAGGCAACGTCTATATCCTCGCCCAACACTACGGTGTCGCCCCGCAACGTGTGTCTGCCGCTATTTTGGTGTCTACCGCGCTGAGCATCGTTACAGTCAGCCTTGTTGTGGCCTGGGTCACGGGAACCTGATCTTCAGCCTTTTACAAATACCATCCGGTATTTGCCGCCAGACACGCCGACCGAAATAAAGGACCAACCGATGAAAACAATATCAGAAAATGCCTGTTTTGGCGGGACGCAAGGCGTGTATGCGCATGCCTCAACGGCCTGCAACTGCGAAATGACGTTCGCGGTTTTCCTGCCGGAAGAAGCAAAAGACGGCCCTGTTCCAGTGCTGTGGTATCTGTCCGGCCTGACCTGCACCCACGAAAACGCAATGACCAAAGCCGGGGCACAGGCATGGGCGGCCGAGTATGGCATTGCATTGGTGTTTCCCGACACCTCGCCGCGCGGCGATGACGTGCCGGATGACGAGGCCTATGATCTGGGCAAAGGTGCCGGATTTTATCTGAACGCGACGCAAAGCCCGTGGAAAGAAAACTTCCGTATGTGGGATTATATCGCTGATGAATTGCCCGCATTGCTTGCTGAAAATTTCGCCCTCGACATGACGCGGCAAAGCATCACGGGTCATTCTATGGGCGGTCACGGCGCACTGACATTGGCGATGAACCTGCCGGGGCGGTTCCGTTCGGTATCCGCCTTTGCGCCCATTGCGAACCCGACCAAAAGCGACTGGGGGCGCAAGCAGCTTGCTGTGTATTTGGGGAACAATGAAATGGACTGGGCGTGCCATGACGCGACCTTGTTGATGGCGGATAAGGGGTTTGATGGCCCTGTCCTGATTGATCAGGGTGCCAGCGATCAATTCCTTGATCTGCTGAAGCCCGAGGCCCTCGCCGCTGCCATCGCTACCAAACGACAACAGGCTATCTTCAGGATGCAGCCCGGTTATGATCACAGCTATTTCTTTGTCGCGACCTTTATGGAAGACCACGTCGCATTCCACGCCGATGCGCTTTATGCAGGATAAATCATGAGCCATTATGACCTGATCATCATCGGTTCCGGCCCTGCGGGACGTGCGGCGGCCATACAGGCGGGCAAGCTGAAGCGGCGCGTTGTCGTGATCGACCGCAAAGACCGTCTGGGCGGGGTTTCCGTACATACGGGCACGATCCCCTCCAAAACACTGCGCGAGACCGTTTTGAATTTGACGGGTTGGCGCGAGCGCAGTTTTTATGGGCGGTCGTACCGCGTGAAACAAGAGATTGCAGCCGAAGACCTCAAAGGACGCTTGCACCAGACACTCGATCATGAGGTTGATGTGCTGGAACACCAATTCAACCGCAACCATGTCGAGACGCTCAATGGCATTGCGCGGTTTACAGATACACATTCCGTCGAGGTTGCCACCGAGGCAGGCGAGACAACCAAACTGACCGCAGATCATTTCCTGATCGCAACGGGCACCAAAACCTACCGCCCCGATTGGGTGCCTTTCAACGGCACTACCGTTCTGGACAGTGACGAATTTCTCGACATGGCCCAAATTCCACGGTCTCTGGTGGTGGTTGGTGCGGGCGTGATCGGCGTCGAATATGCGACGATGTTCTCGGCGCTGGATGTGCGTGTTACCTTGATCGAGCCGCGCGAGACATTTCTTGATTTCATTGACCAGGCCACCATTCAGGATTTCACCCATCAGATCCGCGAAAACGGCGTGGACCTGCGGTTGGGTTCGGAAATCGAAAAGATCGAAGACAGCGGCACCCATATAGAGACCACTTTGGCAAATGGCCGCCATGTCCGTTCCGAAATGATGCTGTTTGCCGCCGGTCGCATTGGGGCCACAGACAAGTTAAGCCCGCGTGCTGCTGGTCTGGAAACCGATCACCGCGGCCGCATCGAGGTGAACCGCAAGACCTATCAAACCAGCGTGCCGCATATCTATGCCGCTGGCGATGTCATCGGGCATCCGTCGCTTGCCTCTACGTCCTTGCAGCAAGGTCGCATCGCCGCCTGTCATGCTTTGGATGTGCATACGCTGCCCGAAAGCCCGTGGTTTCCTTACGGTATCTATTCCGTGCCGGAGATTTCAACCTGCGGCATGTCCGAACAGGAAATGCAGGATCGCAAAATCCCCTATGAGGTTGGCATCGCGCGGTTCCGCGAAACTTCGCGCGGGCACATCATGGGGTTGGAACACGGGCTCTTGAAAATGCTGGTCAGCCTGAAAACCCGCCGTGTTTTGGGGGTCCAGATTGTGGGTGAAGGGGCGACCGAGCTTATTCATATTGCTCAAGCCGTGCTGAATCTCAAAGGCACGGTGGATTATTTTGTGCAAAACACCTTCAACTATCCAACACTGGCCGAAGCCTATAAAATCGCGGGGCTGGATGCGTTCAACCGGATGCCGATTCCCGAGGAATTCAAGGTTGCGAAGCCCGGCTCAAAGCAGAAAAACACATGACAGCACTCTACATAGATGCCGACGCCTGCCCCGTAAAGGAAGAGGCGGAGCGTGTTGCGACGCGACACAAAATCAAGATGTTTGTCGTCTCGAATGGTGGCTTGCGCCCCTCGCAAAACCCCTATGTTGAAATGGTTATTGTGGCAGATGGACCGGATGTTGCCGACATGTGGATCGCCGAGCGGTGTGGCGTGGGTGACGTGGTTGTCACCGGTGACATCCCGCTTGCCGCCCGCTGTGTCGAAGCGGGCGCGCGGGTGCTCAAACACAATGGCGAGGCGCTGACATCTGCCAACATCGGCAATGTGCTGGCGACCCGTGATCTGATGACCGATCTGCGCGCCGCCGATCCGTTTCGACAAGGGGGCGGCAAAGGCTTTACAAAGGTGGACCGGTCCCGATTTCTGGAAGCCTTGGAGCGTGAACTTCGCGCAGCGGCGCGGGCATAAAGGAAAAACCATGAAACCCCAAGCAGTCGTTTTCGACATCGGCAACGTCCTGATCGAGTGGCAACCAGAGCGTTTTTATGACGCCGCCATCGGCCCGGATCGCCGTCGCGCCATGTTCGATGCTGTCGATTTGCACGCCATGAACGACCGCGTCGATCTGGGCGAGAATTTTCATGATGTGGTGTATGTCGCTGCCGAAGAATATCCCGAATGGCGGGCCGAGATTCAGATGTGGCATGACAATTGGGCCGATATGGCAAGCCCCGTAATCCCCCATTCCGTCCGCTTGATGAAAGCACTTCAGGCGCGCGGCGTGCCGGTATTCTCCCTGACCAACTTTGGAATAGAGACCTACGATCTGGCCGCCACATATTACCCGTTCCTGCGCGCGTTTGACCGGGATTTTATCTCGGGCCATATGCGTATGATCAAGCCTGACCCGATGATTTACCAGACACTTGAGCAGACAAGCGGTGTCGCCCCCACAGCGCTTTTGTTCACCGATGACCGTGCAGACAACATCGCCGCCGCCGCAGAGCGCGGCTGGCAAACCCATTTGTTTGATGGCCCCGCAGGATGGGCCGACAGGTTGGTTGCAACGGGGCTTTTAACCGAGGATCAAGCAGCATGACCAGCATCCCATTCATCCCTTTCGAGGCGGGCGAGGCCCTGCTGGACTGGATCGGACTGTCCGATGCGCTGGCCGCAGGTCACGCTCTGCCGCCCGCAGAAATTGGCGACACCTTCCTGTACCGTGGCAAGGATACATTGCTGAACCGCGCGGCATGGATTGATGGTTTGGGCATCGCCGTAAAGTCCGCCACGATTTTTCCGGACAATCCTGCACAGGGCAACCCGATCGTGAACGGAGGGTTGAGCCTGTATTCCGATACAGATGGCACGCTTGAGGCGCTTGTCGATTTCCATCTGGTGACCAAGTGGAAAACCGCTGGGGACAGTTTGCTGGCAGCGCGGCGTCTTGCGCGGCCAGACAGCAAATCCATCCTGATCGTGGGTGCGGGCAATCAAGGTCGCGCGCTGCACGCCGCATATTCTGCCGCATTCCCAGATGCCACCTTTACCGTCTGGAACCGGACCCGCGCCAATGCCGATGCGATGGCCGCCGAGCTTGACGGACTGCGCATCGCCGATGATCTGGAAACCGCAGTCCGCGCCGCCGACATCATCACCAGTGCGACCATGTCCACCGATCCGCTGATCAATGGCGCGTGGTTGCAGCCGGGTCAACACGTTGATCTGATCGGTGCCTACCGCCCCGACATGCGCGAGGTGGATGATGCGGCCTTGCTGCGCGCGCGGGTGTTTGTGGACAGCTTCAACACCACCGTCGGCCATATCGGCGAGATCAAAATCCCGCTTGAGGCAGGCGTGATCACCAAAGAAACACTGATCGCTGATTACTATTCCCTCGATAAATTCACCCGCCAGTCTGACGACGAAATCACCCTGTTCAAAAACGGCGGCGGTGCGCATCTGGACCTGATGACCAGCCGTTACATTCTTGATCGGTGGAACGCCCGAGGATGATCTGGTGGCTCCTGATCATAGCGGCAATTGTCGCGCTCCCCTTGGTGATCGAACACAGGCGACTGCCGATGGACGATATGGTACGTGGATCGGCAACGGGGCAGTTTGTGAAATTGTCAAAAGGCGTCACGCATTTTGAATGGCATGGCCCTGCCAGCGGCACGCGCTTGGTCTGCATACACGGCCTCACAACGCCGAGCTTTGTCTGGCGCGGCATGACGCGGGGGCTTGTTTTGATGGGGTTTCGGGTGCTGACCTATGACCTTTACGGCCGCGGATATTCGGATCGACCCAAAGGCGAACAGAACGCCGCGTTTTTCTTGTCGCAACTGCAAGAACTACTGGCACTTGAGGGCGACAACAGCAAAATCACCCTGATCGGGTATTCCATGGGCGGTGCCATCGCAACCTGCTACGCTGCGGCGTACCCTGACAAAGTCCGTCAATTGGTGTTACTTGCGCCCGCTGGCATGGGGATTGCGTCTGGCAAACTGGGCAGGTTCATCGCCAAGACACCCTATATCGGTGATTGGCTGATGCTGACGCTTTATCCGCGCATGTTGCGCAAGGGGCTGCGGGCGGAACGTGGCCTTACCACGTCCCTGCCGGACATCGGCATGCTTCAAGCGAGGGAATTGGAGTATCGGCGTTTTGTCCCTTCGGTCTTGGCCAGCCTCAGGGGGATACTCTCGAAGTCATTGCGGGATGAGCATCAAGCGCTGCATGCGCGGGGAATGTCGGTTGTGGCAATATGGGGTGAGGACGACACGGTCATCCCCCTGGCTGCCATTGGCACCTTGGCCGAATGGAGCCGTGATGCACGCCAAGAAGTGATCAAAGGCGCTGGTCATGGCCTGACCTATACCCATACTGACAAGGTTTTGGCGATCCTGAAGGATGCCTTGATCAAGGATTAAGCCGTCACCAGCCCCTCGAGCCTGCGTTCCCTGATCGGCAGGTGCACAATCGCGCTGAACGCGCCAACCGCGATGCCGATCCACCACACCGCCGTGTAACTGCCATAGGCGTCATACATCCGCCCGCCCAACCAGACGCCCATGAAACTACCCATCTGATGGCTGAAAAACACGATGCCATAGAGCGTCCCCATATAGCGCAGCCCGTAAATATGCGCGACCAGACCAGAGGTCAGCGGCACAGTCGCAAGCCACAGCGAACCCATCGCAACCGAGAACAGCAAAACTGTAACCGGCGTGATCGGGAACAGGATGAACAAGGCAGCAACGATGGTACGGCCCACATAAATTCCGACCAGAAGGTACTTTTTCGAATACCGCTTGCCGGCCCAACCCGCCGCCAATGTGCCCGCAATATTGGCCAAACCGATCAGCGATATCGCAACAGCCCCCAGCGCGGATGTCGTGGTGATCCCGATGTTATGCAGCACACCACCCGCCAGAATAGGCCCGCACATCTCGGTCACAAACGCCGGAAAATGCGCGGTGATAAACGCCAGTTGGTAGCCGCAGGAAAAGAAGCCCAGAAAGATCAGCGTATAGGACGGATCTTTGAACGCTTTGACCAGAATCTGGCCCATACTTTCTTCCAGCTCCGCCTTGCTCGCCATTGGCGGCGCGCGCATTAGCGGCAAGGTCAGGATCATCGACAGGATCACCACGGCGAACACCATGAATGTGCTTTGCCACGTCAGGAACCCCAGCATCCATTCTGCCACAGGCGCGCCAAACACCTGCCCTGCACTGCCCGCCGCTGTGGCAATCGCCAATGACATCGACCGGTTGTCTGCCGACGATGCCCGCCCCACCACCGCCAGAATCACACCAAAGCCCGTTCCGGCGATGCCAAACCCCACCAGCCACGCATAGGTCTGATGTTCAATCGGCGTGCTGGAATTGGCTGACAACATCAGCCCCAGCGCATAGATGATCGCACCAATGACGATGGCTTTCCTGTCGCCAATCTTTTCGGCCAGCGCGCCAAAAATCGGCTGGCCAATACCCCATGCAAGGTTCTGAATGGCGATGGCGAGCGAAAACTCGGCCCGCAGCCAGCCGAATTCCTCGGCAATCGGGATTTGAAACACGCCAAAGGACGCCCGCACTGCAAAGCTGACCATGATGATCACACAGCCCACGATCAGCACGGGTGTAAAGATGGAGGGGCGGTCTTGTGTCATTCTCGGGTCCGGTGCGCAGTGGCTTGCGCGGACCTTGGTTAAAAAGGGATTATCCGTCAATTCAGCATTTGTGCGGCGGGGGCTGTGCAGATCTCATATGTCCACCTTTTCAACAGCGCGTCCGCAGGCTAAGCCAATCGTTATGACGACATTTCGTGAAACCTATGACGGCCTGATAGCGCAAGGCAAATTGCAGCCTGATCCGGCGCAAAAGGCAGCATTGGATGAATTTGACCGTATCCGAGATGCGCTGATGCAGCCCGTGAAAAAAGGTCTGTTCCGCAAAGCGCCCGAGCCGCCCAAGGGACTGTATTTCTGGGGGGGCGTGGGTCGCGGCAAGTCGATGCTGATGGATATGTTTGTGCAGCATCTGGAAGATATCCCGTCGCGGCGGGTACATTTTCACGCCTTCATGCAGGAAATTCACGCACGGATGCACGAGGCCCGTAAAACCGGCGTCACCGACGCGATTGCACCTGTCGCCGCCGATGTTGCCGCCTCTGTCCGGCTGCTGGCGTTTGATGAAATGCAGATCACCGACATCACCGATGCGATGATTGTAGGGCGGCTTTTTCAGGCGTTGTTTGCTGCGGGTGTGGTTGTGGTGACAACCTCGAACCGGCTGCCGGACGATCTTTATAAAAATGGACTGAACCGTGATCTTTTCTTGCCATTCATCGCGTTGATCAAGGAAAAGATGGTCGTGCACGAACTGGCCAGCCCGACAGATTACCGCCAGAATCGTCTGTCCGGCACGCAGACCTATTTCACCCCCGTCAATGCCGACAGCCGTGCCGCGATGAATGCGGTCTGGGAAGACCTCGCTGGCGGCCCCGGCGCGCCGCTGACCTTGCGGGTCAAGGGGCGTGATGTAGTGATCCCCGCATTTCGCAACGGCATGGCGCGGGCACAGTTTCACGAGCTTTGCGGCACGGCCCTTGGTGCGGCGGATTATCTTGCGCTGGCAGAGGCAGTGCGTGTTTTGCTGTTGGATGATATCCCGACCCTTGGGCGCACGAACTTCAACGAGGCCAAGCGCTTTGTGACCTTGATAGATGCGCTTTACGAGGCCCGTGTGCGTCTGATTTGTTCTGCGGCGGCCAAGCCGGAAATGCTGTATCTGGAAGGTGAAGGGACATTCGAATTTGAACGCACCGCATCGCGTCTGCGTGAAATGCAGGCTGATGGTTGGGGCGATTAACCGTTCTAGCTGCCGATAACGCCTTCTTGCTCCAACGTGTCGGTCACAGGAAGATCAGGATGATACGGGCGGTCCATATCATACAAAAGCCAAAGCCCGCCAATCACGATACCAAGTCCCACGGCAATAAAAATGTTTTGCGACCGCGTTGTTTCGTCCGTCTTTGTTGACGGCAATTTGGCTATCTTGTCATTTGTGCTCATGTTGCTCACCTCGCGTCGTTTCAGTTGTTACGTGATTAAACACACCCTGAATTGACAAAAGATTTACACCAGATGTTGTTTGCGCCGGAACTCCTCGGAAAAAATATTCACGACTAGCTGTTTTCGCGCAACACGCCACCTGCCAAATACAATGAACCACAGATCAGCACGCGTGCCGTCGGGTCTGCTGCTACGATGTCACGCAAAGCATGCGCTACATCTTGTGCCTCGGTCGCCACCATTCCGACCTTGCGCGCCGCTGCCGCAGTCTCGGCTGCTGGCAGGGTTGCCGCCTCACCGGGAATAGACACCGCATGCAGGGTGTCGGCATGCGCCGCCAAAGGCCGCAGGTATCCGACGATGTCCTTGGTGTTCAGCATACCGCAAATCAGGTGCGTCGGGCGCTTGGCCCCCGCCGCCAGAACCGCCGCCAGCGCGTCACCTGCGGCGGGGTTGTGCCCGCCATCCAGCCACAGCTCGGCCTTACCCGCGATATCAACCAATGGGCCCGATTTCAACCGCTGCATCCTTGCGGGCCAGTAGGCTTGCGTCACCGCCGCCTCGCAGGCCGCCTCGTCCACACCCAGATGCCGCAGGGCGGCCAAAGCGGCACCTGCGTTCATCACCTGATGATCGCCGGGCAGGTTGGGCCGCGGCAGGTCCAGCAATCCGCGTTCGTCCTGATAGACCATGCGCCCGGCCTCAGAAATCACATGCCACTGCTGGCCGTACGCCAACAAAGGGGCATCATGTCGTGCAGCAACCGCTTCAATCACGTCCATTCCCGCCTCGTCTTGCGGGGCAACCACGCAAGGCACACGGCGCTTGATGATGCCCGCCTTTTCACCCGCAATCTCGGCCAGCGTGTCGCCCAGATACTGTTGATGATCCAGCGACACGGGCGTGATGATGGTCAACAGGGGCTTCTCTACCACATTGGTCGCATCCAGCCGCCCGCCAAGCCCCACCTCAAGCAAAGTGTAATCCGCCGGGGTGCGCGCAAAGGCAAGGATCGCCGCACATGTGGTAATCTCGAAATAGGTAATCGTCTCGCCACCATTAGCGGCATAACATTCATCCAGCACCGCCGTCAGATCATCCTCGGCAATCAACTCCCCCGCCACGCGAATGCGCTCGTGAAACCGTGCCAGATGGGGCGAGGTGTAGGCGTGAACGGTTTTTCCCGCCGCCTCAAGCCCGGCACGGATCATCGCTTGCGTCGATCCCTTGCCATTGGTGCCCGCAATATGGATCACAGGCGGAAGATCGTTCTGCGGATTGCCAAGGGCCGCCAGCAAACGGTGCATCCGGTCCAGCGTCAGATCAATGATCTTGGGGTGCAGCGCCATCATCCGCGCAAGGATGGCGTCCGATGTAGGGCCGCTCATTTCTTGGCGTCTGCTTTGGGTTCTGCTTCAGGGGCATTGCTCAGCGCATGATCCAGATCGCCGCCCTCGCTTGGCGCAGGCAGATCACCGCGCACCGCTGGCGGCAGCCCCAGCAACATACGGGTGATATTGATCAACTCTTCGCGCAATTCGGTGCGCGGCGTCACACGGTCCAGCATACCGTGGTCCAGCAGATACTCTGCCCGCTGGAACCCTTCAGGCAGCTTTTCACGAATGGTCTGCTCGATCACACGTGGTCCTGCAAAACAAATCAGCGCGTTGGGCTCTGCGATATGCACATCCCCCAACATCGCATAGCTTGCTGTCACACCGCCCGTGGTCGGATGGGTCAGTACCACGATATAAGGCAATCCCGCCTCTTTCAGCATCTGCACCGCAACGGTCGTGCGTGGCATCTGCATCAGCGATAAAATCCCTTCCTGCATCCGCGCACCACCAGCGGCAGAAAACAAAATGAGCGGGCGTTTCAGTTTTACCGCCTCGGTCGCTGCGGCAATGATCGCATTCCCGACATACATCCCCATGGACCCTGCCATGAACGAAAAATCCTGCCCAGCGGCGACAATCGGCGTGCGGCCCATTTCGCCCGTGACCACCAGCATCGCCTCGGCCTCGGACGTTTGTTTCTGCGCAGCTTTCAAGCGGTCCGGGTATTTCTTTTGATCGCGAAAATGCAGCGGGTCCGGCGTGGGTGCAGGCACTTTTACTTCCGTAAAGATTCCGCCGTCAAACAGGGTTTTGAACCGTTCGCGCGGCGAGATTGCCATATGATGTCCGCAATTGGTGCAGACGTTCAGGTTGTCAGACACCTCGCGATGAAACAGCATCGTGCCGCATTCATCGCATTTCGTCCACAGATTGTCGGGCGTCTCGCGGCGCGAAAAGATCGAATTGATGTGGGGCCGGACGTAGTTGGTGATCCAGTTCATGTGACTTCCCTGTTGGCTTGTTACCTTATGAAATAGGCCCAAGACCCGCGGATTGCAATCAGCGGCGTAGGGCCAGACGTGCGACCAGCCATAAGACGAACATCATCGCAAAATCCACCGGTAGCCATGCGCGCATGGCACCGACGTCATCCATCCCGAAAGGTGCAAGGTAGAGTGCAAGCCCCGACAGATCATCGGGCATGGATATGATCAGGATTGCAGACACATTGTTCCACAAATGGACTGCAATCGCAGGGCCAAGCGTGCCGGACCGCGCTGTCAGATCGGCCATCATAATGCCGAACATCCCCGCCCAGACCGCAATAATCAGCGCATTTTCCCCGGCACTCTCAGGCAGGTAGTGTCCCAACGCGAACACGACCGAGGGCAGAACCATCCAGACCAGCGGCGATTTGAACCGTGCCGCCAGTTGTTGCTGGACATAGCCGCGAAACACGAGCTCTTCGGCGCTGACCTGTACCAGCACGGCAATCACCGAAAGCGGCAGCAGGAACAGCCAGCGGTCCAGCGGTACGTTAGCCACAAAATCACCGCCCATGTCCCAAGGGGGCAGGATAAATATCACTGCCATCAGACCCAGAAGTGCGACAGACACCGTACCAAACTGCCGGATGCCCATGGGGATATCACCCAGCAAGCCCAGCGCAGAGCGGCGGTGCACAATCCGCACCGCGACAGCAACCGCCATGATCATGAACGCAAAGCTGAACAGCAGCAAAAACATCGCTTGCGGGGTCCGCCCGCTGACCAGATTGTCAAAAAGCTCTCCACTTTTTTCCCCGACAATCGAATAAAGTACCTGAAAGAACATTTGGTTCAGCGCGACATAGCCCACAGCCGCCAGAACAAAGCCGAGCGCCAGTTTCCACAGGGCCGCACTGGCCAGTGCAGGGGCCACAAACTGCGCATGGGCATCGTAATTAGGTCGCCAGATCATCTGTCATCTCCGGGCATAGTCAGGGGCGGGCGCGCGGGGCCAATTTCGCTGGGAAATTCGACCTGTGCCGCGCGCAGCAAATCAGCGGCACCCGTAAGATGCCCCGCAACCGTTTGCAACAACCGCAAGAGCACCGTTTTATCATTCTCGACCACAGAGAGGAATTCCTGCGCCCCGATGCGCAAAAATCTGGTCGGTTCATTCGCTGTCAGGTTCAACTGGCGCGGCTCGTTCAGGATGATCGCAAGATCACCGATCAACCGCCCCGGCTCGACCGTGGACACACGGTGCAATGCGCCGTTTTCATCATGCCACCCCAGATCGGCTTTGCCGGACAAACACAGATAGGCCGCATCGGGGCGTTCCCCCATCGAGAAAACCCGCTGGCCCGCATCGACATTATACCATTGCGCTGCAAACGCCAGTAACCTCTGATTACGCGCATCCAGACTGCCGAATAATTCATTTCTCGCGATGATCTTTACCTTGCGCCGCAAATCATTGGAACTGCTCTCTTCGTCGTCTGTTGTTGCGGTCCCGGTCAGGCCATCAATGCGCCCGTTCCGGATCACGACATGCATGTCAAAATCCTCGGGGGCCACAAATTTGTCATTCAGGTAAATCTGGGTGCTCTGCGGCAACAGATCACTCAGCCGGTTGCGGGTATTTGCCTGTGCGGCCGCATCCTGTCCGGCAAGCATCTGGTTGAACACCAGCACATCAGGCCGCTTGATCGCAGCACGGCCAAACGCAAGACGCTCGCGCACCGGTGCCGGCAGGTTGGCACCGCCGATCACCGCATGCACATCAAAGAGAATCGCAGAAATCAAAGGCTCCAGCCCGTGTTCCTTGACCACCTCGGTGACAACATCCTGCACCAGATCACCCTGCAGGCCCGCAATGGCCGATATCCGGCCAAAAAGCACATTTTCAAGGACCGTGAGGCGCGGCAGATACGTGTCAGGTGTGATCGGGACAAACAAATCACGGGCTTGCCCACGCAGTATTTCGCCTTTGGTGCGACGGATGTGCAGAATTTCCTTTTTGAAACTCTCGGGAAACGCCGGTCCGATCTGTTCGGCGGTGAAAGCGAACGGCACAGTAAGCAAAAGCGCAAATTCATCCGTGCTTAACGCCTCGTCGCCCAATTCACGACGGCGTGCCGCAATATCAACCAGCTGTTCATACAAGATTTCCTCAATCCTCAAGGCCGTAAACAAGGGGTGTCCTGTACCGTCCATCCCAAAGGTCTGATGCAACGCCTCGATCAGGGTTTGCGAGATGGCGATCGCCTCTTCGGCGAGACCCTGATCAATGATCATCGCCAGAAACGCCCGTTCGGCAACCAGACCCTCGGGGCTGATATCGCGCAGCGGACTGGCAAACATCAGGTTCCCCCCAAGCGGGATCGAAGGGTTGAAGCTGTCCGGTTCAAACCGGTGAACCACCCTGTCCAGACCTTTGGCCTTCAGCTTTTTATGCACTTCTTCGCGCATCGCGACGATCCTGTCGGCAAGAGCGACATGTTTGGTATGATCCATGCGGGAATTCAACATGCGCGCAAACAGCAATTCGGACGTGCCAAGCGCCTGTGTGATCTGAAACCACCACTGCAGAATATCTTCGTCACTGTCCAGACCGGCCAATCCGGGATCGAGCCATTCGGCATGCAGGCTGTCGCGGCTGTTGCCCGCACGCCGCGCTTCGATGGTTTCGCGGTCACTATGCGCAGGATCCCACAACACCGTTTTCGGACTGGTCCGCAACGGCATCAGGATGTTGTCCCCGACGGTCCCCTGAAACAGATAGGGCTGTGCAGAGGCGTACCCGATGCGTGCCGCAATGATCGCATGATGCAGACGCGACAAATCAATATCGGCAATCGTGATCGTACCGCGCACGGGGTTCACTTCGCGGGTCAGCACCTCTGCAAGAGCCGTCCGTTCCGATTGCGACGCAACTTCAATGGCCACGCGACTGCCTGCGGGGATATGCAGGTTCAGGTCTTCGAGGATGTGATTGCCCGTTGCATCACGCACCCATAGGTTTGCAATGTCTATATCACCTTGCAAACGCGGAATGTCCTCAGGCTCTCCCTCGAACAACGCCTCGTCGATCATATGGGACGGCGCAAACCGCTCGGTCACAACTTCCCAGCGCAACGCCATATCCTGCGTCTGGTTGTAATAGGTCAGCAGTTCGTTCCAGGGACTGCTCAGGTCTTTGTACGCCGCCAGCGCCGCAACAAGCGCACCCACGGTAATCTCGCCCATGATCGCCAGATACCCGCCCACCGCATAGAAAAAGAACGGCGTAAGTTGTGTAATGAAGTTATTGAGAAACTTCATAAAGAATTTCTTTTGGTAGATTTTGAACCGAATCTGAAACAACCGGCCCAGAGTGCCGGTAAACCCTGCCAGCCTGAAACGCCAACCGCCGTTTGTACGCAGATCGGTGATACCTGCCGCTGTCTCGCCAATCTCGGCGGACAGATGACGCACCACTTTGATGCGCTCTTTGTTCAACAGGTTGATCTGGCGTTGCAGTGTTGGAATAATCCACGCCTGCACGGGGATCAGCGCCACACCTGCCAACCCGAACCAGGGTGATTGTATAAACAAAAACAACAAGATGATCAGCATTTGACCGGCCTGAAACACGGGCTGCGCCACCGCATCGCCCATCAGACCGCCCATCGGCTCGGCCTCTGATGTCACCATGCTGACCAGTTCGCCCTGACTGGTTTCCACGAAATAGCTGCGCGGAAACCGCATCATCCGCTCGATCAACCTGTACCGGAACCGCCGCAACAGGCGCTCGGACACAATGCCCTTCATCGTGTTTAGACGCATTTTCAGCAATCCATGCACGAGCACGGACGCGAGATAGGCAAAACACAGCGCCAGCAGAAATTGCACCTGCGTCATTTCGACCCCGAAGACATCCACCATCGCAGAGTCCGCCCCGATGGCATCGTTGATGATGCGTTTGGGCAATTCGAGCGTCACATACAAAAACGGAAAGGTGATGATCGTGAATACAAGCAGTGCGAGCTGATCCCGACGGGAATATTTCCAGATAAACGAAAATATGCTGCTTTCCACGCGCCACTCTTTCATTGGGAGGGGCCGCAACGGGCACCGGCATTAGGATTATCCCTAGCTAAGCGTTGCGCGGGTCCGATACAACATCCGACCCGTGTCTTGTTCACCTGCGGACTTGCAGCACGGCGCACAGCCATCTATTCCGGTGCAAACGCTTAACGGAGTGCCATCTGATGTCCACCAATGCCCGCTTTGATAAATCCAAATTGCCCAGCCGTCATGTGACCGAAGGCCCCGCGCGCGCGCCGCACCGGTCGTATTATTACGCGATGGGCATGACGGACGTAGAAATCCACCAGCCGTTGGTCGGTGTGGCGACCTGCTGGAACGAGGCGGCACCGTGTAACATCGCGCTGAACCGTCAGGCGCAGGCCGTAAAAATCGGCGTGAAAGCCGAACAAGGCACACCGCGTGAATTTACCACCATCACCGTCACTGACGGCATCGCGATGGGCCACGAAGGCATGCGGTCGTCGCTGGCATCGCGCGAGGCGATTGCCGACACTGTTGAGCTGACCATGCGCGGTCACTGCTATGACGCGCTGGTCGGTCTGGCGGGTTGCGACAAATCACTGCCCGGCATGATGATGGCGATGATCCGTCTGAATGTTCCGTCGGTGTTCATGTACGGCGGCTCGATCCTGCCAGGTCGCGCACCCGAGGGGCCGCCGTCCCTGCCGCTTTTGCAAACCGTGATCTGACCGTTCAGGACATGTTCGAGGCGGTTGGCAACTGGCAAAGCGGCACCATGACCGCTGCCGAGCTGGAAATCCTCGAACGCGTCGCCTGCCCGACTGCGGGTGCGTGTGGGGGCCAGTTTACCGCCAACACCATGGCCTGCGTGTCAGAGGCGATCGGCCTTGCACTGCCCAACTCATCGGGCGCACCCGCGCCTTACCAATCACGCGACGAATATGCCATCGCGTCGGGTGCCGCCGTGATGAACCTGATCGAGAAAAACATCCGTGCGCGTGACATCTGTACCCGCCAAGCGTTCGAGAACGCCGCGCGCATCGTGGCCTGCACGGGTGGCTCCACCAACGCGGGCCTGCATCTGCCTGCGATGGCACATGAGGCCGGCATTGAATTCTACCTTGAAGACGTCTGTGAAATCTTCCGCGACACGCCGTATTTTGTCGATATGAAACCGGGCGGTGCCTATGTTGCCAAAGACCTGTATGAGGCGGGCGGCGTTCCCGTTGTGATGAAAGAGCTGCGCAAAGCGGGTCTGATCCATACCGATTGCATGACCGTCACAGGCTATTCCATGGGCGAAGAACTGGACCGGATCGAGCGCGAAGCAGACGGTAAAGTCATTCACTCGGTCGCCAATCCGATCAGCAAAACCGGTGGTGTTGTCGGCCTCAAGGGCAACCTTGCCCCCGAGGGCGCGATCGTAAAAATCGCGGGCATGTCAGACGATGATATCGTTTTTACCGGCCCTGCGCTGATCTTTGAATGTGAACAGGACGCCTTTGAGGCCGTGCAAAACCGCACCTACAAAGAAGGCGACGTGTTCGTGATCCGCAACGAAGGCCCCGCAGGTGGCCCCGGCATGCGCGAAATGCTGGCGACAACAGCGGCGCTTTCAGGTCAAGGCATGGGCAAAAAGGTCGCGCTGATCACCGATGGCCGCTTCTCGGGCGCGACACGCGGTTTCTGTGTTGGACATGTCGGGCCAGAGGCGGCATTGGGCGGCCCCATCGGCCTGTTGCAAAACGGCGATATGATCACGCTGGACGCGATCAAAGGATCAATCAGCGTTGATCTGAGCGATGACGAGATGGCCAAACGCAAAGCCGCCTGGACAGGCGCGCGGCCGACAAATTATGCCAGCGGTGCCTTGTGGAAATATGCACAACTCGTTGGTCCGACCTATCTTGGTGCTGTCACACACCCCGGCGCAAAGGTTGAAACCCATGACTACATGGACCTCTAAAGGGTTCATCGCGTCGGTTGCGTTACTGCTTCTGTCCGCCTGTGAAGTCGGACAGGGGACAACGCTGTTAGACAACGTGGCGCGGTCCGGAACCGCCAAACCCTTGTCTCAGACAAAGCTGGCAGGCGGTGACATCACTTTGGTCGCCCCACGCGGGTTTTGTATCGACAGCAAAAGCGTCCAAAGACAATTTGCGATCATGGCGCGGTGCGATGCGTTGGGTGTTCCGCAAGCTGCCGAAGATGCGCCCTTGGCGTTTATAATCGTCAGTATTCAACCTGCCAGCCCGGATGCAACGCTGCCCACGGTACAACATGTGGCCACGGCAAGTCGGTTGCGTAATGTGACAGACCCGCAAATCCAACAAGGTCAGGTGACGTTTCGTGCCAGTGGGGCGACCCCTGTTGAAGGCGTCAGTGCCACCCATTGGCGCGGCACCACACTCGTTGGCGGGCATATTGTTGCTGTGGCGCTTTACGGTCCGGCCGAGGGGCGCGCCCTGTCAGGTGAGGGCCGCAGCATCGTTTCGGCGGTGATGTCCAATACACGGGGCGGCGCATAGGCTATATTGTTTCCATCTTGGCAACATTCTTGGATTTCCGCCTGATTTTGTCGCCAATTTATTTGAATGAAACCTTATGCCTGGCTAGAGTGGCAAAAAACCAAAGGCGCCCCATTACATGTCCAAGCTCGGCTTCAGCTTTCTGGATAGCAAGATATATTCACGCAATATTCTGCGATGGGCGCGCGCCGCGCGGATGGCCGCAACGGTGGAATTGGCGACCCTGCGCCGCCAACGCAGCCGTGCGCGTCTGCTCAAGACCCATCTGGACAGGTTGATCCACACTGCGGACGAACGGCTGGCCTTGCCGATGATCGGCTCCACCAGCTTTCCCAAACCGCACAATGCGGACTGGTCCTGGCGCCCTGAACTTTGGCGCGGTCCGTTGCCGACACCGGGCCTCTCGTCGGTCAAGACAAAATCCATGCTGGGCGACGAGGTCACGCTGTTTCACGACTGCGAATTTTCCGAACTGACCCTGCGCCAGTTGCGGAACCTGCGCGAAGAAGACCTCGCACCTTACGGATTGCGGCTGGATGTTTTCCAGTTTGACGGATCATTCCTGTCGCTTGTGGTCGATCTGCCGGATGCCGGTGTCGATGGCTTGAAACGTACGCATCTTTTGCGCATGGATGCGATTGTCGAGATGGAAAAGCCGCTGGAAATCTTTGCCCGCCTGAACATCCGGCACGGCCCCAACACCGAGCAGATCGTGCGCGAACTGCCCCTGAACGAGCAGAACATCCGCGTCGAGTTTGATCTGGCCTATTCAAACCTGAATGAAAAACGGGTGGAGCGGGCCTGGATTGATCTGATCTTTGAAGGGCCGCAGATGAACCAGGTGATCCTGCGCGATCTGACTTTCTCGCGCCGCCCGCGCGCCCATCTTTAAGGAGCCATTGTCATGGTTGCAGTACAACTGACCAAGACCAAGATGCAGCAAGGTATCTGGCAAGGGATCATCACCCAAAATGGCACAGACACGCCAAAGATCAACGTGACGCATCACAAAGAGACTGTCGAGGGCGTCAGCGTGACCCATAACACTACGGCAAACCATTGGCTGCTTTCCTTCCCCATTCCGGCCAACGCAATTGCCGACGGTGTGCAAACGCTGATCATCCATGACACGGTGGCGGGTGAGAAGATCGGCCATGTTACCTTGTTGGCGGGTGAAATTCTGGGCGATGACATCCGCGCCGAGATGGACCTGCTGCGCGCCGAACTCGATATGCTGAAACGCGCGTTCCGACGACATTGCGTTGAGACGATGTAGGTAACGATAAAGGCCCGCGCATCATGCACGGGCCTTTACTCATTCGTATTCCAGATCAGGTTACTGCTTTGGACCCAGCGCCGACAGGCCCTTGAGAATATCAATCGCATAGGCCAGTTGATAATCCTCCTCGCGCAATTCTGCCGCCTTTTCCGCCTTGTCGCGGTCGGCTTCGATCTGCTTGATCTGGTCCTCGGTCAGGCTGTCGTTGTTCAGGCTGCCGCGCAGATCGGCCTCCGACCGCAAGGCCCGTGGTGTCGTTTCGTCCTCCTCGGCCGCAGGTTTTGTTGGCGGCTGTGCCACGATAATGTCCGGCGATACGCCCAGCGCCTGAATGGACCGGCCAGACGGCGTGTAATACCGCGCCGTGGTCAGACGCATCGCACCGTCACCGCGCAATGGCATGACCGTTTGCACAGACCCTTTACCAAAGCTTTTCGTGCCGATCACAATCGCACGGCGGTGGTCCTGCAACGCCCCTGCGACGATCTCGGACGCAGACGCAGACCCGCCGTTGATCAACACCACAATCGGCTTGCCCTCCGACAGGTCACCGGGCGTCGCGTTCACGCGGTCGCCATCGGCCAATTCACGGCCACGCGTGCTGACGATCTCGCCTTCTTCCAAAAACGCATCCGACACCGCAATCGCCTGGTTCAGCAATCCACCGGGATTGTTGCGCAGATCAAGAACGATACCGTTCAGATTGTCGATGCCGCCCAGCGACTCGATCTGCTTTTCAAGCTCTTCTTTCATCTTGGGATACGTCTGTTCGTTAAACGTCGTCAGACGTAGCACAGCGGTCGATCCTTCGGTGCGCGCCCGCACCGCGGTCAACTGAATGGTGTCGCGGATGATCGACACATCGAACGGTTCGGCCTCGCCTTCGCGTACAATCGTGATGATGATTTCTGACCCCACCGGTCCGCGCATCAGTTCCACCGCATCATCCAGCATCAAACCCAACAGGCTCTCGCCATTGACCTGCGTGATGAAATCGCCCGCTTCAATCCCGGCCTCTGCGGCAGGAGTGCCATCAATAGGCGACACAACTTTGACAAAGCCATCCTCTTGCGTGACCTCGATCCCGAGACCGCCAAATTCGCCCCGCGTCTGCTCGCGCATCTTCGAGGCGTCTTTGGGTGACAGATAGCTCGAGTGCGGATCAAGCGATGTCAGCATGCCGTTGATTGCCGCCTCGATCAATTCGCTCGAATCAACTTCCTCGACATATTGCGCGCGGATGCGCTCAAAAATATCCCCGAACAGATCAAGCTGTTCATAAACGTTCTCGGTTTTGGCTGATTCCTGTGCCAACAAGGGTCCGGCAATCTGCGTTGTTGCGATCACACCTGCCAATGTGCCGCCAACGGCCGCCATCACGAATTTCTTCATCTCTTATCCATCCTTATCGGTGCGGAACCAGTCGCTCGGGTCCTGTGGAGTGTTGTCTTGCCTGACTTCTATATAGAGCGTTTCCGAGCGGTCAGTGCCAGTGCCATCACGATCTGGTGACAATGTCGTATTAATTTCGCCCGATGGATCCCCCATCAGACCGATTGGCGTGCCACCTGCAATAACCTGTCCTGTCTGTCCATACACCACATCGAGGCCCGCAATGACAAATAAAGTGTCCGCCTGTGGTTCTAGGATGATCACATTACCGAAATCAAGCAGGGGTCCGGTATAGCGGATCGTTGCCGCTGTCGGGCTGATCACAATGGCACGGGGTCGCGTCGCCACAATTATACCCGGGCGCGTGACCCCTGCGGCATCCGCTTCGCCCGCTTTGCGCAGGATCAATCCTTGTACGGGCAATACCAGTTCGCCCACCTGACCGTCCAGATTTTCGGGCGCGGGGGACACTTCGTCGGTGACAATTTCTGACAAACCGCTGGCAAACCCGTCCAATGTCTCGGTCGAGGCAATCAGAATCGCGGTGCGCACCGGATCCTCGGTAAACCGCAGGGGCAGGTCGGTGCGGTTCGCCATCGCCTGATTAAGCGCTGTACGCGCCTCTTGTACCTCGGTCAGCCCCTGTTGCAAACGCTCTGCGGCATCGACCTGCAACGCGCGCAGTGTTTGCACATTTTCCAGATCGCCGCGCAGCGCATCGGCACGCGCATTCAGCGCAGGGGTCAGTTCAGCCAGCAACATACCCGCCCGTGCGGTGCCTGTGGGGCCATCGGGATGCAGAAACACCACCGGCGACGGCGTGCCGCCAATGCTCTGCAACACGCCGAGGAATTGCGCGACTTCGCCGTCCCGCGCCTGAAGCTTCTGGCTCAACGCGGCCTCGCTGATGGCGACTTGCCGCAAGCCTGCGCGCATTGCCCCCAGACCTTTTTCGAACGCCTGAATGGTTTCGGTCAACGCACTGACCCGGTCGCGGGCACCATCGGCGGTGTCCAACATCTGTGATGCCGCTTCCAACTCTGTCGCGGCGGCACGCGCCTGCACTGCCGCCTCTGACTGCGCAAAAGCCGCCATCGGCCAGATCAGCAAGGATATGAACGCGGCGCGGATCATGACAGCAAACATTGCCCCGTCATTTCGCCAGGTTTCGGCAACCCCATCAGATGCAGCAACGTCGGCGCGATATCGGCCAGACGCCCGTTCGCCAGCGTCGCGCCAGCCGGTCCGCCGATGAGGGCAACAGGCACAGGGTTCAACGTATGCGCGGTATGTGGCCCGCCAGTAATCGGATCAATCATGGTTTCGCAATTGCCATGATCGGCCGTCAGGATCATTGCACCGCCAGCTTTTTCCAGCGCCGTCACGACACGCGCAAGCCCCCCATCCACCGCTTCGCAGGCTTTGATCGCGGCGTCCAGATCGCCGGTATGCCCCACCATATCGGGGTTGGCATAATTCACGACGATCAGATCATAACCGTCCTCGATCGCCTGCACAAAATGGTCTGTCACCTCGCCGCACGACATCTCGGGCTGCAAATCATAGGTCGCGACATCGGGTGATTTCGGCATGTACCGGTCTTCGCCCGCCGCAGGTGCCTCTGCCCCGCCATTCAGGAAAAACGTAACATGCGGATATTTCTCGGTCTCTGCCAAGCGGAATTGCCGCAAGCCCTTGCTTGCCACCCAAGCGCCCAAAGTGTTCTCGATCTCGGGCTTGGGGTACATCGTGGTCATATAGGCACCATGCGCATCCGAATAAGCTGCCATGCCCATCAGCGCGCCACATCTTGGACGGTCCGGCGTTTCAAACGCATCAAATTTCGGATCACCCAAAGCCGCCATAATCTCGCGGGCGCGGTCGGCACGGAAGTTCAGGCAGAAAATGCCGTCGCCGTCCTTTATCCCTGCATATCCGCCAAGCACAGTTGGGATGATAAATTCGTCGCTTTCATCGCGGTCATAAGCACTTTCAACAGCATCTTTGGCGCTCGGTTCGGCATGACCCTTCCCCAACGCGATTGCGGCATAGGCCTTTTCAACGCGGTCCCAGCGGTTGTCACGGTCCAGTGCATAATAGCGACCCGATACCGACGCGATAGCGACGTCTGCCGGTAACGCCGCCGCCAGCGTTTCGAAATAGCCCAAGGCCGATCTCGGTGCCACATCGCGCCCGTCCGTCACCGCATGAACAACCATCGGCACCTTTGCGTCATGCAGCGCTTGCAC
The DNA here is from genome assembly GCA_963710185.1 of uncultured Alphaproteobacteria bacterium. Lineage (GTDB taxonomy): Bacteria > Pseudomonadota > Alphaproteobacteria > Rhodobacterales > Rhodobacteraceae > Sulfitobacter. The sequence goes on along the minus strand of CAVPZE010000002.1, from coordinate 748,367 downwards.
AGCGGCGATCATGTGATTGATATGGCCATGCACACCGCCATCCGACACCACCCCCATCAAATGCGCGGTGCCGCCCGTCTCAAGCATCTGCCCGATGAAAGCCCTGAGCCGCGCATTATTGGCAAAGCTGCCGTCCTCGATCGCCAGATCAATCTGGCCCAGATCCATCGCTACAACACGGCCTGCCCCGATATTGGTATGACCGACCTCTGAATTCCCCATTTGTCCGCTCGGCAAGCCAACATCGGGGCCATAAGTAATCAAGGTCGCGTTGGGGCAGGTTGCCATGATGCGATCAAACGTGGGCGTTTTGGCCTGCACCGGCGCATTACCCTCGGCTGCATCGCGCAAGCCCCATCCATCAAGGATACACAATACCACTGGTTTCGGGGTGCTCATATGACTGCCTGCTCCGCTCGTTCTTTAGATGACTTGCTTTGTTTTCCTCGCCTTTTAGCCTGTGAAGCGGCCGGGGTGAACCGTTTTGTGAAAATGGGCGAAATTGCGTCATCATCCGTCTTGTCGGGATCGCAAGCAGGGCTTGTCCCGCAGCCATGCTTTGGGCATAACGTCCAGGCAATTTGCCCAAAGCCAAGGACCCGCCCATGCCCATCGCAGCGCCTGAAACCCGCATCGTGAACACCTACCGCATCGCCTGTGACGGCAGCGAAGGGGCATTGGGCCACCCGCGCGTCTGGCTGCAAATTCCACGGGATACAGGTTGGGTTGAATGTGGGTATTGCGACTGCAAATTTGTACATTTGGATTTTGAAGGCAAACTCTGAAACCGTATAAGTCTGCGATTGACGACAGGGCAGACGGTATTTGTAAAAGGGCGAAAGACCAGGGGGTGTCCGATATGCGGATGGCACGGGGCTTTCGCATCAGCAGGAATAGGAAACGCATATGTCCGGGACATTTGGCAAAGGTCACCACCTGCATCTGATTGACGGCTCTGCGTTTATCTTTCGCGCCTATCACGCCTTGCCGCCTTTGACGCGCAAATCCGACGGGTTGCCGATTGGCGCTGTGGCGGGCTTTTGCAACATGCTGCACCGCTATGTCGAGGGCAACACCGGGCCAGACGCGCCCACGCATGTGGCGGTTATTTTTGACAAGGGCAGCCATACGTTTCGCAACGATATGTACGACCAGTACAAAGCCAACCGCGAAGCGATGCCTGAGGATTTGCGCCCGCAGATTTCTTTGACGCGGGACGCAACTGCCGCCTTCAACATTGCCTGCGAGGAAAAGGAAGGGTTCGAGGCGGATGATATCATCGCCACCCTCGCCGTTCAGGCGCGCAAGGCGGGCGGGAGGTGTACCATCATCAGCTCTGATAAGGATTTGATGCAGCTGGTGGGGGATGGCGTTGAGATGCTGGATGCGATGAAGAACAAAACCATCGACCGAGAAGGTGTGTTCGAGAAATTTGGCGTCTATCCCGAACGTGTTGTCGATGTGCAGGCGCTTGCGGGCGACAGCGTTGATAACGTGCCGGGTGCGCCGGGTATCGGGATTAAAACCGCTGCTTTGCTGATTAATGAATACGGTGATCTGGATGCGCTTCTGGCACGCGCAGGCGAGATAAAACAACCCAAGCGCCGTGAGACGTTGATTGATAACGCTGAACAAATCCGGTTGTCGCGGCGGTTGGTTCTGCTCGATGAAAATACGCCGCTGGATTTCACGATTGATGATCTAGAGGTGAGAGAACCTGATCCAGACAAGCTGCTGACATTCTTGGCAGAGATGGAGTTTCGTACCCTATCCAAACGGGTTGCCGATGTGCTGGGCCGCGACGCACCCGCGATTGTCGAAGCGCCCGTTGCCCCGGATACACCTGTCGCGGCAGACATCCCATTTGATCCGTCGAAATATGAACAGGTCAGCGATGCCGGAGCCTTGCAAAAATGGATCGACCGGATTTACGAGTTTGGCTATGTCGCCGTCGATACCGAAACCACGGGTCTTGATGAAATGACTGCTGATCTGGTGGGTATTTCACTGGCCGTCGAGGCGGGCCAAGCCTGCTATATTCCGCTGATCCACAAGGCGCATCGCGGTGATGATCTGTTTGGCTCGGATGCGTTGGCCGAAGGACAGATGCAGACCGAAGAAGTGCTCAGGATGTTGACCCCCATGTTGCAGGATCCCAGCATCCTCAAGATCGGGCAGAACATGAAATATGATGCCAAGATATTTGCCCAGATTGGCATTACCGTGGGTCCGTTTGATGACACCATGCTGATGTCCTATGCGATGCACGCAGGCCTGCACAATCATGGTATGGACACCCTGTCAGAGCGCTATCTGGGGCATACACCAATCCCGATCAAACCGCTTCTGGGGGCTGGCAAATCTGCTGTGACCTTTGACAAAGTCCCCCTTGAGGACGCCGTGAAATACGCCGCTGAGGATGCAGATATTACTCTGCGCTTGTGGCAACTATTGAAGCCACAATTGCACATGGTTGGCGTCACGAAAGTCTATGAGACGCTTGAGCGGCCTCTGGTGCCTGTGCTGGCCGCGATGGAACGGTCGGGCATCAAGGTTGACCGCGATACGCTGTCGCGCATGTCCAACGCCTTTGCGCAAAAAATGGCGGGGCTGGAGGATGAGATTTACCAACTGGCGGGCCGCAAGTTCAACGTAGGCTCGCCCAAACAACTCGGTGAAATCCTGTTTGATGAAATGGGGTTGGAGGGCGGCAAAAAGGGCAAGACCGGGGCCTATGCCACGGGTGTTGACGTGCTTGAAGACCTCGCCACCGAACACGATCTTCCGGGGCGGGTGTTGGATTGGCGACAGCTTTCGAAACTGAAATCGACCTATACGGATGCGCTTCAGGGTCATATCAACGCTGACACGGGCCGCGTGCATACATCCTATTCGATTGCGGGTGCCTCCACGGGGCGATTGGCCTCGACTGATCCGAACCTGCAAAACATCCCGATCCGCTCCGAGGAAGGCCGCCGTATCCGCGAAGCGTTTATCGCAGAACCCGGCAAGACCTTGGTGGCACTGGATTATTCCCAGATCGAGCTGCGCATCCTCGCCCATATCGCCGACATTCCAGAGTTGAAACAAGCCTTTGCCGATGGCATCGACATTCACGCGCTGACCGCATCTGAAATGTTCGGCGTCCCGCTGGATCAGATGACACCAGACGTGCGCCGCCAAGCCAAGGCGATCAACTTTGGCGTGATCTACGGCATCAGCGGCTTTGGCCTTGCCCGCAACTTGCGTATTCCACGCGCCGAGGCCCAAGGGTTCATCGACCGCTATTTTGAACGTTTCCCCGGTATCCGCACCTATATGGACGACACCAAGGCGTTCGCCAAAGAACACGGGTACGTGCAGACGTTGTTCGGGCGCAAAATTCATACGCCCAACATCGGGGCCAAGGGTCCACACGCTGGTTTCGCCGCCCGCGCGGCGATCAACGCGCCGATCCAGGGCACCGCCGCTGATGTGATCCGCCGCGCGATGATCCGAATGCCGGAGGCGATTGCCGCTATACCCGCAACCATGCTGTTGCAGGTCCATGATGAATTGCTGTTCGAGGTCGATGAAGGGGCCGAGGACGCATTGATCAAAGCCGCACGTGAGGTCATGGAAAACGCCAATGATCCAGTGGTCAAGTTGGATGTGAAACTGACTGTCGATGCGGGTCAGGGCAAGAACTGGGCCGAGGCGCATTGAAGGCGGCATGACTCCGATCCTCTATTCCTTTCGCCGCTGCCCTTATGCAATGCGGGCGCGGTTGGCGATTGCAAAGGCAAGTGTGAATGTCGAACTGCGCGAGGTGGTTTTGCGTGACAAACCGGAGGCGTTTTTGACCGCCTCTGATAGTGGGACGGTGCCTTGCCTTGTTACCAATCAGGGTACGATTGATGAAAGTCTCGACATCATGAAGTGGGCTTTGGAAATCCGTGACCCGGACGGATGGCTCGATATGCCGCAGGCCGGTTGGGACTTGATCGAAAAGGCGGATGGTCCGTTCAAATCTGCGTTGGACCGTACGAAATATGCGACGCGGTATCCTGACGTTGATGCCACGCAGCAACGCGCACGTGCGATCGGGTTTTTATTGGAGCTTGAGGATCAGCTGACTGGCACCCTGTTCGATCGCCCGACAATCGCGGACTTTGCGATCCTGCCGTTTGTTCGCCAATTCGCCTTCATCGACAAGGTTTGGTTTGACAAACAACCATGGCCAAGGGTGCAGGCCTGGTTGGAAACGTTTTTGGCCTCTGACGCATTTCATGCGATCATGTCAAAATACCCACAGTGGTCCGACGGCGATGCACCGACACCCTTCCCGACCTAGAAACTGCCCAAGTGTTCAGCTATCCGGCAATTCTTCCGATGGAATAATGCCAAAAAATGCACCCCCCGACCAGACTCCAAACCATCCGTCGTGATGCACACCCAGATCAACAAGACGGTAAAAGCTCTTGCGGTCAATCAACGCTTCAAGATTGCGGCGGATCAGAATATAGGGTGACGGTTCACCGGTCTCATTATCCCGCACAACGCGGATTGCAAAATCCGGCCCCGCAGTGGAAAAATCCCCCAAATTTGTCTCAAATCTTAAAACCTGCGCCTCTCCGTCACCCTCTGCCTCAAAATCAACCGCGACAAACGGCGCGTCCTCGACCGTGATCCCGACCTTCTCGACAGGGGTCACAAGAAAATACTTGTCCCCCTCCCGCCACAGAATCGATGCGAACAATTTGACCAAACCGGGCCGACCAATTGGCGTACCTTGATAAAACCACGTGCCATCCCGCTTGATCTGCATGTCCAGATCACCACAAAACGGCGGGTTCCACTTTTCCAACGGCGGCAAACCGCGCGTTTTTGCGGCTTTTGCCGATGCCATCAGACTTTCTGCGGTCGGGGTAACGGTTTTTTGTCCACTCATTGCTTTTGCCATTTCCTGTAACCGAGATACACTTACACTGTAACGATATAACCCAAGGGACCAGAATGTCATGACCAAAGCCGAAGATATGGTAGCGCAGATTGAGGCGCTAGGTGAAAAGCTGGCTGAGGCGAAGGCGTCGATCACCGCGCGGTTCATCGGTCAGGAACGGGTGGTGGACCTGACGTTAACGGCACTTTTGTGTGGCGGTCACGGGTTGCTGGTGGGCTTGCCCGGTCTTGGCAAGACGCGGCTGGTTGAAACACTTTCGACGGTGATGGGCCTTGATGGCAACCGCGTACAATTCACACCCGATCTGATGCCCGCCGACATTCTGGGGTCCGAGGTGCTGGACACCGCCACCGATGGCACCCGCGCGTTCCGTTTTGTCGAGGGGCCGATATTTTGTCAGCTGCTGATGGCGGATGAAATCAACCGCGCTTCGCCGCGTACACAATCCGCGTTATTGCAGGCGATGCAGGAAAAGACTGTGACCGTCGCGGGCAAAGACCGCCCGCTGGGCATGCCATTCCATGTGCTTGCGACCCAGAACCCGATTGAGCAGGAAGGCACCTATCCCCTGCCCGAGGCACAGCTTGACCGCTTTCTGGTGCAGATTGATGTGGCCTATCCTGACCGCGACACCGAACGCGATATCCTGATCGCCACCACGGGCGAGGCAGAGGCGCAGTCGACGCAGACTTTTACTGCTGGTGAATTGCTCGATGCGCAGCGCCTTCTGCGACGTATGCCCGTCGGCGATTCAGTGGTCGAAATGATCCTCGATCTGGTCCGAGCCTTCCGCCCGGACGACGCCGGTGCAAGCCAGCAAGTCCGTGACACTGTTGCTTGGGGGCCCGGGCCGCGCGCCGCCCAAGCCCTGATGCTGGCCGTGCGTGCGCGTGCCTTGTTGCAGGGGCGTCTGGCCCCCTTTGCCGAGGATGTGATCGACATGGCGCGGCCCGTTCTGACCCACCGTATGGCGCTGAACTTTGCTGCGCGGGCGCGTGGTGACAGCCTGCATAAACTGATAGATCAGACCGCCGCCAGCCTGACCGGAACCAAGGCTGCCGCGTGATTACCCCCGCGTCCCTTCGCGCCACAGCCGAGGCCGAGGCCGCACGCCTGCCCGACCTGTTGGCGCGTGCCGAACACCTTGCGGGTGCGGTTCTGCTGGGTGCGCACGGACGCCGCCGCGCCGGTGTGGGTGATGATTTCTGGCAATACCGCCCTGCGCAAATCGGTGACAGCCGCCGCGCAATTGACTACCGCCGCTCTGCACGCGGCGATCAGGAGTTTGTGCGCGAACGCGAATGGCAGATTGCACAATCCGTCATGCTGTGGGTCGATCAGGGTGCATCGATGCGGTTCAGTTCGAACAATAATATCCCACAAAAAGCCGACCGCGCGCGGGTGCTGGGTCTGGCGCTGTCGATCCTGCTGTTGCGCAGCGGTGAACGTGTCGGCCTGACCGGTACTGCCTTGCCGCCGCGTCGTGGCAACCCGCAAGTTCTGCGGCTGGCCCAATTGTTTTGCCAGGATGACGATACCGACTATAGCCCGCCTGAACACCGTGCCATGATCCCGCATGCGCGGGCGGTTTTCATCTCTGATTTCATGGGGGATCTGGGGGGTGTTCAACTGGCCCTGACCAAAGCTGCAGATCGCGGCGTGCGCGGTGTGTTGTATCACGTACTTGACCCCTCCGAGGAAGCCTTTCCCTTTACCGGACGAACCATTTTTCAAAGCATGGGCGGCACATTGAGCCATGAAACCCTCAAGGCCAATGACCTCAAGGGCCGCTATCTGGAACGGCTTGCGGAACGCAAAGCCGAACTGCAACGCCTCTGCGCGCTGACAGGATGGCAATACGGCCTGCACCACACCGATGTTTCCGCTCAATCCGGGCTTTTGTGGCTGTACGGCGCCCTTGATGCCCGCGCGGGTATCGCCGCATGATGGTTCTTGGTGGCATAGGTTTCACAACCCCTTGGCTTTTGGCCGCGCTCTTGGCTCTGCCGGTCCTGTGGCTGATCCTGCGCGCCGTGCCCCCCGCCCCGATTCGGCGCCGCTTTCCCGGTGTGGCGCTGCTGCTGGGTCTGAACGACGATGAAACCGTATCGGACCGCACACCATGGTGGCTGTTGTTGCTGCGGATGCTGGTGGTTGGCGCCATCATCATCGGGCTGGCGGGGCCTGTTTTGAACCCCGAAACAGATCAGGCCGAGGGCAATGGCCCGTTGCTTATTGTCCTCGATGGTACATGGGCCGGTGCCACACGCTGGCCACAACAAACGGAGGCGATTGAAGCACAACTGACCCGCGCTGGCCGTGCCGGACGCACCGTCGGCTTTATGGTGCTGACCCGCCCCGAAGAACCTGCGTTTCAATCCGCTGATGTCTGGCGGTCACGGCTGGCCGGGTTCAACCCCGCCCCATGGCAGCCCTCGACCCTGAATGTCGATAGAACCGCTGAAATCATGGCCGACCTGCCCGCCTTTGACACCCTGTGGTTCAGCGACGGTCTGAAATTCGACGGACAGGATACCCTGCTGGACGCGATGCAGGCGCAAGGCGCTGTTGAAATCTATCAAACCGCCGCAAATGTCATGGCGATTGCGCCCGCGCGTTACGAGGATAACACCGTGAAACTGACCCTAGCGCGTGCGACAGCAGGATTGGCGCGAGACGTGATCATTCAGGCCGAGGGCCGTGATCCCGCTGGTAATGCGCGTATCCTCGCAACGGTGCCTGCAACCTTTGAACAAAGCGCCCTAAACGCCAGTGCCGAGCTGGTTTTGCCGGCCGAATTGCGCGCGCGGGTCACAGGGTTTGTCATCGCGGGCAGTCGCTCTGCCGGCGCGGTATCGCTTGTGGATGACGGATTGCGCCGCCGCGAGGTGGCATTGATCGGCGGGCGCAATGACCGCGAAAGCCTGCAACTGCTGTCACCGCTGCATTATATAGAACAGGCGCTGGCCCCGACGGCCGACCTGATCGACGGCTCACTTGCCGATGTCCTGCCCGCAAACCCCGATGTGATTGTGCTGGCCGATATCGCTACGCTGTCCGATGCTGAATCCGGTCCGCTGATGGACTGGATCGACCAAGGCGGCATGCTGGTGCGTTTCGCAGGCCCGCGTATCGCCGCAAGTGACATCAGCCGCATTGACGAAGACCCGCTGATGCCCGTGCGCCTGCGCGCGGGGGGGCGCAGTGTCGGGGGTGCCATGTCTTGGGGTGCACCGAAATCGCTGGCCCCGTTCAAAGACAGCTCGCCGTTCTTTGGCCTGACCATCCCCGATGATGTTGTGGTTTCCTCACAGGTCGTCGCACAGCCCGATCCGACTTTGGCAGAGCGTGTGATCGCATCGCTGGATGACGGCACGCCGTTGGTCACACGCAAAACCCAAGGTCAGGGCCAGATTGTGTTGTTTCATGTCACCGCCACCGCCGAATGGTCGACCTTGCCGCTCTCTGGCCTGTTTGTCGAAATGATGGAACGTCTGGCCCTTTCATCGGCGGCCACATCGCCGGATGCGGGTGATCTGGCGGGCACCACCTGGACGCCGCTGCGGGTGATGGATGGCTACGGAGTGCTCTCGGAGGCAGGAAACCTGCCCGGTGTTGCAGGCCCCGACCTGATCAACGCTGTTCTCGGCCCGCAGATGCAGCCGGGCATCTATGCCTCTGGTGATCGCCGTCTGGCACGCAATGTCTTTACCGATGACAGCATATTGACGCCCGCCACATGGCCCGCTGATGTCCCCGTGCGCGGATTTGCGGTTGCCCCCGAACAGCCCATGGCGGGTTGGTTGCTTAGCCTGTCGATCCTGTTGTTGCTCGCCGATGTTGTCGCGTCGCTGGCCTTGTCCGGCAAATTGCTCAGCCGCAGCAACGCCGCCGTTATGATCCTGTTGGCGGTGCCGTTCATCGCACAGCCCGTACCAAGCCACGCCCAAACCAACGCGGATGCCGACGCCTTTGCCCTTGCCGCGACAAACGAGGTCTCGCTTGCGCATGTGATGACCGGCAATGCCCAGATTGACGAGGTCGCTCATGCCGGTCTGATCGGCCTGTCGGACACATTGTTTTTCCGCACCTCTGTTGAACCCGCAGCGCCGCTTGGCGTCGATCTGGAAACCGACGAACTGGCATTTTTCCCGATCCTCTACTGGCCGATCACCCCCGATCAGCCGCGCCCCTCGTCCGAGGCCTATGCCAAGCTGAATGAATATCTGCGCTCCGGCGGGTTGATCGTGTTCGACACCCGCGATGCAGATATCGCGAGCTTTGGGGCTGCAAGCCCGAATGGACGCAAACTACAGGAACTTGCTGCCCCGCTCGATATTCCGCCGCTTGAACCGCTGCCTGCGGATCATGTGCTGACCCGCACGTTCTATCTGTTACAGGATTTTCCAGGTCGCCACCTCAGCCGCGACATCTGGGTCGAAGCCTCGCCACCCGACGCCGAACAGATCGAGGGGATGCCGTTTCGTAACCTGAACGACGGCGTGACACCCGTGCTGATCGGCGGCAACGACTGGGCCGCTGCCTGGGCCGTGCGCAGTGACGGCGCACCGCTGTTGCCAATCGGGCGCGGCTATTCCGGCGAACGGCAGCGCGAATTGGCAAACCGCTTTGGTGTGAACCTCGTTATGCATGTGCTGACGGGCAATTATAAGTCGGATCAGGTGCATGTGCCTGCCCTGCTGGACAGGCTTGGCCAATGACCGCAACAATCGTTTACGATCCGCTGATCCCGCTTTCACTTTTGATCGCAGTCGCCGTAATTGCCTTTATGGGTGTGCTGATCGCCGCCCTGCGCGGGCTAAATGGCTGGGCCTTGCGCGGGTTGGCCGCACTGGTGGTTCTGGGTGCCTTGGCCGGCCCGTCGTATCAGCAAGAAGACCGCGCCCCCTTGAGCGATATCGTGTTGCTGGTCGAAGACACCAGCGCCAGCCAGAAACTGGGCCGGCGGGTGACCCAAAGCGAGGATGCCGCTGCCAACATCGCCGCTCAAATTGCCGCCCGCCCCAATACCGAATTGCGCCGTATTACGGTGCCCGATGGCGCGGGCGATGCAGGCACCGAAATGATGGCCGCCATTGCAGATGCGCTGGCCGAGGAACCCAGCGGGAGGGTCGCGGGGATTTTGGCGATCACCGATGGTCGCGTGCATGATGCCGACCTGCCCATCAACCTGCCCGCCCCTTTGCATGTCTTGTTGTCGGGCGAGGCGACCGATTGGGACCGCCGCATCACGATCAGCAATGCCCCTGCCTTTGCCATCATCGGCGAGCCGGTGACATTGACCCTGCGCGTCGATGATCTGGGGGCCGCACCCGAGGGCGAAACCCTTGCCCCGCTCGAGATTTCAATCGACGGCGAGCCGGCGCAATCCTTTCGCGTCCCGATCGGCGAGGATATTCAACTGCCCGTGACCCTGCCCCATGGCGGGCGCAATGTGATCCGCTTCTCCCTGCCTTTGGCAGAGGGCGAACTGACCGACCGCAACAATGCATCGCTGATCCAGATGAACGGTGTACGTGACCGCCTGCGCGTATTGCTTGTGAGTGGTGAGCCGCATCCGGGCGGGCGGACCTGGCGCAATCTGCTCAAGTCGGACAGCTCTGTCGATCTGGTGCATTTCACCATTCTGCGCCCGCCTGAAAAGCAGGACGGTGTGCCGGTGGACGAGCTTTCCCTGATCGCCTTTCCAACGCGCGAATTGTTCATGGAAAAGATCGACGACTTTGATCTGATCATCTTTGACCGCTACAAACGACGCGGTATCCTGCCTGCGCTCTACCTTGAAAACGTCGCGAATTATGTCCGCAAAGGCGGTGCCGTTCTGGTGGCTGCCGGTCCTGATTTTGCCAGCGCCGACAGCATTTTCCGCTCGCCCCTGGGCGAAGTCATACCCGCCACACCCACGGCGCGGGTGTTTGAGCAACCCTACCTGCCACGCGTCAGCGAGATCGGACAGCGTCATCCGGTGACAGCCGATTTGCCCGGCAATGGTGACTGGGGTCGCTGGCTGCGCCAGATCGACGTCACAGAACCGCAAGGGAATGTGCTGATGGAAGGCATAGAGGGACAGCCCTTGCTGGTCCTGAACCGCGTGGATGAAGGCCGCGTCGCCTTGTTGGCATCGGATCATGCGTGGCTCTGGAACCGGGGGTACGAGGGCGGCGGGCCGCAACTTGAACTGCTGCGCCGTTTGGCGCACTGGATGATGAAAGAACCCGAGCTGGAAGAAGAAACGCTGACCGCTACCGCCGAGGGGCAGACCATGCGCATCACCCGTCGGACGCTGGGTGAAACCGCCGCACCCGTGACCATCACCGCACCTGACGGCAGTACCAGCGTCGTGGACATGTTACCCAAAGGACCGGGCCAGTTCGAGGCGGTGTTTCAAGGGCCTGATATCGGGCTTTACCGCCTTGAGGATGACGAACAGACATCCGTGATCGGGCTTGGCCCTGCCGCCCCGCGCGAATTTGTTGAAACCATCGCGGATGCGACCGTACTGGAACCGACGGTGACCGCATTGCGCGGCGGCGTTGCGCGGCTTGAAGCGGGCAACCCGAAACTGCGTGACGTGCGGGTGGGCCGCCCCGCAGCAGGTCGTGGATGGCTGGGCCTGACCCCGCGCGGAGCCTACGAGACCCGCGATGTACGGCAAACACCGATCTTGCCGGGATGGCTGGTCTTGCTGTTGAGTGCGCTGTTGATCACGGCGGCGTGGATGCGCGAAGGGCGGCGGTAGGCAGTATCAAATCGCGCGAAGCAACAACCCGCCTGCCAGCACCACAACGACAAGCCCCGCGATAATTTCAACACCCGACGCAATCTGTGCGCCGCGCGGTGATCCGATGGCATTGGCAAGCAAACCGCCACGCAAACCTGTTGCTGCAAGGCCTGTGCCAATGGTAATCACTGCCGTTCCGACAGCCATGGCAAACGTCCCGATTATACCGACCATCGCAATCCCCATTTGCCATGTGGTGATCAGAACAAAAAGCGCGCCCGTGCAAGGCCGGATGGCGATACCCGTGATCAGGGCCAACGCCTCGCGAGGGGAATTTGCACGATCAATTTGATCCAGCGTCGGCCCGTGGGCATGACCGCAACTGCTGCATGTCGCGTCATGACCTGCATGACCTGCATGGCTGTGATCGTGGCCTTCATGGCCGTGATCATGATGATGCGGTTCACCCTCAACGCGCAACCGCCGCACGCCGCGCCACACCAGCCATAACCCAATCGCCACAATCGCGGCATAACTGACAGGGGCAAAGACCTGCTCGGTCACGCCAATCATCTTTTCACGGCTTAAATTCAGGATCAACACGCCGGCATAGACCAGCGCAATCGCAGTCAACGCCTGACCGATCGAAGCGGCAAAGGCAATCAGGGACAACCGCATTACCGGCACCTGTCGGGCAAACCCGTATCCACCGATCAACACCTTGCCATGTCCCGGCCCTGCCGCATGAGCCAACCCGTAGGCAAAACACGCAGTCACCAGCGCAAGGGTGGCCCCCACCTCGCCGCCGCGCACAGCGCGTAACGACAAGGCGATGGTGTTCTGGAATGCGCGCTGCTGATCTACTGCCCAAGCGGCAAAGACAGTAAACCCGCCATTCACCCAGACAATCGCAAGCCCCAGAGCCACGGCAACGGAAACGACCGCTATGATCCTGCGCATGTCACAATCACATCATTGGACAGCTCGGCACCAATATTGGGCAAACCCTCGTCCTCTGGCAGCGCATCGGCACCCAAGGTGCTCAACTCTTCGCGCAGCGCCATCAGGGCCTCGCCCATCACCGGCATTTTGACCCGCGCGCGACACGCGTCGGTTCCGGTAATGATGATCGGCAAGGTCACATCATAAGCCGTGTAATAGGTCGGGTCATAGGGCTTGATCACAATGTCGTCCGTGCCTTTCACAGGCTCCAGAACCGCGCGCAAATGCGTTGAGGTGATCTGTCCCTCGCTGAACGACGCCGTGCCCATTGTCGGGCGCGACAATGGCACGACCGCGCCATTGCTCAACAGTTCGGTATCGCCGGGATACCCTGCGTCCCAGTTCATATCAAAGCCGGTCAGCTGTTTGTTTTCAGCGGGCGTGAGCACGCCATCATAATCAGGATCAAGGCCCATATCCTCGGTGATCATCAGCGAAAACAACGCGTCATAGCGCCATGTCACGCGCAAATGCGTCAACTGGCCGCCTGCATCAAAAATCATCTCGAGACCGGTATCAACAAATATATGCGGATGCGCTGCAACGGGTGCCGCTGTCATCATTGCGAATACCAAAGGGATCATGCGTTTCATCATGTCTCTCTTTACCCCAGCCGCACAGGTGCAGCAATCGCGCGCGTCACTCTGACGCGAATCTCAGCCGATGATCACAAAGGCCCAGACCGGCAGGACGATCAGACACACTAAAGTCTGCCAGGTCAGGACATCGGCATAAAGGTCGGCATCCCCGCCCATCTGCTTGGCCACGATATACCCGTTCGACGCCGCAGGCGCGGCAAACACCAGCACCCCCGCGAGCGTTTGCACAGGGTTCAGGTCAAGCACCATCGCCAGCCCCGCAAAAATGCAGGGCGCAATCACTGGCCGCAACGCCACGCCTGTTATCACCTTCCAATCCCAACGGGCCAGACGGCGCAGACTGATCCCCGCCCCCACGGCCAGCAACCCCACAGCCAGCGCACCACGTCCGATCATATCCAGCGTCTCGATCACAGGCGCGGGCAAGGCTATTCCGCTAAAATAAATCGCCAAACCCACGGCACAGGCCTGAACCAGCGGGTTCCTGGCGACAATCCGGATTACCCCTACTACGCTGGTGCTGGCTGGCCCGAAGGCCGACAGTACCACAATGCAACTCACGTTGATTGTCGGGATCAGCAGTGCAATCGCCACTGCCATCACGCCAAATCCCTGCGTGCCGATAAACTGTTCTGCCGCTGCCAATGCCACAAAAGCGTTCCAGCGCGTGCCGACCTGAAACAGCGTGGTAAACGCAGGATTGGCCAGCCGTGCCTGCGGGATCAACCGCAGCATCAGCGCCAGCACCGCCAGCAATGCCCATGTCAGCAACAGCGCAATCATCACACCGCCGAACCGCTCGAACGACAGATCGGTCCGCGTGATGGCCAACACCAGAACCGCAGGGATCAGTATCCGAAAACTCAGCGTTTCGATGCCTTTCCAGTCGGCTTTGGGCAGAATTCCGGTCTTGGCCAGCAGATAACCACTCGCGATGATCAGGACCAAGGGCAGCACAGACAGGGCAAGGGACATAGCGCAATTCCAACGGATCAAAGCTCCGACTGCCCTGACATGACCGCGGCGGTCAGTCCAGACGGATGTTCACCTCGGCCCCGCGCCCCTTGGCGTCAATCACGGATATTCTGGAAAACCCCGGCCCCATAGCGGGCAACATCACACTGCGGTCCCGCAGGCCAGTGATTACAGGCGCGCCATTGACCAGCACCGTCATCGGCAACACCCCGTCGCGAAATTTCAATGGGATGCCATCACTGCTTTGCCTAAGCACGGCCCCTTGCGGCGGAAAACTGACCACAGGTGCATCGCCGGCCTTTTGAAACACCGCATCACGGCTGCGAAACCGTTGTAGCGGCATGGGCAAAGCGGCGGTACTCAGGATCAGGGTTTCAGGCGGCGGTGCGGCAAACGGCGCGGGCTTTGGCTTTACCCGACCGAACGCCTCGAACAGGATCGGGGCCGCCAGATCACCGCCAAACGCCCCCGGCACCGGTGTGCCATCTGGCCGTCCCAGCCAGACGCCAATTACATGTTGACCATCAAATCCAATCGCCCAGGCATCACGGTGCCCGTATGAGGTGCCAGTCTTATAGGCGATCTGCCCGATACCCGCCGCAGCTCCTGCAGGCGGTGGGATACTGGCCAGAATATGCCCGACCTGCCACGCGGCCGAGCGGGACATCATATGCTGCGGCGCGTGCGAATTTTGACCCAACCGCCATAACAATGGCCGCGCCTGCCCACCACGCGCCAGACCCGCATAAAGCTGCACCAGCTCGTTCAGTGTCAGCCCCACACCGCCCAATGCCACGGCCAGACCCGGCTTGCCCCCCGGCACCTGCGGGTCCGCGCCGCCCGCGCGCAAGGTCGCCATCAACCGCGCGGGCCCAAGTTCTTGCGTAAGCAACACAGGCGGAATGTTCAGCGACAGTTGCAGTGCCTCGCGCACGGTCAGTTCACCGCGAAACTGCCCGTCAAAGTTCTGCGGCGCATAGCGGCCAAAGATTACGGGGCTGTCGTCAATCAGCGTATCGGGATGCGCCAACCCCTGATCAAACGCCAGACCATAGATAAAAGGCTTTAGCGTCGATCCGGGGGACCGCACCGCACGGGTCATATCGACAAATCCAAGGGCCCCATTGTCGGCGGAATACTCTGGCGATCCGGTCGACGCCAAAACCTCGCCCGTTTGGTGATTAGCGACGACAATCGCTGCGGACACTCCGTGCGCCTGACCCCTGATCGCACGTCTGGCCAGGTTCTCGATCTCGACCTGCAAACGCGCATCCAACGTCAGATCATGTTGTCCCGCCAGCGGTTCTTCCCGCCGCATCTGGTCCGCCAGATGTGGTGCCAGCCTCACAAAGGGCTTCATGGCGACCGGCACAGGTGAAAGTCGCGTCCGTTCCGGCGCATCTATCCGGTCCAGCACCCGCCCGCGTGCCTCCAGCGCCGCCTCGGCATGACGGTCAGGGCGGCGGGTTTCGGGCGATTGCGGCAAGGCCACCAGCAATGCTGCCTCGGCCAATGTCAGGCGTGCGGGTTCCTTGCCGAACCACGCCAACGACGCCGCCCGCAGCCCTTCAACCGGACCGCCATAAGGCGCATGCACGAGATATAACTCGAGTATCTGATCTTTCGACAAGCGCCGTTCCAGCGCAAGCGCCAGCCGTACCTGACGCAGCTTGCCTTCCCACGCGCCCGTGCCCGAATTTTCCAGCAACCGCGCGACTTGCATGGTCAGGGTTGAGCCGCCGGATACAACCTGCCCGTTCCACGCCGCCTGCGCCGTAGCGCGCAGGCCCGCGATGGGGTCGACACCGTGATGCCGGTAAAAGCGTCTGTCCTCGTAGGCGATCAGCATGTCCAGATAGTCGGGGTCCACTTTATCCAATGTCAGCGCCAACCTGACGCGCCCGTCCTCGACCGGAAACACCCGCAACAAAACGCCGTTGCGGTCGCGCACTTCGACGGATGTTTCCACCAGAACCGGCGGCACATCCGTCGCGTCCACCCAAGTGTCAAATCCGTCACGCAGACCCGCCGCGATGCCCAGCACCGCAACCGCTGCGAACAGGCCAAAGCGGCGAAACCAAGCGTGTCGTATCATGGCGTGACTGTCACCGCGCCCGTGCCGGTGTTGGCGCGGTATTCGGCGCGGTACATATCCGTCACCGTGGCCGCCGGATGATGATAGGTGCCGGGTGTCACGGCACGCACGATATAGGCCAGCCGGAACGCAGTCGCATCGCTGTGATTGACTGCGGCAATAAAGCGGTCACTGCGGAACTCGGCGTTTTCCGCATAAGTGGTTTTCACCCAGTCAAGCGCACCAACCTCACCGCTTTGCAGCAGATTGGGGTTGTCGATCTCAAGCCCCGCTGGCAACGGATCATCAATGATCAGCCGCGCACCAACATCTTCAAACGGTTGCACCTCGATCACCACGACCAAGCGGTCGCCCGAAGAAAATGGCCCGACTGCGGGCACACCGTCCATCGTGTAATAGGTCCGGCTGATCGCATAACCGTATCCGTCTGCTGCGGGCGCAACTTCGGGCACGCCGTAAGCGGTCATCGTCACGTCCATCGCATTCGCGCTGATGTTCTCGATCACCGATGTCGCACCATCGGTATCGTTCAACCGTTTGACCACTGGGCCATTCACGGTCTGACCGTCCACCCGCAACCCCGGCACCGCATCCGGTGACGCCAGCGCATGTGCGGCCATGACAACCTGTGCGGCTTCCTGCGTGGACAGGTTTTTGTTGTCAGCCCCGACCCAGGACACCAGCGTTGCTGCATCAATCGCGGTGCTGCCGGCCTCTGCGGTCAGTGTCAGAACCCCTGCGGTATCGCGCAGGTTGGTGCCATAGTCAGACCGCCAGCGCCGCTGCCGATCACGGTCGCGCAACAGCAGGACACCCGCACGGCGGAACATCATATCCGCACGAACCTGATCGCCGTAAGCCGCAAGCGCCGCCGCCAGTTGTGCCGCAGCCAAGGGCGTACCAAAATCATTCATCTTGGTATCCGCATAATACCGCAGATCCCCCATGCTCGCCGCCCCTTCACGCGCCAGCACCAGCAGAGCATAGGCAACATCCTCGCCGCCCTCGTCAAAGTCGGGGGCATAGCTGATCCGGTTGCGCAGGTTGTCCATCGCTTGCGCAAAAGCCAGTTCCGGGACTGCGTGGCCTTCACGCTTTGCCCGGCTCAGAAAGTCCGTGACATAGGCATCCAGCCAGAACTCGCCCGATTCCGCGCGCCACATGCCAAAGGCACCGTTGCTGGATTGACGGGTCAGGATGCGTTCAATCGCTTTGCTGATTTTATCGTCAATCTGGGCAGGCTCCCCAATGCCTGCCGCCTGCGCCATGGAACTGAGATACAGAAGCGGCATCGCGCCCGATGTCACCTGTTCGGTACAGCCGTATGGATAGCGGTCCAATTGCCGCAGCAATCCGGGCACGTCGAACCGAGCCAAAGGTCCGGCAGTCAGCGTGGCACTTGCCGTGCCCAACCGCAGTCCGGCAAACACATTACTGTCAAAGGTGAACGTCTCGCCCACACCGACGGAAAACCGACGTGTTACCGACACTTCCGGATCGTTGTCCCGCACCGGCATCGTCAACACCTTGCGCAGCGCTTTGCCGTCAGGTGTGGTCAGTGTCACGGTGATCAGATGATCACCAATCTCGCGCGCCGTCAGCGGGATGCTAAGGCGCTCGGACCCCTGATCCGCGAGCGTCACGCTGGTCGGCGCATCGGCGACGCCAACGCCCGCATCCGCCACAACCTGCAATGTCATATCCCCGGATATACCGGACGCATGAACCAGTTCCAGCAGCAATCGGCTTTGATCGCCGGGGGCCAGAAACCGTGGCAAGGACGCTGTGACAACAACCGGATCGCGGGCAATCACGTCTTGCGAGGCATCGCCAACAGCGCTGTCAGACCATGCCACCGCCATCAGCTTAACCGTGCCATTGAATGCAGGGCGGATGATCTCGACCTCTGCGCGGCCATCGGGGCCAACGGTGATCGGACCGCTAAAGAACGCCATCAATTCCTCGGTCGGCGGGGGCGATTGCAACTGCGCAGAGGCCGCCGCGTCACCACCGGATCGCACGGTGCCCAGCGCGCCGTTCATCCCGTCGATCAGCCGACCATAGACATCGCGCATTTCGACACCCAGACGCCGCTGGCCAAAATAATAATCAGTGGTGTCGGGGGCCGTGAAACCCGTCAGGTTCAGGATACCAACGTCGATAGCGGCCAGCGTGACATAGGCCGTCTCGCCTGCTTTGACGCCCTCAACCAAGACGGATGCGCGCATCGTACCTGCCTGTCCATCCACCACTTCGGGCGCATCGAAACTGACCGACAGTTGCTTGTCACCGGGGCGCACGCCGGCATGCGCCAGACCCAAAGCGCGTGCGGGGTTCTGGCCCGTCGCCTCGTTCATCGCGCTAAGGACCGAGGCGGTCACATAGGCCCCACTGCCCCATGCGTCTGTCACCTCGAGCGGGATTATATTTTCACCCGCTGTGACGGAAACCGCTTTGCGTTCAATCACCTGATTTGACAAAACGCTGATCAGGGCAACGCCATCTGTCTCGGGAACCAACCGCAGTTGCACCGTGTCACCGATAGAAAACTCGGTATCGTTCAGCGATAATTCCAACTGGTCCGGTGTATCGGTCGCGCCATCGCCACCATACCAGCCGGAATAAAAACTTACGGAAGTCGCGGCATATGGCGATCCTATACGTTCAACAATCAGCTCGTATTCACCCCATTCGGTCGGTGCCGTCAGGATGAAAGGCTGCGCGCCCAACGTCACTTCGCCCGTGTCCTGACGGATGCGGCGTGTGGTCGGCTCCCACTCCCAATTGCCATAAAGCTGATACCACTGATACCGCGTCTCGACCTTGTTCAGGGTCCAGCGCACAGGCATGTCGGTGGCCGCCCCGTTCGGGTCAACCGCAACCAGATTAAACGACGCCTCGCTGCCTTCGGGCAGGACATCGTCAAAGTTCGGTTTGATCCCGATCATCGCTGTCTCGGGCGCGATGGCTTTGGTCATGCGGCGTTCCACCGGACGGCCCGACCCTTCCGATACGCGCAGGATCACCTGCACCTCAAGCGGCATACCGGGCTCTTCGTTCACCTCTGGCAATTCCAGCGCCAATGTCGCTTTGCCTTGGCTGTCTGTGACCGCATCATCAACAGAGCTGGTGCGTGTGCCAAAGGGCACATCATAGCGGCCAAACTGATACCCGTCCCAGCCTGCCAGCGCGCGGGTGCCGCGCAACCGTAGATCGCCTTGCACGGCAAGATCGGCCCCCGGCGCACCAAACAGATACCGCACATCAACCGATAAAGGCGGCGTATCGGTCAGTCGCAACGCCGTATCCGACAGGGTGATGTCAAAATCAATCCGCTCCGGCAGGAAATCCTCGACCAGCACGGTCTGGCTGGCCAAAGCGGGGCCATCGACGTCTGACAGGATATCCAACCGCCATGCACCGCGCGGCACGTCACCCCCAAGCGGCATTGCAAATACATGTCCGCCCGCAACGGCATTTTGACTGAGCTGGCGGCTGTATTCGACACCATCAGGGCGATTTAGGATTGCCGTGACGGGCAAGTCAGTCAACGCCTTGGCCTGCGCATCGCGGGTCAATGCAGTCGCGTAAATTGTATCGCCAACGCGGTATGCGCCCCGATCCGTTGTCAGGAACGTATCAATCGGCGGGCTCGGCGGATGCCCCTCGACACCACGATCGGACAGATCAAAGGCGGGGTCGGTCAGCGGCAGAAACGCGATATCAGTTGTTCCATCCTCGGCCATCAGCAATGCAGGACTTGCCGCGCCTGTTCCCCGGATCAATCCGGCGGGAAAGGCGGCAAATCCGTCCGCGTCGGATGTGGTTTCGCCCAGAATCGCATTGGCGCGCGAAATCAGGGTCAGCTTGATCCCCGCGCGCGGCGCCGTGTCCGCCAACCGGCGCACCGATATCTGCATGCCGTCCACGCCGGACCATGTGGAAAGCCCCAGATCAGACAGTACAAACCATTGTGTTGCTGCCGGATAATCATAGGGGTCTTGGCCCGGCACAGACGCGCTGAGTGCATAGATGCCGGCGGTCTGATCCGCCAACGCATCGGCCATCGGCAGACGCGTGGTCATGTCCGCATTCAGGGTATTCTGGACATCGGCCTGACCTGTCCAGATCTCGTCTGCCAGATCGCTGGAAAACTGATCGTCCTCATATTTGCTCAGCGGTTTGCCGAAATAACTCTCGCGGATCGCGCGCACCAGATTGCGGTCGCTGACGCGGCGCAGTTTCAGGTCCAGCGTATCAACATTGACCGTCTCGACCGGCAAAGCCGCCTGTGCCGAGCGTGGCAGTACATAGGCGCGTCCGGGGAACCGCGCGACCGGTGTGCGGTCTTTGACATAAAGCGCAAGCCGCACGTCCTTGTGCAACGTCTCGCCACTGCCCGCAGGCAGCCCCTGGCGGAAGGTCACATCATAGCGCACGCCATGCTCGACCCCGTCAATACACAGCTGGCTTTCATCGGCCTGCACCACCAACCCTTTGCCCTCGATCCGCACAAATGGCTCATAATCCACACCCGCCTGCACCAGCTTTTCGGAAAACTCCGCACAGATGCGCGGGGCTGCGGCGTCGTTATCAACGCGGTGTTCGACAATACGGAAACCGTATTTGCCGATCGCCTCGTCCAGCGCCGCCTCCAGATCGTCACGCGGTGCAAGCGACACGGCAAGGCTCAGCGCAGGGATCATGTCGCGACCCCGCTGGTTGACCTCAAGCGCCTGCGCCATCACGTCCAGCGCATCGACCCGCACGCCAACATCACCTGCCCGCAGATAGGCATTGATCGCCGCTGATACCGCATCGGCACGGTTCTGGTTGCGGTCGGAATTACCGTCCCTTTTCGCCTCTTGCAGCGATAGGGCCGCATAGCGCGCCCATAAATCCGCACGGTCGGACAGGGCAACAGCCATGCCCGCCCACTGAAGTGCCGACCGTGTTGCCCCGCTTTGGCTTGACCCGACCATCGCGGCAATCAATTCATCAAGTGTTGCCGTGCCGACAGGCAACCGGCGCGCGTTGTTACCAACCAGATCAGCAGCATCTTGCAGGTCTGAGGCTGCCAGAAAATCCAGCTCCTGCGTCCGTGCTGCAGCACCGCTCAAGACATCCGGTTCGGTCACAAACTTGATCGCGGACATTGCACCGTCATAGGGCTGTTCGTCCGTGATACCCGACTTGGGGAAACAGGCGTTAGAGCGTTTGTTGAACGTAAACGCCACACATGCGGATTGTGCCGAACAGGCTCTCTCGCAGGCGGTTTGCGTTGTATCGAACAGATTGGTCAGGTCCGCGCCGTAAAAATCGACATCCTGCGTGTAGACATACCGGTGTTCCGGGACCGCGTCTTGCGCTGCGGCAGCACCGGCAAGAAATGTCGCAATGAAGGGGATCAGACGCAAGGCGCGGAACAGGGACATGGCACTCTCCAGGTGGAATCGTGCCATCGTGCCACGCGGCCTTGTTTCGGGCAAGGGATGTGGTCTGCCTTAAGGATATGTTCACCCTGTTAAAGCAGTCTGCACCTGCGAAATGGACCACAGCGGAGCGGCGGATGAGCCTTGCGAACAAACTGACCGAAGAGCGGCGCAGCCGTCTGGCGGCGGAGCGTATGCTTGAGCTGAAAAAGGCGGAGTTGTTCGCGGCAAACCGTAAACTGGGACAGCATGCGCAGCAGCTTACCGAAGAAATCGTCGAGACCCGTGCCGAAGTTGCAAACATCAGGGGCGAGAACCAGCGGGTCAAATCGGACCTTACCGCCGCAAAGCAAAAGATAGAGATCGTGGAACGGCGTTTGTGGCATTCGATTGAAACGATCAAAGACGGTTTTGCCTTTTTCGACGGCGATAATCAGATGATCATGGCCAACCGTGCCTACCTTAGCGTTTTTGACGGGCTCGAGGTCATCAGCCCGGGCGTTAACTACGTTACCATCCTGCAGGCGCTGACCGATGAGGGCATCGTTGATATCGGCAATATGACCCCGCCAGACTGGCGCGAAATGATGTCGGAGCGGCTCAAACAGCCCGAGCCCGAGCCGATCACGTTGCGGCTGTGGGACGGTGCCTATATCAAGTTTGTCGACCAGCGCGGGCCGGGGGGTGATCTGGTGTCGCTGGGCCTGAACATCACCGAAACTGTGCGGTATCAAAAGGAGCTCAAAGAGGCGCGCAGCATTGCAGAAAGTGCGAACCGCGCCAAATCGGCATTTCTGGCCAATATGAGCCATGAGATCAGAACGCCGATGAATGGTGTTGT
This sequence comes from uncultured Alphaproteobacteria bacterium, assembly GCA_963710185.1. Taxonomy (GTDB): domain Bacteria; phylum Pseudomonadota; class Alphaproteobacteria; order Rhodobacterales; family Rhodobacteraceae; genus Sulfitobacter. The sequence goes on along the minus strand of CAVPZE010000002.1, from coordinate 725,739 downwards.
CGGCATGGCAGATGTATTGAACGACACCGACCTGACGGACGAACAGCGGCTTTATGTCGATACGATCAAAAACTCGGGCGAGGCGTTGTTGCTGATCATCAATGACGTGCTTGATTACTCCAAGATCGAAGCGAAAAAACTTGATCTGCACCCGCAACCCTTCGATCTTGAACGTGCCATTCAAGAGGTGCTGATGTTGCTGCGCACATCGGCAAGCAACAAGGGTCTGTCGTTACTGCTAGATTATGACATGTTTTTGCCCACCGAATTGATCGGCGATCCCGGTCGTATCCGGCAGGTGCTGACCAACCTTGTTGGCAACGCCGTTAAATTCACCACGCAAGGCCATGTGCTGGTTCGGGTCACGGGCGTGCCTGACGAGGCCACAAACACCGTATCCCTGCACATCACCATCGAGGACACGGGCATCGGTATTCCCGAAAACATGGTCGATCACATTTTTGGCGAATTCAATCAGGTCGAAAACGAACGTAACCGCCAGTTTGACGGAACGGGCCTTGGGCTTGCCATCTCGCAACGCCTGATCGACATGATGGGGGGTGCCATCTGGGTCACATCCGAAGAAGGCGTCGGATCGTGTTTTGGCTTCAAGCTCAACATGGACCCTGTTCATGGCTCGCTGCCCCTGCAACATGCGCTTACCGAGGGGTTGCGCCGCGTGATGATTGTGGACGATATCGCCATCAACCGCACGATACTGGAACGGCAACTGGAACAAATGGGCCTCGCGGTGATCACATGCGTCAACGGAACAGACGCACTGGCGCAACTGGACAGCACTGTCGATCTGATCCTGATCGATCACAACATGCCCGAAATGGACGGTTTGGAAATGGCTGAGGCTGTCCGCATAACAGGCAATACCGTTCCGATCCTGCTGCTCAGCTCAACTCCGCTGCTTGCGGAAAAAGACCCCGGTCGTGCGCACGTTCAAGGCGTGTTTCAAAAACCGCTAACCCGTCAGGCGCTGTTTGCACAGCTCGAAGCATTGGCTGTTTCGCCCATTGAGCAAGGCCCGCCCGCCCTGCGAAAAATGCGTATTCTGGCGGCGGAAGACAATAAAACCAACCAGCTGGTGTTTCGCAAAATGATCAAGGATCTGGATGTCGATCTGACCTTTGCAAGCAACGGTGAAGAGGCGGTTGCCCTGTTCAGGGACATCAACCCCGACATTATCTTTATGGATATCTCGATGCCCAAGATGGATGGCAAGCAAGCCACCCAAGCCATTCGTGCGCTAGAGGATGGCACAGACCGGCACGTGCCGATTGTCGCGATGACCGCCCATGCGATGCAAGGGGACGACACCGGAATTCTGGCCGCAGGTTTGGATTATTATCTGACAAAGCCCCTGCGCAAACCCGAAATCATAGCACAAATCGAGGCTTCGGTGACGGATCGCATAGCGCCCCCATTGCCCGCTGAATCCACCGCTCCCGCTCAGGCGGTCGGATAGGGACGCACAAATACCGGACGCTCTGGCGTGGATTTATCCTGTTGCCAGACATAACCGCCCGTATCAAAATCCCTGATCGCTTGGGCGTCGGTCAACCGGTTCTGCACAATGAACCGCGCCATCGCACCACGGGCTTTCTTGGCAAAAAAGCTGACCATCTTCGGGCCTTTGCCGTCGTCTTTGTCTTCCATGAACTGCGGCGTGATCACCTTTAGCTTCAACGTCTTGAGCGCAACCGCGCCAAAGTATTCCTGACTGGCGCAGTTGATCAACACGTCCGTACCCACCTCTGCTGCCTGTGCGTTCAGGGCCTTTGATAATGTGTCCTGCCAGTAGTCATACAAGCTCCCGCCGCGCCGCGTTTCAAGGCGGCTGCCCATCTCCAACCGGTACGGCTGGATCGCGTCCAGAGGGCGCAAGACGCCATAAAGTCCCGACAAAATCCGCAAATGCTCCTGCGCCCACGCCATCTCGTCTGCCTCCAGAGTGGCCGCCTCCAGCCCCTGATAGGTATCGCCCGCAAAAGCCAACGCCGCTGGTCGCGTCACAGCCGCATCAGGTTCTGCTTCGAACGCGGCAAATCGGTCGCGGTTCAGACGCGCGAGATCATCGGACAATGACATGAGGCTTTTGAGCTTGCCCAGCGTCAGATTGCGCGCTGTTTTCACCAGCCGCATCGCATCTTGCTGAAACACAGGCTCTGTCGTTGTGACATCACGCGCGTCCCAATCCAGCCGTTTGGCGGGTGAAATTACAACCAACATCTGCGCGTCTCCTTACCGATCAACCTGCATCTAGCCCGCGTCCCGCAGAACGTCCAGAAAAGCCGGACCAAACCGTTCGGCATGACGGTCCCCCAGCAGCCGTTTCAAGGCGCTGTCATCGGCATTTCGCAATTGCGCAACACGTGCCAACACCGACGCGGAACAGGACATCGGCTTGTCCGCACCCGCCATCCCCCTCGCCAGATCGGCCTGCACTTGCAGCAGTTGATCATAGACCGTACCCGCATCGCGCCCTGCCAGTTTGCGCCGCGTTGGATGCATCTGGGCCACTTCGCCGTTGATCACCTCCAGAAACGCTTTGCCATAGGTCTCTAACTTTTTCGCTCCAACGCCACCAATCCGCGCCATACCGTCCAGATCACGGGGCCGCGTTTCGGCCATCTCGATCAAGGTCCGGTCGTTGAAAATGATATACGCAGGCACGCGCGCCGCCTCCGCGAGCCCGCGCCGTTTCGCCTTGAGCGCGGACAGCAGCGGTGCGTCCTCGTCGCTGACCATTTCCTTGGCTGCCGGCCGCCGGATCGCCGACGCGGTCTTGATGGAATCCCGTCGCAGATTGATCTTGGCCTCATCGCGCAAAATCGGCAGCGCCGCGTCGGTCATCCGCAAGGCACCATGGCGTTCGGGATCAGGCCGGATCAAATCATGCCCCATCATTTGCCGGAACACAGCCTGCCATTCGCGCCTGTCATATTCGGTGCCCACCCCGAATGTCGGCAAACTGGTATGCCCCCGCTGCTTGACCTTATCCGTCTCGACGCCCAGCAAAATATCAATCAGATGGCCCGCGCCAAACCATTCCTCGGTCCGCAAAATTGCCGACAACGCCTTGCGTACGGCCGTGGTGCCGTCAAACACATCCGCGGGCACATCGCACAAATCACAATGCCCGCAGGTGATGTCGGTTTCGTCAAAATACCCCAAAAGGTTTTGCCGCCTGCATTCCAATGCCTCAGCCAATCCCAACAGCGCATTGAGCCTCGCATGGTCAGCACTGCGCCGCTCCGGCGGGGCCAACCCTTCGTCGATCTGGCTGCGTCTTAACCGGATATCGTCCGCCCCGAACAGCGTCAGCGTCTCGGCTGGTGCCCCGTCGCGACCGGCGCGGCCAATTTCCTGATAATAGGCCTCAATCGACTTGGGCAGATCGGCATGTGCTACCCAGCGGATGTCAGGCTTGTCGATGCCCATGCCAAAGGCTACCGTCGCCACAACAATCAACCCGTCTTCCTGCTGGAACCGTCGCTCTGCGATCCTGCGGTCCTCCGCCTCCATCCCGCCATGATAATGCAGCGATACATGGCCCTCATCGCGCAACGCCTTGGCCAGCCCTTCGGTCTTGGCGCGGGTGCCGCAATAGACAATTCCCGACTGACCCTTGCGCGCGCCCGCAAAATTCAAAATCTGCTCGCGCGGCTTGTTCTTGGCAGCAAACGCCAAATGGATGTTTGGCCGGTCAAAGCCGCGCAAAAATGCACGCGGTGGCACCCCGTCGAACAGTTTTTGCACAATTTCGGCTTGGGTTTCCGCATCTGCCGTGGCCGTGAATGCCGCCAATGGCACATCCAACGCGCGCCGCAACTCGCCGATGCGCAAGTAATCGGGCCTGAAATCATGGCCCCACTGGCTGACACAATGCGCCTCGTCCACCGCGATCATCCGCACGTTGGCACGTTTCAACATGCCCATCGCCGATCCCGCCGCCAGCCGCTCCGGTGCCATATACAAAAGCTTAAGCGTCCCAGCCTCGAGCGCTTCCCAAACCGCATCGGTTTCCTCTGGCGTGTTGCCGGACGTCAGTGCCCCCGCCGATACACCGGCTTCCTGCAAGAACCGCACCTGATCCCGCATCAAGGCAATCAGCGGTGAAATCACCACCGTGACGCCCTCGCGCATCAGCGCAGGCAATTGAAAACAAAGGGATTTGCCGCCGCCCGTCGGCATGATTGCAAGCACGTTCTCGCCCGCAGTGACAGCCTCGACAATTTCCTGCTGACCGGGGCGAAACGCATCAAAGCCGAATACATCACGGATAAGCGTTTCAGCGCCGGATTGTGCTGCCGTCATGTGGGGACCACTCGAATTGTCTGCGTTTTTATGCAGACTCCCACACTAACAATTGGTGAACAAGACCCAGCGCTTCATTGTTCTTAAAATATGCAAAAGCAACTTGACCCCCTCTGTATCTCTGATTTGCTGTTCTGACCGCGTCACCGACCTTGGCCAAGGTCGGTGACGGGACGGTGTTTGGCGTCTGGGCCTTGTGGCGTTGACGACGTTTCCTGGCGAGCCAGCACCGTCTCTCTTCATCGTCTCGAACAGTTGAATGCGGCCGGTCTGGACCGCGGAGCAGAAGGAAGAGAGCATGAGCAAATTATCACAGGCAAGGATCAGCGGTATAGATGTCAGCCGCGATTGGTTGGATATTTACCGTCTGCCAGGAGGCAAGCGCGCGCGGTTGCCGAACAAGGTCGAAGGTCACGCGCAAGTCGCTGAACTCGCTCTTGAACTGGACGCCCTCGTTTGTGGGTCTGGCTCCAATCGCACACGACAGCGGCGCAATGCGCGGCAAGCGCGCCATCGGAGGAGGACGGCGCCGACTGCGGCACGTCATGTTCCAGGCAGCCCTTGTCGCCAGCCATCACAACCCGGCCCTGAAAGTCTTTGCAGACCGCCTTCGCGCCACCGGAAAACCACATAAGGTTGTCGTCATAGCAGTTGCTCGAAAGCGCGTCACAATCGCGAACGAGCTTTGCAAACCTCGTCTGACTTGGACCAATCACGCCGCCCGAAAGATACAGTTGCTAGTAGAAGGCCGCCGCGTTGTTGGTCAGAACAATCCGCAAAATCGCCACCGAGATAAGCACAACCAGCGGTGCAAGGTCCAATCCGCCCATCTGCGGCAGAAAGGCCCGCACCCGGCTGTAAACCGGCTCCAAAAGCCGGTTCAGCCCGTACCAGACCTGCGAAACAAGCGGCTGGTGCAGGTTCAGCACCTGAAAGTTGATCAGCCACGACATGATCACATGAGCGATGATGATGAACCAGACAATGTTCAAAAGCAGCATCAGAATTTCAAAAAGTGACGACATGGTGTAAACCCTTTCAAGGTGGTGCCAACCAATTAATCGCCCATGCGTAAAACCACAAGAGTGCCGCAAGGTTCAAGGTTGACCTCGGCTCGTCGGGGTGTACCTCGGACACCAAAGGAGTGGCCGATGTTCCCGTTTGTCCGCATGTTCAAAGATGTCTGGCTGGCCAGCCGTCAACCGCCGTTCGAGACGCTGCTGGATACCCACGTCAGCCATCATATCTGCTGGCCGCATGATCTCGATGTGTGGCTAGAGCTGAACAATGGTCGCGCGCTCACGCTCTATGATCTGGGGCGCACGGCAATGGCGCAGCGCGCAGGGTTGATCAAGGTACTCAAACGCGAACGATGGGCGCTGACCATGGCGGGCACGTCCACAAGGTTCCGCCGCCGCATCCGCGGTTTTGAACGCTTCGAGATGCGCAGCAGAGCGTTGTGCTGGGATGACAAGTTTATTTATCTCGAACAATCCATGTGGAAGCGGAACGGCGAATGTGCCAGCCATGTCCTCTACCGTTCTGCCGTGACCGACAAAAACGGTATCGTCGCGCCACTTACGGTACTGACCGCCTTGGGCCAGCCCGCCGTATCGCCACCGATGCCAGATTGGGTGGCCCGTTGGTGTGCTGCCGAAACCCACAGGCCATGGCCGCCGATGCACGACGCGTGATCGCGAAACCTTAACTTGCGTAAACGGTGCCGCCCTGTTCTATCTTGAGCCAACAAGGGGACGGGAACTATGGCAACGATCACAGCACGCAAACGCATCTGGGGCTGGTATTTTTTTGACTGGGCAAGCCAGCCGTACAACACCTTGTTGTTGACCTTTATCTTTGGCCCCTATTTCGCCCAAACCGCAACGGCATCCCTCGTCGAGAGTGGCATGGACCTGTCCGCCGCCAAAGCACAGTCGCAGGCCTATTGGGGCTACGGGCTTGCCATCGCGGGAATTGCGATCGCAATCCTCGCCCCGATCCTTGGCGCTGTGGCGGATTCGTCAGGCAAGCGGTTGCCATGGATATGGTTGTTCTCGGTGCTTTATGTCATCGGTTCTGGCGCGCTCTGGTGGACGGCACCGCAGGATTTCTCGGTGCTTTGGGCGCTGTTCTTTTTCGGCATTGGCCTGATCGGTATGGAATTTGCGACCATCTTTACCAACGCCTACCTGCCTGAACTGTCCCCCGATCCGGCAGAGCGCGGGCGGATTTCCGGTGACGGCTGGGCGTTCGGCTATCTGGGCGGCGTCATTGCGCTGGTCATCATCATTGCGCTGTTTCAAACGGGGTCCAGCGGCAAGACAATGGCGGGCCTGTCACCGCTTTTTGGTCTGGACCCGGCTACCAAGGCCGATACCCGCGCTGTCGGGCCGCTGACCGCGATCTGGTATGTGGTCTTTATGGTGCCGTTCTTCCTGTATATGCGTGATACGCCCAAACCAAACGCGCCAAAATACCGTTTTGGCAAGGGTCTGAGCGACCTTGGCAAAACCCTGCGCACTCTGCCACGTCACCCGTCTTTGATGGCCTATCTCGGTTCGTCGATGTTCTACCGCGATGCGCTTAACGGCATGTATACGTTCGGGGGGCTGTATGCGTCCGGCGTGCTGGAGTGGTCGATCCAGAAGATCGGGATCTTCGGTATCCTCGCCGCCATATCAGGGGCGGTTTTCTGTGTCGTGGGTGGTCGCGTTGACCGGCGGTTCGGCCCGATGCCCGTTATTGTGGTCTGCTGCGTTATCCTGATCCTGACCGCTTGCCTGATCATCTCGCTGACCCCGACATCGGTGTTGTGGATGCCCGTGGCCGAGGGATCTGCGTTGCCCGACATCATGTTCTATATCGCGGGCGCGCTTATCGGTGCAGCGGGTGGTGCGCTGCAAGCCTCGTCGCGCAATATGATGACGCGTCAGGGCAACCCCGACCGGATGACCGAATCCTTTGGCCTTTACGCATTATCCGGCAAGGCGACGTCTTTCCTTGCGCCTGCGTTGATTGCCATCGCCAGCGACGTCACAGGCAGCCAGCGGCTCGGCATTACCCCGGTTGTGGGGCTGTTCATCATTGGTCTTATTCTGTTAGCATGGGTCAAACCAAACGGAGATTTTGAAAAATGATCCTTACCCGTTTTTTCACCTGTACTGCCCTTGCGTTGACGTTGGCCTCTTGTAGCGGCAGCAAATCCGACACCGGCGGCAGTAACGAATCCGTCATTCTGCCGACCATCGGATCGTCAGGCGGTGCCCTGAGCAATGTTCAGGCGAAAAAGCTGTTCGGCGCAAAAAGCTTTGCTTCGTCGCAACCGCCAGCCGCCTATGGAAGCTATGCCAAAGGCTGCCTTGCAGGGGGTGCACAACTGGCCGAAACCGGCCCGACATGGCAAGCCATGCGCTTGTCACGCAACCGCAACTGGGCGCATCCCGAAACCGTCGATATGGTGCAACGCCTAAGCGCCAAGGCAGCTCAACAGCCTGGATGGGCGGGACTGTATATCGGTGATCTGAGCCAGTCACGCGGTGGTCCGATGTTGACAGGCCATGCCAGCCATCAGATCGGCCTTGATGCGGACATCTGGATGCTGCCGCCGAAATCGCTGAACCTGTCACGGGCACAACGCGAAAGCATTTCGTCAGTCTCGATGCAACGCGCAGAGGGCGCCTATGTAAACAGCAGTTGGACACGCGCCCATCACGAAATCATCAAAGCCGCTGCCGAGGATCCTCGTGTCGAGCGTATTTTTGTCTTTGCCGGTGCCAAGGTGCAGATGTGTGATGATGAAAAAGGCAACCGGGACTACCTGCGCAAAATCCGTCCTTGGTATGGGCACCACTTCCATTTTCATGTGCGCCTTTCCTGCCCAAAAGGCGCGCGCGGCTGTACCAACCAGACACCGCCGCCTGCCGGTGACGGCTGTGCGGATGCCCGCGAATGGCAGAAAAATATCCTGAACCCACCCAAGGCCAAACCGCGCGATCCCGATGCGCCTGACCCGGTTCCCAAGCGCGAACTGGTACTGGCCGATCTGCCCGCACAATGCCAAGCGGTTCTGGAAAACTGATACATTCTTTCCGGACGGCTTTGATCGTACTCATCGGTTTCGCTGCGCCTTTGGCACAGGCCGAACCATCCTTGCGTCTGATATCCAATGTGGTGTGGTCGCAACCCGACCCGTGGTTCGGCGGATTTTCGGGGGTTGAAGTGTCTGCGGACGGTGGCCGGATCACCCTGATTTCCGACCGTGCCACCCTTGTCGTCGCCGATATGATCCGGGAAAACGGCACGCTTGTTGCACTACAACTCCGCAAGCAAGTCCGTTTGTCAGATGCGGACGGATCACCGCTTGGCAAAGATCAATCAGACGCCGAAGGGCTTGCAATAGACCGCAAAGGCCGCGCGTTTGTGTCCTTTGAAAATGACCATCGCGTGGCACATCTGGACCTCGATACTGGTCGCATATCGGGCAGCACAAAAAGCCCGGAATTTGCGAAATTCCAGATCAATTCGGGCCTTGAGGCTTTGGCGATACATCCGGGTGGTACGCTTTATACTTTGCCGGAAGGCTTGGGGGACAAAGACACTTTCTTTCCGGTTTTCACATTTACCGGTAATCAGTGGCGCATCGCCCACCATATCCCCCGCCGTGGACCGTTTATGCCGGTGGGTGCTGATTTCGATGACGATGGGCTGTTCTATCTGCTTGAGCGTGCTTTATCGCCGTTGGGATTTCGCAGTCGCATCCGCCGATTTGATTTCACTGCTGGCGGATTGTCCGAACAGACCCTGATCACCACTGGCCCCGGTCGTTTCGACAACCTCGAAGCGATTGGCGTCTGGCGGGACAAGGCAGGTCAAACGCATATTACAGTGGTCTCGGACGATAACTTTCTGGCGATCCAGCAAACCCAGATTGTCGAATATTTGGTAACGGAATAACTTGCACGCCGCCGCCATAAGTCATAGGTCGCCTCTGTCTGCGATCCCCGCAGGCCAAGTCGCCGCACCCTTGCAAAAACGGTTTTACATATGACACGCACATACCTTCCCGGCATTATTGCCATGGCTACAATTGTTGTGGCCTCCAATATCCTTGTTCAATTCCTCTATGGCCAATGGCTGACATGGGGGGCGTTTACCTATCCGCTCGCGTTTCTCGTCACCGACGTGATGAACCGCGTGTATGGCGCATCAGCTGCCCGCCGCGTTATTTTGGTGGGCTTTGTCGTCGGCCTGATCTGCTCGCTGATCGGTACGCAAATCATCGGCGAATTTGGCCCGTTGGTCACACTGCGTATTGCCATCGGGTCCGGCGTTGCCTTTCTTGTGGCACAGCTTTTGGATGTGTCGATCTTTTCTGCCCTGCGCGGCGGGGCATGGTGGCGCGCACCGCTGATCAGCACATTGATCGGCAGCACGATTGACACGGCCTTGTTCTTTTCCATCGCCTTTTCCGGTGCGCTGTCCTTCATACATCCGGCAACAGACGTATCCTGGGCCGCAGAGACGCTGCCACTGCTCGGCATGGGCCCGATTGCACCACTTTGGGTATCGCTTGCTGTCGCCGATTGGGGTGTGAAAATCACCCTGTCGCTGGTTGCATTGATCCCGTTCCGATTGATTACCGCACGTCTAAAAGTCACAAGCTAGTCAAAATTTTTCTTTTCGACGCTAAAAATGCTTTGCGTTTTGAAAAACCTGTGCAACGATTCAGGTGATTTTAATGAAATGTAAAGGAGGTGATCTAGTGTCAAGAAAGGTACTGGAGCGAGGTGTCGGAACAGCTTGGGAGGTGACCTGCTAGGGCAGCCCCTGGCAGCGTAACAACCCGAAGTGGCCATCGGTCTAACCGATCCCACCTCCGTAAACCATTCGATTGGGCCGCTCCTTGGTTGGGGCGGCCCATTTCGTTTGCCGCCCTTCACCTTACCCGGATCACATGCGATATTGGCCTCATGTTACGCATCACAGACAACGTTGCCCTGCAAGATTGGGAGTTAAGCGAAAGCTTCATGCGCGCCTCCGGCCCTGGTGGGCAGAACGTGAACAAAGTGTCTTCTGCTGTTGAATTGCGGTTCGAGGCGGCGACATCGCCTTCTCTGGCGGGCCCTGTCAAAACACGCCTGCGCCGATTGGCCGGACGGCGCTGGACGCTGGAAGGCGCATTGGTCATCCAATGTGATGAAACACGGTCGCAGGCGCGCAACCGCGATATTGCGCGTGAACGCTTGGCAGAGCTGATCAAAAAGGCGCTGACCCCGCCGAAACGCCGCATTGCGACACGGCCCACATTGGGGTCGAAGAAACGTCGTCTGAAAACCAAAAAGGTACGTGGCGAAATTAAAGCGATGCGCGGTAAGGTGGACCCCGATACTTGAAACAGCGTGGGCGATGTGCTCGCTTTACCACGGCAAAACCCGTAAAGTGGGCGCACCGCCCACCCCGCCGTTCAAACAGATTTCCGCAAAATATATATATCCATGATCCAGCCGTGCGCCTTGCGTGCTTCGGCCCGCATCGCGATAATCCGGTCACTGACTTCGGCCAAAGGCCCCTCGCAAAGGATCTGTTCTTTCATCCCCACATATCCGCCCCACCAGATATGCACATCCTCTGGCGCCAGCGTCTGAAATGCGCAACCGCCATCCAGCATGACCACGATCGTCTCCACACCAACAGGCCAGCCGTCATCGCGCAATCGCCGTCCCGTGGTCACAATAAACGGCGCGCCGATGTCATTGACCGGTATCGCATGTGCCGCCGTCAACGCCTGTTGTGACGTGATGCCGGGGATCACTTCCAATGTTGCCGCCGGGTCCAGGCGCGCCGCAATCCGCAAGGTGCTGTCATAAAGCGACGGATCACCCCAGACCAGCAACGCCACGTTTGTGGCCTCTGGATGCGCATCCATCGCGTCTTGCCATGCCAGCGCAATCGCATCGTGCCAGTCATCAACACGCTGCCGATACTCTGCCGTTGCTTCATCCCGCACAGGCAGATCAAATTCTACAATCCGCGTGGCCGCGTTGGTCAGAACCTCGTCACAGATCGCCCGCCGCAATTCCGCCAGATCGGCTTTGCCTTCACCCTTCTGCGGGATCAGGATCAAATCCTGCGCATTGATCGCGCGGATCGCCTGTAAGGTCAGATGCTCGGGGTTGCCGGTGCCGATGCCGATCAACGTCAGATGCATGCCGCTCATCCCGGTATCCGCGCGATGGCTTTGGTACGCAGATTGCCCAGCACGCGGGCATCGGCGAATGTCCCGTCTTGGGACGCCTCATATAACCGCGCGAAATTGCGTAATTCATCGAGGTCTGCTTTGGTGATGTCTCCGAACAAATACGCCACTTTGCCGGCGCTGCGAAACGCCACGGTTTGCGCGCGTGTGCATCCCGACATGCAGTCGACGGCTGCAACCTCGACCCCGGGCAACCCGCCCCGCAACACATCAGCAAACCCGCCATCCGCCGAACATGTGGCACAGACAAAAACCTTCACCCGTCAAGCTCCGCCAATGGTCCGTAAAAGATCAACGCTGGTGTCGTGCTTGTCGCGGTTTCCAGATGCGCGGCAAGGCTCGCAATCGTAAACCGCTGCACTTTTTCAGCAGGGGTAGATACCGCCTCGGCCAGCATCGCGGGCGTGTCACCGGGCAGTCCATGCTCGATCAACCGCGCGGCCAACCCCGCAAATGTACGCTTGCCCATATAGACCACAGTGGTCGCCATTGGGTCGGCCAACGCCGCCATATTCACGTCGGCGGGCAAGTCACCCGTGACATCCGCGCCTGTGATAAACTGCACCCGCCGCGCCGTCAGACGCCGTGTCAACGGTATACCCGCCGTTGCCGCCGCCGCCGAGGCGGATGTCACACCGGGAATAATCTCGAAGGGGATACCCGCCGCTCTAAGGGCAATGATTTCTTCTTCCAGCCGACCGAACATGCCGCAGTCGCCAGATTTCAACCGGACCACCCGCAGACCTGCTTGGGCATACTCAACCAGAGCGCGGCTTACATGATCTTGTTTTGGCGATGCCCGCCCCGCGCGTTTGCCAACCCCGATCAGGTCCGCGTCAGGTTTCGCATACTCCAAGATTGGCCCCGAGCTTAGATCATCAAACAACACAACTTCCGCATTTTGCAACCGGTTCACCGCCTTGACGGTCAGCAATTCAGGGTCGCCCGGACCAGAGGACACGAAAGACACAAATCCGTTCATGGCGCTTCGGCGATCATATGGAAAAACGTGCCTGTCGCGCGCCCGCCGCCATCAAACAGGCGCACCGACCCTGTCTCGGGCACGTCCAGATCATTGCTGTCCGTGATATGTGCAAGCGGCGCATCTGGTTCCGCCAATATCGACGCATAGTGAAATTCATGGCCGCGCAACCGTGCGCGCGCATTATGACCGGGGATCGCCGCGTTCAGGTCTGCCTTGCGATACCCAAGGTGCATTTTGCGTTTGGCAAAGGATGTCTCAAGCCCCAAAAGCCCTGCCATCTCGTGTCGCACACCGTCTTTATCGACGATTCCCGCACCCATCGCCATATACCCCCCACATTCGCCGTGCACAGGTTTGGTCTGGGCAAATGTCTGTAAACCTGTGCGGAAATGTGTCGCAGCCGCCAACTTTCCAGCATGCAATTCAGGATACCCGCCGGGCAGCCAACACACATCGGCGCTGGTATCGGGTGCTTCATCCGCCAAGGGCGAGAACGGTATAATCTCAGCACCTGCCGCGCGCCATCCGGCCAGCAAATGCGGATATACAAAGGCAAAAGCATTGTCTTGGGCCAGCGCAATGCGACCACCGGGGGGCGGTATTTTGGCGGGCGGCGGGGCGTCGGTCATCGTACCAGCCGCCGCTTCACGGATCGCGGCAATATCGACGTTCTCGGTAATGAACGCGGCCACCTCTGCCAGTAGTTGCGGCAGGTTTTCCTGCTCTCCTGCCTGAACCAGACCCAGATGGCGCTCGGGCATTTCGATAGAGGTCCGGCGCGGCAACGACCCGAGCACCTTGACGCCAACCGCCTCCATCCCGACCCGCACAAGCGTATCGTGGCGCGGTGATGCCACGCGATTCAAAATCACACCTGCGAGTTTTACATCGGGCCGCATCATCTTGAATCCCAGCGCCGTCGCCGCAACCGATTGCGCCGCGCCCGACACATCCAGCACCAGCACCACGGGCCAACCCATCATCGCCGCGACATCCGCACTGGCACCATTGCCGCAGGCACCCGGTATCGCCACACCGTCAAACAACCCCATCGACCCTTCGGCCAGGATCAGATCAGCACCAACCGCATTTCCGACCATGCCATCCATGCGCGCTCGGTCCATAGACCAGCTGTCAAGGTTGAACGACGCCCGCCCAGATGCCGCTGTGTGGAATGCCGGATCAATGTAGTCTGGCCCGCTTTTGAAGGGCTGCACATTGACGCCTTGCGCCTTGAGCGCTGCCAAAAGCCCCAGCATCAGCGTGGTTTTCCCCGTACCGGACGATGGTGCGGAAATCAGGATACCGGGCGGGATCATTCCGCCGTTTCCGGAAATCTGGGGTCTGTGCCGACGGGGCGAAACCGTCGGTCATAATCGCCTGCATAAAGCCTGCTTTCGCCAAAATTCTCGGACCCGATGGCATGGCCTACAAGGATCAGCGCGGTACGCGCCATCTCTTGCCCGATGGCGGTTTGCAGGGTCGCCAGCGTTGCCTTGACGATCCGCTGATCCGGCCAGCTTGCGCGCCAGACCACGGCAACAGGGCAATCCTCGCCGTAATAGGGGGTCAATTCCTTAACCACTTTATCCAGCACATGCACGGACAGATGGATCGCTAACGTCGCCCCCGTCTTGGCAAAATTCGCAAGCGTTTCACCCTCGGGCATCGCCGTGGCACGCCCCGATGTGCGGGTCAGGATCACCGATTGCACAACGCCCGGCAAAGTCAGTTCCGCGCCCAACTCCGCCGCCGCCGCCGCAAAGGATGGCACACCCGGCGTCACATCATAGGCAATGCCTAAGCTACGCAAACGACGCAGCTGTTCACCCATCGCAGACCACACCGACAGGTCACCGGAATGCAGCCGCGCCACATCATGCCCCGCCGCGTCCGCCGCAGCAATGACATCCATGATCTCGTCCAGTGACATGCGCGCAGTGTTGACGATCTGCGCGCCTTCGGGGCAATGCGACAACAGCGCTTCGGGCACCAACGATCCAGCATATAAACAAACCGGACAGGCCGCGATAAAATCACGCCCCCGCAATGTGATAAGGTCAGGTGCGCCCGGCCCTGCGCCGATGAAATGTACTGTCATTTGGGCTTTCCTCTAATTCTCGGCAATCGCTGCGGTCGCCATACCATCGCTTGATGTCACCCGCTCTGCAAGCAATCGCGCCCCTGGCCCCGCTGCAACCAATGCCGCGGCTTCGGCCAAGGATCCTGTGCCAAACTTGTCCTGAATGCGCTGCGATTGGGTTGGCGTCAGCATCTGTGCAAGGTCGGTTTGCGTAACACCCATGCCCGGTATCCGCATCACCTGAGCCAATTCGCGAAACACATTTTCACGCGCCTTTGCCGCCTCGGTGACCAGCGCATCGACGGCACCGCCATCTGTTTCGCCCAGCGCCTTTTGCAGTGCGTCTTGCAGGCTCGACAGGCTTGCGGCGCTGCGAAATCCAATGCCTACGACCCTCATAATGTCACGCTCCATTGCACAACGGGCCGCGCGGATTGCCAGCCGCGCATCCGGCCAAGTGGGGTGGCTTGGGCCAATTCAATCCGCAGCAGTTCGCCGCCTTTTTCCGAATGAAGTGCAGCCAGCAAGCTTTCGGTTTCCAGCGTCACACCGTTCGCAACGATCCGCGTTCCCTTTGAGAGCACATTAAACAGCTGGTCAAACAACGTTGCGCTTCCGCCCCCGCCGACAAACACCGCATCGGGCAAGGGTTGCCCCTTAAGCATCGCGATTGCATCGCCCTCAACCACAGACATACGTTGATCAATGCCAAAATCCGCGATATTTTGCGCAATGTTTGTGACCCGCTTGGCATGTTGTTCAAACGCAATCGCGCGTCCGCCAGCAAGACACCATTCCACCGAAATCGAGCCTGATCCCGCACCAATATCCCAAAGCAGTTCATCAGGTTTTGGAGCAAGTGCAGAAAGTGTCAGCGCCCGCACAGGCCGTTTTGTAATCTGTCCATCATGGGCAAAGCTGTCATCGGAAAGCCCCGAAGCACGGGTCACACCCACCCCCGATGGCAAGGCAACCGCCACAGCGACAGGAGCGGCGATATCGTTGAAATCAAATCCCGATGCCACCGTCCGGCGCATGCGTTGTGCCGCACTTCCCATCTTTTCACATACCCACATATCTGCGGCACCTGCGCCCTGATCCACCAGCCATTCTGCCAAACCACGCGGTGCATCGCCGTCACGCACAAGGCAGATCATCTGTGTTTTTGGTGCCAGCACCCCACGCAGTCGCGAAAAAGGCGCTGCATGCAAGCCGTGGCATGTCGTATCTTCCAACCGCCACCCCAAATGCCCTGCGATCAGGGAAAACGTCGATGGGGCGGGAAAGACCTGCCACTCATGAGGCTGTAAATGCGCCGACAAGCTGCCGCCCGCGCCATACCAGAACGGATCACCGGAGGCGAGCACTGCCGCACGCTTGCCGCGATGCGCCAACACATGCTCAACCGAAAACGGCACGGGCCACGCAACCCCGCGCTCACCTGCATCCGCCAGTTCCAGATGCCGGGGACCGCCAAAAATAACCTCCGCCGCCTGCAGTGCAGCACGGCTTGCGGCTGGCAGGTTCATCGCGCTATCGTCACTCATTCCGATAATGCTAAGCCAAGGATCACCCATCATGCGCGTCCTTTTGTTGGGTGGCACTACAGAGGCAGGCCAGATGGCGCATGCGCTGGCCAATGCGGGCATTGATGCTGTTTATTCCTATGCCGGCCGCACCAATGCGCCCGTATCGCAGCCCTTGCCGACGCGCGTTGGCGGGTTTGGCGGGGTGACGGGATTGATCGCGTATCTGGGTGGCAAGAAGATCACCCATGTGATTGACGCGACCCATCCGTTTGCCGCTGGCATGAGCACAAATGCGTTTGCGGCCTGTCGTGGTAGCGCACTTCCGATGATCAGGTTGGAGCGTGAGCCATGGGTCGCCTGCAACGGTGATCATTGGAGGATGGTGCCGCGAATTGAAGACATACCTGCCGCCTTGCCCGACGCGCCCGCCCGTATTTTTCTTGCGATTGGCAAACAGCAGATCGGGTTTTTTACCGCCAAACCGCAGCACCACTACATTCTGCGCTTGGTCGACGCACCCGATGCGCCACTGCCCCTGCCCAAGACGACCGTTTTGTTGGCGCGTGGGCCATTTACCATAGAGGGCGACACCGCATTGATGCGCGACCATGCCGTAACGCATGTGGTCGCCAAGAATGCGGGGGGCACAGGCGCCCGTGCCAAACTTGATGCCGCGCGGGCATTGGGTTTGCCCGTTATCATGACGGATCGTCCGGTCCTGCCGGGCGACAACATCGCCCAAGATGTGGCGGAGGTGATGACGTGGCTGCATCATAAAGCAGATCGGGGCGTGTAAACATAACGCCCCACCCAGCGTGTGGCAGAGTTGCCAATCAACACCACCGTGCGCATATCTGCCATTTCCGGCGTCGCCTCGCACAGCGTCACAGTGTTGATTGCCTGATCCGGCGTACTGACCGCGCGGGCGAATGTGATCAAGCGGTCAGGGCCACATTCCTCGCGCAGTACTTCAAGCGTTTTGACAAAGCCGTCGGGACGCGATTTGGAACGCGGATTGTAGAACGCCATCGCAAAATCGGCTTGCGCTGCGAGGCGTAGGCGGCGCTCGATCATCGACCACGGCTTGAGGTTATCACTAAGATTAATCGCACAGAAGTCATGGCCCAAAGGCGCGCCAGCGGCAGCAGCGGCAGCAAGCATCGCGGTGATACCAGGCAGAACGCGGATATCCGTATCCATAAATTCAGGATGGCTTTCCAACGCCTCGAACACCGCAGACGCCATCGCGAACACGCCGGGATCACCGGAGGACACTACCACAACGCGCGCACCATCTGCGGCCAGTTGCAGGGCATGCAATGCGCGGTCAATCTCGACGCGATTATCAGTGGGGTGCAGATTTAATCCCGCTCGCGGGGCGACGCGGGCGACATAGGGAATATAGCCAATGATATTTGTGGCCTGCGCCAGAACTTCACTCACCTCAGGGGTCACAAGATCTTGCCGCCCTGGTCCCAGACCTGCAATGGCAATCCAACCGGTCATTCCGGTGCCTCGGGCCTGCGCCCTTGACCGTGAACCAGAACAATCGCGAAATACGGACAATCGGCATCGTCCACATCGACCAATTTCGCGACCCGCTGACCCGGCATTGTGCCTTTTTCAACCAGCCACGCATCGTCCAGACGACCCGTCGCCGCCAGCGCACGACGCACGGTTGGCATGTTGCGTCCGGTTTTCATCACCACCAAGGCATCAGCGCGAGACATATGGCTGATCAGATCGTCCTCCGGCAATGTTGCCATTAGTACCGTCATCACATCGTCGCCCCATGTGAACGGCATATCGAGCGCGTTCCAGCAGCCGACCATCCCGGGGATCGCGGGCAACACCTCGACCTCGGCCCGGCCCTGAAGCCGCGTGTGCAAATGCATGAACGAGCCATAGAAAAACGGATCGCCTTCACATAGCACGACAACTTCGTGATCCTGTGCCAACGCATCCAGCTTGTCCGCCCATTCAGCGTAAAAGTCGATCATCAGGTGTTTGTATTCATCCGAGCTGAAATGCAGCTCGGTGGTGACAGGATATTCCATCGGATACTCGACCACATCGTCGCGCAGCATGTCTTTGACAATCGTGCGCGCCTGCCCGGCGCGGCCTTTCTTGCGGAAGTACGCGAGATGCCTGGCACTACGGATCACACGGTCGGATTTCACCGACATCAGTTCGGGGTCGCCCGGCCCAAGGCCCGCGCAAATCACTTTACCCATCGTTCATTCCACCCTGCTGGCAAGCGCGTTGATGGCCGCGACCGTGATCGCCGAGCCGCCCAAACGTCCCTGCACGATCATCGAGGGCACTGGCAAGTCCTGCATCAACGCTTCTTTGGATTCTGCCGCGCCGATGAAGCCGACAGGACAGCCGATGATCGCGGCAGGGCGCGGGCAATCGGGGTCTTCGAGCATGTTGATCAGGTGGAACAATGCCGTGGGCGCATTGCCGATGGCGACCACAGCCCCCGCAAGGTTCGGACGCCACAGTTCAAGCGCCGCAGCAGAGCGGGTATTGCCCATCGCCGCCGCCATATCGGGCACTTTGGGATCGCGCAATGTACAGATGACTTCGTTCTGCATGGGCAACCGTTTACGGGTAATCCCCTCGCTGATCATATAGGCATCACACAGGATAGGCGCACCGTTTTCCAATGCGGCGCGCGCGGCAATCGCCATGCCGTCCGAGAACCGCACATGGTGTTCGAGCCCGACCATACCGGCGGCATGGATCATACGCACAGTCACAATTTCTTCCTCGGGCGTGAAACGGTCCAGCGCCGCTTCCGCGCGAATGGTGGCGAAGGATTGGCGATAAATCTCTGCGCCGTCGGTGATATAGGTATGGGGCATTAAATCGCCTTGATGAGAGTGTCGGGGGAAAGGTTGGTCTGGTCAGGCACATCCGCCGCCGTTCCATTGCGGATCAGGTCATAGCCGGTTGTCGTCGCGGTAACAGTCAGTGGGGCCGCTTTGAGACGTGCGCAGCCTTTGGTACATCCAGAGACGTGCAAAACCTGACCCCGAGGTACATGCGGCGCAAGACGGCGCGCCACATCACGGGTCGGGGCAAGCCCCTGCGCGCAACCGGGCGCACCGGTACAGGCAATCACCCGCAAGAGCGGATCATTCGGGTCTGTAATGATGTCGTCGATCCGGGGCAATTGCCGCGCGCTTTCAACCAGCAGCATCCGCCATGGCGTCATCCGCAAACGCCCGTGTTTGGCAAGAGTGGCAAGCGTCCGGGACGTCATCTGCCCGAAAGCCAAAGCCACCATCGCCCCCATTGGCGTGTGGCCGGGCTTGGGAACATAGGTCTGCGCCTGTCGCGGCACAAAGAATCCCGCTGGCAAATCCGCGCCCGCAGCCAGCAATCCGGCCATGCGCGTTTCATCTTGGCGCATACCCATAAACCAATGCGCAAGCGCGATGGCCTCGGGAATGGCTGTCTCGTCCGTTACCGGCTTTCCAGCCTTCGCGCCCTCAGCCACCAAAATCAGCCCGCCGCCCGCATCACGTTCCAACCGGATATCGGCCGAGGCGGTTTGCAGCACCGGCAATGCCCCAGTATCGATGGCAAACCCGAATTTTCCGGGCAATGCTGGCGCATTTTCTGCGGCCAGTGCCGTTGTCAATTCATCTGCAAATACTGCCGCCCCGTCATCCGTCTGCCAGAACGGCGTGACAAGAATATTGCGCCGTCCTTCAATGCCCGCATCGGCATCGACCAGTGACATGCCGCGCAAGCCTTGGATCAGCGGCGTGTGGCTCTCCTCGCGCACACCGCGCATCTGGATATTGCCGCGCGACGACAGATCAAACATCCCGTTGCCATGGGCCGCCGCCAATGTGGCCAATCCGTCCGCCTGTGCGCTGCACAATCTGCCGCCGTAAGGGCGCACGCGCACGACCCAACCATCACCTGACAGCATCGGGCGCAAGGCACCGGGGCACCAGCCTTTAATTTCGGGGCCTTTAATTTCGGGGCCTTTAACTTCGGAACCTTTGATTTCAGGCATGTCTGTCATTCCGCCGCGTCCATCTGTGCGCTGATCGAATTGCGCCGTGTGATCCAAAGACCTGCATCTCTCAGGGCAGCAAAACGGTCGCGCATTTCCTGTAAGGCCAGCGGATTCTCAGCCTCCATAAACGCAACCAAATCATCTCGCCCCAAGGTTGCGTCGTAATATAAATCAAACAAATGCGCTGGCACTTCGCGGGTCAGATGCGCAAAGGCGGCGAGGTTATCAAGTGTCGCTGCAACCTCTGCCGCACCGCGAAATCCGTGACGCATCATGCCGTTCGCCCAGTCTGGATTAGCCGCACGGGCGCGTACCACACGCGCGATTTCTTCGGGCATTGTACGCGCACGGGGCGTGCCGACGACGGTGCTGTCCACATGATACATCGCAGGCTTAGCCGCGCCCAGATGCGCCATCGCAGCGGCAAAGCCACCTTCGTGGCTGGCATAATCCGAGGCGAGCAAAACATCGGTTTCCGTCAAATCCTGAACATGCGCAAAGCCGTCCGCGCCGTGCAGACGTGTCTCTAGCCCTTTGCGGTCTTGGTGCGCTTCACCCTTGGCATTGATCGCCCATTCGGAGCCTTTGAGCCAGGCCTCACCCGCTGCCGCACGTCCTTCATCGGAATAATCCTGCAACGCGCTTTCCATATTCATCCCGTACAAGCCCGGCTTGGGGCCGAACACGCGGGGGGCGTGTATCAGATAGGGGTTCATGTCCGGCGCTTCCTCGCGGTTCGCAAGTGCCGCTGCCCCCGCCTCGAATAACTGGCTCAACCCCGGAAACACATCGCGAAACAATCCTGACACCCGCAAGGTCACATCAATGCGCGGACGGTTCAGCAACGTCAAAGGCAGGATTTCAAACCCCGACACGCGGTCCGATCCCTCGTCCCATTTCGGGGCCAATCCCGCCAGATGCAGCGCCATCGCGACTTCCTCGCCCGCTGTGCGCATCGTGGCGGACCCCCACAGATCAACCACCAAACCCTTGGGCCAATCGCCTTGGTCCTGCAAATGACGGCGCAACACTTCCTCGGCCAGCTTTACCCCCTGCGCATAGGCCGCACGCGACGGGACAGAACGCGGATCGACCGAATAGAGATTACGTCCGGTTGGCAGAACATCAGACCGCCCGCGATACGGCGAACCAGACGGGCCGGACGCAACACGCTTGCCATCCAAGGCGGCGAGCAAGCCTTCATTCTCGCCCGCACCACCGCCGTAAATATGCAGGCCATCGCCATACTGGCTTTCTTTGATGTCACAGACAAAGCGGTCAATCCGGGTGATTGCCTCGGCAGCGCCGGACGCGTCTGTCAGTCCCAGATCACCCTCGACGCCCGCCGCCTGCGCCTCTGAGCGTATCGTTTCAATCAGGCGATCCCGGCGCGCAGGATCAAGGCCGTCAGCGGTCGAATATTCATCCAGCAACCGCTCAAGTCGCAGCAATCCATCGGGCGTCTCGCTGTCTTTCATAGGTGGTGGCAGGTGGCCTAGCGTCACGGCACCGATACGCCGTTTGGCCTGTGCCGCCTCACCCGGGTCGTTGACGATAAACGGATAGATCACGGGCATATCCCCGGTCAGTGCCTCGGGCCAACAATCGCCCGACAACGCCACCGATTTACCTGGCAACCATTCCAGCGTGCCATGTGCGCCGATATGTACGAGTGCATTCATGCCTTGCGCGCGCAGCCAGAGATAGAAGGCCACATAGGAATGGCGCGGCACACGGGCGAGGTCGTGATAATCGGTATCACGGGCCGCAATTGCGCCCCGCTCGGGTTGCAAGGCGACCAATGCGTTACCACAGGACTGGGCCGGAAAATGGAAAGCGCCATCTGTAAAGAGCGGGTCCGCTTCGGGCGCACCCCAAGCGGTTTTCAGATCGTCTTTCAATGTTTGCGGCAGAGTCGCGAGGGCGTTCTGGTACGCAGCAATCGGCCATGCAATCGTCTGCTGGTTCAGCGTTTTGCCAAAACCGATGGTTGGCTCGATACTATATCCAGCCGTTGCCAAACCCAGCAAGATATCCTCAACCGACGCCAAGGCATCAAGGCCAACCGCATGGGCAATCTGATCGGCGCGCCCAGGATAGGTCGACAGCACCAGCGCCAGTTTGCGGTCCTTGGCGGGTGTTTCTGCCAGAGTATACCAGCCCAGGACACGATCCGCCGTGGCGCCAATACGGTCGTCTTCGGCGCGGTGAGCAAAGCGTGAGAATTGCAGGTGCGGGTCTTTTTTCTCCGGTGCTTTGAAGCTGACGACTCCCGTGAAGATACGCCCGTCGACCTCGGGCAGGACCACATGCATTGCGAGGTCAGCGGGGGAAAGACCGCGTTCAGAGTCGGCCCATTCTTTTTGACGTGCGGTCGACAGCGCGATTTGGAAAACCGGACAGCCGGGCGCATCAAGGGGGGATGTGCCATCGCCACCACGACCCGAAAACGCAGTTGCGTTGACGATGGCAACGGGTGCGATCTGGGTAAGGGCAGCATCAAGGAATGACCGTGCGCTATCGGCTTTGAGCGAGGGAACAAACAAGCCGATGGCGTTGAAACCGCGATCGCGCAGTGCATGGATCATCGCGTCGATCGGGCTGGTGTCCGCCGCCGTTAAATAGCTGCGGTAGAACGTGACCGCGACAGTGTCGCCTTTGACGTCAGCAAACGGGATCACACCCTTTTCAGGATCGTAAAACCCACAATCGGGAACAGTTTTTGCGCCTAAAACTGGCCCCGCATAAAGGCCCGCCGCAAGCGCCAATTGCGCCAGTGCAGCCTGTGCCGCCACAGCCCCGCCCGCGTCACATAGATGCGACAAACGGCGAAGGGTCGAGACAGGCAAGGTTGAATGGGCATCAAGTGCCGGATCTTCGCGTCCATCCGCAGGAAGGACCGCAAGCGCAATACCGTTGCGGCGGGCAAAATCCTGCACCTGCATGATACCGTAGGGCCAGTAGTTCTCGCCACCGATCAGACGGATCAGGATACCCTTGGCCCCCGTCAGCGTTGCCTCGACATAATTGTCCACCGACGCCGGATGCCGCAACGCCACAAGGTTGCATAACCGCAAAGTCGGCAGCTTGCCCTCAGGCCCACCGCCGCGATGCCATCCCGCCCCGAAAGCACCAAGATCACTGTCGGAAAACGACAGCACCACCAGATCAGCGGGGGTTTGCCCCGGATCAAACGGGGTGTCCGCATCCTCCAGCCCATGGCTTTCGCGGAAGACGACATGCATGGGTCAGGCCCCCAGCGTTTCGCGGATTTTGGCGGGGTCGACATGGTCATGTTCAGCGATCACTACAAGATGTCCGGCGCGCATATCACTGCCCCAAGGCCGGTCGAATTGATGGCGCACTCGGGCACCAACAGCCTGCACCAACAGACGCATCGGCTTGCCCGAGACCGCAACGTAGCCTTTGACGCGCAGGATGTGCTGTTCGTTCGCCAGACGCTCAATGGATTTCACCAAGGCGTCTATATCGTCGACTTCGGGCATCGGTATAACAACTGTCTCGAAGTCGTCATGTTCGTGGTCATCATGCCCATCATGGTGTGACGGACGC
This sequence comes from uncultured Alphaproteobacteria bacterium, assembly GCA_963710185.1. GTDB lineage: Bacteria > Pseudomonadota > Alphaproteobacteria > Rhodobacterales > Rhodobacteraceae > Sulfitobacter. Next base: position 701,949 of record CAVPZE010000002.1, on the reverse strand, counting down.
GCGGCCAGATCATCCTCGGCCTTGGCATTCAGACCCAGAATGACATTGGGGTCGATCACCCCTTCGCTCATCTCGAGTATCGGAATTTTACGGGGGCTTTCAGCTTCGATCACTTTGCGCGCAGCGGCAAGACCTGCCGGGCCAGCCAGGTCGGCCTTGGACATCAAAATAATGTCGGCGCATGAAATCTGATCCTCGAATACCTCCGACAAAGGTGTCTCGTGATCAATGCTGTCATCCGCCAAACGCTGCGCATCGACGGCAGCCACATCAGCGGCAAACCGACCTGCTGCAACGGCCTCGGCATCGGCCAGCGCAATCACACCATCAACGGTGATTTTCGACCGGATCGCCGGCCAATCGAACGCTTTGAGCAAAGGCTTGGGCAGCGCCAGACCAGACGTCTCGATCAAAATATGATCAGGACGCACAGGCATCGCCATCAGCGCCTCGATTGTCGGAATGAAATCATCCGCCACGGTGCAGCAGATGCAGCCGTTGGCAAGCTCTACGATGTTCTCTGCCGGACAATCCTCGTCCGCACAGGATTTCAGGATATCGCCATCGACACCGACAGTGCCGAATTCATTAACCAAGATCGCCAGACGACGGCCCTTGGAATGGGTCATCAAATGCCGGATCAACGTGGTTTTACCGGACCCCAGAAAGCCGGTGATCACGGTAACGGGGATTTTTGCGAGATCGCTCATTTAGGCAGCTCCAGTGCGGGAATACGGGCAAGGCTTTGCTTGCGGAAAATAACAGGGCGTTCGCGCCACGGGACAAGGCCATCTGTGGTCGCGGCATAGGCGGCAGCACCCGTCAGAATATCTGGCGCATCCTCTTTGGTCAGACGGCCATAGACATAGGTCCATTTGCCCGGCTCGGATAAGGCCACAGCAGCCCCTTGCGAACAGGCCGACAGACATTCAACACCCACGATTTTCACAGCCTCCGGCGCTTCCATTTCGGTCAATGCGGCAAACAGTTGTGCACCGGGGCGCGGCGCATCTTCTTCCAGCACTTCGCCCGCGCGGCAGGTGGTGCAAACGTAAAGGGTGGCAGTCATATGAGGCGTCCTAACGTGGATCAGCGGATCAGCTTGCGGCGTATCCTATTGCGGGGTGTCGGGCAAGTTTTGCCCGCTAGTCAACGGTCAGTGTGGTGCTGGCGGAAATTGGTGTGCCGTTTAAGGCCAAGGGCCGGTGATCATTGCCGATCAGGGTCACGTCAACCTCGACATCGCCCTTTGGCAATGCCGCGATATGCATCCACTCGCTGTAAATCCGCGACAGCTTTTCGCCGTTTACATAGACATGTGCATGACCCTCGCCGGGAACCGCAGCAAGGCTGGCCCGCTCAGGACTGAATGTGAAATTATTGACCATGACACGCAGGTTATACCCTGTCATCGGATCAGGCATTATCATCACCGACACCTTGGGGCCACCCGTTGCGGGCACATCCAGCGATGTGTCGTGCATCATAGCGTGGGACGTATCACCATGGCCCATTGCAGTCTGATCCCCATGATCATGCCCGTCAAAGGTCACACCGTTACCTGCGGCGGCGACAAACCCGATACCACCGCCAAAGACCAGACCGATGGCAAACAGAACCAGCGCTCTATCCATCCGCCCGCTCTCCTTCGCGTTTCCAGAAATACCCGGCGAAACTGCCGACCAGTACCCATGCAGCCAGCCCAACGCCAAAGGCGCGAGCGACGAACAAAGCCCCGATTTCGGTGGGGACAGGTCCGGTAAAAACATCCGGTTCCGGTGCACCAATCAGATGCGGTGCGGCGAGCAATATAATTGCCACACCCCACATGGTCCAGTTGCGCCCGAACGCCAGCAGCCACAGGGCGATCCCTGCGGCAATCACTGTGCCCCACCACCAGATTTGGCGCGCGCCAACATCGGCGGCGGCCACACCCGGCACTTCGGGAGCAAGCGACAGACCGGGTGCAAAATGGAACGTCACAAAGCCCGCGATGCCCCAGATGATTCCCGTGCGCCCGTCAATCTGCGCGCCGCGTTCTTCGGCGATGCTCATCAGGGCAACGATGATCAGCGTGTAGCCGGTATAAGTCAGCATCGTGAACACCACGCTCAGCCCGTCCCGCACAGCGTCGAAACCCGGCAGGTCGGGATGCGCGCTGACGGCTTCGGCCCCGAAATGGACCAGATCGCCGCCCTCATAAAGTTCGGCATGCAGCAACACGGGCTGCACAAAAATCAACTGCAGGATGCCAGCAAGCAGGCCAGCAGACGCACCCGCAAACAGCGACGCTATCAGAAACTTCTGAAACATTGGGTATATCCTCGATGTATGGCGTCACGCAGCAGAAGGTCGGCGCGTCAGTTCATTGCCTGCACAAACGCAAAATGTCGGGCCTTGTCATCGGACAAGCCCGCCACTGTCACGCGACTAAATCAGATTAGTGGCAGGGAAAACCAGTCGCGTGGCGCACGTCGTGTGCGGCGTCATGCAAGGTGGATGCCTGAACGTGGCCGGTGAGCGTGATAATGGCAACACCGATCATCGCAGCAAATAGGGCCGGCAGGATACGCGTGCGCGTGGCACCGAGGGTTTTTGTCATCGTGGTCATCTTAATACTCCTTACCGTCACACCCGACGGCTTTGCGTTTCATTCACGCTTGGCAGGTCTCCTGGCTCGCGGGTCGTGGCCTTGGCCCGCCTTCCCTGCCCGGTTGGACAAGTGGCTGATGGACTTCGGCTCACCGCTTACAGTCGCGGGGGCGGCTTCAGCTTCGGACGTCATATGCGACACCCTTACTGAATTCCCTTTTCGGTCCCACATCAAAAGATGCTTTGCGGAACACCAAGCCCGTTCAGATACACATTTTGACCGCTCAAAGGCAAGGTTGATTTGCGACAGGGTACAGACCAAAACCGCTTCTATTGTGGCAATGGCTGCGATTGGCGCGCATAAACGCACGTATTCAGGCCCGCCCTGAACGAATCCCTTTCATGCCGGATCAGCCATGCCCACAAACCGCACGACCCTCGCGATTATATATTCGCTGATCGCGCTGGTGCTGTTTGACGCCATGGGTCTGATTATCAAACATTTGTCGCCGTATTATGGTGCCGCAGAGCTTTCTGCCTGGCGCAATTTTACCGGCCTGATCCCTGCCGGTATCGCATTGATCACGGCGCGCGAATGGCACACACGTGGCCGTATCCTGCGCATCCGGCAATGGCGGCTTGCGGTGCTGCGCGGCGTGATCCTGACCTTTGCGCAATTCTTTTTCTATCTGTCACTGGGCGTACTTGCTTTTGCTACCGCCTCGACCATCACTTATGCCAATGCGCCGTTTATGGTCGCCCTTGCCGTGCCGATCCTTGGTGAAAAGGTCGGGGTGCTCCGTTGGGTTGCGGTCATGCTGGGTTTTGTCGGCGTGGTGATGATCGTGGGGCCGGGCCGCGATACATTCACACCTTCCGCGCTGCTGCCATTGGGTGCTGCGTTTTTCTACGCGCTCGGCGCCGTCACCTCACGGTTGATCGACGACGATGTCCCCAGCGCGCTAATCAACCTTTATTCATCTGGCGTGGCCGCTGTCGGCTCGCTGATGCTGGCATTTTTCACAACCGGGTTCACGCCTCTCCAAGAAACGCAGGATTTATTATGGATATTGGGCATGGGCGCGTTCGGCGGCACAGCCGTGCTGTTCCTGATCACCGCTTACCGGATGACCGAACAAAGCAACCTCGCCCCATTCAGCTATTTCGGCATCCCGTTTGCGTTCGTCTTTGGCTGGATGTTTTACGGAGAGACCCCATGGAGCGAGCTGTTTCCGGGGGCGTTGCTGATTATTTTGGGTGGGCTGGTGATTGTCTGGCGGGAGAAGGGCGTGCGGCGGGGGTGAGGGTGGAAGGTCAGCTTTAGCCCAGAGTTACCGAATGCTGCGTGTTGCACGAATGCCCACTACCACGAGAGAGCCAAAAACCTTCAACAACCCATTACGTTTTGAACGGGGTTTGTGGCAGCCTAAAAGAAGGAGAATTATTGGCGTTCCAAAAACGAGGGTTTTTGGAAGGGCGAAGAATATCCGCGCAGATCAGAATTTCGCTCTTCTTGCTATATCTACGGCCGGTGTTAGTTTTCTGAAGGAACTGTTTTGGGCAATGCACAAATGACATACACAGTGACCACCCTTGGAGAGGTTCTTTCACAGCTGGATCAGCACTCGTGGAAAAATTGGGTATTCACCTCAGATCCTCAGAATATGAATTCTAAGTCCAGATGTCTCGTAATCGATACAGAATTGGCTGAACTTGGAAAAGATGACTTCACCCCGCTAATCGCTGAGCAGGAAGGTCTGGAAGAGTTCCTATCAATTCACGATATTCTCAGCGTGAGAGAATACCTCAAAAACATTTGGTTTGTAGGTAATAGTAAAGCAGAGCTTTTTGAAGTCCAATACTACTTCGACCGAGATGCCTACCCTATTGAGGCTGATGTACTGGGTAGATGTTGACCTGATTGCGACCGTCATTCTGGGCGGTAACGCCGACTTTCGCTGCATAGCGTGGCACTTTCCAAAAACGACCGTTTGTTGAACGGTTCAACCGAAAGCAGGCTTTAGGTTGCGGACATTCACCTTTTCTTAACAAATCCCACCGCACGCCCCATTAACCTACCAATCTCCCGCAAAAATTGTTATTAATACCGCCGCAATACCGACGTATCACACCCATACTACCGAACCGCGTTTTCCATAAAACAAAGGCGTTAACGCGGTGATTCCCTAACGTCCCCAAAAACCGACACCAACCCGTTGCGTGCCACCCTCAAACAACAACCTCCTGCGCCTTCTGCTCTCCCACACCAAATACGCGCTTGTACCGCTCGATCTGATCCTTCGGTCCCATCGCCTTGTTCGGATTGTCCGACAATTTCACCGTCGGCTGGCCATTCGCCTCAACCGCTTTGCACACCATGCTGAACGGGGCCAAAGCATCATTCGGCACCAGCCCCCTGAAATCATTGGTCAGCAAAGTCCCCCAGCCAAAAGACGCTTTTACTTTACCCTCAAACTGCATGTGCAGTTCTTTGATCTTGTCCACGTCCAAGCCATCACTGAAAATCACTCGCTTCTCGCGCGGGTCTTCGCCACGGGCGCGCCACCAGTCGATGGCAATTTGTGCCGCCGTCGCAGGGTCGCCGCTATCGACCCGAATACCCGTCCAACCCGCCAACCAATCGGGCGCATTATCAAGGAAACCTTGGGTGCCATAGGTATCGGGCAAGATGATCCGCAAATTGCCGTCATGTTCATCCTGCCAATCCTGCAAAACGTCATAAGGCGCTTGAGCCAATGCCGCATCATCCTTGGCCAAAGCTGCATACACCATGGGCAATTCATGGGCGTTTGTCCCGATTGCCTCCAGTTCCCGCATCATCGCAATGCGGCAATTCGATGTGCCTGTAAAGACCGGGCCAAGGCCCTCGTGCATCGCCTGAACGCACCAATCCTGCCAGAGATAGGAGTGCCTGCGCCGGGTGCCAAAATCGGCAATCGACAGGTTGGGGATGCCGCGTAATGCTTCGATTTTTTCCCACACGCGCGTCATGGCGCGGGCATAAAGCACCTGCAATTCAAAGCGGCCCATCGTGTTCAAAACCGCACGCCCGCGCAATTCCATCAGCACCGCAAGGGCGGGAATTTCCCACAGCATGACCTCGTGCCAAGCCCCTTCAAAGGTCAGCTCGTACTGGTCGCCTTTCCGCTCCAGATGGTAAGGCGGCAGGCGCAACTTCTCGAACCACTCCATAAAATCAGGGCGGAACATCTGGCGTTTGCCGTAAAACGTATTGCCCCTCAACCAAGTGGATTCGCCACGGCTCAGCGACAAAGACCTGATGTGGTCCAGCTGCTCTCGCAACTCGCCCTCGTCAATGAGGTCGGCCAAAGGGATATGTGTGGACCGGTTGATCAGGCTGAACGTCACCTGCGTGTCGGGTTTGTTACGGAATACCGACTGGCACATCAGCAGCTTATAAAAATCCGTATCAATCAAAGACCTGACAATCGGATCGATCTTCCACTTGTGATTATAAACGCGGGAGGCGATATCGACCATGAGGTATCCTTTGCAGTTGCACCTTTTGTGCCAAGGACCGGCCATGAAGGGCAAGAGCAATCGCATCATCATCTGAGGTCAGGAGAATAATTTGGACCCCATTCACATCATATCCGCACTTGGTCTGGCGCTGGCACTGATCGGATATGTTACATGTCTGACAAGCTTTTATTGGCTGACCTTGATACTGACAGCAGCGGTTGCGGCCTACCTAAGTGCAAAAATACCAATGGACGCACAAACCATACCCTATTGGGGTGCCGCAGGGTTGGCGGTCGGTATTGCCTTTGTCATCGCGTCCCTGATCAAGCCAAAATCCGACGCTACGCCTAAAGTTGTTCCGGTGAACCAGCCCGGAAAACGGATCGTCATTGACGGTACAAACGTGATGTATTGGGATGATGAAACCGCACAGATTGAAACCCTGCGCAGCGTTGTTGAATATCTCAAACAACGCGAATTCGCACCGATTGTGTTTCTCGATGCGTCATCGCGTCATCATCTAAAGGATACGTCCCTGACCGAAAAAGGGTTTGCCCGCGCACTTGGCCTGTCGCAAAAGCAGGTGATGGTTTGTCCTGCGGGAACGGAGGCGGATGTATTCATCCTGAAGTTCGCCAAGCAGGAAGAATTACCGATCCTGTCGAATGACAGGTTCGGCGACAGGGCGGCGCTGGTGAAAGGAATCAAAATCGTCAAAGGGGTGATCACAGCAGGTCGGCCGATTCTGGACGGGCTTTAGAGCAGTTATGACGCCTCTTTCAGGGGGCGGATGGTACGTGTTGTGATGGCACCACTATGTTTTGCCCGTCGCAAAATAAGCTCAAGCTGCTGGAAACTGTTTGTGCATCCATTTGCCTCGACCTTGGCCAGAAACGCATCCAGCTCCGGCCAAATTGCAATGGCCTGATCCAACTCGGGATCGCTGCCGTGGGTATAAAGCCCGGCACGGATCATCATCGCATTGCGGTCATACAGCCCAAGCATTTTGCGGGCCTGTAACAGCTGTGCATTTTCCGCCTCGCTCGCGGCTGCAGGCAAACTGCGCGATACGGACCGCAGCACATCAATCGCGGGGTATCGGCCCCGTTCGGCAATCGCGCGGTCGAGCACGATATGCCCGTCCAATACGCCGCGCAGAATATCGGCAACCGGTTCATCCATATCTGATCCCGCGACAAGCACGCTGAACAACGCCGTGATATCGCCCTGCCCGATCTGGCCCATCCCCGCCCGCTCGCACAGCGACATGATCAGGTGCGACGTAGAGGGTGGATACCCCCGCAGAACCGGTGCTTCACCAGCGGCCACTGCAATTTCACGGTGTGCCTCGGCAAAGCGGGTGATCGAATTGGCCAGAAACAACACCGACTTGCCCTGATCGCGAAAATGTTCGGCAACAGCCATAGCAGACCATGCACAGCGCCGCCGTTGCAGCGGTGACTGATCCGATGTGGCGGCAATGACAACGGTGCGCTTCAACCCTGCCGGTCCAATCACGTCGTCAATGAAGTGGCGCAGTTCACGGCCCCGTTCGCCGATCATCGCAATCACGACAACGTCCGCTTGCATGTGCTTTGCAAGGTGGCCGAGCAGGCTGCTTTTGCCTACGCCCGATCCTGCAAAAAGCCCGATCCGCTGCCCCCGCACAATAGGCAAAAACGTATTGGTGATTGCCATGCCCGTATCCAGCCGCGCACCCAGCGGTTGCCGTTCATTCGCACGGGGTGGTGGGGCACGCAAAGGCCGCGCCACTGGCCCCCTTAACAAAGGACGCCCGTCCAATGGGCGACCGGAGGGGTCGACCACCCGACCGATCCAGTTGTCACCCGGTGCAATTGTGCCTGTATCCAATAATGTGACGCGGTCATTCAGCGCTATTCCATCCGGTGCCGCATCGGGCAGTGCGATGATCAGATCATCCTCAAGCTGCACAATCTCACCGGAAACGTGGGGAGCACCGGCACACTGAATCCTGATCAGATCGCCTATCCTCGCCTGAACAGAAAGCCCCGATATCCGCACCACGCCCGCCTTTACAGCAGCGACGCGCCCGACGGCGCGCACGGGTCGGAGCGTTTCGATCTGGGCCGTCAACCCTGCGAGCTGTGAAGTGAGGGGCATGCGATTCCTTTGGTGGCTGCAAACCCTTTCTAAAGGAATCAGGGTTAAGCCTTGGTTGAAATCGCATGAGGGAGAAGCCCGGATGTTTGAAAACCTAGATGTCTTCAAGATATCAACTGCCATGGCAAGACATGCCGGTGAAAAGCAGGCCATCGCTGCGCAGAACGTGGCCAACGCAGACACGCCCGGTTACGTGGCGCGTGATTTGCCCGATTTTGGCGAAACATACCGCCCGACCGATGGGGCCGGAATGCAGCGTGCAACGCGTTCGCAACATCTGAATGGCCAGAACCTGTCAGGATTACCCGGCGGTGACGCCCTGAACGCCGCGTTCAAAGCCAAGGACGAGGCGACGCCAAACGGCAATCAGGTGTCTTTGGAAACGGAAATGCTCAAATCCGTCGATGCCAAACGGCAGCATGACCGCGCGCTCGCCATCTATAAATCAGCGCTGAATATCCTGCGCAGTACGATCCGCGGTTGAAAGGAAAGATCATGAGTGAATTTTCAAAAGCATTGGCCGTGTCGTCGAGTGGACTGAAAGCACAGGCAACACGATTGCGGCACCTTTCCGAGAATATCTCGAACGCCGACACACCCGGATACCGGCGCAAAACCATCTCGTTCGAGACTGCATTTGCAGCAGGGAATGGGGTGGCAGAGGTGACACCGGGCCGCGTTAAACTCGACCGCAGTGACCTTGAGAAAATCTATGATCCATCACATCCGATGGCGGACCAAAGCGGTCATTATGACGGCACCAATGTCGATCTGATGATCGAACTGGCTGACGCCCGCGAGGCGCAGCGCAGCTATGAGGCAAACCTGAAAATGTTTGAGCAGACCCGAAAAATGTCATCGGGGCTGATGGACCTGCTGCGCAAGTAAACCCCACTTTCACCCCCTAAAAAGGAAATCCAGAATGGATATCAAAGGCCTTTCGGCAATACAAAAATACGCTGCTGCAAAACCTGCAACAGAGCCTGACAACAGCGCAATGGCCGCCGCAAAAGGCATTGCGGCGGATTTTGCGACGACGCTTGCGCAGAGTGAGGCAACGGCAAAAGGTGCCATGATCGGCGACGCTGACCCACATTCGCTGGTAACGGCATTGGCGCAAACCGAACTGGTGGTCGAGACGGCGGTGACCGTCCGCAACAAGGTTGTCGAGGCCTATCAGGAAATCCTGCGGATGCCCGTCTGATGATGAACGAAGTTATATTCTTTGATACCTTGCGTCAGGGGCTGTGGGTAGCGGTGGTCATTTCCATCCCGATCCTGACGGTTGCCTTGCTCGCTGGTGTGTCGATCGGGCTGGTACAGGCGTTGACCTCCATTCAGGAAATGACGCTGACGTTTGTGCCAAAACTCGCCGCAATCGGTGCGGTTTTCTGGCTCTCGATGAGTTTTATGACGCAAACGCTGGTCTCGTTTTTTCATGAGCGGATCATTCCATTGATCATCGGAGGGTAGAATGGAAAACGCAGGATACACAACGCTGTCTCGGCAATCCGGTCTGGCCCGTGAAATGCAGATTGTGGCCAACAATATCGCGAATTCGGCCACCACGGGTTTTCGGTCCGAGGGGCTGATCTTTTCCGAGTACGTCAAACCTGTCGATCGCGGTGCATCGTTATCCATGGGGCAAGGCAATGTGCGCAACACATCATTTGACCAAGGCGCGTTAACCCAGACCGGCGGCACCTTTGATCTTGCCATCGAAGGCGACGGGTTTTTCCTTATCGAGACTCCGAACGGTGAACGATTGACCCGTGCAGGGGCATTTTCGCCCAGCGCCGAGGGTGATCTGGTGACCTATGACGGGTTTCGCGTGCTTGACGCTGGCGGCGCGCCCTTGTTCATACCACCGGGCACCAACATCGCAATCTCTGCCGATGGGACGTTAAGCGCGGATGGGACGCCCTTGGGTCAGATAGGTTTGGTACAGCCCATTGATGCCTCTGATCTTGAGCGCGAAGACGGTGTGATGTTCCGCACGCAGGCAGGGTACGAGCCCGCCGAAAACGCGCGCGTTTTGCAAGGATTTGTTGAAAACTCCAACGTCAATGCCGTCAGCCAGCTTGCCCGAATGATCGAAGTGCAGCGCGCCTACGAGTTGGGCCAAAGCTTTCTTGAAAGCGAGGACGAGCGTGTGCGCGCGGCAATGAAAGCGCTGAATATTTAATCTGAAATGCTATTAAAGGAGGTCCGCCTATGCGCGCCCTGAAAATTGCGGCCACCGGAATGTCTGCACAGCAGATGCGGGTCGAGACGATTTCGAACAACCTCGCGAACATGTCCACGACCGGATACAACGCACGGCGCGCAGAATTTGCCGATCTGCATTATCAGCAAATGTCTCGCGCCGGTGCGGTAAATGCCTCGGATGGCACGGTGCTGCCCACGGGCGTGCAATTGGGCTTGGGCGTGCGTCCCGCCGCAGTGTCGATTCATCTTGCGCAAGGATCATTGTCTGCAACCGGCGGCGATCTGGATGTTGCGATTGACGGCAAGGGATATCTCGAGGTGACACTGCCCTCTGGCCAGACCGCCTATACCCGCGATGGCGGGCTAAAACGCACCGGAGAAGGCGTGATCGTGACATCAGACGGCTATCCCGTAGCACCGGAAATAGTCATCCCGGCGGATGCACGCAACCTTTCGATCAACGCAGAGGGCGAGGTATACGCCTACTTTGCGGATGCCGCCGAAGGGCAGCTTTTGGGGCAACTTAGCCTGTCGGGTTTCACAAATGCCAAAGGTCTGGAAGCGCTTGGCAGCAACTTGTTTTCACAGACCGAAGCATCCGGTCCCGCGCTTGTGTCCACGCCGGGTCAGGACGGCTTGGGTACGCTGCGGCAGGGATACCTTGAGGACAGCTCCGTTGATGCCGTGCGCGAAATCACCGAATTGATCGAGGCGCAGCGCGGCTATGAAATGAATGCCAAAGTGATATCGGCGGCTGACCAGATGATGGGCGCAACGACGCAGGTGCGCTGATGTATCTCAGGTTCATCCTTATGTCGTTTCTGGCAACGCCAGCCCATCCCGACACCGTCGCGGCCGCGCGTACAATTCGGGCCAATGCGATCATCGTTGAAACCGACATCACCCTCATTCAAAGCCCTGCACCCCAAGGGTTTTCACGGATGTCTGACGTGATCGGGCAAGAAGCACGGGTGGTGCTGTATCCTGGTCGGCCCATACTGATCGACGATATCGGTCCACCAGCCATCGTGACACGAAATCAGGTTGTTCGGGTCCAGTACCTGAATAATGGGCTCAGCATCATGACCGAAGGGCGCGCGTTGGAGCGAGGCTCTATCGGTGATCTGGTGCGTATCATGAATCTGTCCTCGCGCGCCACTGTGTTTGGTCAGGTCCAGCAAGACGGCACCGTGCAGGTTAAACATTAGGAATTGCAGATGAAATCACTTGTCCCTCTCATAATTGCGTTATCGGCAGTAGCAGCCTGCGGACGACAGGATCACATCGGAAAAGCGCCGTCATTCTCGGCCCCGATGGAATCCGAAGAGCACGCGGCCATGATATCGCCCGGTCTGCCCCTGCGCCTTGAAACGGAACGGCAAGTTGACCAAGCCTCCCTTTGGTCGGGCACGCGGCATTCCTTGCTTGGGGATCGGCGTGCTGTGCAGCGCGGTGATATCCTGACTGTTGTGATCGAGATTGATGAAAAAGCCGAGATATCCAATGCCACCGACAGATCGCGTTCAGGGTCAGAGACGCTAGGTGTTCCGGGCCTGTTCGGGCTTCCTCAGCGTCTGGATGAAAAGCTGCCCGACGGGGCGTCGTCGTCTGAACTGGTCGGGATCAACTCTTCCAGCTCCTCTTCAGGTGATGGATCGGTCAAACGGAAAGAAAGGCTGACCCTGCGGGTTGCCGCGACAGTTGTCGATGTGCTGCCCAACGGTGTTTTGTCGATCAGCGGGTCGCAGGAATTGCGGGTAAACTTCGAGATGCGAGAGTTGATGGTGACCGGATATGTCCGCCCTGCCGATATCTCGCGCCAGAACGAGGTTACGTACGATAAAATCGCGTCTGCACGCGTGTCGTATGGGGGCCGGGGACAAATCACCGACGTGCAGCAGCCCCGCATCGGACAACAGGTGCTGGACACTGTCCTGCCATTCTAGGAGAGCGAAATGTTAAAGAAAATTTTTCCCGTTGTTCTTTTTCTGCTCGGGTCCGGTGCGGGCGTTGGCGCGGGTATTTTCCTGCGTGAACCGCCGGCAGAGGCTGCAACAGGCCTTGATGAAGGCGGTGAGGATGCAGAAGTCACACAAAAACCGCATGATCCGGACAACCCGCCGCCGATGATGGAATATGTCAAACTCAGCAACCAGTTTGTCATCCCCATCGTACAGAATAAAAAAGTCGTCTCTCTGGTTGTACTGGCGCTCAGCCTTGAGGTGCCGGAAGGACAAAAGGATGCGATCTACAAACGGGAGCCGAAACTGAGGGATTCCTTTTTGCAGGTTCTATTCGATCACGCCAATATTGGCGGGTTTGATGGTGCTTTTACGGATGGCAATAACCTCGATATCTTGCGCAATTCTTTGCGTGAGGTAGGTCAGCGCGATATGGGCGTTAATATCGTCAATGAGGTCTTGATCCTTGAAATCGCGCGTCAGGACTATTGAGGATTGCTGTCAGGCTTTCAAAACCTCTCGATATTGGACGTAATAAATAACGTCTGGTCAACAGCACCTTCCAATACGCGTCGGGCAGCTTTTTGCCGTAATTCTTTGCGCGCACTATCAAGTAATTCCGTCACCACAAGAACCTTTCCGTAGGCAGTTTTGATCTGTGCCTGATGATGTAGTTTAACTGACAGCACCTGCGCCAGTTTGATGTTCAAGTCTGCTTTTTTACGCGTGACCCAGCTTTGCCAGATAATATCCGCTCCGATGGCGCGCATTTCGAGAATTCCGATGGGTTCGGATTGCGTTTGGCGCGCTGCATCATCCAGCCGCGCCAATTCTTTACGCAGCCGGTTTTCCTCTGATACCAGCTTTTGAAAACTCTGTTGTTGTTGGTCGTATTTTATCTGTGTGATCGCCAGCAAGGTTTCAAGATCTTCTGCGCTGTTCATGCCCGCCCTTTCGCTTTTTGGCGCATGGCCTCGGCAAACCGAATTGCGGCTGCAACTGCGCGGTAGTGTTCGGCCGGAATTTCATCACCGATTTTCGACGTCGCAAACAACGCCCGTGCGGTCGGTGGATCGCTGTGTACCGGAACACCGGCACCCATCGCAGATTCCCGAATTGCCTTGGCAATTTCGTCCACACCTTTGGCAACGCAAACTGGTGCTTCCCCCGGATTCCTGCTCCACTTCAATGCAACCGCATAATGTGTCGGATTAACGATGATCACATCCGATACAGGAACATCCGCCATCATCTGGTTTTGCGATATCGACATTGCCCGTTGCCGCCGTTCTTGCTTTTGATGCGGGTCACCTTCGGAATTTTTCGTTTCGTCCATGATCTCTTTTCGCGACATCTTGTTTTTACGCAGATGTGCAAAATGCTGCCAGATGGCGTCAATGCCGCCGATGGTTCCGGAAACAAGAACAACAACAAACAAAAATGCCAGCGACAACTCGGTCAAAAGACCCAGAACAAGTTGGGGGGACGTTTGCAGCACGGATATCATTTCAGACAGGTGCGCTTGTATAAAGAACGCAACACAGATTGAATAAATCGTGAGTTTTGCAAAACTTTTGACAAACTCGAATATACCGTCTCGCCCGAACTTGTTCTTGGCGTTTGATATCATTGAAAGACGCGACATCTTTGGCGCAAGTTTGCTCGGGGCAAAAACCAGCGCACGTTGCGCCGCTATGGCAAGAATGACAGCCGCTGCCGGATAGAGAAAAATTGGTAAAACGCCTAACATAATTTGCTGCATCAGACCTGCCAAAACGGGGGATGATGACCCTTCAAAAATCAATGTCGCAAGATCGGATGACTGATCAATCATCACCATCAATGCCGCACTCATTTTCCCCAGACCACTTGCCCCCGCCAACAGAAAAGCCATCAGAAGCCCTGCGTAACCGGCGGCAGTCATCAGGTCTGTCGACTTGGCAATCTCGCCCTTTTTACGGGCCTCAAGCAGTTTTTGAGGTGTGGCATCAAAAGATTTTTCTGTATCTTCGTCCTGCCCGCTCATGGCGCAACCGAGAACGGAGCCGCAAGAAAGCCGTCCAGCGCGCTCAGCCACATTCCCAACATAAGCGGTGAGGCAAGACACAGGATAACGAGGCCGCCAGCAGTAATCACGGGAGCACCGACAAATGCGACCATGAGCTGCGGCATGGCTTTGTTGATTGCGCCAAGTGCCAGATTGTAAATCAGCGACAGGATGACAAAAGGCGCGGCCAGTGTGAACGCCAGTTCAAACGCCCGTCTGACTTGCGCCACCCCCCATGTCGATATGCTTGATCCACCCGGGAGCGTGCCGACCGGGATCATATCATATGATAAAATTACCAGTTCAATCGCTTTGATGTGCAGGCCGGTCATGACGGCAAGTGCAATACCGCCAACCACCAGCACATACCCCATTGCGGGCACCGGTTCTGCAACAGCGCCGCCCAGAATTTGAGACAAAGATGTTGATTGGGCCGCAATGGAACCAGCAGTTTGCAGCGCCAGAATAAACATGCGAACACCCAGACCAAGCATTAATCCGGCAAGAGTTTCGGTCACGACAAGCCATGCCAGATCACCAAAATCCGACTTTGTCGGTGTCAAATCCACAGCAGGTGCGATGACAATGACAAACGCCAAAACAACAACCAGCTTTATCCTGACAGGAACCGTCTTTTCCCCGAACGCAGGCAAAAGGGCGACCATCGCACCCACACGCAAAAAGACGACAAACCCGTGCCAAAGAGCTGTATTTGCAATCGGCATCAGCTCTGCCAGCGCTGAATTCATGCAGCGATGACCCCGACCAGAGATGGACGTGCATCCAGGCCTATTTCTTCAAACGACAAAACCGGATTGGAAATACCTTTTGCCCGCATCACTGTTCTTAAAAATCGTCGGCGGCGGGTGTTTGTTACAAGGGCGGCATAAATTCCATTTCTGCTCGCCGCCTCAAGCTTTTCAGAAGCGCGTTCGGCAAGGCTATTAAAGATATCTGGCGGCAGTGCGATGTCCAGACCGCGATCGGCATCCACCTGATAGGCCGAAAACGTGTCTTCCCATTCCGGCGCCAACTGGATCAAAGGCAACGTGCCGTCTGCGCGGCGCATTTCGGCAACAAGCTGGAACCCCAACCTTTGCCGGACGTGCTCGCAGATAGCCTCGGGTGACGCGTTCTGTCCCCGCGCCTCTGCCGTTGCCTCGAGAATGAGCGGCAGGTTCCGGATAGAAACCTGTTCGTCCAGCAGCAGGCGCAGAACAGCGTGCAATACATCAACCGGCACCTTATCCGGAATCAATTCGTCCAGCATCTTTCGGTTTGCCTCGGCACGGGCGGGATCGGAGATATTCACCATTTCATTCAAGATGCGTCGCAAGGATTTTAGCGTGAGTAACCTGCTAAAGTTTCGCTTCACAGTTTCCAGCAGATGTGTCGCCAGAATTTCTGTAGGGGTTACAATTGTACTACCGGCAAGTGCAGCTTCTTCCTTGTCCTTGGTGTTGATCCAGCGCGCGGGGGCACCATAAACCGGTTCGGTTGTTTCGGTGCCGGCCGGCAACCCGCCGCGACCCTCGGGAATCAGAGCCAATATCTGGTCCGGATTCAACTGGGCCCGCGCTTGTTCAACCCCTTGAATACGCAGCACGTAGGTTCCAAGCGGTAGACCCGGATGATCCGTGAGCCTGATTTCGGGAAGTATAAGGCCAAACGTCGATGCAACATGCGTGCGCATGTTCGCGATCCGCGCGTCCAGACCGGTTCCCGGATCAAGCACCATATTGACAAGATCAGGTGCAAATTCGACGTGGATATCATCAAGCTCAAGAATATCGCCAAGTGACTTTTGTTTTGGCAGTTCGGCAGCTTTCGAAGCATCGGGCGCGCGCGCCTTTGTCTCGTTGGCCTTTTTGTACATCACAAAAGCCGCCACACCCAAAACGCCACCACCAAGAACAAATGGCACAAACGGCAACCCCGGAAGTAAGGCAAATGCGATCATCAAGACAGCGACCGTCGCCAAGGCGGACGGATGTTTGCCAAGCTGACCGAAGACTGCCAGATCTGTCGCCCCTTGCGTACCACCGCGCGCCAGCAACAAGGCGGATGCGATGGAAATCACAACCGCTGGTATCTGGGACACAAGTCCGTCTCCGACAGTCAAAATAGCATAGGTTTCAAACGCAGCACCCATCGGCATGCCGTGTACGACCACGCCCATGATCAAACCGGCAACGAGATTGAGCAAAGTAATAAGAAGCCCTGCAATCGCATCCCCTTTGACAAATTTCGACGCCCCGTCCAGAGAACCAAAAAAGGTGGTTTCCTGTTGTTCGCGCTCGCGACGCTCCTTCGCCTCTTGATGCGTGATTGCCCCTGCCGACATATCGCTGTCGATTGCCATTTGCTTGCCCGGCATCGCGTCCAACGCAAACCGCGCACCCACCTCGGCCATCCGCGTGGCACCCTTGTTGATGACCATGAAATTCACAATCAGCAGAACGCAGAAAACCACGAGGCCAAGGAAAACCGAGCCGCCCATCACAAACTGGGCAAAGCTTTCAATCACATCGCCAGCCGCATTTGTGCCGGTATGGCCCTGGCCAATGATCAGTTTTGTCGATGATACATTCAGCGACAATCGCAACATCAAGGACGCCAGCAGGATTGTGGGGAATGCCGAAAAATCCAAAGGTCGTTCAATAAAAAGTGTAATGGTAAAAATCAGGATAGCGAGCGCAAACGACGCCGCGAGGCCGGTATCAAGAACCCAGGACGGCACAGGCAAAATCATCATAACAATCACTGCCATCAACGCCATCGCCAGCAGAATTGTTGGATTGAATACAGCTTTGAGGGACATGTTTTGCATGATCATCCCTCGGAAACAGCAGGGCTGAGAATTGCAGGTATAAACTGGTATTTGCACCAGCTTGAATGCGCGCGGTTGAAACAGCAGTTCTCTAAAGCTGTCGACATTATCGTGCGACTGCTGATCGAGCATGAAAACACGCGATGATCTTGAAAATTATGCGACATTCTGAATCCTGAAACAGCCACGTTCTGTAGCCTCGAGTACCGTAGAAGACAGAAGTTTATTTTCTGTAACCACTTGGCTTCCGGGGTCATTGCTCTTTTTCCCGACAGCGCTCGCTTTTCTAATCGGCATAAAATTGCCAAATACTGCACATGATAATGAAGCAATCCTGCCACTTTTCAGGAGTTTAACCAGACCTGATTATCCAGAGATCTGGCAGGCTTTTGAGCGGATCGTTCAAAAGTGCATCACCGTTATTGGATGGTTACAGATTTTGTTTATGATCAGGTTGAACCGCCATGACCGTATATACCGTGACCCCAACAAACTGGGATGATCCGGCATTTTGGTCCGGGATAAGCGAAAGCAGGTCAGGGCATACGATAGACTTTTCCGGATTACCTGTGAATTTTACCGTGAATGTCGATATGGATAGCGGCCTCGCAACACTCGATAACGGCTTGTCGGTTTTTTCGATTGGTGATGCAAACTACATCGGTCCGGCCAATGTGACGCTTGGCGGATAAACACAGTGGAATTTCTTTACCACCTTTGAGGGGTCAATCAGCGATGACGTAGTTGTCGGAGGGATGAAAGATGAAATGATCATGGCCGGAGACGGCGATGACACGATTGCCCTGAATGACTGGTTTGGCAACAATATGATTACAGGTGGCGAAGGCAGCGAAACGGCGGGCGATACGCTGGACCTCAGCGGGACGACTACAGGTGTCACATTTGATCTGACAGATGCAAACATCGGGACGGGTACTGTTTCCGATGGCACAAACACGGCGCGGTTCAACCAGATCGAGACTGTTGTTCTGGGTGACGGCATGGATACGATCGTGCTCGCGGACGGAACCGGTGCCGACGAGGTGCATGCCTTTAACATGACCGACAGTGGCGATGGCACAACCACGGCCAGCTTGATGTTTGCGGCCTGACCTCGGATGGCGGCATGACATCTGTAACCGTCAGTGATGTCAGTGTTTCCGATACAAATGGCGATGGTTCAGGTGATGCCATCCTGGCCTTTCCCCGCGGCAAAAGCATTACTTTGGCGGGTGTTATTACGTCACAGCTCAATGATCCGACCGCACTGGCGGCAATGGGGATCCCCGCAGCCTTGGGTGCACCGAATCTCGATTATATCGTTTCAGGTACTGACGCTGGTGAGGTGATTAACGAGGGGTATAGCGGTGACCCCGATGGCGACATGGTCGATAACAATGACGATTCCGACGGGTCAAACAACGACAGCATCCGCGCGGGCGGCGCCGATGACACGGTTGCATCGGGGCTGGGAAACGACACCCTGTGGGGTCAGGACGGCAATGATACACTGGATGGCGGCGATGGTGACGAGACCAATGGCGACACTCTGGACCTGAGCGCCGTCACAACAACCACGACAATCGATCTGACCAATGCCAACCCCGAGACGGGGGCCGTCAGCGATGGCATCTATACCGCAAGCTTTATAGAAATCGAGAATATCAGTCTTGGCAGTGGCGGGGATACAATTTTTCTGGCCGATGGTTCGGGGCAGATGCAGTTAACGCCTTTGACATGACCGATCGTGGTGACGGCACAACATATGACCAATTTGATGTCTCTGCCCTGACATCCGATGACGGAACGGCACCAGTGACAACAGTGGACGCTGTGGTCACGGACACCAACGGCGATGGCACTGGCACTGGCACTGGCGACGCCATCCTGACCTTCGCCAGTGGTGAAAGTATCACCCTTATCGGAGTTCTGCCAAGCGCGGTTGATACCCCGTCAGAGTTGGAATCCATCGGAATTCCAGTCGTGGGCGGCCCTGGCGGTGACAGCACGTCGATGGCACATTCGGGAATGACGCGATCCCCATTGGATATGTAGATGCCATGGATGACATCATCGGCGACGCGAACAATACAATCCCCGCCTATGGCGGAAATGACACAATTGACGCTGGGGCAGGAAACGACAGCATAGATGGCGGCGACGGCAACGATAATATCACAGCAGGCGCTGGTGACTACACGGTCACGGGGGGGGGGCGCAGGCGACGACGGTTTCGTGTATCGTGCAGGAGATGGTAACGACACAATCAGCGATCTAAATGCAGGTAATTCCGGTGCGTTGAATGATGATGACCCCACCGAAAGCTTTTTCCCGGGGCCAAATGCGCTCCACGTGATGTCGAAACTAGCCCGGAATGAAGTGTTCACACTCTTTCTTGAAATCGCAGATATCCGCCATAATGTGTCTATCAAAAATCCCTATGGTAATACAGCAAGAATATTTTTAGATCGGCAATTTCTTCAACAAGGCCAGAAGAATGCACGGCAAACAACGTCGCATATTATCGCTGATGTAAAAAATTGAATTTAACAATCTACCGTTGAATTTTTAAATAAAAATCACTGCGACTTTTTTGAAACTTATGCATCAAAAATCGTAGCTGTAAGGCATGGCTAATACGTTCCATTTTGATCGGAGTCTTCATATTATCAAGCCTATTAAGGTCAGAAACCCCAGTTATATTGAAATAGGATCACAAATTTTTATATCGATCATATCTAATCGAAAGAGTATAAGTTACTTTTCTACTTCTTACTGCATTGACTTCAGACTGGATATCAAAGCTTTACTCAGCATCGGTCGAATACAAGTCTGGCATAGCAAGAAGATCACGCATCGTCGATCGAGCCTGACTGCTCTCTTCTAGCGCACCCATAGCCCTTGTTAACATCCCGGCTGGATCTGGTGACGATTCTGAAATCGCCTTATCTAAAGCCCTTATTGGCCCAAAAGAACTACTGTCAGACGGAGTTAAATCTCGCCAGCTATTGGCAAGCCACGCGCTTCGCCTTGCTTGATCGCTTTCGCCCGTACTGGCATACAGCGTATGTGCATCATCGTGATTGCCAATCACTGTCATGGCCTCGGCACGCAGAATATCGGAAGCTTTTGTAGATAGACCCAACAGATGCGCTTGAGCCTGAAAGGGCTGGTCCAAAGCCAAAGCGATTTGAGCGGATAGTATCTGAATTTCTTCGTCTCCAGACATGCTCGCAAGATTCCCTAGGACATGGGCGGCATCATTGGCAAACCCTAATTCAAGCAAGCGTGATGCAGCTGTTTTTTTTGTTTCAGTGTCAAGGAGTTCTAAGTCGTCACCATCTTGCTGCAAAATAATATCAAGAAATAAGATATCATCAGCGCCTTGAGTGGTCTTTCTAATTAGAGCGTTGATCATCTCCACTTTAAGCGAAGGTAGGTCTATATCATTTAGATTATAAATTTCACCTATCGCACGGTCAAAATCTTGTATCTCTAATAATGAGATTATATACGCCTTGCGAAGATCTGGGCCGAGGTCCGTAGCTTCAAGTTCTTGCGCATAGGCTTCAGCCAAACCTACGGTTTCCAAGTCAATCTTTTGATCTGATGTCACCTTGGCGTTTATCAGCCTGATCAAAGCTTCTGGTGACTGCTCTACATTGGCATCAATAACGTATTGAAGCTTTTTCGTCGCATCCTCAGATACTTCTAAATCAATAGTCAGGTTGGCCTCCGCAAGACTTTGCTTCGCTGAGTCTGAGCCTGAAAGTCGATCAAGGTTACGCAGAACATTGGTAGCGCTAATCCTGTCCCCACCCGCCAGGAAACGGCTGCTCAGTGCTGGAGTCAAGTGTCGACGCAAATGAACTGGCAAATTGTTGGCGGCTAAGAGAATTTCGGTTGGAAATATTCCATCAATGTTAGGATTTAGTGGTTGAGCCAGAAAAGACCAGAGCGCAATATTGCCCTTACATTCCAGATAATTGTAGGATGATAAATCAGTTTCAGCTCCGGTAGACTCCATTATTTCTGTGATATCCAGAAGTATAAGGTCCTTTTCATTCAAAGCTGGAAGTAACCTCAAGACTTGGCGCGCTTCATGGCCAAAACTAAAATATAGATAACGCTTTGCAAGTTCGATTGCTTTATCATAGTTGAGCGCGCCAAGTTCATCGAAAAGATCAAGTCGTACCTCACTAATTTGCTTATCAAAAGATCGGGAATCACCCCAATTGGCAATATTTGCCGTATCATCAGCAGGACAGACAAAACCACTATCCAACAAAACTGGTCGTGATGTATCAATGCGTAGCGGAGTATCCATACTTGTCGAAATACGCATGTTATCTAACCGCGGTTGTACGCTATCATGAGTTTCAGAAGGCTGCTTATTGGATTCAATACTATCCAGATCAACCTGTGGACGTCGAGTAATGAATTGAGGCTTATAGGGTGCCAGCAAGCCTTTTGTAACAGCCTTCCCTAGCTCATCGGAAAGACGCATCTGCGTTTCTGATAAGGCGGCAAGCTCCTCCTCTTTGGTCGTCCATCTTGCAGGTTCTTGTGCTTTTGATGTAAGAATTTGCGTTACTTTACTCTCTGTTTGATCTTTTCTTTGTGGATTAACAGATACCTTTGACCTAGAAGAAAGCGGGCGCGGCTGTTTTTCTGAAATGATGTCAAGAGCAATATATCCACCACTTACGTCAAAGGCCAAAACTTCACAATCACAGCCCAAGTAGATGATCAAACTTTCCTTGTTTGAGTCTATCCGCTGAATGCGATCTTTTGGAATTAGTTTAAAAACCTGACTAATATCGAATCCATCAGTATGCCCGTTTAGTGTCAGTATAACTTTGCGGTCATCTTCTTCGATCTCCCAGCCTTGTGCTTTCGAGACCTCAGCAACCAACCGAGTAAACCCGATATGTTCTCCTGATTGTACTCTACTCGGTGCAGCAACAGCTGGCATTGAAATTAGAAATATTAAGCCCGGAATTATAATACGCCACATATCTATACAGCTGCCTGTTTCACAGATTTTAACGCTTCTTCCAGGTCTGAATAACTTGGACGACAGTGAGATGGGGTGTTCTGACGACCGACTTCAATGCAGATATTTGTCGCATGATTGTGCAGATTTGCTACAAGAACCTCCCTGATCAACTTATAGAAATGAGCTTCATCCTCAGTTACATCTTTTACTTTTGCGGCAAATGGGCCAACCAATCCGTATGCTAAAAAGACTCCCAAAAATGTACCTACCAAGGCACCACCAATCAACTTCCCCAAAATTTCAGGCGGTTGATCGATTGAACCCATAGTTTTAATAATTCCCAGAACCGCAGCCACAATTCCTAATGCAGGCAACCCATCTGCAAGTGTCTGAAGAGCGTGACTGGAATGTAACGCATGATGGGCATTAGCTTCTATTCTCTTTTCTAATACTTCTTCAACTTGGTGCGGATCATCATAATTCATTGATGCAGATCTCATTGTGTCGCAGATCAGCGCGATTGCCTCAGAATCAGTCATAATCTTTGGATATTTGGAAAAGATCGAAGACTCAGCGGGATTTTCTATATGCTCTTCTATGGCAACAGGGTTTTGGCGGGCTAATCGCACCAGCTCGAACAAAAGACACAACAAATCACGATAATCTTCGTGTTTCCATTTTGGCCCTTTAAACACCTTTCCAAGGTCTTTCAGAGTTTTTTTAATCGCTGGCATGTCATTACTGATCAAAAAAGCACCAACACCTGCACCCCCAATCATAACAAATTCGAATGGAAGGGATTTCAGGATTATCCCCATCTTGCCACCAGCAGCAAGATACCCGCCAAACACCATTACAAATATTGTGATGATGCCAATAATACCAATCATATCATTCCTCGAAGCTACAATGTCCATATGCACTGTCGCAAAGAGAAGTTAAAAAAGCCTATGTAGTTCTTACGATTTCGGTACATTCGTATTGCGGCCTGCCAAAATTACACTGATTGAATAGGCAGCGGCCGGAGTTAGCCCTGCTAGAACTGATGCGGCTGCATCAGGCCGCATACGTCCGAGGAATCCTGCGGCGAAATCCGGCTCCATAGCCTCAAAAAGTGCTGCAGCATCTTTTGGTTTCATATTCTCATAAACAGAAGTAAGACGCGCGAGGTCATTTTCGGCAGCACCATCCGCCAAAGCAAGGGTACTTCTCAATTCGCTCTCTATGTTTTCCAATAGAACAAGGCGCTTAGCAATCTCTTCATCTACAACAGCAAGTGCTTTACTGCGCATTTCAATCTGTGCTTCACGTTCTTTAAGCTTGGCTTCACGGTCGAGCAATGCGGCAAGTAGCGTACTCATTTCTTCCCTGCTAGATCCATATTTTTGGGATGTCTCTGATCCAGCTGTCGAATTGGAATCTTCCTTGATGTTCGTACTAGTAGTGGTATTTTCTGCACTTTGCGCAATTGCCTCACCCGCTCCTGATGCCAGCCGGAATACGGCGGATGCTGCCAATATGATTGTAATAAAAGCAATTGATCCACGTCCTGATCGGTACAACTTTTTTTGATATTTTTCCCGCATTAGGAAACACCTCCAGATGCACGGTGTCTTATAAACATAGGCTCGGATGGTGTTACGGGCAGGGATGATGGCTTTGGTTTTGGCATTGCTTCGGTCAATGGTATATCATGCAAGGAGGCCATCTGTAATTCCAACCGTCTTGACGTTTCTTCCGCGCGCGCAGTTAAACCCGTAAGTGTCGCCGCAGAATTACCCGCAGTCTGCTGGGCTGCCGTAAGGGTCTTGGTGAGGTCATCAACTTGAGCCGATAACACGGCAACGGCCCCCCCGACGCCCTTCTCAAGATCGTTAAAACGGTTCAACCTGCGACCTAGAATAAAGCAGTAAAACCCGGCACCCAACGCCCCGGAAACCAATAGAATGTCTGCGATCATCTCCATATTATCCTCTCAATTCAAAACAAATTCCATGACCAAAAGGTCATTGACCCGCCCTTGACCGACCACAATTTGAACCCGCCGCAACATCTGGGCGCGTAAACGCACCAAAGCAGCCGGATGTTCAAAATCCGCAGTCTCGAGCGCACGTAGATAGCTGTTCAAAACATCAACCACCCTCGGCAGTAACTTTTCAACTTCTGCCTGAAATTGAGCAGGCACTTCCAACTGCGCCCGAAACCGCAGATGACGGGAATCAGAGGGTTCCCGTAAAGAGATAACAAGGGGATCGACCGGAACAAATGCAACATCCGGGATCTGTTCGGCCTGCTCGTCTGCATCAGAATACTGCTCAGATTCGCCATTCAGAATCATGCCTGACGATACAGCAAAAAAACCGGCACCAGCGCCGATCAAACCAAGCGATAACCCCATAATCATAGGGATTTTCGATTTTTTTTTGGTAGTGGCTGCGTGGTCTGATTCAGGCTCTGTCATGTATCTTCCATCCGATGGTGTGAAAACAGATATAGACGTAATTGCACTAACCGAATGTTAAGCCTGTTGGTTCATCTCTGGGTCAATGTCGGGCAGAACGCTACGACAAGTCGGAGAAGCTTGTGCAACAATTACTAAATGTCTGGATGCGGCTTAACCTGAAGCGTCAGATCACTGTGATCCTTGCGACAGGGATTATGTTTGTTGCCGTTTTAGCCATGTCGCGTATGGCAACGACACCAAGCATGACCCTTTTATACGCAGGTCTGGAAAGTGGTGCTGCGGGAGATGTTGTAAGGTCACTGGAACAGCGTGGCGTTGTATTTGAAGTGCGTGGGGGGTCGATTTTTGTCGATTCGCAAGCACGTGATGAACTCAGGCTTACTTTGGCGAGTGAAGGTCTGCCCGCGAACGGAAATCGTGGATACGAGTTGCTTGATAGTCTGACGGGTTTTGGCACGACGTCCCAGATGTTTGACGCGGCATACTGGCGTGCCAAGGAAGGCGAGCTTGCGCGAACAATTGTATCCAACCCCCACGTCGCAATGGCGCGTGTTCATATCGCAAGCACTGGATCGAACCCGTTTCAACGTGGCGTAATCCCGAAAGCATCTGTGTCGATCACACCGAACGGCGGGGCCGTGACAGCGGCACAAGCCAAAGCTGTGAGGTATCTTGTGGCTTCCGCTGTTGCGGGGCTCTCGCCTGATGACGTTGCGGTTATTGATGCTAACGGCGCTTTGATTAGCCAAACCGACGATGCGATCCCTGCAATTGGCGGTGATGATAAAGCCCAAATTTTGCGTGAGAGGGTTCAGCGGCTTCTCGAGGCGCGCGTCGGGTTTGGCAATTCGGTCGTCGAAGTCAGCGTCGATACCGTGACCGAAAGCGAATCCGTTCGAGAACACAGGTTTGATCCTGAAAGCCGCGTTGCGATCAGCACCGATACAGAAGAACGCAGTAACACCTCGAAAGACGCAGGTGCCGGCGAGGTTACGGTTGCCAGTAATTTACCTGATCAGGAGGGCGGCGGTGGCGGCGACAGTTCATCGTCTCAAAATTCTGAAACCAGAGAACGGATCAATTACGAAGTATCTGAAACAGAACGTGAAATTATCCGCGCACCGGGGGCGATTAAACGCGTAACAGTTGCGGTGCTGGTGAATGAACCAACCGCTACGAACGCCACAGGCGAGCAAATCCCTGCGCCGCGCAGTGAAGAGGAGCTTGATGCGTTACGCGAGCTGGTTTCTTCTGCTGTCGGTTTTGATGAAGCCAGGGGTGACATCATTACGATCAAATCCATGCCGCTCCAAAGTATCTCGCCCGCCGGTACAGCAGTTGGCGCATCAATATTGGACCAGTTCGATATCGATTTAATGTCCGCCATCCAAATGGCTGTACTGGCTCTTGTAACCCTCATTCTGGGCCTTTTCGTCGTAAGACCAGTTCTGTCACGCCAGCAAAATGACATCACCGGGACGGTGCCCGCATTACCTTCAGACCCAAATGTTGGATTATCAGGCGAGGTGGCCGATGATGACTACGATCTGCCGAACCTCGTAACTGATACAAACCACAATGAGCCTGCGGCAATGTTACCGGCCCTGCCGATGAGAGGTGAAATGTCGGACGATCCTGTTGACAGGCTGCGGGCAATGATCGGGGAGCGACAAGAGGAAACAGTTGAAATTCTGCGCAGTTGGCTTGAAGATAAAGAGGAAAATGTATGATGTCTCTTTCACATCGATATTCAAGTTTTTCTGTATCACATGTTCAGGGTCACGTTCCTGAGCGGGTCGAGATAGATCAAGTCGAGGACGCCAAACTCCAATCCTTTGAGGAGGGGTATCGCGCAGGTTGGGATGATGCGGTAAAGGCGTACAGCGATGACAAAGATAAAATTGCCGATGCGTTTTCACAAAATCTCCAGGATATGTCTTTCACTTTTCATGAAGCATTTGCAAAACTAGGGACGGCGATGGAGCCATTGCTGTCTCAGATTGTCTCGAAAGTCCTGCCAGAACTTGCCGACAAAACCCTCGCAGCCCATGTTGTCGTTCAAATGAAAGATCTCATGACCCAACAAGCCGGGCATGCCATCGAAATTGCGGTATGCCCCTTAAACCTGAATGCCCTGACAGAGATTTTAAGCGAAACAACAAATATTCCGTTTGAAATTAAAGGCGAACCGGCTCTGGGCGATGGTCAGGTCTATTTGCGAGTGAATACACAGGAACGCGAAATTAACCTTAATGCCGTTACAGAAGGTATCGCAAACGCGCTCGATGCTTTTTTCCAGCAGATAGAACAGGAAACGCAAGATGACTGACCCCGCCACGCCCTCAACGCCACCTGCGGCAGACCGCGCCAACCCGTTCACATCCGTGCCGATTGAAGTCAATGTTTGCGTGGGAAAGGCGCGACCGCTAATCCGGGATCTCGTTATGCTTGGTGAAAATGCCGTGCTTGAACTAGACAGCAAAGTCGATGATCCGGTCGAACTATATGTAGGCGACCGGCTTATCGCGCGCGGTATGCTGGAAGAACAAGACGGTGCAACATCCGGCCAGTTGTTCGTCAGGCTCACCGAAGTCATCGACTTGCATAAAAACCTGTGAGGCGGACCTCCCTAAAATATTTGGTGCTTTTGGCCGCGCTTGGACTGTTCGTAGGATGGCCATCTTATGCCATTGCACAGGATGTATCGTTTTCGTTCGGCGACGACAGCTCGATCAGTGCGCGTACAATCCAGTTGTTTGCGCTGATCACAGTATTAAGCTTGGCTCCGGGGCTGGCAATCATGGTGACTTGCTTTCCCTTTCTGATCACCGTGCTATCAATATTGCGACAGGCGATCGGGTTGCAACAATCACCACCCAATATGCTGATCGTGAGTCTTGCATTGTTTCTGACCTATTTTATCATGGAACCTGTTTTCACAGCGGCCTGGGAAAATGGCATTGTTCCCCTGACAAACGAACTGATTGATGTGGAAACCGCATTTATCAATACGCTTGAACCATTTCGAGGGTTTATGGCGGCTCGCCTGGATGCTGATACATTTTTTGCTATGGCAGAGCTACGGCCTGATACTATTGATGCCCAACCAACTCAGGATGCCCCTTTGTCGGTTCTGATCCCGAGCTTTCTCTTATCCGAAATCTCCCGCGCATTTCAGATCGGTTTTCTCATCTATTTGCCATTTCTCATCATTGATCTGGTGGTCGCCGCAATTTTGATGTCGATGGGCATGATGATGGTGCCGCCGGCAGTGGTCTCTTTGCCGTTCAAACTTGCGTTTTTTGTCGTTGCAGATGGGTGGAGTCTTATAGCGGGCAGCTTGGTGCGTAGTTATTTTTGACAAGAAGTCAGGAAAATCCTTTCAGGTTAATACCTTTCCGATAAAATTGGGCTTTAGATCTCTTACTACTGTGTCTTCAGTTTTTTAGATTTCTTCTCATGTCAAAAGAAGCTATGCATAAATATTTGATGCGCTTAAAGTAAATATGTTGATATGAATAATGACCTTGGTAAAACTGTAGGGTGGCACTTTCATTTCAGCCACTATTCTGTTTCAAAATAGAAGTAGGGTCAAACGTATATTCAGGACTACTATTCGCCTCACGGAAATTCTATAGGCAGTGCAAGATTTAGATATCCTGAAATTAAAACTTTTGCCATTTCATATTTTAAAAATACTTTTTTATTGCTCCCCATTAAGCGCGGCAAAATATTTTACGTACGATCGAATAATTGATTGCTTTGCCTATCATAGCCGGCGTTAAGTCTGATATCGGGCTCGGATATGCAGCGTTGCGACTCTGCCAGATCAGGCTGCTTTGATCACACCTGTTCAGCGGACTATAAATTCGGCGTGTAGCGCGCCAGCGGCTTTAATACTCTTCAAAATATCGATCATATCCCGCGGTGACACGCCTAATGCGTTCAGTCCAGAGATCACTTCGGACAATGAGGTGCCAGATTGGACCTCGGCCAACTGCGTTCCCGGCTCTTCCTGAATTGCAGCGTTTGTACGCGGAATGACAATTGTGGCACCTTGCGTAAAGGGATTGGGTTGCACAGCAATCGGGGTTTCCTGAATTCGCAATGTCAGGTTGCCTTGTGACACGGCGACCCGCGAGATCCGAACGTCTTCACCCATCACAATAGTACCAGACCGCTGATCAACTACGACACGCGCTTTGCGTTCAGGCTCTACCTGAATATTTTCGATCCGCCCTAATGCATGCGCAACAGAGGCCATTCGTGTCGATGGCACGTTAAGCTGGACTGTACCACTGTCGAGCATCACAGCCACCTGTCGTCCGAAATCACGGTTTATCGCCTGCTCAATGCGTGCCGCCGTAGTAAAGTCGGCATCACGCAACGCCAGGCGCAAATCCTCAAGCGAGGAGAGTTCAAATTCGATCTCCCGTTCGATCCGCGCTCCCGAGGGGATCACGCCAGATGTCGGGACGCCTTGTGTAACCCGACCGGCATCCCCTTCGGCAACGGCGCCACCTGCAATAATTGTACCTTGAGATACGGCATAAATTTGACCATCCGCAGCATTCATCGGTGTCATAATCAACGTGCCGCCCATAAGGCTTTTTGCATCACCAATGGCGGAAACCGTTACATCAATCTGGCCTCCCGCACGGGCAAAAGGCGGCAGCGTCGCCGTGACAAGTACTGCCGCCACATTTTTCGGACGGAACTGTTCGCCCGTCACATTGACGCCCAGCCGTTCCAAAATATTGGTCATAATATCTTCGGTAAACGGGGCATTTCGCAAACCGTCTCCGGTGCCGTCAAGGCCAACGACCAACCCATATCCCACAAGGTCGTTGCCACGCACACCGTCAAAGTCGACCAGGTCCTTGATCCTGACCGGGCTGGCGCTTGCAATGCTTATACACATCAGCCATGCGATGACGATTGTACAAAACCGGATCAAAGGAAATTCACCAATGAAAGTTGCGACATACGGACCGTGACGGAATAGAGACTTTGAAGTTGAAATTGGACTTCCTCCAGTTGGGTTGCAGTTTCGAATGGATCAACCTCGAGCAGTGCCGTCTTTGCAAAACCGAGGCTGGTAAACTCCGCGGAATTGCGCGCTGTTACTCGATCAATTCGGGCTTCTGCAAAACCAATATTGGCGCGCAGCATGGTGATGTCATCTTGTGCTTGCAGCATCTGTTGCCCGGACCTAGAATACAGCTCTGACTGATCTTCTTTAGTCAGCCCGAAAGATGGATCATCCGCAAGGGCCGCGATGGCCGTCAACTGCAATATTTTACGAATACCGGGATCGGTCCCGCGTATATCCAATGCTACATTTTCAGACTGCGAAATTGCAAAAGGTGATAACGCCTCATTCGCACCTTGATATGCAAATGCGACATATCCAGTAGGAGCTTCAAACCACGCATTGGCGGCGACTATGATCTCGTCAGGTGTGGCCGCAGTTCCTATTGCAATCTTGAGTTCATTTAGAAGGGCACCAGTATCCACCAAGGGCGGCCGGTCCGTTGCTGCACCGGAAAACAGATGCCTTCCGGCAACATCTGTGTTCAAAGTACCAATCATGCCATTCAATGCGCTCCGGGCTTCTTGCGCTACATTTACCCCACCAGAGCTTGTACCAGCTGTCAATAAACTGCTGGATAAATTCTGCGAAAGCCTGTCTAGCTGATCCAGCGTTATTTGCATCGCACCGCTAAACTGCGCAGCCTCGCTTGTCGCAACTTTATACGCTAAAAGCATTTCTGTCTTGCGCTCGATATCTGTAAGGTAGCTGTAATTACCCGCTAGGACTTGTCGTAAATCAGCCACCTGACCCGTCGTAAGCTCAGTCGTGAGACGATTCATTTCCTGCTTGAGTGACGAATTGCGTTGGCGCAAAGAATAGGATTGCGCAAGATCCCCTAATGAAACTACTGCCATGCTTTACAACCTCAACATTGTTTGCATCATTTCGTCCACGGCTTCGATCACGCGTGCATTCGCGGCATAGGCTTGTTCAATAACCAGAAGCCGTGCGATTTCATCGTCGGTATCAACGCCGTCTGCCAATTGCCGCTCTGTCAATTCTGAAAGGCGCGCAGATGCGTAACTTAGTTTACTTTCCGCTGTGCTGCGGTCGCTGCTGACCGAAGACACAAATGTTGACGCCAAGTTGAATGCCGAAAAACGCCCCCCTCCAAAACTGCCACTTGCCGGAATGCGCGAAGCAGAGAGTGCGGTGGACAGGTTTTGCAGCAAAGCTGCGTTACTGACGTTGCCTTGCACGATTGCATTGACGCCGTCTCGTAACCGCCATGCTTGCCCACCCAGATCAGGATCAACAGCTTGATTAAGAGACAAACGTGATGATAATCCTTTCTCGTTCACCGGGTCAAATGCACCACCGTTATCAGTAAAAATGCCGGCGTCACCGGTCAAAAGCGTTGTATCTACCGCAGGGGTCTGAAACCGCTCAACCAGATCACGCGCCAATGCATCCAGTTTAAATTGGGCATTAACGCCGTGCTCGTCTCGGATTGCAAATTGCGCCCCGATGGTTCCACCGCGCAATAATCCGTTTTCTGAATCTGTGCGAATGGCTCTACCGTTCAGGGTCAATCCGGAAAGGCTGCCACCTGATTGGGACATATATGGCGTCACAAGATTAACCGGCTCAAAACCAACTTTCGCAGCGGTGCCGTCGATCAAGATGGCACCCCCCGTCGTGTACAGAGCAATCTGGCCATTATCGCGCGGCACCTCGCGTACCGGCACCAAGGCGCCAATACGGTCGACTATTTGCTGCCGCTGATCCAGCAATGCCGGCACATTCCCGTTCTGCACTTGCGCGGCGGTTACCTGTGAATTCAAAGCCTGTATCTGTGACAACGCATTATTCAGTTCCGAAACCTGACTTGCGATGGCCTGATCCGCTTTTGAACGGGCGTCTTGAATACCTTCCGATGTCGCCTTGATGCTGTTTACTATACCCTGCGCACCCTCGACCGCCGCATTCAATCGTTCAGGTGCATCAGGTCGGCTGGCGGCAGTGATCAGGCTTCTTTCGAACCCTGCAAGCTGGGCTGACAGGGACGCGGGGTTGTCCGGTGTACCCAACAAATTCTCGATACGGGTAAAGAATGAGGCGGACAGGGATGCGTGATTTTGTTCTGCATCGGCCAAGCGGCGATCAGAGGCGAGCCCAGCATCAACAATGCGCGTGATGCCGTTTACCTGTACACCGCCATAGGTTCCTACGCCTGATGACGACAACGATAACACGCGGCGGCCATATCCGGGCGTCAACGCATTCGAGATGTTTGACGACACCAATTCAGCCCCGCGACCCGCAGCGCGCAGGCCCGACATTGCATTCGATAATGCCCCGGATATGGTCATGATGTTGGCTCCTTCAGTTATGATGGCTTTATCTCAGGTCAAAGTCAGCGCTTAATGTTGGTCGTTTCCTGCAACATTTCATCGACGGTCTGAATGACCTTTGCATTTGACGAATAGGCCCGCTGCGTTCGGATCATCGACGTCAATTCACCCGCTACATCGGTCGATGATTCCTCAAGTGCGAATGACACGACATCACCGGTGGGCCCGTCACTTGCATTCCACAAAAAGAACGAGCCGCTGTCGACCGAGGGTTGGTAGGTCTGATTATCAAGGGCGACCATGCCATTTGGATTGGGCAGATCGACCAGCGGCACCTGATATACTGTGCGCGTAATACCGGTATCGAAATAGGCATGTACATAGCCGTTTGCATCAACTTCAACCGAGGTCATGTTGCCCACAGGTGACCCATCTTTTGAAATCGCCACTGGTGCAAAGCTGTCAGATAGTTGGGTCAGACCATCGCTTTGACCAACTACGCCGATATCAATCTCGATGGGCCCGCCTGCGACATTTACGATCAGTTTTCCGGTCACCGCATCATATGCGCCGCCGCTGACAGTTGCTACGGATGCCAACGTGCCACCGGACGTGCGGTTATCCGCAAAGGTCAGGGTGTATTCGCCGATCACGGTCCCTGGGTTCACAGAATCGGTCATTGTCACCGTCCACTCGTTGGACGAACCTATAGCTGGAACCGTTGGTGCAAAGCTGATGTTGATGTTTTCGGAAATACCCAAGTTGTCAAAATATTCAACAGAAAGCTCTTGAGTGTCGCCGCTGGTCCCTGCGTCGGTCGCTGTTGCGGGCAGATTTACACCCAAAGATATTGTGGTTGTTGGTTCGCCAGAGAATTGGTTGACGTTGATCTGCACAGGTTTCAACCCATCGGCGGTATCACGCGGATACGTTGGGATGGTGCCATCCGCGTTTGCGGGCCAACCGAGTAGAACCAAACCAGATGCAGATCGCAAATATCCATCGGAATCCGTTCGAAACGATCCTGTCGTGGTCAATAGCATCTGACTATCGCCATTGCCTGCATTTACATCCGACCCCTGCGCGACAGGCAAAAACCCACGTCCCCGCACGGCAAGGTCGGTGGCGTTATTTGTTGCGACAAGTGGGCCGCGCTGGTCAATAAGACGCTGAGTCGTGGCACGAACCCCGCCAGCAGAATAGGTGCCGCCGTTCGATGATATAACCATCGAAAGAAAATCAGTTTGAACGCGTTTATAGCCAAAAGTAGATGAGTTCGCGATGTTGTCCGAAATGGATGCAAGCCGCGTTGCATTTGCTTGCAGTCCCGCAACCCCTGCGTTGAGGGAAGATGAAATTGTCATAGACACGCCTTTCTGCTGTATCGACCAAAGTTGATGCAACAAATAGACGCGTCCGGCTTAACAGCGCGCTAACAGATAAAATGCGCGAGATTTGGTTTGCTCTAATTCCGCTTTATGTCCCGCAGCAAGATCACCTCGATCCGGTTATTACGTCTGGCCATCGTATCGGGCAAAACAGGGTCGCGGTCAGCGTGGCCGGTAACCCGCTGTATGCGCTTTGGATCAATCCCGGCATCTTGCAACATTATCCGCACTTCCGAGGCACGCCGGGTTGACAGATCCCAAGCCGGATTGCTGATCAATACAATCGGATTGGCGCGGACATGCCCGCCAACGGCAATATTATTGGTCACAGCTTTGGCCGTTTCCGCAATAATTACCGTCAGATCCCGCAAGAGTTGCGTGGGAACGTCAGTGCCTTCATCAAACAGCAGCAGGTTTTCCAGCTCGAACAGCTCGATCACCATTCCCTCATCGGTAATCCGAGTCACGATATGGCGTAGCGCGTTTTCCATGACCATGGTTTCACCACCGCGCCCCATCAAAGCCTGCTCTACTGCTTTGAACACCTCATCCTGCGCCTCTTTTTCGCCCTCGTCTGCGGATGTTCCGGTGTCACCCCGCGCTGCCACCTCGTTGGCTGAATGATCGGCGGTTGCCCCGGTCCCGCTTTTGGGAAGGGTGCGTTCGGAAAAAATACTTTCGCCACCGAATGCCCCATTGCCGCCACCCGAGACGCGATTGATAGCAATGGTTGGCGAAAAATAATCGGCCAACCCTTTGCGTTGTTGTTCAGTCGTTGCGTTCAACAGCCACATCAACATAAAAAAGGCCATCATCGCGGTTACGAAATCCGCATAAGCGACTTTCCAGGCACCACCATGGTGCCCGCCGCTCACGATAATCTTTTTACGTTTAATGATGACTGGTGCCGCATTTGCTTGCGCACCCATCTTCACCACCTCTATTCACCCACATTGTTTTTAAGGCACCAAGGTTTACCGCCTGCTTAACGTTTCCAAATGTTCCTATTTCAACGTGGCTCTTGCAGTTGGCTTCGCCTTGCAAGCAAATAGCCGGCAAGGGAGTTTCACACGATGCAGCATTCTATGACAGACAGCCGGTATTCCTGGTTTCGTCTGGTCCTGACACTGCTGGTCGCGACTGTTGCGAACGCAGGAATGTGGGCAATTATCGTTATTATGCCTGCGGTTGAGGCAGAATTTGCCACAACGCGTGCGGATGCCGCACTACCCTATACGCTCACAATGATTGGATTTGCGCTGGGCAACTTTTATATCGGGCACGCGGTGGACCGCTTTGGCGTGACCCTGTCGCTGATTTTTGCTGCGCTGACCATTGCTGCGGGGTTGGGCTTTGCCATCTTGTCCCATTCGATTTCCATGCTCTCCTTTGCACAACTGATTGTCGGTTTTGCCTCGGCTGTGGGGTTTGGCCCGCTGATCGCTGATATCTCGCATTGGTTTGTGCGCAGACGCGGCATTGCCGTCGCCCTTGTGGCCAGTGGAAATTATCTGTCCGGCGCGATTTGGCCTATGCTTTTGGCGGGCACCCTGCAAACCGAAGGCTGGCGCGCGGTCTATGGGGTGATGGCGGTTGTCACGCTGGTGTGCGTGATCCCCCTGTCCCTCGCCCTGCGCCGACAAGTCCCGGACGAAGAACGCACCGCAGCACAGTTGGCATCCACCCTGAACGCACAATCGTCAGGGTTAAGCCCGCGCACATTACAGTACCTGCTGGGCATCGCCGGGATCGGTTGTTGCGTAGCGATGTCGATGCCGCAGGTGCACATCGTATCTCTTTGCGTGGGCCTCGGTTTTGGGCCGGCGGTCGGTGCGCAAATGTTGTCATTGATGCTGATGGGCGGAGTTGCTTCGCGTATCGTATCAGGGTTGCTCGCGGACAAACTTGGTGGTGTACGCACTTTGCTGATCGGCTCCATCCTGCAATGTATCGCGCTATTCCTGTACCTGCCCGCAGGCGGCATGGTTTCGCTCTATATTGTCAGCCTGATCTTTGGCCTCAGCCAAGGCGGCATCGTGCCGAGTTATGCCTTAATCGTGCGCGAATATATGCCCGCCCGCGAGGCGGGTGCACGGGTTGGTTTTGTCCTGATGGCAACAATTCTGGGCATGGCACTTGGCGGCTGGATGTCGGGCCAGATTTACGACCTGACCGGGTCGTACCAACTGGCCTTCATCAACGGCATCGTCTGGAACGGGTTGAACATCGCAATCATGCTCTGGCTGTTGAACCGCAGCCGCCCTCGCGCACCGCGCATGATTGCTCAACCGCTCTGAGCATGCTTCCGGGCCTTGGTCAGCAACATCTGCTTTTGACGCTCGCGAAAACGGTCTTTGTCCCAATCGGATGTGTCATTGAAACAATGGTGGCAACTCACACCCGCCTCGAATTCCGGACGCTTGGTGTCGGCGGGTAAAATCGGCCTGCGGCATCCGTGGCACAACTCATGTGGTCCCTCGACCAAGCCATGCCCGACGCTGACCCGATTATCAAAAACAAAACAATCGCCGTGCCATGTGCTTTGCTCTTGTCGCACCTCTTCGAGATATTTCAGGATACCCCCCTTGAGGTGAAACACGTCCTCGACCCCCTGTCCGATCAGATAATTTGTTGATTTCTCGCACCGGATACCTCCGGTACAGAACATTGCAACCTTTTGCCCATGAAACCGGTGCTTGTTGGCCTCCCACCAGGCCGGAAATTCGCTAAAACTGTCAGTTTTCGGATCAATTGCCCCGTCAAATGTGCCAATCGCAACCTCGTAATCATTGCGCGTATCAATCACGGCGACATCAGGGTTGTTGATCAGATCGTTCCAATCCTGCGGATCGACATAATGTCCGACGCGTGCACGCGGGTCCACGTCGGGTCGACCCATTGTAACGATCTCGCGCTTTATCTTGACCTTCATCTTGCCAAACGGGCGATTTTCGCTTGTGGATTTTTTCCATTCCAGACCCTCACATCCGGGCAGTGCACGCAGATGTGCAATCACAGCTTCAATCCCGGCCTGTGGTCCGGCGATTGTGCCATTCACCCCCTCATGCGCCAGCAACAATGTCCCCTCGACATCCTGTGCCACACAAAGATCACGCAGCGCAGATTGCAATGCGACCGGATCGTCAAACCGGGAAAAATGATAAAGGGCTGCAATTGTATACATGGGCGCGGAAATAAGCGCTTGTGGGTCTGTTGTGCAAGGGGTCGGTAGTCTAAAAACCCCTCAAACGCACAGTTTGTGAAAGGATATGCCATGCATGCGCTTATTGTCATCGACGTTCAAAACGACTTCTGCCCGGGCGGCGCGCTTGCCGTGCCTGAAGGTGACGCCATTGTCCAAAGCATCAATGCGATCATGCCCGATTTTGACGCAGTGATTCTAACCCAGGACTGGCATCCGGCTGGCCATTCTTCTTTTGCGTCTGCGCATGATGGCAAAGCGCCCTATGATATGATCGAAATGCCCTACGGACCCCAAGTGCTTTGGCCGGATCATTGTATACAGGGTAGCATCGGCGCAAAGTTTCACACTGAGCTACAACATGATCGCGCCGATCTGGTCGTTCGCAAAGGATATAACCCTGCAATCGACAGTTATTCCACTTTTTTTGAAAATGATCAAAAAACATCTACGGGTCTAGAAGGATATCTGCACAGCCGGGGCATTTTACAGTTGACGCTGGTAGGCCTGGCACTGGATTTCTGCGTGAATTATTCTGCTGTTGATGCAGCGCGGCTCGGATTTGATGTTACTGTCCGCCGTGACCTTTGCCGCGCAATTGATTTAAATGGGTCTCTGCAAAATTCATTGTCCGGTATGCAAGCCGTAAGCGTCAAGCTGACTTAATTCTTGGACGGAACTTTAATACAGCGCCACAAATACTTGAACTTAATCGTAAAGAAATAGCGCTTGGGACAGCGCCCAAATTTGATATTTCAAGGGCGTAAAACAATTCGGAAGTATCGAAATACCCTCAGCTATTGTAAGTTTCTTGTTCAATCCCTATCTCTAAACAGATCCGGCAACGATGTTTCATTAGACGTTAATATTTGCTGCCTGCTGGCAAGAAATCTCTAGAGGTTTATTTTGTTCCCGTCTCAAGACCATGATTAAGATTGGTATCCCTCCATTTGAACGGACCAATTCTAAACTTAGGTCTACTCACTTGATCCCAATAGCCTAGATGGAAAAATTGCCCTTTTTCTCTATGTTTTTAATCACACTTAACTTCAGTAACAGTGAGGTTTCAAAAAATTGTTAAAATTACACTAATAGCCGAAAAATTATAGCGACATGCGACATCAAACAGTAATCAGCATCTGAACTGATCAGTTTGACCTTATCGCCAAAAGCCTGTCCTCCCTTGGAAGCAGGGCGCGCAGGGATTTTAGTGTTTTGTAATACTGCCCTTCAATAATACTCTGGCTGGCTTCCGATAAGACACTGCGGCTATCTGTGTCTGTAAAGACCTGACTTAATTCTTCGATCTGTCGTAGCAGCCCATGTTGAACTTTGATCGGATCGCTATCACCGGACAAAACGAGTTGCACGGCAAAACAGGCACGGCGCACAGGCGTTTTGGCATCTTCAGGATGAATTGCATCACGCAAACGCAAGATATGTGCACCCGGTGTCATGATGGCCAACCGACTGCGACGATCGCCGTTTTCAATGACAGCACCATTGATCAATACCCGCTCTTTCGGGCTAAGTTTAAGGACAAGGCCGCTCATTGTTGACCACCGTCTTGATTTAGCCCACGCAAAATTGCCGTATTTATTTCGAGTAAGGGAACAGCAGATACTTTCTTGCGGATCACCTGACCGGTATGGTGGTCTGTAAACTCGGCGAGATAAAAAATACGCGCCCGCAGTTCCTTTGGTAAAGCGTTATTTGCATCTGCTACGTCAATGGCAAGTGTGCGCCACAACTTTCTATTTTCGTGTAATGCTTCCAGAAGTTGAGGTAATTTATCTTTCAGTATGGCTAACTTCAGCCGGGAAGTTACACGTGCGATGACATCATATTCTATACTGCGCGCGGATTTCGTTGGTGCACCTGTAGGTGCATAGGCACGCTGTGCCATTACGTATGAGTTCACGTCAAAACCTATCTGTTCATTAGGGAAAATCACCGAAATGTGTAGGGCGCGAAAAAACGCGCCCTACTACTTTTTTATCTGAACAATGACAAAATGGTCTGTGGCGATTGATTGGCAATCGATAATGCCTGAACTGCCAACTGCTGCTGGGTTTGAAGCGCCTGTAGCCGTGCTGAAGCAGCTTCCATGTCAGCGTCCACCAACGCACCAATACCGGATTTTAAAGAATCGCTCAGCTTGCTGACAAAGTCCGATTGAGTTTCGATCCGACCCCGCGTTGAACCAAAGGCCGCAGCGCCATCAATCGCCGTCTGGATTAACCCTTCGATTGCGCCAAGTGCCGCATCCGCACCAGCATCAGTTGTGACATCCAGTTGACTAAGGGCCATCATACCACCACCGGCGACATTGCCCTGCGTTGCAGATGTCATTGTATCAACTCGAACAGAAATTGTATCTGTCGCATCTGTTACTTTCGACGTC
Source organism: uncultured Alphaproteobacteria bacterium (assembly GCA_963710185.1). GTDB lineage: Bacteria > Pseudomonadota > Alphaproteobacteria > Rhodobacterales > Rhodobacteraceae > Sulfitobacter. The sequence goes on along the minus strand of CAVPZE010000002.1, from coordinate 662,819 downwards.
GCGCTCAACCCGGTTGCAGTCGCAGTAAAGTCGAGAACGTCCTTGTCCAGATCATTTGCACCTGCATAAAGATCCCAAGCGGCTTTAAGACCTGCACCAACCTCTGCTGCTGTATCACCTGCTTTTGCGATGTAGACAATTTTTGATGCGCCAGTAACGTCAGCAGACGTTGTATAATCAGCAGGTGTGAAATTGTTACCATTCGCGTCCGTGCCGGTGAGCCCGATTGAGAACGCGGTTCCTGCAGTTACACCAGCAGCTACCCCACTGATCGCCAATGGTTGTGTTTGCGTTCCGTTCAAAATAGCGGCCGCTGCGCCAGACGTACCACTCCCTGCAACATAGGCTGCATCACCGGCAATCTCATTTTGACGGGTTGTGAGGTCTTGGGTGATAACAGTAATGTTGCTCGTCGATACAGACCCGTCAAGGGCACGATCAAGCGACGAAAGAATATCAACATTGTCGCCACCAGAGAGCATGTTCAAGCCGTTGAACTGTGCCGCACCAACAACTGATGTGATCTGATCACGAAGTGCGACAATATCCGCCTGAATCTTGGTTCTGTCTACATTTCCTTCCTGCGCGTTGACTATTTTTCCCTTAATCTGGGTCAATAGATCAGTAACAGCCTCAGCACCGTTCTGTGCAACCGCAACCGTAGATTCACCCAATGAAAGAGAATCTGAAATCGCCTCGAAACCTTTTACATCCGAAGACATCACTTTGGAAATCGCCCAGACAGCAGAGTTATCCTTGGCACTCGCCACAGATTTACCTGTCGAAATTTCGCTTTGGGTTCCCGCCAAATTCGTATTGATGGATTTCAGCGTTTGCAGCGCAACCATTGCACTGTTGTTTGTAAGAATGCTCGACATCAGCGTATTCCTTAAGTCATTGACGCTTTGCGTCCGTTGTTGTCCCACCCCCCTGGGGCTGGACGAAATGTCGTTCTGACCTGTGCAATCGTTTCTGAGTAATCACGATGCGCCACCCGACCTCGGATGCACTGCCAACATGCGTCTTTATCTATTAACACCTCGTGAATACCGAACCGTCGAATAGACCGCATTTTATTCAAACGCCTATGCGCGCTTTTCGACGGCATGATCTGTATCCACATCGATATTATGCTTTTTTCCATCTGATCCATAAGTTTGCAGCGAACCTCTCAAACGGCGTAGTGTTGCAAAACCCTGTGCTACATTTCTGATTCCCGCCAAAGCGCCATCCAACAAAAGCTGATTACGCTTTACTTTGGTACCGAGAGATTGAAGCGTAGGAATATCCGTGTGAATTACGTTATTCAACGAATCAATCAACGCTTCTTTTCTTGCCAACATCGCTGTTAGTTTTTCCAGTTCGCCGTTCAGCAGCGCGTTGCGTTCTTCTTCAAGCAAAGCATCAAGGGCCTGAAAGTTCATTTCAATTGTATCATCCGACATTCTGCCGCTCCTTTAATGTTTCATAAATTGATTCGCTTAGCCCAATACCGCCGGCTTTGACCATCTGCATCGCTTGTTCCTGAACCAAGAAGGACGCGAATTGATCCTCGCCTGCACCCCCGCCAAAGCTTTCACTTGATTGGCCAAGGCCCGCTGACTTCAGCATTTCTGCCAGAAAAGTAGCTTCAAGTTTCTGCGCAGCGTCCATTAGAATTTTGTCTTTTGCGGTGGCTGGCGCAGAAATGCCAACGGTCTGTATCACGTTCATATTCTGGTCCTTAAATTGATCGGTACTTTTGTAATCTTGCCCTCCAACCAGTAAACAATCGGTAAGGATATTCGTGCATAACGATGAAATCGGAGAAGAACTCCCGGAGGTTGATCATGCATGCTTTATTATCCCAACTCTCGACTGCAAGTGCAGATGCGGATAAGCGGTTGCCTGTGAAAATCGAACAGGCTGTGCCGGATAGGGCAAAATCAGCGCAAGAGATACTGAGCGAATTCACAAGCAATTCTAATCCAAACTTCCAGCAGATCTTTGATGGTAAGCTTGAGGGCCAGCGGGAAATGAAAGCTCAGTCAAGTCCGGCAGATAAATTCATGAAAGAGATAAAATTATTAGAAACGGCGGATGGTGATCAATCGGATAACCCTGATGTCATAAGTGTAGAGCCTGATATTGAACCTGCGCATGTATACGAGAACGACAGTAATCAATCTGATCCCAATAGAGTACGTGTTTCGCCTTATGATATCGGATCTTTGCCAAAACCCGGACACCTCGATCCGCAGAAAGCAGATTTTGATACGGAAGATAGAGATTTGGTAGGTTTTGATCTTTCATATGAACAAAATTTTGCGCAATCAAAACAGCCGGCGTCAGCCACACCGGACTTGAACCCCGTCCCGAGTCTACAAGGCACCATAACACTAGGTAAAGAGGTGTCAGGACCAAATCCTGTCAGGCCTTCTCAGTCGCCGAAAACACAGGCTGCTGATACCATGGCTTTCCCTCCCTATTTCGGATTGCAGGTGTCGGCAGGATCGGTCGAGGAAATTATGACAAAGCCAGTACCGCAATTTGGCACGTTGCGGGACGTTCAGGATAAATTACCGCCTTCACCACCAGAGCGTATATTGGTCAAGACGAAAATGAACCACTCCGCACCGATCATTGGTCAAGAACCATCAAAGTCTGTGCAGAACGTTTTTATTCACACTTTGAACAATCAGAAGTCAGATGGATTACCCCCCACCTCGAATGGCACAACCCCGCAGGATTTATATACCCATCAGCGCATCCCGCAATTTCCGATCGAAACCCCGCGCCATCAAACCTTTTTGGCAAACGCCTCTGGGGCAACGGTCCGCAGCGACCTGTCACCGGTATCTGAAAGAACGTTGGCAGATCGTCGGACTGTCGTTGAACAGGTTTCATTACCGCAGGCACCTACGACAATGACGCCTTTCCCCATCAACGCACCCATCAACGCAGCAATGATTACTGGCGCGCTCCGATCAATGCTATCTCAACAGTTCAATCTGGTCTCACCTTTGCCGGAGCGGCTCACAGTCTCATTCGAAGAGGTTGCGTCACATCCGATGTCGTCAGCAATCACACAGCCTGGCACCGACGCCATACGTGCGCCTCTTTCACTGCACATTGCGCGACAGATGGCTGAGGTTTTGCAGCACCTGCCATCGCGCCCGGTCGAAATCACCCTAAGCCCTGAAGAGCTCGGGCGGGTGCGATTGTCTGTTACGCCTTCCGAAAATGGCATCGTGGTCAATATATTGGCAGAGCGGCCCGAAACACTGGACCTCATGCGCCGTCATATCGACCAGCTTGCCCAGGAATTCAAAAGTCTGGGATATGACAAGATCGGATTCTCGTTTGCACAAAGCGGGAATGACACATCTGAAGATCAAAACAAGAACAGCACAGGTGATACTTCGAATGCTTTACAGTCGGAAATTGAAGCCGAAACCGCCGAACAAACACACATTCATCTCTCAAGCGGGACTGCTGCCGGTCTTGATCTCAGACTTTAAAAAAGGACTTACACGTGGAAATATCCTCATCAACCATCGCACCGCTAAGCACCGGCCAGACGCAAGCCGCTGCGTCAAAGAGCAATCCGGCCCTCTCGTCCGATTTCGAAACGTTTCTCAAAATGTTAACGGCGCAGGCCAAATATCAGGATCCATTGGAACCCATTGATTCGTCCGAATACGCGGCACAACTGGCGCAATTTTCCATGGTCGAGCAACAGGTATTGTCAAATGACCTACTGGCGGCGTTAACCGCGCAACTGGGGTCCGGAAATATGGCGCAAATGGCCAACTGGATAGGAATGGAAGCCCGTACAACGGCACCAGTTCAGTTTGATGGCGGCCCTGTGACGCTTATGCCGAACCCTGCTGCGGCAGCTGACGAGGCGTTTCTGGTTGTCTATGACAGCAGGGGTCTTGAGGTGCAGCGCACTGCTATTCCTGTCTCGTCGGAACCTGTGCAATGGGCTGGCGTGTCACGCGATGGAACACCTTTTGCAAGCGGGCTTTACAGTTTTGAAGTAGAAAGCCGCGCAAATGGCACAGTGCTGTTGGCGGACCCCGCAGAATCATATGCGCGCATTACAGAGGCACGGATACAAGCCGGCGAAACAGTTCTGGTTCTTGAGGGGGGGCAAGCAATTTTGGCAAATAGTGTCAGCGGCCTACGTGAGGCGATGTAAGGTCAGACCAAAGTCATCCGTACGTCAGTTACCGGTCGGAAAATGCAAAACCTGCGTAGGCAAACGGCATGACCAACCGACGAAACCGTCCCAGTTCAAACCGGGCAAGTGGCTGCTTGAGTACCTCGGGATATACACGTGAAGGTATACGATCTTGCACCAGATCAGCAAGAAGCGCGCCAGAATAGCTCGCCATTGCGACGCCGTTGCCATGATAGCACAGGCTGGTGAACATACCCGGCGCACCTGGAACCTCGCCAACAAAAGGCATCCGGTTTCGGGCGATGCACACCATACCTGACCATGCATTTGGCGTTTCAACATCGCGCCACGCCGGAAACATCGCGTCAAAATCTGCCCGCGCCCTTTTGATCGCACGGGCTTCCGATCCGGCGTTTGCCATCAGCCCGCCGCGCACACCAAACAGCATTCGATTGTCAGGCATCAGCCTGAAATAATGCAACAGATGTCTTGTATCATACGATGCCTGCCCGCTAGTCCACCCTTGTGCCCCAAGTTCGGATTGGCTCATCGGGCGCGTCACAATAATACTGGATTGTGTGGGCATATAGCGCCCCGCCAACCATCCCGGCAAATCCTCGGATGAATAACCGTTGGTGGCGATGATCACCTTTTGCGCTGTCACGACACCTTGTGATGTTTGTACCCTGAACATTCCACCTTGCCGCGTGATCATGTTTGCGGGTGTATCGTGAAAAATCTGCGCGCCCGCACCTTCCGCAGCGGCGGCAAGGCCCGTAATATATTTTCGCGGGTTCAGGCCAAAACCGATCGGCACCGTCAGCGCGCCGTGAAACCCCGCGTTCATACCGCTGCTTTCAAGGTCCGCCTGCCCTGTTAACCGTGCCTCTACACCATAACTTTCGGCATAATAGTCAATCTGACCGCGCAACTCTTCCATATCTTTGCGGCGGTGCGCAAACTGGGTTTCGCCGTCCGAATGGCGGTCAACGTCGATACCAAACCGCGTGATCAGGTCCTCAACCAGATTGACCGCCGCATGTTCGGCCTGACGCCATGCCGTGCGCCCGTCAGGTCCTACCCGCTTATCCAACGCCGCATTATCCAGCATGCCGCCACCCAGACAGCAAAATCCGCCATTACGCCCCGACGCGCCCCAGCCGATATAGCGGTTTTCGATAACGGTTACTGCAACGCCAGCGTTGGCCAAATACAAAGCCGCTGACACGCCCGTGAACCCACCTCCGACGATCACCACGTCACAACGGTGATCGCCTTTCAATGCTGGCCTATCGGCAAAATCACAGGTTTCGTCCCACCAGCACCCCGCCCGAGGGACATCGCCATAGGCAAAACCGCTATAGATACGCTTCATTCGGTTGCGCGTTCCGCCGCCTGCGCGTCCTTTTGTGCCCGCAATGAATTGCTTTTGCTGACAAGTGACGCGGTGATGACGCCGACGGTAACAATCGCGATCATGATCGTGGACAGCGCGTTAATCTCTGGCGACACCCCCAGACGCACGGCGCTGAATATCTTGATCGGCAGTGTGGTCGCGGACGGTCCTGACGTGAAGGATGCGATCACAAGATCATCCAGGCTCAGTGTAAATGCCAGTAGCCAGCCGGATATCACAGCTGGTGCTATGATCGGCAATGTGACCAGACGAAACGCCTCTAATGGGGATGATCCCAGATCAAGGGCTGCTTCTTCTAGTGAGCGGTCAAACGTGACCAGTCGCGATGAGACAACCACTGACACATAACACATGGAAAACGTCGTGTGCGCCAGTACGATGGTCAGCACGCCTCGGTCCAAACCGATGCCGATGAACAACAGCAACAGCGACAGACCCGTGATCACTTCGGGCATCACAAGTGGTGCATAAATCATACCCGAAAACAACGTGCGGCCCATGAATCGCCCGCCACGGACCAGCACATATGCGGCCATTGTGCCAAGCACTGTGGCAAAAGTGGATGAGATCACGGCAACCTTGATCGTGACCCAAGCCGCATTCATGAACGCTTCGTTCTGGAACAGCTCGCCGTACCATTTTGTCGAAAACCCCGACCAGACAGTGACCAGTTTACCAGCGTTAAAGCTGTAGATGATCAGGATGATCATCGGGATATACAAAAACGCAAACCCCAGTGTCAGGGACGTCACATTGAACCAGCTTAAACGCTTCATTGTTCCGCCTCCGCCTGTTTCTGCTGGTTCCGCTGGAACAGCACAATCGGGATGATCAGGATCAGCAACAAGATCACTGCAACCGCACTCGCCACCGGCCAGTCACGGTTGTTAAAGAACTCCTCCCAAAGCACTTTGCCGATCATCAACGTGCCGGACCCACCGAGAAGGGACGGGATCACAAATTCGCCAAGCGCCGGAATAAACACAAGGAAACACCCTGCGATAATGCCGTTTTTTGACAACGGTATAGTGACCAGCCAGAATGCTTGCGTTCGTGAACAACCAAGATCCTCGGCGGCCTCATTCAGCGACTCGTCCAGCCGGTCAAGTGCCGCATAGATCGGCAGGATCATAAATGGCAGGTAGGTGTAGACGATGCCGATATAGACCGCCGTGTTTGTATTCAGGATCGTCAAAGGCTCGCCGATAAGGCCCAGCCACATCAGCAACTGGTTCAACAACCCCTCGTTGCTTAGAATACCCATCCATGCATAGACCCGGATCAGGAAGCTGGTCCAGAACGGCAGGATCACCAGCATCATCAACGTGGCGCGCCATTCTTCGGGTGCTTTTGCCATACCGTACGCAATCGGATAGCCCACCAGAAGCGTGCAAAAGGTCGAAATGAACGCAATTCGGAGTGAGCTGAGGTAGGCTTTCCAGTACAAATCATCCGAAGCGATGAAGGCGAAGTTTTCAAAGTCGAGTTCGGACAGAAGAGTACTCAAACCGTCCCGCATCGTTGGCGTATAAGGCGGGATCGCAAGCGCTGTGTCTGACAGCGATATTTTGAAAACGATCAGGAATGGGACCAGAAACAGGACCACAAGCCAGATATATGGAACTGCAATCAGAAAGCTACGGCGCATCATTCGTCCAACAAAACGCCGGCAGTTGCGCTCCATGAAATCCAGACGGGGTCTTCCCATGTGATGTTGCGGCGGGCAAGACGGCGGGTGTTGGCGGTTTGTGCCTTGATGATATGTCCGCCGGGCAATTCGACATGATAGGTCGACAGGTTGCCTAGATACGCAATGTCCAGCACCTTGCCCTTTACCGCGTTCGGCGTATCTGCGGGCTTGTCCGAACTGATAGCAATCTTTTCAGGCCGGATCGCCAGATGCGCCGTTTGCCCAACACTGAACGATAAGTCAGAAGCCGCTAGAATGGGTGCCTGCCCCTCAGCCCAGTCCAAATGAAACTGGTTCCTGCCCGCAGGATTTACCTTCGCCTTAATAATATTCACCTCACCGATGAAATCAGCGACATAAACGGAGTTGGGATATTCATAGATCGCGGCGGGCGTGGACACCTGAATGATGCGGCCCTCATCCATCACGGCCACACGGGATGCAACGGTCATCGCCTCTTCCTGATCGTGGGTCACAATCACGAATGTGGTGCCGGTGGTTTCCTGAATATCCATCAATTCAAACTGCGTTTCCTGTCGTAGTTTTTTGTCAAGCGCGCCCAGAGGCTCATCAAGCAACAACAGTTTGGGTGCCTTCGCAAGCGACCGCGCAAGTGCCACGCGCTGGCGTTGCCCACCGGAAATCTGGTGTGGTTTGCGCTGTGCAAATTTCTCTAGTCTTGTGAGTTTAAGCATCTCATCCACGCGCGCAGCAATAACGTCTTTGCTCTGCTTGTCACGCTTGAGACCAAAGGCGATGTTTTCCCAAACGCTCAGATGCGGAAATAGCGCGTAAGACTGGAACATCATGTTCACAGCACGCTTGTTCGGCGGCACATGCCCAATGTCCTGACCAGACAATTCCATTGTGCCACTTGTGGCATTTTCGAATCCCGCCAGCATCCGCATCATCGTTGTCTTGCCGCAGCCTGACGGCCCAAGCAGCGCAAAGAATTCTTTTTCGTAAATATCCAGTGTCAGATCGTCGATAGCGACAAATTCGCCAAATTTCTTGGTGACATTCTTGAAGCTGATCAGCGGCTTTTCATTCGGATCGTCCCAAGGGGCAAAAACGGTTTGGCTCACGGTAATGATCTTTCTCTGGTTCGTTAATCGCATTAGGAAAAAGGGCGGGGCGTATTATGCCCCGCCCTGATCAGCTTATCTTATGTGCCGGATTTGATCTTGGTCCAAAGCCGTGTAACCACACGCTGGACCTTTGGGCCGTAGGGCGAGGTGGTATACAGATTTTCAAGCGTCTCTGGCGTCGGATAAATCGCCGGATCCCCGATCACATCCTCGGACAGGAATTCCTGCGAGGCAAGGTTGCCATTGGCGTAATAGACATAGTTCGACGCCGCGGCCATATTCTGTGCATCCATGATAAAGTTCAGGAACTTATGCGCACCTTCGGGGTTTGGTGCATCCACAGGGATCGCCATATTGTCAAACCACATCAAGGCCCCTTCGCTTGGCGCATTGAATTCAATCACGACTCCGTTGTCGGCTTCTGCTGCACGGTCACGCGCCTGCAAAATATCACCGGACCACCCGAATGCCACACAGATATCGCCATTCGCCAAAGCGTTGATATATTCAGAACTGTGGAACTTTTGTACAAACGGGGCAACCGCAGAAAGGGTCGGCTCCACTGTGGCAATCACGTCTGGGTCTTGGCTGTCCGGGTCTTCGCCAAGATAGGCCAATGCAGCCGGAATAACCTCGGCTGGCGCATCAAGGAAATGCACACCGCAAGATGCAAGCTTTTCCATGTTTGCAGGGTCCATAATCAATGCCAGCGACCCCACGGGTGCATCATCACCCAAGACCTCTTTGACCTTGTTGATGTTCACACCGATACCCGTGGTGCCCCACATATAGTTGATCGCGTATTCATTTCCGGGGTCGTATTTTTCCAAACGCGTGTCGATTGCATCCCACATATTTTCGATATTGGTCAGCTTGGATTTATCCAGCTTCTGGAATGCACCAGCGGTGATCTGGCGTTGCAGGAACGTACCCGACGGCACAACCACATCATATCCTGAACCACCTGACAGCAGCTTGGTCTCCAGCAATTCGTTGCTGTCAAATACGTCATAGATCAGGTCGATGCCGGTTTCGGTTTCGAACTTCTCAAGCAGAGATTCGTCGATATAGTCCGACCAGTTGTAAACGCGCACCTCTTCGGCAAAGGCCGTGGATGCCAGCAATGCAGTGGCAGCGACGCTGCCTAAGATTCCGTATTTCATGTTGTACTCCCGTTAGACAGACAGGGTTTTTCCCCGCCATTGGTTAATTTGATCAAGTTTTGCCTCTTACGGCAAGATAATTTATGGTTTCATGCAAGTCACCTAGGTGCAAGGTATTCGGTAATGACCAAAAAGCAGGCGTTTGACGATGAATGTTGAAATGATCGCCCCAACCAATCCTTTTACATCAAAGGACACAGGTAAAGCACCTGTGCATCAGCACGTTTATGAACGTCTGCGCGCGATGATCCTGTTTGGTGATCTGGCACCGGGACAAGCTGTCACAATTCAAGGTCTGACAACCGACCTTGGGGTGGGCATGACCCCCGTGCGCGAGGCGCTGCGACGCCTGATCGCGGAAGGTGCATTGACCCATCAAGGCAACCGCCGTGTAAGCGTTCCGGTTTTGACCGCGCAAAGTATTGATGAACTTGGTTTTATGAGAAAAACACTGGAACCAGAGTTAACGCGACGTGCCGCGACCCGAATGACACCAGACAAACTCCGCTTTCTGAAAAGCTGCGATACTGATCTGAACAAGGCCATCAGCCAAGGCGACGTCGGCGGATATCTGACGCATAACTACCGGTTTCACGCCTATATTTACGAGTGCGCAGAGGCGGCGATCATGACCGCGACTGTTGACCGGCTTTGGCTGCAATTCGGACCGTCCTTGCGCGTTGTCTGCGGGCGTTTCGGCACAAGCAATCTACCGGACAAACATATGGATTTGCTCGACGCACTTTCTTCTGGCGACATCGAGGGGGCCGCGGATGCAATGGCACAAGATGTAGAGCAGGGTATCCGTCAGGTTCGCGAGGCCCTTGTGACTGGTTGAGCAGTTAGGCGATTCGGTTTGACTTCGAATAATTTGATCATATTCTGCCAGTAAAGATTTTTCCGCTTTCCATGAGGTATGCGCCATGTCCGCCATCACTAACCATTTGCCCACTGCTGAACTTCAGGCGCTTGATGCTGCGCACCACATGCACCCGTTTACGACAAACAATGAACTGGCCGCCAAAGGGGCGCGTGTGATCACGCGGGCCAAGGGCATCTATCTGACCGACAGCAATGGCAACGAAATTCTGGATGCAATGGCCGGTCTTTGGTGCGTGAACCTTGGCTATGGCCGCCCCGAGATGGGCAAGGTCGCCGCGCGCCAGATGGACGAGCTTCCGTTCTATAATACCTTCTTCATGACCAGCCATGTTCCAGCGATCGCGCTCGCAAAAGAACTCGCTGATCTTGCTCCCGGTGATTTGAACCACGTCTTCTTTGCCGGGTCCGGTTCAGAGGCGAATGATACAAACCTGCGCATGGTGCGTGTCTATTGGGCGCAAAAGGGTCAACCCGAGAAAAGCCACGTCATCAGCCGCAAGAACGCTTATCACGGATCGTCCGTCGGTTCAGGAAGCCTTGGTGGCATGACTTATATGCACGAACAGGGCGGTATGCCGATCCCTGGGATCCATCACATCGGCCAACCCGATTGGTGGGCCGAGGGCGGTACTCTCACACCCGAGGAATTCGGCCTTGCCCGTGCGCAGGAACTTGAAGCCAAGATCCTCGAACTGGGTGCCGAAAACGTCGCGGCCTTTATTGGTGAGCCCGTGCAAGGTGCCGGCGGTGTGATCATTCCCCCCAGCACCTACTGGCCCGAGATCCAGCGTATTTGTACAAAATATGATGTGTTGCTCATCGCCGACGAGGTGATCTGCGGCTTTGGCCGGACAGGTAATTGGTTCGGGTCACAAACCTTGGGCATCACCCCCGACATCATGACCATCGCCAAGGGGTTAAGCTCTGGTTATGCGCCCATTGGCGGGTCCATCGTCAGCGACAAAATAGCCGATGTTATCGACGACTGTGAGTTCAACCATGGCTACACCTATTCCGGCCATCCGGTCTGTGCCGCTGTAGCACTTGAAAACCTGCGGATCATGCAAGAGGAAAACATCCTCGATCATGTGCGCAATGTTGCCGGTCCGGCACTAAACGAAGCGCTGCAAAAACTGGGGGAACATCCGCTTGTGGGTGGCGTGAACATCTCGGGCATGATGGCGTCCCTGCCCTTGACCCCGCACAAAGAAAGCCGTGCCAAGTTTGCGAGTGATGCAGGGACCGTCGGCTATATGTGCCGCGAAAACTGCTTTGCCAACAATCTTGTAATGCGCCATGTAGGGGACCGGATGATTATTTCGCCGCCTTTGGTGATCACGCCCGAAGAAATTATCGAATTTGCCAAACGGGCCAAAAAAGCACTTGATGCGACCTATGCCGCGCTCAAGGATCAAGACATGCTCAAGGCGGCGTCCTGACCAGTACAAGACGCGCGGCTGATCCTCTCGGCCGCGCGTGCAAGTTTAAAACGCGCGTAACCGGTCGAGCAGCTGCAGCGATGGGTATCCGTCCGGCACAACGCCAACCGACAATTGAAACTGACGCACCGCATTTATTGTCAGCGGGCCAATCTTTGCGTCGATCTTGACCGTGTCAAACCCCGCAGCGGTCAGCCGTGTTTGTAGCTCGATCCGTTCGTCATAACTCAGCGCCCGATCATCACGCGGCCACGCATGTTCCAAAGCGGCACCGCCCTTGATTCGGTCACTCAGGTGCCCGATCCCGACCACATAGGCATCCGCCGTGTTATAGTGTTCAATCACCTCGAAATTGGCAAAGATCAGAAATGCAGCGCCTTGCGCCCCGCCGGGCAAAAGCACGGACGCAGCGCCATAATCCTGAACCGCCTTGCCCCCGATATCCTTTATTCCCAACGCCGCCCACTCACTCGGCAGCTTTTCGATCTTCCGGTCTGCCAGTAGATAATCAAACCCATCCGGTATAACCACTTCGACGCCCCATGGTTGGTCTTTCGTCCAGCCGAAATGCTTGAGATAGGCCGCAGTAGAGGCCAAGGCATCCGTCGGGTCTTCGCCCCAGATATTGCGTTTGCCGTTCTTGTCATGATCAACCGCATGTGTGTTAAACGACGACGGCATAAACTGGGTATGCCCCATCGCCCCCGCCCAACTGCCCGTCATCTGGTCAGGGGTTGTATCCCCGCTTTGCAATATCTTCAGGGCGTTGATCAATTCGCCTTCAAAAAATACCGAACGCCGCGCATCATAGGCCAGCGTCGCCAGTGAATTTATTACAGGGCTGCTGCCACGAAATGTTCCATACGCGCTTTCCAGCCCCCAGATGGCGACAATAACCTCTTTATTGACGTTATATTCCGCCTCGATCTGCGTCAGCGTCTTGTCCCATTTCGCCAGCGCACTCTGCCCGTTTTCGATCCGCTGATCGGACACAGCCGTGTCCAGATAATCCCAGATCGTTTTGGTGAATTCGGATTGGTTACGATCCCTTTTGATGACCTGCGCATCGTAACTGACACCGCTCAAAGCAGCATCAAGCGTGACCTCGGTGATCCCTTGCTCGACCGCACGCGGGCGAAATGCGGCGATCCATTCGATCAACCCTTCGTCACTGCCTTCAACAATCACATCACGCGCTTGGGGCCGTGTTTCATCTTGGGAACGGGCGCTCTCCGGCAGAAAAAAGACTGCAACGGCGATTCCTGCGATAAGCTGCCTCATCATATGTATTCCGTTTCTTTTGAATGGATTGATGATCAGTGTAGTCGCGTTTATGACAAAGCCAAAGCGGTCACTCTGCCTGCGCGCTGTTTTCCGCCAACATCTCGATCTCGGCCCGTAACTTGGCCACATGATCGCGTAGCATCGGGACGCGGCGGGGTCGAAAACTCTGCCCCGTGCGCGCCAGATCATCCATCCGGTCCAGCCGGAAAACCCGGTTATCCTTGCGCAGATGGCACCACGCCATCAACATATTCGTATCCAGCATAAAAACAATGCCCAGCGGGTCCACCTCACGCACCGATGTGGCGCCCTTGGCATCCGTATAGGCAAAGCGTACTGTTTCCTCATCCCAAGTTGCGGCGCGCAAATCCGCGACATCAATGCGCGGTGGGTCCGGCCTGCGAAACCGGCGCACATCAAGGATGGCATGTTGCAAACGGTGCGCCTGTCGCGGGGGCACACGCGCGGTCAGTTTCGCCAACGCGGATTGTGCCGCACGCGCCAATGCCGGATCACCGATCACCGCCACATCGCGCAGGCCCAGAACCAGCGCTTCCAGTTCGTCATTCTCGAACCCCAAAGGCGGCAATGCCGCGTCTTCGATCAAGGTATAGCCAAAGCCCGCTTCACCGTCGATCACCGCACCTAGCCCGCGCAAGGCATCAATATCGCGATAAATCGTGCGCAACGACACATTCATTTCATCGGACAATTGCATCGCGCGCACAGGGGCAGGCATGCGGCGCAACGCAGTCATCATTTGAAATAGGCGATGTGTGCGGTTCATGGATCAAGCATATCGCATGCTGACAGAAATTGACAGCACCCGCTGATAGTGAACCGATAACAGAAATCGGAGAACACCATGATCACCCTCATCACCTTTGAACCCGCCTTTGGTCAAATCGCCGCCAGCCCGTTTTGTGTCAAAGCGATTTGGTTGCTGAATATGTCGGGTCAAAGATGGCAGCGCGAGGACAGTATGGACCCCCGCAAAAAGCCCAAACAAAAGTTACCTGTAATTCGTGTAGAAAACACTCTGATACACGACAGCGAGAATATCCGAACGTACCTTGAACAACAGGGCGCGGATTTTGATGTGGGTCTCACCGATATGGAAAAAGCCACATCGCGCGCCTTTATTCGAATGGCCGAGGAGCATCTGTATTTTCACTGCGTCCTACAGCGTTGGGGCGAAGACAGCGTTTGGCCGATCGTGCGTGACACTTACTTTAGCGCAATTCCAAAAGTTTTCCGCGGCATTGTCACAAATAAAATTCGCAAAGACTGCCTGAAAGGTATGCACCGTCAAGGGCTTGGCCGCCTGTCAGCCGCCGAGCGTTTGCAAGGGATCGAGCCGGATTTACAAGCCATCACCACGCGTCTGTGGCACGGCAGGTTTTTGTTTGGCGACCATCCGACAGCCGCCGACGCGTCCGTTGCGCCGATGTTGGCGGGTCTGCGGTCAACCCCCGGCGATACTCTGATCAAGACGCGGATCGTACAGGATGATATCTTGTGCGGATATATCGACCGCTGTGAAAAAGCGTTGTCGACACAGGCTAGCGTCGCGTGCGTGACACCTTGCGCTTGACCTTGTCGCTCTTGCGCTTGGCATTGGTGCTTTTGCGACGGGGGTTGCGCCCTGCCGGTCCGCGCCCACCTTGCTGGACTTTCTGGTCCTCGATCTCGAGCAGCTCAAGCGCGATACCGCCCGTCACCGGAACAGCCTCGGCCAGCCGCACGGTCACGCGTTGGCCAATACCAATTATCATACCGGTGTCAGAGCCTCGCAAGGTCTGGCTTTCCGCATCATGGTGAAAATACTCGCGCCCCAGCGACCGCATTGGCAACAACCCGTCCGCGCCCGTCTCGTCCAGCTTTACAAATGCGCCAAACCGCGCGATACCACTGATCCGTCCGGTAAATTCATTGCCGACACGCTCCGACAAAAACGCCGCCAGATAGCGGTCTGTGGTGTCACGTTCGGCCACCATCGACCGCCGTTCCGTATCGGAAATATGCGCGCCTGTTTGCTCTAACCCGTCGATCTCTTCGGTCTGCAACCCGTCCTTGCCCCAGCCATGCGCAGTGATCAGTGCGCGGTGCACAATCAAATCAGCATAGCGCCGGATCGGCGAGGTAAAATGCGCATAAGACCGCAACGCCAGACCAAAATGCCCGATATGTGCGGGTCCGTAGTACGCCTGCGTCAACGACCGCAATGTCGAGATATTGATCAATTCCGCATCGTCCGTGCCTGCTGCATCATTCAGCAGTTTGTTCAAATGCCAGGTCTGCAAAACCTGACCCTTGGCAAGCGTGAATCCCGCCGCCTGCGCGGTCTCACGCAGGCTTTCGAGTTTCTCGGGAGGCGGTTCCTCGTGGATGCGAAACAGCAACGGCGTTTTCTTGGCCAGCAACGTCTCGGCAGCAGCGACATTGGCCAAAACCATGAATTCCTCGATCAGCTTATGCGCATCGAGACGGTCCTTGAAATTGACGGAACTGACCTTGCCATCCGCGTCCAATTCGATCCGCCGCTCGGGCAAATCCAGATCAAGCGGCTGTCGCAGTTTGCGTGCATCTTTCAGCGCGGCATAGGCGGCATAAAGTGGCTCCAGAACAGGCTCTAACAAGGGCTTTGTCCGATCATTCGGCCTGCCATCAATCGCCTCCTGCACCTCTTCGTAGTGCAGCGATGCAGGTGACTTCATCAGCCCGCGGTGGAAATCATGGCTCAGCTTTTGACCCTTGGCATCCAGCACCATCCGCACCGCGATACAGGCGCGCTCGACCCCCTCGTGCAATGAACACAAATCACCTGACAAACGGTCCGGCAACATCGGCACAACACGGTCCGGAAAATACGTCGAATTGCCCCGCTTGCGTGCCTCGATATCCAGCGCGGACCCGGGCGTCACATAGGCCGCCACATCGGCAATCGCGACCCAGACCACATGACCACCAACATTCCTGGGGTCAACATCCGCATGCGCATA
Source organism: uncultured Alphaproteobacteria bacterium (assembly GCA_963710185.1). Lineage (GTDB taxonomy): Bacteria > Pseudomonadota > Alphaproteobacteria > Rhodobacterales > Rhodobacteraceae > Sulfitobacter. The sequence continues at coordinate 646,689 of CAVPZE010000002.1, read as the reverse complement.
ACAGGCATCATCATGGTCCCGCGCATCGGACGGATCAATCGTGACCAACGGCAGATCGCGCAAATCCTCGCGGCCTTTCAACCCCACCGGTTTGGCCGCATCCGCCTGTTCGATCACATCGTCCGGAAAATGATCCGGTATCCCGTGCTGGTGAATGGCGATTAACGACACCGCCTTGGCCGCAGACGGGTCGCCCAACCGTTCCACAATCCGCGCGCGCGGCAGACCCATACGCCCCTTTGGCCCGGCCAGCTCTGCCTCGACCAACTCACCGTCTTTGGCCCCGTTGGTGTCGTCACGCCCGACGATCCATTCTTTGTCCGCGCCCTTGTCGATGGGGTGAATACGTCCGCCCTCGTCCGTCTGGCGAAAGATGCCCATGACCCGTTTTGGGTTGCTGCCAATCCGCCGGATCAACCGCGCCTCATAGCCATGCGTCTCACCCTGCACCAAGGTCAGCCGCGCCAGTATACGGTCGCCTTCGGCCAGCGCGGGATCAGACGCCTTGGTGATCATCAAGATCACAGGTTCCGTACCACCGCCCGCCCATTCCATCGGCTTGGCAAACAAATCACCATCCTTGTCCGCACCTGTCACCATCAGAACTGAAACAGGCGGCAAGCGGTCGGGATCAGAATAGCTTTTCTTGCGCTTTTCCAGATGCCCCTCTGCCGCAAGCTCCTTGAGCATGCGTTTCAGGTCGATGCGCGCGGCACCTTTGATCCCGAATGCCTTGGCGATGTCGCGCTTGGCAGTCTGTGTCGGGTTCTGTTCGATCCATGCAAGGATCTCGGGCTTTGACGGTAATTTTTTCATGAGGGTGAGGTAGCACGCGCACAGGGCCGCGTCATGGTTAAATCGCTCAAAGGTCTTTCACATGGTCCACATCGTTAAGCGTTGCGACCGTCGTGATGCGGTAATCGGGCAAAGTGGCTTTCGTATCCGCCAATGCATGTTCAGAGGACCATCTGACGCCCTCAAACAGGCTCATTGGTTGCCGGCGCGGATGTTTCAGCCCGATCAACCAATATCCGCCATCCGGTGCAGGGCCAAAAACCGCATCATGAGCGCCCAGCGCCGCAAACGCATCTGCAATGTGGTGGCGCGTAACGCCAGGAATATCCGCCCCGATCACACAGGCGGGCCCTTGCATGACCTGCCCCATCATCCGCGCCATCCGGTCCCCGAGATCGCCACGCCCTTGCGGCCAGCGGGTGATATGTGCAGGCCAGATGCGGCTTTTCATTCCTTCAAGATCAGGCGACACCGCAAGCACCAGATCCCACCGTGGGTCTTGCACACGCCGGATCAACCGACGGGTCTGATGGCGAAACCACCATGCCGCTGCTGTCATACCGATGACACGTCCCAGACGGGTTTTGACCCTGCCGGGGCGCGGTTCCTTGACCATGATGATCAGGGTTTGTTTCAAATGCACTGCACCATGTCGCGGTGATCAATCCCTGCATCGTCATAGACCGGACCGGTAGCCTCAAACCCAAGTGCCTCGTAAAACCCCAATGCATGAACTTGTGCGCCCAGTTGCGCCTGATCTACACCATCATTCGCCCGCGCAATATCCAACGCACATCTGATCAACGCAGCACCCAGGCCTGTGCCACGGTGCGATGCGACCACACAAACACGCCCGATTTTGGCAACACGTCCTGAAATATATATCCGCGCGGTTCCAACAGCCTTTTCACCATCACGCGCAAGCAAATGCACGCAGTGGCTGTCCAGCCCGTCAATCTCGTCTGCCTCGGTGACGCCTTGTTCATCCATGAACACGGCCCGCCGCAGCATCAAACAAGTCGCAATATCATCCGTTTGCGTAACACGTATATTCACGCAAAATAGTCTTTCAAGATACGGCCATAGATCGCCTTGAGCTGGTGAATATGGTCAACACGCACATGTTCATCCACCTGATGCATAGACTGGCCCACCAGACCAAACTCGACCACGGGACAGTGCGATTTCACAAATCTTGCGTCCGACGTGCCGCCGGTAGTCGAGAGCTTGGGTGTCACACCTGTCTCGGCAGCCACTGCTTTGGACACCAGATCAGACAGCGCACCGGGCGGTGTGATAAAACTCTCGCCTGAAATCTTGATATCCATCTCGACCTGAACACCGAACTTTTCGCGAATATCGTCTGCGTGTCCTTCCAGCCATTTCGTCAGGCTGGCCCCCGAATGGTGATCATTGAACCGGATGTTCACCGCACCGGTGCAGCTTGCCGGAATAACATTTGTCGCCGGGTTTCCCGTATCCACCGTCACAACCGCGAGTGTCGAGCCATCAAAATGATCCGTCCCCTGATCCAGCTCATCTGACGCCAGAATATCCATCAACCGCACCATCGCGTTCAACGGGTTATTGGCACGGTGCGGATAGGCGGAATGGCCTTGCTTGCCGACAACACGAAATATCGCGTTCATCGACCCTCGCCTGCCGATCTTCATCATGTCACCCATCGTCTCCGGGCACGTCGGCTCCCCCACCAGACACACATCCATACGCTCGCCATGATTGGTCATATACTCCAGCAACGCGGTGGTGCCGTCGTCGGCCTCGCCTTCCTCATCACCGGTGATCGCCAGAATGATCGACCCATCGGGGGGCGTATCGCGCACAAAATCAATCGCAGCGGCGGCAAATGCGGCAACACCCGATTTCATATCTGTTGTACCGCGCCCGTACATGATCCCGTCTTTGATCTCGGCTCCGAACGGCGGCATCGTCCAATCGGCCGCGTTGCCGATCGGGACCACATCGGTGTGACCATTAAATCCAAATGACCTGGTGTTCCCCTTGCTGCCCCAACGCGCAAACAGATTCCTTATCCCGCCTCGGTCGGCCCATGCACAGTCGAACCCCGCATCACTCAAAAGCGCATGCAAAATCTCCAACGCCCCTTCATTTGCGGGCGTGACAGAGGCGCAGCACACCAGTTTTGCGGTCAGTTCGACAGGGTCAACGCCAGACATGATGGCTCCTTGGGTTAATTAAATTCCGTGTTCCTGCCTTTTTGTGTCCAAAAAAGCGCGGTGCCAAGGGGGTGGATGCAGGAAATGCTTAACAGTTTCGCGTTTCTCGTGTTAAACGTTTGATAATAATATGACCCGAGGCAGGGCATCAGCAGTGTAGATCGCGTTTAGCACCTGAAAACAGGGCATTTGTGATCATTAAATCAATAAAATGCAGGGGCAAAATCCCTGTGCTTGCTGGCTGCATTGTCTCGTCCAAAGGTTAGGGCAGAGATATGGTTGCAGCTTCAGAACTACCCATCGAGACGGTGCGCGAAGGCACGACAGCGCTTCAAATGGCAAATTCCATTTTCGGCAATGGCGTGACCGTGACGGGTGCAAGTTACGTTGGCGATGTTGACAGCGCTGGTATCTACACAGGTGGCACATCAACGTCACCGGGCGTGACGCCGGGCAACACCGGTGTGATCTTGTCTACCGGTAATGCCCAGGATTTCACCAATTCAAGCGGTCAATCCAACCAAAGCACTAACACGTCAACGAATACCTCAGGCACCAATAACAACAGCCAATACAACGCGGCTGCTGGCGCACGCACCTATGACGCCGCTACCCTTAACATTGATTTCATTCCAGATTCGTCCGTTATGACGATGCAGTTTGTGTTTTCGTCAGAAGAATACCCCGAGTTTCAGAATTCGATCTATCAGGATTTTGTTGGCGTCTGGATAAACGGCACACTTGTACCAATGGATGTCGGCAACGGCGATGTTGACCCTGGCAACGTCAATACCACGAACAACATCAACATGTACGTCGACAATCAAAACGACGACTACAACACCGAGATGGACGGATTTACCATAACGCTGACTTTGACCATGTTCGTCAATCCCGGTGTCGTGAATTCCATGCGGATCGCCATCGCTGACGTCTCGGATGCCAACTACGATTCAAACCTGCTGATTGCCGGGAATTCCGTTCAAACCGATCTGGTCGCGATTTCGGACAACGTCGATCTGTACCCGACGGGTGACCGTGATATTGATGTATTGGCCAACGACATCAACAACGGTGCCGGCACTCTTACGATTACGCATATCAACGGCCAAACCGTATCTGCCGGTGATACAATCACCTTGCCAACGGGGCAAACAGTCAGGCTTAACGCCAACGGCACCTTTACGGTGACGGGTGATGGCGATGTCGAGAATTTCAATTTTACCTACACCGTCAATAACGGCACTGACAGTGACGTCGGCTTTGTCAACGCGACCGGCGTGCCTTGTTTTGTTGCCGGCACCCTGATCGCAACCCCGCACGGCGAATGTGCCGCCGAGATGTTACAGCCCGGCGATTTGGTCATGACCAAGGACGACGGCCCTCAACCTTTGCGCTGGATGGGCACCCGCAATGTTGCGGCAACGGGCGATTTTGCCCCGATCCACATCCGCGCCAATACGTTCGGGCACCACCGCGATCTGTTGGTATCGCCCCTGCACCGCATCCTGATCCGGGATAATCTGGCGGAACTGCTGTTTGGCGAGGCCGAGGTGCTGATTGCAGCCCGTGATCTGGTGAATGACCGTTCCGTGCGGCGGCGCGAGGGCGGCGATGTGACCTATGTCCACCTGATGTTCGACCGCCATCAAGTTGTGTTTTCCGAAGGGTTGGAGACAGAAAGCTTCCTGCCCGGCCCACAAACGACAAAGAGTTTCGAGGCTGAAATCGTGGCCGAGATTTGCGCCATATTCCCCGAAATGAACCCCGCAACCGGACAAGGCTATTCTTCCTCCGCACGGCGGACGCTCAAACGCTTTGAAGCAGAACTGTTCTGCGCGACCAAGGTCGCCTGAGAATGACCTGGCTCGCGCTCACCGATCATGACGACCGACGCTTTTCTATCCGTGGATTAGGGTCGGACAAAAAAGAAAACCCGCTACTGGTCGATGACCCGCGCACGATGTTGACGCGCGGAACGATCCTGTTCGAGACACGCCTGTCCGCCGATGGCCGCCCGCAAGTTCTATTTGGCTACAAAACCACCCATCCTTGGCTGCGCAGCCTGACCTTTCAGGCGATCCCGGGCGGCGGTATTGCAATGGTTCAGGTGCAGGGCAAGGCCATCACCCACGCCGCAATCCAGCACAAAGAGGCGGGTCGCACCGACGTGGTACGCATCACCTATTCATGGGACAGTACCGCCAAATGGGGTCGCATGACGCTGGAACAGCCAGAGGACACGCATGTGATGAGTGTTCCGGTCGACAACCCGCGCCCCTTGTCGCTGGATGATATCCGCGACCTGATGCTGGGGCGCAGCGATCAGACATTCGCGCCCGATATGATCTTTGCCGCCCTGTCCGACCAGATCGAGCCAATTGGCCCGATGCCGACCCTTTTGCCTGACACGCCACTGGCGACGCCGTGGGGCTATAAACCTGTAACGCAGTTAAAGCGCGGCGATACCGTTTTAACGCAAGACGCAGGCGTCGTGCCTGTCTTGCATCGTCTGAACCGCATGGTTCCGGCACGGGGCAGCTACCGACCCATCCGCCTGCGCGCGCCGTATTTCGGCTTGCAGCAAGACATCATCGTCTCTCCCGAACAACGGCTGATGATTGATGGCCCCGAGGTGGAATATCTTTTCAGTCAGGAAGCGGTATTGGTCCCTGCGCGTCATCTTGTGAACGGCTTTGCCGCACTGCATGAACCCTGCGGGCCAACCATTTGTTACTCCCAATTGCTTTTGCCCAGCCACGAAACCATGCTTGCCGCCGGAACAGCACTGGAAAGCTTGTATATCGGGCGGCTCAGGCGCAATCCGACCCATCTGCAAAGCAGTATCCTGCACAGCGTTGAAAAAAGCAGCTTGCCCGAACACGGCAGGCCCGGTCATCATGTTCTGCGCTGGTACGATGCGATCCACCTCGCCCGCCAACGCGCCGCCTGATTTCGCTCTTTCCAAATCCCGAATCTCTGCGCACATTCGAGACGAATTGTGCATGCAGGGATAGGAAGCACTTATGAAAATCGGATTTATCGGCCTTGGTAATGTGGGTGGCAAGCTGGCTGGGTCCATCCTGCGCAACGGCTATGACCTGACCGTGCGCGACCTGAACCAAGACTTTGTTGACGGGTTTGTCGCCCAAGGCGCAGGCAGTGCGAACAGTCCCAAAGAACTCGCCGAGATGTGCGATGTGATCATCACCTGCCTGCCCTCGCCTGCCGCCTGCAGCGAGGTGATGGAAGCAGACGATGGCGTTTTGGCGGGTCTGAGTGCTGGTAAAATCTGGGCGGAAATGTCGACCACTGACGAGGCCGAGGTCAAGCGGATCGCCGAACTGGTGATCGCCAAGGGTGCTGCGCCAATCGAATGTCCAGTTTCGGGCGGATGTCACCGTGCCGCAACCGGCAATATTTCGATCTTTGCGGGATGCGACCGCGACACCTTTGATCGGATGTTGCCGATGCTCACGACTCTCGGCCGCCGTGTTCTGCATACCGGGCCAATTGGCTCTGCCTCGGTTCTGAAGGTGATGACCAACTACCTGGCCACTGCAAACCTGCTGACCCTCTGCGAGGCGATGGTCACGATGAAGGCTGCGGGCATGGACATGGCTACCACCTATGAGGCGATCGCAATTTCCTCCGGTACGTCATTTGTCGCCGAAACCGAAGGTCAGGTGATCCTGAATGGCAGCCGCGATATCTCGTTTACGATGGATCTGGTGCTGAAAGACATCGGGCTGTTTCACAAGATAGCGGAACAGCACAACATCCCGCTGGAAATCAGTCCGCTGATGATCGACATCTTCAAGGACGGTCAGAAACGCTATGGCAACCGCGCGCAATCAGACGACATCATTCGCCGTCTTGAGGACGCGACAGGTCTGTCGATACTGGCGGATGGCTTCCCTGCGGAAATGTCGGATGATGAACCCGAAGAAGTGGGTTATGAAGTGATCCCGCGTGGTCGCGCTATGTCATTCGCGGGTAAATGATCAGTCAAAAAACGGCGTCATCTGCGCGACAATAACCGAATTTTCATCAAGGGCGCGTTGCATCAGGGCGCGTTCCTCATCGTCAATCTCGTGGCCCTCGGCCTCGCGGTCCGCCAATGTCCCGTATCCCGAAACATCCAGCGGATTGGTGTCGGCCTGTTTAAGGATCGCCACCGTTTCACGCACCGCTTCAGCCTCGTCTATGCCCGACGCAAAACACATCAGTGCAGCTCCTGTTGCCTTATCGGGCAATCCGTCACCGTCTTTGCGACCGATCTCGACCAGCAAGGTATAAACCTGCTGCCGTGACGGTTTTTTGGGCTTTTTCGGCTCTGACATCAGGGCCTTACCCTTTGCGCTCGCGGATCAGCTTGCCGACCCAGATCAGCAGACAGGCACCCACAAAGCCTACAAACAACTGGCCAATCACACCGCCCAGTGTGGACCCGAATATGAATGTCAGGATGAAGTTGAACACAATCGCTCCGCCGATACCCAGAATAATATTCATCAGCAAACTATGGTCACGTTCCATAAACCGCTCGGCCAGCCATCCCGCCAAGGCACCCACAAAAATCGCTGCAAACCAACCTACACCTGTCATGTTCTCTCTCCCTTTAATCGCGCAATAATTCGTTGATGCTGGTTTTGGACCGTGTGCGTTCATCGACTCGCTTGACAATCACGGCGCAATACAAGCTGACATTGTTCTTGGTTGGCATTGACCCTGCGACTACAACCGATCCTGCCGGCACCTCGCCGTACATGATTTCGCCTGTTTCTCGGTCCACGATCTTGGTCGACTGGCCGATAAATACGCCCATCCCCAACACCGATCCCTCGCGCACGATACAGCCTTCTACAACCTCTGACCGCGCACCGATGAAACAATTATCCTCGATGATTGTCGGTCCGGCCTGCATCGGTTCGAGCACGCCACCAATGCCGACACCGCCAGACAGATGCACATTTTTGCCGATCTGCGCACACGACCCTACGCTGGCCCATGTATCGACCATTGTGCCCGTATCAACATAGGCACCAAGGTTCACGAACGACGGCATCAACACAACACCGGGTGCAATATAAGCAGACCGCCGTGCGATGGACCCCGGCACCGCGCGAAAGCCCGCCTTTTTCCATTCGGCCTCGCCCCAGCCGTTGAACTTGCTGTCGACCTTGTCCCACCACTGGTTGCCCTGTGGCGCGCCCTGGTGCATTTCCATGTCCTTGATCCGAAACCCCAGCAGCACGGCTTTCTTGGCCCATTGGTTGACGTGCCAATTGCCATCACCTTGTTTTTCCGCAACCCGCAGCTTGCCTGCATCCAATGCGTTCAAGGTTTCCTCGATCGCGTCACGGGTTTCACCTGTGGTGGTCGGTGTGATCTGGTCACGGGTGTCCCAAGCGGCCTCAATGATGGTTTCGAGCTGGGCGTTTGACATGGGCTGCGTCTCCGGGAACTGAATGTTTATCCCTGCGGCTATAGCGGTCAGACAGGTTTCGCGCAATCGTTCAGGTGCAGTTGCAAGTTGTGCGTAATCCGGCCACCTTGCCCGCAACGTAACTCTCGGAGAATACAATGAACGACGACCACCGCCGTCATCCGCTACGCGATGCCCATACCGACCGTGACGCCGCCGCCGAAGTGCCCGATACCCCGCAAACCCGTGCGCCCGCGTACAGGCTTGCCTTCAGCGACAATGATTTCATGTGCCGCGACGAATTGCGTCCAGTGCGGTTGCAACTGGAATTGCTCAAGCCTGAATTGGGGCTGGACGCACATGGGATCACATCAACCATTGTGTTGTTTGGCGGCGCACGTATTCCCGAGCCTGCGAAAAAGGATACTGCACGGACCAAAACACTCGCAGACCTGTCGCAGTTCTACGACGAGGCGCGCGAATTTGCGCGGCTAATGACGTTAAAATCAATGGAAAATGGCGGCAAAGATGACGTTATCGTCACCGGCGGCGGGCCCGGCGTGATGGAGGCGGGCAACCGTGGTGCGGTTGATGCGGGCGGTCAATCTATCGGTCTCAATATCGTATTGCCATTTGAACAAGCGCCGAATGAGTATGTCACACCAGAGCTGTGTTTCAACTTTCACTACTTTGCAATCCGCAAGATGCATTTCCTGATGCGCGCAAAAGCGATCTGCGTCTTTCCGGGTGGCTTTGGCACCATGGACGAAACATTCGAGGCGCTGACCCTGATCCAGACAGGTCGCATGCAGCGCGTTCCGTTCCTTCTGTTTGGCCGCGCTTTCTGGGAAAAAATCATCAACTGGGATGCGCTGGCGGATGCCGGCACCATTTCAGCCGAAGACCTTGATTTGTTTCAATTCGTCGAAACAGCCGCAGAGGCGATGGAAGCCATTGAGAATTGGGACACACCCACAGCCCGGGACAGCATTCCGGGTCGCCAAACCACAAATCCGGTTTAGTGGGCGTAGGTATCCGTCGTTTCCGCTGGCAACACGCCTACTTCGACATGATGCGGCAGGGTTTCAACAACCTGTCCGTGATCTGTGTCTTTGATGGCGTATCCGTATCCGGCAAGGCGATGTTTCCATTCGCGTGCTGAAAGCGCCATCTGGCGTTCGCGGATAACAAGGTCGATCACCTTGGCAGTGATAAAGGGGTCTTTGTTGATCATGATAGACATTTTGCAGTCTCCCGATTGGTTGTTTACTGGAAACAATCTGATCCGGGACCATGGCGGAAATTACGCTGAAATGCGGCGGGACAAAGGTCATTTCGAGATTGGCGTTAGGTAAAGTAAATTACTGTTATCTTTAATTTACAATACCTTATGCTCAAACTCGAATGACACGTTGTGCGAATTCTGCGATGAATTTGCCTTGTTCAACTGTATCGGGAACAGGTATTCCCCTCGCGCGGGAAACCTGTTTGATGGCCGCATCACAGTCAAAGCCCAGTGCAACAAGCGTTGCCGCTGTCACCATGCCGGACCGCCCGATGCCGGCGCGGCAATGCACCGCAACTTTTTGACCCTGCTGCAACAAAACAGCAATCTGTCTGACAAGCGCGTCAAACACATCTATATCGGGTAATCCATAATCGGTAATAGGTGATGACATAAATTCGATGCCCGCTTGGCTGCATTCATACTCTTCGCCTGCCAAGCCCAACTGCGCAGCCTCATCCACCGCCAGCATGGACACAATCGTGTCCACACCCTGCGCCTGATAATCCGCGATACTCTGGTTCAGGAAATCTGTGTCAGGACAGGGCATGATAAACAAACTGCCAGGCAGATCACTTGCAACCAGATAAATCTCAACCGGCACGTATCACCGTGTCACGCCTGCCTCTGCCTCGATCTGTTTGCGCGATTTACGCTCCCGTTCTGTCGCCGACTTCAATTGACCACAGGCCGCCATGATATCCTCACCGCGCGGTTTGCGCACGGGGCTGGCATAGCCTGCTTTATAGACAATCTCGGAAAACGCGCGGATGCGGTTGTTCGACGACCGTTTATAAGGCGCACCGGGCCATTCATTGAACGGGATCAGATTGATCTTGGCCGGAATACCTTTGATCAACTCGACCAAGCGGTGCGCGTCCGCGTCACTGTCGTTTACACCATCAAGCATCACATATTCAAAGGTAATCCGCTCCGAATTGCTGACCTTGGGATATTCACGCAAGGCGTCCAACAGCGCCGCGATATTCCAGCGCTTGTTGATCGGCACAAGTGTATCTCGCACTTCATCAGTCGTCGCATGAAACGATACGGCAAGCTGGCAGCCGATTTCAGACGCCGTCCGCGCAATCTCTGGCACCACACCGGATGTGCTCAGCGTAATCCGACGCCGCGACAATTGTATCCCCTCGGGGTCCATGGCAATTTTCATCGCATCGCGCACGTTCTCGAAATTATACAGCGGCTCGCCCATGCCCATCAGCACGATGTTCGACAACAACCGCGCTTCATAGGTCCGCGTTCCGGTCTCGGGCCATTCGTCCAGATCGTCCCGCGCCACCATGACCTGACCGATAATCTCTGCTGCCGTCAGATTGCGCACCAGTTTCTGTGTCCCCGTGTGGCAGAACGAACAGGTTAATGTGCAGCCCACCTGAGACGACACACACAACGTTCCGCGCCCATCCTCAGGGATATAAACCACCTCGACCTCGTGCCCGCCCGCGATCCGCACCAGGTATTTGCGCGTGCCATCTTCGCTGACCTGCTTGGTCACCACCTCTGGCACCGCAAGCACAAAATTATCGGACAAATCGCTGCGAAATGCTTTGGAGAGGTTGGTCATCGCGTCAAAATCACGAACGCCCCATTGATAAATCCATTGCCAGATCTGCCCGACCCGCATCTTGGCCTGCTTTTCCGGTGTGCCAATCGCAATCAGGGCGTCCCGCATCGCATCGCGCGTCATGCCCACAAAGTTCATCGGTCCCTCCGGCAGTTTGCGCGGCATGGTGTGTACGTCTTGGGTGATGGGGGCAGTTACGTCAGACATTGGGGCGATTCTCCAGCAAGCGGCGATGTGTCTCTATATAGATGTTGGCTGCCGGATCAAAAGCAAACAGCCCCGCAATCGCAGGGCTGTGTTGTAAAACCTGACAGACACTTCAGCCGCCGCAGCGCTTTGCCGCATCTTCTACAGCCGCCGTAAACCCGAGCAGTGAAAACGAATCCTTGGTCTGCGTGCCGCGACCCGAACGCGCGGACAACACCGCATCGGCACCGCGCTTCATCGCCGTGATGATCTGGTTGTCATCCTCTGCGGTCGCGGGCCATGCCCATTCGCCTTCGGTGAACAGCTCGAACGAATTACCCGAAATATTCATATTTACCGTGGACCCGGACGCAAAGGGGTATCCGCCGGTAAAGGCAACCTGACCTTTTGCTCCCGCAGAGGGCCGATAAAACACCATCAACAGGATTTGCCCGCGGTTCACAGCAACCACGCGGCCATCCTTTGAATTCACGGTTTCCTTGGGTGTTGATACACCCCAACATTCTGTCGGGTTATCCTCGACAAAAACACTCCAGTCGGTTTGTGCCGCAACCCGGTTTGTACTTTGCTGCTGTGCCACAGCACCGCTTGCCAAAAGTGCGGCAATACCTGTTGCCAACCCCGTTGATTTAATAATTCCCATGTACAGCCTCCAGCCGTCCTTAACCTCAAACATCGCTTCAAACACCTGTCGGCCACCCTTGTCATGGTCGCTCTCTTGCAAGTGCCTGCATTCTTTCCGACAACAAGCATAATAACGCGAACTACGCGACTAACGAAAGCCTGATTGGCAGGTTTTCGCCCACAAAAAGGAACAAATCATGGTGAACCCAGCCCCATTTGCCGAAATATGGCGCGGACCCTTCCTTGAAAGCGTCCATTCGGGCCATGCAGTGGTTTGCGATGACACCGGTCAGATCGTTCATGCGTGGGGTAATCCGGATGCCGTTGTGCTGCCGCGATCGTCATCAAAGATGATTCAGGCACTGCCGTTAATCAATTCGGGTGCGGCTGACAAAGCAGGGCTAACCACAGAACAACTCGCCCTTGCCTGCGCATCGCACCAAGGGGCGGCGATACATACCGACCGTGTCAGTGTCTGGCTCAAAACCCTTGGCCTTGGCGATGATGATTTCCGCTGCGGCCCGCAGGAACCCTCTGACAGGGACGCCCGCGAGGCATTGATCCGTGCGTTTGAATCCCCTTGCCAAATCCACAACAACTGCTCAGGCAAGCACAGCGGGTTTTTGACGCTCAACCAACACCTTGGTGGCGATGCAAACTATGTCGACCCGTCGCACCCTGTGCAGCGCGCATGCCTTGAGGCGTTCGAATCTGCCACGCAGGAAACCTCCCCCGGCTACGGCATCGACGGCTGTTCCGCGCCCAACTACGCCTGCACCCTGCACGGCATGGCCCGCGCCATGGCCCGTTTCGCCGCCGCCGCGGATGGCTCCGCCGAGGCACGCCTGCATCAAGCCATGCGCCTGCACCCCGATCTGGTCGCAGGTGAAGGCCGCGCCTGCACCGAACTGATGCGTGCCATGAACGGAAAAGTCGCCCTGAAAACCGGCGCCGAAGGATATTTCATCGCGATCCTGCCAGAACAAAAGCTTGGCGTTGCGCTCAAAGCCGCCTGCGGCACCACCCGCGCCGCGGAATGTGCGGTCACTGCAATCTTGGTAAAACTTGGTGCGCTCGACGCAAATCACCCTGCTGCCCTTAAACGGATGAACGCCCCGATCAAGAACTGGCTTGGGGTCGAGACAGGCATGCTGAAACCAGCAGCGGGCCTGATAAGCTAGAAGAAAGGAGAGCTGAAATGGGTTCGTTTGTTCGCTTTTTGTTTGAGCTATGTCGCAAAGCAATCAGAGCTTTATTCACTTCTTCGGTCTTGGTGGTTTTCATATTAATGTTGCTATTGAATGTCGCGACGTTGGCCTGGTCAGGGCTGAACCTTGCTATTTCGACTGCGATCGGAGCGGTGACGGGAATCAAAACGGTAACGGACCAGTACAGAACCAATGCCCAGACGTCGCGCCGCAAAGTAGCGGATCTCGAGAGTCGAAATGCTCGCCTTTCGCAAAATTTTTCCGATCTCAAGTCTAGCAATGGTCGCCTGTCGAAAGGTTATATCGACTCTTTTGATGAAAATTTCAGAATGGCGGAACGCGTCGACGATATTAATTTGAAAATGGCTAAGCTAAACAATGAGTTAGTTGACACGAAGGTTGCGAAAGCGGCTGCAACAGCTGAGGCGGACGATTTGCGGGCCCGGTTGCGTACGTCCTCCCAAATGACGGATGCTCAAAAAGCCAAACTTAGAAGCGCCACTTCAGCTGTTCGAACAAGAACCAAGAAAGTTGCCGCGACCAATCTGAGCAGTGCCGTTGGAGAATCCATTCCGTTTTGGGGAATTGCATTTATTGTGGGCGCAACGAGCTACGAGCTGAAAACAGCCTGCGACACCATGCGAGACATGGATGAATTGGAACGCGACTTGTTTGGTTCAGTTCCTCACGATGACGGCACAAAGATCGTTTGCGGAATGGAAGTCCCGACAAAAGATGAACTTTGGGCCAGTGTAAGGGCTAGTCCACCTGCCGCTTGGGAGAGTTCCAAAGCTGGATTATCCGATCTTGGGGGCTTTGCGGTTTCTCTGCCAGATTTCCCGAAGCCTGGACAGCCAGTGTTAGGGGGTGGGTCGGCTATGCTTTCAATTGGGACTAGCTCCGTAATGCTAAGGCTTGCAGTGAAGCAAGGTCGGTCTTGAGCGCCGCATCAGGTGGCAAACTCAGCCTTGGCATAGCCCTGAACATACAAAAGCGCCGTCAAATCGCCAAAGTTGATCCGAACGTCACATTCCGCCGCCACCACTGGTTTTGCATGCAAGGCCACACCTGTGCCCGCCCGCAGCAACATTCCCAGATCATTGGCACCGTCCCCGACAGCAATCACATCCGCCTCGGAAAGCCCCAGCCGCGCGGTGATCTCGATCAACGCATCCACCTTGGCCTGTTTGCCCAAGATCGGCATGCCGACTTCGCCCGTCAGAACCCCGTCCGTGACGATCAACGTATTCGCAAGGTTCTCGTCGAACCCCAACTGCTCTGCCACTCGGCGCGTAAATGCCGTAAATCCACCCGACACCAGCGCCGCATAGCCACCTTGCGCCTTCATCGTTGCGACCAAGGTGCGCGCCCCCGGCATCAACGTGATCCGCTCTGCCAACACCTTGTCGATCACACGGGCATCAAGCCCCGCCAAAAGCCCGACCCGCTCGCGCAGTGCCCCGTCAAAATCCAGCTCGCCGTTCATCGCACGTGCGGTGATGTCCTTGACCCGCGCGCCGACACCGGCCTCGTCGGCCAACTCGTCAATACATTCCTGCTGAATCATCGTACTGTCCATATCCGCCAGCAGCATCTTCTTGCGCCGCCCCTCGGAGGGCACAACAACCAGATCAACCGCCATCGCCTGACAGTTTTCCCAAACATCCCAAACATTTTCGGGGATCACCTGAACAGCAAACTCCGCCGCCTCACCTTGCGCCAGCCAGATCGCATTACCGCCCGCCCAGGCATTGCTCAGGCTTTCGACCAACGCCGCCTCAAGTGCGGGTTTTTCAGGAGACGTCAACAAAACAACTGTAAACATGTGCAAGTTTCCTATCCGCGCCAGCCTTGTCGCAAAAAACGACTAAAGCGGCGTTCTAGCCGCGTTTTGCCGCTTGTGCCAGACCATCCGCGCCCGTATCTGCACGGGTGGGACACCCTTCCCCAACGAAGGGCAATTATCTGTAAGGATAGCATAAATGGCTATGACACAACCAACAACGCGACCTGTAAATCCGCGTTTTTCCTCCGGCCCTTGCGCCAAAATCCCCACATTTGATCTAAGCAAATTGAGCGGTGCACCCTTGGGACGCAGCCACCGTGCTGCGCCGGGCAAGGCCAAATTGCTCGAGGCGATCGAGACAACACGCGACATCCTTGGCGTGCCTGCGGACTACCGCATCGGCATTGTGCCTGCCTCTGACACGGGTGCCTATGAGATGGCGATGTGGTCACTGCTGGGCGAACGCCCCGCTGAAATGGTCGCGTGGGAATCATTCGGGGCGGGCTGGGTCACAGATGTGGTCAAGCAGCTGAAAATCGAGGCACAGGTCCACACCGCCGACTACGGCGAGATCGTCGATATGGCCGCGCTCAACTTTGACAATGATGTCTGTTTCACATGGAACGGCACAACATCAGGCGTGCGGATGCCGAACGGCGACGCGATCCCTGCCGACCGCAAGGGCCTGACCCTGTGCGATGCGACTTCTGCTGCCTTTGCGATGGACCTGCCGTGGGACAAACTGGACGTCACAACATTCTCCTGGCAAAAAGTCCTCGGCGGCGAGGCGGCCCACGGCATGTTGATCCTGTCGCCCCGTGCCGTCGAGCGTCTGGAAAGCTACACGCCCGCATGGCCCCTGCCCAAGATTTTCCGCCTGACCAAAGGCGGCAAACTGATCGAGGGGATTTTTGCGGGCGAGACCATCAACACGCCCTCAATGCTCTGTGTCGAAGATTACCTGCTGGCGCTCGACTGGGCTAAATCCATTGGCGGCCTCAAAGGTCTGATCGCCCGTGCCGACGCCAACACCAAAGCGATTGCCGATTTTGTTACGGATAACGACTGGATCGACTTCCTTGCCACCGATCCCGCCACGCGGTCAAACACCTCTGTCTGCCTGAAATTTACCGATGCCCGTATCACCGACGGTGCTACCTTTGCAAAAGCCATTGCCAAGCGGCTGGCCGATGAAGATGTGGCGCTTGATGTTGGTGCCTACCGCGATGCCCCTGCCGGGCTGCGCATCTGGTGTGGCGGTACGGTGGAAACTGCGGATATCTCAGCGATGCTGCCGTGGATCGCATGGGCCTTCGAGACCGAAATCAACGCATAAATCAGCAGTGGGCGATGCGCCCACTTTACCCCCTCATCGTAAGGTGGACCCATAGTCCACTGCCAAAAAAGGACCGCATAAATGGCCCCCAAAGTACTCATATCCGACAAGCTCAGCGACGCTGCCGTGCAAATCTTCAAGGACCGCGGCATTGATGTCGATTTCCAGCCCGACCTTGGCAAGGATAAGGACAAATTGGCCGCAATCATCGGCAATTACGACGGCCTTGCCATCCGCTCTGCCACCAAAGTGACAGAGAAAATCCTTGCCGCCGCGCCGAACCTCAAGGTCATTGGCCGTGCAGGCATCGGCACC
This sequence comes from uncultured Alphaproteobacteria bacterium, assembly GCA_963710185.1. GTDB lineage: Bacteria > Pseudomonadota > Alphaproteobacteria > Rhodobacterales > Rhodobacteraceae > Sulfitobacter. Next base: position 629,922 of record CAVPZE010000002.1, on the reverse strand, counting down.
GACAACATCGACAAAGATGCCGCTTCCAAGCAGGGCGTGATCGTCATGAACACGCCGTTTGGCAACATGATCACCACCGCCGAACACGCGATTGCGATGATGTTCGCTGTGGCGCGTCAAATCCCCGAGGCCTCTGCATCGACCCACGCAGGCAAATGGGAAAAATCCAAATTCATGGGGGTCGAGCTGACTGGAAAAACCCTTGGTGTGATCGGTGCAGGCAACATCGGCGGCATCGTTTGTGACCGCGCGCGTGGCCTCAAGATGAAAGTCATTGCCTATGATCCGTTTTTGGGCGAGGAAAAAGCAGAAAAGATGGGTGTCGAAAAGGTCGATTTAGACGATCTGATCGCGCGCTCCGACTTCATCACTTTACACGTGCCTTTTACCGACCAGACCGCCAATATCCTCAGCCGCGAAACTCTTCAGAAAACCAAAAAAGGCGTGCGGATCATCAACTGTGCCCGAGGTGGTCTGATTGATGAAGAAGCGCTCGCGGATCTTCTCAAATCCGGCCATATCGCAGGTGCCGCACTTGACGTCTTTGCCGTCGAGCCGGCTACCGAGAGCCCGTTGTTCGACCTGCCCAACGTTGTCTGCACCCCACATTTGGGTGCTGCCACAACCGAGGCCCAGGAAAATGTCGCCCTGCAAGTTGCCGAACAGATGTCCGACTACCTGCTGACAGGTGCCGTGACCAACGCGCTCAACATGCCATCGGTCACAGCGGAAGAAGCCAAAGTCATGGGGCCGTGGCTGAAACTGGCGGGACATCTGGGTGCTTTCATCGGCCAGATGACGGACGAGCCGATAAAGGCGATCAATATCCTGTATGACGGCTCTGTTGCCGAAATGAACCTGAACGCGCTAAATTGCGGCGTTGTGGCGGGCATCATGAAACGCGCCAATCCGGACGTGAACATGGTAAGCGCACCTGTGGTTGCCCGCGAAAAAGGCATCCAGATCAGCACCACCAATCAAGACAAGTCAGGCGTCTTTGACGGCTACGTCAAAGTGACTGTTGTGACGGACAAACGTGAACGCTCAATCGCTGGCACGGTATTTTCCGACGGCAAGCCGCGCTTTATCCAGATCAAAGGCATCCAGATCGACGCCGAGGTTGGCGCACATATGCTCTATACCACCAACGAAGATGTCCCCGGCATCATCGGTACTTTGGGCCAGACCATGGGTGAAAACGGTGTGAACATCGCGAACTTTACGCTTGGCCGTTCCACCGCCAAAGGCGAGGCGATTGCGCTTTTGTATGTGGACGAAGAAGTCCCGGCAGCCGTGATTAAAAAACTGCAAGCGACAGGCATGTTCACTCAGGTCAAGCCGCTACAATTCGACGTGGCCTGAGGCACGTTGCAGTGCTAAACGATATGCGCCCGCCCCTTTGGTGGGCGCATCAAAAGGAATACTGATATCACACAGCCCCTTTATGCCATCGGCGACATTCACGGCCAATTGTCCGAACTGCACCGTGTTCTGGGCCTGATTGAGGCGGATGGCGGCGAGGATGCGCAGATCGTATTTCTTGGTGATTACACCGACCGTGGTCCCGACAGTAACGGTGTGATTGATCTGCTTGCCCAAGGGCAGGCGCAAGGCCGCAACTGGACTTTTCTCAAAGGTAATCACGACCGCATGTTCGAATGGTTCATGCAGACGCCCTTGCGCGATGATCCCTATTTGCTGGTCGAACTTTACTGGCTACATCAACGGCTGGGCGGCGATACGACAATGGCGTCCTACGGCGTCGATGCGGATGGCAGGCGGCGCAAACAAGATGTCCAAGCGGACGCGATTGCCGCGATACCACAACGCCATCTCGATTTCCTTGCGGGGCTGGACCTGTCGTTTCAAACAAATGAATTGTTCTTTTGCCATGCGGGCATTCGTCCCGGTGTTGCCCTCGCCAACCAGACCGAAGAAGACCTGCTCTGGATCAGACAGGACTTTCATGAACATAACGCCGCCCACCCCAAGGTGATTGTCCACGGTCATACCCCAATTGATCAGGCCACGCACTATGGCAACCGCGTGAACCTCGATACCGGTGCAGGATACGGCGATCCCTTGAGCGCCGCGGTTTTTGAAGGCGCGGACTGTTGGACATTAACATCAAAAGGCCGCGTCATCCTCGCCCCATAAATGACGCCGCTCTCCCCTTCAATTTCACCCTTTTACAAATACCCCTGCACATCTCTCGCCCCGAGCGCAGAGTCATGTATCAGGTCCAGTCCAACACAACCTTGCCCGATTGCCCGGACTTCATCGCGGCAAATCCCGCTTCAAACTCATCCACTCCAAAGCGGTGCGTGATGATTGCCGACACATCCAATCCGTTCTCCAACATCGCAATCATCTTGTACCACGTCTCGAATATCTCGCGGCCATAGACCCCCTTTATCGTGATCGCTTTGAACACAATCGCACTCCAGTCCACAGGTGATTTTCCGGGCGGTATTCCCAGCATCGCAATCCGCCCGCCCATAGTCATCGCGTCAACCATCTGATCGAGCGCGCGTTGATTGCCCGACATCTCAAGCCCCACATCAAAGCCCTGTTTCATCTTCAGCTTGGGAAACACATCGCGCAATTCCTCGGACGCAACATTGACGGGGATGACATCCGTCACCTTTTCGGCCAGCGCCAGACGATCAGGATTCACATCCGTAATCACCACATGCCGCGCGCCGACATGCCGCGCCACCGCAGCGGCCATAATGCCAATCGGGCCAGCGCCCGTGATCAACACATCCTCACCGACCAGATCAAAGCTGAGCGCCGTATGCACTGCATTGCCCAGCGGGTCCAGAATCGCGCCGATATCGTCCGAAATCTCGTCCGGCAAAGGCACCACGTTAAACGCTGGTAACCGCAAATACTGCGCAAACGCACCTTGTTCATTCACTCCGATCCCCCTCGTCGCCGGATCAAGGTGAAACTTGCCCGCGCGGCTCTGACGTGAATTCTTGCCAATCAGATGCCCCTCACCCGAACACCTTTGACCAATCTCCAATCCCTCGACATTGCGCCCCATCTCGACAATCTGACCGGCAAATTCATGCCCGGTGATCATCGGCACAGGCACCGTCTTGGCCGCCCATTCATCCCAGTTCCAGATGTGAATGTCGGTCCCGCAAATGCCCGTTTTGTTGATCTTGATCAGCACATCATCCGGCCCGATTTCCGGCACCGGCGCATGGGTCATCCACAATCCTTCACGGGCGTGCAATTTCGACAGGGCTTTCATTTCATTGGTCGTCATTTCAACACCCCACATGCATTTCCCGCGACCTCGAACGCCTTGAGTGCACGGTCCAGATCATCCCTGCTCAACGCCGCATTCATCTGCGTCCTGATCCGCGCTTGGCCCCTTGGCACCACAGGAAAAAAGAAACCGCTGACATAAACGCCTTCGTCGAACAACCGTGCCGCCATGTCTTGGGCCAGCTGCGCCTCGCCCAGCATCACGGGCACGATCGGGTGTTCACCGGGCAGCAGATCAAACCCCAGCCGCTGCAATCCCGCCCGCCAGTATTTCGTATTCTCGAACAGCTTCGAACGCAGGTCGTCCCCCGCCTCAACCAGTTCCAGCGCCTTGATCCCTGCCATCACAATCGACGGCGGCAGCGAGTTGGAAAACAGATAGGGCCGTGCGCGTTGCCGCAACAGATCAATCACCACCTGCGGCCCCGCGATGTAGCCACCAATCGCCCCGCCCAGCGCCTTGCCCAGTGTGCCGGTCAGAATATCCACGTCAACGCCGTGATGCGCAGGCGTGCCCTCGCCCTTTGGCCCCATAAAGCCTGTCGAATGGCAATCATCCACCATCACCAGCGCATCGTATTTCTCGGCGAGCGCTACAATCTCTGGCAGCTTGGCCAGATAGCCATCCATGCTGAACACACCATCCGTCGCGATCATGATGAACCGCGCACCGTCCGACTTGGCTTGCCTCAACTGCGCCTCAAGATCAGCCATATCGCTGTTGGCATACCGATAGCGTTTCGCCTTGCACAACCGGATCCCGTCAATGATCGACGCATGGTTAAGCGCATCGGAAATAACCGCATCCTCTGGCCCCAATAAAGGCTCGAACAGCCCGCCATTGGCATCAAAACACGCGGCAAACAGGATCGAATCGTCCTTGCCCAGAAACTTGGCCAGCTTCTGTTCCAACTCACGGTGAATGTCCTGCGTTCCGCAAATGAACCGCACCGACGCCATGCCAAACCCGCGCGGGTCCATCGCATCTTTTGCCGCTTTGATCAGGTCGGGATGATCCGCCAACCCCAGATAATTATTGGCACACAGGTTGATCATATCACGATCACCCACCATGATCTGTCCGCCTTGCGGCGAGGTAATCATCCGCTCGCGCTTCATCATGCCCTCGGCGTCGATTTCGGCCAGAGTACCTGCGATGTGGTCGAGATAGGCTTGTGTCATGTATCACGCTCCTTGTTCCTGTGCTTGATACCATATCTGCGGAAAACCCCAAGCAAAGGTGACGGCACGTTTTGGCTGACATTCAGGTCGGCGCACCGCATAGTTGCGACAACTCATCGGGAGAGAGCATCATGACCAAAGACATCGTCATTCTGGGCGGCGCACGCACGGCCATCGGATCGTTCGGCGGCGCGCTTGCGGGCACACCGCCAACCGATCTTGGTACAACCGTCGCCCGCGAGGCGATGATGCGTGCAGGCGTGGATCCCGCACAGATCGGTCATGTGGTGTTTGGCCACGTCATCAACACCGAACCGCGCGACATGTACCTGTCCCGCGTTGCCGCGCGTCAGGCTGGTGTACCGGATGAGGTGCCTGCGATGAACGTGAACCGACTGTGCGGTTCCGGCGTGCAGGCGATTGTCTCAGCGGTCCAAAACCTCATGCTCGGCGATGCCGATTTTGCCTTGGCAGGTGGGGCGGAAAGCATGTCGCGCGCACCCTACATTATGCCTGATGCGCGCTGGGGCCAGAAAATGGGCGATGTACGCACGCTGGATATGATGCTGGGCACGCTGAACTGTCCGTTCGGAACCGGTCATATGGGTGTGACGGCGGAAAATGTTGCGGCTGAACATGACATAACCCGCGCCGATCAGGACGCCTTTGCACTTGAAAGCCAGCGCCGTGCAGCAGCAGCGATTGAGGCGGGATATTTCAAGGAACAGATCGTCCCCGTCGAGGTGCGCGTCAAACGCGACATGGTGCCGTTTGACACCGATGAACACCCCAAAGCGACAACAATGGAAGCTTTGGCGGGCCTGCGCACTGTGTTCCAAAAAGACGGCACCGTGACCGCAGGTAATGCCAGCGGTATCAATGATGGGGCAGCGGCACTTGTTATGTCTACGGCGGACGCAGCGGAAAAAGCGGGCCTGAAACCGCGCGCTCGTATCATTGGCTATGCTCATGCTGGTGTGCGCCCCGAAGTCATGGGCATCGGCCCCGTACCAGCGGTGCAGAACCTTTTGGTCCGTACGGGTCTGTCCGTCAGTGATTTCGACGTGATCGAGAGCAACGAGGCCTTTGCATCCCAAGCCTGCGCCGTGACCAAGAACCTCGGCTTTGACCCTGCGCGTGTGAACCCGAACGGCGGGGCCATCGCCCTCGGTCATCCGGTGGGTGCGACCGGCGCGATCATCACGGTCAAAGCGCTGTATGAACTGGAACGCACAGGCGGCAAACGCGCATTGATCACCATGTGCATCGGTGGCGGTCAGGGTATCGCACTGGCGATTGAACGCCTCTAAAGCTTGTCCAGCGCCAGCACCACGACGGCCCCGAATGTCGCGCCCAGCATGAGTGACAGCAGAACCCACCGCCAGAACGGACGGTGCTTGGGCGTCACCTCGTTGGTTTGCCGCAGTAGCGCACTCTCGACCAGAGCGGGCAAGCGCGGTCCGAACCGCGCAAGCACTTTGGCGGTCTTGGCAAGGTCCGATACAATCGCCTGCGGGCCAAGCGACTTTGCGATGTAATCGGTCACAATCGGGCTGGCGACTTCCCAGATGTTGATATGCGGATTAAGCGACCGCGCCACCCCTTCGACCACAACCATGGTACGCTGCAACAAGATCAGCTCAGTGCGCGTTTCCATGCCGAAACGCTCTGTCACTTCGAACAGATAACTCAGCAACCGCGCCATCGAAATGCGCGTGGCGTCCATGCCGAAAATCGGCTCGCCCACCGCGCGCAAGGCACGGGCAAATTCATCAACGTCCTTGTCCGCAGGCACATATCCCGCCTCGAAATGCACCTTTGCCACACGCTTATAATCGCGGCTGACAAAGCCATACAGGATCTCGGCATAAACCCTGCGCGTATATTCGTCGATGTACCCCATGATCCCGAAATCATAGGCAATGATATCGCCGTTTGCCGCAACCTTCAGGTTTCCCTGATGCATATCCGCATGAAAATATCCGTCCCGCAACGCGTGGTTCAGAAACAACTGCAAAACGCGATTGGACAGCGCCACACGGTCATGACCCGCTGCATCAATCGCGTCATTGTCACCCATCGCGGCCCCGTCAGCCCAGCCCAGCGTCATCACACGACGTGCCGAATGGTTCCACTTGATCTCGGGCAGCTGAAAGCCTTCGTCATTCTTGGTGTTTGCGGCAAATTCGGACGCCGCCGCTGATTCCAGCCGCAGGTCCAGTTCACCGCGGACAACACCGTCGAAATGCTCGATCACTTCCATCGGGCGCAAACGACGCGACCCGGGAGAGAAAACCTCGACCATCCGTGCCGCCAGATAAAACGCATCCACGTCCTTGCGAAACGCCTTCTCGATACCGGGGCGCAGCACTTTGACGGCGACCTCTTCACCTGTATCGACCAACCGCGCTTTATGCACCTGTGCAATCGACGCCGCAGCCACAGGTTCGCTGAATTCTGAGAATATCGCCTCGACGGGCTGACCTAATTCGCGCTCGACTTCTGCCTTGGCCTGTTCAATCGAAAACGGCGGCAGCTTGTCTTGCAACACGCGCAATTGCACCGCCAATTCATCACCGACGACATCGGGGCGGGTCGATAGCACCTGACCGAATTTGATGTACGCGGGGCCAAGTGCCGTTAGCGCACGCGTGGCGGGCGGCATCGACGGATCACCCTTGTACCCCAAAAACTTGAACGGCAAACCCAGCGCGCGGGCCACAAACCGCAAGGCCGGTGTTGCCTCGAACGCATCCAGAACGACATTCATCGCGCCCGTACGTTCCAGTGTCGCCCCGGTGCGGATCAAGCGCCAAATATTGTGGGGGCCGCGCATATTATAACTTCCAACCGGAATGAAGCGCCGCGATGCCCATGGTCATATTGCGGTACTTGGCCTGTTCAAACCCGGCGTCCCGCACCATACCAAGAAATGTCTCTTGATCGGGGAAATTACGAATGGATTCAACAAGGTATTGATAAGAATCACGATCATTGGCAATCAACTGGCCCATGCGCGGGATCACATTGAAACTATACAGATCATAGGCTTTCTGCATCATCGGATTGGGCAGTTGGCTGAACTCCAGCACCATCAACCGCCCCCCGGGCCGCAACACCCGAAACGCCTCGTTCAGCGCCTCTTGGGGCCGCGTCACGTTCCGGATGCCGAAACTGATTGTATAAACATCGAACGTATTATCGGCGAAGGGCAGCGCCATTGCATCGCCCACGACCCAATCCAGACTGTCCACCAGATTGCCCGCTTCGGCCCGCTTGCGCCCCTCGACCAGCATATTTTCGGTCAAATCCAGCACTGTCGCATGCCCGCGCCCTGCACGCTCCAGAAACTTGAACGACACATCGCCCGTGCCTCCCGCCACATCCAGCAGCTTTTGACCGCCACGCGGGGCCAGCCAATCCATCATCGCCTCTTTCCAGATGCGGTGGATGCCAACGCTCATGACGTCATTCATGATATCGTATTTGCTGGCCACATCGCCAAACAAAGACTTCACCTTGCCGGCTTTTTCGCTTTCCAAAACGGTCTGGGCACCAAAATGCGTTGTCTTGTCGGTCATTACTGCGGTCCTGTTCTTGTCAAACAGGGGATATAGCCTCAAATGACCAGATACAAACTGCCAATTGCCGCAGGAAGAAAGGAACCGCGCCCATGCCCGAACTTCCCGAGGTCGAAACCGTCCGCCGTGGCCTGGCCCCCGTGATGGAGGGCGCGGTCATTACGCAAGCAGAGGTGAACCGCCCTGATCTGCGCTGGCCTTTCCCTGACCGCATGGCGGAGCGTCTGACCGGACAAACCGTGAAGCAGCTGCGCCGCCGCTCCAAATACATCCTCGCTGACCTGTCATCAGGGGAATCATTGCTGATCCATCTTGGCATGTCGGGGCGCATGCTGATTTCCGGCGACCCACTTGGCAAGTTTACGCATGATCACCCTGCGACTGAAAAACACGATCATGTCGTATTACATATGTCCAACGGGGCGCGGATCACCTTTAACGATCCCCGGCGCTTTGGCGCGATGGACCTGCTTGATACTGCCACCGCAGACCAGCATAAGCTGCTGTCCGCCATCGGTCCCGAACCCCTTGGCAATGACTTTCACGAGGCGCATTTGATTGCAGCCCTCAAAGGGCGCAACACACCGATAAAATCCGCGCTTCTGGATCAACGCATCGTCGCGGGATTGGGAAATATCTATGTCTGTGAAACGCTTTACCGGGCGCGGGTCAGCCCGGCGCACAAAGCCGGACAGCTCTCCAAACCACGCATCGCAACGCTGGTTCCCATCATCCGGGACGTGTTATCAGAGGCGATTGAAGCAGGCGGATCATCCTTGCGTGATTTCCGGCAGGCAGACGGTGAATTGGGCTATTTCCAGCACAGTTTCGATGTCTATGGCCGCGAAGGCGACCCCTGCCGCACCCCTGACTGCACCAGTGTCATAGGACGCATCGTGCAATCAGGGCGATCGTCGTTCTATTGCCCGACCTGCCAAAGATGACTTGAAACGCGCCGCCCCCGTGGTATGCAAGGCGGTCTGAACGCAGCAAACGAGAGCATCCTTGATGGCTTATGAAACGATCATCGTCGACGTCGACAACCATGTGGCCCTGATCACGCTGAACAGGCCAGATGCCATGAACGCGCTCAACGACCAGTTGATGACAGAACTGGCCGCCGCCTTGAAAGGCGCGCAGGAAAACGAAAAAGTCCGTTGCATCGTGATCACCGGCTCAGAAAAGGCTTTCGCCGCCGGAGCTGACATCGCGATGATGCGCGACAAGACTTTTGTCGAGGCGTTCACTGGCGATCTGTTCACGCCCGAAACCGACCAGATCATGCGCGTGCGCAAACCGATCATCGCAGCCGTATCAGGCTATGCGCTGGGCGGCGGATGCGAGCTGGCGATGATGTGCGACTTTATCATCTGTTCCGAGACGGCCAAATTTGGTCAGCCAGAGATTAACCTTGGCGTGGTTGCAGGCATCGGTGGGACACAGCGTTTGACGCGACTGGTTGGTAAATCCAAAGCCATGGATATGAACCTTACGGGCCGTTTCATGGATGCGTCCGAGGCTGAGCGGTCGGGGTTGGTGTCCCGTGTTGTGCCTGTGAAAAAACTGATGGATGAGGCGCTGGGCGCTGCGGGCAAAATCGCTGAGAAATCCATGGTCGCCGTGATGGTGGTAAAAGAAGCGGTGAACCGCGCTTACGAAGTGCCATTACGCGAAGGCCTGTTGTTTGAGCGCCGTGCGTTCCATGCGTTGTTTGCGACCGAAGATCAAAAGGAAGGCATGTCTGCGTTTTTGGAGAAGCGCGAGGCCCAGTTCAGGGATAAGTAAGGGACTTTAAGGTCAATTGTGATGGCCATAGCGCTAGTCAGCTTTCTGACATTTCGTTGAGTACTTTCATTGCATCGTCCTGCCGACCATCCGGCACGAACAGGTGATCATGGAAAAAGCCCGAGACCGGATTGACGCTCATGTCATGTTTGGCAAGCTCCGTAGCAATGCGCGCCATGAATCCGACCGCGTCTAAGGACGAGTGAATGTTCAACGTGATCATCCGGCACGGAAATTCATACGCCAATCCCAGCGCCACCGCCTCGGATTTCAGAAGAATATAGGTCGTGCCCTCAGCCTCGATAAAGGTCATGCGCGGTTTGACCTTGTTCAGCCGCTGCCCGGATTTGACCGTCGCAAACACATACAAGCCATCGACCAGAACCGCCGAGAGCGATTTGATCAGTTTGTCCAGATTTGTTTCACCGCTCATGACCGACCCCTTTTCATGCGCCATCCGCGTCTGGCAACATGCGGCCGGACCATATGAATGTCGAGTTGGTCGAAGAAGCCACATTCCGTCCCGTCGATCCCAAACACTTTACACCCCGCCGCACTCCGTCTATAGCCCGCCTCATACATGCGCGTGCAGCCCGCTCTGGCTAGAATCACCTTACCGGTTTGGCGTCACGCGCCAGAAACACATATATAAACCCAAAGGCTGATCCTCATGGCAAACACAACACAAGCAACCAAACGCGCACGTCAGAACGAAAAACGATTTGCGATAAACAAAGCACGTCGTTCGCGGATTCGCACCTATCTGCGCAAAGTCGAAGAAGCCATCGAATCTGGTGACAAAGATGCATCACTTGCCGCTTTGAAGGCTGCTCAGCCCGAACTTATGCGTGGTGTGACCAAGGGTGTTTTCCATAAAAACACCGCGTCGCGCAAAATGTCACGTTTGGCTGCACGGGTGAAAGCGCTGGCATAAAAGCTGCTTTTGCATCGCCTTCACAGGCTAATCAGTTGATAAAAAAGGCATCGCATAGCGGTGCCTTTTTTGTTCTGTACCGAGTCTCAAAAACGCCTGACAGATTCTTTTCGCTCAAATACCGAGTCAAGTTTGAAGATGTGTTGTAGCGCACCCGAACTCCTTGCTACCAATGACATGCGGCTCACGTCGCAAGGGGGACAGGCCTTGGAATCACTTGATCGCGAAAGCGGTCAAAATGCGGTTTCAAGGACATAGGGATGGGCCAATTCAAGGTTCGCCGTTAGTTTGCAGATGCTGCTGCCAGCACGTTTGCCCTGTTGCATTTATAGACGCGGACGACCTTGTCCGGCGGATTTTATGTCCAGTTTTCGGACATTCGATTCCCGACATGGTCACTACTAGAAAAACGTCCACAGGACAATTGACCGGCACCCGGATGGGACCGGACGGTCAACTTTTGTCAAATGGATATTCGTTTGTTGTTGCGCCGGGATGTTTGCCCTGCGCGCCTGAAAGAAGAAGCGGGACTTTGAATATTATGACGCAGGATCAATGGGGCGAGATCAGACAGCGGTTGCTCAAGACTGTCGGGCAAAACAACTACACAACCTGGATTGAGCCGCTGGCGCCCGGTGCCGTGGCCAATGGTATCGCCACGCTGCATGTGCCAACAAATTTCTTTGGCAATTATGTTAGCCAGAATTTTTCCGACCTGATCCTGCACGAGCTGCGCGGCGAAGGTGTCGATGTGTCCCGTCTCAATTTCGCACTGACGCAAAACCTACATAATACCGACGCAAAACCGACGTCGAAAATGCCGCGTTCGACGGTGGCGCAGAAACCCGCCGGATCAAGCGTGTTGAACACAGCGCCTCTTGAGCCACGGTTCAGCTTTGACAACTTTGTTGTCGGCAAGCCCAATGCGCTGGCCCATGCCGCCGCGCGCCGCGTCGCCGAAGGGGGGCCCGTGACCTTCAACCCGCTGTTTCTGTATGGCGGTGTCGGCCTCGGCAAAACCCACCTGATGCATGCCATCGCTCAGGAATTACAGCAGCGCCGCCCGGATATGAACGTGCTCTATCTGTCCGCCGAACAATTCATGTACCGCTTTGTGCAGGCGTTGCGTGACCGCAAGATGATGGATTTCAAGGAAATTTTCCGCTCTGTCGATGTGCTGATGGTCGATGACGTGCAATTCATAGCCGGCAAGGACAGCACGCAGGAAGAATTTTTCCATACGTTCAACGCCTTGGTTGATCAGCACAAGCAGATCATCATTTCCGCAGACCGCGCCCCCGGCGAGATCAAAGACCTCGAGGAACGCGTCAAATCCCGCCTGCAATGCGGTCTGGTCGTCGATCTGCATCCCACCGACTATGAGTTGCGCCTCGGCATCCTGCAAAGCAAGGTCGAGGTCCAGCGCAAGACCTATCCGGGTCTTGAGGTTGACGATGGCGTGCTCGAATTCCTCGCCCACCGCATCACCTCCAACGTGCGTGTCCTTGAAGGGGCGCTGGTCCGCCTTTTTGCCTTTGCATCGCTTGTCGGCCGCGAAATTACGATGGAACTGACACAGGATTGTCTGGCGGACGTTCTGCGCGCATCCGAGCGTAAAATCTCGGTTGAAGAGATCCAGCGCAAGGTCAGCGACCACTACAACATCCGCCTGTCCGACATGATCGGCCCCAAACGCCTGCGCAGCTATGCCCGCCCGCGTCAGGTGGCGATGTATCTGTGCAAGCAGATGACCAGCCGCTCGCTGCCCGAAATCGGCCGCCGCTTTGGCGGGCGTGATCACACCACGGTCATGCACGGGGTAAAGCGGATCGAAGAGCTTAAGCAGTCCGATGGTCAGATTGCAGAGGACCTGGAATTATTGCGCCGCGCGCTGGAATCCTGAGGGCGCAGGAAAACCCACAAATTCAACAAACTGAGGGGTGCCTGCGCACCCCTCTTGCATTTGCGGCGACAAAGCCACAAAAGTCTTGTGATAACGGGGGAACAGGGTAGTTTGCCTGTCCCTGCTGTCCGAACGGAGAACGCACATGAAATTCAGCATCGAACGCGCCGCACTGCTCAAGGCAGTCAGCCAGGCACAATCCGTCGTAGAACGCCGCAATACCATTCCGATCCTGGCCAACGTCCTGATCGAAGCGGAAGGCAGCGATGTATCGTTTCGGGCCACCGATCTGGATATCGAAGTTGTGGACAAAGCCCCCGCACAGGTCGAGCGCGCAGGGGCCACAACAGTCTCTGCCACGATGCTGCACGAAATCGTCCGCAAATTGCCTGATGGTGCCTTGATCAGCCTGACCTCGGATAGTGCCGCAGGACGGTTGACGGTTGAGGCCGGTCGATCAAACTTCTCGCTGGCAACCCTGCCGCGTGAAGATTTCCCCGTGATGGCATCGTCTGAATATGCGTCAAATTTTTCCGCCCCCGCCCCTGTCCTGCGCCGTTTGTTCGACAAGTCCAAATTTGCCATCTCGACAGAGGAAACACGGTATTATCTGAACGGTGTCTATATGCACATCTCGGAATCCGAAGGTGCCAAAGTGCTGCGCTGTGTTGCGACTGACGGTCACCGTCTGGCCCGCATCGACGCCCCAATGCCACAGGATGCAGCCGACATGCCCGGCGTCATTGTGCCACGCAAGACCGTAGGCGAATTACGCAAGCTGCTGGATGATGATGACATGCAGATTGCGGTTTCAGTATCAGAGACCAAAATACGTTTTGCCACACCCGAGATCACGCTGACCTCAAAGGTCATCGATGGCACTTTCCCTGATTACACACGGGTTATTCCGCAGGGAAACACCCGCAAGATGGAAGTGGACGCTGCTGAGTTTGCCAAGGCGGTAGACCGCGTCGCAACCGTCAGTTCAGAGCGTTCACGCGCCGTAAAACTGCAACTGGACGAGGATCGTTTGATCCTTTCCGTGAACGCGCCTGACAGCGGTGCCGCCGAAGAAGAGCTTGCCGTGGCCTACGGCGACGAGCGGCTGGAAATCGGGTTTAACGCGAAATACCTGCTGGAGATTGCCAGTCAGGTTGATCGTGAAAATGCGGTGTTCCTGTTCAACTCTTCTGGTGATCCGACGTTGATGCGTGAAGGAAATGATACCTCGGCGGTCTATGTCGTGATGCCGATGCGTGTTTAACGCACCAGAATTACCCCATGATTCAGTGACGTTTTCTTTTAAAGAAAACGGATATGCGTCTTGAGCAAGCTTTATCTGTCACAGTTGACCCTGTCCCACTTCCGCTCCCACAGGCGTGCGGTGATTGACGTGGATACCCGCCCTGTCGCAATGCATGGCCCCAACGGTGCAGGCAAGACCAATATCCTCGAAGCGATATCGCTGCTGTCGCCCGGTCGTGGCCTGCGCGGCTCAAGCGCCCAAGACATGACGCGGCGGCCCGAAGCCTTGGGATGGAAAATCACGGGTCTGCTTCATTCTTTGCATCAGGTCCACGAGATTGAAATCTGGTCCGAGGCAGGCAGCGCACGTCAGGTGCGCATAGACGGCAAGGCCGCACCACAAACCGCATTGGGCCGTATCGCGCGGGTGCTGTGGCTGATCCCGTCGATGGACCGTCTGTGGATCGAGGGCGCGGAAGGCAGGCGGCGGTTTCTGGACCGGATGACGCTCAGCTTTCTGCCGGATCATGCGGAGCAATCCCTAAGCTATGACAAGGCGATGCGTGAACGTAACAGGCTGCTCAAGGATATGGTGCGTGAGCCGTCATGGTATGCCGCACTAGAGACACGTATGGCGGAAACCGGTGCCGCAATACATGCGAACCGACTGCATGCCCTGAAGGCGATTGCACAGGCGCAGGCACAGACGGAAACGGTGTTTCCAACCGCGACGCTTGACCTGATGTGCGACATGCCCACAAAGGTCGCTGATCTGCGCGACACTCTGGCTGATAACCGGTCACGCGACCTGACTGCGGGGCGTACTTTGATCGGCCCGCACCGTGCTGATCTCTATGGTGTATTCACCGCCAAAGATGTTCCTGCCAAGGATTGCTCCACCGGTGAGCAAAAAGCGTTGCTGGTGTCCCTGATCCTTGCAAATGCCCGCGCCCTTGCCGATGATTTTGGCGCGCCGCCGATCCTGCTTCTGGATGAAGTTGCCGCCCATCTGGATGCAAACCGGCGCGCGGCACTTTATGACGAGATCACCGCACTCGGGGCGCAGGCATGGATGACGGGGACCGGACCCGAGCTGTTCTTGGAACTGGAAAACCGTGCGCAGATGCTTGAAGTGATCGAGACGGAGGATGCTTCAACAGTTGTATATTCCCCCTAGGGGCAAACCCACAAAATCTTGTGCCATTTGCGTGACAACCCCAGCGAAAACCACTATAAATTGGAGAAAAGAATAAGGTTATTCCCAATGTCCGAGAACGTGCAGCAACCCGAAGAGTATGGTGCCAATTCCATCAAGGTTTTGAAGGGGTTAGATGCTGTTCGCAAACGGCCCGGTATGTACATCGGCGATACCGACGACGGGTCCGGTTTGCACCATATGGTCTATGAAGTCGTAGACAACGGTATTGACGAGGTTTTGGCCGGACACGCCGATGCGGTGAACGTCACAATCCACGACGACAGCTCTGTTTCGGTCAGTGACAATGGCCGTGGTATCCCCGTCGGCATCCACGATGAAGAAGGTGTTTCCGCCGCTGAGGTTATCATGACCCAACTGCACGCGGGCGGTAAGTTTGACAGCAATTCCTACAAGGTATCGGGCGGCCTGCACGGCGTTGGTGTATCGGTTGTAAACGCTCTGTCGGACTGGCTCGAGTTGCGCATCTGGCGCGAAGGCAACGAACACATCGCGCGGTTCGAGGGCGGCTTTACCAAGGATCATCTGAGCGTCGTCGCCCCCACAGATCGCACAGGCACCGAAGTCCGGTTTATGGCGTCGCTGGCCACGTTTTCAAACCTTGAATACAGCTTCGAGACGCTCGAAAAGCGTCTGCGCGAACTGGCGTTCCTGAACTCGGGGGTGCGGATTATTCTGACGGATGAGCGGCCCACTGAACCACTGCGGTCTGAGCTTTTTTATGATGGCGGCGTGAAGGAATTTGTAAAGTATCTTGACCGCCACAAGTCGTCCATTATGCCTGAACCGATCTTTATCACGGGCGAAAAAGACGACATCGGTGTCGAGGTCGCAATGTGGTGGAACGACAGCTATCACGAGAACGTTCTGCCGTTTACCAACAACATCCCGCAGCGTGACGGCGGCGCGCATATGGCGGGTTTTCGCGGCGCGCTGACGCGGACGATCAACAATTATGCCCAGTCCAGCGGTATCGCAAAAAAAGAAAAGGTGTCCTTTACCGGCGATGATGCCCGCGAGGGCCTGACCTGTGTGCTGTCCGTTAAAGTGCCGGACCCAAAGTTCAGCTCGCAAACCAAAGATAAGCTGGTCAGCTCCGAAGTCCGGCCCGCGGTTGAGGGGCTTGTTAACGAAAAGCTATCCGAGTGGTTTGAAGAAAATCCGCACGAGGCACGCATCGTTGTCAGCAAGATCATCGAGGCCGCTCATGCCCGCGAAGCCGCGCGCAAGGCCCGTGATCTGACCCGCCGCAAAACTGCGATGGATGTGAACTTCCTTGCTGGGAAACTCAAGGATTGCTCCGAGAAAGACCCGTCAAAAACCGAAGTATTCCTCGTCGAGGGTGATTCCGCTGGTGGGTCGGCGCAGACAGGTCGTGACCGCCAGACACAGGCAATTCTGCCCCTTAAAGGCAAGATCCTGAACGTTGAGCGGGCACGCTTTGACCGGATGCTGGGATCTCAGGAAATCGGCAACCTTGTGATGGCGCTTGGCACCGGCATTGGCCGCGACGAATTCAACATCGCCAAGCTGCGCTACCATAAAATTGTCATCATGACCGACGCCGACGTCGATGGTGCGCATATCCGCACCTTACTTCTCACGTTTTTCTACCGCCAGATGCCGCAGTTGATCGAGAACGGCCATCTCTATATCGCGCAACCGCCGCTTTATAAGGTCTCGCGCGGCAAGTCCGAGGTCTATCTCAAGGACCAAGGTGCGATGGAAGAATATCTGGTCGAACAGGGCGTTGAGGGAGCGATGTTGCGTCAAGGTAATGGCGAGGAAATCAGCGGTCAGGATCTGGTCCGTGTGGTCGACCTTGCCCGCCAGATGCGCCGCGTTCTGGAAGCGTTTCCAACGCATTACCCACGTCACATTCTGGAACAGGCCGCGATTGCGGGTGCCTTTGTGCCCGGTGCGGTGGATGCCAACCTGCAAGGGGTGGCAGACAAGGTCGCATCCCGTCTCAACCTGATCGCGATGGAATACGAGCGCGGCTGGCAAGGGCGCATCACTCAGGATCAT
This sequence comes from uncultured Alphaproteobacteria bacterium, assembly GCA_963710185.1. GTDB lineage: Bacteria > Pseudomonadota > Alphaproteobacteria > Rhodobacterales > Rhodobacteraceae > Sulfitobacter. Next base: position 612,769 of record CAVPZE010000002.1, on the reverse strand, counting down.
GGCGTCCGTCTGGCCCGTATCCTGCGCGGTGTCGAGGAGGTGCGCACCCTTGACGGCAAACTGCTCCGCTCCGCTGATGCACGCCGCTCTGGCAGCTTTACCCAGCACTTGCAGGAGGTATACGACCTGCCCGCCACCCTTGTGCGCAAGGATCGCAGTCAGTTGATCCATGGCCCCATGGACCTGCTCAACGCGATTCTGGCCGAGGGCGAAAAGGGTTTGTCGCTGCAACGCTACAAAGGCTTGGGCGAAATGAACCCCGAACAGCTATGGGAAACCACGTTGGACCCGGATGCGCGCACGTTGTTGCAGGTCAAGGTCGACGATATGGCGGAAGCCGACGACCTGTTTACCAAACTGATGGGCGATGTGGTCGAACCACGTCGCGAGTTCATTCAGCAGAACGCGCTCAACGTCGCAAATCTGGATTTCTAAGCGGGCATGGGCGATGCGCCCACTTTACTCAAGCACCTGTAAGGTGGTCATTTTGCCCGCCGTCGTCCCTATTTCAGACCATCTTTGGCAATGAATATCGCCAGATCAAGGACCAACTGACCTCGCGCTGCGGCAATCGCATTCGGCCCGCCTTTGGGGTCAAACGCCACTTTAAGATCGAACAGACCCGACCGCTCGCGACGTCCATCACTGACCCCGACAAAATACTGGCCTGCGGTGCGAAACTCGCCCGCTTCGCTGGCGACAAGTTCAGAAAACCGGACTTCGACACGCGCATCGGGAAATGCCTCGAACGGCCAAGGCTCGGACGCGACACGTCTGCCTGTCATGCGTGCAAGGTTCTGGCTAAGCTCGAGCGCTATGGCACGTTCAGGCGCATCAGCCCACAAAACGCTTTTCGAGCTGATCAATGTGCCATCAGCGGCTTGCGTCGAAATCTCGTCCGCAGCGGCATAGCTGGGCAAAGAAACATCACGAATTTCCACCGCAGCAAAGCTGATGCTGACTTTTTCAGTAACCGCAGGCGGTCGCACAGCAAAGCGTTCAGAGCTGCTGCATGCCACCAGTGTCAGAACCAGGCCAAATGTCAGGATACCACGTGAAATCATCATATTTTACCGCCCCAGTAAAAGTGAATTAGGATTGCGTTCAATCGTCCTGGCAAGCGACGCCAGCGCATCTGCTGCCTTTTGAATGTCGCGCAGGGTGTCTGTTGCCGTCCGGCTCAACTCGTCACCTTTGTTATAGCCTTCGATGGTACGGCCCGCCTGTGCAAACAGCTGTGTCAGGCGTTCAACAATCTGTGGCAGATCCTTGGCTGAAACCGCGATGCTGTCCGCCGCGTTGCGTGCGGATGCCAGCGTGCTGTTCACATTCTCGATCGCACCGCCCTCGCGCAGCTCTTGCAAGGTGTAATTCAACTCGTCCAGCGCACGTTTCAGCGACGCCGGCAACGCAACCGCATCGTCCGTTCCAATCACCGCATCCGCAGAGCGCGTCAGGTTTGTAAGCTCGATCACCAGATCATCCAGCGGCAACTCTTCTGCTTTGGTCGCCAGCCCTTGAATCTGCGTGACCAAATCCGGCACACCCTCGACGGAGGATGATACAGCATCCGCTGCGCTTGCTGCACCGTCAACGGCGGTCAGCAACCGCTCGACAAGCCGCTCTTGCTCAAGTGTCGCGACCAAAGTTTCAACCCGAACCAGCGTCGCATTCAACGTCACCGGAATGTTTTTCACATCATCAGAGGCAACAAGGTTCTTCACTTCCGCCAAAAGATCACGCACATCTCCAGGCGTCTCGCGGACATCTTCGTTTGCAACCAGCGCTTCTGCCGAATTCAGGAACGAAATCGCACTGTTGAGCAACTCTTCGATCGGCAGGTTGTTGATGCGTGTAAACACCCCTTCAACTGTGGCGGCGGCGTCGGATATTTCGCTTTTTGTCGTCGGCAACAACGGAATATCATTTCCCACAACCACGATTTGCTCAGGTGGCGCGTCAGGTACGGAAATCAGTTCGATCTTCAAACCACCGGTCAGCAGGCTTGCCGAGGCCAACCGCGCGCGCAATCCATTTTCAACCCTGTCCTGAAGCAGCAGCAACGCATTTTCCGCTGACACTTCATCAGGAAGCCCAAGCCGGGCGGGTTGAATGGACAAGGTCGCATTCAGACGCACGCGGCTGTCGCCAAATTGGTTATAATCCGCGATCCCCGTAAGGTTTTCGACTTCACCGATCTTCAAGCCGCTCAGCTCCACTGGCGCACCAACAGTAAGGCCTGAAATATTATCATCAAAAATCACGCTCAGCTTGAGCGGATCAACCTCGGACGCACTAAAGACCGAGCTTCGGGCGACCTCCTTGCTGGGGAAAATATCGAATACCGTGCCATCCTGAACCCGACCGCCGCCGGATACAAATGTGTCAAATGTCACGCCGCCACCAATCAAAGTTGCAAGCGAGGAAAAGTCGAGCTCGGCGCCGGCCGGTCCGATGCTCACGCTGAAACCAGACGCATCCCAGAACCGCGTCGACCCGTTGATCAAAGAGCGATGTTCTTCGTAAATAATTGCTTCGGCAATTGCAAAATTCCCGCGTTGGGCAATCTTGGCGCGACCCACACGGCCCACTTCGATACCCTTGTACAGGATAGGCGCATTGTCGGTCAGCGTACCATTGGCCACCGTCCGAAAGGCAATTTGCAAACCGTTTTGACCGGGCTGTATCAGCGGAGATTCCGAGGCACCCGAGAACCGTTCGGCGGGATTGCCGATTTGATCGTCCCATGATCCTTCGATATAGACACCGCTCAACACAGTGCTCAGGCCGGTGATGCCTTGTGCGGTCACTTCAGGTTGCACAATCCAGAAAACCGCGCCGTTGTCGATGTAAGGTCCAACTGATTTATCAACGCGGATTTCGGCGATGACCTTGCCAAGACCCGCTGTAAAACCAACCTTTTCAACAACACCTACAGTAACGTCGCGGTACTTCAACTCGGTCTCGCCTGCTGAAATACCGGACCCTTTTTCAAACTCGACAGCGATAAGTGGGCCACGGTCAGTGTAGGATTTCCATGCAACGCCTAACGCCACCACCAATGCCAGAACCGGAATAACCCAGATCACGGACGCGCCGCTTAAGAACACCTTGCGTGTAGGAGATACAGAAAGCTTGGGTGGTGTATCACTCATCGCTATCAGGACCCCTATCCTTGGCCTGAGCATCCCAGATCATCCGGGAGTCAAACGCTTGCGCCGATAACATCGTGAATATCACGGACAGCGCGAAAAATATCGCTGCGGGGCCCGGATTTATCGACGCCAGTGACTTGAGTTGCACCAAAGCGGACAAAATCGCAACCACAAATATATCAATCATCGACCAACGGCCAATGTATTCAACAACTTCATACAAGAACTGCCGCTGATGGTTTTTTCCGGCCCCGTGCTGTTTGACGCTCAAGGCAAGAAACGCAACAGCCCAGAATTTGCCCAGCGGGATCACCACCGATGCAATAAGGATAATTGCGGCAATCCCGAACGATCCATGCTGGGCCAGCTCGACAGCGCCGCCGATGATCGTACTTTCGTCAACTTTAAATAGCGTCTGTGTTCTGAGCATCGGAAAGATATTGGCAGGCACATAGCAAATCACGCCCATAACCCAATAGGCCCAGACCCGCTGCAAGCTAAGCTCGTCGCGCGATACCAGTGCATGACCGCAGCGCGTACAGGTCTTGGTGCCCAACATGAACGCCTTGGTACAGCGTGTGCAGGCCACAACTCCCATTTCGCGGGCACTTATGATTTTTTCGGGTGTTCCAGAGAGTTCCATACCGACCACTTACACAAAAAGCTGTCTTGCGCGATGACAAGAGCAACGAGAATACCAAACATCCAGAACGCAGGACCAAACCCGACATGTGCCAGACCCGCAACCTTGACCAAAGCCACGGCACACCCGATTGCAAAAATTTCCGCCATCGACCACGGGCGCATCGCCTCGGATAGACGAAACGCCGCAATCGCATGTTTTGCAGGTGGACGGTCCAGTACAACGGGGACAAGCACATAAATCGTCAGTAACACGCGCAAAAGCGGAATAAAGACGATCAGGGCTGCGGTGGCCAACGATAAAAAGATCATCGGGCCGCCCGAAAACGCCAAGGCTGCGTCCAGAATGGACACCGCATTTGACGTGCCCGCCGCGTCAATCTTGAGAAACGGAAATACAGCAGCGCCGATAATCAGGAACACCACCGCAAGCGCAATTGCGATAATCTGCAAACCTGCATCTTTACGGTTTGTAATCAGAACCTTGTGACACCGCAGGCATACGGCACGCTCGCCTTTGTCAGGCTTGATGAACGTATAGGCCGCATCGCATTGCGGGCAGACGATCAAATCATCCAGCATGTGAACAGTATCAAAGGCAACATCATCTTTCATGGGGCGTTCTTACAGCATCGAGCGGTGAGGTGGTATGGTTATCTATATCACAACTTTGAAACCCGAAGCCCCCCAATGCGCCATTTTGCGCGCAACCCAAAGTTATTCGGAACACATCGGCGGTGGTCGCGTTTTGTCATCAGATACGTAAGTGAAACAAACAAAACGAGGATAATATGACCGATATCAATCAAGCACACATTCTCATCCTGTCCACAAATGGTTTCGAGCAATCAGAGCTCGAGCAACCGTTAAAAGATCTGAAAGCCAAAGGGGCAACCGTGCATGTAGTGACGCCTGATGGCGAAAACATCAAAGGTTGGGATGATGGCGATTGGGGGGGCGAGGTAATGGCGGACCTGTCATTGGCTGACGCTCAAGTCGACGATTACCATGCCATCGTATTGCCGGGCGGGCAGATCAACCCAGATATCCTGCGCACCAACAAAGATGCGATCGCGTTGATCAAGTCTTTTGCGAACGCTGGTAAAACCGTCGCAGCCATTTGTCATGCGCCATGGTTGTTGATCGAGGCCGATGTGATCAAAGGTCGCAAAGCAACTTCATACGGCTCGATCAAAACCGATCTGATGAACGCCGGCGCACATTGGGAAGACAGCGCTGTTGTTGTTGATCAAGGCATCATTACCAGCCGTTCACCCGAAGATCTGGACGCCTTTATCGCCAAGATTGTCGAAGAGGTCGAGGAAGGTGTGCACAACCGCAAAGCGGCCTGACGCTAGACTTTCATCGTACAAAAGCCCTGCCTTGACTGGCGGGGCTTTTTCTATGTCAGACGCTTGATTTCTGCATCATTCAGACCAACCTCGCGCAGCACAGCACCGGTATCTGCACCGATTGCACGCGACTGGTGCGTTGGCCCCGTATGCGATCTGCCGAACCTCGGTGCCGCGGCTGATTGCAACAGACTTCTGTCACCTGCAAACGTCCCTCTGGCTGCCATATGCACATGCTTTGGCGCTTCGGAAAATGTCAGAACCGGTGCAACGCAGGCATCAGTTTTGTCAAAGAGAGTGGACCAGTGGTCGCGCGTACGGGTCGCAAATATCGCTGCAAGTTCCAGGCTCCGCGCAGGCCAGGTCGATGTGTCGTTTTGCGACACGGCATAGCTTGCGGGCAATCCCAGCTTTTCCAGCAATACCGCATAAAACTGCGGCTCCAACGCGCCAACAGATATGAATTTCCCGTCACTGCACCTATAACAGCGATAAAAATGCGCTGAACCATCAAGCCAATTCTGGCCGCGCATTTCGCTCCATAATCCTTTTGCCAGCATCCCGTGTATCAGACCCATCATTGCAGGAACGCCGTCAACCATCGCGGCATCCACCACCTGACCTTTGCCGGAAATGCCACGCTCGATCACAGCTGACAGAATACCGAACAGCAAAAACATCGTGCCACCACCATAATCGGCAACGAGATTTAGCGGCGGCACTGGCGGGCGACCGGCTTCGCCCATCGCATGCAAGGCACCGGTCAGTGCGAGATAATTGATGTCATGCCCTGCCATCTGTGCCCATGGTCCATCTTGGCCCCAACCGGTCATGCGGCCATAAATTAGCGTATCGGGGCAATCTTGCGGACCTAGTCCCAACCGCTCCATCACGCCGGGGCGGAACCCTTCGATCAGCACATCACTGGCGGCAATCAGGCGCTGCGCAGCGTTCAGCCCCTCGGGTGTCTTGAGGTTTAAAACCACGGACCGTTTCCCACGCCTGTTTATATCTGCCGGATCAGCAGGCGCAGACATACGGTCAACCGTCACAAGCTGCGCGCCCAAATCCGCCAAGAGTTGCCCTGCAAGAGGCGCGGGTCCGAGACCTGAAAACTCGACCACTTTCAACGATGCGAGCGGGCCTGTGTTCATGCGGCCCCGGGCACCATCACTTCGCGTGCGCCCTCGACAAAGTTATTCAGCGACAGCGGCCAGATCGTGCCGGGCCAACGCAATTCCATCTCGCGTTTGCGAGGGCGGTAGACAGCGGTATAAAGCGTGCCAAACCCCGCATTGAACGCAGTGGAATAGAGCGGCGGCTTCAAAAATGCATTGATGAATTTCTCTTCCGGGTCTTTGTGCATCCGCAACCGGTTCAGCAGATATCGCTCGCGCTCTACCGTTGCCGTAAAGCGCGCATGACTGACCCATTCGACACTTTCCTGATGATTGGTGGCCACCGCCGCATGGGTGATCTGCGTCTCGCGGTCCGGCCCCATCATCGCGGTCGAATAATTCCGCTTCCGGTCCAGCACTGTCACATTATAGCTCATATGGGTCGGGATCCGCTGCAACACATCGGTCGCCTGTTCGGTTGTCTCGCAGGTCTGCAACACATAGCGCAGGATCAGTGGCACACCAAATCCCTTACCAACAATCCGCCGTCCACCGAAGGTCAGCGAGATTGAGAGCCCTGCGTCATTCACCCCGTCAACCAGCCCCCACAACCCGTCCGAGGTGCCCATGACACGCCGCCCCATCCAGTTGGTGTTCAGGACCAACTGATCAAACGAGCTGGGGTTATAGTCATAGTTTCTGACCATGACGGGTTCCTTGCCCGCCCAAATCGCCTGACTGCACCCCGACAGATAAGGTGGCGGATTATAAAGGCTTAGAAAGCGCGCCGCCTGATCGCCACCCCCCGCGAGTGTGCACAATTCGTCATAGAGCGGCATCAGCTCCGGCATATGTTTGGTCAGCGCGCGGCGGCATTGCGCATAGGTTGGTCGCGCGGCATCGCCTTCCTTGAGCCACCATTTACGGTAGTCAGGCCAGTATTCGGCGAAAAGCCCGGACCACATAGGTCCGGGCGTTTCTTCTTTTAACGCGCGCCAATACATCTTGGCCTTTCCATAGAGCTAGAGGATCTTGAACGCCGGATCAGACAATTCGGGGCCAGCTGTTGCAGTCGGCAATGGCCTGCCATCCACCGCCTGCTTGATCCCGTGAATCCACTTTTTCGCCCGCTCGTTCAACTGGAAAGATTTGGTCATCGAGCGGCCCCGCGTCACGAGGATACCGATATCAGCCCCCTCATAACGATAGCTTTCGGGCGTCATGATCCGCAGGAAAAACGCTTCGTTCTCGGATTCAACAGCGCGGCGGTGATAGTCGAAACGGTCAAATACAACACTGCCGTCTTCCTTCATCTTATAGATGCCGGTTTCAGGTGAGGTGGTACAGATATCGACGCTGTCGTCGGTGTGTTTGATCACCATTTGCGACCAACTGTCGATCATGTCAGGGTTGGCCCAGCGGTTATTCAACTCATCCACATCCAGATCGAATTTCTTTTTCGAGAATTCAAGCAGATGGAACAGAAACAGCGGTGCGTCAGCATGGGCAAAAGCCGCGTGGTTCGTCATTGACGACGCACCGGTGATGCGCGGGTTCAATTCACCCAACCACAAATCGCCGGTTTTCTTGTCGATCAGGAAGTCGAGTTCAAAGTACCCTCGATAGCCTTCTTTACGCAGTTGCTCACCAAACTTGAACGTCAGATCGCGCGCCTTTTCACGCACTTTGGGCGGGAAAGCGGTGGCGAGAATTTCGTTGCCACACCAGCCGCCACGATAGGGCGTCAATTCCTTGAAGCCCACCAGTTCCGTCATCAGCGGACCAACGATTGTACCTTCCTTGGTCGCACAGGCCTCAATCGCGGAACCGCGGCAATCAATCCGTTTCATGATCTTGATCTCGCCCTCGCCGATGATTTCGCTCTCGTGACGGCGGAAATCAGCTTCGGATTTAATAAAGAACGTGGTGTGACCAGAATCGCCAAAGGCAGACTGCAGCACCAGATCATGGCCAATCCCGGCCTTTTCACAGGTCTCGTGCAGGTTTTCATAGGATTTAACCTCGGCCAGTACGTTCGGCACCGACGGGACGCCCGCCTTGTTACCGATACGCACCGTTTCGATTTTGTTGTCCATCGATGTGCGCAGCTTGGCTTTGGGGAACCAGACATCGGCACCCAGTTCTTTTGACAGACGCTCGGTTTCCTCGTCGAACATCAGGAACACAAACTTGGGCTTGCCGCCGCGACGCTTGATAAAGTCGATGACTTCCTTGTGCTGCAACAGATAATTGTTGATGTCCTCAATGGACTGGAATTCCGCATGCGGCTGCTCGGACGGGCAGAACACGTTGGGGTGCTTGCCGCCGTAACAGTCAATATAGCAGATGTATTTGAAATTCTTCACCCATTCATCAAGCCCCAACAGGTTAAAGTTGGTGGCCGAGATGAAATAGACCGGATCTTCGTTGCGGTGAAAAAACCGACGGATTTCCGAGATGTTCTTGAGAACTGTAGGCATGTTTATTGTCCTTTTCTTAAGCAGGTGAAGACGAAAGGTTCTTTTTGCGCACGCTTTTGAGCGCGTGATCGTTAAAGACACGCAAACCCAGGTCGGGTCGGTATCCATGGATTTCACTGACATCCAAGGCGCGCATGAATGACAGAATTTCCTGGCTCACGACCTGTCCGGGGACAAGGATCGGAAAACCGGGCGGATAGGGGATGATAAAACTGGCCGATACCACAGTATCCCCCGCATCCATCGCTTCCTTAAGCGAGCCATTCAATTCCAAATAATCGCAGTTTTTCTCGTCATACGACAAGAAGAACGCCGTGCGAATATCACCCTCGGATGTCACATCATCCGCGCGAAACGCCTCGTGAAAGCGGCTGAAGTCCGGCAATGGCGGATAGTTATCCATCAGGTTGGCCACGCGTTTGTCAAATGACAGGCGCTCCATCTTGCTGGCGTCATCCAAGAGTTCGTCCAGCGACTTGGCAATCTCGACCAACACTTCGATCAGATACGCCACAGACGACCGCGTGGTGCCGATGTTGGTCATGAACAACACGGTATTGCGCGAGGTCTTGTTGATCTGGATGCCGTATTTGTCCATCAGGATATCGGTCTTGAAGGTATCCCCATCCCATCCAGTGCCACCAACGGCCAGCGTGACACGGGTGGCGTCCAGAACAAAATCATCCTTTTCCCAGCAGTCCCACATGTCCGTCCAGCCTTGTTGCTGGTCATAATAGCTGGTCACACCACTTTCGCGGTATTCCTCGGGGATCATATCGCCCGCTGCCAGCACCTTGAAATATTTGCCGAGTAACGGATGGTCCGTGATCGCGCGGCGCATCGACATTGCGGCCTCGATCTGGCGCTGGACAAACTCGAACCCTTCCAGCTCGACCTGTCTGCGACCCACATCCAGGGACGCGATGATCTGATAATTCGGCGACGTTGAGGTGTGGGTCATATACGCCTCATGGAACGACTGTTCGACCTCGCCTTTAAAGTCCTGGTCATTCACATGGATCATTGACCCCTGCCGCAATGACGTCAGCGTTTTATGCGTCGACTGTGTTGTATACACGCGCACCCGCGCTTTGGGCGACGGGATCAAACGGGTGTTCACGACGGTCTCGTCATCCGCATCCTTCAACTCGTCTTGCTGCGCCTCATAGGCGCGGGCATGGGCATCTGTCTTGAACTTTTCGCGCAGCGTGTTGGCGGCGTTCATCCCCGTGCGCTGACGGTATGTCGGGTTGAAACGGGCAAAGGCAAACCATGCTTCATCCCACAGAAAAATCAGATCGGGCTTGATCGCCAGACATTCTTCCATCACCCGCTCGACGTTATAGACCAACCCGTCGAACGTACAGTTGGTCAACAGCAACATGCGGACTTTATCAAGCTTGCCCGCTGCCTTGAGCGCCAGCAATTGATGTTTGATCTCTTTCAGCGGCACAGCGCCGTACATCGAATACTGGTTGAGCGGATAACTATCGAGGTAACAGACCTGCGCACCGGCCAGCACCATGCCGTAATGGTGCGACTTGTGACAGTCCCGGTCCACCAGCACGATATCACCGGGGCGCACGAGCGCTTGCACAACGATTTTATTGCAGGTCGACGTACCATTCGTTGCAAAAAACGTCTGTTTCGACCCGAACGCCCGACTGGCAAGCTCTTGTGCTTCCTTGATCGGGCCGTGTGGTTCCAGCAGGGAATCCAGCCCGCCGGATGTTGCAGACGTTTCCGCCAAGAAAATATTCGGCCCGTAAAACGCGCCCATATCCTGAATCCAGTGCGAGCGGGTGATCGACTTGCCCCGACTGATCGGCATCGCATGGAAAACGCCTGTGGGCTGCTTGGAATACTCTACCAGCGCCGTAAAGAACGGCGATTTATTGCGCGACTGCACACCGCGCAAGATATTCAGGTGCAACTCCATAAAGTCTTCCTGGTTGTAGAAAACCCGCCGACAAATCCCGAGGTCCAGCCCTGCAATACTTTCGACCGACCGTTCCGTAACAAGATAGGCATCCAGTTCTGGACGCACCTTGGCAATCATCCGGCACAGTTCAGGTCCGTAGTTTTCAGGTAACAGAGATTCGATTTGCTCTCGCCCGCCAGCACGCGCCAGATAACGGGTCAGGATTGTCTCGACCATCTTGGATTTCAACGTCAGACCGGGCCGGACCACGATGGCCTGAATATTGTGGTTGAACATCACCGCAATCAGCGCGTCTTCAATCGAGGGCACAACCACGGGTTCATAGATAAACTGGTCCTCGGTGCGGCGCATCCGCAGGATATTGGATTTCAGCCAGCGCTCTTGTTGGTCGTTCACGTTGTCAACGATCAGAACCTCGAAATACGGCTTGGTCATTGCGCGTGCTTCGGGGCTCAGCAGATCCTCATCGTTATGCTGTTCTTCGTTGTCCAAGGAGTCACGCTCAAGCGGAATGGACCGACGGCGATAGGCACCCGTGGTCAGCGCCCGCGTCACTCGGGTCACCGCAAACGCGAGGTCTTCGAAATTACCATGCTCGAACTGACGCCGCATATGGGTAAAGGCGGGCATGCCGGGAAATGCCCAATAGGGTTCGATCAAAGCAAGCGAGTTGAACAGGTCAGTCACCCGTTTGCTCAACTCCTTGATGTCTTTTGCAGTTGGGTCACGCGTCAACGCCGATGACGCCTCACGCAAGGCACTCCATCTGTCGGACCGCAATTGGATCGCAGACGAATAGTCGTTCATATCATGCATCAGGTTCTCTCCGCTGTGCGGGTGTCACTGTGGCATGAACGCCCCGACATTTCAAAGCCGGGGTGTGAATAACCTCAGCTTAACCGCTTGATGAATCCCCTGTTCCGGTAAGGGCACCGGGTTTTACAGGTGGGTTAGGGATCGCCGCAGCGGGTGCTGCGGGAATTGGTGCCTCAACTGGCGGATTTGCCGTTCCGGCCGATGCATTTGGCATGGGTTCGATTGAAATGCTTTCTGGGGCAGAGGAAAAAGGCAAGGTTGCCTCTTGGCCCTTGAACGCAGGTGGTTCTGGGATCAGTTGCGATGGCATATCGACGTGCAAACCTGCACGCGTTCCTTGATGTGGTATCTCAAGCGGGCCCAATGTGTGAAGATAGGCATCCGTCCCGCTGGTCCGGTCATAAACCGAGAAATCGGTTGAACGATCACGGAAGGACTTAAGAACCTGTCCCAGACCTTTCATACCCGTCTCGCGTTGACGACGCACCATGGAAAGGTCGATCTCAATCGGGAACATGTCTTCCTGACCCGCCGATTGGTGCAGCACCATCGACGTCGGATCGACAACGCAGGATTTACCAACACCGCCTGCACCCAGACCATTTACCGCAATGACATAGCACTGAAATTGCGCCGCAGTTGCCCGCGCAATCGCCAGTTCGGCATCGCGGTCTGTGGTGCCTGTCAGCACGGGGTTCAGCAACACTTCGACACCCTGGCTGGTCAGTTGGCGGGTGGTTTCCGGGAACCAGATATCATAGCAGATCGAAAGGCCGAACCGGCCCACATCCGGCACATCAAAAACACAAAATTCTGTACCCGCTGCAATGCCTGCCTCGTAGGGGCGGAACGGGAACATCTTGGCATAACGACGAATGATCTCGCCCTCGGGGTTGATGACCACAGCCGTGTTATAAACGCGACCGTCCTCTGGGTTTTCCAGAAACATTGAACCCGGGATCAACCAGACGCGATGCTTGCGCGCTGCTGCCTGAAACTGTTCAAGCGCTTCGTTTTCCTGAGGCAAGGCGAATTTGTCCAAGGGGCCGAAAGGCGCAAGTTCAGAGAACAATACCATCTGTGTCCATGGAAAACGCGCCATCAGGATATCAAGGCGCTGAATCATGCCCTCAACGTTGGATTGCAGGGCGTTGACGTACATTTGCACGCCTGCGATTGCGAAAGGTGTCATATCTGTTCACTCCGTACAGAGCGGCATTTGGCGATGGGAGAACCGCCAGTCAAACCGCGTTGCACGTTCCATACCCCTAAGGGCAAGGAAGTAAAACAGGTGACTTGCCGACAACCTGACCGACCAAATGATCGTTGGTATTTATACACTGCGCAGATAGGGATTACGCCGTAGCCATGTTGCGGGAAACGCGCGCATTGCGGCCCCGTTGCAGGAATATCACCAGCCCCAACAGCAACAACGCAGGCAGGAACATCCAGTACTTTGACGGCACATCGACAGGTTTCAGCACGCGCAGAACCTCTTGATCCCAGTCAAGGCCCGCGTTTGCGGCCGCACTGTCAAAGGTCACATCGTCGATGATCATCTTGCCGTCTTCCTCGCGGAAGGCCAAACCAGCAAACTCCAGTTTTTCCTCGCCCGTGGCACCTTCACCAATCGGCAGGATGGCGACAAATTCGATTGCATCCCCAAAACTGTCTTTGGCGGCGACACGTATGCGCAGATCTTCGCCCGGCTGTGTCACATCGGCGGCCTGCACAATCTCGGTTGGCGCTACCTCGTCAAAGGGTGGTGCGACCATATCCATCCAGAACCCCGGACGAAACAGCGTGAACGCGATCAGCAAGAGTGCAGCAGATTCGTAGAAACGGTTCTTGGCAACGAACCAGCCCTGAGTTGCCGCCGCAAACAGCAGCATTGCAACCGTAGCGACAATGAAGACGAATATACCCTGCGCCCATGTCACGCCGATCAACAGCAATTCCGTGTTGAAGATGAACAGGAACGGCAATGCGGCTGTGCGCAAGCTGTAGAAGAACGCGATCACCCCCGTCTTGATCGGATCACCGCCAGACACGGCAGCAGCGGCAAAGGACGCCAGACCCACGGGCGGCGTCACATCCGCCATGATCCCGAAGTAGAACACAAACAGATGCACAGCGATCAGCGGCACGATCAATCCGTTCTGCTGGCCCAGCGTCACAATAACGGGAGCAAGCAGCGCGGACACCACGATATAGTTCGCCGTCGTCGGCAAACCCATGCCAAGGATCAGCGACAGGATCGCAGTGAGGAACAGAATGGCAAGGATATTACCCCCCGACAGCACCTCGACCACGTTGGCAAGCGACGCACCGACACCCGTTTGGCTGACCACACCCACGATGATACCCGCGGTCGCGGTGGCGATGCCGATACCGATCATGTTGCGCGCGCCAGTGACCAGACCGTCGATCAGGTCATGAAACCCCTCCGCGATATCATTACCCATCCGGCTTTCGCCACGGAAAATTGCCATCAGCGGCCGCTGGGTGATCAGGATGAAGACCATATAGGATGTCGCCCAGAATGCCGATAATCCCGGTGACAGACGGTCCACCATCAGGGCCCAGACCAGCACCACAATCGGCAGGATGAAATGCAGACCCGAGCGCACAGTGGGGCCAGGCAGAGGCAAGCGTGTCACAGGCGCGTTCGGATCATCAAGCTTGAGCGGTTCTTCGCGTGAAGCAACCCAAAGCAGACCCGCATAAACCGCCGTCAGGAACACAAAGATAATATAACCAGCGGTTTCGGGAAAGGCAGGACGAATCCAGCCCATGCCGTAATATACAAGAAATGACAGCGCGCAGATTACCGCAATCGTAAACGCGATCCCGATCAGACGCTGCACAATCGGCTTGGGCGTATAGGCGCGCGGCAAACCTTCCATGCCGGCCTTGAGCGCCTCAAGATGCACGATATAAACCAGCGCGATGTAGGAAATTGTCGCCGGCAGGAACGCATGCTTGACGACTTCGGGGTACGGAATACCCACATATTCAACCATCAGAAACGCAGCGGCACCCATCACAGGCGGCATGATCTGACCATTGACCGAGGACGCCACTTCAACAGCGCCCGCCTTTTCAGAACTGAACCCGACTTTCTTCATCAGGGGAATGGTGAATGTCCCCGTTGTCACCACATTGGCGATGGATGATCCAGAAATCAGACCCGTCATTGCCGAGGACACAACAGCAGCCTTTGCAGGTCCGCCTTTCATGTGGCCCATCAGACTAAACGCGACCTGGATAAAATAATTGCCCGCGCCCGCACGGTCCAGCAGCGATCCGAACAGAACGAACAGGAACACGAATGATGTCGACACTCCCAGCGCGATGCCGAACACACCCTCGGTCGTGATCCACTGGTGGTTCACGATTTCCGACAGGCTGTTTCCCTTGTGCGCAATAATACCCGGCATGGATGGCCCCAGCACCGTGTACATCAGGAACACCGACGCCACGATCATCAGGGCTGGCCCCAGCGCGCGGCGGGTCGCTTCAAGCAAAATCATGATGCCGATAACGGCGACTACAAAATCCTGCATGATCGGCGCGCCCACACGGCTCGCGATATCGCGGTAATATATGTACAGATACAGTGCCGCGATGGCACCGATAACGGCAAGCGCCCATTCCCAGATCGGCATCTTGTCTTTGGGTGACCCCAGCAAAACAGTTGCGACAATGCACAGTGCAATCAGCGGTATCCACCAAGTCGCTGTGCCGTCTTTGGCGCTGACCATCAGCAGATAGGCAAGCGCCACGGGGACAAGCACCCCGAGCGCCATCTGAAACTTGGTCCGCGCCGCAGGAAACGCGGCAATACCGAGGAAAATGGCAAAAGCCAGATGGATCGAGCGGGATTCAGTGTCGTTGAACACGCCAAAGCCGAGCATGAAGGGAAACGGTGACGCGATCCAAAGCTGGAACAGCGACCACGCAAGCGCAACGAGCATCAGGAAAGTGCCAACTGGACCGGTAATCGCCCGGCCCCCTGTGTCAGAAGAAGCGACCATTGCGTCGAGTTCTTCCTGACTTAAACCACCACGTCCTGCAGCGGCGGCTTCGACAGCGGCAGCTTGCTGTTGATCATTTCTTTTCATGGTTTTTGTCCCTTTTTGCCCTGCCTTCAGGCAAGTGCATATTCTTGACCTTGGGTCGCAAAATGCGCGGTGGCAGGGTTTCTCGCCACCGCGCTGATCACATCAAAGTTGGATTATTCAATCCAGCCTTTTTCTTTGTAATACTTGGCCGCACCGTCATGCAGTGGCGCTGACAAGCCATCTTTGATCATCTCTTCTTCTACCAGAGACTCGAACGCAGGGTGCAGACGCTTGAAGCGATCAAAATTGTCAAAGACGGCTTTGACCACCTGATAGATCGTTTCTTCTTCTACATCCGAGGATGTGACAAAGGTTGCTTTAACACCGAATGTATTGGTGTCCTCATCAGACCCTTTATACATGCCACCGGGCACAACAGCTGCCGCATAGTAAGGATTATCCGCAATCAGCTTGTCGATTTCCGGACCTGTCACAGGGATCAGAACCGCATCAACCGTTGAAACTGCTTCCTGAATGGACCCGTTCGGGTGGCCAACCGTATAGATGATCGCATCCACCTTGTTATCGCCCAACGCGGCGGCTTGTTCGGCTGGCTTCAACTCGGATGCCAGTGCGAAATCATCCATGGTCCAACCCAGCGCGTCCATGACGACCTGCATTGTGGCATACTGGCCGGAACCGGGGTTACCGATGTTGACGCGCTTGCCCTTGAGGTCGGCAAACGTTTTGATGCCCGCATCCGCGCGCGCGATCACTGTGAACGGCTCTCCATGGACAGAGAACACAGCGCGTTCTTTGTCAAACTTGTTGCCTTCGAACTCTGACGTGCCGTTGTACGCGTGGAACTGCCAGTCGGATTGGGCGACACCCATATCCATGTCACCGGCCTTAATCGCGTTAATGTTTGCGATCGAACCACCTGTGGAAGGTGCGGTACATTTCAGATTGTGTTCGGCGGAACCTCGGTTCACCAAACGACAGATCGACTGACCCACAACGAAATAAACGCCCGTCTGGCCGCCTGTCCCGATTGTGATGAATTTCTCTTGTGCCATTGCTGTCGTACCGGCCACCATGGCCCCCGCAACAGCGAGCATTTTGAACATCTTCATAGATTTTCTCCCTTTGTTACTCACACATCCTGCGTTTTCGCAGTGATACTCGCATCTGTGAATATCGTTCAGTCACATCCCCTACCATCACAGTGCCACATGAGTGGGCTGAAGTTCCGACAGAAATCGTGACACATTATTCACCAGATTCTGGTTATAAGATTAGGCACGTTTGAAATTATGATCAAGCGGGCAATAATCACAGGTGGAATATCTCGTTAAAGCATTGATATATAGTTATTTAACCTGAAATATTTAGACCAGCGTTCACAAATATTAAAATCTAGACGTTTAATATATTCGACATTGCGGTCGGTTTTGAACCACTCCCTTGCGCGACACCGGAAACCTGTCAAGACTGGTTTGACCCGACGCTTACAGCACATGAACGGAATTTTATGCCCAACCTGAATTCGCTCGCCAGATTTATGCCGTTTATGGCGGTGCTGGTCCTGACGCTCGCATCTTTTGTCCTGATTTTTGCATGGTCAGGCTGGTTCATCCTGCCGCTTGGTCTGTTTGGAGTGCTCTCGGCAATGGGTATCTACGACCTTGTCCAGACCAAACATTCAATCCTGCGCAACTATCCTGTGCTTGGTCATATGCGGTTTTTCTTTGAAGGCATCCGTCCTGAAATCCGCCAGTACCTGATCGAATCGGATCAGGACGAGGAACCGTTCAGCCGCGATGACCGCAGTCTGGTGTATCAGCGTGCCAAAGGACAGGAAGACGCGCGGCCGTTTGGCACACGCATGCGGGTCTATGATGCAGGGTATTCGTGGGTTACTCATTCGGTGCAACCCAAACATATCGAGGATACAAATTTCAGGGTTAAGATTGGGGGAAAGGATTGCAAAAAACCTTACAATGCATCGCTGTACAACATTTCCGCGATGAGTTTCGGATCCCTGTCCGCCAATGCCATTCAGGCGCTGAATACAGGTGCGAAACTGGGTGGATTTGCCCATGACACCGGTGAAGGATCAGTCAGCCGTTATCACAAAGCCGGCGGTGGTGATCTGATCTATCAGCTGGCGTCGGGCTATTTCGGCAGCAGGGCGGCCGATGGTACGTTTGACGCTGAAAAGTTTGCCGCCACCGCCTCACTTGATCAGGTCAAGATGATCGAATTAAAGCTGAGCCAAGGTGCCAAACCGGGTCATGGTGGCATGCTCCCTGCCTCAAAGATCAGTCCCGAAATCGCCGAAGCGCGCGGTGTGCCGATGGGTAAGGATTGCATCTCGCCCGCATCCCATTCCGCGTTCTCGACCCCTATCGAAATGATGTATTTTCTTGCCAAGTTACGTGATCTGTCGGGCGGTAAACCTGTGGGGTTCAAGTTGTGTATCGGGCACCAACGCGAATTCATGTGCATGGTCAAAGCGATGCTGGAAACCAAAATCATTCCCGATTTTATCGTCGTTGACGGCACTGAAGGCGGCACCGGTGCTGCACCCGTTGAATTTTCTAATCACGTCGGCATGCCGATGGTCGAGGGCCTGACGTTCGTGCACAACACCCTGCGCGGCGCGGGTATTCGTGATCAGGTCAAGGTCGGTGCAGCGGGTAAGGTCGTGTCAGCCTTTGATCTTGCACGCACTCTTGCGATGGGCGCTGACTGGTGCAATTCGGGGCGCGGTTTCATGTTTGCCATCGGCTGTATTCAGGCACAGGCCTGTCACACCAACCATTGCCCTGTCGGTGTCGCGACCCAAGACAAAATTCGACAGCGTGCGCTGGATGTCGGCCACAAGAGCGAACGCGTGGCGCGTTTTCACCGCAACACGATGGCGGCGCTGGGTGAGATGACGGGCGCTGCGGGTCTGTCCCACCCAAGTGATTTCCTGCCACGCCACCTTATGCTGCGGCAGGGTGACAAAAGCATGGTGCAGGGCGACGAGGTCTATGCTTATCTGCCAAACGGCTATCTGCTGGATGACAAGGCCGTTGATTACAAGGGCAATAAAACCCGCTGGGCACGTGCTCGGGCGGATAGTTTTGCACCGATTGATTGAACCATGCCTCATATCAATGCGATAGTTCCGGAACTGGAGTGCGTGGATCTGACGGCCAGCATTCAGTTCTACCTCGAGGTGCTGGGTTTTAATGTTCTCTATGAACGGCCCGAAAGCAGATTTGCCTTCCTCCATCTTGGAGACGCGCAAATAATGCTAAAGCAGGTAAATGGATATTGGGAAACTGGACTGCTTGAGCACCCTTTCGGTCGGGGTATCAATTTTCAGATTACAGTCCCGAACATCACCGATCTGATCAGCCGGATCGAGAAGGCTGGCGTTGCGCTCTTCGACGAACCAAAGACATGGTGGTACAGAACAGGCACAACCGAGCGTGGGCAGGCGGAATTTCTAGTACAAGACCCGGACGGATATCTACTTCGCTTTGGGCAATTTCTTGGCGAACGGCCGATTACACAAATACAGTAGGGCGCAGCTTAACTGCCGCGCCCTTTGTAAATCGTGAACCTAGTCTAATGCGATTCTTCGTTGAACGCTGCCTGAACAGCCGCTTCAAAGATCGCCAGACCTTCTTCGATAATCGCGTCGGATGCGGTCAACGGCACCATTACGCGGATCGCGTTACCGTGCAAACCACAGCTCAGCAACAGCAAACCACGTGACAGCGCATGTGCTATCACCCGCTTGGTAAAGTCCGAATCAGCTCTGATAGTTTCAAAGTCGGTCACAAACTCGACCGCGACCATCGCACCAAGACCGCGAATATCCCAGAACCGGTATGGCGCAGACCGCGCACCGATCTCGGCAAAGCGCGCCTTGAGGGTCTCGCCCATAGTTATGGAACGCGCCAGCAGACCTTCTTCTTCAATCGCATGAATAGCAGCCAAGGCCGCCGCACAAGCAACAGGGTTGCCGCCGTATGTACCGCCCAGACCACCCGGGATCATCGCGTCCATCACATCGGCGCGGCCAATAACACCCGCGAGCGGATACCCACCCGCCATTGATTTCGCGACGGTGATCAGATCAGGCACAACGCCGGAATGTTCAATCGCAAACCATTTGCCGGTACGGCCAAAACCCGACTGTACTTCGTCTGCGATCAACATGATGCCATGCTGGTCACAGATGTCGCGCAGCTGCTGCATCATTTCGAACGGTACAGGTGTATACCCGCCTTCGCCCAGAACAGGCTCGATGATGATTGCGGCCACCCGTTCGGGCTGCGCATCGGTCAGAAACAGGTTTTTCAGGCCGGTGACAGCGTCCTGTACCGTGATACCGTCCCGCACAGACGGAAAAGGCGCGCGGAATATATCGGACGGAAACGGACCCACATCTTTTTTGTAGGGCGAAATTTTACCGGTCATGCCAAGCGTCAGCAACGTGCGACCGTGATACCCGCCGGTAAACGCGATCACACCGGGGCGACCCGTCGCAGCGCGCGCAATCTTGACCGCGTTTTCAACGGCTTCGGCACCGGTTGTCACCAACAATGTCTTTTTCGGTGCATCACCCGGGGCCAGTTCGTTCAGCTTTTCGGCCAATTCGATGTAGGGACCATAAGGCACAACCTGAAACGATGTGTGCGTGTACTGGTCTTCCTGTGCCTTGGCCGCGGCAATCACAGCCGGGTGACGGTGGCCGGTGTTCAACACGCCGATACCGCCGACAAAGTCGATATACCGGTTGCCCTCGACGTCCCAAAGCTCA
The DNA here is from genome assembly GCA_963710185.1 of uncultured Alphaproteobacteria bacterium. Lineage (GTDB taxonomy): Bacteria > Pseudomonadota > Alphaproteobacteria > Rhodobacterales > Rhodobacteraceae > Sulfitobacter. The sequence continues at coordinate 592,378 of CAVPZE010000002.1, read as the reverse complement.
GCGTTTTCGGCATATTTGGCATAGATCGGCGCGGCAGAGGCCACCCCGCGCGGCACAGCCGCTTCACGACGTGCAACCATCTGTGCGTTTGTCATGCCCACTCCGGCAACAGCTTCGGATACGATGTTCTTGACAACTTCCATCTGCGACCTCTTTTTTGCGGCGACCTTGCGGCGTGGTTTTTTGGCTGTGCTGGACATACTAAATTTCCTTTGATCCAAACGCCCGACATGCGTTTAAAAAAATGTCTTAGAATGTTTAATATAATTGTCAATCTGGATAATGTCACGCATTAGAAGCGCGTCTGTTATGGGCTGGAATTTGCCTGTGACAAACAGGGCCGCAGTCGCTAGGAACGTGTCATAACCACAACAAAGGGTAGCCCGTTGGACATCGGTCACAGACTTAAAACCATTCGGAAAAAGCGCGGTCTGTCCCAGCGGGAGCTTGCGGCGCGGGCAGGTCTGACCAATGGTACGATTTCGCTGATCGAAAAAAACAAAACCAGCCCCTCTGTTGCATCGTTAAAAAGCCTGCTTGATGCCATTCCAATCAGCATGGCCGAGTTTTTCTCGACACTGGAAGAGTCCCAGACGCCAAAAGTGTTCTACAAAGCGGATGAATTTACCGAAGTCTCGCCAACGCGCGAAGGACAGGTATCCTTGCGCCAGCTGGGAAACGCCGAACACCATGCCTTGCAGGTTTTGCACGAAACCTATCCTCCGGGTGCCGATACAGGGCCGGAATTGCTGTCTCATAATGGGGAAGAAGCAGGGATTGTCGTGCGTGGATCAATCGAAGTGACCGTAGACGGCGAGATTGCAGTGCTCATTCCGGGTGAAGGTTACCTGTTTGACAGCCGTCTGCCGCACAGGTTCAGAAATTTGGGTAACGAGGTGTGTGTCGTCGTAAGCGCGTGTACGCCACCAAGCTTTTGATCTGGTCGTCAACGTTTAGAATTTGACTGCTTTTTGGATTCACGCGACCTGTCTGTAGTGTTCTGATTGTCAGGGCGAACAACCCGGTCATTTGTCGTCATGGCAACAATAATGACCGCCGCAAGGGTGAGGATCAATAAACAGCCTATAAACAATTCCGTTGTCATACCGTTAAGCTTTCAGTTTCCATTAGTTTTACATTTACTGCTCACGACCCCAACAATGCCAATCCAAGATCGGTTCCAATAAAATCCTGCCCTCTACCAGATGTGTTGTTTTTGCCACGCCGTGACCCACAAACCCATCTTGCCCGAACACAGGTTTAATAATCGTAAACCTCTTTGTCCTTTGGCGGGACGGGGAAATTCACAACCAGTGTGAATTGATCCTTTTCCTCTGTTGTCTCGACCTGCCCATTCAACTGGCGCGTAAATGCAACGATCAGCTTTGATCCAAGTCCCGTCCCCGAGACAACAGGGCCAACCGCTGTTGAATTACGGACGACAAGTTGCGCGCGGTCCGGTCCGTCATATGACAAACTAAGCGCTATTTCGCCTTTGCCTTTCGCGGCTTGCGACACGTATTTCAATGCGTTTGTCACTGCCTCCGATACCAAAAGTGTCAAGGGTGCCGCATCGTCCGCATTCAGGATTATTGGCTCGTACTGCTGCGTAACCTTGACGTTGGACCCCGCCGCAAGTCCGATTGCCAACAGCTGGTTTACAACTTCACGCAGCATCATACTGGCATCGACAGCCGTCAAATATGTGTTCTGGTACATGCTCTTGTGGACCGTAGCGAGGCTCAGGATGCGGTCTTGCAAGCGGCGCAACACAAATTTTGCGTCTTCAGACTGTGACTGCCGGATCTGCATGTTCATGATCGACGAAATCAGCTGTAGATTATTTTTGACCCGGTGATGCACTTCTTTGAGCAAAATATTCTTTTCACGCAAACTGTCCTCCAGAATGGCCTCGTCGCGCAAGATTGACTCTGCCATTTCGATGAACGTAGCTTCCATTTCGAATAATTCAGTTGGCACGCTTGCCGCCATCGTCTCACTCGGCAAGGTACGGCGGGTCGCAAATCGCCGCATCTGAAGCCTTAATTTGCGGATATGCGTGATCACCAACCGGTTCAACGCCAGAAACGCCACAACCAGACTGGCAATCCACATTATGATCGGCAGCATCGCGCTGAGCCGTGTGGAAATATCCGATTGAAGGAACGGCGTGTCTGTAGTCCAGGCGCTCAATGCATAAACCGTACCGGGGACAATGGGTAAAATGGCATAGGCCCGCTCGATGCCTTTCTGGTTCTGGGCTCGAAAAACATGCGGCTCCTGATCTGTGAACAGCGACAGTTCGACATTGGCCGGCACCTCTTGTTGTGCAATATCAAGCGTCTTTTCTGTTGTCAGAATATCCCCTTCCTTGTTCAGGGTTAGCAGTGCAAGCGGAGCGACGTTGAGGGGTTGCTCTTCTACGTTGTCAAATGTTGTGGAGGGGATGGAAATTGCCATGATCCCGACCAAGACACCGGCTTCAAACACAGGTGAATTGATAATGGTGACTTGCTTGCCAGTGATGACACCAGATTCGCGGGCTGACGCACGGCGGACCCCGTCGCGCATGGCTTTCTGAAAGGTGATATTATCGCTGAAATCATAGGGTCTGTCCGAGGTCGAACAGGTCATATTGCCATCAATCGGGATGAACCCCACCAGACTGTAAATTGCGGATGATTCCTGATATTCCTTCAAAAAACTTGAACATTCATCCGGATTATCGCGCCGCAACCTTACGATCGACGCAAGCGCTTCTGCGGCCCCGAACGCTTCCTGAAGTACGCGCCGCTCTGCACCGGATGCCTGTTCTGTCACAGCCAGCAATGACAACTCGGCGCTTTGCGTACTTTGGTCAGAGATCAGACGCGTCTGAACAATCGCGATCAAACCGATGGGCAACAGCGCAAGCGACAGGAAGAACAGCACACGAACCGACAGGCTGCGCAAGATGCTGCCGGAAAGAAAGCCGGACGTCATATTCAGAAAGAAGAAACTTTGGAAGCTGACAAAACCGACATCGTTGCATCGTCTGTCATTTCCAACGCCTCGTTTTCATCAAGCCCCATCAATTCGGCAATCCTTTTGCGGGCCCTGCTGGTCCTGCTTTTGATTGTCCCGACCGCCACACCGCACATTTCCGCAGCTTCTTCATAAGAAAACCCTGATGCGCCCACCAGCAACAACGCCTCGCGCTGTTCGTCATGTAGTTGCGCCAGCGCTTTGCGGAAATCATTCATCTGCATATGGCCGTCATGTGCAGGCTTCTCTGCAAGGCTTTCGGTAAAGATGCCATCAACGTCCGCGACCTCGCGCTTCGCCTTGCGCCGCGATGAATAATACGTGTTGCGCAGGATCGTGAACAACCACGCCCGCATGTTTGTGCCGACCTGAAATTTTTCGATGTTCGTCCAGGCTTTGACAAGTGTGTCCTGCACCATGTCATCTGCAACAGCACCGTTCCGCGTCAAACTGATCGCGAAAGCCCGCATTGCAGGCAAATGCTCAACCAGTTCGTCACGCGGATCAGCATTCAATTCAGGTTTGAGATCAGGATTTGTCATCATCAGATCCCAAATCTGCGTCTTGCTTTTTGAGCTTATCCAGCAGATTTTTGAACCGGTCAGGTATGCCTTCATCAAGTGTTTCATCAAACACACGTTTCAAATTTTCGTCTATCACACGTTCACGATCTTTATTGTTTGCGTTTGGCACACACACACCTCTAGATTGGCTCGAACATCAAAATATTTTTTAATGTATCAAGGAACCAAACGCGCATCTATGGGTTAAGTTCCGAGAAATGTGAAAAAAAGGACTGCTTCATATGAACGACGTAACCGAGGCCCAAAGCATCAGCGATGTGTTGGGCGCGAATATCCCGTTCCTGCGCCGTTTTGCGCGGGCGATGACAGGCAGTCAACAAAGCGGCGATACCTTTGCTGCGGCGTCGCTTGAGGCCATTCTTGCCGACCGCTCTGTGTTGGACGGCGTTGACCCCAAGACCGGATTGTTCAAAGTGCTTTACGGCATCTGGGCAAGTGCGGGTGCGCCTGTTGAAACGGGCGAAAGCGGTCCGCGGGCCAAGGCACAAAAGCGTCTTGCCAGTCTGACAAACAACAGCCGTGAAGCATTGCTGTTGCACACAATCGAAGGGTTTTCATTTGCCGAGATCGCGCAGATTATCGGTGTCGATCAGGCCGAGGCCGAGGGTCTTGTGTCGGTCGCCCGCCAGGAAATGGCAGACAGCGCGTCAGGATCGGTGATGATCATCGAGGATGAAGCGATCATTGCCATGGATATCGAGTCCATTGTCGGCGAAATGGGCCACCGCATCACCGGCATCGCCCGCACCCGTGACGAGGCTGTGAAGCTGGGCAATCAAGATCCGCCTGACTTGATTTTGGCAGATATCCAGTTGGCAGATAACTCATCCGGCATCGACGCTGTGAATGATTTGCTGAACCAACTGGGCCAACGCCCGGTCATCTTTATCACTGCGTTCCCCGAACGTCTGCTTACGGGTGACAAACCCGAACCCGCCTTCCTGATTTCCAAGCCATATTCGGTGGACCAGGTCGAGTCCGCAGTTTCGCAGGCAATGTTCTTTTCCTCAACTGAGACGCTGCACAGCTAAATCAGACTATCTAAGAGACTAACAGACGAGGAGGGTGTCGGTGGGTCCGACACCCTTTTTGTATGGAGCATGCAGTGCTTCTAGCCCGCTAAAACATATTCTTTGGAACCTTCTGCCCTGCATGGTGTTTATTTTCAAACAGACGCGCTTCAAAAGGAGAATACCAATGGCCGTAACAAAGATATCATCGAAAGATGTTACCGTAGAAGACCTGTCAGAGCAGATCAGCGTATTAAAGAACGATATCGCCGTTTTGACAAATACCCTTGGCGCATACGGTAAGGCAAAAACAAGCGAAGCAACAAACTCTGCGAAAGGCGCTGTCGACGATTTGACCGCAGCCGGACGCGAAAAAGCGCTTGAAACCCAAGCACAGGCAGAAGAATTCATTCGCACGCAACCGGCAGCCGCGCTCGGCATCGCCGCAGGCATCGGATTTTTGGTCGGTATCGTTACGGCACGACGCTGATATGCTGTCGATGTTGACCCACCAAATTCAGGTAAAGGCATCCAGAACCGCGCAAACAGCGGTTCTGGGTCTTTTTGCGTCAATCTGTCTGATTGTCGGCCTGTGCTTTTTCACCGCCGCTGCGTGGCTGTTTCTGCTGACAGTGACCACAGCCTTGATGACAGCAATCATTTTAGGGAGTGCCTATTTCGGTATAGGGCTGATCCTTTTGGCGGTCATGTCGTCGCGCAGCCGCGCCAAGCGGCAGGAACAAGCCGCCGCTGCCGCCTATGCGGCAAAAACCTCAGCCGCAGGCACTGATTTTTCGTCAATCATTGCCGCGTTCATGACGGGTCTTTCAGCGGGTAAGAAAGCGCGGTCTTGATGGCAACGAGAAGCGTTTGCGAGGTGAAGGGCCTTTGTACGAAATGGGCCGACCCACAGCTTGTGCTATCAACCGGAGGATCATCACAAATCACCACAAGATGCGCATCGCCTGCATAGGAAATGACATCCTGTTTTGAGCGGTGAATATCGCGGCCCGACACAGACAGTATTATAATAGTCTGATGATTTTGAAGGTGTACATTGTCTTTGAGTTCATCCAATTGATTAATGAAATGAACCACACCGGAGAACGCGGTTTTTATCGTTTCAACAATATCATCACGAACCAGCGGTTCCTGTTCGTATACAAGGAAATTCATGCGACTTCTCCACCGATAAAGGCAATGGAGTAGGCTAAACAAGACGGACCCGCATTAAACTGTGACATACTCGGAGGCAAAGAAAACAATGGCCACGCAATGCAAGTATTGTCCGTTGCAGCGCAAAGATTTGTTTGTGCCTATGTCAAAAGACGACCTTGAATTCATGCAGAGGTTTAAAGCCGGAGAGTTGTCAGTCGAACCCGGTACAACAATCCTGATGGAAGGGTCGAATGCCCCGCAACTTTTTACCGCGCTGTCTGGCATGGGTATCCGCGACAAGATGCTCGAAAATGGCGAACGTCAGGTTCTGAACTTTGTATTTCCGGGTGACTTTATCGGCCTTCAGGCTGGTATTTTGGGCAAAATGGGCCATTCCGTCGAGGCCCGCACACACATGCGGTTATGTGTTTTTAACCGTTCCGATTTATGGCATTTCTTCAAATCCAACCCGGCAAGGGCGTTTGACATCACATGGCTGGCCGCGATCGAGGAACATTTCCTGGGCGAAACACTTGCAACCGTGGGCCAGCGCACTGCGTTGCAGGCGATTGCATGGGCGCTCGTCAAGATATTCCAACGCGGCGAGGCGTTAGGCATGGTCACAAACAACCAGATGGAGCTGCCTTATACCCAACGCGACATGGCCGATGCGCTGGGATTGTCCTTGGTTCATACCAACAAAACGCTGGGTAAACTAAAGGAACGTCAACTGGCGACTTGGTCAGACCGGGTATTGCAAATCAACGACCTCAAGCCTTTGGCAGAGGTCGCGATAATGTCGCTCGACAAAATGTCTCAAAGGCCTTTTATTTAAGTCCTGTTCTGTAAATGGCCTTCAGACTTTGTCTTTAACCTTGATAAAATGATCCGCCACATAGGCCCCGCGTTTGCCCATCGGTTTCGAGCGCCCTATCGTGCTGTCAGGCCGTGTGCGCAATTCGATCTGGGCATTCAGCGACGCCCCCAAAAGCACCAGAAAACTGCTGATCCAGAGCCAGATCAACATCGCAATAACGGCTCCGATAGATCCGTAAACCTGATTATAATTGCCAAAGTTTGCGACGTAATACGAAAATCCCACTGAAACCAAAACCCACGACACAACCGCGAGCAATGCGCCGAACGACAGCCATTGCACCCGTGCCGGCCTGCGGTTCGGGCCATATCGATACAGCACGCCGATACCTGCCAATAAAACCGTAATTGCAATCGACCAGCGCACAAGATCGGCAATAAAGCTGCCGAATGGTCCGAGCGGGATAAATGCCAGCACAACAGGTGCCACCACCACGGTCAACAGCGCCACAATTCCGACCGCGACCAGCCCGATGGTCAGCATCAATGCCCGAAAGTAATGCCCCGCAGCACCGCGGTTGCGTTGATTATAGACGTTGTTCAACCCGATCATCATTGCGCCGACCCCGGCACGCGCAGACCATAGTGCTGCGAGCAGGGACAACACACCCGCCCAACCCAATGTATCGGCACGCGCAGTTACCAACGACACCACTTGCTTGTTCATGATTTCATACACATCGTTTGGCAGGAACCCGCGTACCTGCTCAAGTTGCGCCACAACAACAACCGGATCAGAGATCAAGCCAAGCACAGCAATCAATGCGGCAAGTGCGGGAAAAATCGACAACATTGCAAAAAACGCGACGCCCGCCGCGACAAGGCTGATGTTGTTGTCGGAGATATGGGCCACGCTCGCTTTGATCGCATCCCAATAGATGAAAAGTCTCTTTGGCGGTGTCGGTTTCATCAAATCCCCAATTTTCGCAGATTAACGTCCGGCAAATCAGTTGCCCTCTATGTCATCACGCACCTGACCCCAAGCCACCAGCGTAAACACAAGCGTACCACCGATGATGTTCCCGGTCAGCACAGGCAGAAAGAAACCGAATATCGCAGCACTGCCGCCCAGCTGTCCTTGCAACACCAGCACCGCCATTTCAACCGACCCCGCAACGATATGCGTGAAATCACCCGCCGCAATCAGCCAGGTAAAAGTCATGATCAGGAAAAAGGCGCTTTCATCGGCCTGCGGCAACATCCAGACGATCAACGCGACAATAACCCCCGCTGGAATGGCCCGCCAAAACCCTGTCGATGCACTCATTCCCGTCGCATGTTGCGACAATTCTATAATTGCGGGCATGACCTCGGGCGGCAAGGCAGACGTAAAAACAAACAGCGAGGCCGCCGCAAACGCACCGATGACATTGGCCGCCAGAACGATCGCCCACAGCCGTATCATGCAGCCAAAAGCGTACCATGTGCGGTCGTGCATGACCGGCAGTACCGTTGTGATGGTATTTTCGGTAAACAATTGCATCCGGCCCATGATGACTGCGAGAAACCCCAAGGAATAGCCAAGGTTCTCGATCAGAAACCGGTAGGGGGTATCGGGCAAATATGTCCTGAATATTGCCTCGCCCAGAACAGACAGACTGATCAGCATGCCCGCTGCAATCCCCGACCACATCAACGACGTCTTGGACCGCGCCAGTTCTTCCTCGCCTTCGCGCCGGATGACTTCATAGATCAGCTTGGGGGAAAGCGCCGTAGCCTCTTCGACCGACTTTTCCTCGGCCTCCTCCTCAATTGAATCCTCTTCGTGGCCATGTCTGCTCAAAATACACCTGTCGTTCCGAATGTTGTTACTCTCAAGTTAGTGCGTTTTTGATGCGTGCATACTAAAAAGACCAAATTCACGTCGTAATTTGCCTTGCATGCCGGGGCTGTAGGCAAATATGCCTTTAACGCAAAAGGACATGCTATGATCACCAACTCCCCCGCCCTGACCGCAGAAATTCGCAACAGGTTCGCGCATGTCGACAGCTGTCCGTTTTCGGGGCCCCGTGTGTTCTTTGAAAATGCGGGGGGCGCGTTAACGTTGAAATCAGCCGTTGAAACATCTGCAACCTTTGCCGCCATTCCCGATAATCAGGGCCGCGACAATCCCGCGTCACAGGCATTGGTGGATGTGATCACCCGCGCGAAAGCCGACATGGCGTTGTTCTTCAACGCGCCGGCTGGCAAATTCTTTGTCGGCGAATCCGGCACCGAGCTTTCATTCCGCCTGATCCGCACGGCCATCATGGGGTCAGCCACAGGCGGATCCGTCATCGGCTCCACCGTCGAACACCCCGCCTCGCGCAGTGCTGCTCTGCATTGGGCCGATATAGCCGGAAAACCTTATATTGACGTGCCCCATGACGACGCAACGGGTCAGGTCACACCTGCGATGTACGCGGCACATATGACGCCCGACGTGCGCGTCGCCACGATATTGCACACCTCACCCGTCACCGGCATCGCCAATGACGTCGCTGAAATCTCTGCCGCCATACGCGCCGTTGCACCCGATGCGTTCATCTTTGTGGACGGTATCCAGCACGCCAGCCATGGGCGTATCGACATCGCAAGCTACGACATCGATGGCTATGTCGTATCGCCCTACAAAGTATTCTCGCGCCATGGCTACGGTGTCGCCTGGGTCTCTGACCGCCTGACCGCTCTGCCGATTGAAACCCTCAAGAACGGTCCCGACGGCAACTGGGAAATGGGCACGCGCGACACCGGCTCATACGCAACGTTTTCGGATGTGGTGCGCTATTTTGAATGGCTGGGCGAACAGGTCACTGATGCCCCTGACCCGCGCACCAAGATCGAGGCCGCAGGCAAAGCGATCCATGACCACGAACAGACCCTCACAAACGCCATGTTGCACGGTATCGGCAACCTGCCGGGCCTGGCCGATCTTCCCGGCGTGACCGTTCTTGGCGGCACGGATAATCCCGACCGCGAAGGGCTGGTGTGTTTCGCGCTTGATCACGTACCCGCAAGCGACATCGTGGATCACCTGAACACCCAAGGCATACGCACACATATCCGCCGCGCCGACCATTATTCCGGCAACATCCTGACGCCATTGGGCCTGCCCGCCGCCGTGCGCGTATCCTTATGCCATTACAACACGCTGGACGAAGTCCGCAGCCTGCTTGCCGCCATGAAAGACCTCGCAGGTTGAACGCTGCCCTCCTCCTATTTTAACATTTTCCAAATACCAAAACCCGCACCAACCCCAAACTCGACGCTTGCCAATCTCCCGCAACCGTTGAACCATGCGACCTATGAAAAGCACCCTCTCAAACGCCATCACCGCCAAGCGTGACGACCTGATCGCGCTGACCCAGGACATGATCCGCATCCCGACGCTCAACCCGCCGGGCGAAAATTATCGCCTGATCTGCGAATACCTCGACAGACGCCTGTCCGGACATGGGTACGAAACCGAATTGATCCGCGCATTCGGCACACCCGGTGACAGTGACAAATACCCCCGCTGGAATATCATCGCGCGGCGCACAGGGCAACACAGCGGCGATTGCGTGCATTTCAACAGCCACACAGATGTGGTCGAGGTCGGTGCCGGATGGACATTCGACCCCTTTGCCGCTGAAATTTCCGACGGCAAGATCTATGGACGCGGCACCTGCGATATGAAAGGCGGACTTGCCGCGTCGATCATTGCAGCCGAGGCGTTTATTGAGACCCATCCAGACTTCACCGGAGCAATCGAAATTTCCGGCACCGCAGACGAGGAATCAGGTGGATACGGCGGCGTCGCCTACCTTGCCGAACAAGGCTATTTCGACCCTGCCCGCGTGCAACATGTGATCATCCCCGAACCCCTGAACAAAGACCGCATCTGTCTGGGCCATCGCGGCGGCTGGTGGGCAGAGATCGAGACAAAAGGCGAAATTGCCCATGGCTCGATGCCATTCCTGGGCGATTGTGCCGTTCGCCATATGGGAGCGGTCCTATCCGAGTTCGAGTCCAAACTATTCCCCGCCATGGCCGCACGCCATACCGATATGCCTGTGGTGCCAGATGGCGCGCGGTCCTCTACGATGAACATCAATTCAATCCATGGCGGCCAAAAAGAGCCCGATGAGGATTTCACCGGATTGCCCGCCCACTGCGTCCCTGATTCGTGCCGTATCGTGATTGACCGACGTTTTCTGGTCGAAGAACCGCTGGATCAGGTACGCGATGAAGTCACCGCACTGCTGGAAGGACTGCGCGCCAGCCGCGTTGATTTTGACTATGTGCTCACCGAGCTTAACGCGGTCCTGCCTTCGATGACAGATCGCGACGCCCCCGTGGTGCGGACGGTAGCCAAGGCGATCGAGGATGTCATGGGCAAGGCCCCCGAATATGTCGCATCCCCCGGCACCTACGATCAAAAACACATCGACCGGATTGGCAAACTCAAGAATTGCATCGCGTATGGCCCCGGTATTCTGGAACTGGCGCACAAGCCTGACGAATACATCGGCATCGACGATATGGTTGATGCGGCCTGCGTGATGGGCGCGTCCTTGGAAACGCTGCTTTTGCCAAAGGATTAATCGAACGCTGTTGCCGCGGCCAACGCCAAGCCATCGACCACTCCGGTCAATGCCGCGGCCTGATGCACATGCGCTTGCGGAAACACCCGCCGCAACGACCCGTCCACCACAGACATCAAGCTGGACCCGCCCACAAAGATCAATCGCGTCACATCATCTGTACCCAAACTTGCCTGCCCGACGGTTTCGCGCGCCACGTCGCCAATCCTGCCCGCCATGTCCGCCAGCGTTGCCGCCATCATCGCTGCTGGCAACGGCACTGATAAACCCCGCTCAAGCACGTCCAGCTTGATCTCGGGCAGCGCAGTTCCATCCTGATCATTCGCCGCAATCTTGCCCGCCTCGACGGCAAAAGCCAGATCATGACCCAGTTCATCCTCCAGCACCGCAACCAGCCGCGCCAGTAAATCCGGTTGCACCGCATGACGCGCCAGATCCTCCGCCGCGCGGCGGGTTTCGCGGGTATATAAAAACGGGATTTTCTGCCATGTCGCCAGATCGGCAAAGATCGACTGGGGTGCCGTATGCGTATCGCTGCCAAATTCGTGTTTTATCGCGCTGCCCATCCCGAGGTGCGGCATCACATGATGCAGGCTAAGCTCACGGTCAAAATCCGTCCCGCCCAAACGCAAACCGTTGCTGGCCAGAATATCAATGCCTGCCTCGCCTTGTTGCCGGAACAGCGTAAAATCCGACGTACCACCACCAATATCGACGATCAGGCCCAGATCACCGGGGTGCAGATAGGCGCGGTTGGCCAATGCAGCGGCCTCGGGTTCAGGCATGAACCGAACATCCTTGAATCCGGCGGCGTGGTAACAGTCTGTCAGATCGGTCAAAGCCTGCGCGTTACGCTCTGGATCGGCGCTGTGAAACATCACGGGACGGCCCGACAAGGCGCGGTCGAATGTCTGCCCCGTCGATGCCTCGGCCCGCCGTTTGATCTCGGCCAGAAACCGCCCGACGATGGCGATAAAATCCATCCTCTTGCCCAGCAACATACGGCTTTCGCGCATCAATGGTGTGCCCAGCAGACTTTTGAGCGCCCGCATATACCGCCCCTCGTCGCCCCCTATCAACGCCGCTTGCGCAGGGCGACCATAGACAATCTGCTTTGCATCAAAATCAAAGAACACGGCAGTCGGCAACGTCTGTTCGCCCTGCTCGATCTTGATCAGCTGCGGCACACCGTTCACGGCAACGCCAGCAGCAGAATTTGACGTCCCGAAATCTATGCCCAAAACCGCCATGATACGCCTCGTGTTACGACCGGAAAACCGGAGCCATATCGCGCTGATGAATGGGGTGCAATCAGGTTTGATACTGGCGCAACGTTACAGAACTGGCTAACCTCTCAATCAATTACAACATCGGAGAGCCGCCATGTTCCACCTACGTCCCCTTTTCATCGGTGCCAGCGTTGCAGCACTGATTGCCGGTGCCGCATCGGCACAGCAAACCGACATGACCGTCGCCATGCAGCTTGAACCGCCGCACATGGACCCCACATCCGCCGCCGCTGGCGCGATTGATTCTGTGCTCTATTCAAATGTGTTCGAGGGTCTGACCCGTTTTATGAGTGACGGGTCGGTTGTGCCGGGTTTGGCACAATCATGGGAAATCTCTGATGATGGCCTGACCTATACCTTCAAACTGCATGAAGGTGTTAAATTCCACGACGGCACCACAATGGATGCCGAGGATGTAAAATTCAGCCTTGACCGTATTGCTGCCGAAGACAGTGCCAATGCGCAAAAGGCGCTGTATGCCGCGATTGCGTCGGTCAATGTGATTGATCCACTTACCGTCGAGATCAAGCTGATAGAAGCCAATGGCGATATGCTGTTCAATCTTGCATGGGGCGACGCGGTGATCGTGGCACCCGAAAGCATTGAAAACATCAAACAGACGCCCATCGGCACGGGCGCGTTCAAATTCGACAGCTGGTCGCAGGGTGACAAAATCGAGCTGTCCAAAAACCCCGACTATTGGGGCACGCCGGCACGGCTGGATAAAGTCACGTTCAAGTTTATATCTGATCCCACCGCAGCCTTTGCCGCGATGATGGCCGAGGATATCGACGTGTTCTCGCAATTCCCCGCACCCGAAAACCTGCCACAGTTCGAGGCCGATCCACGCTTTCAGGTCTTGATCGGCTCGACCGAGGGCGAAACCATCCTGTCTATCAACAACAAGATGCCGCCGTTTGATAACGTAAAGGTACGCGAGGCTGTGGCACATGCGATTGACCGTCAGGCGATCATCGACGGCGCGATGTTCGGCTATGGCACGCCCATCGGCACACATTTTGCGCCACATAATCCCGCATATGTCGATCTGACCGCGATGAGCGTATTTGACCCTGAAAAGTCCAAGGCACTGTTGGCCGAAGCCGGATTTCCCGACGGGTTCGAGACCACATTAGACCTGCCGCCCCCGTCCTATGCGCGGCGCGGCGGCGAGATTATTGCCGCTCAACTGGCCGCTGTAGGCATCAAAGCCGAGATTCGCAATGTCGAATGGGCACAATGGTTAGAGACTGTTTTTAACGGCAAGAACTTTGGCCTGACCATCGTGAGCCATACCGAACCGATGGACATCGGGATTTACGCCAAACCGGATTACTATTTCCAATACGACAATCCGGCGTTCCAGGAATTGTTCACCAAACTGAACAGCACAACGGATGCCGACATGCGCACCCAGATGCTGGCAGAGGCACAGACCATGATCGCAAGCGACTATGTAAACGGTTATCTGTTTCAGCTTGCCGCGACGTCTGTGGCTAAAGCTGGTGTACAGGGACTTTGGAACAACGCGCCGACGCAAGCGACGGATCTGACTGCGGTGGGCTGGGCCGAATAACCCCCGATCCTGTATGAACGACCTAAGGCCTCTGCATCTTCGGGGGCCTTTTTTTATGGCGCCCTTATCGTCATAAAACGATTACGAAACTGTCATGAAAAATTTGCCTGACGCGGCCTATGTCTCCTTGGTTATTTATTTTGGGGACCACGAAAAATGTCACCTAAACTTGTCAGCATGACATCAATCCTTGCGATAGCGGCCACATCCGCCGCAGCAGAAATGAATTTTAACAGGATCAGCAGCTTTGCCACAACGGCGAACAATTCTGCTCCTGCCGCCGAATCCTCGGCAGAAATTATTGCAGTGTCAGGCGATGGCATGACATTGGCGTATTCCGACAGCCCGTTGGGCGTCGTTGGTTTGATTGACATCTCGGACGCAAAAGCGCCCAAGCCAAAAGGCAATATAGAGGTTGGCGGCGAACCGACTGCCGTTTCCATTTTCGGCATGACGGCATTTGTCGGCGTCAACACCTCTCCCAGCTTTACAGCGCCATCTGGTATGCTCAAAGCCTATGACATCACCACAAAAGCCGAAATTGCGGCCTGCGATCTGGGCGGGCAGCCTGACAGCACCGCAACCGCACCGGACGGCAGCGTTATCGCCGTCGTGGTCGAAAACGAGCGGGATGAGGACGCAGGCGATGGGCGTGTCGGGCAATTGCCGGGCGGATACGTTGTAACGTTTGACGTACAGAACGGCGCGATGATCTTTGATCAAGGCCAAATGGGGTGATTGCGTGAACCAGACGGCGTGCAGTGGATCGACGATATGCATTTTGCCATCGCCAACGAGGGCGACATGGACGGCGGTGCGCGCGGCTGGACGATTTTCAACAAGGACGGCACGGAATTTTTCGAAGTCTGCAACAGCTTTGAACATGCCATCATCCAGATCGGACATTATCCTGACAAGCGGTCGGATGCCAAAGGGGCCGAACCCGAAGGTATGAAATTTGCGACCTTTGGCGGCATCCCTTTTGCGTTCATTCTGGCCGAACGCGCATCAGCGGTTGGTGTGTATGATCTGACCGAGGACGGCGGCGCACGCAACCATGTAATGAATTACGAATATCAAGACGCGCCCGCCGCCTGTCCACAAATCACCTCTGCCGGCGCTGAAACCCTGATCGGTTGGGGTGCGCTGTCGGGAATAGTCGCAGGCGAAAACGGAATGGCCTATGCGGTCAACGACAGCTTTTTTGGCTATCAGCCGACGATCTTTACCATTAATACAACCGTCACACCTGCCCGGATCACGACGGCATTACCCGTCACACGCGCCGGATATCCCGCGAAAAAGCTCGATCTTGAAGGCATCACGCTGGATGGCGAGGGCGGCTATTGGCTGGCCTCCGAAGGGCGTACAGACCGCGTGATCCCACACGCGATTTATCATGTGAATGCAAAAGGCGAGATCAAAGAGGAAATCAGCCTTCCCACCGAATTGCTGGCTGTTGAAACGCGGTTTGGCTTTGAAGGGATCACACTGATCGGGGACACCTTGTGGATGGCCGTACAGCGGGAGTGGAAAGATGATCCTAAAGATTACGTGAAACCGGTGGCCTAAAATATCGAAACAGAGGAATGGGGTGCTGTGCACTATCCCAAGGCCGCTGCCGAAGCAGGCTGGATCAGGCTGTCAGAGATCGTAGCACATGGCGATTTTGTCTATGTTGTGAAGCGCGACAACCAGATCGGTGCCGCGGCTGCGATCAAAAAGGTGTGCCGTATTCCTGCGTACCAGATGGTTGCGGCACCGTTGGGCGGCACCCTGCCCGTTGTGACAAAAGAAGAGGTGCGTGACCTGATCCCAGATTTAGCTGCAAATGGCGGGTATGTCGTTGAAAAGGTTGAAGGCTTGGCAATCTTTGCCGATGGTGACGCCTGGGCCAGCACCGACAATGACGGTGTCGACGACAGCTCTGGCGAGACTTTCTTTTGGTCTTCGGGTCAGCTTTGAGACACTATATTTACAAAGGCGGTGCGCGTTTGATCAAGCGCACCGCTAACGCTTTGACAACGCGCGCACGCCGTCTTTGACCTGATCACTCACATTACCCTCGCGCGGCAGGTCTCGTAGCGTCGTGAACCAGTGCTCGGGCGGGTTTTTGCCGCGCTTGTTTCCGTCAAACCGCAGCCCGCGCAGGACGGCTTCGGCATCTGGCGGTAATCGGTCGGGGATGTCATGACCGTTCAAAACACCCCAAACGCCCGTCCACAAACGCCCGACAGACCACGGATTATACCCGCCACCTCCCAGCACCAACAGGCGCGGGGCGAGCCCCATCAGGGCGCGCAACACATCCCAATGCGCATTATTGCTGAGCGACAGATGCGACAGCGGGTCTTCCTCGACACCATCCGCGCCACACAGAAACACAATCGCGTCCGGCGCAAAGGCGATCACCTTGGGAACAATCAATGCGTCTCTGACAAAGGCCATTTCGCTGTCATTGAACCCGCGCGGCACAGGCAGGTTCAATCCGTTTCCACCACCGTTGTTGTCAATAGGCCCGCTTCGCGGCCAAAGTCGATCCTCGTGCACCGAGATCATCAGGCAATCAGGATCACCACCAAAGCCAACTTCAACCCCGTCAGGATGATGCGCGTCGATATCGACATAGGCAATCCGCCGCACACCCTGACGCCGCAAGCTCATCATCGCCAGAACCGGATCGTTGAGATAGCAAAATCCGTTGGCACGGTCCGGCATGCCGTGATGCGTCCCGCCCGCCGGATTGTAAATCACACCGCCTTCGCGCAGCAACTCTCCCGCCAGAATAGAGCCGCCCGCAGCCGTTGCAGGCCTGCGAAAAATCTCGCCAAAGACGGGGTTGGTGACGCTGCCGATATCATGGCGTTTCAGATCCTCGGCAGTGGCCGCCTGATCCGCCTCGACCCGTTGCAGTGCTGCGATATAATCAGGTGTATGCCAGTTGACGAGCGCCGCAGGTTTCGCGCGAGGTGATGTGACGAACTGATCTGGCGGCAACCAGCCCAGCGCACGGCTTAAATCGATCACCGTCGACACCCGCGGCACCCGCAGCGGATGCCAGCGGCCATAGCTTGAGCCGCGAAAAATCTCGTGCCCGATGAACAGGGGTTTCTCCATTCCGCACACCTAACCCAAGCTGCGCAAATTGCCAGCCGCCATGATCACCATCTGGACGCCCCTGCGCTGTCAGCCTAACGTCGCAGGGATGCTTAGATATGTCCTCAAACGTGTGCTTTCCCTGTTGATCAGCCTTGCCATCGCATCGCTGGTGATTTTCGCCGTGATCGAGGTTGCCCCCGGTGATCCCGCGTCCTTTATGCTGGGGATGAATGCACAACCCGAAACACTTGCCGCCCTGCGCACAGAGTTGGGGTTGGATATGTCGAAACCCGAACGTTATGTCGCGTGGGTTGGTGGAATGCTGACGGGGGATTTTGGCACATCCTATACCTACCGCACGCCGGTCATTGATATGATTTCGGGTCGTCTTTGGGTCTCTTTACCGCTTGCCTTATACGCCCTGACCATCAGCACTCTTATCGCGTTTCCCGCTGGCATCTATGCCGCGTCCCGTCGCGGTCAGGTGGGCGATGTTGGCGTGATGGGGGCCACGCAATTGGGCGTTGCAGTGCCGAATTTCTGGTTTGCGATGATCCTTGTGCTGATCTTTGCAATCAAGTTGCGCTGGTTTGCTGCCGGCGGTTTTGTCGGATGGGACAAGGGGTTTTGGACCGGCCTGCATGGCTTGACCTTGCCTGCCATCGCACTGGCCTTGCCACAAGCCGCAATCCTTGCGCGGGTTATGCGGTCGTCACTGCTGGATGTTCTGGGCGAAGATTTCATGCGTACCGCGCGGGCGAAAGGGCTAAGCGCGCGGCAAGCGTTGTGGCGGCACGGGTTGCGCAATGCGCTTATTCCGGTTTTGACGATCATCGGCTTGCAGTTCTCCTTCCTTCTCGCGGGGTCGATCATCATCGAACAGGTATTCTATCTGCCGGGGCTCGGGCGGCTGGTGTTTCAAGCCATTTCCGCGCGTGATCTGATTGTCGTGGAATCA
This sequence comes from uncultured Alphaproteobacteria bacterium, assembly GCA_963710185.1. Lineage (GTDB taxonomy): Bacteria > Pseudomonadota > Alphaproteobacteria > Rhodobacterales > Rhodobacteraceae > Sulfitobacter. Next base: position 574,239 of record CAVPZE010000002.1, on the reverse strand, counting down.
GTCGTCATGCTGCTGGTGTTCTCTGTGATCATGGTGAATTTTGCTGTCGATCTGGCCTATGCCGCCGTTGATCCGCGCCTGCGGTCACGCACATGAACCGCAACCTGATCATCGGCGGAATTTTGACATCCATCTTTGTCTGCGCGGCACTGTTCAGTTTTGTCTGGACACCCTTTGACTACGCCGCCCTGAACATCCCGGACAAAATTCAACCCCCCAGTGGCACACACTTGCTGGGCACGGACCATTTCGGCCGCGACATCCTCAGCATGATTATGGTCGGCGCGCGCACCTCGATTGCCGTGGCATTGGTCGCGGTCGGGATCGGCATGGGCCTTGGCGTGCCTTTGGGTCTGTGGGCGGCGGCACGGCAGGGGACATGGGCAGACGAAGTCATCATGCGCGGAAACGATCTGGTGTTCGCGTTTCCCAGCCTCGTGATTGCGATCCTGATCACCGCGATCTTTGGTGCGGGCGCGGTAAATGCGATCATCGCCATTGGTATTTTCAACATTCCCGTCTTTGCCCGCATCACGCGCGGCGCGGCGCTGTCTTTGTGGCAACGTGAATTTATCATGGCGGCCCGTGTGGCAGGCAAATCTGCCACACGGATTTCGGTGGAACATATACTGCCCAATGTGACCAATTTATTGATTGTCCAAGGCACGATCCAGTTCTCGCTGGGCATCCTGGCCGAAGCGGGATTGAGCTATGTCGGCCTTGGCGCACAAGCCCCTTTGCCCTCATGGGGCCGCATGTTGGCCGACGCCCAAACGCTGGTCAGCATCGCACCCCACATGGCCCTGATCCCCGGTTTTGCGATCATCCTCACGGTCTTGGGGTTGAACCTGATGGGCGACGGCTTGCGCGACTATCTGGACCCAAGGTTACGGGTGGCGCGGGTATGAGCCTGCTTGAGATCAGCAACCTGTCGCTGTCGATTTACGGGGTCAACATCCTCGATGACATTACCTTGTCTGTGGATGCAGGCGAAATTGTCGCTATCACGGGCGAAAGCGGGTCGGGCAAGTCGATGACGGCGCTTGCCACACTGCAACTCTTGCCCAGAGGGGCCGACATAACGGGCCGGATCATGTTGGGCGATCAAAACCTCACTACGCTGGATGAGGCCGCGCTTTGTGCGATCCGCGGCAATGATATCGGCATGGTGTTTCAGGAACCGATGACGGCGCTGAACCCTGTCCAGACCATCGGTGCGCAGGTGGCCGAGACGATCCTGATCCATGACAAAACCACGTCACGCGCAGATGCACAAAGGCATGCCGCAGAGACGCTGACACGCGTTGGCCTGCCCCAAGAGCAGTTTCCCCTGTCGCGCTATCCGCATGAACTAAGCGGCGGGCAGCGCCAGCGCGTTGTGATCGCCATGGCAATTGCACGGCAACCCCGCCTGCTGATAGCGGACGAACCGACAACCGCGCTGGACGTCACGACGCAGGCGCAGATTCTGGACCTGTTGAAAAAACTCGCCCGCGAGGATGGCATGGGTCTGTTGATCATCACCCATGATCTGGCTGTTGTCGCGGATATGGCCGACCGGATTGTCGTCATGCGCAGCGGCAAGGTAGTGGAACAAGGCGAGACGCAAGCGCTTTTGCAAGACATGCAGCACCCCTATACCAAGATGCTGTTCGCTGCATCCGGCCATCAGGTTTCTCTGCCTGTTGCGGGTAACACAGGGATATTGCTTGAGGTGAAAAACGTCACCCGCACCTACCGCCTGCCGCGCAAAAAGCTGCTTGGTGCGACGGGGAACTTTCAGGCGGTCAACGATGTCTCCTTCACGATCAGACGCGGGGAGCGGTTGGGCCTTGTGGGCGAGTCAGGCTGTGGGAAATCGACCCTGACACGGGCTTTATTGGGGCTGGACCCCATCCAGTCCGGCAGTATCTCATTGGACGGTGAACCTGTGTTCAGCGGCAATCAACCCAATATCGCCGTGCGCCGCAAAATGCAGGTGGTGTTTCAAGACCCCTTTGGCAGCTTTAATCCGCGTCATCGCGTGGACCGGTTGATCACCGAACCTTTCCACCTGCTGTCCGACCCGCCGCAAGGTGCCGCCCGCACCCACGCGATTGATGCCGCCCTGACCGCTGTGGGGCTGACCCCGAAAGATGCCGCAAAATACATCCATGAATTTTCAGGCGGCCAGCGCCAGCGCATCGCAATTGCGCGCGCCCTGATCATCCGGCCCGACCTGATCCTGTTTGACGAGGCGGTCAGCGCCCTGGACGTGTCCGTGCGGGCGCAAATTCTTGATTTGCTGGTCGCGCTTTGCGAAGCTTATAACCTGACGTATCTGTTCATCTCTCATGATCTGTCCGTCGTGCGCACCATCACCGACCGTGTTCTGGTGATGAAGGCAGGCATGATTGTGGAACAGGGCGAGACGAGGTCCGTATTCAAAGCTCCGCAACACCCCTACACCAAAACCCTGATTGCCGCCGCACCCGTGTTGCCGGAACTCTCACAGGCAGCACTCTTACCGACCTGATACCAACGTAATACAGAAAGGAAAAACCATGCGATTGACCGGAAAAACAGCCATCATCACCGGAGGGGCCTCCGGCTTTGGCGCAGGCATTGTGCGACGGTTTTTGCAAGAAGGTGCAAAGGTCATGATCGCGGACATCAATGGCGAGGGTGCCATGCAGTTGGCGCGCGAAATGGGCGATCATGCGCTTGGCTGTCACGTTGATGTTGGCGATGGTGCATCGGTCAACGCCATGGCGGCGAGGGCGGTCGAGGTGTGGGGGCATGTCGATATTCTGGTAAACAACGCAGGTATCACGCATATGCCTGCACCCTTGGAAGATGTCAGCGAAGACGATTTTGACCGCGTGTTTCGCGTCAACATCAAATCCGTCTATCTGACCGCCTGCGCGCTGGTGCCGCATATGAAAACCCGGGGTGCGGGGACAATCCTGAACATCGCGTCCACTGCCGGTGTGTCGCCCCGTCCCCGTCTCAATTGGTACAATGCCTCAAAGGGCTGGATGATCACCGCGACCAAAACCATGGCGGTTGAATTGGCGCCGAATGGCATACGGGTGAATGCGCTGAACCCCGTTGCGGGCGAGACGCCATTGCTCAAAAGCTTTATGGGCGAGGATACGCCGGAAATCCGTGCCAAGTTTTTGGCGACAATCCCTCTGGGCCGCTTTTCGCAGCCTGAAGACATGGGAAATGCCGCCTTGTTTCTGTGTTCAGATGAGGCGAGCATGATCACGGGCGTGGCGATGGAAGTCGACGGAGGGCGGTGTATATGAACCCCGGACCCAGAAACCTGATCACCGATGTGCCCGGCCTTCGGGTTGGCAATGCGCAGGATGATACCTTGAAATCCGGCACAACGGTGGTGACTGCGGACAAGCCGTTCACTGCGTCCGTTCATGTGATGGGCGGTGCTCCGGGCACACGGGAAACCGATCTTTTGGCACCTGATAAAACGGTTGCTGCTGTGGATGCTTTGGTGTTGTCGGGCGGGTCTGCTTTCGGCCTTGATGCCTGTTCGGGCGTGATGGACGGGCTGCGCGCGGCGGGTCGCGGGTTTGTTGTGGGCGATGCGATTATCCCTCTGGTGCCGGGGGCAATCTTGTTTGATCTGTTGAATGGTGGCGCCAAGGATTGGGGCGATAATCCGTACCGCACCTTGGGGCGGCAAGCCTATGACGACGCGTCCCCTGATTTTAACATTGGCACTGTCGGGGCGGGCACAGGTGCGCTCACTGCGATGTTGAAGGGCGGGCTTGGGTCGGCCTCATTACAACTGCCCGATGGCACGATGGTGGGTGTGTTGGTCGCTGCGAATCCTGTTGGGTCGGTAACGACGCCGGGCGACAGGCATTTCTATGCTGCACCGTTTGAGATCGGGGCAGAGTTTGGCGGATTAGGGCCTGATCCTGCCTCTGGTCTGGGGCTACCTTTGGAGAGCCGTAAGACCGTTGCCATGTCACCGCGCGAGAACACAACAATCGCGATTGTCGCGACTGATGCGATCCTGACCAAGGCAGAATGCGCGCGGGTTGCCGTGGCCGCCCATGACGGGATCGGGCGGGCAACTCTACCTGCACATACGCCATTTGATGGGGATCTTGTATTTGCGCTTTCGACGGGGGGAAAGCCACAGGGCGATGTATCCCTGATCGGTCATGCCGCATCGCTGTGTCTTGCCCGTGCCATCGCGCGGGCGGTTTATGCGGCGACACCAGCAGCGGGTGATTTGCTACCCACCTGGGGTCAGAAAAACGGCTAAACCGCGTCAGGTTGATTATCAGGGATTGCACGTTCCAGCGCCGGAATTGCCATACAATTTGCATGAATTTGGTTAATCGTTGGAAAGGGCGACATATCGACCCCGAACCGCGTGTTGTTAAGCACCTGCGCATAAAGACAAAGATCGGCCAATCCGACATTATCGCCATGACAGAACGCGCCTGTTTCAGTTTCTGATGCCAGACGGGATTCCAGTGCTTTTATTCCCGCCTCTGCCCATGTCCGAAACCACGCCGCCTTGCCCGCAGCATCGACACCAAACTCTCTTTCCAGATGTTTGAGGATGCGCAGATTGTTCACAGGATGAATGTCGAGCGCGATGATATAAGCAAGGCTGCGCACGCGGGCGCGACCCCACGGATCTTTCGGTAACAGTGGCGGTTCAGGATGTGTCTCGTCCAGCCATTCGATAATCGCCATTGATTGAGACAACGGACCGTCTGGCGTCACCAAAGTAGGCACTAAACCGGACGGATTCAGCGCAATATGTCCAGCGCTCCCCTGTTCGCCCTTGAGCAAGGACAATGGGATATAATCGTATTTCAACCCCTTGAGGTTCAGCGCCGCACGCACCCGCACCGACGTGGACGAGCGAAAATAATTGTGCAGCGCCAGATCGTTCATGCACGCGGGCCGATTGTGACCTGCAATTCGGCGATGCCATCAACGCCGCCTGTAATCACGTCACCCGCAATAACAGCACCCACGCCCGCAGGCGTGCCTGTCATGATGATATCACCGGGGGCGAGGGTCATCGCGCGCGACAGATAGGACACATGTTCGCGCACCGACCAGATCAGATCAGCCAGATCAGCGTCCTGTTTCACTTCGCCATTGACCGCCAGCCAGATGCGACCAGTCTCGACGCTTGGCACGTCTTCCAGCGCTTTGATCGGGGCGATCGGCGCGGATTCATCGAACCCTTTGGAAAAATCCCACGGGCGGCTCATTTTCTTGGCCTCAGCCTGCAGGTCACGCAGCGTCAAGTCGATGCCGACTGACGCACCCCAAACATGATCCATCACATCGACCTCGGCAATATCTGAGCCGCCCTTGCCAATCGCGATGATCAACTCGATCTCGAAATTTAAATCTTCGGTCAGTTTTGGGTATGCAATCGTACAGGGCGTATCGACCACGGCATCGGCGGGCTTGGTAAAGAAAAACGGCGGTTCGCGGTCGGGGTCATTGCCCATCTCACGCGCATGTGCTTCGTAATTGCGGCCCACGCAAAAGATGCGGCGCACAGGGAAACGGCTGTCGGTGCCTTGCACGGCAAGGCTGGCTTGTTTCGGGGCATCAAAAACGTACATATGGTGATCCTTTTGGGGGTTTGGATTTGAGCGCAGGTTAGCGTGATCGGCTAGACCTTGCCAGATATGAACACATGTTGGCCTTGCCGCTGCAATCGCATAGAAAGAATGGAATTCAAGCATCGGCAGGATCAAGACCTATGAAAAAAGCACTTATCACCGGCATAACGGGGCAAGACGGGTCATATCTGGCTGAATTACTGATGGAAAAAGGCTATGAGGTGCACGGGATCAAGCGGCGCGCATCATCTTTTAATACGCAACGCATTGATCATATCTTTCAGGATCCGCATACAACGAATGCCAACTTCAAATTGCATTATGGGGATCTGACAGATTCATCGAACTTGACGCGTATCCTGTCCGAAGTGCAACCCGACGAGGTCTATAACCTTGGTGCGCAAAGCCATGTCGCGGTGAGTTTTGAAGCGCCGGAATATACGGCCGATGTCGATGCGATTGGGGCACTACGGTTGCTTGAGGCGATCCGCTTTTTGAAGCTGGACCAGAAAACACGGTTTTATCAGGCGTCTACATCTGAATTGTACGGATTGGTGCGCGAAACCCCGCAGACCGAAACAACACCATTCCACCCGCGCAGTCCTTATGCTGTTGCCAAGATGTACGCTTATTGGATGACCGTGAATTACCGCGAGGCGTATGGCATGTTTGCCTGCAACGGCATCCTGTTTAACCATGAAAGCCCGCGACGCGGAGAGACGTTTGTGACCCGCAAGATCACGCGCGGTCTGGCGAACAGCGCACAGGGTTTGGAGACATGTCTGTACGTGGGCAACATCGACGCGCTGCGCGATTGGGGCCATGCCAAGGATTACGTGCGCATGCAGTGGATGATGCTGCAAGAGGATACGCCGGACGATTTTGTGATCGCCACAGGTGTGCAGTATTCGGTGCGCCAGTTCATTGAATGGTCTGCGGCTGAACTGGGGATCACTTTGCGGTTCGAGGGCAAAGGCGTGAAGGAAGTGGCAATAGTAGACACTATTAAAGGCGATAATGCGCCTGCGCTGTCCCCCGGTGATGTGATTTTAAGAATTGATCCGCGATACTTCCGCCCCGCCGAGGTTGAGACGTTGCTGGGTGATCCATCCAAAGCCAAACGTATCCTGGGTTGGCAACCGAAGATCACCACACAAGAAATGTGCGCAGAGATGGTGATGAATGATTTGAAGTCCGCCAAACGTGAGCGGGTTTTGAAAGAACATGGTTACGACACGATGATGTCGAAAGAGGATTGAACGGATGAGCACTAAGAAAACCGTATTTGTCACGGGTGGCGGCGGGATGGTTGGGCGCAATGTCGTTGAACATACCGAGGCCGAGGCCTGGACTGTGCTGGCCCCGCGCCGGGCCGAACTTGACCTGACAGATGCTGCTGCGGTTACGAAATATGTATCGCAGCACAAGCCTGACGCCGTAATCCACGCCGCTGGACGTGTCGGTGGCATTCAAGCAAACATGGCGCACCCCGTCGCATTTCTCGAAGAAAATGTGGCCATTGGGCGCAATGTTATCATGGCCGCGCATAATGCTGGCGTCGGCACGCTGATCAATCTGGGATCATCCTGCATGTACCCGCGCGAGGCAGAGTATCCATTGCGCGAAAACATGATCCTGACATCCGAGTTGGAACCAACGAACGAGGGTTATGCATTGGCCAAAATCATGGCGATGCGCTTATGCGACTATATCCGACGTGAAAACCCCGACGCGCAGTACAAGACGATCATCCCATGCAATCTTTATGGCCCGCACGATAAGTTCGATCCAAAACACTCGCACCTGTTGCCCGCGATTATCCATAAGGTTCATGAAGCCACAGCAAACGGCAATGACACCGTTGAGATTTGGGGCGATGGCACAGCACGGCGCGAATTTTTGTACGCCGGTGACGTTGCCGGTGCGCTGTGGAAAGCCGTGAACACACCTAGCGCTGTGCCCGGGGCGATGAATTTGGGCCAAGGGCATGACCACGCGATCAACGACTATTACAAAACGGTTGCCGACGTGATCGGTTGGAAGGGCAGCTTTACCCACGATCTCAGTAAACCCGTCGGTATGAAGCAAAAACTATCCTCCATTGAAAAGCAAACAGACTGGGGGTGGGCCCCCCCGACCGACCTGCGCTCCGGCATCGCGCTGACCTACGAATACTATCAGGAGCATTGCGCGAGATGACGTTTACATTTCCGCTCGCGACGTCGTCTTGGGATCAGGCAGAATATGACGCGCTCGACCGTGTCATCGCATCCAACGCTTTTTCCATGGGCCCCGAAGTTCGTGCCTATGAGGAAGAATTTGCAGCGCTGTTTGGGTCGAAATTCTCGGTGATGGTCAACTCTGGCTCATCGGCGAACTTACTGATGACAGCGGCCTTGTTTTTCACCAAGAACAGCGATTTGAAGCTGGAACGCGGCGACGAGATCATCGTGCCTGCGGTGAGTTGGTCGACAACGTATTATCCGCTGTGCCAATACGGGTTGAGGCTCAAGTTTGTCGATATCGACCGTGAAACACTGAACTATGATCTGACGGCACTTGAGGCTGCGATCACTGACAAAACCCGCGCGTTGATGGTGGTGAACCTGCTGGGCAATCCCAATGACTTTGCCGCGCTCAAACGTCTGACCGATGGCAAGGGCATCGTGATGATCGAGGACAATTGCGAATCCATGGGGGCCACGTTTGAGGGGAAACAGGCGGGCACATTTGGCGTCATGGGCACGTTTTCGTCTTTCTTTTCGCACCATATTTCGACCATGGAAGGCGGCATGGTCGTCACCGATGATGAAGAGCTATACCACATCATGCTATCGCTGCGCGCCCATGGCTGGACACGCAATTTGCCTAAGTTCAACCATGTGACGGGTGAAAAAAGCGATGATCCGTTCGAGGAAAGTTTTCGCTTTGTCCTGCCGGGTTATAATCTGCGGCCACTGGAGATGTCGGGTGCCCTTGGCCGTGAACAGATCAAAAAGCTCCCCGGTTTGATCGACGGGCGGCGGGCGAATGGCAAGCTGTTGCAGGACGCCGTGTCGGACCACCCACGCTTTATGATCCAGCGCGAAATTGGCGAGGCCAGCTGGTTCGGTTTCTCGCTGGTCCTGCGCGAGGGACATAATGGCGAACGCGCGCAGATGGTGCGTGATCTGTCGGCGGCTGGCTTTGAGTGTCGGCCCATCGTTGCGGGGAATTTCGCAAAGAATGAAGTCATGCAGTATTTCGATTTTGAAATCCACGACACGTTGAAAAATGCCGATTACATCGACGCGAACGGGCTTTTTGTTGGCAACCACCACTATCCGCTGCCCGAGGCGATCGAAGTGCTCAAAACGCTCTGATGTAGGGCGATCAGATCGCTTGGTATAAGCAACCTTTGCCAGATTGGTTTGGCGACCTTTTTGATTTGCACCAGATCCGCAAACATCTGCGTCATATGGACAAATTTGCGGGGAAGGGTGAGACTTGATCCAACCCGCCCCATGCCGGAAAGAATACCAGATGAAAAAGTTACTCGCCGGTGCCGCCATGGCTATTGTTAGCCTGACCAGTGCTGCCAGCCCAGACCTCCATGATAGCTATCCGGATCGCCCCATCATGATGTTGGTCAGCTACGGCGCAGGCGGGGCTACGGATTACCAAGCGCGCATTGTGACGATGAACGCAGGTGATGACGATGCGCTGGGCATGCCGGTTGCACTTCTGAATATGCCGGGTGACGGCGGGCGCGTTGGCTGGAACTGGCTTGCAACACGTGCAGACAAAGATGGCTACACCATCGCCGCCTACAACATCCCGCATTTCATTGCGCAGTCGATCAAAGGCCGCGTTGAGTTTAGCGCGGATAGCTTTGAGCCGATTGCCAACTGGGGCGCTGATCCGGCAAGTCTGGTTGTCGCGGTGGACAGTGATTTTGAGACCCTGCAAGACGTGGTTGATTTTGCCAAATCCAACCCAGACACGCTGACAGTCTCTGGCGGGGGGATGTTTGTCGGGCATCATATTGCACTGTTACAGATGTCAAAAGCGGCGGGCATAAAGATGGCTTATGTCCCCACAAAAGAAGGGGGGGCCGCAGCGCTGAAAGCGGTGATTGCGGGTGAAGTGCTGGCAGGCATCAACAACCTGTCGGATGCATACCGCGCGGCCGAGGCTGGTAAAGTCAGAATTCTTGCCATTGCCGATCTGGAACGGAGTCCGCTTTTACCTGACGTTGCCACGATGCTGGAATTGGGGCTGGATGTGGACGATACATCCGTCAACTATCGCGGCATTATGGTGCCGAAAGGGACGCCGCAAGCTATCATTACAAAGCTCGCTACGACCCTTCCTGTGATGTTCGGCGATGAACGTGTCGAGGCCAAGATGCAAGCAGGCGGTGCGCCGATGCAGATAATGACCCGTGACGAGGTCAAAACCATGTGGGCAGAGCGTGAAGCCCGTTTGAAAGCCCTCCTCGCCGACCTTGAATAATCGCTGCTACCCAGACACCAGCGCATCCAGATGATTACGGCCCCGCGCCAACAGCGCCTCGTAACTGGCTGCATCGATATTCGCGCCACAAATAACGAGGCCGACTTTTTTACCCGCCAGCCGCGCACGCAACGGGCCAAGCATACCGGCCATCACCGCACCAGCCGCGGGTTCGACCGCGAGCTTGGCCTCTTGCTGTAAAACCACCATGCCTGCACAAATCTGGTTATCGGTGACTGTCACCATGTCATCGACATAGGCCGCACACAGCGCATGACCCATGGGCAAAGCCATCGGCGGTGCAAGGCTGTCCGCGATGGTCGATACTTTGTCCAGGGTGACAGGCGTACCTGCCGCCAGACTGCGTGACATCGCATCCGCACCTGTCGGCTCGACACCGAATACCTTGCACGAAGGGTTCATCATCTTGATCGCCGCCGCGATACCGCTGATCAATCCACCGCCACCAACCGATACGATCACGGCGTCGAGGTCAGGCACGTCCTGAATAAACTCCAGCCCGACACCTGCGGTCCCGAGTGTGGTGTTGATGCCCTCGAACGGATGAATAAATGTGCGGCCCTCATCGCGCGACAACCGTTCGGCTTCGGCAAACGTCTCGGGGCCGGGGTTGCGCAGGATCACTTGGGCGTGTTCCGCCTTTGCCTTTGCAATGCGAAACGGGTTGGCGGTGTTCTGCATCACAACCTTTGCCGACATCCCGCATTGCCGCGCGGCCCACGCAGCGGCCATGGCGTGATTTCCCGCACTTGCCGCTGTAATGCCAGCACTGCGATTCCCTTGCGGTATCTGCCGCGCAACAGACAACGCGCCGCGCGCTTTGAATGTGCCGGTATGCTGGAAACACTCAAGCTTGAGGAATACATCAGAGCCTTCCATCAAAGGGGCACCAAGGCGCACAACAGGGGTCCGCAAAACCGCATCACTCAATTCAGCGGTGCGCGCCTGAATGGCATCCAGAGTAACTTCGCTGATATCAACGTTGCCCATATTTTGAACTCCCTGAATGACCTTTGTTCGGCCATATTGCGCATGATTTGGCATGGTAAAGTCAACCACCCGCAGGAATGCAACATCGTGAAAACACCGCTGTGGCTTGAATGTCCTGCGCGGGGTGCAATACTTGTTGGATAAATCGGCCCCCGCGGCAAAGGAAACATCCATGACGGTCACGAACATCACACCGGTTATTCTATGCGGCGGGTCCGGCACACGTCTGTGGCCTGTCTCACGCAAGAGTTTTCCCAAGCAGTTCATCACGCTTGTCGGCAAGGGTAGTTTGTTTCAGCAATCCAGCGGGCGCTTGTCGGGTCCGGGGTTTGCGGCCCCGTTGATCGTGACCAATTCGGATTTCCGATTCATCGCCACGCAGCAACTGGCAGAAATGAGTATTGATCCGGGTGCAGTTTTGATCGAGCCACAGGCACGCAATACGGCCCCTGCATTGCTGGCGGCTGCATTGGTTCTGGCACAAACCAACCCGCAAGGTTTGATGCTGGCCGCACCGTCGGACCATTACATCACCCAGGCCGATGCCTTTCGCGACAGTGTGAAGCGCGGGATCGAGGCGGCGAGGGCTGGACAAATCGTCACCTTCGGGATCACACCTGACCGTCCCGAAACGGGATACGGCTATCTTGAGCTTGACAAAACCGAGGTACATGGTGCCGTGCCGCTGAAACGCTTTGTCGAAAAGCCGCAGTTGGCCGAGGCAGAGCGTATGCTTTCAGCAGGGGATTATCTGTGGAACGCCGGTATCTTTATGTACACGGCGCAGACTCTGATTGACGCCTTTGCAAACCATGCGCCTGACACGTTGACCCATGTTCGCGCGGCGGTCGAGGCGGCGCAGAGTGATCTGGGGTTCTTGCGGTTGGACCCGGATGCGTGGGCGAAATGTGCCGATATCTCGGTGGATTTTGCGATTATGGAAAAGGTCGACAACCTGTCCGTGATCCAGCATCGCGGCGATTGGTCTGATCTTGGCGGCTGGAATGCGGTTCATCAGCACGCTGATGTCGATGATAAAGGCGTTGCGGTTCAGGGCGCGGCCGTCGCGATTGATTGCAAGGATACGCTGCTGCGCTCTGACAGTGACGGGGTGCAACTGGTGGGCCTGGGGCTGGAAAATATCGTTGCAGTTGCCATGCCCGACGCGGTTCTGGTGGCGCACCGCGACCGTGTTGCCGAACTGGGTGATGTGGTCAAACAAATGCGCGCCTCAGCGATCCCGCAGGCGGATACATTTCCAAAAGATCACCGCCCTTGGGGATTTTTCGAAACTCTTATCCTTGCAAACCGTTTTCAGGTGAAACGCATCGTCGTGACACCCGGTGCGGCGCTGAGCTTGCAAAGCCATGTGCACCGCTCCGAACACTGGATCGTGGTTGCAGGCACCGCGAAAGTGACGATTGATGACAAAGTGCAATTGGTCTGCGAGAACGAGAGCGTTTATATCCCGCTCGGGGCTGTGCACAGGATGGAAAACCCCGGCAAATTGCCGATGGAACTGATCGAGGTGCAAACAGGGGCGTATCTGGGCGAGGACGACATCGTGCGCTATGAAGATGTCTATTCCCGTGGTCAGGGTGCCAAGGGGTAACGCCGGATTTCCACAAACATGCCATCACTGCGCTGACCAACAAGGGTCAGACTGTCGATAATAAACGGTCTCCGTAGCAGCGGAGCAATCAGCTTTTCCAATGCTATATTCGCCTTTATCAGGGTCGGCTTATCCAGCTTTCCGGTCAGTGTCATATGAAACCGAAAGTCATCCATGACATAAGGATAGCCCCAATCAACGAGGTTTTGTTCCTGAGAGGGGGATAGGTTTGCACTGCGACGACGGACGATGTCATCCTGCGTCATTGGTGCGCGGAAAATATCCAGACCGCGCACGACTCTTGCGGCAAGAGTACCTAGAGGCGCGGTATCGCCAATCGCACAAAGCGCCAGAAACCGCCCAAGCGTTGTGAGCTTGAGTTGGTCCAACATGATGGGCGGCATGCTCTTGCAAATCTGATCGAGAGCATTGGCAAGTTCAGCCTCGGTTTTGCCATCTGTCAGGATAAAGGGCGGTTTGATCGTTCCATGAACACCGTATTTACGCGGGCTTGCAGTGACAGCGGCTATGTCCAAACCATCAACTTCGGGATGATTGACCTGAACACCGCGCGTTGCATCCCACCCCAGCCAAGATGCGCTGAGGGCCGCGAGGGGGTCATCGAGCAAAGTGTAAAAGACAGCGTAGCGCGAAAACATTTGAGCAGACGTCCTGAATTCATCGTATTGATCTGTATCTATTGCTGTGTACGACCTCCAAACAAGTCACAACCCGGATGTGCCATGAGTGAGCGCTAACATTTTTCAATTAAATAGTGTACGGAGCGCTAAATAAGTGAATAGTTGCCTTCGCCCGATACAATTGACCAAAGAGAGCGCCATGACCGAAAATACTCAGCCCCTCATGACAACCGACGCGCTGCGCAAGGATATCTTGCAGCACCTGAAGCTGTCGCTGGGTAAAGATCCTGATCATTCAAGCCTGTATGACTGGCGGATGTCGCTGTCTCTGGCGCTGAGGGACCGGGTGGTCGAGCCGTGGTTTGCATCGACGCGCAAGACCTATGAAGGCAAACATAAGCGGGTCTATTACCTGTCGATGGAGTTCCTGATCGGGCGCTTGATCGAAGACGTAACCATCAACCTTGATGTCGAAGGTATCGCGCGCGAGGCGATGGCGTCACTCGGTCAGGATTATGAAGTTGTGGTCGCGGATGAACCCGATGCAGCGCTTGGCAACGGCGGGCTTGGCCGTTTGGCCGCATGTTTTATGGACAGCCTTTCAACGCTTGCGATTCCTGCTTACGGCTATGGTATCCGCTACGAGCATGGCTTGTTCGAACAGCATTTCGAGGATGGTCAACAGGTCGAGACCGCCGAAGGCTGGCTTACCCAGCGCCATGCATGGGAATTCGAGCGGCCCGAGGTTTCGTATAAAATCCACTTTGGCGGATATGTGAGCGAGACCGAAGGCAAGGCAAACTGGAATCCGTCCGAGACGGTTCTGGCGATGGCCTATGATACGCCGACTGTGGGCTGGAAAGGCAAATGGGCCAACACATTACGCCTGTGGGCGGCAAAGCCGATCAAGCTGTTCGACCTGGAAAGCTTTAACCGGGGCGACTATATCGGTGCCAACGCACCCGAGCGGTTGGCCCGGACGATTTCGCGCGTGCTGTACCCCGATGATACAACCGAGGGAGGCAAGGAACTGCGCCTCAAGCAGGAATATTTCTTCACTTCCGCCTCCATCAAAGACCTGTTGCGGCGGTTTCTATCCGAGGGTCACAAGATCGAAGACCTTGATAAACTGGTCGCGATCCAGCTGAACGATACACATCCGGCGATTGCGGGGCCTGAACTGGTCCGTCTGCTGATCGACAAGCATGGTTTTGCGTTTGATGATGCGTTCGATATGGCGCGCAAATGTCTCGCCTACACCAACCATACGCTGCTGCCCGAGGCGCTGGAAAAATGGCCAGAGGGGCTTTTTGCCCGCATCCTGCCGCGCCATCACCGTATCATCGAAATGATCCAGGATCGCCATTTGCGCGATACAGGGTCTGATATTCGCATCATCGAGCATGGAAACATCAAAATGGGCGAGCTTGCGTTCATCATGGCGCATAGTGTGAATGGTGTATCTGCGCTGCATTCCGAGTTGGTAAAGGAAACGGTGTTTGCCGACCTGCATAAAGCCTATCCAAAGCGTATCCTGAACCAGACGAATGGCATCACACCGCGTCGGTGGTTGTATTCATGCAACCCCGCGCTGCGCGGGTTGATCAACGACACGATCGGCACCGGTTGGCAGCAGGATCTGGAGCGGTTGCAAGACCTGAACGCGCATCTGGATGATGCAGGTTTCCAACAGGCATTTCGGGTGGCCAAGACCACAAACAAGGATCATCTCGCGAAGTGGCTGAAGGGTCGTAACGACATTATCCTGAACACGAACGCGATGTTCGATATCCAGATCAAGCGTATCCACGAATACAAACGCCAGCATATGAACATTCTCGAAACCATCGCACTGTGGAATGAAATCCGCGACAATCCGACAGGCAACTGGACGCCGCGCGTCAAGATATTTGGCGGCAAGGCGGCACCGGGCTATGCACTGGCAAAATCGTTTATCCGTCTGATCAATGATGTCGCCGCGACAATCAACACTGATCCCGTCACGCGTGATCTGTTGCAGGTGGTTTACCCTGAAAACTACAACGTCTCGATGGCGGAAATCCTGATCCCGGCCTCTGACTTGTCTGAACAAATCTCGACTGCGGGCAAAGAGGCGTCCGGAACTGGCAATATGAAACTGTCGCTCAACGGCAGCCCGACAATCGGGACGCTGGATGGCGCGAATGTCGAAATCCGTGATCATGTCGGGGCGGAAAACTTTTTCCTCTTTGGTTTGACGGCAGCCGAGGCACAGGAAGCCCGCACGCACCATGGCTATGCCCGCCGCGCGATTGATAAATCTGTGCGCCTCAAACGCGTGCTTGGTCAAATCGCTGAAGGTGTATTTTCAGGCGGGGACCGGTCACGGTATTCTGATATTCTGACCAATCTGTGGGAACACGACTATTTCCTCGTGAGTCTTGATTTTGACGATTACTTTGCAAAGCAGCGTGAAGTTGATGCAGTGTATCAAGACGTACCCGCCTGGACACGAATGGCAGCGGCGAACACAGCTGGCATGGGGTGGTTTTCGTCTGATCGAACCATTCGGGGATACGCCGACGATATCTGGAAAGCGAAATCGGTTGTTTAGGAACTGTCAGGCGCAAAAAGGTGAATGATGTGATCACGTCTCAAGACATGCACAAAATCGCGGGCGGCACCCATACCGATCCATTTTCTGTGCTTGGCATGCATGTTCTTGACGGCAAAGTGACAGTTCGGGTTTTTCACCCTGATGCGGATACAGTTGATGTTCTTGACGCGAAAACCGGCAATAATGTGGTATCGCTGGATCATGGCACACTCTTTACAGGCACAATCCCGCGCCGCAAGAAACCCTTTTCCTACCGCTTGCGCTTTACCAAAGGGGAGCACGTCTGGGAGGGCGAAGATCCCTATGCGTTCGGCCCTGTTTTGGGCGAATTGGATGAACACCTGATTGCAGAGGGCGCACATCTGGACCTTTGGAAGGTCTTGGGCGCGCATGTGATGCAACACGGCGGTACAGACGGCACGCATTTTGCGGTATGGGCACCGAATGCATCCCGCGTTTCCGTTATTGGTGATTTCAATCGTTGGGACGGGCGGCGCAACCCGATGCGCAGGCGGGGACAAACCGGCGTCTGGGAGATTTTCATGCCCGGCCTGACCGATGGCGAGGCATATAAATACGAACTGTTGGATCAAAACGGGACGCTGCTGCCGCTAAAGGCCGATCCATTCGGGTTCGGTTCAGAGCATCCCCCAAAAACCGCGTCTGTTATTCGCAAGCTCGATGGCCATAATTGGACCGACCAGGCATGGATGACCAAACGCGAGGCGCTGCACAAGATTGACCAGCCGATTTCAATATACGAGGTGCATCTGGGGTCATGGCGGCGCGTGCCGGCCGAGGGAAATCGCCCACTGTCCTACGCCGAGCATGCGCAGCAATTGGTGGCCTATGCCAAGGACATGGGATTTACCCATCTTGAGCTGATGCCGGTGTCGGAGTTTCCGTTCGACGGCTCGTGGGGCTATCAACCTGTCGGGCTTTACGCGCCGACAATCCGCCATGGTACACTCGAAGAATTTCGCGCTTTTGTCGAGGCGTGCCATGCCGCCGACATCGGTTTGATCCTCGACTGGGTGCCCGGGCATTTCCCCGAGGATAAACACGGACTGGGCCAGTTTGACGGCACGCCGCTTTATGAGCATGCCGACCGCAAGGAAGGTTTTCACCCCGACTGGAACACGCTGGTCTATAATTATGGCCGCGCGGAGGTGTCGAATTACCTTGTTGCCAACGCGCTGTATTGGCTGCGCGAACATCACATAGACGGCCTGCGCGTCGATGCAGTGGCGTCGATGCTCTACCGTGATTATTCGCGCAAAGATGGCGAATGGATACCGAACAAAGACGGCGGTCGCGAGAACTTTGAGGCGATCTCGTTCCTGCAACGCACCAACACTGTGGCTTACGGCGAGATGCCTGGCATTATAACAATTGCAGAGGAATCGACGGCCTTTCCGGGTGTCAGCGGGCCCGCTGACAAAGGCGGTCTTGGCTTTGGTTTCAAATGGAACATGGGCTGGATGAACGACACGCTGTCCTACATGTCCGAAGACCCAATTAACCGTAAATACCACCATCACAAAATGACATTCGGCCTGCATTATGCGTTTTCGGAAAACTTTGTGCTGCCAATCAGCCATGATGAAGTTGTACACGGCAAAGGGTCGATGATCGAAAAGATGCCGGGGTATGGCGACGATAAATTCGCCAATCTACGGGCTTATTACGGGTATATGTGGGGACATCCGGGCAAGAAGCTGCTGTTCATGGGCTGCGAGTTTGCCCAAGGCGTTGAATGGAACCATGACAGCAGTCTGGAGTGGCATTTGCTGGATCACCCAAAGCACGCAGGCATGCAAAACCTTGTGCGCGATCTGAACGTGCTGTTCCGCGAGACGCCAGCTTTGCACCAACTTGATTGCAAGCCCGAAGGGTTTGAATGGGTCGAGGAAGGGGCGGCGGAAGAATCTTTGTTTGTATGGATTCGAAAAGGGTCAAAAGGCGCGGCGCCCGTTTTGGTGGTCAGCAACTTCACTCCTGTCGAGCGCTCGGAGCGGCGCGTCGGTGTGCCCGCGGCCGGTCGCTGGATCGAAAAACTGAACACTGATGCTGCCATCTATGGCGGCGGCGATCGCGGGAATATGGGATTTGCGGACAGCGCACAGATTGCCGCCTCGGGCAGACCGCATTCGGTCTCGCTGACAATCCCGCCGCTTTCGACGTTATTTTTTGAACTACAAGAGGGCGTATAGCCCGCCGTAGCGGCACATTTTGGGAGGAAACGAGGATGGACAATTCATCACAAAGGCTTGCACAGCAAACCATGGCATTTGTTCTGGCCGGGGGGCGCGGCAGCCGCTTGTACGAGCTGACCGACAGACGTGCAAAGCCTGCAATGTACTTTGGCGGTAAAAGCCGGATCATTGATTTTGCCCTGTCCAACGCCGTCAATTCCGGTATCCGGCGCATCGGTGTCGCAACGCAATACAAGGCACATTCCCTGATCCGGCACCTGCAACGCGGTTGGAGCTTTTTCCGCGCCGAACGCAACGAATCCCTCGATATCCTGCCTGCCTCGCAACAGATGGGGAATGAAAACTGGTACAAAGGCACCGCAGATGCGGTTGCTCAGAATATCGACATTATTCGGGGCTACGGGCCGAAATATATCATCATTCTGGCGGGTGATCACATCTACAAACAAGACTATTCGCTGATGATCAAACACCACGTTGAAAGTGGTGCGGATGTGACCGTTGGCTGTATCGAAGTCCCGCGGATGGAAGCAACAGGATTTGGTGTGATGAAAGTCGGTGACGCGGACCGCATCCTTGATTTTGTCGAAAAGCCCGCCGATCCCCCCGCGATGCCCGGCCATCCTGATATGGCGCTGGCCAGCATGGGGATTTACGTGTTCGAAACAGAATATCTGGCTGGCCTGTTGGAAAAAGACGCGGCCAATCCAGCTTCCAAAAACGATTTTGGTGGTGATATCATCCCTGACATCGTCAAAAACGGCAAAGCGATTGCGCATCCGTTCAGCCGATCCTGCGTGCGCTCGGGGTTGGAAGAAAAGCCATATTGGCGTGATGTGGGCACGGTCGATGCGTTCTGGCAGGCCAACGTCGATCTGACTGACTTCAAGCCCGAACTTGATCTCTATGACAATTCATGGCCGATCTGGACCTACTCGGAACTGACCGCACCTGCCAAATTCATCCATAACGAGGAAGGGCGTCGCGGTTCTGCCGTATCGTCCATGGTATCGGGTGGCTGCATCATTTCGGGGTCATCATTGGACCAGTGTTTCCTGTTTACCGGTGTGCGCACCCATTCGTTTTCACAGCTTAAAGGCGTCGTGGCGATGCCATATGCCGAAATCCACCGCAATGCGCGGCTGACCGATGTTGTGATTGATCGCGGTGTACAAATCCCTGAAGGATTGGTTGTGGGTGAAGACGCCGATCTGGACGCAAAGCGGTTCCGGCGCAGCGCAAACGGGGTATGTTTGATCACGCAACCGATGATTGACGCATTGGACACCTGACATGAAGCTGCTGTTTGTCGCCTCTGAATGTGCGCCGTTTATCAAGACGGGCGGCTTGGCCGATGTCATCGGTGCAGTCCCCAAATCGCTGGGCGCACTCGGGGTCGACGTCAAGGTTTTGCTCCCGGCTTATCCGGCTTTAGCGGGTCTGGTGGCGACAGGCACAGTGGTGATGTCGTTTGACTACTTTTTCGGCGGTCCCGCACGGATTATTGCGGTGCAGGCCGAAGGGCTGAACATGTTGCTGCTTGAGGCGGCGCATCTGTATGACCGCTCGGGCAACATCTATCTGGGGCCGGACGGAAACGATTGGCCCGACAACGATCTGCGATTTGCCGCGCTTTCCTTTGCAGGGGCACAGATCGCGCTTGAGGGTATCGACGGCTGGACGCCGGATGTGATCAACGCCCATGACTGGCAGGCAGGTCTGGTGCCAGCCTATCTTAGACAATCCGGCAAACGGCACCCGCCGGTTGTGACCACAATCCACAACATCGCGTTTCAGGGTTTGTTCGACGCGACACGACTGGCGGCATTGGGTTTGCACGCGGAACTGTTCACGCCAGACGGCATAGAGTATTTTGGCAAGATCGGGTTTTTGAAAGCGGGCTTGGCCCTGTCAGACAAGATTACCACGGTAAGCCCGACCTATGCAGCCGAACTGCTGACCCCCGACTTTGGCATGGGGCTGGACGGGTTGTTGCGCGGCAGGCAATCTGACTTGTTCGGTATCCTGAACGGTATTGATCTTGATGTCTGGTCGCCTGAAAATGATCCTGTATTGGTGGCAACCTACAGCGCGCGCAGCATGAAAGGCAAAGCCAGCAACCGTACCGAGATCGAGACGCGGTTTGGACTAACGCCAAGCGACGGCCCGCTATTTTGTGTCATAAGCCGTCTAACCTCGCAAAAGGGTCTGGATATGCTGCTTGACTGTTTGCCGCAGCTGGTGGTCCATGGGGCAAAACTTGCCGTGTTAGGATCTGGTGAACCTGCATTGGAACGTGCGTTTATCGACGCTTCCAATCGTCACAAAGGGTCGGTTGGCACAATCATCGGATATGATGAAACCTTGTCACATCTGCTGCAAGCCGGCAGTGACGCGATCCTGATCCCGTCGCGTTTTGAACCTTGCGGGCTGACCCAGCTTTATGGCTTACGCTATGGCACCTTGCCTGTGGTCGCGCGCACCGGCGGTTTGGCCGATACGGTGATTGACGCAAACGAAGCCGCAATGCAGGCCAATTGCGCCACAGGATTTCAGTTTGCCCCGATCAACGCCACCATGCTCGGCCATGCGATCAGCCGCGCCTGTACGATGTTTGCCAAGCCCAGGCTTTGGTCCGGCATGATGCGCCGCGCGATGCGGCATCCGGTGGGCTGGGATTTGTCTGCTGCGGCCTATCTGGATGTGTACAGGGCGGCACAGGACAAAGCTGATAGATGACAACGATGCAAATTCTTGGCGGCTCCGACCGTAAACTTGGCGCGCATCACGATGGTGCTGGTGTGAATTTTGCTGTGTTTTCTGAACATGCCACCCAGGTTGAGCTGTGTCTGTTCACAAAGGATGGGGTAACGCAGACCGCCTGCATCGCATTGCCCGAAAAAACCGGGCCTGTCTGGCATGGATACGTCTCTGATCTGCCCATCGGCACCTTGTATGGCTACCGTGTGCATGGCGAATATGCGCCTGAAAAAGGCTATCGGTTTAACCCTCACAAGCTCTTGCTCGATCCTTACACACGCGAGTTACATGGAGAATGGTCAAACGATCCTGCAACATTGGGTTATGACGAAACCTCGGACGCCGAGGATATGTCATTGGATGCCCGCGATTCCGCTGCGTTTGTGCCTAAATCCGTGGTGTCCGACCCGGCGCTTTTTGAGAGTTCCAAGGGCGGGAAACATCGCGCTAAGGACAGCGACCTGATTTACGAGGCACATCCCAAAGGGGCCACGCAACTTAATACGAACATCCCCGAGAATCTGCGCGGCACCTACGAGGGGCTGGCCTCTGATCCGATGCTTGCACACCTCAAGGAACTGGGCGCACATACGGTTGAACTGCTGCCCGTTCACAGCTTTGTTGATGACAGATTTCTGGTCGAACGCGGACTGCGCAATTACTGGGGTTATAACTCCATAGGGTTTTTTGCCGCCGAACCACGGTATTTCGGACCGGGCGGCATCAAGGGCTTTCAACAGATGGTCGCCCGCCTGCATGATGCCGGGATCGAAGTTATTCTGGATGTTGTGTATAACCACACCGCCGAGGGCGATCAGCGCGGTCCGACGCTGTGTTACCGCGGCCTTGATAACGCGTCTTATTACCGTCTGAACACCGACCAGCTGCGATATTATGTCAATGATACCGGATGCGGAAACACCCTGAATGTGGCGCATCCCTATGTGCTGCGGATGGTGCTGGACAGCTTGCGGTTCTGGGTCGAATGTATGGGCGTTGACGGGTTCCGTTTTGATCTGGCCACGACCATGGGCCGCGAGGACCATGGGTTTGACCCCAACGGCGGTTTCTTTGATGCGCTGCGCCAGAGACCCTGTGCTCGCTCAGGTCCGCATGATCGCGGAACCGTGGGATATCGGGCCGGGCGGTTACCGTCTTGGTGAATTTCCGCATACCTTTTCCGAATGGAACGACAGCTACCGCGACACGGTGCGCCGCTATTGGCGCGGGGACGCCAACAGCGCACAGGAGCTTGCCGCACGGCTGTTGGGATCGGCCGATAAATTTGACCACAACGGGCGGCGCAGTACATCGTCGGTCAACTTTCTCGCGTCTCACGACGGGTTCACATTGGCCGATATCAACCGGTATTCGATGCGTCACAACGAGGCAAATACCGAAAATAATCGCGACGGGCATCATTCCAACTTCAGCGATAATTGCGGGGTAGAAGGTGATACAGATGATCCTGTCATTCGCGACCTTCGCGCACAGCGACAGCGCAATATGCTGGCAACTTTGTTTCTGTCTCAAGGCACGCCAATGTTGCTGGCGGGTGATGAGTTTGGCAATTCGCAACAAGGCAACAACAACGCCTATTGTCAGGACAATGACATCGGCTGGTTGAACTGGGATCAGGCAGATGTCGACTTAAACGCCTTTGTCAGCCAGCTTTCGACATTCCGCCAAAACCACCCTGCCCTGCGCCAGACCCGTTTTTTGCATGGCACAACGCGGCCCTCAGACGGACAGCCTGATGTGGAATGGACCGACTTTAACGGACAGCCCCTGCATTGGCGCGACCCACGGCTGGCTGATCTGTGTCTGACATTGCGGATCTCTGGCGAGGCACCCGATTGGGAAGACACAAGCGATATGGTTTTTATCGTTTTCAACCGCAGCCACGGCGAGGCCACTGCCCGACTGCCCAAGACACCCAAAAACTGTTCTTGGGTGCGCGCCATTGATACCGGACAACCGGGTTTCACAGCCAACGGCAAAGCCGAAACAGCCAAAGCAACCATCACAGCACAATCTGTTGTGTGTTTTGTTCTGAGTATCCCGAAAGACGCCGCATGACTTTGACAAATGACCTTGCAGCGCTGGCGGACCTTTGCGGGATTTTACCGCATTACCACGATCTGCAAGGTCATGAACGAGTCACGACACCTGAAACGCAAAAAGCGATCTTGCGGGCCAACGGGTTTGACACCAGCAGCGACGATACCATCCGCGATGCCCTTGCCGAGGAGAGGTTTCAGGCAGAAAATCGGTGGTTCCCGGACGAAGTTATTATCGAAAGCGGCAAGGCCAGAGCGCTGGAATTCGGCCTTGGGGCAGAGTGGCATCTATCTCTGGACGGCGATGATGAAACCGTCGCAACCGGGTCGCCCGCCGATCACATCACACTGCCCGCGCTCCCCTCTGGTATTTATGTTTTGACAGCGACTGCATCGGGGCGAACCGAAACTGTCACTGTCATCGCCGCCCCCGAACAACTGCCGCAAACGGAGCGGCATTGGGGCCTGAACCTTGCGCTTTATGGCGTACAGTCGGCGCGCAACACCGGATTGGGCGACTTCGCTGATTTGGCCCGGATGTCGCAGATTGCAGGTGCCGAAGGGGCCGCATTTCTGGGCATCAACCCGATCCACAACATGGGTTATTTCGACCAAACTGCGATCAGCCCTTATTCGCCCTCGCACCGTGGGTTTTTGAACACCTCATACATCGCAGTTGATCAGGTTCCGGGATTGGATGTTGATGGTCAAGACACCTCTTTTGACGCGCTCAAACTTGCGGAAACGGTGCAGCACCTTGATCACAAGCGCGCCCATAACAAACGTCTCGAAACGCTGTTTACAAGGTTCCAGTCAGATGCGCCCAAAGCCATGCACAGCACATTTGCGAGCTTTGTGGATCGCGGCGGAGACGATCTGCAAACCTTTGCCAGATTTGAGGTTTTAAGCGGGATACATGGAACCGACTGGCGGGGTTGGCCAGAAAGCCTGAATGCGCCACCTCAAAACCAGCTTGAATTTCATATGTGGCTTCAATGGGTTGCGAGCGTTCAGCTTGCCGGAGCACAGACCAGCGCATTGAAATCAGGCATGGCGCTCGGCCTCTACCTTGATCTGGCGGTAGGACCGCGCCGTGATGGCGCGGAAAGCTGGTGCGAGCGTGATGCAAT
The DNA here is from genome assembly GCA_963710185.1 of uncultured Alphaproteobacteria bacterium. GTDB lineage: Bacteria > Pseudomonadota > Alphaproteobacteria > Rhodobacterales > Rhodobacteraceae > Sulfitobacter. Next base: position 550,110 of record CAVPZE010000002.1, on the reverse strand, counting down.
CGCGCAAGGCGTGTCCATAGGTGCGCCACCTGATCACCTCAGCCCTGAAGGGCAAAACTGGGATCTGGCCGCTTTTGCCCCCCGCAAACTAAAAGCGCTGCGCTATGCGCCGCTTCGCCGTATTCTGGCACAGACCATGCGCCACGCGGGCGTCATTCGCATTGACCATGTTCTGGGCCTGAACCGCAGTTTCTGGTTGCCCGACGATGGCAGCCCCGGTGCCTATATCCGCCAGCCGTTTGACGCGCTGCTGGCCGTGATCAAGATCGAGGCGGAACGGCATAAATGTATCGTGATCGGCGAAGACCTCGGGCTGGTGCCGGACGGTTTTCGCGACACAATGCGCGGCCACGGGTTTTATGGCTATTCCGTTTTGCAATATGAGCGCGATGATGATGGCGCGTTTCGTGATCCGAAATCCGGCCCCGAACAGGTGCTGTCATGCTTTGCAACGCACGACACGCCGACGGTGGGCGGATTTGAGGCGGGCCGCGATATTGACTGGTGGGAAAAGCTGGGTTGGATCAACGCCGATACCGCCCAGGATATCCGTGAAAAGCGCCATGAAGAAGTGTCGTGCATGCTTCATAACGGTGATTTCAAAACCTATGTACACGGCCTTCTGGCACAATCAAATGCCGCTTTGGTTGCGGTTCAACTGGACGATGTGCTGGGGCTTGTCGAGGCGCAAAACCTGCCCGGCACGATAGACGACCATCCGAACTGGCGGCGTAAATACCCTGTATCGCTTGAAGACTTAAGCGAACATGATCAACTCGACGCAACCGCGGCAATGATGCGCGACGCCGGAAGAACACAGTCACACAAGGGCCAATCAGATGAAAATTGATATCGTCAGCAGCACACCCATCGACGGTCAAATGCCCGGCACCTCGGGTCTGCGCAAGAAGACCCGCGTGTTTATGGAGCCGCGGTTTTTAGAGAATTTCATTCAGGCGACCTTTGACGCGATTGGGGGCGGCGTGGGCAAGACGTTTGTCGTGGGCGGTGACGGGCGATATTTCAACAAACCGGCCATTCAGACGATCATCAAAATGGCAGCAGCAAACGGTGCTGTGGCTGTGATTGTGGGACAAAACGGTATCCTGTCGACGCCTGCCGCCTCACATTTGATCCGTCTGAACAAAACGGATGGCGGGTTTATCCTGTCCGCGAGCCATAATCCCGGCGGGATCGACGAGGATTTTGGGGTCAAGTTCAACGGCAATAACGGCGGGCCTGCGCCGGAAAAGCTGACCGCCAAAATTTATGAGGCAACCAAGACGATCAGCCAATACAAAACCGTGCAAGCGGATGACGTTGATCTGGGCAAAATCGGTAAAGCGCATTTCGGCGATATGATTGTTCATATCGTTGATCCCGTCGAAAGCTATCAGGCGCTCATGGAAACGTTGTTTGATTTTGATGCCATTCGTGACCTGTTTGCCGGCGGCTTCACCATGCAGTTTGACGCCATGCACGCCGTCACCGGCCCCTATGCGCATGCAATTATCGAACGCGCGCTTGGGGCCGCGTCCGGCACTGTCGTGAACGGTATCCCGCTTGAGGATTTTGGCAAAGGCCATCCTGACCCCAACCCGATCTGGGCCAAACCGCTGATGGATCTGATGATGTCGGATGATGCGCCCGATATGGGGGCCGCATCTGATGGCGACGGCGACCGCAACATGATCGTCGGGCGCGGCATCTATGTGACGCCGTCTGACAGCCTCGCGATCTTGGCCGCAAACGCGCATCTGGCACCTGCGTACAACGGTGGCCTTGTGGGTATCGCACGGTCCATGCCAACCAGTGCGGCCAGTGACCGTGTGGCAGAAAAGCTGGGGATTGGCGCATACGAGACTCCGACAGGCTGGAAATTCTTTGGCAATCTGCTTGATGCCGGCAAAGTCACGATTTGTGGCGAGGAAAGTGCCGGCACCGGATCAGATCATGTGCGTGAAAAAGACGGTCTTTGGGCGGTTTTGCTGTGGCTCAACATTCTGGCGGTGCGCAAGAAATCTGTGGCAGAGATCGTGACGGACCACTGGCAGACTTATGGCCGCGATTATTATTCACGGTACGATTACGAGAATGTCGCGACCGATAAGGCGAACGCGCTGATGGATCATCTGCGCGAGCAGCTGGATGCTTTGGCAGGGCAAAACATCAATGGTCTGATTGTAAACTCAGCAGACGAGTTTTCCTATCTCGACCCCGTGGATGGTTCAGTCAGCAATAACCAGGGTCTGCGGATCGGGTTTGAAGGCGGCGGTCGCGCGGTATTCCGATTGTCCGGGACGGGCACCCAAGGGGCGACGCTTCGGCTGTATCTGGAACAATACTCCGGCGTTGACGGCGATTTGAACCTCGATACCCAAGACGCCTTGCGCGGCGTACGCGAAGCGGCCCAAACCATCTGTGACATGGACGCAATGATCGGCAGAACCAGTCCAGATGTGATCACCTGACCTTAATCCTTGCCGCGTGCCTTTGCCGTTACTTCAGGCGGTCTGTCATCCTCGTGCCAGACACCGATGAACATTCCCACAGGGTCGGATGATCCGTCACGCGACTTGATAAGCTGATCATGGGACACGGTTGTGCGCTGCGACGGCCTGCGCGCCCATTCGGACAACCGCGCCTCGAACATCTGGATAACCTGTGCGTGATCCGCGCTTGCCCCCAAATCATGCAATTCGTCGGGATCATTTTTCAGGTCAAACAGCATGGGCCTGAACCCGCCATCGGCAAAAATGAATTTCCAATCGTGATCCACCAGCATGAACAACCGCGCATGTCGGGGATGAACGCCCAGCGCCTTTGCGGCTGACGACGATGAATAATCATACTCGCTGACCGCAAAGGTGCGCCAAGCGTCAGGGTTTTTGCCATGCAGGAACGGCAGCAAGGATCGTCCCTCAAGGATATGTTCTGGCACATCGCCGACCATATCGACAAAGGTTGCAGCCAGATCAATACTCTCGACCAGCGCATCACAGACCGTGCCACGCGTGCTGTCCGCTTTCACAGACGGGTCATAGACAATCAACGGTACGCGCACGGAAGGGTCATGAAACAGATCCTTTTCGCCCAACCAGTGATCACCCATGTAATCGCCATGATCCGACGTCACGACAATCACGGTCTTGTCCATCTGGCCCGTCTCCTCAAGCCAGCCAAACAGCCGCCCCATCTGGTCATCGGCCTGTTTGATCAGGCCCATATAGGCGGGCAGCACCGTGTCGCGCACCTCGTCCTTGCTGAAATTCCGGCTGACTTCATACTCCATAAACGCGCCATAGACCGGGTGCGGATCAGTCTTTTCACAGGTGTCGCGGACAACAGGGGCAAAATCATCCTTGCCATACATGTCATGATAGGGCGCAGGCACAATATAGGGCCAATGCGGCTTGATATAGGACAGATGGCATAGCCAGGGGCGTGCATTCTCGGCCGTTTTTTCCGCAATGAAATCCATCGCACGGGTCGTCAGCCATGGCGTCTCGCTGTCGGGCTCCTCGATATTGGCCGCCTTATCGGAATGACGCAAAAACCAGCCCGACGCGATCTCGCCATTTTCATCAACCCCTGCGTTGGCATTATGCAGCCAAGGGTTTTCCGGCTGATAGCCTTTGGATTTCAGATAAGCGTTATAGGGCGAGCGTTTATTGTCATACGCCCCCGCTGGCCCTTCGCCCCACAAGCCGTCATCCCGCTCGAAAACATCAAAGCCGCATTCGCCGACACGCGCCCCGATCACGCTATCGCGCGCAATACCCAAGCGCCCCATGCCGTCCTGATCGACTTTCATATGGGTCTTGCCGATCAGCCAGCAATCCATACCACGCTTGCGCAGATGATCACCCAAGGTGATTTCACCCACCTTGAGCGGAAAGTTATTATACGCAGCCCCGTGCGAATGAACGTAGCGCCCGGTGTAAAAGCTCATCCTTGAGGGGCCACAAACCGGCGATTGCACGTAGCAGTTCGAAAACCGGACGCCCTTGGAGGCAAGCCTGTCGAGGTGGGGTGTCTTTAGGTGCGGATGACCGGAACACCCCAGATAATCATGCCGCAACTGGTCGAACATGATGAAAAGGATGTTCTTTGCGGTTTCGGGCTTGGCGGTCATGGGCAGGGCCTTGTCTGATCTGCTATTTACCGATGCTATATGAAATGTATGGTGTGCGAAATCACCAAGGGGATGGCCCATGCATTTTGGATTGACCGAAGAACAGGACATGATCGTCTCGACCGTGCGCAGCTTTGTCGAGAAAGAGATTTACCCCCATGAGGCCGAGGTCGAGCGCACGGGCGTAGTGCCGCATGACGTTGCCGAGGCGATCAAGCAAAAGACAATTGATCTGGGGTTTTACGCCTGTAATTTCCCCGAAAGCGTTGGTGGCGCAGGCCTGGGCCATGTTGACTTTGCGCTGGTGGAACGCGAATTGGGGCGCGGCTCGATGGCGCTGAACCACTTTTTTGGCCGCCCGCAAAATATCCTGATGGCCTGCAATGATGAACAGCGGGAACGCTATCTTTTGCCCGCCGTGCGCGGCGACAGGATGGACGCGCTTGCCATGACCGAACCGGGTGCCGGATCGGATGTGCGCGGCATGAAATGCAATGCGCGGCGTGATGGCGGTGATTGGGTTCTGAACGGCACCAAACACTTTATCTCGGGCGCGGAACATGCCGATTTCATTATCGTATTTGTAGCGACCGGCGAAGACGACACCCCGCGCGGACCTAAAAAACGCATCACTACATTCCTTGTTGATCGTGGCACGCCGGGCTTCACCATCCGCGATGGATACAAGTCGGTCAGCCACCGTGGTTACAAGAACATGATACTCGAATTTGATGAATGCCGGTTGCCAGGCGCCCAAGTACTGGGCGAGGTCGATGGCGGTTTTGCTGTGATGAACGAATGGCTGTATGCCACCCGCATCACCGTCGCCACCATGGCTGTGGGTCGGGCGCGACGCTGCTTTGACATGGCGCTGAATTATGCGGCGGAACGTGAACAGTTCGGTCAGCCCATCGGTAAATTCCAAGGCGTCAGTTTCCAGATCGCCGATATGATCACCGAAATCGACGCCGCCGACTGGCTGACGCTGGCCGCCGCGTGGCGCTTGGACCACGGGCTGCCCGCGAACCGAGAGATTGCGTCGGCCAAGCTTTATGCCTCCGAAATGCTGGCGCGCGTCACCGACACCACCTTGCAGATTTACGGCGGTATGGGGTTGATGGATGATTTCCCTATTGAACGGTTTTGGCGTGACGCCCGTGTTGAACGGATCTGGGACGGCACATCGGAAATACAGCGCCACATCATTTCGCGCGATCTGTTGCGGCCACTTGGCGCATGACACGGGGTTTGGATCGGCTGTTAAGGCCGAAGACAATCGCGGTTGTGGGCGGTGGCGCATGGTGCCGTCAGGTGGTCGAACAATGCCGCAAGATGGCGTTCGCCGGCGATGTCTGGCCTGTCCATCCGACTGCCGATGAAATTGCGGGCGCGCGCGCGTATCGCAGTGTCATGGACCTGCCCGCGCCACCCGATGCGACCTTTATCGGCGTTAATCGCGAAACGACCATCGACATTGTGCGCACCCTGTCTGCCATCAAGTCAGGCGGGGCTGTCTGCTTTGCCTCCGGTTTTCTTGAGGCGGTTGCAGAGGATAGCACAGGGGCCGATCTTCAGGCACAACTCCTGACGGCGGCGGGCGATATGCCGATTCTCGGGCCGAACTGCTATGGGTATATCAACTACCTCGATGGTGCATTGCTGTGGCCTGACCAACATGGTGGCAAGCGCGTGGAAAGCGGTGTGGCCATCGTCACCCAAAGCTCGAACATCGCAATCAACATGACGATGCAAAATCGCGCGTTGCCCATCGCCTATGTCGTCACTGCTGGCAACCAGGCACAGTCCGGTATCGCGGAAATTGGCCGCGCATTGCTGGATGATCCGCGTGTCACTGCACTGGGCCTTCACATTGAAGGCATCGGTGATCTACGTGCGTTTGAGGGGCTGGCCGCTCATGCGCGGGCTTTGGATAAACCGATCGTCGCGATCAAGGTAGGCAGATCGGAACAGGCGCGCGCCGCAACTGTGTCGCATACCGCGTCGCTGGCCGGCGGGGATGCTGGGGCTGACGCGTTACTTGCGCGTCTCGGGATCGCACGCGTTTGCGATATCCCGTCGTTCATCGAGACCCTCAAGCTGCTACATGTCGTCGGGCCACTGAAACAGAATACAGTTGCGACGATCTCGTGCTCGGGCGGCGAGGCAAGCCTTGCAGCGGATACCGGACATACCCTTGGCGTGACCTTTCCCCCGCTGAATGATCGCCAACGTCACGACCTGCGCGCGGCTTTGGGCCCGAAAGTGGCACTTGCCAATCCGCTCGATTACCACACCTACATCTGGCGCGACGTGCCTGCGATGACCCGTGCCTTTGCGGCAATGGCCGACCCCGCGATTGCGATGACGATCCTGATCGTCGATTTTCCCCGCGCTGACCGCTGTTCCCCTGATGATTGGGACTGTGTGATCGAGGCCGCAATCGGGGCCGCGCAACAGACAGGCGCGCATTACGCGATGGCCGCAACACTGCCCGAACTGATGCCAGAAACCGTATCAGAGACTTTGATTGCCGCCGGAATTGTCCCGTTCTGCGGATTGACCGAAGCATTGATGGCATGTCGTGCAGCATCGGTTTTAGCACCCGTTGACATAGAGCCGATCCTGCTCCTCGGGCGGGATACTGACGCGACCCTCATATCAGAGGGCGAAGCCAAACAACGACTGGCCGCACATGGTCTGCGCATCCCCCGATCAGAGCGTTGCGCATCGGTGGCAGATGTTGCTGAAGCCGCGTCCCGCATCGGCTTTCCGCTGGTTCTCAAAGGTGAAGGTATCGCGCATAAGACCGAAGCAGGTGCAGTGCGGTTGAACATCCTGTCCGCAAAAGACGCACAAGATGCAGCCGAGAAAATGAACGCTACCGGCTTTCTGGTCGAAGAAATGATCACAGGCACGATTGCCGAACTCCTGATCGGCGTCGTGCGCGACCCCGCTCATGGTTTTGTGCTGACCATCGCGGCAGGCGGGACGTTGACCGAAATATTGCAGGATTCAGTGTCTTTGCTGGTGCCAGCGTCTTCCACCTCAATCGAACTGGCCTTGGGCCGCTTAAAAACCGCACCCCTTCTCGACGGCTATCGCGGAGCAGCGCCTGCCAATCGCGCAGCGATCCTGCGTGCTATTTATGCGGTTCAAGACTATACAATCGCCAACGCATCCCATTTGCACGAGATCGAAATCAACCCTTTGATCTGCACCTCAACTGATGCCATTGCTGCCGACGCCCTGCTGCGCTGCGCTCACTGAAAGGATCAAACATGTCTGACAGCCCGATCAAAACCCGCCGTGACGGTGCGATACTGGAAGTCACCCTTGACCGGCCCAAGGCCAACGCCATCGACCTGCATACCTCACGCGAAATGGGCGATGTATTTACCGGTTTCCGTGACGATCCCGAACTGCGTGTTGCAATCATCACCGGCGGCGGGACCAAATTTTTCTGCCCTGGCTGGGATCTCAAAGCCGCCGCTGATGGCGATGCGGTTGATGGAGATTACGGCGTGGGTGGTTTTGGTGGCCTGCAAGAACTACGTGATCTGAACAAGCCGGTGATTGCTGCCGTGAATGGCATCGCTTGTGGAGGTGGGTTGGAACTGGCGTTGAGTGCGGACATGATCATCGCCGCAGATCATGCCACCTTTGCTCTGCCTGAAATCCGGTCTGGCACTGTGGCCGATGCGGCGTCGGTCAAGCTGCCCAAACGCATCCCCTATCACATCGCGATGGAGCTGCTTTTGACAGGACGTTGGTTCGACGTTCATGAGGCAAAGGGTTGGGGCCTGATCAATGAAATCCTGCCCTCAGACCAGCTAATGGACCGCGCATGGGGGCTGGCCCGCCTGCTCGCTTCCGGTCCGCCGCTGGTCTATGCGGCGATCAAGGAAATCGTGCGTGATGCGGAAGACAGCAAATTTCAAGACAGTATGAACCGCATCACCAAACGCCAACTGCAGTCTGTTGATATGCTCTATGCCTCCGAGGATCAGCTGGAAGGTGCCCGCGCGTTTTCCGAAAAACGCGACCCTGTCTGGAAAGGTAAATAGGCCAACCGCCCTACCGCGTTTTCGTATGACGCCCCGGTGCCGCCTTGCGCTGCAACTCCAGCATTTTCTCGCGCGCCTTCTGCCCTTCACGAAACGCTTGTGCGCCGCCGCTGACGTACTGTTTGGCCCACATATCCTGATTGCGCGCACCGTACCATGCCGCCGCCTGATGGGTGAAATATGGGTTCGCCAAATGGGTTCGCCCGACAGCAACCAGATCGGCGCGCCTTGTGTGCAAAATCGTATTCACCTGCGCGGCCTCTGTCACCGCACCCACGGCCATGGTTGCCATCCCTGTCAAGTTCCGCACCGCTTCGGCCAAATGCACCTGAAACATGCGGCCATAGGTAGGTTCCTGATCTGGCACAGTCTGGCCTGCGGACACGTCAATCAGGTCACACCCCGCCGCTTCAAACGCCTTAGCAATGGCGATCAGATCATCCTCGCTTAACCCGCCATCTTTCCAATCCGTACCGGACACCCGCACCGACATCGGCCGCTCGTCAGGCCAAACCGCGCGCATTGCCTCGAACACCTCCAAAGGATAGCGCAGGCGGTTTTTAATCGACCCGCCGTATTCATCGTCACGGCTATTGGTTAGCGGTGACAGGAACGACGCCAGCAAATATCCGTGCGCGCAGTGCAGTTCCAGCATGTCAAACCCTGCCCGCGCAGCACGTTGCGTTGCCTGCACAAAGTCTGCTTTTATCCGGTCCATTCCGGCCCTGTCCAGTGGCGCGGGTGTGCTGCTTTCGCCCTCAAACCATGGCTGCGCTGACGCAGACACCAAGGGCCAGTTTTGCGAAGCATCCACAATCGGATGATCCATCTTTTCCCATCCCAGTTGTGTCGATCCCTTGCGCCCGGCATGACCCAGTTGCATCGCGATTCTAGCCCCTGAATTTGCGTGCACAAATCCAACGATGTCTTTCCATCCGGCCTCATGCTGGTCGGTCCACATGCCCGGACAGCCTTGGGTGATCCGCGCATCCGCAGACGGGCAGGTCATCTCGACAAAGATCAACCCCATTCCGCCCATCGCATGACCGCCGTAATGCACCTTGTGCCAGTCCGTCGGGTTGCCATCCAAGTCCGCCGAATACTGCGCCATAGGTGACATCACCACGCGGTTGTCCAATTCCATATCGCGCAGTTTGAACTTGGCAAACATCGGCGTGGGCCGTGATGTGCGCAGGTCTTCGCCGGTATCGCGTAAATGCCGTGCGTACCATTCATCATCAACCTTTGCGACAAACGCAGGGTCACGCACGATCAGGTTGTCATAGGTGATCGACTTGGCGCGACACATCACAACCATTGCAAACTGATAGGGGTCCATGTCCCAGGACCGCGACATATGTTCGAACCACGACAATGATACATCGGCGTTATGCTGGGTGATCTGGCACGGGGTGCGGCGCGCATCATCATAGGCCTGAAACGCCTTTTGAACGTCATCCTCTGCGTGCGCCACCAACGCATCCGATAGCGCTATCGCACATTCCATCGCCAGCTTGGTTCCTGATCCGATGGAGTAATGCGCGCTTGCCTTGGCGTCGCCCAACAGCACAATATTATCTGTATACCAGTTTTCGCAAAACACCCGTGGGAATTGCCGCCAATGCGAGCGGTTTAACAACAGCGGATGACCCTGCAATTCATCTGCAAATATCTCTGCGAGTTTGGTTTTGCTGTCTTCCTCATCTGTCTCGATAAAGCCGTGCGCGGCCCATGTGGCATCGTCCATCTCGAAAATCCAAGTCGAATGTCCGGGCTCGTATTGATAGCAATGCGCAACCATGGGGCCATGTTCGGTCTCGCGGAAGAAGTAGTTGAACTCCCCCATCGGCCGGGTCGAACCCATCCAGCAAAACCGGTTTTTCTGCATTGCGGTTTGCGGCTTGAATGCATCGCTGTATTCACGACGTACCGCTGAATTTACGCCGTCACACGCAATGATTACATCACTACCCGCAAACCGCGACTTGATATCAGGCCCGCTGACGCCAGCACCAAAATGCATCTCGACACCTTCCTCGCGGCAGCGTTGTTGCAACAAACGCAGCAAAGTATGCCGCGACAGCCCGCAAAACCCGTTACCCCCCGCACGCATTTCCTCTCCCTTGAAATGCACAGAAACATCATCCCAATGGGCAAATTCATCGCGCATCAAATCAAACAAGCGCTTGTCACGGCTCAGAAATTCATCGAGCGTCTCGTCCGAGAACACGACACCAAAACCAAAGGTATCATCAGCCTTGTTCTGCTCGTACACTTCAATCTGCCAGTCCGGTTTGGCCTTTTTGGTCAGCAATGCCGAATAAAGCCCGCCGGGGCCGCCGCCGATTGTGGTGATTTTCATGTTTATCTCCTGACGCATACACAAGGTGCTTAATATGTGTTATAGCACATATTAAGCACCTGACTAGTATTTTCTAAGCTAGTGCGCTAGACTATACCAAACCGCTTGAAAGCCCTTTGATGCCCGCCGCAAAACCACAAAACCCATCGCCCGAACATTGGCTGGATTCGATTGATCCACCCGAGTTCCGGATTGCGCTTGCGGGCCGTGCGATCCACGACATGATGAACACCGTGTTGCGCCGGCATGGGCTAAAGCTGGTGGAATGGCGGATGCTGGATTGTCTTGGCACGCAACAGAACCTGACCATTCATGATCTGGCCGAACGTGCGGTAATAGACCGGACTGTTGCCAGCCGGTTGGTCGATAAGCTTGCTGATCGTGGGTTGGTGGAAAAGGTTCTGCTGAAAACCGACCGGCGGTTTGCGCAGGTCTCGCTCACGGATCAAGGGCGCGCGGTGTTGGATCAAACCAACCCCGACGTACACCGCGCCCGCACACAGCTTTTTTACGATCTGTCTGCGGAAGAGGCGGCACAATTAACCAGTGCATTGGACAAGTTAACCATCAATGCGGCCCACAAACAGCTGCGTTCATGAACCGCTAAAGATTTTACGTTTTGACGTCTTTCGGGTCATCCTCGGGCGGATCGGTGATCAGCTCGACATCTTCGATATCGCTGCGCGTGGCAACCTTGCCTGCGCCATCCGCACCTGACTTGTCCTCGATCGCACCCACAATCAGTGGCAACATCTGCACGCCGCCGGGCATCGCAACCTCGGACATCGGCGGCGATTTCCACGCCAATGTGTCAAAGCTTTTGCAGTTTTCGCAGATCGGTTTCCATCCGGCATGAATGTGCTGACAATTGTCGCAAATCCACATCGGGCCACGTGACACGGTCAAGGCACGCGCCAGCCAACCCTTTACAACAGTATCCGATGCACCCTCGCCACGCTCGATCGCGGCCATCAACGTGACGGACCGCGCGGTCGGATCACTTTCAACCAGATCACCCAAGGCACGGCGCGCATCTGGAAATTCCTCGTTGGCGATGTGCAATTCGGCCATCAGCATTTTGGTTTCCGAATGATTTGGCTGTGACTTTGTCAAAGTGCGAAACCGTCTGATCCGCTGGGTCGGCGTCTCGTCCGGCGCAATCGCGGCATAGGCAGCCGCAAGATCGGGATGCGGATGCACTGACCAGGCCTTTTGCAAAAGTCGTGCGGCATATTTCGGTTTCGATTGCTCGATATAGCTGTGCGCCGCCATCACCGCCGCAGGAATCAAATCAGGCGACAATCTGTTTGCTTCAATTGCGGCCTCGCGGGATTCGATGCTGTTGCCCTCGGCAATCACATCTTTCGCCTCTGATAATGCCAGAACCGCATCGCGGCGCTTGTGTACGTCACGTGGCAAATGCCCGTTTTTCAGTTTGGCACTCAGGGTCTGCCGTGCGCCGGTCCAATCCTCTTTTGCCGCCTGAAGCTGCAACAGGACATCACCGGTTTCCTCATGCTTGGGCTTGAGTGCAAAGGCACGCTCCGCCAGTTTAAGCGCCGTTTCCGTATCGCCCGCCGCGAGCTTTTGTTTCATGATACCGCGCACGCCGACAAAACGGGTTTTCTCGTCTTCGACCAGCTTGCGGTAGGTTTCTTCGGCCTTGCGGCTATCGCCCGCCAGCTCAGCGGCCTGCGCAATCAACAGATTGGTCAGCGCAGGTTTGTTAAGATATTTATCAGCCTTCGTGGCCTTCGCCATGGCAATCCGGCCTTCGCCACTGGCCAGCGCCATAAGCCCCTCTGACAAAGCCTCGAAGCCTTTTCTCTCGCGATTGCGGTCAAAATATCGCGACAGCGCTGTTTCATCCCCGTTCAGGAATTTCCACGTTGCCACCAGCAACGCGAATATCTTGAGAATTAGCCAAACCGCCAACATCAAAAGCAAAATGGCGATGACCGATTGCAAAGGACCGAAACTGTATTCGGTGCCCATAGCGGTCAACTGGATGCCGCCCTGACTTTCGAGCAGGAAACCGGCACCCCATGCCGTCAAGGCAACCACAGCGACAAACAGAACGATCTTGATCAATGACCATAGCATAAATTCAGGTTCCTTAGTTTGCCGTCAGGCGTTGTGACAGGTCGGCGGCGGCGGCTTCGGCGGCTTGCCTGGCGCGCGCATCGGCAAGCCAGCCATCCAGATCGCTTTGTGAAATTTCGGGCAATGTTTCAAGTTCCGCCAAGGCATCCGTCAAGCGGCCATCGCGCACCGCGGCCTCGGCCCGTGACAGCACAGCGTCAGGGTCGGTCCCGTCGCGCGGTGCAACCGACCGCGCCCCCAACTGGCGTTTCAGAAACCCGGCCATCCCGCCCGTGTCTGCATCCGTTCCGGCTTCGCGTGCAACCGACAAAACAGCGCGCGCCGTATCGGGAAACCGCATTTGCAGATTGGTCAGCGTAACCACACCCGTTTCAGCCGTATCCGCCAGCGCGTCAGGGATATCATTCATGCCGCTTGCCTCTAGATCAGCGAGCGCTGCGGCATACGGTTGCCCCGTCGTAATCGCACCCATGATCCGTGTCAGTGCGGCCTGCTGGGTCGCATTGCGCGCGAGGTCGGCAGTGGCTTCTTCGACACTCAACGCATTGTCCAGCAACCCTTCGATCTCTGTCCGCTGCTCCCGAACTGACGCCTGAAGCGCTTCCAACTCACGCTCATAGGCCGCAACAGCCTCAGGTGAACCGCCCTCAGTCATGGGCCGCTTTTCAACGTTGGTAAGGCGGGCGTCGAGCTCCGAAAGCGTTTCGGTAACTGTTTCAAGCTCGGCCATCAGCGGCTCAATGTCCGGCATATCTATTTGCGGTGTCTGCGGTTCGGCATTTTCCAACGCCGCTATCTGCGCCTGTTGCTCGCGGAGTGACGCACGCAGGTCACTGTCATCTGTGCGCGTGCCAAGCACATTCAACTCTGCGGCGACAAACCCGAGAACAGCAGCAACAGCGCCACCCAATACCAGCGGAAAAAACCCACTGCCGGACTTCTCAGGCTGCTTTGGCACGGCTGGCTTTGGCGCAGGGTTTGACGGGGCGGAATTTGATGGCGTAGGCGACTTGCTTGCCACAGGATCCGTTTTTTGAGTGGTTTTAACGTCAACTGTAGCGTCAGCAGGTTTCGGCGAAGCCTTTTGCACCGCTGAAGATGTCTTGGCCGCCTCTGCGTCTTGTGGTTTTACATCTGTCGGTGGTGTGACCTTGGGCGCGTCTACAGGCGGCGCCACCGAACCTGTTGCTTTTGCGAGACCGGCCGCACCGGTAGCAGCGCGTCCCTTCTTTGGCACCGAACTTGCGCTCTTTGCGGTATCACCAGCGGTCTTACCCGTTTCAGTCCCGGCTTTTGATGCCGGCTTTTTCGCTTTAGCCACTTTGCCACCCTTCCGATTCTAACCCTTCGGGTCAGTTTAACTTCACGACCTTACTCGGCATCCCTGCGTCTCTCAAGTCAGCTGGTTCTGCGCAGCGCCTTTTCAACCGCGCGCAACATATCATGGCCTGTCGGCGTGTCAGCCACCACAACCTTTGCGACGTTTGACCCCCGACAAACCTGTGCGACGGCATCACTCATGGCGATAATAATAACATTTTGCAAATCAGGTGCCTGTTCCATGAACTGCGCGGCGGTGCGCGGCGAGAAAAGCGGAACCACCACGCGACCTTGGCTTTTCAACAAGGCAAGCGCTTCTTTCGGCAGACCAACAGGCGTCTGATCATACAGGACTTCAACATCCGTTTTGATCCCGATCGCGGTCAGTTGCCCTGCGATATCGCCCCGTCTGTGCCGCCCCGCCAGATGGAGCAATGGCCCTTTGGGCATCTCTTTACGGAACCGGTTAATCAACTCCAATGCGGTTTTCTGCGAAAAAGCCACGGACCATCCCGCATGCTGGGCGCTTCCTGCCGTCGCTTCACCCACACAAAAGGCAGCTGTGCCACTGCCGTTTGGTGCCAGCTCTACAGCGTTGGACGACGTGAAAATAACGCCACGGTAAGGCGAAATATTAACCTGAACCCCCGTCGGGACAATATCAATCAAAGGCGCACAGATAATTGTGGTGCCTTGCCGGATATCTTCCCGCAATTGCGCAATAAAGCGGTCTGCGCTGGCACGGGGCCGCGTGACAAGAAGGGAATGTTGGCTCATCTCGTGACCATACTACCCCGCACCACCATTGTTTGCCATGGGTTGTGATGTTACCTCGAACCGGAAATGTCGGAGAAGTTTATGCCAAAGGCCATGACCATATTGGGTATAGAGAGCAGTTGTGACGACACCGCAGCGGCACTTGTCAGGGTCAATGCAGATGGAACAGCCGCCATTCTTTCGTCAGTGGTTGCCGACCAGACGGATCTCCATGCGGCATTCGGCGGTGTGGTTCCCGAAATCGCCGCGCGCGCGCATGCCGAAAAGCTCGATTTATGTGTGGAACAGGCTCTGACACAGGCCAAAATAGCATTGAATGAAATCGGCGCCATTGCGGTCACGGCGGGTCCGGGCCTGATTGGCGGGGTTATTTCGGGTGTAATGTGCGCCAAAGGTTTGTCGCTGGCCACGGGTAAGCCGCTGTACGGCGTCAACCACCTTGCGGGCCATGCCTTGACGCCGCGCCTGACAGATAATGTGCCTTATCCCTATCTGATGCTGCTGGTTTCGGGCGGACATTGCCAGTTTCTGATGGTGCATGCACCGCGTCAATTCCAGCGGCTTGGCGGTACAATCGACGATGCACCGGGCGAGGCATTTGACAAAATTGCCCGCCTGATCGGCCTGTCGCAACCGGGCGGCCCTGCGATTGAACAGGCGGCAAAAACCGGCGACCCTATGCGCTTTAAACTTCCCCGCCCGCTGTTGGACCGTGACGGATGTGACATGTCATTTTCCGGCTTGAAAACCGCTGTTCTGCGGACCCGCGATGCCATCATTACAGAACATGGCGGGCTGACCAAACAGGATCAATCCGACCTTGCCGCCGGATTTCAAGCTGCCGTTGTTGATGTGCTGGTTGAAAAGACACGCCGTGCCTTTGCAGCATATCCTGAAAAGAAAAACCGCACCCTGTGTGTGGCTGGCGGCGTTGCGGCAAATACAGCCATTCGCGCTGGGTTAGAAACTGCTGCGGCCGATCATAGCGCGGGGTTCATCGCCCCTCCCGTGGCGCTATGTACCGACAATGCCGCAATGATTGCGTTTGCCGCCGCCGAACAGCGTGACAGCGCGGGCGCGAATGATTTAACCCTGTCCGCACGTCCCCGATGGCCGCTGGATAGCTCCCAACCGTCGATGCTGGGCAGCGGCAAGAAGGGGGCGAAAGCATGAATATTTCAATCCTTGGCGCAGGTGCTTTTGGCACGGCCCTTGCCATATCGCTGGCCCGCAATTCACCGGTTACGCTGTGGGCGCGCGATACTGGCGATATGGAAACCAAGCGCGAAAATACCGCACGTTTGCCCGGTGCTACATTTCCGGATGCCTTGCAGGTCACGGCTGATCTAAATCAGGCTTGTCACGCAAATATCCTTTTGATCGCCGTACCGATGCAAAAACTACGGAATTTCCTGGTCGAACATCAGGCGGAACTACCCAAAAAAATACTAGTCGCCTGCTGCAAAGGGATTGAACTGTCCACGGGTCTTGGCCCTGTCGGTATCATGAAAAGCGTGGTGCCGACAGCCCATGCCGCCATCCTGACCGGCCCCAGCTTTGCCGCTGATATCGCGCGCGGTCTGCCTACGGCGCTGACGCTTGCCTGTGCGGATGATATCGTTGCAAGTCGGCTACAACAGTCTCTAACAACACAAAACCTGCGGATTTATCGCACGACTGACACTACGGGTGCAGAGCTTGGCGGTGCTCTGAAAAACGTGATCGCCATCGCCTGCGGTGCTGCAATGGGTGCCGGTCTGGGCGAAAGTGCGCGCGCCGCACTCATGACGCGGGGTTTTGCCGAAATGCAACGGTTGGCCGCGCACCTGAACGCCGACCCCGCTACGCTTGCGGGACTTTCAGGGTTCGGCGATCTGACACTGACCTGCACATCCGAGCAATCGCGCAATTACCGGTTGGGCCAGTCATTGGGTCAAAATATTCCCTTTGATCCCGCGACAACGGTTGAGGGGGCCGCAACCGCCCATGCCGTGAACGCCATTGCACAAAAGGCCAGGTTGGATATGCCCATCACTGCCGCAGTTGCGGGATTGCTCGACAACAGGTTAAATGTGCAGGACGCCATGAAATCGCTGCTTACTCGCCCGCTAAAGGAAGAATAAATGTTTGTTGCCCTCATCGCCAAAGACAAAACCGGTGCTCAAGCGGTGCGTGCCAAAAACCGCCCTGCGCATATCGACTACCTGAAATCTACCGATCTTGTCGCGCAAGCAGGGCCCCTTCTGGACAGCGACGGTGGCATGATCGGATCGCTGATTATTCTGGATGTTGCCGATATGACGGCGGCGCAAGGATGGGCCGACAATGATCCCTACGCAAAAGCGGGCTTGTTCAGATCGGTCGAGTTGATCCCGTGGAACCGGGTTATTGGATAATGGCCTATTGGTTGTTCAAATCAGAACCAAGCACATGGGGCTGGGACGATCAGCTTGCCAAAGGCGATGCGGGCGAAGAATGGGACGGCGTGCGCAACTATCAGGCGCGTAATTTCATGCGGGAAATGGCGGTCGGTGATTTGGGTTTCTTTTACCATTCGCAAAAAGAACGCGCCGTTGTCGGCATAGTCGAAGTCATCGCAGCCGCACACCCCGACAGCACAACCGATGATGACCGCTGGGAATGTGTTGACCTCAAAGCCGTACGCAGTTTTGAAAAACCTGTGACGCTTGACCAGATCAAGGCAGATGAACGCCTGGCCGACATGATATTGGTCAAAAACTCGCGTTTGTCAGTGCAACCCGTCACATCTGATGAATGGCAAACCATCTATGCTATGGGCAAGACCGAACCATAGGCCGCAGCGCACGAAAAAAGGGTTCCAGCATACTGCCAGAACCCTTTCTCACCCCGTGTGTATCCCAAGAACCACCACACACGTATCTGAAATCTGTTCTGGCCGTACTGGCCTGTAAGATATTCATACTGCAGGGCAGGGATTCTTGCAACAAAACGATAGTTCAAAAGCCATCTAAAAATGAAACGCCCACCTAATCAAGAAGGCGTTATCATCTTATTTTATATCAGAAATTACCCGTAAATGGATTCTTTTCCAAAGTGCTTGGTCAGCATGTAATAGATCACAGCGCGGTATTTATTACGTTCGGATTTACCATAAATCTCAACAACTTTATGGATGCCTTCCATCAGGCTCGGCCCATCTGCCATACCCAGCTTCTTGATCAAAAAGTTGTTCTTGACCAGTTCAAGCTCGCTGTCCTGACCTGCTGCAACGGTTTGTGCATCGGCGTTATAGATCGACGGACCACAGCCAATCGTCACTTTTGTCAGCAGAGCCATGTCTGGCGTCATGCCACATTTGTTTTTCAGGTCGTCCGCATACTTTGCGATCCACTCGTCCCGCTTACCCATAATTTCGCTCCCATCATTAAAATTTGACCAGCCAATTCTGATCTTACGCACAACCTAAAGGCAATAAGTCAGTCACAAAAGGAGTTTTTCATGCGATTTTTCCCCTCATAAGGCTGAGCTAATAATATCCACAAAAAGAAAAAGCCGCCCTGCGTTACACGGGACGGCAATTAAATTTCACATCAGTCTTGCGGTAATGCCGCGATGATCAGTACCGATAATGTTCCGGCTTGAACGGCCCATCTGGCGACACCCCGATATAGGCGGCCTGCTCGGGGTCGAGCTTGGACAGTTTCACACCGATCCGGTCCAGATGCAGACGCGCAACTTTTTCATCCAGATGCTTGGGCAGGATATATACGCCGGGCTGGTATTCGTCGCCCTTGGTGAACAATTCGATCTGCGCCAAAACCTGATTGGTAAAGGATGCCGACATCACGAACGACGGATGGCCGGTGGCGTTCCCGAGGTTCAGCAAACGACCCTCGGACAACAGGATCAGGCGATGGCCATTCGGCATCTCGATCATGTCGACCTGTTCCTTGATGTTCGTCCACTTATGGTTCCTCAGGTTCGCGACCTGAATCTCATTGTCGAAGTGGCCGATGTTTCCGACAATCGCCATATCCTTCATCTCGCGCATATGTTCGATGCGGATCACGTCTTTGTTGCCGGTGGTGGTGATGAAGATATCGGCGGTCGACACAACATCTTCCAGCAGGACAACTTCATAGCCGTCCATCGCTGCCTGCAAGGCACAGATCGGATCAACTTCGGTGACTTTCACACGTGCACCAGCACCAGACAGGGACGCAGCAGAGCCTTTGCCAACATCGCCGTAGCCCATCACAACCGCAACTTTACCAGCCATCATCGTGTCGGTCGCGCGGCGGATACCGTCGACCAGC
Organism: uncultured Alphaproteobacteria bacterium; assembly: GCA_963710185.1. Taxonomy (GTDB): domain Bacteria; phylum Pseudomonadota; class Alphaproteobacteria; order Rhodobacterales; family Rhodobacteraceae; genus Sulfitobacter. Next base: position 531,051 of record CAVPZE010000002.1, on the reverse strand, counting down.
GATTCCTTACAGCCGTATTTATTGTCAAACTTGGACTTGGTCACAGAATCGTTCACGTTGATCGCAGGGAACGGCAGCTGGCCTTTCTTGTGCAAGTCATAGAGGCGGTGAACGCCTGTGGTGGTTTCCTCGGACACACCTAGGATCGCATCGCGCGTTTTGGTGAACCAACCGGGGCTTTCTTTCATGCGCTTGGCGATCTGTACTTTGATCGCTTCTTCTTCTTCGGATTGTGGCACCGGAATAATTTCCTCGCCCGCTTCGGCACGCGCGCCCAGCAAGACGTACAGCGTCGCGTCGCCACCATCGTCAAGGATCATGTTCGCGCCTTCGGGGAACATGAAGGATCTATCAAGGTAATCCCAATGCTCGGTCAGGGATTGGCCTTTGATGGCAAATACCGGCGTGCCGCCTTCGGCAATCGCTGCCGCAGCATGGTCTTGGGTCGAGAAGATGTTGCACGAGGCCCAGCGCACATCAGCACCAAGATCAACAAGCGTCTCGATCAGAACCGCAGTCTGGATCGTCATGTGCAATGATCCAACAATGCGCGCGCCTTTGAGTGGCTTGCTCTCGCCAAATTCGGAACGGCAGGCCATCAGACCCGGCATTTCTGTTTCGGCAATATCCAGCTCCTTGCGGCCATACGCGGCAAGCTTGATGTCTTTTACAATATAGTCGTTGGCCATTCGGGCACCTCATAAACATACGTTGCGCGGCGGTTAGCAGCTTCGCGGGTTATTTTCAACGATTGTTCGTGTCGCACCCCCCTGATGGAAATACGGGTTCCATGGCGGCCCGCTTCGTGGAATGACAGTGATCAGGTTTTCGGAGGGCACGACATGGCGCAACAACCTCGCGCATGGCAACGGATGTTATCAGGGCGCAGGCTTGATCTGCTGGACCCGACACCGGTCGATATCGAGATTGAAGATATCGCGCACGGGCTGGCCTTCGTTGCGCGGTGGAATGGCCAGACCATGGGTGATTTTGCCTACTCCGTGGCGGAGCATTCGCTATTGGTCGAGACGATATTTGCCCGGATCAACCCGCGCGCACCTGCCAAATGGCGGTTGGCCGCTTTGCTGCATGATGCGCCGGAATATGTGATTGGCGATATGATTTCGCCGGTGAAGGCAGCTGTTGGTCCGGGGTATGGCGCTTTGGATGATCGATTGACAGCCGCGATCCATCTGAGGTTTGGCTTGCCTGCTGCGATCCCGCCTGCCGTTAAAAAGCAGATCAAGAAAGCCGACAAGATAAGCGCCTGGATGGAAGCGACCCAGATCGCCGGGTTTTCCGAAGCTGAGTCCAGTAAATTCTTTGGCAAACCTGATCAATCGCTTATCGAAGGATTGAATATCGTTCTGCGTGCGCCTGTCGAAACACGCAACGCCTTCACGGATCGGCACACTGATTTGCTCGAACAGATCCGATGATAGCTGTCCGCCCACCCATAGCCCTGGATACCGCTGACATGGCCCGTCTGCTGAATGAGGTCATTAACGCAGGTGGCACGACCGCTTTGACGCGCCCCGTAACAGACCGGGACATCACAGATTGGATCGCAACAGATGCCACTCAGAGCGCATGGCACGTCGCAGTTGACGAAGCCGAGCACATTGTGGGGTTTCAATGGATCGCGCCGGCGGGCTATCTCCCCGCTGAGGCAGCAGAAATTGCGACTTTTGTGCAGAGGAGTCAAACTGGGCTTGGCATCGGGTCAGCCCTGTTTGCCGCGACCCGAAAAGCGGCCAAGGCGCTTGGCTATAAATGGATAAATGCCAACATCCGCGCCGACAATGAAGGCGGTTTGATCTATTACCAAAGCCGCGGGTTTCAGGATTACCGCGTGATTGAAAGCTACGAAATGGCGGATGGTCAAATCGTAGACAAGCGGCTTAAACGGTTCGATTTGTAATCGACGGACGCACCGATGTTATACCGATGCAATGCCGACACATTACTGAGGCGAGCGTTTCGCCAAAATCCGCTGCAATGTCCGGCGGTGCATGCTTAGCCGTCGCGCCGTCTCTGACACGTTACGGTCACACAACTCATACACCCGCTGGATATGTTCCCACCGCACACGGTCCGCGCTCATCGGGTTTTCGGGGGGCGGCGGCATGTCGCCTTCACCCGCCAAAAGCGCGTTGGTTATGTCATTGGCATCAGCGGGTTTTGACAGGTAATCCGTCGCCCCGATTTTGACCGCAGCCACCGCCGTTGCAATGGCACCGTATCCGGTCAGAACGACAACGCGCGCATCGGCGCGTTTCTCGCGCAGCACCTCAACTACATCAAGGCCATTGCCATCCTCAAGCCGCAAATCAACCACGGCGTATGCAGGCGGGCGGGCGGTGGCAATTGCGCGACCAGCAGCAACAGAACCAGCAGTTTCAACCTGAAAGCCGCGTTTTTCCATGGCCTTTGCAAGCCGGCGCAGAAACGGCTCGTCATCATCAACCAGCAAAAGCGTTTTGTCCGGTCCCAGTTTTGGGAGATCTTGTGTCACCTTAAATGCCCTCACGCTCAATCGTTGCTAACCCGTAATATGGTGCGCACCCCCATTGAGGTCAAATAATCACATACGATCAATAAAACACCCGATCTTGTCGGCCATGTCTTCGGGCGTGATTTCACGGCGGAAATAATCAACAAACCCCACTTGCGGCAGAACCAGATAGCTGAACGTCGAATGGTCCACGAGGTATTCGTTATCCACAGCCTCATGCGCCTTGTAATATGTGCGATATGCGGCCGATGCGGCTTTGACCTGGTCGGGCGATCCGGTCAGGCCAATCATCTTGGGGTGCATCGCAGATGCAAAATCGCCAACCACTTCTGGTGTGTCCCTTGCAGGGTCAATCGAGATGAAAACAGGCGTCACACTTTTCCCGCGCTCTGTCAGAATATCCACAGCGCTTGCATTGCGGTCGACATCCAGCGGGCAGACATCGGGGCAATAGGTAAAGCCGAAATAGATCAATGTAGGCTCGGTAATCACATCAGCATCAGTCACCGTTTGACCGTCCTTGTTCACCAGCTCGAACGGCCCGCCAAGATCACCCGCTACGCTTGAGGAACGACATTGCGCAAACTGGTCACCTGCACCGCGCTGCGAAAACCATGCGGTGCCAGCCAGAAAAGCAGCGGCAACAGCGACAGCCGAAATAGCAATAATACGGTTCATCCATTCCTCCTTGGGCCAAAATGGCGCACTTGAATAGGGGTTGGCGCAGACCTACGCTAAGGGGCGTTTGATGCAAGCGCGAACAGATCAAAGGTATGTTATGACGCAGGGATATATACGACCTTTGGGCGCACGTACACGCGCGAACTGGATCAGGCTGCGCACCATGATCATGCTGCGCTGGGTCGCGATCATTGGACAGCTGATCGCAGTTACAGTAGCACCGCTTGTCTATGGTTTACAGCTTGAGCTTGGCCTGTGCTATTTCGCTATAGGCGCGTCGATCATCGCCAATCTGGTTGCGACCTTTGTGTTTCCGGAAAACAAGCGCCTGACCGAAATTGAAAATCTGGCGATGGTGTTGTTTGACCTGCTGCAACTTGCCTTTTTGCTGTTTTTAACGGGCGGCCTGAACAACCCGTTCGCGTTGTTGATGTTGGGCCCTGTGACTATTTCTGCAACGGCGCTCAGCCTGCGGTCCACGCTGGTGATGTGCGCGATTGCAATTATATCCGTGTCGATCCTTGCAGTGTTCCATCTGCCGCTGACGACCCAAGACGGTACAATTCTGCGCATACCGCAAATATTTGTATTCGGTCACTGGATTGCCCTGTTGATCGCGATTGTGTTCACCAGCGCGTATTCGCGGCGGGTGACGTCGGAAATTCACTCAATGGGCGATGCGCTCGCCGCCACCCAGATGGCATTGGCCCGCGAGCAAAAATTGACGGATCTGGGTGGTGTGGTTGCCGCCGCTGCGCACGAGTTGGGCACGCCTCTCGCTACCATAAAACTGGCAAGCACCGAATTGCTAAGCGACCTTGCAGGTCAACCCGAGCTTGCCGAAGACGCCGCATTGATCCGTGATCAGGCCGACAGGTGCCGCGATATTCTGCGCGATATGGGGCGCAGTGGTAAGGGCGATCTACATGTCCGCCACGCCCCGCTCGAAGCCGTTGTGTTCGAGGCCGCCGAGCCACATATCGACCGCGGAAAACAGGTCACATTCCACCACCTTTCCGATGGTAACACAAAATCGAACCCGCCAACGATTTTGCGAAAACCCGAAATTATTCATGGTCTGCGCAACCTTATCCAGAATGGCGTCGATTTCGCCGATCAAACCGTCTGGATCGAAACCGACTGGAGCGAAACCGACATTTCTGTGCGGATTATGGATGACGGGCGTGGATACCCGCCCGATATACTGGGGCGCATCGGTGATCCGTTCATGCGGCGCGGTGCCGCGATGCGGCCAAGCGGGAACCGCCCTGAATACGAAGGCATGGGCTTGGGATTGTTCATCGCCAAAACATTGCTGGAGCGGTCCGGTGCGACATTGCGATTTGCAAACGGGTCCAAGGACCGCGCAACCGGGGCCGTCGTTGAGGTGATATGGCCGCGCAGTGCAATTGATGCGCGCGACGGTGACACGCCTTTGCCTTACGGACAAAACCAGCAAATTCGTGACTGATGTGCTGCGCAATAAGATCAAAGTCGCCTTTTTTTGACTTCTGGACCTGCCGTATTAACCGTCCATTAACCTAAGACGCTAAACACTTGGGTATGCAATCGTATGAGGGGAATGGACATGCTCGAGATGTCTGACGTGATACTGGTTTTGGCAATTTCCATGTTATCCGCCACGGTTGCGGTCTGGTATATGAACCGTGGTACATCTATTTATCGCGGTCCCGATCATAGCGTGGCCGAACCGCTGTCGCTTTTGTTTGACGGCGGTGTTTTGCATCATGGTACTGGGGCCGCATTACAACGGCTTGCGTTGCATCCCGGAACGCATGTCTGGGACGATTTACGCGATGCATTAACGCCGCACTTTCCCGATATTCCACCGGACATTGGAACAGGAGAACATGGCCACCTGACCCTGCGTGCCACCGATGAGTACGGCTATGACCGCCTTGATATTTCATGGCGCGGCCACTTGTGCTGGGTGACTCTTGAACCTGGTGAAAAACCTTTAACTGTGACCAAAGATCAGGCTGACACAAGCGAGGTGATCAATCTGCGTCGCGCCAGCGCAACGCTGCCCAATCCGGTTTGGCAGGAAGATGCGTCCGGCAAGGTGTTCTGGTATAACCAGTCCTACGCGGCGCTGTTTCAACTCGCCTATGGACGGCCCGTTGACCCGGCCAAGCGGCTTTTCAATGCCGGTGACCAGGACGCGCCGAAACGGGTCTCGCTCAAGACCGATGCAGATGCAGACCCCGACTGGTATGAATTATCGGTGATATCTGTCGATGGCGTAACAGTGTTTCACGCCACCAATATCAACGCCGTAATCGCCGCCGAAAAGGCACAGCGCAATTTTGTGCAGACATTGGCGAAAACCTTTGCACATCTGTCTATCGGTCTTGCGATTTTTGACCGCAACGGACAACTGGCGCTGTTTAATCCGGCGCTTGTTGATCTGACCGGATTGCCTGCCCATTTCCTGAGCGCACGCCCCACGATGTTGTCGTTCTTTGACCAGTTGCGCGAAAATCGCCGGATGCCGGAGCCTAAAAACTATCGGAACTGGCGACAGGAAATTGCTGATGTGATCGCCGCCGCAACCGATGGCCGATATCAGGAAACATGGTCGCTTGAATCCGGCCAGACCTATAGCATCAAGGGGCGTCCACACCCCGATGGCGCAACGGCCTTCCTGATCGAAGACATCAGCGCCGAAGTAACCCTGACCCGCAATTTCCGGGCGGAACTGAAGCTGGGGCAATCCTTGCTTGATACACTCGACGACGGGCTGGCGGTATTTTCGGCAAGCGGCATCCTTACATTCTGCAACACCGCCTATCGCAAGATGTGGAAACAAGACCCTCGGTCAGCGTTTACAGACATCACGATCCTTGATTGCATTACGGCCTGGCAAAGCGTGTCAGAGGACAATCCGCTCTGGCAGAAGGTTGAAGAATATATCGGCACAATCGGTGATAAAGATCCCTGGCACCTGCCCATCATTTTAAAGGATGGCACCTTGGTAAACTGCCAGCTTGTGCCTGTTTCCCAAGGGGTCACGTTGATGCGGTTCCGGATACAGACCGGGGCGTTGAAATACCCTCATCGTCTGGTGCAAAATTCAGCAGAATAAAGCGGGCAGAACCCGTTTCGCCTTGCGAAGAATGACAGTGCCGCTAAGCATATGTCATGCCCGAATGCACCCTGATCCTGTCCCATCCTGACGACACATCCCGACGGGCCGCTGCGTTGGGATGCGCTTTGGGAGCGGGTGATGTAATCTTGTTGTCCGGCGATGTCGGTGCGGGCAAAACCCATTTTGCGCGGTCTTTGATCCAGTCACTGCTCACCACGCCGCAAGATATCCCCTCCCCGACGTTCACGCTTGTACAAACGTATGAAACGACAAAGGGCGAGGTCTGGCATGCTGACCTTTACCGTCTGACGTCGCCTCAGGAAGTTGAAGAGTTGGGATTGGTCGATGCCTTCGAGACTGCGATTTGTCTGGTTGAATGGCCCGACCGGTTGGTGTCGCTCGCGCCCGATACCGCGCTGACGCTTGAGTTGACCGCAGAACCGGACGAGAATGCGCGCAAGTTGACCGCGCGCTGGCAGGACGCAAAATGGAATGAAAAACTGTCAGGTTGGCAGATATGACAGACCGAGCAGCTTTGGCAGCCAAATTTATCGCGCAGTCCGGGTGGGGTGATGCCCGTTGCACAGTGCTGGCAGGCGACGCGTCAAACCGGCGGTATGACCGTCTGACACTTCCGTCTGGCGCAACAGCCATTTTCATGGATGCGCCACCGGATCGTGGCGAGGACGTGCGCCCGTTTGTGCGGATTGCAAACTATCTGACCTCCCTTGGCCTGAGCGCACCAAAGATATTTGCCCAAGACCCCGACGCGGGTTTCCTGCTGATCGAAGACTTGGGAGACGGCGTTTTTGCGCAGGTAATGGTGAATGATCCAGATATGGAAACCATGCTCTACCGCGCGGCGACCGATGTTCTGATTGATTTGCGTGCGGCCACACCCCTGAAACTGCCGTTGTGTGACGCGGCGTGGCTCACGGATATGACCGCGCCTGTGTTTGAATGGTACGCAGGCTGCGATGCGGGTCACAACATTTCTCGTTTCAATGATGTGTTTCGACCCTTTGCGGCAAAACTGGACAATATCGAGAAAGTTGTGATTCTGCGGGATTACCACGCCGAAAACCTGCTGTGGTTGCCGGACCGGGAGGGGACGGCCAAGACCGGAGTGTTGGATTTTCAGGATGCGCTGCTCGGTCATCCGGCCTATGATCTTGTCTCGGTCCTGCAAGACGCGCGCCGTGATGTTTCCTCGCAGACCGAAGCAGACATGATCGCGTATTATTTATCGAGAACAGATACAGACGAGAGCGCGTTTCGTAACGCTTATACCCTGCTGGGGGCCCAGCGCAATTTGCGCATCCTTGGCATCTTTGCACGACTCTGTCTGCGCGATGGCAAGGCGTATTATCTCGATTATATACCTCGGGTCTGGACATATCTGATGCGCAATCTGACGAACCCCGACCTTGCGCCTTTGGCTACGCTGGTCAAGGACATCCTGCCCGAACCAACCCCCGAATATCTGGAGCATTTGAAAAACCGATGCGCGACCATCCCGCAGCCCTGATGCTGTTCGCCGCAGGCTTTGGCACGCGGATGAAACATCTGACCAAAGACCAGCCAAAGCCGATGATCAAGGTCGCAGGTGTGCCGTTGGTGGATCATGCATTGGCTTTGGCAAAGGCTGCCGGATGTGACCCTATCGTTGCAAACCTGCACTATAAGCCCGACATTCTGGCACGACATCTGGGTAACCAGGGTGTCACTGCCATTGTCGAACTTCCCGATATTCTTGAAACGGGTGGCGGTCTGCGCAATGCTCTGCGTCTGTTGGGCGACAGCCCTGTTTTCACCATGAACACCGATGTCATCTGGGTGGGGCCAAACCCGATCTTGGCGCTGGCGTCCGCGTGGATGCCGGATAAGATGGACGCACTGCTGATGTGTGTGCCAATTGCCAATGCCGTAGGCCACAATGGCACTGGTGATTTTACGCTGGTACAAGACGGCATAATTCAACGCGGACCCGGCGTGGTCTATGGCGGGGTGCAGATTATCAAAACCGATCGTCTTGCTCAAATAAAACAAGATGTATTTTCGCTTAACCTGCTTTGGGATGATATGTTGGCAGAGGATCGGATGTATGGCGTGCCTTACTCCGGGAAATGGTGTGACGTTGGCCATCCGGACGGGATAACGCTTGCGGAAAACATGTTGGCAGATACCGATGTTTAACCGGCGCGATACTGCGCGAGTTTATGGCCTTGCGCCCGGTGTCGATTTTCCAGCCGCGTTGATTGATGGCCTGCGCAAACGTCTTGAAGGACAGCCCGCAGAGGCCATTGCACGCGTTGATCTGATAGTGAACACCAGACGCATGGCCCGCCGGTTGCGGGGTATATTTGATGCAGGTCCGTCCGGCTTTTTGCCACGTATCCGTTTGCTAACCGACCTTGATAGCTTGCTGCCCGGTGACACGCTACCGCCTGCGATTTCGCCGCTGCGCCGCAGGCTTGAGCTGGTGGAACTGGTATCCAAACTGATTGAGGCCGATCCGACCCTTGCGCCCCGATCATCGCTTTATGCGCTGGCCGATAGTCTGGCGGGTCTGATCGACGAAATGCAGGGTGAAGGGGTTGCTGTGCCCTCGGTGACGACGCTGGATGTCAGCGATCAATCGGGCCACTGGGAACGTGCGCTGCGATTTTTGGCAATTGCCCAAGACTATCTGGACAAGACGGCCACCGAGCCGGATGCCGAGGCGCGTCAACGGCAAATGATCGGTCAGATTGTAGCGCACTGGCAGGAAAATCCGCCGTCACATCCTGTGATCCTTGCGGGGTCGACAGGGTCGCGCGGCACCACTTCATTATTAATGCAAGCGATAGCACAGCTGCCGCAAGGCGCTGTGATATTACCCGGTTTCGATTTTGATATGCCGGCGTCGGTCTGGGCCGATCTGGACCGCGAACTCCTGTCGGAGGATCACCCGCAATATCGCTTCCGCCATTTAATGAAAGCACTTGATCTGGCCCGTTCCGATATTACCGAATGGGCTGCCGCGCCACCACCCTCACCGGAACGAAATAAGCTGATATCCCTTTCGTTGCGCCCAGCGCCGGTCACACATGCATGGCTATCCGAGGGGCCAGAGTTGAAGGCACTGGGACATGCCACAAAAAACCTGACTTTGATTGAGGCACCCACCCCGAGGATTGAAGCGCTGACCATTGCAATGCGCTTGCGCCGAGCGGTCGAGGACGGGCAAACCGCGGCACTGATTACACCGGACAGGATGTTGACGCGGCAGGTCACGTCTGCGCTGGACCGTTGGAATGTCTTGCCCGATGACAGTGCGGGTACACCGCTGCAACTGTCGCCACCGGGACGGTTTTTGCGCCATGTCGCAGCGCTTTTTGTGCGACGGCTGGATGCCGAGGCGCTTCTGACTTTGCTGAAACATCCGCTGACCCACAGCGGCGAGGCCCGCAATATGCACCAACTCAACACGCAACGTCTCGAGATGCGAATCAGGCTGGATGGGTTGCCGTATGTCGAGCCTGAGGGCTTGATGCGCGTTGCGGCAAAGGCTGTGGATAAACAATCTGATGCACCGCAATTCCTTGATTGGGCGGAGTGGCTCACAGGAACATTCTGCGCGCATGACGGGCAGCGGGACAGACCACTGGTCGATTGGGTTGCCGATCATCTGAGGCTGGCAAATGCGATTGCGTCCGGGCCGAAACAAACCGATGACCATGAATTGTGGAAACGCAAAGCGGGCGAAAAAGCCGCCGAGGTTATGGCCGAACTGACGACCCAAGCCAATCATGGCGGCACGTTAAGCGCATCTGATTACGCTGATCTTGTCGGCGCATTACTGGCCACTGACGAGGTGCGCGACCGCGATGCACCACACACGGGTGTGATGATCTGGGGTACGCTGGAGGCGCGCGTGCAGGGGGCAGATTTGATCATCATGGGTGGCCTGAACGACGGCACCTGGCCGGAGGCACCGCCGCCTGATCCGTGGCTCAACCGGCAGATGCGGCTCAAGGCTGGATTGTTGTTGCCTGAGCGTCGCATCGGATTGTCGGCGCATGATTACCAACAAGCGATTGCAGCACCCGAAGTCTGGTTGACCCGCGCGATCCGGTCCGACGAGGCGGAAACCGTGCCCTCCCGCTGGCTGAACCGTCTGGGAAATCTATTGAACGGTCTGGCTGATACTGGCGGGCCGGAAGCCTGGAACGATATGCAGGCACGGGGCGCAAAATGGCTTGACCAAACCCGCGCGCTCGAGGTGATTGAACGAGTTGATCCTGCCATCCGCCCTTCGCCCAGACCGCCAAAAGGTGCGCGCCCTCATGCGCTTTCCGTGACCGAAATCAAACGCCTGATCCGTGATCCGTATGCGATTTATGCCAAGCACACCTTGCGGCTCCGACGCATTAATCCGTTGGTACAATCACCAGATGCACCCATGCGCGGGATCATCGTACATAAGGTGATGGAGCAGTTTATTAAGTCGATTTCCGACACTCCTACGATTTTGACCAAAGAGCATCTGATGGAGATTGCGACGCAGGTTCTTGAGGTCGAGGCACCATGGCCCGCCGCCCGCGTGATGTGGCTTGCACGGATCGGGCGTGTTGCGGACTGGTTCGTCGAAAATGAAAAGCGGCGACAAAGTTATTCAAGCCCCGTGGCGTTCGAAGAGGGCGCAAAGGGCACACATGTGTTCAAAGACCTTGGATTCACGCTGACAGGATATGCCGATCGGATTGATAAAACCAAAGATGGTGACGCGCTGATCTATGACTACAAGACCGGCACACCCCCGTCGAAAAAGGAACAGCAGGTTTTTGACAAACAACTTTTGATCGAAGCCGCGATGGTCGAGGCAGGTGGGTTCAAAGAAGTCGGCGTGGCATCGGTCGCACATGCCGCGTTCATCGGGTTAGGTGCAAAGCCGGCCGAGATCGAAGCGCCACTGGTCGAGGAACCGCCAGCCGAGGTGTTGCGCGGCTTACATGAATTGATCGCAAAATATCTGGACGAGGCCCAAGGGTTTACATCACGGCGTATTGTCAAAACCGAAGAAGCGGCTGGCGATTATGACCAGCTTGCGCGCTTTGGCGAATGGGATGGCACCACCGATCCAACGCCGGAGGATATGATATGACCCCGCGTTTCGATGATGCCACACGCGCACAGATTGATGCGGCCCGCCCTGATGCGTCAACGTGGCTGACAGCAAATGCAGGGTCGGGCAAAACGCGGGTTCTGACAGATCGGGTCGCGCGGTTGCTGCTTGACAAAGTCGAGCCACAGCAGATTTTGTGCCTGACGTATACCAAGGCCGCCGCGTCGGAAATGCAGAACCGCTTGTTCAAGCGCTTGGGCGAATGGGCGATGCTGAATGATGATGCCTTGCGTACATCACTCGCAGATTTGGGGATCACCGAGACACTGACACCTGATCGCCTGCGCGATGCCCGCACGCTTTTCGCCCTCGCAATTGAAGCACCGGGCGGGTTGAAAATTCAGACAATCCATTCGTTTTGCGCGTCTTTGTTGCGGCGATTTCCGCTTGAGGCTGGGGTAAGCCCGCAATTTGCCGAGATTGAAGACCGGGCCGCCGATCTGTTGCGTGCCGAGATCGTCGATACGATGGCGGAGGGAAGTGACAGACATCTGATTGCCGATGTCGCGCGACATTATACAGGCGAGGATTTTTCGAAGCTGACCCGCAGTATTGTCGGGCAGCGAGATGCGTTTCGGACGCCATTGGACCTGCCAGAGATACTGGCGCTTTTTGATCAGCCGCCGGACCTGACGCGGGACAAGATCGAAGGCGCCGTGTTCGACGGCGATGAACACGACCTGATCACGCAAATGATCCCGTATCTGACGGCAAAGGGCGGGACCGATTTAGCGGCTGGTGAAAAACTTGGCGCGATTGCGCATTTTGATATGTCTGCGCTGCCTGTTCTCGAAAACCTGTTTCTGTTCGGCGGCACGGCAAAAGCCCCGTTTGGCGCAAAGATCGGCAGCTTTCCAACAAAGCCCACACAGGGCAAAATTGCGCATCTGATGCCGGAACTGGATGCGCTGATGCAGAGGGTTGAAGATGCGCGCGATGCGAGACTGGCGCTGTTTGCGGCAGAAAAGACCGCTGCCTTGCACCGTTTTGCCCAAGTATTTTTAACCAAGTACGAGACCCAAAAACAATTACGCGGCTGGCTGGATTTTGACGATCTGATCCTTAAAGCCCGCGCGCTTTTGACCGACAAGGCTGTGGCTGCATGGGTGCTGTACCGCATCGACGGCGGCATTGATCATATTCTGGTGGACGAGGCGCAGGATACATCGCCCCGCCAATGGGACGTTATCGAAAAACTGACAGACGAGTTTTATAGCGGCTCCGGCGCGCGCCAGGATATTAAACGCACGCTGTTTGTTGTGGGAGATAAAAAGCAATCCATCTACTCGTTCCAAGGCGCTGACCCACGTGAATTTGACCGTAAAAGCGGCGTGTTCGAGGAAACCATCACGCGGGCCGATCAAGTGTTCCATCACCGCAGCCTTGAGTATTCGTTCCGGTCATCGAATGCGATTTTGCGCATGGTGGACACGGCGCTCGATCCTCGTAGACATCCGGGCTTTGACAAAGAAACCCTGCATAAACCGTTTAAACAGGATTTGCCGGGGCGCGTTGATCTGTGGCCTGTGGTCGATAAATCCGCCGCTGACGAGGACCGAATATGGACCGATCCGGTCGACCGACGCAGCGCGCAGCACCATACGGTTATTCTGGCTGAACAGATTGCCGCGCGGATCAAGGAACTGACTGAATGCGAACACTATATTCCTGCGGAGAGCGACCCTGTGGGCAGCTTTGTCAAACGCCGGATCCAGCCCGGTGATTTCCTGATTTTGGTGCAACGCAGGTCTGCATTGTTCTCGGAAATTATCCGCGCGTGCAAGGCGGCAGATTTACCGATTGCAGGGGCGGACCGGCTCAAGGTTGGTGCGGAACTTGCAGTCAAGGATCTGGCCGCATTGTTGTCGTTTTTGGCCACACCTGACAATGATCTGGCCTTGGCAACCGCGCTTAAATCGCCGCTGTTTGGCTGGTCGGAACAACAGCTTTTTGATCTGACGCACCGCCGGACCCAGGACCGGGTCTGGCAATCCTTGCGCATACGAACCGATGAATTTCCCCGAACGCTGGCGGTTATGCGCGACTTGCGCGCACAAGTTGATTTCCTGCGCCCTTATGATTTGATCGAGCGTATTCTAACCCGTCATGCTGGTCGCAAAAACCTGTTGGCGCGGTTGGGGCCAGAAGCCGAGGACGGTATTAACGCCATGTTGAGCCAAGCGCTGGCTTATGAGCGGGGCAATGTGCCAAGCCTGACAGGGTTTCTGGAATGGATGCAGACCGACGATCTTGAGATAAAACGCCAGATTGATGCGTCGTCAAACCAGATCAGGGTGATGACAGTCCATGGGGCAAAAGGGCTGGAAGCGCCGATTGTGATCTTGCCCGATACCGGCAAACGCGACATCATTATCAAGGACGACATCATCAAGATCGCTGGTGTTCCGGTCTGGAAATCCAGTACGGATGATATGCCCGGTGCGATGAAAAACGCCATTGAAAATATGAAGGTATCGCAGAGCGAAGAACGGCTGCGGTTGCTTTATGTTGCCATGACCCGCGCGGAAAAATGGTTGATCATTGCGGCAGCGGGTGATTTGTCGAAGGATGAAAGTTCGTGGTATCAGATCACCCAGACTGCCATGGCGCATGTGAACGGTGTCGAGGTTGGAGCGGAGGGTGTTATCCGGTTTGAAGAGGGGGATTGGCACGGCTTGGAGATCACCGAAAAATCACAAAATGCCCCTGTTATTCCCGTTTTAGACTCTGTTTTTACAATATCTGTGCCACCTCAGACCCTAGCGGATGAAACCATTTCTCCGTCAATGCTGGGGGGTGCAAAAGCGCTGCCGGGTGAGGGTGGGGTGGATGAAGAAACCGCTATGTCCTATGGGTCGTTGGTGCATATGATCCTGGAAAATCCCAACGCTCCAGCGCGCGACCTGATTGATTCTGATGAATGGACCAGAGCACAGCAGGAGGCCAGTCAGGTTCGCAATACGCCAGCGCTTGCCTATATATTTGGCGACACAACGCTGGCCGAAGTCCCCGTTACCGGAACAGTCGGAAAACACCGCCTTCATGGGACTATTGATCGCCTTATTATAACCGATACAAAAATACTGGCCGTTGATTTCAAGACCAACCGCGTTGTCCCGAACAGCCCTGATACCTGCCCTGAGGGAGTGTTGCGACAGATGGGTGCCTATGCGCATGTACTGGCGCAAATTTACCCGAACCATGAGATCGAGACCGCGATCCTGTGGACCGTCACCCAAGAGCTGATGGTGCTTCCCCACAATATTGTGACATCTGCTTTGCTACGTTCGCCATATCTTGACGCCGCGGGCATGGGTTCTTAGGTTCAGGCCTTAACGCATTTCACCTGTCAGGAGAACATCATGGCCACCGTCGCAGTCACGGACGATACATTCGACGCCGAAGTCAAAAATTCCGATATCCCCGTTGTGGTAGATTTCTGGGCCGAATGGTGCGGCCCGTGCAAACAGATCGGCCCGTCATTGGAAGAATTGTCTGTGGAAATGGGCGGCAAGGTCAAGATTGTAAAAGTGAACGTCGATGAAAACCCGAATTCGCCCGCCCAAATGGGCGTACGCGGTATTCCGGCATTGTTTATTTTCAAAGATGGTCAGGTCGTGTCGAACATGGCAGGAGCAAAGCCAAAAGCAGCGCTGCAAAGCTGGATCGAAGAATCCATCTGAACGATTTCAACCTCGAGAATGTAAGGGCATCCATCTTGGGTGCCCTTAGTTTTTTATCCATCCAAACCGTTTGAAACGCGCCTCGATCCTGGATCGTGCATCATCACGCCCCGCATTGATCGACTGCTGTTGCCAGAACCACCAGATATATTTGTCATATACCGGACGACGCTGGGTCACGTTATCAAAGCTCTGAGCGAGGTTTGCGATCTCGGCTATTTCCGCGATATGGTGGAAATCGGATTTTGCAAACAGCAGCGCAGGTTTGCCAAAAAAGTACCCCGCAAAAGCCGCACTTGAGTTTTGCGTGACGACATAGTCGCAGCCTTGAAGATGGTGCACCATATCACCGGTGCCTATTGTCAAACGTGTATGCCTGGCCTTTAACGCGTCCAGTTCTGCGCGCTCTTGTCGCGAGTAAATCTCGTTTGGATGAAGCGTGGCGATGATTTTGCGGTGTGGATCCTGTTCCAGACAATGCTGTAGCATTTCGACCGGTGAGCAAGTTTGAAAAACCCGGTGCCGGGTCACGCGGCCTTGTAGCGGGACATAGACAAACCCATGTGTACCGGTCTGTTCCGGCGCATCGCCAAACAGTCGTTTCTGCCAGAACCCGTAAAATCGCGCGGCATCCGGGGCGCGCATATCAGGGTCAAATTTGGCTTTTGCCACATCCCAATGCCAGCGCTTGCTGGTCTGTTCGATCTGCCAGAAAGGATAGTGATAGACCCTGCGAAATACGAGCCCCTTATCATCCGGCGGCTCTTTCATATGGGTCATCGAATGACCCTCAGTGTGATCTTTCAATTTGGATATGTCGCGATATTCGACCCTAAATTGAGCGTTTTCCAGAACATCAACCATCATGTTGATAAAATTATGCTCTCCGGCCCTGACGCTCTTGATCAAGGTCGCTTCGAGATACATGATTATGGTTTGCCGGTTTGTCATTGGCTCACGCTATGCGCGGGGCTTGGTCCCGACAAGGGCCATCCCCTTGTGTCATGTTCGTACGGGGGCCATATAGATACCAAGGCAAAAGGAGAGCACAGGTGGCAAAACAGGATTTCCCCGGCTGGCACGGGACCACGATCATTGGCGTCAAAAAAGACGGGCATGTTGTAATCGCCGGTGACGGGCAGGTCAGCCTTGGCCAGACCGTAATCAAAGGGACTGCGCGCAAGGTGCGCCGCCTGTCCCCCGGCGGGTTTGATGTGATTGCCGGTTTTGCGGGATCGACCGCGGATGCGTTTACCCTGCTAGAGCGTTTGGAAGCCAAGCTGGAGGCGACACCGGGGCAGTTGGCCCGTGCAAGTGTGGAATTGGCCAAGGACTGGCGCACTGACAAGTACCTGCAAAAGCTGGAAGCGATGTTGATTGTAACCGATGGCACCGAGTTGTTGGTGATCACGGGTGCGGGAGATGTTCTGGAGCCTGAGCACGACGTCGCGGCGATCGGATCAGGCGGAAATTACGCATTGGCCGCCGCGCGCGCCATGATGGATACAGACAAAGATGCCGAAGGGATTGCACGCGCGGCAATGGCAATCGCTGCGGATATTTGCGTCTATACCAACGGCAACCTTACAGTAGAAAAGATAGCCAAATGACTGATTTAACACCCCGCGAAATCGTATCGGAACTGGACCGTTTTATCATTGGTCAGAACGATGCAAAACGCGCTGTGGCTGTGGCCTTGCGTAACCGGTGGCGGCGCAAACAGTTGGGCGATGATCTGCGCGACGAGGTGTATCCCAAGAACATCCTGATGATCGGACCTACCGGCGTTGGCAAAACCGAAATCAGCCGCCGTTTGGCAAAACTCGCGCGCGCGCCGTTTCTCAAGGTTGAAGCGACCAAATTTACCGAAGTCGGCTATGTTGGCCGCGACGTGGAACAGATCATTCGTGATCTGGTCGACGGGGCAATTGTGATGACCCGGGAACACATGCGCGAAGATGTGAAAACCAACGCGGAACAGGCCG
The DNA here is from genome assembly GCA_963710185.1 of uncultured Alphaproteobacteria bacterium. Taxonomy (GTDB): domain Bacteria; phylum Pseudomonadota; class Alphaproteobacteria; order Rhodobacterales; family Rhodobacteraceae; genus Sulfitobacter. The sequence continues at coordinate 513,911 of CAVPZE010000002.1, read as the reverse complement.
CCGAAGAACGTGTGATTGACGCCATCGCCGGTGCAGATGCCCGTGACGGCACCCGCGAGATGTTTCGCAAGAAATTGCGCGCAGGCGAGTTGGACGAGACGATGATTGATCTTGAGTTGGCAGAGACGTCAAACCCGTTCCAGATGATGGATATTCCGGGGCAGCCTGGTGGTGGTGCGGGTATGATGAACCTTGGTGATATTTTTGGCAAAGCCATGGGGGGCCGCATGACGCGCAAACGGCTGTCTGTGTCTGAAAGCTATGACATTCTGGTTGGTGAGGAAGCGGACAAGCTGCTGGATGACGAAACGGTAAACCGCATGGGGATTGATGCGGTTGAACAGAACGGCATCGTTTTTCTGGACGAGATCGACAAAGTTTGTGCGCGGTCAGATGCGCGTGGCGGTGACGTTAGCCGCGAGGGTGTGCAGCGTGATTTGCTGCCACTGATCGAGGGCACAACCGTGAGCACCAAATATGGTCCGGTGAAAACCGATCATATTCTGTTTATCGCATCGGGTGCATTCCACATCGCCAAGCCGTCAGATTTGCTGCCTGAACTCCAAGGGCGTTTGCCGATCCGTGTAGAACTGCGCGCGCTGACCGAAGAAGACTTTGTGCGCATCCTGACCGAGACCGACAATGCGCTGACGCTGCAATATACTGCGCTGATGGGGACCGAAGAAGTTACAGTGACATTTACCGAAGACGGCATCGCAGCTTTGGCCAAGATCGCGGCGGATGTGAACCATGCTATCGAAAACATCGGCGCACGCAGGCTTTATACAGTGATGGAGCGGGTGTTCGAAGAGTTGTCGTTCACTGCACCCGACCGCGCTGGCGAAGCTGTTGAAGTGAACGCGGCCTTTGTGGAAGCCAATCTGGGTGAATTGGCGCGGTCCAACGACCTAAGCCGCTACGTGCTTTAGGGCTTTCCATTTTCCCATGTCCCTGAAAAACAAGGGGCATGGGGTATTTCCGCTTTGTCCAAATTAACTGGTTGTTTCTGCTCGCCGGCTTTTTGCTGTCGTTCACGTCATCCTATGGCCAGACCTATTTTATCTCGCTCTTTGCGGGCCAGATTAAGGGCGAGTTTGGGTTAAGCGACGGGGAGTGGGGCGGGATTTATACCATCGGCACCACGCTGTCGGCGGTTGTTATGGTCTGGGCAGGTGTGCTGACAGATCGATATCGCATTCGAGGGCTGGCATTTGTTTTTATGGGCGCACTTGCCTGTGCTTGTCTTGCGATGGCAGCAGTTCCAAACTGGATCGTTTTGGTGATTGTGATCTTTGCCTTGCGGTTTACCGGGCAGGGGATGCTGTCACAACTTGCTGCGGTCGCCATGGTCCGCTGGTTCGAGGCAGCGCGCGGCAAGGCACTGTCGATTTCCTCGATGGGGTTTGCTGTGGGGCAGGCGTTTTTGCCAATCGTTTTTGTCGCCCTGTTTGCAGTCTTTCACTGGCGCAGTCTTTGGGTGCTTGCCGCGCTGTTGGTGCTGATCACGATACCCGTCGTTCTGATGCTGTTGCGGCAAGAACGCACGCCGCAATCCATGGCGAAAGAAACACAGATGGCGGGCATGGGCGGTGTGCATTGGACACGCGCGCAAGTGCTGCGGTCAGGGCTGTTCTGGTTGATGATCCCGCTGATTGTAGGGCCACCCGCATGGGGAACTGCGCTGTTTTTCCAGCAGGTGCATCTGACGGAAGTTAAGGGCTGGGAATTGGTCGCCTATGTGTCGCTGATGCCAATTTATACGGTGTCCTCTATCGCCACGACGTTCACCAGCGGCTGGGCCATTGACCGTTTTGGTGTCAGTCGGGTCATTCCGTTTCAGATGTTGCCGTTTGCGGCATCCTTTGCGGTGCTGGCCTATGCCGATACGCTCTTTATGGCTGGTGTGGGGTTGGTTATCTTTGGCGTTGGCCAAGGGATGCAATCGACGGGCGTTTCGTCATTCTGGCCCGAATATTTCGGGACGCGCCACATTGGCGCGATCAAGGCTGTAGCGGCAGCGTTCATGGTGTTCGGGTCTGCCATAGGGCCGGGAATAACAGGAGCGTTTATTGATCTTGGCATCACGTTCCCACAACAGATGATACCAATTGCAATTTATTATGTCTTGGCTGCCGGTCTGGCGACATGTGCCATAATCAGGTATCGCCCGATGCTGGCCCGCTAACGATGGCGTCGCAGATACACATAATAGGCACCACCGCCACCGTGACTGATATGCGCCTGACTGATCTGCAAAACGGCTGAAGCCAGCGGCGGCATAGTCAACCATTGTGGCACCTGATGGCGCAAGACACCGTGACGCACGGGGATCGGCCCGCCATCGTCGCGCATCTTGCCTTTGCCAGTGATCACCAAAACCAGACGTTTCCCGCGCCCGTGTGCCGCCAGAATAAATTCCGTCAAAACCGGATGCGCGCGTTCCAGTGTCATACCGTGAAGGTCAATTCTGCCTTCCGGCTTCATCTTGCCGCGCTTGAGTTTGCCAAAGGCTTTTTGATCCATCTGCACCGGAGCGTTTTTGATCTGGTCCGGCAAGGACGGTGAGAGGTTATGCGCACGTTGGCGCAATTGTCCGACGGGTTTGCCCATCACCACAGCTTTGGTTTTGCGCAACGCGGGGACAGACGGCGCAGACGCATCAATTTCGGGGGTAAACAGCGCTTTGAGGTTCAGCCGTTCGGTCCTGTCCGTCACTCTGCGCCAAAGCTCCAGATCATCGGCATCCAGACGGCCGTGTGCGCGGCCCCGTTTCATATCGCACTTTCGGGCAACAGGGCATAGGCCCGCTGGATCGGCATGAGCACCATCAACCGGCCCGGATCGCGCAGCTTGCCGGCCTCACGGCCCGCCGCATCCCCTGTGCCAAAAAACACATCTGCCCGCTGCGCACCTTTGATCGCTGATCCGGTATCCTGTGCAATCATCAGACGGCGAAGCGGCTTTTCACCATCCTTTTCGATCCAGACGGGGGCCCCGAGTTTCACGTATGCAGGATCAATCGCAACCGTGCGCATTGTCGTCACAGAACGGTTCATCGCGCCCAATGGGCCTTCATCAGCGGGTACTTTGCTGACCTCGCGAAAAAACACATAGGACGGGTTATGCAAGAGCAGGTCGCGGCCCTCGGCAGGGTTTCGGCGGACCCAGTTCTTGATCACATCGGCACTGACCTGATGGGCATCATAGACGCCGCGCCTGACCAGTTCGACACCGATAGACCGGTAAGGGTGGCCATTCGCACCGCGATACCCGACGCGAATATAACTGCCGTTTGGCAACCGAATACGGCCAGACCCTTGAATTTGAAGAAAGAAAAGCTCAACTGGGTCATCAACCCATGCAATCTCTAATCCGCGACCTTTCATGACATCCGTGCCAAGGATGTCAGCCCGCGTCAGCCACGGGTTAAATTCAAGTGCCTCGGGCGGCATGGCATAGATGGGATATTGAAAGCGCGCGGATTGATACAGATCGCCGTCCAGCTCGGGTTCGAAATATCCGGTGAACATCGCCTCTTGCCCATCGTCAATCAGGACCGGACGAAAGAACATCTCGAAAAACTCGCGGGGGTCGGGGCCGGTCTGCGCAAACTTGCAAACAGCGCGCCAGTCAGGATCATCCATGTCACGGCAGGTTTTCAGAAAAACCTTCAACGCTGCTGCGTGATCGTCATTTGTCCAACCATCAAGCTGGTCAAATTCGATCACCTGGTATTGCACATCGGCGGCAGTGGCAGGGCCGGTCACTAAACCCGCCCCGCACACTGCCAATGCAATACATGCATGGCTTACCCGTCTGTAGAAACCAGCAGCCAATTTGGATCATCCGAGCCCATGATACGGGCAAAGACCCATGTATCTTTCTGGCGTTTGATTTCTGTCAAGCTGCCCTCGATAATGTCGCCACCTTTGTCCCGCACGGCAGAGGTAAGTTCGGCTTGAAACCGAATGGTCATTTCCGCCTCGTTGGTGTCAGGGTCAAGTGTGGCATCAACCAGCGATGTTTCGCGCACACCGATAAAATTCGCCTCGACGGTCAGTCCCTGATCTTCGCGCGCGGCAACGCCGTCGACAAAGCTTTCATAGATATCCTCTGACAGGAACGGCTGGATCCCGGCCAGATCACCGCGCTCGTATCCCATCACGATCATCTCGTAGGCACCTTTGGCACCACCCAGAAAGTCATTTACACCAAACGACGGCTCGATGCGTTTCATCGCAGCCAGTGCTTTGCCCTGATCACTGCCCTCGGCCACGTGGTCGGTGATGTCCAGATCAGGACCACCTTCGATCACCTCAAAGGCCGGACCCTTGCGCGGCTTGGGTGTCTGATCGGTCACAGCAGGCTTTTCAAAACCTTCGCGTGTGCCAAGCACATTCTTCAATCGCAAAATCAGGAATACGGCGATACCGGCCAACACCAGAAGCTGTATCATAGGTGAATTCATCGGAACCTCTTTTGGGCAAAACATGGAAACATGCGCGTTGATGTCTTATGTAGGTGTTCGGTAGCCCCAAGTCCACTATCACACCCTTAAAAGGAGCCAATGCCATGTGGCTATTGTTCGCATTTATCGCAGTACCGCTAATCGAGATCACTTTGTTCATCCAGATCGGTGGTGCAATCGGCCTGGGATGGACCTTGGCAATCGTGATTTTCACGGCTGTTTTGGGCACCTGGCTGGTCCGTACGCAGGGCGCGATGGCCTTGGGTCAGTTGCGTTCCTCATTCTCTGACATGCGCGACCCTACCGAACCTTTAGTGCATGGCGCGATGATCCTGTTTTCGGGCGCATTGTTGCTGACACCGGGGTTTTTCACCGATGCTATCGGTTTTGCGTTGCTCGTGCCGCAGATACGGCGGGCGGCGTATAATGCCATCCGTGCGCGCGTGAATGTGCAAAATTTCGGAACACCGGGTGCCGGACCGCAGCGTGATGCGCGCGCAAACCCTCGCGCTGATGATGTGATTGATGGCGAATTTCACGAAATTTCCGAGGATGACGCAAAGCCGAAACGCCCCTCGGGATGGACAAAGCCTTGATCGCAGGCATTGAGGCCTTGGGGTCAACCTGATAAGTCCGCGTAAATTATTCCATAAGGAGCCTGTCATGGCAGAAGAAGCACAACCACAAGCGCCGCAAATGCGTGTTCTTGGCCAGTTTATCCGCGATATGTCTTTTGAAAACATCATGGCACAAAAAGGCGCACCCTCCGACGTGCAGCCCGATATTCAGGTACAGGTAAACCTTGATGCCAAAAAACGCACTGTCGAGCATCAGTATGAATCCGCCATCAAGTTGAACATCACGTCAAAAGCCAAAGAGGGCGACATGACGCTGTTTGTGTTCGAAATTGATTATGTCGGAATTTTTGAGGTGAAAAACGTCCCCGACGAACAAATTCATCCATTTCTGATGATCGAATGTCCCCGGATGATTTTCCCGTTTCTGCGCCGTGTTGTCAGTGATGTGACCCGCGATGGTGGTTTCCCGCCACTGAACCTGGAAAATATTGATTTCTTGTCGTTGTACCGCAACGAAATCGCCCGTCGTCAGGCCGAAACGCCACCAAAAGCAGACGCTTAAGCCTTAAGCCACACAGGATCGTCGCCCAGTTTGCTGATAAATTCGGCATGGGCGGCGGATTCAGCTTCTGTAAGGCGTGAGGGCAGAGGCATGGTGCGTGGTTTTACAGACCATTCCATCTGCGTATCACCCGCTTTACGCTCGGGCTTTGACGAGAGTCCAAAGTCTGGCTGACGCCCCCCGATGAGTTCAAGATACACTTCCGCAAGGATTTCACTGTCTAGAAGTGCGCCGTGCAAGGTTCGGGATGTGTTGTCGATGCCAAAGCGACGGCAGAGTGCATCAAGCGATGCAGGTGATCCGGGAAACCGTTTGCGCGCGATCGCCAGTGTATCAATCGCCTGTTCCCAAGGAATCTGGGGCAGCCCCATCCACTTTAGTTCCGCGTTTAGAAATTTGATGTCGAACGCAGCGTTGTGGATGATCAGTTTGGAGGTGCCGATGAAGTCGAGAAAGGCTTGACCGATCTCGGCGAATTTGGGTTTGTCGCTTAAAAACTCGTCCCCAAGTCCGTGCACCTGAAACGCCTCGTCCGGCATGCCGCGCTCGGGGTTTATGTATTGATGATAGGTCGCGCCAGTGGCCATATGACCCATCAGTTCGACCGCTCCGATTTCGACAATGCGGTCACCCGACTGTGGGTCGAAGCCGGTGGTTTCCGTATCTAGAACGATCTCACGCATGGCGCAGTTTTCTCCGAATATCCTCAATCACCTCTAGCACCTGACGTCGGGCATTTTCAATTATATCTGTTTCAATCACATAATCCGAACGTGCGCATTTTTCGTCGTTCGGCATCTGTTTTGCTGTGATCGCCTGAAATTGGGCAAGCGTCATTGTGCCCCGTGCCATCACACGGTTTTTTTGTATTTCCGCAGGAATAGTGACACATACAACCGCATCCATCTGTTTTTCGCCACCCGTTTCAAACAACAATGGAATATCGAGAACAATGATATCTGCTGACGCTGAATTGATGAATTCGGAACGGTCCAATGCCACCAAAGGATGCACAATTTTTTCAATCTGACCCAGCGCAGTCGCATCGTCGGTGATGATCGTCTTTAACGCATCCCGCGACACTGAACCGTCAATAATAGCATTTGGGAATATCGCCCTGACCGGATCAACCGCAGCACCGCCCTTTGCATACAGCCGGTGCACCGCTGCATCCGCATCCCAAACTGCACACCCCGCATCTGCAAACATTTTGGCGGTGGTCGATTTGCCCATGCCAATCGACCCGGTCAACCCCAGCAGAAACATCAGCGCAGTGCTGCCGCGCGCGTGGCGCGATCGACCTCGGGCCGTTTGCCGAACCACCGCTCAAACCCCGGCACTGCCTGATGCAACAGCATGCCCAGACCGTCAACGGTGACACAACCCATCTGCTCTGCCGTTTCAAGAAAATGCGTTTTCAGCGGTGCATAGACCAGATCAGTCACAAACGTGCCGGGTTTCAACCCGTCAAGTGGCACGCGCATTTCGCTTTTCCCGATCATCCCCAGCGATGTCGTGTTCACAACCAACGCTGCGTGTTCAATCATATTGCCGGCCTGAACCCAGTCGAAAACGCTAACCCGGCTGCCAAAATCGGATTTCAATTTTTCGGCCCGAATGCGGGTGCGGTTTGACAAGTAAATCTCGGGAACGCCTGCATCCAGCAATGATGCGATGACTGCGCGCGCAGCACCGCCTGCACCCAGAATTGCGGCTGGTCCTGCCTTGGCCTGCCATGTTGGAGCGCCGGTTTTCAAATTTTCAAGAAACCCGTATCCATCAGTATTATCCGCATGAATTTTGCCATCTTTGCGAAAAATCAACGTATTTGCAGCACCTATCAAAATAGCACGATCCGTTACCAGATCCGCAATCGCCAAAACCGCTTCTTTATGGGGAATCGTGATATTCACGCCGACAAACCCCATTTTAGGCAACATACGGATGACATCTGCCAGATTATCAGGCTCAACATCCATCGGAATATAATGCCCCGCAATTCCGTAGGTCTTAAGCCAGTGCCCATGAACTTGTGGTGATTTGGAATGGGCAATCGGTGACCCGATCACGCCAGCCAGCGGTATTTTTGGCAGTGTCATGTGGCAAGATCTCCGCGCAGTGTCAGGTAATTCAACAATTCCAAAAGTGGCATACCCAAGACATGAAAGTAATCCCCTTCGATGTTGGTGAACAATCGCACACCTTCCTCTTCGAGTTTATAGCATCCCACCGCATGCCTGATACTATCCCAGTTTCGGGACACGTAATTGGTCAGATATTCATCACTTATGGGTCGCATCCGCAGACGCACTTGCCCGACATGACGCCAGATCGGTTTACCGTCTTCACAAATGACGGCGGCAGACAGCAGGCTGTGGCGGTCGCCTTGCAATGTTTTGAGCTGGCGGATGACATCCTCCCTATCGGCAGGCTTGGACAACATGACGCCGCGATGATCCAACACCTGATCACATCCCAAAACCAAGGCACCGGGATTTTTATCACTGACCTTGCGCGCCTTCATTTCTGCGAGGGTATCGGCGATATCCCGCGGTGTCGCATCCTCGGACAGCATCGCTTGTTTGATCATCTCTTCGTCGACACGGGGACGTACTATAGTATGTTCAACACCCGCCTGCTGTAAAAGTTTGCTGCGAATATCTGATCCCGAGGCAAGGATGAACGGCTGAGCCATGTGGATAACCCTGTGTTAGCTTAAGAACTTCTTAGGGATTTGTACTGCATAATTCGCGATTGCGGCACAAGTGCGTAGTGATCGTAGATTTCCATCAAGGTTCAGCCGATTCCTTCAGAGGGGGATAAGGAAAAGTTATGATCCTGTATTGATGGATCCGATGTGCGGTTATCCTTTGAGACATACATAGAACATCGCCGCTAGAAGATGTATAGTTCTTTGATTTTATTATATTAAATTTTTTTATCCAAGTGATTGGCCTTCGTCTTATCCCTCTGTGAGCAAATAGCCTGATAACCCGTTAATCCACAGATTTTGATGTCCCTACGTACATCATCATCTTTCTTATCTTCTTTATTATTATAAGAAGGATCCAAAGATCGGAGTGGTTCATGTCAGAAATTCTATCCCTCATCTATCCTTGGGCTAAAGCGCTCCATATTATTTCGGTTATCTCATGGATGGCCGCCTTGTTCTATCTGCCACGGCTTATGGTGCATCACACCGAAAAGGTCGGCTTGAGCGGAGAGACACATGATCTGTTCACGATGATGGAATTCAAACTTTCCAATGTGATTATGAGACCGGCAATGATCGCCACCTGGGTTTTTGGTCTGTGTCTGATGGCCACGCCGGGCGTGATCGACTGGTCCGACATCTGGCCCTGGACCAAGAGTGCAAGTGTGATCGGCATGACAGTATTTCACGCTTGGCTAGTGGGACGGGTTAATTCATTTTCCCGTGGTGAAAATACATTCACCGGTCGGCAATACCGGCTGATGAACGAAGTACCGACCGTGCTGATGATCGTCATTGTGTTCTCGGTTGTCCTCAAGTTCTGATCCGATTGACTTGAGGATGCACTCTGCCTATATCTGCGCCACCACCCCGTCCGGGGATGGCGCACATCTGCAATAAATAAATGCGACCAGCCGGCCATCATGCGCCGCAGCTGAACAGGATTTCCCATGACTGAAGAGACCACAATCGACACATTGAACCTTGCCGATCTTAAGGCGCAGACGCCCAAGAACCTGCTTGCAATGGCAGAAGAGCTTGAGATCGAGAACGCATCAACCATGCGTAAAGGCGAGATGATGTTCCAGATTCTGCGTGAACGCGCAGATGAAGGTTGGGAAATCTCTGGCGATGGTGTGTTGGAAGTCTTGCAGGACGGTTTTGGTTTTCTGCGCTCGCCAGAGGCAAATTATCTGCCCGGCCCTGATGATATTTACGTGTCGCCCGACATGATCCGCCAACATTCGCTGCGCACCGGCGATACCATTGAGGGGCTGATTAAGGCCCCTGACGACACAGAGCGTTACTTTGCCCTGACCGAGGTAACCAAGATCAACTTTGAAGACCCTGAAAAGGCCCGTCACAAGGTTGCGTTTGAAAACCTGACCCCTCTGTATCCGGATGAGCGGATGACGATGGAGGTGGATGACCCCACGATCAAGGACCGTTCTGCGCGCATCATCGACCTCGTGTCGCCGATCGGGAAGGGCCAGCGTTGTTTGATCGTCGCCCCACCGCGCACCGGCAAGACCGTGTTGTTGCAAAACATCGCTAACTCGATCGAAAAGAATCACCCCGAGTGTTATCTGATCGTCCTGCTGATTGATGAGCGCCCCGAAGAAGTTACCGACATGCAGCGGTCTGTTAAGGGTGAGGTTGTGTCATCGACCTTTGATGAGCCCGCGACCCGCCACGTTGCCGTATCTGAAATGGTCATCGAGAAAGCCAAGCGTCTGGTTGAACATAAACGCGATGTGGTGATCCTGCTTGATTCGATCACGCGTCTGGGCCGTGCATTTAACACTGTTGTACCCTCATCAGGCAAAGTTTTGACCGGTGGTGTGGATGCGAACGCCTTGCAGCGGCCGAAGCGGTTCTTTGGTGCGGCGCGGAACATTGAAGAAGGCGGATCACTCACAATCATTGCGACAGCCCTGATCGACACGGGTTCGCGGATGGACGAAGTAATCTTTGAAGAATTCAAAGGCACGGGTAACTCTGAAATCGTTCTGGATCGCAAAATTGCCGACAAACGCGTCTTCCCGGCGATGGATATTCTGAAATCCGGCACGCGCAAAGAAGAACTTTTGGTGGAAAAGATAGACCTTCAGAAAACATTCGTCCTGCGCCGCATTCTGAATCCGATGGGGACTACAGATGCGATCGAGTTCCTGATTGGAAAACTCAAACAAACCAAAACAAATTCGGACTTCTTTGACTCTATGAACACCTGAGTTATTTAATAATAACAATAGGTTATGATACATGGACACAATTTTTGCCGAAAGTACGGCACAAGGGCGCGCAGGCGTGTCCGTTGTGCGGGTTTCCGGGCCTTGTGCGTTTGAGGTAGCTGAAAAACTTGCTGGTGATTTGCCAGATTCCAGAGTGGCGGGGTTACGGAACATCAAAAACCTGAAAGGTGATGTTCTTGACCAGGCACTTGTTCTTACCTTTGCAGCCCCAAACAGTTTTACCGGCGAGAATGTTGTTGAGCTCCATCTTCATGGCAGTATTGCCGTAGTACGTGCAGTGCTGGATACCCTTGGTCAATTTCCCGACATGCGCGTTGCGGAGGCCGGAGAATTTACCCGTCGTGCGCTTGAAAATGAAAAGATGGATCTGGCGCAGGTCGAGGGGCTCAGTGATCTGATCGAAGCCGAGACCGAAGCACAACGTAAACAAGCCTTTAGTGTTTTATCCGGTCATCTGGGTAGGCTGGTTGAAGGTTGGCGTCAGGATCTGATCCGGGCTGCATCGTTGCTTGAAGCTACGATAGATTTTGCCGATGAGGACGTACCGGTTGATGTCACGCCGGAGGTTGAGGCGCTTTTGGGGCGTGTGCGTGATGATGTGACTAAAGAGATTGCAGGCACAAAAGTGGCCGAGCGGATCAGAACAGGCTTTGAAGTTGCGATTGTTGGTGCCCCGAATGCAGGAAAATCAACACTTCTGAATGCTCTTGCGGGTCGTGACGCTGCGATCACATCCGAGGTTGCAGGGACGACGCGTGACATTATCGAAGTGCGGATGGACCTTGGCGGTATTCCGGTGACACTTTTGGACACTGCTGGACTTCGCGAGAGTGACGATACGATTGAGAGTTTGGGAATTGAACGCGCGATTGCGCGGGCAGTTCACGCTGATATGCGGGTATTTCTCGCACAGCCGGACGAGATTTTGATAATTTCCCCGGTTGAAGGGGATATCGTTTTAACTCCGAAAGCTGATTTACTTGTGGATGCACCATTTGGGATTTCAGGTATGACCGGCAAGGGTATCCCCGAGTTGGTTGAAAGGATTCAGTCGGTTCTTGGTAAACGCGCTGCGACTGTTGGGCTTGCGACCCACCTAAGGCATCGTCAGTCATTAGAAGCTGCCGAGCGATATTTGACAGCAGCAACACAAGTTCTGGATCGCGGTCCGGATCATTATGATATAGCTGCTGAAGAATTGAGATCGGCGATTCGTGCTTTGGAAACATTGGTTGGTCGCATTGATGTAGAAAACCTCTTGGACGAGATTTTCGCAAATTTCTGTTTGGGCAAATGAGGGAGTGTTTCACGTGAAACATTTTGATGTGGTTGTTATCGGTGGTGGACATGCCGGTTGCGAGGCTGCGCACGCTTCTGCGCGCCTTGGTGCACGTACGGCACTTGTCACGATGTCGCTGGATGGCATTGGCGTCATGTCGTGTAATCCGGCGATTGGTGGCCTCGGTAAAGGGCATCTTGTTCGCGAAATTGACGCGATGGATGGCGTTATGGGTCGTGTTGCAGATAAAGCAGGCATTCAATTCCGACTTCTCAACCGGCGTAAAGGCCCAGCTGTACAAGGCCCTCGTGCGCAGGCGGATCGAAAAATATATCAAAAAGAAATGCTTAACGAGACACTTGCGCAAGATGGGCTGACCGTCATTGAAGGCGAAGTGGTTGATTTTCAGATGGATGGAACGACAGTAGCGGGCGTTGTTTTGTCTTGTGGTGATATCATTCATGCCAAAAATGTGGTCCTGACAACAGGCACATTCTTGCGCGGAATTATTCATATTGGTGATGAGCAAAAGTCAGGTGGACGCATCGGTGATAGAGCGTCTGTTAAACTTGCTGAACGGATCGACAGTTTTAACCTTCCTATGGGGAGATTAAAAACGGGTACGCCGCCGCGCTTGGATGGTCGAACAATTGATTGGAAGTCGCTCGAAACACAGCCCGGTGACGATGAACCGGTCTTATTTTCGTTTATGTCAAAAGGCATCGTGGCACCCCAGGTATCCTGCGCAATTACGCATACCAATATCCGGACCCATGAAATCATTCAGAACAGCCTGCATCTTTCTGCAATGTATGGTGGGCATATTGACGGCATCGGGCCTCGATACTGTCCTTCAATTGAGGACAAGGTAGTCAGGTTCTCTGATAAGACGTCGCATCAAATATTTCTGGAACCTGAAGGCGTGGATGATCACACTATCTATCCAAATGGGATATCCACATCCTTACCCCTTGAAGTACAAATTGAGTATGTTCGTTCGATCAAGGGACTTGAAAACGCCGAGATTTTGCAACCGGGATATGCGATTGAATATGATTATATTGATCCCCGTGCATTAGATGCGACTTTGGCTGTTAAAACTGTACCCGGGCTTTACCTGGCCGGACAAATTAATGGAACCACCGGGTATGAAGAGGCGGCGGCACAAGGTTTGGTTGCCGGACTTAACGCAGCACTGCATGCGCTTGATCGCCCATCTTTGTCGTTTAGTAGGTCAGAAAGCTATATCGGGGTCATGGTGGACGATCTGATCACACGCGGCGTTTCTGAACCATACAGGATGTTCACGTCGCGCGCTGAATTCCGGCTTTCTTTACGTGCAGATAATGCAGATCAAAGGCTTACGCCAATTGCTATTGATCTGGGCTGCGCTACCACTGAACGCAAACAAGTCTTTGAGGAGAAGCTTTCGCGGTTGGAATCGGCAAAAACCTTGCTCGCTGCCGAAACTTTTACCGCTAAGGAAGCTGGCTTTGCAAATATCCACGTCAGTAAAGATGGAGCGCGGCGAACCGCCTTTCAGCTATTGTCATTCCCTGACGTTACATTTGAGGATTTGATCGGTCTGAATGACGCTTTTGGATCTGTTGATGCCGAAACGCGCCGTCAGGTAGAGCGAGATGCGCTTTATTCTAACTATATTGATCGGCAACAGAAAGATATCGACCGCTTGCGCAAAGATGAAGCGCACATGATACCATTAGATTTTGCCTATTCCGCAATGGACGGACTTTCTAACGAATTGAAGTCAAAGCTGACTTTGGCGCAACCTGCTACATTAGCGCAGGCGGCGCGTATTGACGGGATCACGCCTGCTGCGCTTACACTGATTCTTGCGCACCTGCGACGTGATGATCGGAAAAAGGCGGGATGACTGAGATTGCCGGAATTGATGTTTCACGTGAAACAATTGAAAAATTAAAGGCTTTTGCGTCTCTCGTAGAGAAGTGGACGTCAAAAATAAATCTGATTTCGAAATCAAGCGTGCCTTACCTTTGGGATCGTCATATCGTCGATTCAATTCAGCTTTTTCAGCTGGGGTCTCATCATGGCAAGTGGGTTGATATGGGTAGTGGCGGGGGCTTTCCTGGCATAATCATTGCAATCCTGACTGAATCCGCCGGATCAAGTAACAATATGACTTTGATCGAAAGCGATCAGAGAAAATGTGCCTTTCTGCGTACGGCAATACGTGAGCTTGATTTAAATGCGGACGTGATGGCGGAGCGGATTGAGGATATTCCACCTCTGGGCGCAGATGTGGTGTCTGCCCGTGCGCTGGCAAGTGTAAGCGTGCTTTTGGGCTATGCCGAACAGCATTTGAAGCCTGACGGAGTGGCGATTTTTCCTAAAGGCGAAAGCTGGCGCAAAGAGCATCAAGAAGCGCAGCATCTCTGGAAGTATTCTTATGAAGTGATTAACAGTACAACAAGTTCTGAAGCAGCGATCTTGAAGATTAAGGATATTACCCGTGTCTGACCTTTCTCGTCCCATAGGACCGAAAATAATCGCGATCGCAAACCAAAAGGGAGGCGTGGGGAAAACCACGACCACAATCAATCTTGCGGCTGCATTAGCCGAAAAATCCAAAAAGATTCTTGTTATTGATCTTGATCCTCAAGGAAATGCTTCGACCGGATTGGGTATCGATCTGGATGACCGGGAGTTTACAACATACGAACTTTTGTTGGAAGACATTGATCTGGAGGATGTGATTCAGAAAACCGAGGTTGCCGGCTTGATGATTGTTCCTGCAACAGTCGATCTTAGCTCAGCTGATATGGAACTGATTTCAAACGAAAAACGCAGTTACCTTTTACATGATGCCCTCAGGCAGGTACAAATGGACGCTTTTGGGTTTGATTATATCCTGATTGATTGTCCACCGTCGCTTAACCTGCTCACAGTCAATGCAATGATCGCAGCACATTCGGTACTTGTGCCGCTTCAGAGTGAATTTTTCGCGCTTGAAGGGCTTTCGCAATTGATGTTGACGATCCGTGAGGTGCGCCAGTCCGGCAATAAAGATTTGCGTATCGAGGGTGTCGTTCTGACGATGTATGATAGCCGGAATAATCTGTCGCAACAGGTTGAGCAGGATGCGCGAAGCAATCTGGGGGATCTGGTGTTCAAAACTGTTATTCCGAGAAATGTGCGTGTGAGTGAGGCACCCAGTTTTGCGATGCCGGTGTTGAGCTATGACAGCCAGTCCAAAGGTGCCAAAGCTTACCGCGAACTGGCGAAAGAATTGATCAAGAATAATGCAAGCTAAGGGTTGAAAACATGGCAGATAAACAAGATCGCAAACGTGGCTTGGGGCGTGGATTATCTGCGCTGATGGCAGACGTGGCTGAGACCGAAACAGCTGCGGCGCGTGGAACGGCTGCTGAACGATTAGTCCCGATCGAGCGAATTTCGCCCAACCCTGACCAGCCCCGGAAAAGATTTGATCAGACTGAACTTGATGATCTTGCTGCGTCAATCAAGGAAAAAGGCATTATTCAGCCATTGATTGTGCGGACGCGCGATGATGGGAGTTTCGAGATTGTTGCAGGTGAACGGCGCTGGCGTGCATCACAGATTGCCAAGCTGCATGAATTACCTGTCATTGTCCGTAGCTTCACCGATGTAGAAGTGCTGGAGGTTGCCATTATTGAAAACATCCAGCGCGCTGATTTAAATTCGGTAGAAGAGGCCGCAGGATATCGCCAGCTGATGGATAAATTCGGTCATACTCAGGAAAAAATGGCCGAAGCCTTGGGGAAGAGCCGCAGCCATATTGCGAATCTTTTGCGGCTACTAAACCTGCCTGAGCCTGTGTTAGAGATGCTTCGCGCGGGAGAATTGAGTGCTGGACATGCGCGAGCGCTGGTTCCCGCAGACGATCCGCTAAAGCTAGCAAAGCAAATCATCAAGGGCGGGTTGTCTGTTCGGGCCACCGAGGCGCTTGTAAAGAAGGATCAGGCTGGGACGGGGGATAACATATTCTCAAAGGATAGCCCAAAATTGAAAGTCGAAAAGGATGCCGACACAAAAGCACTAGAGGGCGATTTGTCAGCTAATTTGGGTATGAAAGTCGAATTGTCCCATAAGCCTGGTCAAGAGGCGGGCCAAATGATTGTCCATTACAGGTCGTTGGACGATTTGGACGAACTGTGTCGAAAGCTGGGTGGGTCTTAATCAACCAGCAGGCTTTCAAGAAGCGCGTTAAGAACCATAACCCCTTGATCTGTAACAGATATATTATCACCAGTATGGGTAAGCATCCCTATGGTTTCAAGGTGGGAGAGTTTATCATCCGAGAGATTTTGCCCCAGTATACGGGTATACCGTGCCAAGCTGACGCCTTCTTTTAAGCGAAGGCCCATCAGCAGATATTCATTGGCTTGATCTTTGTTTGGCAGAACTTCGCGGGGTTTCTGAGCCACATTGCCAGCAACGCCATCCAGCCAGCGCTTAGGATTGCTATAACAGACCGTTGCGTACTTTTGCCCGCCAAGCGTCAGCCGGCCATGCGCTCCGGGCCCGATTCCGATATAGTCACCATAGCGCCAGTAGATCAGGTTGTGCCGTGATTGTGCGCCGTCTCGGGCGTGATTTGAAACTTCATAGGCAGGCATACCCATCTCGCCGCAAATGTCTTGGGTGATCTCGTACATGTCCGCGCCCAGATCATCATCGGGTAAGCCGCGCAGCTTTCCACGCGCATACCGATCCCCGAATGCGGTGCCATTCTCGATGGTAAGCTGATATAGTGATAGATGGTCTATCGCGAGGTACAGAGCCTGTTTCAGCTCGGATTTCCAAGCTGAAACCGTTTGATCCTGACGCCCATAGATCAGATCAAAACTCACGCGTTCGAAAGTAGTACGGGCGATATCGAAAGCGGTCAAAGCCTCGGCCATGGTATGAATACGGCCCAGCCTTTTAAGATCAGCGTCATTTAAGGCTTGGATACCCATAGATATCCGGTTGATGCCCGCCGCGCGATAGGCCGCAAAGCGACCCGCCTCGACAGATCCAGGGTTTGCCTCAAGCGTGATTTCAAGATCGTTTGCGGTCGGCCATAATTTTCTGATTCTTGTGATGATGTCTGCGACAACGTCTGGATCCATCAAACTGGGGGTGCCACCGCCAAAGAAAACTGCATTCAACACACGGCCCGACGTTTCAGCAGCAGCGCGGTTCAGTTCGATCAGATAGGCATCGCGCCATGCGCGTTGATCAATAGTGCGGCTGACGTGCGAGTTAAAATCGCAATATGGGCATTTTGCCTCGCAAAACGGCCAATGGATATAGAGGCCAAAGCCGCCATATTGCCAGTCTTCAGTCAAAGCAGGCCGACATCAATTTGGCAAAGGCATCGGCGCGGTGGCTGATCCTATTTTTTGTATCCGCATCCATTTCTGCGAATGTAATTTCATGCCCGTCCGGCTGGAACATCGGGTCATAGCCATGTCCCTGCTTTCCGCGCATCGGCCAAACAAGCGTTCCGTTCACTTTCCCCGCGAACACTTCGTCATGACCGTCGGGCCATGCCAACACGAGCGTCGCACAGAACCGGGCGCGGCGCGGGTGGGGCGCGTTCGTTGTTTCAAGCAAATCGTGGGTTTTTGTCATCGCCATAATAAAATCGCGACCATTCGGGGTTTCGGCCCAATCCGCGGTATAGACTCCGGGGGCATTGTCCAATGCTTCGACTTCGATCCCTGAATCGTCCGAAAGCGCAGGCAGACCAGTTGCTTGAGCCGCTGCATGCGCCTTGATCCGTGCGTTCCCGACAAAAGTGTTCTCGGTTTCCTCTGGTTCGGGCAAATTCATTTCTGCCGCACCGACCACCGACACACCATAGGGCGTGAACAATTGCCCCATTTCCTCAAGCTTGCCCGCGTTATGGGTCGCTATCAGGATGCGTGTGTCGGTGAATTTACGGGTCATGCAGTGGTGGCTTTCTGAATTGCGACCAGTTCAGTCACGCCTTTTTCGGCCAAATCCATCAATTGGTTCATTTGGTCGCGGGAATATGTCGACCCTTCAGCGCTCATCTGGATTTCGATCAATTTGTGCGATCCGGTCATGATGAAGTTACCGTCAACGCCAGCTTCGGAATCTTCGGGGTAGTCCAGATCAAGCACAGGTTGGCCCGCATAGATGCCGCAGCTGATTGCGGCAACGGGATCAACCAGCGGATCAGAGATCACATCGCCCGCTTTCATCAGTTTGTTCACAGCCAGACGCAGCGCAATCCAGCCACCGGTGATCGATGCGCAGCGGGTGCCGCCATCAGCCTGCAACACATCGCAATCGACAGTGATTTGCCGTTCGCCCAATGCAACACGGTCTACACCAGCGCGCAAGGACCGCCCGATGAGCCGTTGGATTTCAACGGTGCGCCCGCCTTGCTTGCCTGATGCCGCCTCGCGACGCATCCGCGTGTTGGTGGCGCGCGGCAACATGCCGTATTCGGCAGTGACCCATCCAAGGCCCGACCCCTTGATAAAAGGCGGCACGCGATCCTCGATCGTGGCGGTGCACAACACGTGAGTGTCGCCCACTTTAATCAGCGCCGACCCTTCCGCATGTTTGGTAAAGCCCACCTCAACAGAGACAGCGCGCATTTCATCAAGTTTTCGGCCAGAAGGACGCATGGTATTTCCTTTTCAATGTTGCTCAGGGGATAGCGCCGGGACGGGCTATGATGCAACCCCGATTGACGTTTGGTGCCTGCGCACCTTTAGTGGGCATAGATCAGAGGGTGATATGACCGATACGTCAAATGTGCTGAACGATATGAACGAACGGTCCCGCGAAGTGTTTCGCAGGGTTGTCGAGGGATATCTGGCCAATGGTGATCCAGTTGGCTCGCGCACATTAACGCGGGATTTCAGCGAAAAAGTCAGCGCGGCAACAATCCGCAATGTGATGCAAGACCTTGAATATATGGGGCTGCTAGGCTCACCGCATGTCAGTGCGGGCCGTATCCCAACGCAGATGGGTTTGCGGATGTTTGTGGATGGCATGATCGAAATCGGTGATCCATCCGAAGGGGACCGCGAAAAGATTGATGCGACGATGGGCGATAATGGGTCAGATGTCGGCGGCTTGCTGGACCGGATCGGGTCAGCATTGTCAGGCGTTACACATGGCGCATCGCTGGTTTTGACGCCCAAGCACGAGGCCCCGATCAAACACATCGAATTTGTATCACTGTCACAGGACCGTGCTTTGGTGGTTTTGGTGTTCTCGGACGGGCATGTCGAAAACCGTCTTTTCACCCCTCCGCCGGGGCAAACGCCGAGCTCAATGCGGGAGGCGGCTAATTTTCTGAATGCGCTGGTCGAGGGCAAAACCATCAGCGAATTACAACGTACCATCGGGTCAGAGATCGCACAACGCCGTCAGGAGATTGATGTATTGGCGCAGCAGCTGGTCGAAAGTGGTCTGGCACTCTGGCAAGGCGGTGATCAGGCAACCGAACGGCTGATTGTACGGGGGCGGTCAAACCTGCTGAGCGGGGATGGCGAGGCGGAAGATCTGGCGCGCATCAGGAACCTGTTTGACGACCTCGAACGCAAGCGGGACATCGCCGAATTCCTTGATTTGGCCGAAGGCGGCGAAGGTGTGCGCATTTTTATCGGTTCAGAGAACAAACTTTTCTCACTTTCGGGTTCCTCTTTGGTGGTTTCCCCTTATATGAACGCTGATCGAAAGGTGATCGGGGCTGTCGGTGTGATTGGCCCCACACGCCTGAACTATGGACGTATCGTGCCGATTGTGAATTACACGGCGCAACTGGTTGGAAAGCTGATTTCCGACCGGAGTTAGAGGTGGAAGATGGCAGACCCGAAAGAACACGAATTCCTAGATGATATCGACGAAGCCGAGGCAGATGAATATGCCGACGAAATGGCCGAGATTGATGATGAGGCGCTGGAACTGGATCAATTGCGTGCAGAGCGTGATTTGTTGAAAGACCGCTTTATGCGTGCGCTTGCCGATGCAGAAAATGCGCGCAAGCGGTCTGACAAGGATCGCCGCGAGGCAGAGAATTACGGCGGATCCAAGCTCGCGCGAGACATGTTGCCTGTCTATGACAATATGAAGCGCGCGCTTGAAGTGGCGACGGAAGAGCAACGCGCGATTTCTGGGCCGTTGTTGGAAGGCGTCGATCTGACAATGCGCGAATTGTTGAGCGTGTTTAAAAAGCATGGAATGGAAGTGATCGCGCCACAGGTCGGTGACCGGTTCGATCCGCAAAATCATCAGGCGATGTTCGAAGCACCAGTGCCGGGGACAAAGGCCGGTGATATCATTCAGGTCACGGCCGAAGGATTCATGCTGCATGACAGGCTACTTCGACCAGCGCAGGTTGGCGTTTCTTCAATGCCAGCGAGCTGAATCTAAAAAGCAGTTTTTGTGTATTTAAAGAACAATGAAAGGGGCGGTCAGGATTTGGCCGCCTCTTTCAGTTTATACAATATGTCCAATGCTTCACGCGGGCTAAGCTCATCGGGAAAAATATCTTTAAGCTGCTCTTCAACCTGCGACGGCTTGGGGGCTTGCGGTACTGATGTATGGTTCACAGAAAACAGCGGCAGATCGTCGATCAGGGTTTTCTTGTTAATGCCGCCCTCGCGTTCGCCCTTTTCCAGCGCATCCAACACTACACGCGCGCGGGCAATGACAGCGTCCGGCAGACCGGCAAGTTGTGCCACCTGTACGCCATATGATCTGTCTGCGGCCCCCTTGCGCACCTCATGAAGAAAGATGACTTCGCCTCGCCATTCCTTGACAGCAACTGTTGCGTTATCAACACCATCAAGCTTGGCCGAGAGCGCTGTCATTTCGTGGTAATGCGTGGCAAACAAAGCGCGGGAACGGTTCACATCGTGCAGATGTTCCAGTGTTGCCCAAGCAATCGACAGGCCGTCATATGTTGCCGTACCGCGCCCGATTTCATCCAGAATAATCAGCGCCCTGTCATCCGCCTGATTCAGGATCGCGGCGGTTTCGACCATTTCGACCATGAATGTTGACCGCCCGCGCGCCAGATCATCGGACGCCCCCACACGGCTGAACAGCTGGCTGATCAAACCGATATGCGCAGAGGCGGCGGGTACATAGCTGCCCATCTGTGCCATAAGCGCGATAAGTGCGTTTTGCCGAAGATAGGTCGATTTACCCGCCATGTTCGGACCGGTGAGCAACCAGATATTTGCAGCCGTAGCATCAGCGCTCAGGTTGCAATCGTTGGCGATGAACGGATCACCGGATTTTCGTGCCAAAGCGCGTTCCACGACTGGGTGCCGGCCTCCGCGAATATCAAACGCGCGGCTGGCGTCGACCTTTGGTCTTGTCCAGTTTTCTGATTGCGCCAAATCGGCGAGCGCTGCGGACAGATCAATTTCGGCAAGGCCTGTTGCAGTGACGCCAATCTCTGTGGATCGCTGTAAAATAGCGCCCTTCAACCTTTCATAGAGACGCTTTTCAATCTCGAGCGCATGGTTGCCAGCATTGAGAATTCTGGTTTCCATCTCGGACAACGCGACTGTGGTAAAGCGGACCTGATTGGCGGTTGTCTGGCGATGGATGAAAGTATCGGACAGCGGCGGCGAAAGCATTTTTTCAGCATGCGTTGCTGTTGTCTCGATAAAATAGCCAAGGACATTGTTATGTTTGATTTTAAGCGTTGAAATCCCGGTGTCAGTGACGAATTGTTGCTGCATCTGCGCAATCACACTGCGCCCTTCGTCGCGTAGTTTTCGCGCTTCATCCAGTTCGCTGTCATATCCCGGTGCGATAAAGCCACCGTCACGGATTAGAAGCGGCGGTTCTGCAACAAGACCCTGATCAAGCAGGTCTATCAGGGCATCGTGGCCAGTTAGACCAGAAACTGCATCGGCCAAAAGCGGGGGCAGGTCGTGTTGACCTAGCTGGCCCGCCAAAAGAACAGCCTCGCCCATTCCGTTACGCAGTGCGGCAAGGTCACGGGGGCCGCCACGGTCAAGCGACAGACGTGACAAGGCACGGTCAAGGTCGGGAACCTTGCGCAGACTGGCGCGCATATCCTGAGTTATCCGGGCGTTATCAAAGCAGAATGTCACTGCGTCCAAACGGGCAGAAATCGTATCTAACTGGCGCGAGGGGCTTGAAATACGCCGCTCCAACAGCCGGGCACCAGCGGCGGTGCAGGTTTTGTCCATGATTGCCAGCAGCGATCCGGCACGACCACCAGTCAGACTATGGGTCAGCTCAAGATTTCTGCGCGTGGCGGCATCAATCTGAACTGTTTTTGCCTCGCTTTCCTTTTGAGGCGCTCGCAGCAGCGGCAGTTTGCCTTTTTGCGTAATCTCTAAGTACTCGATCAACGCGCCCATGGCAGAGATTTCGGCACGGGTGAAAGCGCCAAATGCGTCGAGCGTTGCAATTCCAAACAGCTTGCAGATGCGGTTTTCGGCGCTGGTGCTGTCAAATGCGGAGGGCGCGAGAGCGGTTAGCGCAATTCCGAATTCAGAGACTAATTCGCGTAATTCAGCCTCTCTTGTCTCGGATACAACCAGTTCTGACGGTGCAAGACGGGCCAGTTCAGGACCAAGACGCACAGGTGTCAGCGGCATCACGTGAAACGCACCCGTCGAGATATCGACCCAGGCCAAGGCAGATACATCTCGGACATCTGCGTAGGCTGTCAGATAATTGTGGCGGCGCGCCTCGAGTAACGATTCCTCGGTCAATGTGCCGGGCGTGACAAGGCGCACAACATCGCGGTTCACGACTGATTTGTATCCCCGCTTTTTTGCCTCTGCAGGGCTTTCCATCTGTTCACAAACAGCGACGCGAAACCCCTTACGGATCAGGGTTAGCAAATATCCCTCGGCGGCATGAAAAGGCACGCCGCACATTGGAATATCCTGACCGTCATGTTTGCCACGTTTCGTCAGAGCGATATCCAATGCTTCCGAGGCTGCGACGGCATCGTCAAAGAACATCTCGTAAAAATCGCCCATGCGGTAGAACAACAATGCATCCGCATACCCCGCCTTGAGGTCGAGATATTGCGCCATCATCGGTGTGATTTTATCGTCGCTCACCATTATCTCCCGTGTGCATAGGTGTCTGTACAAAACCACGGCTCTCAGGGAAAGGGGAAGTCATCAAGGGTTCGCGGTGGACGGGTACGAAGATCGTGGTAAAAAGTACTAACCGACACCAGAACGAAAGCTGTTGACCCTCGTGCGCAACAAAGTCGAACTCAATTTTCCGCCTGAGGCGCTTTTCCTGAACCCTTGGCGCGATCCGGGTTTCAAACTGCTGTTGGAGCCTGAGTTTATCTGGCGGCCGGTTCCCAAGGCGGTGATCGAGGGGTTTTCGGTGAGTGCGCATGATCCGATTGACCGCAAAATTTCCTCGTACTTGAATGTCGTCAAGCGGGATAAGTCATTTGACTGCGCGATTGAATACAACGCTGTTCCGGTTATCCTTGAGCGGGCGAGTTTTCGTAAATCATATATTATGGCGCGCGATCGGTTGGTCCTGAGCGGGGCATCAGGAACGCGGTTGTTGAACCGCTACAAATGGGAAAACCAAGACGTTGATTCTGACGTTGGTCTAAGGCTGGATGATTTTTTGTCCAGCTGTCGCGCGTATAACCAAAACCGTGATATACCACTCTTTTCGGGCATGTTAGAGCCTGATTTCGAATTCGCAATCGAGTGCAGGAATACCTTTAATTACTATCATTTCATCATGGAAGCCTTGCCGCAATTAACCTTGCTGGACGGACTTGATTTCAAGGGAAACATCTATTTCCACTTTCCGAACCAAGAAGAAAAACAGCGCCCGTTTGCCGAAAAGTTTGTAACTGCGCTGTTTCCTGAATACGAGGGGCGGGTATTTTTCGAACGCTCGCCCAAAGACTATAACAGGGTGATGACGGCTTTTGACCTCATAGGTGCGCACCCGATGGCGCCGGTCGATACGATAGCCGGAATTGAAAAACATGGCCCCAAGGCATTGGCTGATCAAGAAGGGCTGGCAGACATCCATCTTCAGGCGACGCTTGCTATGAATTCGGTAAGCTCGACATTGTTGGCTTTGCGTAAACGGGCATTAAGCGCGATCGAAGGTCAGGATTATTCGCATCTGCCGCGGCGGTTTTATGTTGGGCGTGATTCACGCCTTAGCAGGGCGCGACATATGGAAGGCGAAGACCTGCTATTTGATCACCTTAAACTGTTCGGATTCGAGTATGTGGTGTTCGAAAACCTGTCACCGCTTGAGCAGATTGCGCTGATGGCGAATGCAGAGATGATGATTTCTTACCATGGCGCGGGATTTACGAACCTGTTGTTCGCCAACTCGCGTGCTTTTGTGATCGAGATTGGTACATTGCAGACGGCGCAGTTCAGATGGGGCGACTTTTGGCCATTGGCGAACGCATCTCAGTGTAAGTACATTAGTTTCTTTGCAGATTTCAAAACGGATACACCCTTAGTAGAGCCAAATTTTGGAACGGACGGTATCGTGCCTGTGCTGCTGTCCGAAAAAGGGACAGCGCAGTTGTTGGCATTTGTCGTGACGGTTCTGGGGCAATATCCCAAGCTGAATAATGCCGCTACACTGTCTGAGCTTGCGCGCAGGGTTCTAAAGGTGGGCGCAGGGGATCATGCGGTTGGTTTGTTGGAAAACCATCACGATCTGGTTGGTTCGGATGCGGAACTATGTTTGTTACAAGCGGATTGTCACAAGCATCAGGACGAGCCGAAATCCGAACTTGTCGCGCTTGACCGCGCCTTTAAGGCTGATCCTTCTCGCTGGCAAACACTGGTGCGTATCATATGGTGCGCGAATAGGTGTGAACGGCCACAGGTGATCCGCTGGGCGCTCTCGCGGCTCAAGGCCGATTTTCCGAAACGCCATGATGCGTTTGTCGGAAACCATGCGTGGGTTCGATATGTCGCTTGATAAACGCGCCATCGAAAGCTGCGAGATTGTAGGTTGTCGCCCTGATGGCTAAGATCATGGAAAAATAGAAAGCTTGATCCATTGTCAAACAACCGTATCACCGCCGCCGAAGCATTGGCGTTTCATCTGGAGCCAACACCAGGCAAGTTCGAGATTACCGCAACTGTCCCGATGACAACACAACGGGATTTGTCGCTGGCCTATTCACCGGGCGTTGCGGTGCCCTGCGAGGCAATCGCGGCGAACCCAGAAACGGCATATGATTACACCAACAAGGGTAACCTCGTTGCGGTCATATCCAACGGGACGGCAGTGTTAGGACTGGGCAATCTTGGTGCGCTGGCGTCAAAACCCGTGATGGAAGGCAAGGCAGTGCTGTTCAAGCGGTTCGCAGACGTCAATTCCATCGACATCGAGCTGGACACCGAGGACACCGAGGCATTTATCAACGCGGTTAAGCTGATGGGCCCGACATTTGGCGGTATCAACCTCGAGGATATCAAAGCGCCGGAATGTTTCATCATTGAACAACGTCTCAAGGAAGAAATGGACATTCCGGTCTTTCATGATGATCAACATGGTACGGCTGTTATCTGTGCCGCAGGTCTGCTGAACGCTTTGCATCTTTCAGGCAAGAAAATCGAAGATGTGCGCATCGTTTTGAACGGTGCGGGTGCGGCGGGTATTGCCTGTCTGGAATTGCTCAAGGCGATGGGGGCAATGCACAACAATTGTATCATGTGCGACACCAAAGGCGTGATCTATCAGGGCCGGACAGAGGGCATGAACCAGTGGAAATCTGCGCATGCCGCATCCACCGAGTTGCGGACTTTGGAAGAAGCCATGAAAGGGGCTGACGTCTTTCTGGGGGTCAGCGTCAAGGGTGCTGTCACGCAGGATATGGTGATCAGCATGGCGGAAAATCCGGTGATCTTTGCGATGGCCAATCCCGATCCTGAAATCACACCCGAAGAAGCTCACGAGGTGCGCGCGGATGCAATCGTGGCGACGGGCCGCAGTGATTATCCCAATCAGGTCAATAACGTGCTTGGCTTTCCCTATCTGTTCCGGGGTGCGCTCGATATCCACGCGCGTGCGATCAACGACGAGATGAAGATTGCCTGCGCGCATGCTTTGGCCAATCTAGCGCGCGAGGACGTGCCCGACGAGGTGGCCTTGGCTTATGGCAAAACCCTGAGCTTTGGGCGGGACTATATCATCCCGACACCATTTGATCCGCGCCTGATCCACCGTATTCCGACGGCTGTTGCCCGTGCGGGGATGAACACAGGTGCGGCGCGGCGACCAATCATTGATATGGATGCCTATGAGCTAAGCCTTAAATCGCGGATGGACCCGACCGCGAATATTTTGCGTGGGATCAATGCGCGGGCACGCAACAATCAGGCGCGGATGATCTTTGCCGAGGGCGATGACCCCCGCGTGTTGCGGGCGGCCGTTTTGTATCAGCGGTCCGGTCTGGGCAAGGCGCTGGTTGTCGGTCGGCAAGATGATGTGCGCGCCAAGCTGGTGGCGAGCGGGATGGAAGATGCCGTTCGTGAACTGGAAGTCGTCAACGCCGGGAATTCGCATCATTTGGATGTCTATAAGGATTTCCTTTATGGCCGTTTGCAACGGCGAGGCTTTGATAAAAAAGATATTCACCGCCTTGCGTCGCGCGACCGGCATGTGTTTGCGGCGCTGATGCTGGAACATGGTCACGGCGACGGACTGGTCACGGGTGCAACGCGGAAGTCGGCGCATGTTCTTGAACGTCTGAACCACGTGTTCGAGGCAAATCCGGAACACGGTGCCGCAGGATTTACAGCGCTTTTGCACAAAGGAAAGATTGTCTTTATTGCCGATACGCTTGTCCACGAATGGCCTGACGAAAACGACCTGGCGAATATCGCGATCAGTGGCGCGCGGGTTGCGCGTCACCTTGGGCTCGAACCACGTGTGGCCTTTGTCAGTTTTTCGACTTTCGGATATCCTGTATCGGAGCGGGCTGAGAAAATGCACCAGGCGCCCAGAATCCTCGATAAACGCGGTGTTGATTTCGAATACGAAGGCGAGATGACAGTCGATGTGGCTTTGAATGCAGAGTCGCAAAAGAACTATCCGTTTTCGCGCCTGACCGGCCCTGCGAATATCCTGGTTGTCCCGGCGCGTCATTCGGCCAGCATTTCAGTCAAGCTGATGCAGGAAATGGCAGGGGCCACCGTAATCGGGCCGATCCTGACCGGACTGGATAAATCCATCCAGATCTGTTCATCAACATCGACGGCAAATGATATCCTGAACATGGCAATTCTGGCGGCGTGCAAGGTCGGGGAATGATCTGGAATCTAGGGTCAATCAACGCGGATAATATTTATCAGGTGCCGCATTTGCCGGGGCCCGGTGAAACGCTTGCGGCATCCCGGTTTCATCAGGGCCTTGGCGGCAAGGGCGCAAATATGTCAGTCGCTGCCGCACGCGCGGGTGCGCGGGTTGAACACATCGGTGCGGTTGGGCCAGACGGAAAATGGGCGGTTGATCGGCTGTTGGAATACGGCGTGGACACGCATCACATATCGCTGGTCGGGGTTGCGACGGGGCACGCAAATATCAGTGTTGATGCGGCGGGCGAGAATAATATTGTCTTGTTTTCAGGCGCAAATCACTTCGTAACAGACCAGATGATCGGCGCCGCATTAACACAAGCGTCGCCGGGAGATATTCTGTTGATGCAGAACGAAACCACGGGTCAGACATTTGCGGCCCGTACGGCCAAAACGCTGGGCCTTAAAGTGGCTTATGCCGCTGCACCCTTTGTGGTCGAGGCTATCGTTTCGATTATGGAAAAGGTAGATTTATTGATCCTCAACGAAGTTGAAGCGGCACAACTGCTTGAAGCTACGGGAAAAGACCTGACCGAACTGCCGATACAGGATATTGTCGTCACGCTGGGCAGTGAAGGCTGTAAATGGGTCTCTAATAAGGGAAATTCGACCAATAAATATCACGCTTACAAGGTTAAATCTGTTGATACGACGGGGGCAGGTGACACCTTTACCGGCTATCTGGTTGCGGGTTTGGACCGTGGAATGACAATGCCCGATGCGATTGATCTTGCCTTAAAAGCAGGCGCATTGATGGTGACGCGACATGGCACTGCGGACGTGATACCGGACCTTAAGGAAATTCAGGATCACGACTTTTCGGGTGTATGAATTGTGTCGATCCACAAAAACGAAAGCAAACACAAATGCGCATAGCGATGTGGTCAGGGCCTCGTAATCTCAGCACTGCGATGATGTACAGTTTTGGCGCGCGCCGTGATTTCTCTGTCATGGACGAGCCTTTTTATGCGGCCTATCTGAAGAAATCAGGTGCTGTTCATCCAATGCGCGATGATATTTTGCGACATCACGAGAGCGACCCTGAAAAGATTGCGGTGTCCTGTTCCGCGCAGGGATCACCACATATTTATATGAAGCATATGCCACATCACATGCTGGATGGATTTCCGATGGAATGGGCAAGCGATTGTGTAAATATCCACCTCATCCGCCATCCGTCGCGGGTGATTGCGAGCTATACAGCAAAGCGGGATGCGCCGACGCTAGAGGATATCGGATTTCGCCAACAGGCTGACCTTTATGATAAAATTGGCGGATTGGTTATCGACAGTACAGATATCCGCGCCAACCCCGAGGGGATGTTGAAACGACTCTGTGGCAAAATTGGCCTGGAGTTTGATCCCGCCATGCTGCGTTGGCCTGCCGGACCACGGCCAGAGGATGGCATATGGGCCGCACATTGGTATGGCGCGGTGCACAAAAGCACAGGATTTGCATCCGCTGAGGGACCATTACCGGTTCTTTCGAAGCAGAGTGCGGAAATTCAGGCCCAAGCAATGCCCTATTTCGAAAAGCTGGAAAATAGAAAATTGAGCTAGTCTGAAACTTTTCTCGATCGGTCGACGTGTCTCCCCTACACTCAAAGGAGAACGACATGAATATCGTATTTAAATCTACTGCCGCACTTGTTCTGACCGCTTCGGTCGCGTTTGCAGCTGCACATGCAGCGCCGATGGTAAAAGCCGAAAATCAGGATGTATCAAACGGTGTTGTCAGCGCTGAAACAATTGTCGCGGGCGCAAATGGCTGGCTTGTCGTTCACCGCACCGATGCCGACATGAAGCCCGGCCCGGTTGTTGGCTATGCGCCACTGCGTATGGGTGAAAATACCGACATTGCGGCGATTTTGCAGGAAGAAGTGAAATCAGGCGAGATGCTGATGCTGATGGTCCATGCCGAAGAAGGTGGCATGAAGACAGGCGTTTTTGAATACACGCTTGGTGCCAAAGAAGACGGCCCCATCAAGGTTGACGACAAATTGGTGATGACTGTCGTAACTGCCGATTGATTTTTCGCAGTCGCACCTAAGGAAAGGCCCGAACATCCCCCGTTCGGGCCTTTTTAATGTCTTTTTATGATTTAAGCCGCTTGTCCCGTGCTGCCAGTAACTTCAGGCGCAGCGCATTCAGCTGAATGAACCCCTGCGCATCTTTCTGGTCGTAGGCACCGGCATCATCCTCAAACGTCACATGCGCTTCGGAATAGAGCGAATGGTCGGACCAACGGCCCACCGTCCGCGCGTGCCCTTTATACAACTTTAACCGAACGGTGCCGGTCACATGGGTCTGGCTTGCGTCAATCGCGGCCTGCAACATCAGGCGTTCGGGGCTGAACCAGAAGCCGTTATAGATCATCTCGGCATATTGCGGCATGAGCTGATCCTTGAGGTGCATGGCACCGCGGTCCAGTGTGATCGATTCAATCCCGCGGTGCGCCTCGAGCAGTAATGTACCGCCGGGCGTTTCATAGATACCGCGTGATTTCATCCCGACAAAACGGCCCTCGACCAGATCAAGCCGACCAATGCCGTGCTTGCCGCCAAGTTCATTCAATTTGGTCAGTATCGTTGCCGGCGACATCGCCTCGCCATTGATCGATACGGCATCACCACGCTCGAACCCGATCTCGACATATTCAGGCGTATCGGGCGCATCCTCTGGGGCGACCGTGCGCTGATAAACATAGTCGGGTGCATCAATTGCGGGGTCTTCCAGCACTTTCCCCTCAGATGAGGTGTGCAACAGGTTAGCATCAACGCTGAACGGTGCCTCGCCACGTTTGTCTTTGGCAACGGGAATTTGGTTTTTCTCGGCAAACTCCAACAGCTTGGTGCGGCTGGTCAAATCCCATTCCCGCCAAGGTGCGATCACCTTGATATCCGGGTTCAATGCATATGCAGCCAGTTCAAACCGCACCTGATCATTGCCTTTGCCGGTCGCGCCATGTGCCACCGCATCAGCGCCGGTTTCGGCGGCAATCTCGACCAGCCGTTTAGAAATCAGCGGCCGTGCGATGGATGTGCCAAGCAAATACAGCCCTTCATACAGGGCGTTGGCGCGGAACATCGGAAATACAAAGTCGCGCACAAACTCTTCGCGCACATCTTCGATATAAATCTCGGAGGCACCCATCATTTCGGCCTTGGCGCGGGCAGGTTCCAACTCTTCTCCCTGACCCAGATCGGCGGTAAAGGTCACAACCTCGCAACCATATTCTGTTTGCAGCCATTTCAGGATGATCGAGGTATCAAGCCCACCGGAATAGGCGAGAACAACTTTTTTAGGCGCGGCCATAATGGGTTCCTTTTCGGTTCGCTTTGCGAGGTATCGGTTTTTTTGAGGCTGGGCAAGATTGAAGCGCCGCGTTGACCTGTACGCTGTGCGGCCCTATCGAGTTATGATTGAAGTAAAGGTTCCAGATGATCACAGATTTTCAAGAAAAAGCCCGTGCAGGCGAACAGG
This sequence comes from uncultured Alphaproteobacteria bacterium, assembly GCA_963710185.1. Taxonomy (GTDB): domain Bacteria; phylum Pseudomonadota; class Alphaproteobacteria; order Rhodobacterales; family Rhodobacteraceae; genus Sulfitobacter. The sequence goes on along the minus strand of CAVPZE010000002.1, from coordinate 483,206 downwards.
CAATGCGCGCCGTATTTCCTGCGACGCCGCTGATGCGCAATGATCATCTGTCTGAACGCTATGGCGCTGATATCTGGCTGAAACGAGAAGATCTGAGCCCGGTCCGGTCCTATAAATTGCGCGGTGCGTTTAATGCCATGCGAAAGGTGATCCCCGACCAATCTGTGTTTGTTTGCGCATCGGCGGGCAACCATGCCCAAGGCGTTGCGTTCATGTGCAGCCATTTTGGCGTGCGCGGGGTGATTTTTATGCCCGTCACGACCCCGCAACAAAAGGTACAAAAAACGCAGATGTTTGGCGGCGCGCAGATAGAAATCAAGCTGGTTGGTGACTACTTTGATAAAACCCTTGCCGCCGCGCAAAAGTTCTGTACCGACGAGGGGGCGCATTTTCTGTCGCCGTTTGATGATGATGATGTGATTGAAGGTCAGGCATCTGTTGCGGTCGAAATTGAAGAGCAACTGGGGTGCGCCCCTGACCATATTATCCTGCCTGTCGGCGGTGGTGGATTGTCATCCGGTGTGCGCAGTTATTTCGGCGAAACCTGCAATTACACTTTTGTAGAGCCTACAGGCGCTCCTAGTCTGGCGCGTGCATTGGCAGACGGCGTGCCGGTGGATGTCTCTCCGATCAACAGTTTCGTGGATGGCGCGGCGGTTGCAAAAATCGGGATGCGCAACTTTGAGCGGCTCAAGGGAGTGAACCCTGAAGATGTCATTCACCTGTCCGAAGACCGCATTTGTGTGACGATCATCGAGATGCTGAATGTCGAAGGGATCGTGCTGGAACCTGCTGGCGCCTTGTCGATCGAGGCGCTGGGCGAAGTGGCTGACCGGATCAAAGGCAAAACCGTGGTCTGCATTGCCTCTGGTGGGAACTTTGATTTCGAACGGTTGCCCGAGGTAAAGGAGCGCGCGCAACGGTATTCGGGTGTCAAAAAGTACTTTATCCTGCGTATGCCGCAACGGCCCGGTGCGCTAAAAGAATTCCTTAATATTCTCGGTCCTGACGATGATATCTGCCGGTTTGAATACCTCAAGAAATCCGCGCGCAACTTTGGCTCTGTCCTGATCGGTATCGAGACGCGCAGCCCCGAAAGCTTTGACCCGTTTTTGCGACAGCTAATCGAAGCCGGATTCAATTTTACTGACATTACCAATGACGAAACGCTGGCGCAGTTCGTGCTGTAAGGGAACGCTATGAGGTTTGCGGGTAAGTCTGTTGTAATTACGGGTGCCGCCAGTGGGATTGGTGCTGCCTTGGCGCGCCGTGCGGTTCAGATGGGTGCAAGGGTGTGTGTCTCGGATCTGGATGGTGAAAAGGCTGCTGCACTTGCGGAGGATATCGGCTGCATCGCCGTTCAATGTGATGTCTGCAATGAGGCAGAAGTGCAGGTATTGATCAGAACAGCATCGGACAAGCTGGGCGAGATTGATATATTCGTCTCTAACGCGGGGATTGGGCGGGGACAGGCGGATCATGCGGCGTCGGCCCTGAATGAGGTCTGGACATTGAACTGGCAAGTCCATGTGATGGCGCATGTTTATGCGTCACGCGTTTTATTGCCTCAAATGATTGCACGCAGATCCGGACATCTGGTCAATGTCGCTTCGGCAGCCGGATTGCTTAACCAGATCGGCGATGCGGCCTATTCTGCAACCAAACATGCCGCTGTCAGCTTTGCAGAATCACTGGCGATTGCGCATGGGTCTGACGGGATTGGAGTATCGGTTGTCTGTCCACAATATGTGGCAACGCCGTTGTTGGGTTTATCCGATGCCGATGCGGTAGGTACAGCGTCATTGTTAACGGCTGACGACGTGGCGCATGCGATCACGGCAGGTGTGGAAGCGGATCATTTTCTGATCTTGTCACATCCAGCTGTGCGCGGATATGCGATCCAGCGGGCACAGGATCATGACAGATGGATCACCGGCATGCAGATGTTGCGCAGCAAAGCCGTTAAGACACTGGGAAGTGCGCGGGCAGAGACACTTTATAAACTGGTTTAAGCGGCGAGTACCCCTGATAAATCGTTCAGGAATACGGCTTTTGATGCATCATAGGATGAAAGTATGGCTGGCAGATCAACAGTTGTGGCATGTCCCCGTGCCGACGCGGTTTCGCCAGCCTGACACAGGTTGGCAAATTCACGAAACCCAAGGCTTAGCGCGCTGCCTTTAAGAAAGTGCAGATCATCTTCCAGCTTTATCATTTCCGGTGCCAATTTGAGGCGTGTAGTGACCTCCTCGACCTCCTCGAGGAAAAGATCGACAACCTCGTCAAAATCCTCGGCGCCAACTTCATCGCAAAGCTCTTTTACGCGCGTCCAGTCAATCATTATTAACCTCCGGTCCTTAACATCAAGATTGCAGAACCGGCTTAACAAATCATGGCTAAGGGCTGCGCAAATAGACCAAATTTTATCATTCATGATGCCTTAAGCTTCGCCGCATAAGGAGGGACAAACAGAGTATGTCTGATGAATAAATGACCCGATTGTCCCCTGTCTTTGAACGCTTACAAAGCGATCCGGATGTGAACCCGGCGAAGCTGGTATTGGTTGTCGATGACAGCCGGTTGCAGCGTCGAATTTTATCCAAATCACTGGCAAAATGGGGGTTCGAAGTTGCCGAGGCTGACTCCGGCCTGGCCGCTATCGCGTTTTGCAAAACCCGCCAGCCCGATCTGATCTTGAGTGACTGGATGATGCCCGGCATGTCGGGCCTGGAATTTTGCCGTGAATTTCGCAGTTTGTCGGATGACCGTTATACCTATTTCATACTTTTGACCTCAAAGAGCGAAAAGGAAGAAGTTGCGCGCGGCCTCGATTCCGGGGCGGATGATTTTCTGACCAAACCGGTGGATAGTCATGAGCTGCGCGCACGGATCACTGCGGGCGAGCGTATCTTGCATATGCAACATGAGTTATCGGCAACGAACCGGCTGATTACGGACACATTAGATGAATTACAGCGGGTGTACGACCTGCTGGACAAGGATCTGCTGGAAGCAAAAAAGCTACAGCAATCCCTGCTGCGCGAACGTCACAAGAAGTTTGCTCAAGGTGAGTTGTCGCTTATTCTTCGGTCCAGCGGGCACGTTGGTGGCGATCTGGTCGGGTTTTTTCCGATTGGAGAAAGCCAGCTTGGACTTTTTGCAATTGATGTTTCTGGTCATGGGATCAGCTCTGCTTTGATGACGGCACGGTTGGCGGGTTATCTGTCGGCAACGGCACCGGACCAGAATGTTGCCCTCAGGCGGGACCGTGACGGCAGGTATGTCGCACGACCGCCGAGCGAGGTGATTGCCAGCCTCAATGATCTGGTCCTCAACGAGATGGAGACGGAGCATTACTTCACACTGATCCTTGCAATTATTGACCTGACATCCGGTTGCACAACGATTGCGCAGGCAGGGCATCCGCACCCCGCGATCCAGCGCCGTAATGGCCGTATCGAGCAGGTCGGCACCGGCGGTTTTCCTGTTGGCCTGCTGTCGGGCGTTTCATTCGAGCAATTCGAGGTTCAGCTTGGACCCGGTGATCGCCTTTTGATCCTGTCGGATGGTGTTACCGAATGTCCTGATCTGGCGAATAAAATGCTGGGCGAAGACGGCTTGGCGCGCATAATGAGAAAGCTCGAGCACACCAAGGGCCCCGCGTTTCTTGAGGCATTGATATGGCAGCTAGGAGAATATGCCAGTTGTACAGATTTCCCCGACGATGTGTCAGGGATATTGTTTGAATATTGCGGGGTCGATCAGCTGCAATAAAATGACATGAACAGGCGGTCGCCGTCGTTGCCAAGCATCTCGATTGCCTCGGAGGCAGATAGCACCAGTGTGGCATGATCAGGCTCAATCGGATCGGCGATTTGCCGAACAGGATGTGCCACATAAACATGGCAAATCTTTTCGGCCCACATGTCATATTCCGGCATATAGACAAACCGTCGAAATGCCCCCAGCCGACGGGGACGTGCAATGCGCCACCCGATTTCTTCAAGCACTTCACGGTGCAACGCCTGCAAGGGCGATTCGCCTTGGTCAATACCGCCGCCAGGTAGCTGTATATCCAGCTCCGGTTCGGTTTGCGCAGTCATCAAAAACCGGCTTTTGAGCGGCAAAATGGCATAGGCACCGGGCCGTATACGATAGGTTTGATCCGGTTTTGGTGGCTGTCCCACACGTCTGATCATCTGATTGCCCCTTTATCCATGACGTGTCGCCCCTATATAGACGCGGTATGCCAAGCGGCCCCGGATAAGGAAACCCCAATGACCACTGACACATCGCCCAGCCAACAGATTGCATGGGACGACAGCGTTCTGCCCTTTCAACTTGATGGGGCCGATATTCGGGGCCGCGTGGCGCGTTTGGACGGTGTGCTTGAGGGAATATTGCGCCAACATAATTACCCGCAACAGGTCGAGGCGCTGGTAGCTGAAATGGCACTGCTGACGGCGTTGATCGGGCAGACCATCAAGGTGCGTTGGAAATTGCAGTTGCAGGTGCAATCCAAGGGTGCTGTGCGGATGATTTCGACGGATTATTATGGCCCCGAGGCGGAGGGCAAACCGGCGCGTATCCGTGCCTATGCCAGCTATGATGCGGAGCGTTTGACAGATGGCGCACCGTTTGAGCAGATTGGCGAAGGGTATTTTGCAATCATGATCGATCAGGGCGAGGGAATGACGCCTTATCAGGGGATTACGCCTTTGGAGGGAAATTCGATTGCCGCCTGCGCGGAAGCATATTTTGCACAATCAGAGCAGTTGCCAACACGGTTTTCGCTTAGTTTTGGCCGGTCGTCCGGCCCGAACGAAGCGGAGCATTGGCGCGCCGGCGGTGTGATGTTGCAGCACATGCCGAAAGCGTCACCTTTTGCGGCCAAGGACGAGGGAACGGGGGATCTTCTGGCTGCAACCGATCTGGTAGACGGGACAGAGGCAGAGAACTGGAACCGGGTGAATATCTTGCTCGACACCGTCGATGATCTTGAGCTGATTGGCCCCAGTATTGCGCCGACCGACCTGTTGTTGCGGCTGTTTCACGAAGAAACACCACGGGTTTTTGATGCGCAGGCTGTACGGTTCGGCTGTAGCTGCTCGGAAGATAAAGTACGTCAAAGCCTGTCGATCTATTCGGCAAAAGACATCGCGCATATGACAACCGACGAGGGCCGCGTGACTGCCGACTGCCAGTTTTGCGGCGCACATTACGATCTGGACCCTGCAAGCGTCGGGTTCGAGGCCGAAACTGACAGTGGTGCGTGAGAGAATTCAAACCTTTCGGGATGCATTGGCGCAAACCGGTGTTGTCTCGTCAGACTTTGATCTGAATACCGAGGTCGTTCTGCCACAAGGACGCATTTTGCGGTCCGCCGGTGTTCTGGCACCCATAATCGAGCAAAACGGGCGGTTGGAGCTGCTGTTGACCAAAAGGTCATCAGCGCTCAAGCATCATCCGGGCCAGATTGCCTTTCCGGGCGGCAAGCAAGATGGCGGGGATGCCGATGTCATAGCAGCGGCATTGCGCGAGGCGCATGAGGAGATTGGACTGCTTCCCCAAAACGTCGACGTTTTGGGTACACTGCCTGTGCATGAGACGGTTACAGGGTTCAATGTCACCCCCGTGATCGGCTTTATCAAAGAGCCGTTCACGATCAAACCCGAACCGGGCGAAGTAGACGAGGTGTTCGCCGTGCCGCTGGATCACGTGCTTGATCCTGAAAATTACCTCATCCAGTCAAGGCGCTGGCGTGGTCAGCGGCGGCATTATTACGTCGTTCCTTACGGTCCCTATTACATTTGGGGTGCAACCGCGCGTATGTTGCGGGCATGGACCGAACGCATGACATCGTAATTCCGGCAGACACCAGTTGGCTGATTGATCCTGACGCGCAAGCGGTGTGTCAGGTGATCGAGGGCGGCGGGTTTGATATCTTCTTTGTTGGCGGTTGTGTGCGCAATGCATTGCTGAACGAACCCGACAGCGATGTCGATATGTCCACCAATGCGCGGCCTGAACAGGTGATGCTGTTGGCCGAGGCGGCTGGCATGAAAGCAATCCCGACAGGGATTGACCATGGAACGGTGACAATTGTTTCCGGCAAAGGCGTGTTCGAGATCACGACATTCCGCCGCGATGTGGCAACCGATGGCAGGCGCGCCGTGGTCGCGTTTTCGGATGATATTTCAGATGATGCGCGGCGGCGTGATTTTACCATGAACGCACTTTATGCGGACCCGAAAGGGCGTGTAATTGACCCGCTTGGCGGGCTGCCAGACCTTTTGGCGCGCAAAGTCAGGTTTATCGAAAATGCAGAGGCACGGATCAAAGAAGACTACCTGCGGATCCTGCGGTATTTCCGGTTTTCTGCTTGGTATAGCTTTGAAACTACTGGGTATGACTCCGATGCGCTGGCAGCGATTGCATCAAATACGTCTGGGTTAGAGACACTTTCAGCTGAACGCATTGGTCAGGAAATGATCAAGCTATTGTCTGCACCTAACCCCTCGCCCGCGGTGGCGGTGATGCGGCAGACTGGTGTTTTACCGATAATTTTGCCCGGGTCTAACGATCGCTGGCTTTCCATGATCGTACACTTTGAGCAGTCGCTGGAAATTACCCCTGACTGGATTTGTCGTCTGGCAGCACTTGGCGGGCAGGATACCGAGGAGCGTCTGCGATTGAGCAAGGCTGACGCCCGTCAGCTTGATCTGCTGATGCAGGTCGGTTTTGTGGGTCCGCCGCTGCCGGAAATAGCGTACCGTTACGGTCAAAAGACTGCCGTGAATACGTTGCTGCTGCGCTCTGCCTTGGCAGAAGATATGCCTGATATAGCCTTTTTAGAGACTTTAAAACGCGCAAGCGAAATGGTCTTTCCCGTTAAGGCAAAGCAATTGATGCCGCAGACGAAGGGGCCGGCGCTGGGCGCACGACTTGCCTTTCTCGAAGACAAGTGGATCAAGTCCAATTTTGCTCTAAGTAAAGCCGATCTGCTTGATCTGCCCTGAAGGGTCGACAGGCGCAGATATATTGATTAGACCAGCCTCAAGAAAATGGAGGAATGCAAAATGTATTGCGGGATTTGGTTCAGCTAAGCTGAGGTGATCGCCCTATTTTATCCGGCCTGCCCGTGCAGAGCCTGATCATATTGCATTTATATCGAGAGTTTCCACCATGTTTCGCTTCTTTGAAAACCTCGTAAATCCCTATGTGGATTACGTTGAAAAAGACCATCCGCCGCAAACCTTGTGGCCGTTTATGCGCGAGTATTCGAAACCGTTCATCTGGGTTTTTGCCCTGACCGGTTTCATGTCGATTGTGGTTGCCGCGATTGAAATTGGCCTGATCTATTACATGGGCCGCATCGTCGATCTGCTGGGCACTGATCCTGCGCAGATGTGGTCGGATTACGGGACCGAATTGATCCTTGTCGCACTGTTCGTGATTTTCATTCGGCCTGTGTTGCAGGGTCTGGATGTAGCGCTGCTGAATAATACTATTTTGCCGAATTTCGGGACATTGATCAGGTGGCGTGCGCATAAACAAGTGTTGCGGCAATCGGTGGGCTGGTTTGAGAACGATTTTGCAGGACGGATCGCCAACCGGATCATGCAGACACCCCCCGCCGCGGGCGAGGTTGTGTTTCAGGTGTTCGATGCGATTTCCTATTCGCTGGCCTATATGATCGGCGCTGCGATTTTACTTTCTACATCAGATTTACGCTTGTTAGTGCCGCTTTTGGGGTGGTTTACGCTTTACTCTTGCCTTGTGGCCTGGACGGTCAAACGTGTTGGCCCTGCGTCCAAGGCGGCGTCGGATGCGCGGTCTTTGGTGACGGGTCGGGTGGTCGATGCCTATACCAATATCCATTCGGTCAAGATGTTCGCGCATCATGACCTCGAGGTGGATTTCGCCAAGGAGGCTATCGAGGAAGCGCGGCAGACCTTTCAGAAGGAGATGCGGATTTTCACAGTTATGGACATGACGCTGGTGGCGTTGAACGGATTGCTGATTGTCGGTGTCGTCGGCTGGGCGCTGGCGCTGTGGACCGCCGGAGAGGCCAGCGTGGGAGTGGTTGCCGCCGCTGCTGCGCTGACCTTGCGGCTCAATTCGATGACCGCGTGGATCATGTGGGCGCTGTCGTCGTTTTTCCGCGAACTCGGTGTTGTATCCGAGGGGATGGAGACGATTGCGCAACCGATCCATCTGGTGGATACGCCTGCCGCTCCTGCGTTGTCCTTGACGGATGGCAAGATCGAAATGAAGGGGCTGAGCCATCATTACGGCCGACGTTCCGGTGGGTTGGACGCGATCAGTCTGATTGTGCAACCCGGTGAGAAAATTGGCTTGATCGGGCGCTCGGGGGCTGGAAAATCGACCCTCGTAAAGCTGTTATTGCGGTTTTATGACCCTGAAGGCGGGCAGATTCTGATCGACGGTCAGGATATTACCAATGTGCGCCAGGACAGTTTGCGCAGGCATGTCGGAATGGTGCAGCAGGACAGCTCGCTTTTGCACCGCTCCGTGCGCGACAACATCCTGTACGGGCGACCGGATGCCACCGAGGACCAGATGATCGCGGCGGCAAAGCAGGCGCAGGCGCATGAGTTTATTCTTGATCTGTCTGATCCCGAGGGGCGGCACGGCTATGATGCACGGGTGGGCGAACGCGGTGTGAAATTGTCTGGCGGGCAACGTCAGCGGATCACACTTGCGCGGGTGATCCTCAAGGACGCGCCGATTTTGCTGTTGGACGAGGCGACAAGCGCACTTGACAGCGAGGTCGAGGCGGCGATTCAGGAAACACTGTATGGCATGATGGAAGGCAAGACAGTGATCGCGATTGCGCATCGTTTGTCCACCATTGCCGAAATGGACCGTATTCTGGTGATGGATCAGGGGCGCATCGTCGAGGAAGGCGCACATGATGCGCTTTTGGCGCAAGGCGGGCTATATGCAGATTTCTGGGCGCGCCAATCCGGCGGGTTCCTGAAGATGGATGATGAGACGTGAATATTGCCGACTGGATCAATCCGTTTGAAACCGCCAAAGGGCCACCACCGCAAACATTAGGCGCGTTTATGCGCTGGTGTCTGTCCGGTGCATGGCCCGTGTTGTGGTTGGCCGGTGCCATTTCAGCGCTCGCCGGCGCGATGGAGGCGGGGACGGCATGGATATTGGGCCGCGTCATAGATGCCACAATTTCTGCGGGGCCCGAGACGTTTTTCGAAGGATCGAACGTGGCGTTGATCATTGGTGCAGTTGCGTTTTTCCTGTTGGCGCGACCTTTGCTGTTTGGTCTGTCAGCGGCGTCAAATTCGATCATGGTCGGGCCGAATGTGAATCCGATGGTGTTGTCGCGTCTGCACCGATGGACGCTGGGGCAAAACGTCACTTTCTTTGACGATGATTTTGCCGGGCGCATTGCGCAGAAACAAATGCAGACCTCGCGCGCTGTGACGGATGTGGCGGTCGAGATGATCAATGTGGTTGCCTTTGCGCTCGCGTCCCTGATCGGTTCGATTGTGCTGTTGATCGCGATTGACTGGCGGGTTGCGTTGGGGTTTGCAGTCTGGCTGGCACTGTATTTTGCATTGATCAACTGGTTCCTGCCGCGTGTGCGCAAACGCTCTGCGGGTCGTGCCGCCGCGCGTGCGATGGTGTCGGGTCAGGTGGTTGATACGATCACGAATATCAAAACAGTTAAACTGTTTGCCCATGCCGATCACGAAGACCGCGCCGCGCTGGGCGCGATGAAGACCTTTCGCGCACGTGCCTTGGAGTTCGGGTATCTCGCGGCGGGTTTCCGGTTGGCGCTGATGACGCTTGCAGGGTTACTGCCTGTGCTGCTGTTGGGCGGAACCGTGCTGTTGTGGCAACGCGGCTTGGCCTCCGAGGGTGATATCGTTGCCGCAGGGTCCGTCGCCATCCGGATTGCGCAAATGACCGGATGGGTCAGTTTTACTTTGATGGCGATCTATTCCAGCATCGGAGAGATCGAGGACGGCATGCACACGCTGACGCCGCGCACGCGGCTTGAGGATACGCAGGCTGCGCGTGATCTGGTTGCCATCAAAGGGCAGATTGATTTTGCCGGTCTCAAGTTTGCCTATGGCCGTGAAACCGGTGGTATTGACGGGATCAATCTGACGGTCAGACCGGGTGAAAAACTGGGTATCGTCGGGGCATCCGGTGCCGGGAAATCGACTTTGGTGGCGCTGCTGCTTAGGCTCTATGAGGCGGAAAAGGGCAGTATTTCGATTGACGGGCATGACTTGCGCGACATCACACAAGAAAGCCTGCGCCGTAATATCGGGATGGTCACGCAGGAAACTGCAATGTTCAACCGCTCTGCGATGGATAACATTTTGTACGGGCGCCCGGGTGCAACCAAGGCAGAGGTGATAGATGCGGCCAAGCGGGCAGAGGCGGATACCTTTATTCATGACCTGCAAGACCATAAGGGGCGCAAAGGATACGATGCGCATTTGGGCGAACGCGGTGTCAAGTTGTCAGGAGGACAACGCCAGCGTATCGCCCTCGCCCGTGCAATATTAAAGGACGCCCCGATTCTCGTTCTGGACGAGGCGACATCGGCGCTAGATAGTGAGGTCGAGGCAGCCATTCAGACCGCTTTGTCGCGCGTGATGGAAGGAAAAACCGTTCTGGCGATTGCGCATCGGCTTTCGACACTGACAGAAATGGACCGCATTATTGTGATGGACGAGGGCCGGATTGTCGAGACCGGCACCCATGACGCGCTGTTGGCTCAGTCGGGGCTTTATGCACGCTACTGGAACCGCCAGTCAGGTGGTTTTCTGAATGTGCGCGCTGCCGAATAGGGCTTTAGCACCGTCGCATCCGCCTGTATGGCCTAGACATGACCACACATAAAATTATCCGGCTGGGCCACCACGGCGACGGCATTGCCGAGGGGCCGCTCTATGCGCCGATCACCTTGCCCGGTGAAGTGGTGACAGGCACGGTTGAGGGACAGGCATTGCGGGATGTGCGGATCGTTACGCCCAGCGAGGACCGTGTTTCACCGCCCTGCAAGCATTTCAAATCCTGTGGCGGCTGCCAGTTGCAACACGCCTCTGATGCATTTGTTGCGAACTGGAAGCTGGATGTGGTGCGTCATGCGCTTGAGGCGCATGGATTGGAAGCAGATCTGCGCCCCGTCATTACATCACCCGCGCAATCGCGGCGGCGCGCTACTTTTACGGCCAAAAGAACCAAGAGTGGCGCGATGGCCGGCTTTCATGGTCGTGCATCAGATGTCGTGATCGAGGTGCCGGGCTGTCAGTTGGTGCAACCGGAATTGCTGGCTGCGTTACCGGTTGCGGAGCAATTGGCGATCGTCGGGACCAGCCGTAAGGCGGCGTTGGCTGTTACAATGACCACATCCAAATACGGGCTGGATGTTTCGGTGCTAAACGGCAAGCCACTAGATGGCCCCTTGCAGCAGGAACTGGCGCAACTGTGCGATCAGTTGGGGTTGGCCCGGCTTGCTTGGGATGGTGATGTGATCGCCATGCGCAATCCGCCGCATCAGCAGTTTGGACGGGCGAAAGTCACGCCGCCCCCCGGCGCATTCTTGCAGGCAACCCATCATGGCGAAGCGGCCCTGTTGGCTGCGGTGAAAGAGGCGGTTGGCGGTGCGGCGCGTATTGCAGACTTATTTGCCGGATGCGGCACGTTTTCGTTGCCTTTGGCTGAAACTGCTCGTGTTCACGCGGTCGAGAGCGAAGCAGATATGCTCGCCGCTCTTGATCAAGGGTGGCGTATGGCGGAAGGGCTAAAGCCCGTTACGACAGAGACACGCGATTTGTACCGCCGCCCCATGTTGCCGGACGAGTTGGCTAAAGTGGATGCGGTTGTCCTTGATCCGCCGCGTGCAGGGGCAGAACGACAGGTGGCAGAGTTGATCAAAGCCGCAGTGCCGCGGATCGCTTATGTTTCTTGCAGCCCTGTGACATTTGCGCGGGATGCGCATGCGTTGGTCGCGGCTGGCTATACATTGGACTGGATACAGGTCGTTGATCAGTTTCGGTGGTCCAGCCATATCGAATTGGCTGCCTGTCTGACCAAACCCACATGAGCTTGCAGTGCCGGGACAACACAAAGTCCTGCACTTGAATGCCTATCACCTCTTTTTGACTGAAAAAGAATCAGCTATGTGTTAAGCACGGGCAAAAGGGGCTGGAATAGCCTTATAAGTTGAGGCAACGGGACATGAAACGCAGAAATCTTATTCTTGGTGGCACAGCGCTTGTGGCGCTGGGCGCGTGCAGCGACAGCAAATTCAAACGGTATAACGGTCCCGAAGTGACCTATATCATTGTGAACAAAGAAGAGCGTCGCATGATGCTGCTGCACCATGACAAAGTGCTGAAAGATTATGACATCAAGCTGGGTTTTGCGCCGCTTGGACATAAGGCCATTGAAGGCGACGGGCGCACGCCCGAAGGTCTGTACCGTATCAACCGTCGCAACCCGAACAGCGCGTTTCATCTTTCATTGGGTATTTCATATCCGAATGACCAGGACCGTGAAGTTGCCAAAGCGTTAGGTAAATCACCGGGCGGTGACATCTTTATCCATGGCCAAAAGATACCTGGTAAAAAAGACAAGGGTGATTGGACGTGGGGTTGTATCGCTGTGACCAACAAACAGATCGAAGATGTCTATGCGATGGTGCGTGATGGCACACCGATTGCCATCAACGCTTGATTTATAGATCAGGTTTCAGATTTCGGGTCTGACCAGATTGGTCAGTTGCCCATCACCAGCGTCCACCAGATTTTTCCGTTTTCTTCCTGATGCCATGAAAAGCCCATGTTGCGTGCTTCGGGTGACATGATGACACGGCGCGTATCGGGCTGTTCCATCCATGCGGCCAGCGTTTCAAGCTCTGTCTCGTAGGTCTCGGAGATTGTTTCACCTACCAGACCACCGGTATATCCAACACGCTGAATACGATCGACAGGTGACGAGCCGTCAGAACCAAAGTGCCAAGGGCGGTTTTGATTCGCCATATCACGTGAATGGGTCGCGGCAGCGGCGTTCAGGTTTGGGTTAAGTGCAACCGGGGAAACACCGGCGGACCCACGTAAGGCATTGATCGAATCAAGCATACGAAATTGTATCTTGCCCGCGTCAGCGCGGCTGATCTTGTAGGCGCGCGGCAATGCCTTGCCATCCGTACCAAGTGTCGGTGGTGCCGGGGTACATGCCACCAGTGTAATCGTCAAAGAAAGTATAATCGCAAGAATACGGATCATGTCGCAGCTCCACGCAGTTTTGTTTTGTCTGCCTTATCGTGACCAGCGTTGCAGTACAAACGCACATCGGCGTGTCCTTGCCTGATGACGCGTGTTTGATTTGATACTGCGTCTTTCGCGCCATATATAGAGCACTAATTTGTAAACGCTCATTAATGGAGACTTTAAATGTCTGAACAGCGATTCAATGTGAACAGCCGAAGGGCATTTTTGGCCGGTTCGGCAGCGCTTCTGGCTTCACCTGCAATTGCCCAGGATCTTGGCAGTGTGAATTCGACAGCAACCACAGAAGCTGAGCGTGACCTGACAGAATCTGTGCGCCGCAACATTTCAAGCTTTCGCACGCTGAAGTGGCAGCCCTATTTCGACAACACCAAAAACGGTGCGATTCTTGTGGATATCGACAGTCGCGCGGTACATTACTGGTCCGAGGACCAGAGCATTTACAAGCTGTACCCGTCCAGTGTGCCGTTGACCCAGGAATTAACACGCCGTGGCCGGACTCAGATAACCGTCAAAGACCCCAATCCATCTTGGCGTCCGACCCCCTCAATGCTTGAGCGTAACCCCGAGTGGCCACCGTTCATCGGGCCAGGCCCGGACAATCCGCTTGGTACACGGGCTTTGCACCTAAGCTGGACATACTACCGCATCCACGGCACGCATGACACACGCAAGATCGGCCGCAGGTCTTCGAACGGCTGTATTGGTTTGTACAATGAGCATATCGAGGAGCTTTACCAGATGGCGAACGTGGGCACACAAGTGTTGCTTATTTGACGACATTGGGTTGATTTTGGGGCCTAAAAACTGAATCTGGGTTTGCAATCACCCTGCGATGATGTTTAGAAAGTTTCACGAGGTAAGTCTTGGGTGCGTTGTCTGTACATTTGTGTGGCACGCCTTTTCTGGAGATAAAAATATGAAAAAACTAGTACTCGCAGCTGCTCTGTCAGCCGCCGCTTCAACAGCATTTGCCGGTTCTTTGGCAGATCCAATCATCGAAGCACCTGTCATCGTTGAAGAAGCTTCTTCTTCTTCTTCCGGCATCCTGATCCCGCTGTTGTTGCTGGTTGTGGTTGCTGTTGCTGTTGCTTCTGACTAAGTCGGCTACGCTTTCTAAAACTAAAAAGGCGGTGTTCTGCACCGCCTTTTTTGCAGTTTAAGGGATGTTGATTGGCCTGTCAGGCCAGCCACCCTTGCAGGTTTTCCTCGATAATATTCGACAATGCCGTGACATGCGCATCGCTGTCATTGAGGCAGGGAATATAGGTGAATTCCTCACCGCCTGCGTGCTCAAAGCTCTCTTTGATTTCTTCGTTAATTTCTTCGAGCGTCTCGATACAATCAGCGGAAAACGCGGGCGCACAGACGGCAATCTTCTTTTTGCCTGCCTCGGCCTGACGTGCGACCTCTTCCACCGTATAGGGTTGCAACCACTCTTCGGGTCCGAACTTGGACTGGAATGTTGTCATGATCTGCGTGTCATCCCACCCCAGCCGCTCCTTTAGCAAGCGCGTCGTTTTCTGGCACTGGCAATGATAGGGATCACCCTCCGTCAGATAACGAATCGGCACACCGTGATATGAGCAAATCAGTATATCAGGCTTGCTCTTGGTTGCCGCATAAGCCGTTTCAATAGATTTTGCCAAAGCGTCAATATAATCATGCCGGTCAAAATATGCCGGAACCGTACGCGCCGACGGTTGCCATTTTTCCTTGCCAAGCGCGGCAAAGAAAGCATCGTTTGCCGTTGCCGATGTTGCACCTGCGTAATGCGGATAAAGCGGAAAGAACAATATCTTCTGGCAGCCGGCGGCCGTCATCGCAGCGACCTTTGATTGGGTTGACGGATTGCCGTAGCGCATACAAAAATCGACCATAACATCATCACCATAGCGCTTTTGCATCGCTGCCTTGATCTTGGCAGTTTGCGCCTTGGTGATCGTCATCAGGGGGCTTTCACCCTCGGCTTCGTTCCAGATGGATTTATACGCCGCACCGCTGGTAAAAGGGCGTTTGGTCAGGATCACGAGTTGCAACAGCGGTTGCCAAAGCCACGGACTGTAATCAATGACACGCCGGTCCGACAGAAATTCACCCAGATACCGGCGCATCGACCAATAATCGTAATGATCTGGTGTGCCAAGATTTGCCAACAGAATGCCAACCCTGGGCCGGGGCACTTTGGGATGGTCGGGTTTGGCGTGTTCCGGGCGTGAAGGCTGCATTAATTTGTCCTTGGTAAATAACTTCATGCTGAAATAGAGGCTCTGACCGTGGCGTCAATTAGTCAACTTTGTCTCGCTGGTGTGCAATGCGTCAGAGAGCCGCTGTTTTGCCGATCCCGGACGCAATGGTTTGGGCTGGCTTTCGTCAGGTGCCCAGCCGGTCAAAAAGATCAGATCAAAGCTGGCGATGACGCGCCCGTCGTCGGTGCCAAAGTGGGTCTGATAAAGTTCTGCTGCATGTTCCAGCACCTTGCGCGCGGTGGCGCGGCGCAGGCGGGCATGCAGTGCGTTGCCCTCGCCCATCGCACGCAGATCGCGCATCAGGTGCCACACATCATCATATTCGACCCTAAGGGGTATCGTATCGGCAACCGGCAAGGCGAACCCTGCCCGTTGCAGCAGCGCGCCCATGTCGCGCAGTTCAGCCATCGGAGCAACGCGCGGTGACATACCGCCGGTTATCGCCGCCTCGGCCTGCCCCAGACAGGCCCGCAGTTCATGCAGGGTCTGGCCGCCAAAAGCGACAGACAGAAACAGCCCATCCGCCTGCAAGGCACGACGACACTGGATCAACTGGCCCACCGGATCGTTTGCCCAGTGCAAAGACATTGCATGGATTACCAGATCATGTGCGGTCTGGTTTGCTGTCAGCACGTCATCGGCTGGAATTATCTCTGCGTGGGGCAGTTGATTGGCCCAGAATGCTGCAAACCCCGTGACGATCAGCGGCGCAGTAAACGACTTGTTAACCATTCCCAATCGATCATGGACTTCGCCCGCAGCGGTCTCGTGCAGGAACATGCCTTTGGCCGTCGCGCGGGCGCGGTTTCGGGCAAGTGCTGCAAGGTCGGTCATGGTGGGCTGTGGGGTCATAAGGGACCAATATGATGTTGTCTCAAGGATTTCAAACTGCGTTAAGTTTTATCTATCCGGCACGGTGCCTGACCTGCGGCACTACGGTCGATAGCGATTTTGGCCTGTGTGGTCCGTGCTGGCGGGATACTGCTTTTGTCGGCGCGACGGCATGTGACAGTTGCGGTGTGCCTTTGCCGGGTGTCGACGCCAGCGGCTCGTTGCACTGTGATGGCTGTCTCGCGATGCCAAAACTCTGGGTGCAGGGGCGTGCGGCCTTGGTGTACCGCGACACAGGCCGCAAGCTGGTGCTGGCCCTCAAACACGGCGACCGTCAGGAAATCGCGCGGCCTGCCTCGCTCTGGATGGCGAATGCAGTGCAAGATATCATCCCGGAAAATACATTGATTGCACCGGTCCCCCTGCACTGGATGCGGATGTTCAAGCGGCGCTACAATCAGTCGGCGTTGCTTGCCAAGGGTCTGTCAGTGCGCTTGGGGCATGCGTGGTGCGCTGATCTGCTGATCCGTTTACGGCGCACCAGACCGCTTGATGGCATGGGCGGAAATGAGCGGCACACAATGCTGGAGAACGCCATACAGGTTCATCCCAAGCGAAGGCATAGGTTAGCGGGTCGTCCGATCCTGTTGGTGGATGATGTGATGACATCCGGTGCGACATTAACGGCGGCAACCAAGGCCTGTCTTGATGCAGGATCAGGACCTGTTCGCGTGGTAACACTGGCGCGCGTGGCAAAAGATACCTAAATCTGGATCAACACCAGCGTTGCAAAGGATGCCAGCCATGAAACAAGTTGAAATCTATACCTCGCCGCTCTGCGGTTTTTGTCATGCTGCCAAGCGGTTGCTAAACCAGAAAGGTGTGGCATTTTCCGAAATTGACGTGTTGCGCGATCCGGATCGTAAGGCAGAAATGATCAAACGCGCAAACGGGGGCCGCACAGTGCCGCAGATATTCATCGGCGACACCCATGTTGGCGGCTCTGATGACCTGCACGCGCTCGAACGTTCCGGCAAGCTCGACGCGCTGTTGGCGCTGTGATGAAGGCGGCCTTGCTACAATTGAACGTAACGGATGATCCGTCCGCAAACCTGCCAGTCACAGTTGCAATGGTCCGCGATGCAGCGGCGCAGGGTGCGCAGTTTGTGTTGACCCCCGAAGTGACAAATTGCGTCTCAACCAGCCGCGATCACCAGCGCAGCGTTTTGCAGCTGGAGGCGGATGATATCACATTGGCCGCCTTGCGTAATGTCGCAGCGGAGGCTGGCATTTGGCTGCTGATCGGATCTTTGGCGCTCAAGACCGAAGATGCAGATGGGCGCTTTGCCAACCGTTCTTTCCTGATTGCGCCGGATGGGTCAATCGCGGCGCGCTATGATAAAATTCACATGTTCGATGTTCAGATCGACGCGGCCGAGACGTACCGCGAATCAGCAGGATATCGTCCAGGTGCGCAGGCGGTTGTGGCGCAGATGCCTTTCGCCAAAATCGGCTTGAGTATTTGTTATGATATGCGGTTTCCGCTGCTCTATCAGTCATTGGCAACAGCTGGCGCGCAGATATTGACGGCCCCTGCCGCATTTTCGCCCGTTACCGGTGCAGCCCATTGGCACAGTCTGTTACGTGCACGCGCGATTGAAACCGGATGTTTTGTAGTGGCCCCGGCCCAAACCGGCACCCATGCCAGCGAAATGCACAAAACCCGCGACACATACGGTCATTCTTTGGTCGTGGACCCTTGGGGAGAGGTCATTTTAGACGCAGAAACCGACCCCGGCGTTTACATCTTTGAGCTGGATATGGGAAAAGGCGAGGTGGCGCGCGAAAAAGTGCCAAGCCTCGCAAACAGACGCCTCTTTTCGGATCCCTGATCGGGCACCAATATGACGGATGAAAAAAATACTCTAGCGATCTTGTTGTTCAGCGAACTGCTGGCCGCAGATCAATCTGTGCGCAGCCGTTTAAAAAGCGTGCTGCCCAAGGGTATGGAAATCTCGCATTTCTCGGTGTTGAATTCACTGGCATGGCACCGCAGCGAACGGTCACCTGCAAAACTGGCAGAAACATTCAATGTCACGCGCGGGGCGATGACAAACACGCTGACCAAGCTGGAATGGGCCGGATATATTCACATCCGCCCCGATTG
The DNA here is from genome assembly GCA_963710185.1 of uncultured Alphaproteobacteria bacterium. Classification (GTDB taxonomy): domain Bacteria; phylum Pseudomonadota; class Alphaproteobacteria; order Rhodobacterales; family Rhodobacteraceae; genus Sulfitobacter. The sequence continues at coordinate 464,661 of CAVPZE010000002.1, read as the reverse complement.
GGACGACGCCCGCCGCAAGATGGTCGGGATCAGCCCGGCGGGGCGGCTGGCGCATGTGAATGCGATTTCAGCGATCACGCCGATGATCAATAACGTGGTTGATGTTCTTGGCGAGGAACAAGCGCGCGCCGCCTTGCCGATCTTGCGCGAGATACGGCGTCAACTGGCCTAAGCGGGCTTTAGACTTGCGGTTACGTAGTTCACACTCAGGTCGCGGTCCGATAGTTTCCAGGACCATGCAATCGGGTTGAACACAAAACCTTTGCGGTCCACAGGATCAAGGCCCGCCTGCTTTAACAGCTCGAACAATTCATCCGGTGTGATGAACTTTGACCACTCATGCGTCCCTTTGGGTAACCAGCGCATTACATGCTCCGCGCCGATAATCGCCATCATGTAGGACTTAGGATTACGGTTTAGTGTTGAACAAATGTGCAATCCGCCGGGTTTCAGCAGTTGCCGACAGGCGATCAGATAATTGATGGGCGATGCGACGTGTTCGACCACCTCCATGTTCAGAACCACGTCAAATTGCTCGCCTGCTTCGGCCATCGCCTCGGCTGTGGTATGGCGATAATCAATGTCCAGACCGGATTGTTCCGCGTGTACCTGCGCCACCGGAATATTGCGCGCGGCGGCATCTGCGCCAACAACATCGGCCCCTAGTCGCGCCATAGGTTCGGCCAGCAATCCGCCGCCACATCCGATATCGAGGATCCGCAAACCCTTAAAGGGCTCGGATGTTTTAAGATCACGGTCAAATTCACCTGCGATCTGGGTCGTAATATAGTCCAACCGGCAGGGGTTCAGCATATGCAGCGGTTTGAACTTCCCGTTCAGATCCCACCACTCCGCCGCCATCGCCTCGAACTTTGCGATCTCTGCGGGGTCTACTGTTGTTTGATGCGCTTGCATTTTGCGCTCCCTATGCTCTTTTGGTTTCAATGACTATATAGGGCGTTGATGGACAAATTTCCCGATCAAAAACATGCGGCACAATATCTTTATCCGCCGATTGACCCGTTTGACCAACGTATGTTGGCGGTGGGGCAAGGCCATAACGTGTATTTCGAGCAATGCGGCAACCCTGATGGTATCCCTGTTGTGGTCCTGCATGGCGGGCCCGGTGGCGGATGCAGCCCGTCGATGCGGCGCTATTTTGATCCGGCAAAGTACCGTGTGATTCTGTTTGACCAGCGCGGTTGCGGGCGGTCACGACCCCATGCGTCGGTCACGGACAACACGACATGGCATCTGGTGGCTGATATCGAGCTTATACGCGCGACATTGGGCATCGACAGGTGGGTTGTGTTTGGCGGGTCATGGGGTGCGACACTTGCCCTGATCTATGCGCAAAGCCATCCGGAGGCGGTGCGCAATCTGGTGTTGCGCGGTGTGTTCTTGATGACCCAAGCCGAGCTTGACTGGTTCTATGGCGGCGGTGCCGGTAAGTTTTGGCCCGAGGTTTGGGCGCGATTTGTCGCGCTGATCCCCGAAAATGAACGTGGCGATATGATCAAGGCGTATCACCAGCGGCTGTTTTCCGGCGATATCCCGACAGAACAGAAATACGGCAAGGCGTGGGCGTCATGGGAAAATGCGCTGGCATCGGTTCATTCCTCAGGGGCATCCCATGAGGGGCCGGCGGACTATGCCCGTGCGTTTTCGAGGCTCGAGAATCACTACTTTACCAATGCTGGGTTTCTGGAATTTGATGGCCAGATTTTGGCGCATATGGACCGCATCGCACATATTCCCGGCATTATCGTGCAGGGGCGGTATGACATGATCTGTCCGCCGACAAACGCATATGAATTGTCGCAACGCTGGCCCAACAGCGAACTGTTGATGGTGCGCAACGCGGGTCATGCTCTGTCAGAGCCGGGCATCAGCGCGGAACTGGTGCGTGCCATGGACCGGATTGCTGCGATATGACAAGGCGCGCTTCTCTGATGGACCGTCGTGCGCTGTTTGCCTCTGGTGCGGCGGCCGCTTTGCTGGCCGCATCCGGCGTTTCGGCGGGCGGCGTGCCGCGCAGTGGCGGGCGTTTTCGTATGGCGCTTTCGGGTGCGGGACGTGATGATACGTGGGAGCATGGTAATGGCTTGTTCATGCAGATCGCGCGACAAGGACTGGTGTTTGATACCCTGACCGAAGTTGCCGCCGACGGGACGTTGCGCGCAGAACTGGCGACAGATTGGCAGACATCCGATGCAGGCCGCACATGGGTATTTGATCTACGCAAAGGCGTCACATTTCATGATGGTGCTGATTTCACAGCCAAAGATGTGGTGAACAGTCTTGCCCCGCTTTTTGATGCTGGCACGATGTTCAAGGCCAGCGGCAAACATAAAATCAGTATTGCGTTGATCAACGCCAATCCTGACTTTCCATTGCTGTTATCCCATCCCGAGTTCATTATCCGTCCTGCTCATGCCCCGCATTCAGGGATCGGTACAGGTCTGTACCGCGTCAAACATTTCGCGGCTGGCCAGCAATTGCTGACAACACGTGTCGCGTCGCACTACAAAGACGGGACCGCGGGCTGGTTTGATGAAGTTGAACTGATGTCCGTGCCATCAGATCGGGTGCGCAAGCAAGCGTTGGCTGAATATCTGGTCGATGTGGCTGATGTAACGGACACAGACGTTTCCGGTGATGTTACGCTACTGCCCAACAGGCGCAATCCGACCGCTGCTGTTTCTACCGACATCTCGCAACCCGCACAGATCAGCCCGTTGCGCCCACTTGATAACCTGCGCGCGGCGGAACGCTGGTGGTTCGGATAACGGGATATCAGTCTGCCCCTTGCAGTTCCGCCCCATCCCCCCTATATGACTTTTCAACAGCGGCGCGCTCGGGTCCAAACCAAACGCTCCACCGATCTTGAACACGGGCCGCGCGCCCGTTTTTTTGTGTCCAAGGATAATATGATTAACGACCTTATCGCCAAAGCCGCAATTGACCGCCGCATGGCCGAGATCATCACACCGGTGATCGAGGATATGGGTTTCGAGTTGGTGCGCGTGCGCCTGATGTCGGGCAAGACCACGATTTTGCAGGTCATGGCGGACCGTCCCGAGGCAGGCATCGAGGTCGAAGAGTTGGGTCAGATTTCACAAGCGTTGAGTGCGGCGTTGGATGTCGAAGACCCGATAATCGAGGAATATAATCTCGAGGTGTCCAGCCCCGGTATCGACCGCCCGCTGACGCGTCTCAAGGATTTCGACATGTTCGAAGGCTATGAGGCCAAGATCGAGACCGAGGAATTGATTGATGGCCGTCGCCGTTTCAAAGGCGAGTTGGCGGGCATTGACGGGGATGAAGTGCTGATCAACGTCGAAGAAGGCACCATTGGCCTGAAATTCGAATGGTTGTCAGATGCCAAATTGGTGCTGACTGACGAGTTGATCAAAGAAATGCTGCGCCAACGTAAAGCGTCTGGTGCAATTGATGAAACCAAGTTTGATGAGATCCAGACCGAAGAGTCTGATGAGGGAGACGACTAAATGGCCATTACATCTGCAAACCAGCTTGAGTTGCTGCAAACCGCCGAAGCGGTTGCGCGCGAAAAGATGATCGACCCAGGTTTGGTGATCGAAGCGATGGAAGAATCGCTCGCCCGTGCGGCCAAGTCGCGGTACGGCGCAGAGATGGACATTCGCGTGGCGATTGACCGCAAGACAGGCCGCGCAACATTTACCCGTGTGCGTACTGTTGTTGCTGAAGAAGAGCTTGAGAATTATCAGTCGGAATTTACCGTTGCTCAGGCCAAAGAATACATGGAAAACCCCGAGGTTGGTCAGCAATTCATCGAAGAAGTGCCACCCGTCGAGATGGGCCGTATCGCCGCGCAATCCGCAAAGCAGGTAATCTTGCAAAAGGTGCGTGAAGCCGAACGTGACCGCCAGTACGAAGAATTCAAAGACCGCGCCGGCACGATTATCAACGGTCTGGTCAAGCGCGAGGAATACGGCAACGTTATCGTCGATGTGGGTGCCGGTGAAGCGATTTTGCGCCGTAACGAAAAGATCGGCCGCGAAGCGTACCGCCCCAATGATCGTATCCGTGTGTACATCAAAGAAGTCCGTCGCGAGCAGCGCGGGCCACAGATTTTCCTGAGCCGCACGGCGCCGGAATTCATGGCCGAACTGTTCAAGATGGAAGTGCCGGAGATTTATGACGGCATCATCGAGATTAAGGCCGTTGCCCGTGATCCGGGATCGCGCGCGAAGATTGCTGTGATTTCGTATGATAGCTCCATCGACCCAGTCGGTGCCTGCGTAGGTATGCGTGGGTCACGTGTGCAGGCTGTTGTGAACGAACTTCAGGGCGAAAAGATCGACATCATTCCATGGAACGAGGATCAGCCGACATTCCTGGTGAACGCATTGCAGCCTGCGGAAGTCACCAAGGTTGTTCTGGACGAAGAAGCAGGCAAGATCGAAGTTGTTGTACCGGAAGAACAGTTGAGCCTTGCCATTGGTCGTCGCGGTCAGAACGTGCGCCTTGCATCGCAACTGACAGGTCTCGATATCGATATCATGACAGAAGAGCAGGAAAGCGCGCGGCGTCAGGCCGAGTTTGAACTGCGCACCAAACTGTTCATGGACAATCTGGACCTCGACGAATTCTTTGCGCAATTGCTGGTCTCGGAAGGGTTCACCAACCTAGAAGAAGTCGCATACGTCGAAGTTGACGAATTGCTGGTCATTGATGGCGTGGACGAAGATACCGCAAGCGAATTGCAGGCCCGTGCGCGTGATGTTCTGGAAGCAGCGAACACCGCAGCGATGGACGCGGCCCGTGCCTTGGGTGTCGAGGACAGCTTGATTGAATTTGACGGTCTGACACCCCAGATGTTGGAAGCGCTGGGCAAGGATGACGTCAAGACGCTGGAAGATTTTGCAACCTGTGCGGACTGGGAATTGGCCGGTGGCTGGACCACCGTCAATGGCGAGCGGGTCAAAGACGAGGGTGTGCTTGAATCTTTTGGTATTACGCTGGAACAGGCGCAGACAATGATCATGACCGCGCGTGTCGGTTTGGGTTGGGTTGATCCGGAAGAGTTGGAATCAGACGCCGGTGACGAAGACCTGACCGAGGAGACCGAGGCCTGATCGCAGGCCTCGGAAGAGCCTGATGGGTCGCGGTGGCGTTCCAAAAGACCAAGCTGATGGTCCTGATCGCAAGTGTATTGCCACGGGCGAGGTGCAACCAAAGTACGGGTTGGTGCGTTTTGTTGTAGGGCCTGAAAGTGTCGTTTTCCCCGACATTCTCGGGAAACTACCGGGTCGGGGCATGTATGTTGCAGCAGACAGGGCAGCGATTGAGCTGGCTGCGAAAAAGAACCTGTTTTCGCGCGCGGCCAAGCAACCGGTAAAGGTGCAGGATGATCTGGTTGAAGAAGTCGAAAAGCAGCTTGCGCGACGTGTCGTCGATCTGATTTCGCTGCAACGCAAGGCGGGAAAAGCGGTCGCTGGCTATGAAAAGGTCAAAGGCTGGCTGCAAATGGAAGAAGCCGAGGTTCTGGTTCAGGCAAGTGACGGATCAGGGCGCGGCAAATCGAAACTGAGCACGCCGCATTACGGCCATTACATTGGTTGGTTGACGGCAGATGAATTGGGTTTGGCATTTGGCCGCCAAACTGTGATACATGGGGCGCTCGCCTCTGGTGGACTCACGCAACGTGTTGTAGAGGAAGCCGGACGACTAAGAGGTGTGCGCGTAATCGAGACTGGCAAGGGCCAGTCGAAAGGATAGACAATCGTAATGAGCGATAGTGACGGCAGAAAAACATTGGGTCTGGGCGGTTCGCGTCCTGCGAACGTAAAGCAGAGCTTTAGCCATGGACGTACCAAAAACGTCGTGGTGGAAACCAAACGCAAGCGCGTTGTGGTGCCGAAACCCGGTGGCCAAAAGCCATCCGGCCCCGGTGCCGGACCTGTAAGTGACCCTTCCAAGCGTCCCGCCGGTATTACTGATGCGGAAATGGATCGCCGTCTCAAGGCGGTTCAGGCTGCAAAAGCACGCGAGTCCGAAGAAGCAGCCGAGCGTGAAGCCGAAGAACTGGCGCGCGCTGAAGATCGTGACCGCCGCCGCGCAGAGATTGAAGCCAAAGAGGTCGAAGACCGCGAACGCGAAGACGCGCTCAAGGCAAAAGCTGACGAAGAAGAATCTGCCAAGCGCGAAGCCGAGGCTGCAGCGCAAGCTGCTTCTGCTCCATCTGAGCCTGCCGCGGCACGCCCGACGCCCAACAAACAGGCCCCCGGTCCCGCCGTGCGCAAAGCCGAGCGTGACCGTGAGGAAACCGACAAGCGCAATAAGCAAGGCGAAGACAGCCGTCGCGCCGGTAAACTGACGCTAAATCAGGCGCTTGCCGGTGGCGAAGGTGGCCGTCATCGTTCCATGGCGCAAATGAAGCGCAAACAGGAACGTGCCCGTCAAAAAGCCATGGGTGGCAACGTCGAGCGCGAAAAGATCGTGCGCAACGTGAACCTGCCGCCAGCGATTGTTGTGTCCGAACTGGCCGCTCGTATGGCCGAGAAAACCGGCGCTGTGGTTAAGGCGCTGATGAACAACGGTCTGATGGTGACACAGAACGAAACCATTGATGCCGACACAGCCGAGTTGATCATCGAAGAATTTGGCCACAAGGTTGTGCGTGTTTCCGATGCTGACGTCGAAGATGTGATCAAGCTGGCCGAAGATGATCCCAAGGATCTGGTGGACCGTCCACCGGTCATTACGATCATGGGTCACGTTGACCATGGTAAAACATCTCTGCTGGATGCCATCCGCAACGCCAAAGTTGTCGCAGGCGAAGCGGGCGGAATTACCCAGCATATCGGGGCCTATCAGGTCACAACCGATAGCGGTCAGGTTCTGTCGTTCCTTGATACACCCGGTCACGCCGCGTTTACGTCGATGCGGTCTCGTGGTGCGCAAGTCACTGATATTGTTGTGTTGGTGGTCGCAGCGGATGATGCTGTGATGCCACAAACCATCGAGGCGATTGCCCACGCGAAAGCGGCTAAAGTGCCGATGATCGTGGCGATCAACAAAGTCGATAAACCGTCGGCGAACCCTGACAAAGTACGCACCGATCTGTTGCAGCATGAAGTAATTGTCGAGAAAATGTCCGGCGAAGTGCAGGATGTCGAAGTGTCTGCCGTCACAGGCAAAGGCCTTGACCAATTGCTTGAGGCGATTGCCTTGCAGGCGGAAATTCTTGAGCTCAAGGCAAACCCGAACCGTGCCGCTGTTGGTGCCGTGATCGAGGCGCAGCTTGACGTGGGCCGTGGCCCTGTCGCGACTGTTCTGATCCAGAACGGTACGTTGCGCCAAGGCGATATCTTTGTAGTGGGCGAGCAGTACGGCAAGGTTCGTGCGCTGATCAACGATCAAGGTGAGCGCGTCAAAGAAGCAGGTCCATCGGTGCCGGTCGAGGTATTGGGTCTGAACGGTACACCCGAAGCAGGCGATGTTCTGAACGTGACGGAAACAGAAGCACAAGCGCGCGAAATCGCCGAATATCGTGCGAAGGCCGCCAAGGACAAACGCGCGGCGGCAGGTGCGGCGACGACACTCGAACAGTTGATGGCGAACGCCAAGGCGAACCAAGACGTCAGCGAGCTGCCGATCCTGATCAAAGCCGACGTGCAGGGTTCTGCTGAAGCGATTGTTCAGGCGATGGAAAAAATCGGTAACGATGAAGTCCGTGTGCGGGTGCTGCATTCCGGTGTGGGCGCGATCACGGAAACCGATGTTGGTCTGGCCGAAGCGTCGGGTGCACCGATCATGGGCTTTAACGTCCGTGCAAATGCGTCTGCCCGCAACACTGCCAACCAAAAAGGCGTCGAAATCCGGTATTATTCGGTGATCTATGACCTTGTGGACGATGTAAAAGCGGCTGCGTCCGGCTTGCTGTCCAACGAGATCAAAGAGAACTTTATTGGATATGCGAATATCAAAGAAGTCTTCAAGGTCACGGGTATCGGTAAAGTTGCTGGTTGTCTGGTCACAGAAGGCGTTGCGCGCCGGTCTGCGGGCGTGCGTCTGTTGCGCGACAACGTGGTGATCCATGAAGGGACGTTGAAAACGCTCAAGCGCTTCAAGGACGAGGTGCCCGAAGTGCAGTCAGGCCAGGAATGTGGTATGGCGTTCGAGAATTACGAAGACATTCGTCCCAACGATGTGATCGAGATTTTCACCCGCGAGGAAGTCACTCGTACGTTGAGTTAATCCAGTACGGGTTTGGAACAGAAAAAGGGGCTGCGCTGATGCGGCCCTTTTTTGTTACTTCAATGAAAAGCTGATTTAGTTTTTGCGGCTTACCGGTGTGCCGGAATAAATCGTGTTGTCCACTTGAACAGCGATATGGCCATTTGGCATGTCTTTTACAAAAATGCCCTGAACCGAGACACAGCTTCCGATAGTAATGGTGCGCAACATGAAAATTTCCCCCCAGAAATATGATAACAGAATACCTAACAAAAACGTGATTGCTAGAGCATTGTTTCCTGATCGGGCAAAAATTTTGCGGATTCTTCAGTCAAATGCCGAAAAATATCTCACAACCAGTCCCTGAGGATGGGAATCAACGGTATGTCAGCGGCTGGCATCGGATAATTTCGCAGATCACCCGCCCGTACCCATTTTAGGGCCTGACCCTCGCGGGACTGCGGCGTTCCTTCCCATTTGCGACAGGCAAACAGCGGCATTAACAAGTGGAAATCATCATAGGCGTGGCTGGCAAAGGTCAAAGGCGCAAGGCAGGACGCCCATGTATTAATGCCAAGCTCCTCCTCCAGCTCGCGGATCAGGGCAACCTCGGGCGTTTCGCCTGCCTCGACCTTGCCGCCCGGAAACTCCCAAAGGCCCGCCATCGATTTACCGGGCGGGCGCTGGGCCAATAAAACTCTGCCATCGACATCAATCAGGGCGACGGCAGAGACAAGAATAACTTTCATGAGGTAATCACGACCGGTAATCAGCGTTAATGTCGATGTATCCGTGTGTCAGATCGCAGGTCCAGACGGTTGATGTTCCGGTTCCAATCCCCAGATCGACGCCGATTACAATGTTCTGGCCTTTCATATGGGCTGCTGTCGCTTCCTCGGAATAATCCGCGCTGCGCCAGCCGTCTTTGGCCACCTGAATGTCACCAAACCGGATCGACAAACGATCCCGATCAGCGGCAGCACCGGATTTGCCAACCGCCATAACGATACGGCCCCAATTTGCGTCCTGACCGGCAATTGCTGTCTTGACCAAGGGTGAATTGGCAATCGCCATCGCATGGGTTTTTGCGTCCGCATCATTTGCGGCACCAGTCACGGCAACCTCGACAAACTTGGTGGCCCCTTCACCGTCTTGCACAACTTGATGCGCAAGGTTCAGCATCAGGTCATGCAACGCTGATTTGAACGCGGCGTTATCTGTCGCATCAACACCGGATGCGCCCGTCGCCGCCAAAATCAGGCTGTCGGATGTGGACGTATCACTGTCCACGGTAATGCAATTGAAGGTCTTGTCGGTATGATCAGAAACCATCGCCTGCAACGCAGATTGATCTATCACAGCATCGGTAAAAATATACACAAGCATCGTCGCCATATCGGGTGCGATCATGCCCGAGCCTTTGGCGATTCCGGCAATCCTGACTGTTTTGCCGTCAATTTCGACCTCGGTTGTTGCCCCTTTTGGGAACGTGTCCGTGGTCATGATCGCCTTGGCGGCAGCATCAATCCCACCTGCATCAAGCTTTTTGGCCAAGTCGCCCAGTACGGCAATGATCCGGTCATGCGGCAGCGGTTCACCAATCACGCCGGTTGAAGATGTGAACACTCGCGACTGGGGCACATCACAGATGTCAGCGGCGGCCTTGGTGATCGCTTCGACCGATGCAACCCCACCGCGTCCGGTAAACGCGTTGGAATTGCCCGAATTTACCACGATTACAGCGCCTTTATCCGTTGCGCCGCCGATCTTGGCCTGACAATCCAGAACGCAAGCCGAACGGGTGGAAGAGCGGGTGAATGTCCCCGCAATCGCCGTTCCGGGTGCCATTTTGGCCAGCATAACATCAGTGCGATCTTTGTATTTCACACCAGCGGCGGCAGTGGCAAAGGTAACGCCCTCGATGACCGGCAGATCAGGAAAGCTGGCTGGGGCCAGTGGTGAAACGGCAGTGATTTTGCCCATGGTTTATTCCAGCCACTCTGTATTCTTGGTCACAGACGGGTCGATATCCGTTGCAGCGTCTTTGTTGACCTCGGCCTCTGCTGTCACCTTTTCGATGGCTTCCTGCACAAGAACCTGACGCACTTGCAGATCCAGCTCTTCGCGGACCTCTTCAAGTGCGGGGGCTTCGGTGATGCGTTTGCCGTTCAACTTGATCACATGCCAGCCGAACTGCGTTTTGACGGGGGCCGAGATTCCATCAACCTCCATGCCCATGACAGCTTCTTCAAATTCAGGGACCATCATGCCCGCACCGAACCAGCCCAGTGATCCGCCACTGGGGCCGGATGGGCCGGTTGATTTTTCCTTTGCGACTTCGGCAAAGTCGGCTCCGGCGGCCAATTCTTCGATGATCGCTTTGGCCTCTTCTTCGGTCTCGACCAGAATATGTGCTGCATCGTATTCTTCGCCCTGTTCGGCGTTGGCGTATTGTTCGTCATAGGCCGCCTGAATGGCGTCTTCCGTCGCGGCCTCGCCCATGATGTTCTCGATCACCTCACCCGCCGTCAGCGAACGGGTTTCGTTTTCAATCGACAGTGCGACACGCGCAGGCAAGTCGCCGGTAAATGTATCAGCCAGAGCGGTTTGCTGGATCAACTGATCCAGAATACCTTTGAACAATACTTCGTCCGGCAATTGCTGGTATTGTTCGGGCAGGCTTGCGCGCGCCACTATCATATGACCGACAGTAATGTCCTTGCCGTTCACGGTCGCGACAACAGTGTCGATTGTGGTCTCGTCCTGCGCCACTGCAGGCATGGCAAAAGCGGTGGCGATGGCAACAGATGCCAGAAAAGTGCGTGTTTTGAGCATGGAATGTCCTATCGTTTCCCGGTCATACGGGGCTGCTACATTGACAGTGTTTGGTGCGACCCTTACATCGCCCTATGGGCGCCGCTCGGGTGCTTTGTTACCCGACTATCTATGGGTTGAAGAAGCTCTGGGCAAGCAGATCGGCGCATTATCGCAACTTCGGTCGGAGATCACATGCTGGGTATCGGAACAATCGCCAAAAAGGTCTTTGGCTCTGCCAATGACCGCAAAATCAAGGCGACGCGCCCGCTGGTCGAAAAGATCAACGCGCTTGAACCAGAATTTCAAAAACTGAGCGATGAAGGTCTCAAAGACAAGACCGAGGAATTTGCCAAACGTGCCATGAGCGGCGAGAGCCTTGATGATATTTTGCCAGAAGCGTTCGCCAACTGCCGCGAGGCAGCGCGCCGGACTTTGGGCTTGCGGGCCTTTGATACACAGCTGATGGCGGCGATATTCCTGCATCAGGGTAATATTTCCGAACAGAAAACCGGTGAAGGCAAGACCCTGACCGCCTCATTGGCGGCGTATCTGAATGCGCTGACCGGCAAGGGCGTTCACATCGTCACGGTCAACGAATATCTGGTCAAACGTGACGCCGACTGGATGGGCAAGGTGTTTGGTGCATTGGGCCTGACCACCGGTGCTGCGGTGTCCAATATGCCCGAGGATGCCAAGCGCGCGGCCTATGCTTGCGACATCACCTATGCGACGAATAACGAGTTGGGCTTTGATTATCTGCGCGACAACATGAAATCCAACCTGGCGGACATTTTTCAAAAGCAGCATCATTATGCCATCGTAGACGAAGTCGACAGTATCCTGATCGACGAGGCGCGGACGCCTTTAATCATTTCAGGCCCCTCGCAGGACCGTTCAGAGATGTATCAGGTTGTGGACAAGTTGATCCCGTCCTTGCAGGCCGAACATTTCGAGCTGGACGAGAAAACCCGCAATGTGACCTTTACCGACGACGGTAACGAGTTCCTCGAGCAACAATTGCGCGCGCATGGTTTGCTCGAAGAGGATCACACGCTGTATGATCCGGAAAGCACCACGATTGTGCACCACGTCAACCAGGGTCTGCGCGCACACAAGTTGTTTCAGCGCGACAAGGATTACATCGTGCGTGACGGCGAAGTGATGTTGATCGACGAATTTACCGGACGCATGATGGCAGGACGCCGGTTGTCCGACGGTTTGCATCAGGCGATCGAGGCCAAGGAAGGCGTCGACATCAAACCCGAGAACGTGACGTTGGCATCCGTGACCTTCCAGAATTACTTCCGGCTGTACAACAAGCTGGCCGGCATGACCGGCACCGCCCTGACCGAAGCCGAGGAATTTGGCGAGATTTACGGTTTGGGTGTGATCGAAGTGCCAACGAACGTGCCCATTGCCCGAGTGGACGAGGACGATGCTGTTTACCGGACCGCGCGTGAAAAATACGAGGCGATGATCGAAAAGGTCAAGGAAGCGAACGAAAAAGGCCAGCCTTGCCTTGTCGGCACAACCTCGATCGAGAAGTCCGAGCAGTTGAGCCAGATGCTGACCGCTGCGGGCCTGACACATAATGTCCTGAATGCGCGCCAGCACGAACAGGAAGCACAGATTATTGCAGATGCTGGTAAATTATCAGCCGTGACAATCGCGACAAACATGGCGGGCCGCGGTACGGATATCCAGCTGGGCGGTAACGTCGAATTGAAAGTGCTTGAGGCTTTGGATGCTGATCCCGAGGCGGACCCTGTCACCATACGCACCAAGATCGAAGCAGAGCATGCGGACGAAAAGAAAAAGGTGATCGAGGCCGGTGGCCTGTATGTTCTGGCCTCCGAGCGTCATGAAAGCCGCCGCATTGACAACCAGCTGCGTGGCCGATCAGGTCGTCAGGGCGATCCGGGTCGCACCTCTTTTTTCCTGTCTCTGGAAGACGATCTGATGCGTATCTTCGGCTCCGAGCGTTTGGAAAAGGTGCTGACAACGCTTGGCTTGAAAGAAGGCGAGGCGATCATTCACCCTTGGGTCAACAAATCGCTAGAGCGGGCACAAGCCAAGGTCGAAGGCCGCAACTTTGACATCCGCAAACAATTGCTGAAATTCGACGATGTGATGAACGAACAGCGCAAGGTCATCTTTGGCCAACGTCGCGACATCATGGAAGCAAGCGATCTGAACGAGATCACCACCGATATGCGCCATCAGGTGATTGATGATTTGATTGACACCTATATGCCACCCAAAACCTATGCCGACCAATGGGACACACAAGGGTTCTATGCGGCTGTGATCGAACAGCTCAACATGGACCTGCCCGTGATTGCATGGTGCGAGGAAGAGGGTGTGGATGAGGAGCTTATCCGTGAGCGTCTGATCGAGGCAACCGATAAGATGATGGCCGAGAAGGCCAAAATCTTTGGCGACGAGAACATGCGCAACATCGAAAAGCAGTTGTTGCTGCAATCTATCGACGGCAAATGGCGCGATCACTTGATGACGCTCGAACATCTGCGATCTGTGGTCGGGTTTCGCGGCTATGCGCAACGTGATCCGTTGAACGAATACAAGAACGAGAGCTTCCAGTTGTTCGAAAGCATGCTCGACAGCCTGCGACAGGACGTGACACAAAAGCTTGGACAAATCCAGCCGATGACCGCCGAAGAACAAAAAGCGATGATCGAGGATATGAAGGCGCGTCAGGCCGCGATGCAGGCACCGACCACAGATGATACGCCCAAAAATGCGCCTGCCCCGATTGTTGAAGGGTTCGACGAAGGGGATCCGGCGACGTGGGGTAATCCTGGTCGTAACGATATCTGTCCTTGCGGGTCGGGCAAGAAATTCAAACACTGCCATGGGCGTATTGCGTAAAACTGTTTATGGCAGTTTTGCCATTTTTATGCCTAAAACTTCCTTTTCAGGGCCATAACTCGGCCCTGATCGTCTGCCATAGCCATTCCTGAACGATTCCGTTGAAAGGGACTTGGACAATGGCACGACTAAAGGAAGCTCTGACCGCAGTGGGTACAATTGGCTTTGCCATCGGTATCGGTTTTGTCATGCAAACCTCTGATACAGCGGAAGTACGGTACGGCAGCAGCGCGAATATGGCAGGGTTTTTGTCGCCAGGCCTGGAAGAAATTGACTCAAGCAACGCCTTGCTCGACGTGCAGGAGATTACGCTGACGTCAGCCGAATTTGACGGAAATATCGATGCGCCTGCCGGCGATACCCAAGTGATCACGGTGTCTGCACCGCAAAGTGTTTTGCCTGAACCAGACTTGCCTGCGCCTGCGGTAACGCCAGCCTGCGAAATCACGGCGGATGCACGTGCTGTTGCCGCGGCGATGGTGAATTTGAGCATGTCCGCGCCCTGTTTGCCGGACGAGCGTGTGACAGTGCACCACAACGGCATGATTTTTACCGAGACGACATCGGACAAAGGCGAGCTGAATATATCTGTGCCTGCCTTGGCCCAAGAAGCCGTGTTTATCGTCGCGTTCTCGAACGGTGACGGCGCTGTTGCACAAACCACCGTTGAAGAACTGGCTGATTTTGACCGCGTTGTGTTGCAGTGGAAAGGCCAGACCGGCTTTCAAATCCATGCACGTGAATTTGGGGCCGATTACGGGTCGGATGGCCATATCTGGGCGAATGCGCCCGGTGATGTGGTCGATACTGTGACCGGCAAAGGCGGAATGATGATTGAACTGGGCGATGTAAACCTGCCCGATGCATTGTTTGCAGAGGTCTACAGCTTTCCAAAAGCCACAGCCGAGGCACAAGGCGATATCGCTTTGAGTGTGGAAACAGAGGTGAACACCGTCAATTGCGGTCAAGAGATTGAAGCCCAGTCGCTTGAAATCGGGAAGGACGGGCGGATCAAAACGCAGAACCTGACCCTGTCGGTGCCGGAATGTGATGCGATTGGTAACTTTCTGGTGTTGAATAATCTTCTCCAAGACCTGAAAGTCGCGCGTAACTAATGTAACGCCCGAGGTCTTATGACATCTGTGAAACGTGCGGCGGTCTGCGCCGCATTTTTTCTGTTTGCCGCGCTGCCGCTTTCTGCGCAGGACGTCACGCTGTCGTCTCGTGACGGTAAGGTCGAATTAAGCGGTACGTTGCTTGGATTTGATGGCGAGTTTTATCGGCTTTCCACAGAATACGGCGAGTTGACGGTTGATGGTTCCGGCGTGTCCTGTATCGGGCCGGGCTGTCCGAACCTGAACGACTTTGTCGCCGAAATTCAACTGTCAGGATCGGCCAGTATGGGCGCAGTTCTGATGCCCGCGCTGATAGAGGCGTTTGCCCAGCGTGACGGATACACTGCTGTCCGCGAAGAAATAGACCCAACGCGTTTTGCCTATTTGCTGACACGTGTCGAAACCGGAAAGCTTGCTGCGTCGTTCGGATTTCGGGCAACCAATACGGATGAAGGATTTGCCGATCTGCTCGCGGATGAAGCCGACATTGTTTTGGCCCTGCGCGAAATTCGCAAAGAGGAGCGTATCAACGCACGAGAGGCCGGGATGGGTGATCTGACCGGCGTGAACCGCAGCCGCGTCTTGTCGCTGGATGCGGTGGTGCCGGTTGTGTCCTTGTCCAATCCGGTCAACCGTATTTCGCCGCTTGATCTGGCGCGCGTGTTCGGTGGCATCATCACCAACTGGCAAGAACTTGGTGGTCCCGATGCGCCAATCGACCTGCATTTACCAAATGATGCCAGCGGCCTGAGCCAAGCAATTGTCGATCAGGTGATGACCCCCGCCAAGCTGTCGTTGACCACTGATATCACCCGTCATGCATTGCCTGTGGATCTGGCGATAGCTGTAGCAAAAGACACATTTGCCTTGGGCATCACAAGTTATGCCGAGCGGCAAAATACGCAGGTTCTTACCCTGAGCGGCACCTGCGGGTTCGCACTGGATGCGTCGCGTCGCACGATCAAGACCGAAGATTATCCGCTGACTGCACCGATGTTCATGTATTTTCCGGCGCGGCGATTGCCCTTGATCGCACGCGAGTTTTTGGCGTTTACGCGCACGCCTGATGCGCAGAATGTGATCCGTCGCGCTGGATTTGTCGATCAAACGCCAGAGGAAATTGCCATCGAGGATCAGGGGAACAGGTTTGCCAATGCGATCACGGTGGCGGGGCCGGAAACATCGTTGCAGGAATTACAAAGAATGACCGCAACGCTGTCGCCGATGGCGCGGTTGACGACCTCGTTTCGGTTTGAGGCGGGGTCGATCCGGCTCGATGCGCAGTCACGGTCCAATGTGCAACAATTGGCCCGCGCACTCGAGCAGGGCACATATGATGCGCGGAAACTTTTGTTTGTCGGGTTCAGTGATGGCGAAGGGGCTGCCAATGCCAACCACGACATCGCGCTGCGCCGGGCAGAAGCGGTGCTGCGGGCAGTGGGAACGGCGGCGGTGACGGCCAATCTTGAACGGGTTGATCTGGGCGTTGATGCGTTTGGAGAGGCGATGCCGATGGCTTGTGATGACAGTGATTGGGGCCGTCAGGTCAATCGGCGTGTCGAGGTCTGGGTGCGCTGAAACACAGGCTGTATGGCGTCGGTATCATGTCGGTATGAGTTCAAAGATACCCTGCCGAGCGGAAACTGAGCTCGCGGGATTTGCCGATGATAAGGTGGTCGTGCAGGCCAAGCCCAAGGGCGTCACAGGCGGCGTTTACCTGTTTGGTCATGCTGATGTCGGCCGGTGACGGTGTCGGATCACCGGAGGGATGATTGTGAACCAGAATCAGAGCGCTGGCATTCAGTTCAAGCGCGCGTTTTGCAATCTCTCGTGGATAGACAGGGACGTGATCCACCGTCCCCTTGCCTTGCTCTTCATCTGCGATCACCACATTTTTGCGGTCAAGGTACAGCACGCGAAACTGTTCTGTCTCGCGGTGGGCCATGGTGGTGTGGCAATAGTCCAAAAGCGCATCCCAGCTTGAGACCACATGCTGATGCAAAATCCGTGAGCGCGCCATGCGATGTGCCGCGGCCTCAACCACTTTGAACTCAATAATGACCGCATCACCCACGCCCGGCACATCGCGCAATCGAGCCTCGGGTGCGGTAATGACGCGGTTGAAATCGCCAAACCGGTCCATCAGGATATGGGCCAGGGGTTTTACATCTCGTCTGGGAATTGCGCGAAACAACACCAGTTCCAGAAGTTCATAATCGGGCATTGCAGCAGGGCCACCTTGCATAAAGCGGGCGCGCAAGCGCTGTCGGTGGTCGGTGATATATGCGGGCTGTTTATTGTGAGCGGGCGGAGCAGCCGCCGCCCCGTCCAGCATGAAAGGCAGCGACATTTCCGCGAATGTGTTT
This sequence comes from uncultured Alphaproteobacteria bacterium, assembly GCA_963710185.1. GTDB lineage: Bacteria > Pseudomonadota > Alphaproteobacteria > Rhodobacterales > Rhodobacteraceae > Sulfitobacter. The sequence continues at coordinate 447,251 of CAVPZE010000002.1, read as the reverse complement.
TTGTTTTGTTCCATACATCTAAATTGCGCACGGTCAGTTATGATTCGGTTAATTTGCCAGCGAGGGCATGCATTGAAATGCATTTTACGGGCACAGGGGGGAAAGTAAGGTGGGCATATTGCCCACCTGCCATCTTTAGCCCTTCATCGAATCCCAGAATGTCTTGACGCTCGAGAAAAAGTTGCTGCTTTCGGGGTTGTTGTTTTTCGCCTCGCCCTCGAATTCTTTCAGCAGTTCCTTTTGACGGCTGGTCAGGTTGACGGGTGTTTCAACCGCCAACTCAATGATCATGTCACCAGTGCCGCCGCCGCGCAAAGGCGGCATGCCCTTGCCACGCAGGCGCATCTGGCGGCCTGATTGGCTGCCTGCCGGTATCTGGACACGGCCACGGCCGCCGTCGATGGTCGGCACTTCGATGTTGCCACCCAAAGCGGCGGTGCTCATCGAGACAGGCACGCGGCAGAACAGGTTTGCGCCGTCGCGTTCAAACAGCTCGTGATCGGCGACTTCGATAAAGATATAGAGATCACCGGACGGGCCACCGCGCAGGCCTGCCTCGCCTTCACCGGCCAGCCGGATGCGCGTACCAGTCTCGACACCCGCAGGGATGTTGACGGATAATGAGCGGTCTTTTTCAACGCGGCCCGCACCACGGCAGATTTTGCAGGGGTTCTTGACGATTTGACCCATGCCCGAACAAGTCGGGCAAGTGCGTTCAACGGTAAAGAAACCCTGTTGTGCGCGCACCTTGCCCATACCGGAACAGGTCGGGCATGTGGTCGGCTCGCCGCCGCCCTCGGCGCCAGAGCCGTTGCATCCGGTGCATTGGACCGAGGTCGGCACATTGATGGATTTTTGCAGACCCGCAAAGGCATCTTCAAGCGATATGCGCAGGTTATAGCGCAGGTCGGCACCGCGTGCGGCGCGACGTCCACCGGCCTGACCGCGTTGCCCGCCCATGAAATCGCCAAACAGGTCGTCGAATACATCCGAGAAGGCAGATGAAAAATCACCCTGTCCGCCACCGAATCCGGCACCACCGGGACGGCCGCCACCGCCGCCGCCGCCGCCCATACCCCCCTCGAACGCAGCATGGCCATACCGGTCATAAGCTGCTTTTTTCTCGGGGTTTTTCAGAACATCATGGGCCTCGTTGGCCTCTTTGAATTGCGCTTCGGCCTTTGGGTTGTCTGCATTCCGGTCGGGATGCAGTTCTTTGGCCTTGGTACGATAGCCTTTTTTGATCTCTTCGGCAGAGGCCCCTTTGGCAATGCCAAGCACCTCGTAATAATCACGTTTTGCCATGGGATAAGCTCCTGCTTGGTGGAACGGATGGGGCCGGCCCGTCTTGCGGACCGGCCCAAACACAGGTTCCTAGTGCAAATTACTTGCGCTTGTCGTCATCCAGATCTTCGAATTCGGCATCAACGATATCGTCCTGATCCCGTGCATCCGCGGGGGAGGCCATATCGTCGTCCTCTTTATCCTGAGCGTTCTTGTAGATCGCTTCGCCCAGTTTCATGGCCGCTTCTGTGACGTTCTGGATGCCGGACTTGATCTTGTCGACATTGTTGTTTTCCAGCTCGTCCTTGAGCGCCGCAATTGCCAGTTCGATCGCCTCGACTGTAGTTGGATCAACCTTGTCGGAATGTTCCTCGACCGATTTTTCAGTCGAATGGATCAGGCTTTCCGCTTGGTTGCGGGCATCGACCAGCGAGCGACGTTCTTTGTCTGACTCGGCGTTTTCTTCGGCGTCTTTGACCATCTTTTCGATGTCTTCATCCGACAAACCACCAGAGGCCTGGATCGTGATCTTTTGTTCCTTGCCCGTGCCCTTGTCGAGCGCACCCACCGACACGATGCCGTTGGCGTCGATGTCAAAAGTCACTTCGATCTGTGGCATGCCACGGGGTGCTGGCGGGATGTTTTCGAGGTTGAAGGCACCGAGGATCTTGTTGTCGGCGGCCATCTCGCGTTCACCCTGGAAACAGCGTATCGTCACTGCGTTCTGGTTGTCTTCGGCAGTCGAGAACACCTGAGACTTTTTCGTCGGGATCGTGGTATTGCGGTCGATCAGGCGGGTGAACACACCGCCAAGGGTTTCGATACCCAAGGACAGCGGGGTCACGTCGAGCAGAACAACGTCCTTAACGTCGCCTTGCAAAACACCGGCCTGGATCGCGGCACCAAGGGCCACAACTTCGTCAGGGTTCACACCCTTGTGCGGCTCTTTGCCAAAGAACTTGGTCACTTCTTCGACGACCTTTGGCATGCGGGTCATACCACCAACCAATACAACTTCGTCGATGTCTTTGGCGGTCAGGCCTGCGTCTTTGAGTGCTGCGGCACATGGCTTCATCGACGCTTTGATCAGATCGCCCACAAGGCTTTCCAATTTCGCACGCGTCATTTTCATAACCATGTGCAGCGGCGAGCCGTCTTTGCCCATCGAAATGAACGGCTGGTTGATTTCGGTCTGCGTCGACGAGGAAAGCTCGATCTTGGCTTTCTCGGCGGCTTCTTTCAGGCGCTGCAACGCCATCTTGTCTTTGGTCAGGTCAACGCCGTTCGATTTTTTGAATTCATCGGCAAGGTAGTTGACGATGCGCATGTCAAAGTCTTCACCACCAAGGAATGTATCACCATTGGTAGATTTCACTTCGAACAACCCGTCGTCGATCTCAAGGATAGTTACGTCGAATGTACCGCCGCCAAGGTCATAGACCGCGATTGTCTGGGTTTCTTTTTTATCAAGGCCATAGGCAAGCGCAGCGGCGGTTGGTTCGTTGATGATCCGCAACACTTCGAGACCGGCAATCTTGCCCGCGTCTTTGGTGGCCTGACGCTGTGCATCGTTGAAATAAGCAGGAACCGTGATCACGGCCTGCGTGACTTCTTCACCCAGATAGGATTCAGCGGTTTCTTTCATCTTGCCGAGGATGAATGCAGAGATTTGTGAAGGAGAGTATTTCTCACCCTTGGCTTCGACCCATGCGTCGCCATTGCCGCCATCAATCACGTTGAAGGGCAGGTTTTTCTTGTCCTTGGCCAGATCCGCATCGTCGTTGCGGCGACCGATCAGGCGCTTGACGCCGAAAATTGTGTTGTCGGGGTTTGTGACCGCTTGCCGCTTGGCAGGCTGGCCGACCAGACGTTCATCATCGGTGAAGGCGACGATTGAGGGGGTTGTGCGCGTGCCTTCGGCGTTTTCGATCACGCGAGGCTGGCTGCCGTCCATAATGGCGATACAGCTGTTTGTCGTTCCGAGGTCAATACCAATTACTTTGGCCATGTTTTCGATCCCTTTTTGAGTTCAAGGCGATGACACGAGACGCTGGCCCGTTACGGCACCCTTGTCCCGATCTGATGATGCGTTGGGCATAGCGCCCTCTGCGGTTCGGGGAGTATATAAGGAGCGGAAATGGACCCTGCAACCATTGCAAGGCGCGCGATGTCGGGAATCTGCGATGATTTTTGTTAAACTGGGGTGTGAAGGGTAAAAATATGACGGTTTTGCGGGTGAACGGCTTTGAAATCCATAAAGGATTTCTGGATCAGGCGGCGCAGGTCGCTTTGGTAGCCGTGATACGCGAGGTTGTCGTCGCAGCGCCCTTGTTCCGGCCCGATACGCCTTTTGGCAAGCAAATGTCGGTCAGGATGTCGGCGGCAGGCAAATATGGCTGGTTCTCCGATCGGTCGGGATATCGCTATGTGACGTCCCATCCCAACGGGGCGGATTGGCCTGTTATTCCACAGCAGGTGATAGATATTTGGGACAAATTGACTGGATTAAAGCGGCGACCCGAATGTTGTCTGATCAATTATTACGATGCAGACGCGCGGATGGGGATGCACCGCGACAAGGACGAGGCGGATTTTACGTGGCCCGTTGTGTCTGTGTCGCTGGGCGATGAGGGGTTGTTTCGCATGGGGCAGGTGACGAGGGGCGGCAAGACCGGGTCGGTCTGGCTGCAATCGGGGGATGTTGTTGTGATGGGCGGTGCCGCGCGGTTGGCATATCACGGGGTGGACCGGATCAAGGCGGGGTCATCGACGCTGTTAAAGAGCGGCGGACGGATCAATCTGACGTTGCGGGTGGTCGCGTAGGGGCTTGCATGCCCCTGCCCTGAAAATGTGCACTACCGCCGTGCATTCCAGCTGACCGAGGCATGTTTGCGGGTGTAAAACTCGCCCATAAGCCCGATCATCAGAAAGACCAGACCGACCCACATCGGGTACTCCCAATTGCTGTAGCGCGGGTTGTAGTTGATGAAAACATATCCGCGCGACTGGTCGATGGCGTGAAACAGCGGGTTCCAGTCAAACATCGCCAGCATGAAGCCGGGAAGAGAGTTGGCCAGAAACATCTTGCCGGACGCGATCATATTGGCGCGTTGATAGACCATCGAAAAGATGCCCACGAATGTTGGAAACCACGGCTTTAATGCTAACAGCACCATTCCTAGCGCGCACCCTGTGAACCATGCGATCAACATCATACCGAAGGCGGCAATGGGTTGGTCGATGGTGATGGGCACAAATGCGACGTGATAGACAAACAGAATAACAAAGAGCGACAGCACCTGAACATAAAGCGCACCCAAGGCCGCTGAGGCGATGGCGACAATTGTGGTCATGGGCGCGTGTTGCATCATCGGGCTTGCAGGCCCTTCCGATCCCGCAACCGCAGACAGCGCTTTGGTGTGGGTCAGGTACAGGAATATGCCGGACATGATATACAGCAGGAAATCGCCCCGAACGGCGGCACCGCGCATGCCAAGGATCGAAAACATCACATAAAAAGCCATCACGAACATCACGGCCTGCATCATGTTCATCGCAATCGCGATAAAGGCATTATTGTGCTGTTTGCGTATGCTGCGGACGATTGAATGATAGATCAATTCGAACAGCGCCAAGGATGAGGCAAACGTGCCTGTGGGCTTTCGTGTGGATTGGAACATGGTTGCCGTCCTCAAAGATGCCATAGCCTTGCACGGAATTCTTGCTGTTCCGTTATCCCGGCACCATAAAGGAAAAAATTTACGAAGCAACGAAAGCCGATGGGGCCCGAACAGATGGATTATGACAAGTTGATGAGGGTGATGCGCAAGCTTTCCCTGAAGGCGGGCGACAAGATCATGGAGATTTACGGGCAGGATGATTTTGATGTGAAATCAAAGTCGGACAACAGCCCGGTCACGGCGGCGGATGAAGCGGCGGATGCGATTATTTCGGCTGGTCTGCGTGCGGCATTTCCGGATGTGATGCTGGTGACGGAAGAGCAATCGGCGACGCATAAGGTTCAGGGCGATACGTTTTTGATTGTCGACCCGCTGGATGGCACCAAGGAGTTCATTCACCGTCGCGGTGATTTTACGGTCAATATCGCGCTGGTCGAGGGCGGTGTGCCCACACGTGGGGTGGTCTATGCGCCCGCGAAATCGCGGATGTTTTTCACGCGGGCAGATGGCCGGTCCGTTGAGGAAACCGGTGATTTTGACAAGGACAAAATCGGCTCTGTGAAGGCGATATCAGTCTCTGACGCGGATAATACGGCGTTGATGGTGGTCGCTTCCAAGTCGCACCGTGATCAGGCGACGGATGATTATATCGGCAAGTATAGTGTTCAGGATATGAAGAGTGCAGGATCGTCGCTCAAGTTCTGTCTGGTTGCCACAGGAGAGGCGGATTTGTACCCGCGTTTGGGCCGAACGATGGAATGGGATACCGCCGCTGGACATGCTGTTTTGAACGGTGCGGGCGGTGCTGTTGTGCGGTTTGATGATCTGACGCCGCTGACCTATGGAAAGGCTGATTTCGCCAATCCTTTCTTTATCGCCCATGCGCCCGGCGTTGAATTGAAGTCGGCCTGATGTCGGTTCTCATTGTCATTCCCGCGCGTTACGCATCGACACGCTATCCCGGCAAGCCATTGGTTGCCCTAAAAGGTGCCAGCGGTGAGGCGCGCAGCTTGATCGAGAGGTCATGGCGGGCGGCGTGCGGGGTTCAGGGCGTGGACCGTGTAGTTGTTGCCACAGATGACGGTCGGATCAAGGATGCCGCAGAGGCGTTCGGGGCAGAGGTTGTGATGACATCCGTTGAGTGCGCAAATGGCACAGAACGCTGTGCGCAGGCGCATGCGGTTTTAGGCGGTGGCTACGAGATTGTGGTGAACCTGCAAGGTGATGCGCCGCTGACGCCGCATTGGTTTGTGGAAGATCTGATGACGGGGCTGCGCGGTGCGCCCGAGGCCGGGATCGCGACACCTGTGTTGCGCTGTGATGGCGAGACGCTCAACAGTTTTCTGACCGACCGTAAAGCAGGCCGCGTGGGCGGCACAACAGCGGTTTTTGCGGCGGATCATACGGCGATGTACTTCTCGAAAGAGGTCGTGCCCTATACGTCAAAGCCTTATACAGACACTGATATGACGCCTGTGTTCCACCATGTCGGTGTTTATGCCTACCGGCCCGACGCACTGGCGGCATACCCTGATTGGCCCACAGGACCGCTGGAGCAGCTTGAAGGGTTGGAGCAGTTGCGGTTCATGGAAAACGGGCGTTCGGTTTTATGCGTCGAAGTCGAGGCCAAGGGGCGTGCGTTCTGGGAGTTGAACAACCCCGAGGATGTGCCAAAAATAGAGTCCATGATGGCGCAGATGGGTCTTGAATGACCGATCTGCCTGTCAGCATCGTGATTGTCAGCCGCAACAGGGCGGACGCATTGAAGCGGTGTTTGACGGGGATTGCACAGCTTCAATATCCGACTTTCGAGGTTGTGGTCGTTGCGGACCCGAAAGGGATTAATGCGGCTGAAAACCTGCCCTTTGCCGATCACCTGAAACTGGTCCCGTTTGACGAGGCAAACATTTCTGCCGCACGTAATCTGGGGCTGAGCCATGCGGCTGGAGAGGTCATCGCGTTTATTGACGATGATGCGGTGCCAGAGCCGCAATGGCTGCGGTATCTGGTGGCCCCTGCGGCACAAAGCGATGTGGCGGCAATGGGGGGATTTGTGCGGGGGCGAAACGGGGTTTCGTTTCAGTGGAAGGCCCGCAGTCTGGATGCGCTGGGCGAGGCGCATAATCTGGATGTGCATCCTGAACAGGCCACTATCTTAACCCCGCCCAAGGGCCGTGCAATCAAGACCGAAGGCACCAATATGGCATTCCGGCGCAGTGTTTTGATCGAACTTGGCGGCTTTGACCCTGCGTTTCATTATTTTCTGGATGAGACCGATTTAAACATGCGCTTGGCGCGCGCCGGTCATAGCACGGCGCTTGTCCCGCTGGCCGAGGTGCATCACGGGTTTGCCGCGAACACCCTGCGCACGGACGCGCGGGTGCCGAGGGATTTGTTTGATATCGGGGCAAGCTGGGCAGTGTTTCAGCGCAAGCATATTCCGGCGGACCAGCACAGGGAACAGTGGCAACGGTTGCGCGGGCAGGAGCGACAGCGCGCCCTGCAACATATGGTCAGTGGCGGGCTGGAGCCGCGCGATGTCAGGCGATTGATGCGGCGGCTGGACCTTGGATATAAAGCGGGTCTGGAGCGGGTTCTGGAAAAAATGAACCTGCCTGCGCATGCCATTTCGCCGTTCACGCCCTTTGGATCACAGCAGAGAAAAAGCGAAGTTTTGCCGACACGACCGCTGCGGTCGCGAAAAGACTATGGAGTCGCCGCAGATAGGGTGAAAAAAGGAGAGATTATCACCGTGCTGAATCTGTCGCGTACAGCTATGTTTCATCAGGTAAAATTTGATGAAAATGGTGTCTGGGTGCAAACCGGCGGCATTTTTGGCAAGGCGGAGCGGAACGAGCCGCTTTTCCAGCTGACAACAAGGGCGCGACGTATCAGACGGGAACGGAGGCGTGTTGTGCGGCAACGTGGACTAAATGACGGGTAAGTGAGACAGTGCGTGTGACTTTAACATAAATTTAAAGCATAAAGCTCGTAAATTAATGATGGCAGAAGCCAACCCAAAAAGAGGTTGTAAGGATAAAGATGCGTAAAAAAGTTACAAAAGCGATTTTTCCCGTGGCAGGCATGGGTACGCGGTTTCTGCCTGCGACGAAATCGGTGCCAAAAGAAATCATGACGCTGGTTGATCGCCCCCTCATTCAATACGCGATTGACGAGGCGCGGGCGGCTGGCATCAAGGAATTCATATTCGTGACCTCGCGCGGTAAGGGCGCTTTGGAAGATTATTTTGACCATGCGCCGCAGCTTGAGCAGGAATTGAAGAAAAAGAAAAAGACCGAGCTGTTGCAGATTTTGAAAAGCACCAACATGGAAAGTGGTGCTATCGCCTATATCCGCCAGCACCGTGCGCTGGGTCTGGGTCACGCCGTGTGGTGCGCGCGGCGGTTGATTGGCAACGAACCGTTTGCCGTCATTTTGCCGGATGATGTGATCGCGGCGGAAAAACCGTGCCTGCAACAGATGGTCGAAGCCTATGCCGAAACGGGTGGAAATATGGTTGCGGCGATGGAAGTCGAGCCGGAAAAGGCATCTTCCTACGGGATGCTGGATATTTCCGAGGACATGGGCCAGATGGTCAAAGTCAAAGGCATGGTTGAAAAGCCGGACGCAGATAAAGCGCCGTCAAACCTTGCCGTGATCGGGCGTTACATACTGGCACCTACGGTTTTGCAGAACCTCAATCAGTTAAAATCGGGATCGGGTGGTGAAATTCAGCTGACCGATGCGATTGCAAGCGAGATTGAACAGGATCGCAACGTGTATGGTTACCGGTTCCGGGGCCAGCGGTTTGATTGCGGCTCTAAATCGGGGTTTTTGCAAGCAACTGTTGCGTTTGGTCTGTCGAGAGCAGATTTGCGCGATGACCTAAGCGCTTATTTGCACAGCATCATGCAGGTTGATAAGGCTGCGCAGTAGCGCGGTTGGTAGGGTGCAAAGATGAGCAATGTTCTTGTGACGGGTGGAGCAGGCTATATCGGCTCTCACGCGTGCAAAGCGCTGAAGGCTGCCGGATTTACACCTGTAACTTATGACAACCTGATTACGGGGTGGCAGGACGCGGTCAGGTTTGGCCCGTTCGAGCAGGGCGACCTGTTGGACCGTGCGCGTCTGGATCAGGTTTTTGCACAGTATCAACCGATTGCGGTGATGCATTTCGCGGCGTTGAGCCAGGTGGGCGAAAGCATGGCCGAGCCGGGGAAATACTGGCGGAACAATGTCTTGGGATCCCTGACCCTGATCGAAGCGGCGGTGGCGGCGAATTGCCTGAATTTTGTATTTTCATCAACCTGCGCGACCTATGGCGATCAGGATAATGTGGTGTTGAACGAGAACAGTGATCAGCACCCGATCAATGCCTATGCGGCATCCAAACGCGCAATCGAAGAGATTTTGCGCGATTTTGAAGGGTCGAACGGTCTGCGCAATGTGACGTTTCGGTATTTCAACGTGGCGGGTGCCGACCCTGACGGCGAGGTTGGCGAATTTCACCAGCCAGAGACGCATCTTGTGCCGCTGATGCTGGACGCGATTGACGGTAAACGCGAAGCCTTGACCATATTCGGGACGGATTACGACACACCTGATGGCACGTGTATCCGGGATTACGTGCATGTCTGTGACTTGGTCGATGCGCATATTTTGGGTCTGAAGTGGCTGCGCGATGGCAAGCAAAGCCGGGTGTTCAACCTTGGCACCGGCATGGGATTTTCGGTGCGCGAGGTGATAGAGCACAGCCGCGAGGTTACCAACCGCGCCGTGCCGTTTACCGAAGGTGCGCGGCGTGAGGGGGATTGCACCAAGCTCGTCTCAGGCTCGCAGCGTGCGATGGACGAACTTGGCTGGAACCCGACACGGTCGACGATGCGACAGATGATCACCGATGCATGGAGATGGCACCAGAGCGGCCATTACGATGCCTAGATGAGACCCGCGCGCCTGCTTGATCTGACGCGCAGTTTGCGGCGTGCCGGACGGGTGGCAACAGGTGTCGATAGGGTCGAACAGGCGTATTTGAGCCACTTTCTGAGTGACGATGTGCCTGTTTTCGGGTTGGTGCGGACGTCGTTGGGGTATGTATTGCTTGACCGTCATGGCATGCGTGCTTTCGCTGATCGCCTTGCAGGTCACGTGTCATGGGGTGATATTGATCTGATGTCGTGGTTGCCGCGCGGACGGACACAGACGCAGCGCAAAGCAGAGAGCGATGTCAGGCGGTTGGCGATTGCGCGGGTGCGACGCGGTAAGCTGTCCGAGCTTTTGTCGGCACAGTTACCGCAAAATTACACCTATTTTAACGTCGGGCACAGCAATCTAACGGACCGCGTCTTGAATGCCGTTCACACCAGCGGCGGCGAAATCGCTGTGATGGTGCACGACGTGATCCCGCTTGAGCATCCCGAATTTCAACGTGTCGGATCGGTTGAGCCGTTTCGCGCCAAGATGCGGCGTGTCAGCGCCCTTGCGGACCTTGTGATATACAATTCACGCGATACACAATCGCGAACCGAAAGCTTGATGATGGGGTGGGGTCGCTGCCCGCCTGCGATTGTTTCGCATTTGGGGACAATCACGCCATCAGCAGATCACGCGCAATTGCCAGCCGGATTGCCGGTCAAGCACCCCTATTTTGTAACTGTCGGCACGATCGAGCCGCGTAAAAATCATGCGCTTTTGCTGGATATCTGGCAGCAGCTTGGCCCGCAGGCACCGAAACTTTTTTTCTGTGGCAACCGTGGCTGGAACAACGATGCGGTGTTCGCCCGGTTAGACAGGCTGACCGCGGCTGACAACGTGTATGAACTGTCCGGATTGACCGATGCGGCCATAGGGGCGCTGATCAAGGGATCGGCGGGATCATTGTTTCCGAGCCTGTCGGAAGGGTACGGCTTTCCACCGCTTGAGGCGCTGGCCCTTGGATCGCGTGTTTTATGCAACGATTTGCAGGTTTTACAGGAGGTTTTAGGGGATGATGCTGTTTTTGCATCTGTAAAAGATCCTGAATTGTGGATAAGTACCATCAAGAATTGGGAAAAAACGCCGCCGGATGCGCGAAGAGAGGGCCACTTTACCGGTCCTTCGTGGTCGGATCATTTCAAGACCGTGTTAAGGTTAAGATGATAGCGCATAAGAGAGCGACAATTTTCCGGAGGTAGAGGGTAGGTTTGGGCATATTCCAGTCATATCGGCTGAGGCTTCAACGCAAGCGGTGGCGCATTCGTGCGATCCGCAAGCGTCGGGAGTTGAAACGTGTTGCGAACCGGACCGGACAGATCCGCCCCGACGATTTGCTGCTGTTTTGCACCCAGCGGAACGAACGGATAAGGCTGCCCTTTTTTCTGGATTATTACCGCGAGTTGGGCATCAACCATTTCTTTATCGTGGACAACGACAGCACCGACGGGTCGCTCGATTATCTGGCGGACCAGCCTGATGTGTCGGTCTGGCGCACCAAGGCGAGTTACAAGCGGGCGCGGTTCGGGGTTGATTGGCTGAACTGGTTGCAGATGAAATATGCGCACGGGCATTGGGCGCTGACTGTCGATCCGGACGAATTTCTGGTCTATCCGTTTTGTGATACGCGGCCCTTGCGGGCGCTGACCGATTGGCTGGACGCGTCGTCGATCAAGTCGTTTTCCGCAATGTTGCTGGATATGTATCCCAAGGGCAGGCTGGATGAACAACCCTACCGCGAGGGTCAAAACCCGATTGATATTGCGTCGTGGTTTGACAGTGGCAATTACACGATATCGCCAAATTATCTTTTCACCAGTCTGTGGATTCAGGGCGGGCCGCGTGCACGGGTGTTTTTCCCCGATGATCCGGCCAAGGCACCCGCGCTAAACAAGGTGCCACTGGTGAAATGGGACAAAAGATATGCCTATGCCAGTTCGACCCATATGCTGCTGCCGCGCGGTTTGAATCAGGTTTTCGACGAATGGGGCGGGGAAAAAGCATCGGGTGTTCTGTTGCATGCTAAATTCCTTGATACCTTCGGGACCAAAGCCGCAGAAGAACTGGAGCGCGGCGAGCATTATGCGGGATCAGTGGAATACAAGGCCTATGCCGAGCGGCTTAAGGATGATCCGCAACTTTGGTGCAAATGGTCGGAGCGGTATATCAACTGGCGGCAGCTTGAGATACTGGGTCTGATGTCCAAGGGGAACTGGGCATGAGTGTCGGCATTGTCATGCTGGTACACACCGCCCTTGGTCGCGCTGAACAGGTTGCACGGCATTGGGCAGCGGCGGGGTGCCCCGTAGTTATCCATATCGACAAATCGGTGCCGCGCCGGACCCATGATGCGTTTGTTGCTGCATTGAGTGATCTGAAAGAGGTCAGGTTCTCAGGCCGATATCGCTGTGAATGGGGCACATGGGGCATTGTTCAGGCATCGCAAACCGCGTCTGAGCTGATGCTGGCCAGCTTTCCTCGGGTCCGGCATGTCTATCTTGCTTCCGGTTCATGCCTGCCGCTGCGGCCTGTCGAGGAATTGATAGATTATTTGTCCGAGCGCCCGCGCACCGATTTTATCGAAAGCGCTACGACCTCTGATGTGCATTGGACGGTGGGGGGGCTTGATGAAGAGCGGTTTACGATGAGGTTTCCCTTCTCGTGGAAAAAGAACCGCTTTTTGTTTGACCGGTCCGTGGCGTTTCAGCGGCTGCTGGGGCTAAAGCGCAAAATGCCAAATAGCATTGTGCCACATATGGGGTCGCAATGGTGGTGTCTGTCGCGGCAAACCCTTTCTGCGATCCTGCAAGACCCCGAGCGGCACAGCTATGACAGGTTTTTCAGGCATGTCTGGATTCCCGATGAATCCTATTTCCAGACCCTTGCACGGCAGTATTCGACCAATATCGAAAGCCGTTCGCTGACATTGTCCAAGTTCGATTTTCAGGGCAAGCCGCATATTTTCTATGATGACCACCTGCAACTTTTGCGGCGGTCGGATTGTTTTGTCGCGCGCAAGATATGGCCTTATGCAGACCGGCTTTATGATGCGTTTTTGACGGATGCCGCTGGCGCGATGAAAAGGACCGAGCCAAACCCTGGCAAGATCGACCGTATTTTTGCCAAAGCGGTCGAGCGTCGGACAAGGGGACGGTCGGGGCTTTATATGCAAAGCAGGTTTCCCAACGAGGATTGGGAAAACGGGGTCACGGCGGCGCCTTATTCGATGTTTCAGGGATTTTCAGAGCTGTTCGAGAATTTCGAGCCATGGTTGGCCAAGTCAACAGGTGCACGGGTACACGGGCATCTGTTTGCCAAAGACGCGGTGCATTATGCCGACGGGCAGACAGCGATCAATGGCGCGTTGGCTGATTCAGCGACCTTGCGGGACTATAACAACAAGGGCTTTCTGACCAATCTGATCTGGAATACGCGCGGTGAACGCCAGTGTTTTCAATTTGGGCCGGGCGATAATCAGGATATCGTCTGGCGTGTGGCCAAAGACCCCAATGCGCAGGTGTCGGTGATCACGGGTGCCTGGGCGGTGCCGTTATTCCGGTCAAACCTTGATTTTGCCGAGATTCGCAGCACGGCGGCAGCGCTGCAAAAGATCGAAAGCGAACATATGGATGTTTTGCGATCGCCCTATACCAAGGCGCGGGTGCGGATCTGGACGATGGCGGAATTTATCGAGGCCCCGATGGAGCCGTTGCAGGGTATACTGGACGAGATCGGCCGCACCAAATTGCGGCGTCTGTCAGAGGCACCCAAGATGGCTGACTTGAGCGGTTTTGGACAGTTTTTGCAGAACCTCAAGAATCAGGGCATGCACCCCTATCTTATGGGAGATTTCCCCGCCGAGCGCGGGATTGAATCGACACCAAAAGCGACACGCAAACCTTATGTGGTGCAGTCATAAATGAGCGGCAAATTTTCATCTTTTGTTGTGTTTGCGGAGATGCGCACCGGGTCGAACTTTCTAGAGGCGAACCTGAACGCCTTTAACGGGATCGCCTGTCACGGAGAGGCGTTTAATCCGCATTTTCTGGGCTATCCGCTAAACGAGCCGATCCTTGGCGTTGATCTGGCCAAACGTGATGCGAACCCTGATGTGTTGTTGAATGCCATTCGCAACAATCCCGACGCCCTCAGCGGGTTCCGGTATTTTCACGATCATGACCCACGGGTTTTCGATACGATTGTTGATGATCAAAGCTGTGCCAAGATTGTCCTGACCCGTAATCCGGTCGACAGTTATATCAGCTGGAAAATTGCGCAGGCCACCGGCCAGTGGAAGCTGACCGATATGAAAGCCCATAAATCGGCACAAGCGGTGTTTGACAGCAGTGAATTCGAAACCCATATGGAGGCGTTGCAGCAGTTTCAGATTACATTATTGAACAGGCTGCAAACCAGCGGGCAGACCGCGTTTTATGTCGCCTACGAAGACCTGCAAAGTGTCGAGGTGATGAACGGTCTGGCGCGCTATCTGGGTGTCGACGAGTCGTTGGAAGGGTTGGACAAGAACCTCAAAAAGCAGAACCCGAGCCCGACCGCCGAGAAGGTCAGCAACTATGATCATATGGTCAATTCGCTGTCGCGGCTTGACCGGTTCGACCTGACGCGCACCCCGAATTTTGAACCACGGCGGGGGCCGAATGTGCCGTCCTACATTGTCGCGACAAAGGCATCGTTGATCTATATGCCGCTGCGCAGCGGACCGCACCAACAGGTGCTGGACTGGATGGCAGCGCTTGACGGAGTGGGCGAGGATGATCTGCAAACCAAGATGTCGCAAAAAGATATGCGGCAATGGATGCGTAAACACCCCGGCCACCGCAGTTTCACAGTGTTGCGGCATCCGGTACAGCGGGCGCATGATGCGTTTTGCAGGCATATTCTGAACACCGGCAAGGGCAGTTTTTTACAGCTGCGCAACACGATGGTACGGCGGTACAAGATGCCGTTGCCAGCGGATGGACCGGATGAAAGTTATGATGTCGCGGCACATCGGGCTGCGTTTGCGGCGTTTCTTACCTTTCTCAAAGGGAACCTGTCGGGACAGACCGCGATCCGTGTTGATGCCGCATGGTGCACACAGGCGCAGGCGATTATGGGATTTGGCGAGGTTTGTCTGCCCGACCGGATCATCCGCGAGGCGGATTTGGCGGTAGAGTTGACAGAGCTTGCCCATGCGGTCGGATGCGAGATTGTGCCGGACGTCAGGCCAGCGTTGCCTGATCAGCCGTTCGAGCTGTCGCAGGTTTACGATGACGAGATCGAGAAGATGGCGGAGGATGCTTATCAGCGGGATTACGTGATGTTCGGATTTTCGCGCTGGGCATAAGGCATTATGCGGCCTTGATGGATTTTTCTTCGGTCAGAATTGTATACAAAGTGCTCGCTTCGGGGTTTGCACGCAGCTTGGCACAGATTGTCGCGTCGCGCAGGGTCCGCGCGACCAATGCCAGTGCTTTAAGGTGCTCGACACCCGCATCCTCGGGGGCGAACAGTGCAAAGGCGATATCGACCGGCTGACGGTCGACGGCAGAAAAATCAATTGGTTTATCGAGCAGAACAAACGCGCCGACAACTTCCTGCAACCCGTCCATACGCGCATGAGGCAGGGCAACACCGTGGCCGACACCGGTCGGTCCCAAAGATTCGCGCGCGAGCAACGCCTCGACAACCTGACCTGCACCAAGGCCGTAAGCGCCATGAACCAGTTCACCGATGTCATGCATCAGACGTTTTTTGCTGGAGGCAGACGTCAATACTTTGACTGCCTCCGGCTTTAGGAGTTTCGCAAAATTCATTTCGCTCGCTCTGTTCTGCGGCAGGTTTTATCCTGCCGACCTGGGTTATGACGGGTCAATCCAGCCGATGTTGCCATCATCACGACGGTACACGACGTTCAAGCCCTCTTTGCCTTCTTTTCGAAACACCAGCACCGGGGCACCCGCCAATTCCATATGCATGACCGCTTCGCCGACAGACAAGGTTGCAATCTTGGTCTGCATTTCCGCAATAATCATGGGTTGGAGAGTTTCGGGTTCCTGTGCGTCTGAATCGCTTTCTGAGGCGAGGATATAGGAGGATGCACCAAGAAGTTCAACCGGTTCTGGCCGCTCTTTGTGGTGATCTTTCAACCGGCGCTTGTAGCGGCGCAGCTGCTTTTCCAGCTTTTCATTGCAGTCATCAAATGCGCCATAAATATCAACATGATGCGCCTTGGCGGCAGCCGTCAGTCCGGTTGATAAATGCACCGTCGCTTCGCAGACAAATTCATGCGCCGACTTTGAAAATATGACAATCGCATCAATCGGACGCTCCGAATATTTCTTGATGGATGCCCCCATCTCTTCTTTCACATGGATTTGAAGCGCCTCGCCAATGTCGATCTGTTTGCCGCTGATTTGATACCGCATATATTCTCCTTTTTTATTATGGGTCCGGGCATGATCAAACGGTCCACGAGCGTGGTGTCTGGTCAGCTCAGATGCGGGAAAATGGCTTTGCGTTCAGGTAATTTTTGACCATGCCTTGGCAATAAGGCCGACGCGGGATCAAACAGGAACGAAATGTTGCCATACCGCTATGAGGCCAAAAAACGCATCACAAGTCAATGGAAAGTAGCTGCCGAATAAGCGGAAATACCCCGTCCGCTTTAACCGGATATTAGGAAATGCGAAAATTGTCACCCAGATAAACCCGGCGTACATTTTCGTTTTGGACAACTTCGTCCGGCGTACCGGACATCAGCACTTTGCCCTCATGCAGGATATAGGCACGGTCCACGATTTCAAGGGTTTCGCGCACGTTGTGGTCGGTGATCAGCACACCGATGCCGCGATTTTTCAGATCCGCAACCAGATGCCGGATATCGCCCACGGAAATCGGGTCGACGCCCGCAAAGGGTTCGTCCAGCAGCAGATAATTGGGATTGGCCGCCAGACAACGGGCAATTTCAACGCGACGGCGTTCGCCACCCGAGAGTGCAAGTGCAGGCGCGCGGCGCAGGTGTTCGATCGAGAACTCTGACAGTAATTCCTCCAGCCGCTCGCGGCGCTGGCGACGGATCGGCACAGAGATATCAAGGATTGCACTGATATTGTCCTGCACCGACAAGCCACGGAAAATGCTCATTTCCTGAGGAAGATAACCGATACCGAGTTGCGCACGGCGGTACATCGGCAGGGTTGTCACATCCTTGCCATCGACGGTCACGCTGCCGCCCTCAGGCGTGACAAGGCCCGCGATCGCATAGAATGTCGTGGTTTTGCCGGACCCGTTTGGACCCAGCAGGGCAACCACCTCACCCCGGTTCAGATGCATGGAAAAGTCGCGGATGACTGTTTTTTTCCGGTAGGATTTGCGCAAATGCTCTATCTTGAGCCCCGCAGACCCCTGTGCGATCCTGAGGTCTGGCGGTGGTGTCATCAGTTATTGCTGCCGGTCTGGAGGATGGTTTTTACGCGGCCCGTCATCTGTGCCGTGCCGTCAGACAGCCGCACGGACATTTTGTCAGCGCTCAGGGCGCTGGCACCCTGGGCCAGCAACACATTGCCCGCCATTACGATTGTACCGTCGTCGATATCATAATCCGCCCGCTCTGATTCGGCGGCATCGGGGCCGGACACCAGCGTGACACCGCCCGTCGCCTCAAGCCGCGCGATGCCTTTGTTCTCAGCACGATATACAACGAGAACACGGGCAGCAGTCAGACGCATTTCGCCCTGTCCTATCAGGACATTACCCGTGAAAACCGCTGTACCGGTTGATTGATCCACCGACAGATTATCCGCGGTGATTTCGACAGGCTGATCGGTATCCTGCCGGATTGTGCCAAAAGCCACGCTTGCACCTTGGGCCATCGCAGGGACGGTTTGCAGGGCAAGAAATAGGGGTAGCAGTAAAATTCGCAAATGTTTCACGGGGGTCACTCTTCTACCTGTTTGGGGCTGTATACCAGTTTCACGCCATTAGTAAAAACCAATTGGCTGGGTTTCCCGTCAGCTGATGATGTGATGATCATGCTGCCTGCGTTCAGCTTGCCTGCGGGGCCTGTTGCCTCAACCGGGCCGGGGGATGTCAGGTTGAGCACCGACAACTGCGTGGATAGTTTTTCG
The DNA here is from genome assembly GCA_963710185.1 of uncultured Alphaproteobacteria bacterium. GTDB lineage: Bacteria > Pseudomonadota > Alphaproteobacteria > Rhodobacterales > Rhodobacteraceae > Sulfitobacter. Next base: position 429,187 of record CAVPZE010000002.1, on the reverse strand, counting down.
GAAATGATACGGTATTCGGTCGATGTTGTGATCACGATGTCGCCCGTCAATTCCGCAAGATCATTTGCAATATCAAATTCTGCAATATCAGAGGCGACAGTCACTTTTGCGCCGCCTGAAATGGCGACATTCAACTCGACATCCTCAGCGCGGTTCGAACCGAGGTTGCCATCGGGTGTCTGCAAGGTCTCTGCCGAAAACGAGATCAGATCGCCATTGGCTGTGGTGCCGGAAAAGAACGGTCCAGTGACCTGCTGGTTGCGCAAACGGTCCTGAATTTCCTTGTCGGCGAAAGGGATTACTGTTTCGGGATCAATCGCGCGCGACAGCAGGAATAAAGTGGACAACAATCCAAGTGCAGCCAGCGGGAGCAGAACTTTTAACCACGAAACCCATCTGGAATAGCTATCTGCGCGCATAACACTGTTACCCCAGACCAACGCGCAAGCAATCGTGGATATGAAGCAATCCAACAGGGATGGCAGGGTGAGCCGGGTCAACCACAATCAGACAGGTGATTTTACGGTTGTTCATGATCCCGACGGCTTTTTCAGCAAGCGCGTTTGGCTCGATTGTGATCGGGGAACGCGTCATGACATCCTGAGCGGTTTTTGTTCCCAGACTGTCCATGTGGCGGCTCAGATCGCCATTGGTGATGATTCCTTGCATGTGTCCGTCATTGTCCGTGACACAGACCATACCAAAACCCTTGGCACCGATTTCACGCAACACATCGGACATTGTGGCATCGGTTTTGGTCAATGGAACACCCGCACCTGTGTGCATAAGGTCAGCCACGCGCGTCAGACGCGCACCAAGCTTGCCACCGGGGTGGAAATTGCGAAAATGTTCGGCGGTAAAGTCGCGGTTTTCCATCAGCGCGACGGCCAGCGCATCGCCCATCGCAAGGGTGAGGGTCGTCGATGTGGTGGGGACAACACCGGTGCCGCAGGCCTCTGCGAGTTGGGGAAGCAACAAAATAACGTCGGATTGGCTGCCCAGACTGCTTGCCTCGCGGCTGGTCAGTCCGATCAGCGGGATGGAAAAACGCCGCGAATAGGCGATCAGATTGGCAAGTTCGGGTGCTTCGCCGGAATTCGAGATGGCGAGGATGACGTCATCCGTGGTAATCATACCCAGATCACCATGGCTGGCCTCGGCGGGGTGAACAAATTGTGCGGGCGTGCCGGTGCTGGCCAAGGTCGCTGCAATCTTGTTGGCGATATGGCCGGATTTACCGATGCCTGTGACGATCACACGGCCTTTGGTCGTCATGATCAGGTCAATGGCGTCACGAAATCTGTCGTCCAGACCATCGGCCAGTGTATTTAACGCTTCAGCCTCGGTGCGGATGACCTGCCGGGCGGTATCCAGAAAAGGGGTCTTCATGCGTGCGCAAAAATATCAATTTCGGGCCATCCGATCAGATCAAGATGGGCACGCATCGGCAGGAAATCAAAGCAGGCCTGCGCCACTTTCATCCGGTCCTCGCGCAGCAGGCGTTTGTTTAGCTCGTCGCGCAACTGGTGCAGGTACAAAACATCAGACGCGGCATATTCGATCTGCGCATCAGTCAGTTTTTCCGACCCCCAATCGCTGGATTGCTGTTGTTTGGAAATGTCGATGTTCAGCAGTTCCTGCAACAGTTTTGCCAAACCGTGCCGGTCGGTAAAGGTACGGATCAGGCGACTGGCGATCTTGGTGCAATAGACGGGTGCTGTCACTGCGCCAAAAGCGTTTTCCATCGCGGCGATATCAAAGCGACCAAAGTGAAACAGCTTTAGGGTGTCAGGGTTGGTGAGCAACGCACACAGGTTCGGCGCCTCGGTCTGGCCTTTGGCGACCTGCACCAGATGCGCGTTTCCATCGCCGCCGGACAATTGCACAACACACAGCCGGTCGCGGTGCGGATGCAAACCCATAGTTTCGCAATCAATGGCAACAATCGGACCCAGATCAAGGTCGTCGGGCAAGTCGTTCTGATACAGATAATTTGTCATGCCAATCCTATATCGCGCTAATGCGGCTTGGGAAAGCACGCGTTTTGAGGTGGTTAAGCGGTCGTTTGCCTGTGGTTGATATCGCACAGCGCGGGTCGGGGGAAAACATCAAGCAGATCGGCCACCAATGTATGACACGCGCGGCCTGGCCAGTCAGGGGCAAGCAAGGCATCGGGAAGTGGCGGATGTTTGAGAACCAGACGCCGCCAGTTGTGCACGATCAGGCAGCGCAGGACGGCAGTTTGCAGCAAAGTGATATGATTTGGGCCGGGTAAAGCGGTTTTGAGACTGCGTAACGCCGTTGCAAGGTTGCTATAGTCGTCGCGCAGACCTTCAGGCTCAAGCTGGTGTTGCATCCAGTCCGGTACACTTTGCGCTGTGAGGATCAGCGCATTTTCAGGGGGTTGCACATTTTTCGGACCAATAAACACCCGGGGTGTCAGAATGGTGAATCCGATATCAGACATATGTGCCTCAAGCTCCGGCGTTGCATGCTCTATAACAGCCATGTGCCAGTCATTGTCGTGTCTGTCGGGCGATGCGTAAATCCTTGAACTGGCTGCAACGCTTTCATCACGGCCTTTGTCGGTCAAGCCATGCTGCCTGATCCGGCCTGATTTTTGCGATGTGATCCACCCGTCGTTGCGCAAACGGTGCAAGGCGACACGGGTGGCTTCGGGTTTTACCTGCAACAGGTCCATGATCTTGGTCAGGACAGGCCCGTCGATTATATCACCACCCCCCTGCGCCAGATCGCCAAAAAGACTGACCATTAAGGACCAGACCCGTTGCCCGCCCAGATCACGCAGACGGGCGGTAAGAGTGTCGAAATCATCAGACTGCATTCATGGTCAGCAGCTCGTATTCGGCCACCGCCTCATTGCGTTGATTGGTCAGGGTCACATGCCAGCGCACTTCGCCGTATTCGTCATTGCGCGGGGTTTTGTGTTTGACGGTCAGGCGCACTTTGATGCTGTCGCCCGGTTGGACGGGGGCCATAAAGCGCAGGTTATCAAGGCCGGTATTGGCAAGGACAGGGCCGGGGTCAGGCTGCACAAACAGGCCCGCCGCAAAGCTGAGCAGCAGATAGCCGTGGGCGACCCGACCGGGGAAAAACGGGTTCGCGCGAGCGGCGGCGTCATCCATGTGGGCATAGAATGTGTCGCCCGTGAAATGCGCAAATGTTTCGATATCGTCTAACGTAATCTGGCGGCGGTCGCTGTGAAAGGTCTCACCGATTTCCAGCGTGGTGAACGGAGTTGCGAACGGATGCGGTTTACCGGATATTTCCTGCGCACCCGGCACCCATTGGTCGCCAATCGCGGTCAGGATATCAGGGCTGCCTTGAATTGCGGTGCGCTGCATATAATGCAGGACGCCCCTGATGCCGCCCAATTCCTCGCCGCCGCCCGCGCGACCCGGACCGCCATGGACCATATGGGGAAGCGGTGCGCCATGCCCCGTTGCCTCGGCCATCGAGGTGCGGTTGTTGAAATAGAGCCTGCCGTGGAAGGCGGCGGCACCCAGTGTGATCTCTCGCGCGACATCTGGCGAATTGGTGATGATGGACGCGACCAGTGACCCTTTGCCTTTGTTGAGCAGCGTGATGGCGTGGTCCAGATCGCGGTAGGGCATGATGGTTGCGACGGGGCCAAAGGCCTCGGTGTCGTGAACGCGCTGAGCTTTGTCGGGGTCGGCGCAATGAAAAAGCATCGACGGGACAAACGCGCCTTTGTCTTTGTCGGCACCATGAACGTGAAAATCATTCGGGTCGCCAAATACCCGTTCTGCTTCAAGTCCGATCATATCGGCCTTTTCCAGCACGTCATTTTTTTGGGAATGAGAGACCAAAGCGCCCATTTGGGTGTGTTTATTACGCGGATCGCCGATGATCGTGCCTGACAGTCGTGCGGAGATTGCATCTATGACCGCTTCAACCCGAGCCTCGGGCACCATGATCCGCCGGATCGCGGTGCATTTCTGTCCGGCTTTTGTGATTATCTCGTGATGTACTTCTTTAACGAAAAGCTCGAATTCCGGCGTGTCAGGCGCTGCATCCGGGCCTAACACCGAGGCATTGAGGCTGTCCTGTTCAGCGGTGAAGCGAACGGAATTTTCCAACACCACAGCATTGCGACGCAGTTTCAGTGCAGTCTGCGCAGAACCGGTAAAGGCCACCGCGTCCTGACACTCGAGATGATCCAGCATGTCGCCCAATCCACCGCTGACCAGTTGCACGGCACCTTTGGGCAGGATGCCGGAATTTAGCATAATCCGCACGCATGCCTCGGTGACATAACAGGTCGCGGTTGCGGGTTTCACAATGGCGGGCACACCTGCCAGCAGGGTCGGGGCCAGTTTTTCCAGCATGCCCCAGACGGGAAAGTTGAAGGCGTTGATATGTAAAGCGACACCGTGCAACGGCGTGCAAATATGCCGACCCATAAACTGGCCCGTGCGGCCCAATTGTTCGGGTGGACCGTCAAGATAGACATGCCCGTCCGGCATTTCGCGCCTGCCTTTTGACGCAAAAACCAACATCGTGCCAATGCCACCATCCACGTCAATCTTGTGATCGCTTAAAGTAGCGCCTGTATCATAGGACAGGTCATACAGCGTTTGCCGATGGTCGCGCAGATGAAGTGCCAGCGCTTTGAGCATCCGCGCACGGTCGTGGAACGTCATCTGACGCAAGGTTGGCCCGCCTGTATCACGGGCAAAACCCAGCATCGCCTGCACGTCCAGCGCATCGTTACCGGCCTGTGCGATTTCCTCGCCTGTGATGGCGCTTGTGATGGTATGCGCACCTGCACCGGGCGCGATCCATTGACCTGCGACATAGCTTTGAATGTCCAGCATCTGCGCCTCCTAATGGGTGTCGTAGTCGATGATTAATGTGTCAGTCAGCGGATAGCTTTGACAGGTCAGGACATAGCCGCGCTCGACCTCGTAATCCTCAAGTGCGTGATTGCTGAGCATTTCGACTTCACCCTCGATCACTTTGGCCATGCATGTCGAACAGACACCTGCCTTGCATGCAAATGGCGCGTCCTGACCGTTGGCAAGGGCTGCCTCGAGCACGGATTGGCCTTTGGTCATCTCGAATGTGCGCTTGGCCCCTTCAATGATCACGGTGACGTGCGTGCCTGATTGACCCTCGTTGCGCTTGGTCATTTCCTGTTTGGCCAGACGCCCTTGCTGGCTTTCGCTGAACAGCTCGAATTTGATCTGATCAGGCTCTAACCCGTGGGTTTTAAGGCTTTGTGCGATGGCAAGCATCATCGGTTCAGGGCCACAAATGAAAGCAGTGTCGATCGAGGTGACATCAATCCAGTGTGTGAACAGCGCGGCACATTTGTCCTGATCAACGCGACCGGTGAACAGGTCAATGTCTTGCCCGGACTCAAGCATATGGATGATCGTCAAGCGACCCATGTAGCGGTTCTTGAGATCCTCAAGTTCTTCCCGAAACATGATCGTATTCACAGCGCGGTTTGCATAGACCAATGTGAAGGTCGAATTGGGTTCACGTTTCAGCACGGTTTTGAGGATCGAAAATACGGGCGTGATACCAGAACCGCCTGCAAAGCCGAGATAGTTTTTGGCTTTTTCCGGCTCTATTTTAGCATGAAATTTGCCTTTTGGTGGCATAGCACGCAGGGTATCGCCTACTTTCAGCTGCGTGTTTGCAAAGGTGGAAAACGCGCCGCCGTCGACATGTTTGATGCCGACTTGCAGTACACCATCATCCAAACCCGCACAGATTGAATAGTTGCGGCGCAGTTCGGTGCCGTCGAAATCATGACTGAAGGTCAGGTATTGGCCTTGGATGAATTTGAAGAGATCCGTGTCGGCGGGTTGCAAAGTAACCACCACCGCATCACGGATCGTGTGGTGAATAGCGGTCACTGTGAGCGGGTGAAACTGGCTCATTGGATGCGCTCTAGATACATTTGAAATAGTCGAAAGGTTCAAGGCAATCCTGACAGCGCCATTGTGCTTTGCACGGTGTTGATCCGAACTGGCTGATTTTTTCGATGGCTTGTGATTTACAGCGTGGGCAATGCTGTGGTCCGCCTGTGGATCGTGGCGGGGCAATTCCGTAGGTTTCAAGTTTGGCACGGCCAGCATCAGTCAACCAATCGGTTGTCCATGCGGGCGATAATTGCCTTATTAGAGACATTTTTTCGATGCCCTTGGCGCGCAGGGCAGATTCAATATCCTGATTTATGATACGTGTTGCAGGACAGCCAGAATAGGTTGGCGTAACCGTGACTTCGAGGGTGTCACCATTCCATTTGACGTCTCTGATGATGCCGAGGTCAGTCAGGGATATCACCGGAATTTCGGGATCGGGGACTTGGCCCAACCATTGCCAAATCGTCTCTACCAAAGGTTTTTCTACTACCATGTCGCACCCGGATAGGCGCGTTGCAGCCATTGCATCTGGGTCAGCATGTGCCCGAGATGTTCGGAGTGACGCTCACCGGATTTACCCCCCTGATGGGCAAAACTTGTATCGGGTTTTGTCAAGGTTGCTGCGGTCAATACTTCATCCAACATTGCGTCATATCCGGCACGCAAAGACGCGGGATCAGGCGCGATGCCGTCTTGAACAAGTTGCGCTTCGACATCATCAGACAGAAACATTTCCCCGACATAGGGCCACAGCCGGTCCAGCGCTTTTTGCATACGGTTGTGGCTTTCCTCGGTCCCGTCCCCAAGGCCGATCACCGTGTCGGTTGAACGCTCCAGATGATAGGTGACCTCTTTGCATGATTTCTCTGCGATGGCGGCGACCTTGGGATTGGAGGATCCCATCAACGCCTTGAGTTGCGCCAGATGCCAGCCGTCAAACAAAAATTGCCGCATCATGGTCTGGCCGAAATCACCGTTTGGTTGTTCGACCAGCAGGACATTGCGAAAGTCCCAGACGTCACGGTGAAAGGCGAGCGCGTCTGCATCGCGGCCTTTGCCCTCAACCTCGGCTGCCAAGCCCAGCCATAGCTGTGTCTGGCCGATCATATCCAGCGCGGTATTTGCCAGCGCGATGTCTTCTTCCAGCACGGGAGCCACGCCGCACCATTCCGACATCCGGTGGCCCAACACCAATGTATTGTCACCCATGCGGCAAAGAAATTCGAACAGCGGATCAGAACCTGATTTGCTCACATCGCACCCACATCATCGGGGATGTCAAAGAACGTCGGGTGGCGGTAAACCTTGTCGTTTGCAGGCTCGTAAAGCGGGCCTTTTTCCTCGGGCGACGAGGCCGCGATTGCGCTGGCCTCAACCGCCCAGATGCTGACGCCTTCGTTGCGGCGGGTATAGACATCGCGCGCGTTTTTGATCGCCATTTCTGCGTCTACGGCATGCAATGATCCGACGTGCCGATGGCTAAGCCCGTGTTGGCCGCGAATGAAGATTTCCCATAGGGGCCATTCGGTCTTGAGGTTGCTCATAAAATCACTCCGCTGCCATTTTGCGCGCGCGTTTTTTCTTGGCGTGGGCCAGCAGACCCTCGCGGACCCATGCGCCATCATCCCATGCTTTGTTGCGTGCCTCAAGGCGTTCGACATTGCAGGGGCCGTTGCCTTGCAACACATCAAAAAACTCATCCCAATCGGGTTGGCTGAAATCGTAATGGCCGGTTTGTTCGTTCAGTTTCAGGTTGTCATCAGGAATGGTCAGACCCAGATATGCGGCTTGCGGTGCGGTCTGATCGACGAATTTCTGACGCAGCTCGTCGTTGGTATTCATCTTGATTTTCCACGCCATGCTTTGCGCGGAATGGACGGACTCAGCATCCGAGGGACCGAACATCATCAGGGACGGATACCAGAACCTGTTCAGGGCATCTTGCGCCATTTTGCGCTGGGCTTTTGTCCCGTTCGCCATCTTTATCATGATGTCGAAACCTTGGCGCTGGTGGAACGATTCTTCCTTGCAGATGCGCACCATCGCGCGGGCGTAGGGGCCATATGACGTGCGCTGCAATGGCACTTGATTCATGATCGCCGCACCGTCGACCAGCCACCCCACAGCCCCCATATCTGCCCATGTCAGGGTCGGATAATTGAAGATCGACGAGTATTTCATTTTGCCGGACAGCAGGTCGCGTGTCAGTTGGTCACGGGTGACGCCAAGGGTTTCTGCGGCACAATAAAGGTACAACCCATGACCGGCCTCGTCTTGCACTTTGGCCAGCAGGATCGCCTTGCGCTCAAGCGTCGGCGCACGGGTGATCCAATTGCCTTCGGGCAGTTGGCCCACGATTTCCGAATGGGCATGCTGGCCGATTTGACGGATCAGGTTCTTGCGGTAGCCGTCGGGCATCCAGTCTTTCGGCTCAATCTTGCCGCCCGCATTGATCCGCTTCTGAAAGGCGCGCTCTTGCGGGTCCATCTCGGCTAGGGATTTGACGCCTTGGCCGGTTGACTTGATCATCTGTGCGTACATTGTTCACGTCCTTTCAAGAATTATAGCGACACCCTGGCCCACACCCACGCACATCGTACATAGGGCATACCGCCCGCCCGTGCGTTTCAATTGCAATGCTGCGGTCATCACCAGACGTGCGCCGGACATGCCAAGTGGATGGCCAAGGGCAATCGCACCGCCGTACGCGTTTACATGCGGGGCGTCATCGGCAATGCCCAAGGCGCGCAGCGTGGCCAGCCCTTGCGAGGCAAAAGCCTCGTTCAATTCGATCACATCCATCTGGTCGATTGTCAGGCCCGCACGCGACAGAACTTTATTGCATGCGGGGATCGGGCCGATGCCCATGATGCGTGGTTCAACACCTGCGGCCGACATGGCGACAACGCGGGCGATGGGGGTGAGTTTGTGATCGGTCAATGCCTGTTCCGACGCGATCAGCAGGGCGGCGGCACCATCATTTACGCCCGATGTATTGCCCGCCGTGACGCTCAGGTCAGCACCGTTTATGCCCCGCAGTTTTGACAGTTTGTCCGCAGTTGTATCAGGGCGCGGGTGTTCATCATCGCTGACACAGATCGGATCGCCCTTGCGTTGCGCGATCATGACGGGCGTGATTTCGTCGGCAAAGATACCAGCCGCATATGCAGCCGCCCAACGGTCCTGTGACCGCGCGGCAAAGGCATCCTGATCAGCGCGGCTTATGCCATAATCTGCGGCAACGTTATCAGCGGTTTGGGGCATCGAATCGATACCGTATTGCGCCTTCATCAAGGGGTTCACAAAGCGCCAGCCGATCGTCGTGTCATAGACCGCATTGCTGCGGGCATATGCAGTGTCGGCCTTTGGCATGACAAAAGGCGCACGGGTCATGCTTTCGACACCGCCCGCGATGGCCAGATCGATATCGCCGGCCCTTATTGCACGCGCGGCGATGCCGACTGCATCCATACCCGATGCGCACAGGCGATTGATCGTGGCTGCCGGCACATCGACAGGCAGACCCGCCAAAAGCGCGGCCATGCGTGCGACATTACGGTTATCCTCGCCCGCCTGATTGGCGCATCCCAGGATCAGATCGTCAACGCGTGACCAATCGACCTGTGGGTTGCGCGCCATAAGAGCTGCAATAGGAACAGCGGCAAGATCATCAGGGCGCACAGACGCGAGCGCGCCGCCATAGCGGCCAATCGGGGTGCGGATGGCATCGCAGATAAAGGCGTCCATGCTGCAATCTCCTCTGGTTTAGTATAAAATAGCGGGTCAGCGGGCTTCGAGCAAGTTTAATGTTACTTAACTTTTGAAAATTTGTGAATTTCGTAACATGTTAGGATGTCGCTCGGGAAGTGAAGACACTAGAAGAATATGGGTTTTGCCGATCAAACACGAACATACGCTGCGCAGGTGTCTGCCGAATATGAACTTAAAAATTAATCATGTTTCATGATTTCGATGGTGACCCCGGCGTGATTCGAACACGCGGCCTACGGTTTAGGAAACCGTCGCTCTATCCAGCTGAGCTACGGGACCACAGACTCTGATTAGAATAACTTGATGCTGTTGTCATGACCTGATGTATGAATTCATGACAGATGCTTGATACAGGGGTCTGACCTGCGCTACGGTCCTGTTAACAAATCGGGAATTCCATAGTGACACGACCAAAGCAGCGGCCATTGACGCTTCGTGATGTATCTGATGCCTGTGGCGTTTCCGAAATGACAGTCAGCCGGGTGTTGCGCAAGCGCGGCGATGTGTCAGAGGCGACGCGTGACAAGGTGCTGACGGCTGCCAAGGCGTTGGGATATGTGCCCAATCAGATCGCAGGATCGCTGGCCTCACAACGGGTCAATCTGGTGGCGGTGATCATTCCCTCGCTCAGCAATATGGTGTTCCCCGAGGTTCTGAATGGTGTGAACCAGGTGTTGGAAGACACGCCGTTACAGCCCGTTGTGGGTGTCACAGATTACCTGCCCGAAAAAGAAGAGCGCGTTTTATACGAGATGCTGTCCTGGCGGCCCTCGGGTGTGATCATTGCGGGGCTGGAACATACCGATGCCACCCGCGCGATGCTGCGCAATTCCGGTATTCCTGTGGTCGAGATTATGGATGTCGACGGCACGCCAGTGGATGCCATGGTGGGTATTTCGCATCGTCGCGCAGGGCGCCAAATGGCGGAGGCGATCCTGAAAGAAGGCTATGAGCGGATCGGGTTCATGGGCACCAAGATGCCGCTGGACCACCGCGCCCGCAAACGCTTTGAAGGGTTCACCGAAGGGTTGGCCAAGGCTGGAATAGAGATCGAGGACCGCGCGTTTTATTCGGGTGGCTCGGCGCTGGCCAAAGGCCGCGAGATGACGCAGGATATGCTGGAACGCTCTCCTGACCTCGATTTTCTGTATTATTCCAATGACATGATCGGCGCGGGCGGATTGCTGCATCTGATTGACCAAGGCGTTGATATCCCCGGCCAGATTGGCCTTGCGGGGTTTAACAATGTCGAGCTGTTGCAGGGTCTGCCGCGTCAACTGGCGACGATGGATGCCTGCCGGATCGAGATCGGGCAAGCCGCAGCACATATTATTCTGAACCAGACCGCGGATGTGCCGAACCCGGATCACGTCAATCAGGTCACGTTGAAACCCACGCTTTCGTTCGGGGATACATTGCGCCGCAACCGCCGTTCATGACGGTACTGGGGCTGGGCAATACACACGCGCGGCGGATATTTCTGGACCGGCACCGGTTGTCTGAAACGCCGCAGGGGGCCGCAACAGGGTCTGACTTGCTGGACCTCGTTCATGCGCTCGGATTTGTACAACTCGACAGCATCAACACGGTGGCGCGTGCGCATGATCTGATCTTGTTTTCACGTCGCCCGCGATATCGCCCAAATGCGTTGAAGTCGCTATACGAGAACGACCGCGCGTTATTCGAGCATTGGACACATGACGCCGCCGTCATCCCGCTGGCGTTTTATCCGCAGTGGCAGCTGCGGCGTCATCGCGACGCAGAGCGTCTCAAGTCGCGCTGGAGCAAGGATCGTCGTGGCGGGTTTGAAGCTCAGTTTCAGACCATCCTTGACCAGATCCGCGAACATGGACCGGTCAGTTCGTCAGATGTTGGCAAAGACGAAGCGCGCGGCACCGGCGGCTGGTGGGATTGGCACCCGTCCAAAACCGCGCTGGAGTATTTGTGGCGCAGTGGCGCGTTGTGCGTGATCGGGCGGGACGGGTTTCAGAAACGCTATGACCTGACGGAGCGGGTTTTAGAGGAGCATCTGTGTGATACGATGCGCGCCCCCGATGTGGCGCAGACAATAGACTGGTGTTGTGATCAGGCGCTTTCCCGTCTGGGGTTTGCGACACATGGCGAGTTGGCCGCGTTCTGGGCGCATATCACCCCTGCCGAGGCGCGCGTCTGGTGTGCCGAGGAGTTGCGTGCAGGACGGTTGGATCAGGTGAACATCACAGGTGCCGATGGCAGTTTGAAACCCGCCTTTGCCCGGCCCGGAATTATCAACGATCCGGCAATTGACAAGGCACCGTCCAGCCGCCTGCGCATCCTTAGCCCGTTTGACCCAGCGTTACGCGACCGCAAGCGTGCAGAGCGGTTGTTCGGATTTCACTACCGCGTCGAGATGTTCGTGCCGGAACCACAGCGCACCTATGGCTATTATGTATTTCCGATCCTGCAAGGCGACAGGCTGATTGCCCGTGTCGATATGAAAGCGTTCCGGGACGCAGACACCCTGCGGGTCAAAGCGTTATGGCCTGAGGTTGACGTCAAGTGGAGCGATGCAAGGCAGCGCGGATTCGAGGCGGAGTTGTCGCGGCTTACCTTTCTGGCAGGTGTCGGCAACGTCGCATTCGACAATGGCTGGTTGCGCAGTCCCGTTTAGCGCAGGATCAACTCTGCCAAATCGGCTGCGGCCTCTTTCAGCCGGTCAAGATGCTGCCCCAGATCGTTAAGTGTCGTCCGCTGAACCGGCGCGTGCAGCGACAGCGTCGATGCAAGCCGCCCCAGATCGTCATGCACGGGAACCGCGATTGCCACCATGCCTTCCATGAATTCTTCGTCGTCCGTTGCAAACCCGCGTTCGCGCGTCTTGGACAGCTCTTCCTGAAGGGCTTTCGGGTCCGTCAGGGACCGTTTTGTATGCTGGTTCAGACGGGCTGCTGCGATATATTTCGCAAGCAGACGGGGTGCCAGCGAGGACAGGTACATCTTGCCGCTGGCTGTGCAGTGAAACGGGACTGTTGTGCCGATCGGGAACTGGATGCGCAGCGGCCAGTGGGTCTCGACGCGGTCGAGATAGACCATGCCATCACGGTCGGGCATTGCCAGATTACAGGTCTCGCCGACGTCTTGCGCAAGTGCATTCAAAACGGTCAACCGCACGGTTCGCACCCGCGAGGATGATAGCACATTCACCGACATTTTGCGCAATCTTTGCCCGGCTGAATATGAGCGCCCATCAATATCACGCTGTAAAAAACCTTCTTCTTCAAGGCGGTGAAACAGGCGGTGTATCGTTGGTTTTGGCAGGCCCAGTACGTCGTTCGCGGCGGTCGGGGTAAGCGGCACCCCGACCCTCGCGATTTCTTCCAGCAGCAAGAGCAACCTCAGATTGGTCGGTATCGTACTATCTGAATTGTCTGTATCTGGCATCTAGCGACCTTATCATCCTATTGTGCTGGCAAAAGCATCAAAGCCAGCGTCGGGGTAAGCGCTACTATAATCCAGACGCTGATCAAAGCGATCAAATAGGGCACGATGTAGCGCAGCAATCTGAAATACGGCACACCTGTTACACCGCTGGCCACGTATAGGTTCAGACCGTAGGGCGGCGTAATGAACCCGATGGATGCACCAACCAAAAAGATCACCGCAAAGTGGATCGGGTCAATCCCGACCGAGGCTGCAATGGGGGCCAGGATTGGTGCCAGAATGATCGTCACCGGAAGGCTCTCGAGGATCATCCCCGCGATGAACACAATCGCCATCGAGGTGAACAGAACCGCGTAATAGCCACCCATCCCTGTCACAAAGTCGCCCACGAATTCCTTGGCACCCAAGGCTGACATCACCTGCTGCATCGCGACCGACACCGCAATAAGCGGCACCAGAATACCCGTAATCTGCGCAGACCTTACAACGATGTTCGGCACTTGCAGCAAGGTGAACCCTTCGACGACGAACATCGACAGCACGCTCTTTTCAGCCACGGGTGTATCTTTGTCGCCACCGATGATCTTGTTAAGCGGATAGCTGATCATACCGACGATGATACAGAAACCGACCGTCACACCCGCCGCCTCGGTCGGGGAAAACTTGCCTGAATAGATGCCCCAAAGCACCAGACCAATGGCAAAGAAACCCAACCACGCGCCGATGGCGGTTTTTACAACCCGCGAGAAGGACAGTTTGATCAGGAAACCCCACCCGTTGATCGTGCAAATGATAAACGCTGCGGTCATCATCGCCAGGACCATCAGACTGCCTGGCACAATGCCCGCGATAAACAGATCCGAGATCGACAGGTTCATCAGGAATCCGTAGACAATAAAGATGATCGACGGCGGAATGATGATCCCGACCGTACCGCCCGCCGCAGCCGTTGCCGCCGAGAACCGTTCGTCATAGCCACCTTTGACCATTTCAGGATGCAACATCGAGCCAATGGTCGCGGTGGTCGCCGAGTTGGAGCCAGAGATTGCTGCGAACAATCCGCAGGCCGCAATCGCCGCCATCGCCAGACCGCCACGCAGCCAGCCAAGGCAGGCATAGGCAAAATCCGATAATCGTCGGGCAATGCCGGATTGGTTGATCAAGTCGCCTGTCAGAATGAACAGCGGCATCGCCAATAGTGCAAAGCCTTTGTTGAACACGTTCAGCAATTCGTTCCCGGTGTTATCGAGTTGTAGGCCAATCACAAAACTACAGCCGATCACCCAGTAAAAGATGACCAAAAGCACGGGCGTACCGAGCATAAAGACAATTGTGACGCCAATCGAGATAAGGCTAATCCACGTTGCATCAGTCATTACGCATCCCCCCCGATGACAGCTTGTTGAATGATTTCGTTGCCGTTTTTGTAGTTGTTCCAATCCTCCAGCCAGTTACCGACAACGCGGCCTGACATCAGGATAAAGGCGAGTGGGACAGTGATGTAGAACCACCATTTCATGACATCATCGACGCCATCAACCAGTTGAAAGTTGTCTGCCGAATAGGCCGAGAACCGCAGGGATGTGGTGATCGCGATCCAGCAAAAACCGAACCACAAAACCGCGTCCATTGTCAGCGCTGCAATCTGGCCTTTTGGGGGCAACTTGCTGCGAAATTCGCTAAAGCTGAGGTGGGTGCGCAACTTGACGTTATAGGAACACCCGAACCACGCCATGACCATAAACAGAAACGGCGGTACCGTGGTGGATCCGGCCCATTGATGCGAAAACAGAAAGCGGTCAATCACGCCCCAGAATATGATGCCCGCGATCAGCAGATAGGCAACCACTGCGATGCCCCGCTCAAGATGGCGGTCGACATAGGGCAATGATTTATAAAACAGGTTTGCAAGGATGCCGCCGATGAGGGTGACAAAAAAGCTAAACAACCACATACCATCAGCATTAAAAGCTGTACTCATTTTCCACGCTTCACCGGAAAAGAGTGCAGGTATCACATTTGCTGCTTCGGCAAATAACGACATCTGGGTGTTCCTTCTTTTGAAACAACAGGCTTCACGGCCTTACGCTGCGGTATCCGCAGCCGTTGGTCGATCCTGAAAGTGAAGTGTCTGCGACAACTAAGCCGACCCGCTTGCGCAGGTCGGCTTTTTGATCGGCTAGAGGCCTATCAGGCTTTCCACCACCGGCGTGGCTCGACATTCTCGGCGAGCGTATGAGTATTCTCGCGCGCGACATTGTAGATGTCCTGATAGGTGTCGTGACCACCGGACCACCCGTTAAGGCGCTCGCGCCAGTCTTCCCAAAGCTGTGGCTGGAATTCTGGTGAACACATTTCTTCGGCCATCTTGATCTGGTCGTCAGGAAGGAATGCGTTACGCACATCGTTCTGGGCAAAGATGGTGTTTGGCAACGACGGATCAGAGTGACCAACCGTGTTGACCAGTGCGGCCTCGTTTGCCGCCTGAACGTGAACCTGTGCAAGATACGCAGATTCCATCACCACATCCTGCAATTCGCCGCCAAGTCCATCAAATGCTTTCACAGACATCGCTGTATGCTCTGTCCCGCAGAAGAATTTCAGGTCAACGGACTGTGAAACAACAGGCGACATGTTAGCGTAAGCAACCGCAGACGCCCATGTTTCCGCACCATCAATCAAGCCTTGCTTGAGACCGTCAAGGGTTTCTTCCCACGCAACCGGAACCGGGTTCAGGTTCAGTGCTTCCATCGCGATGCGACCCAACTGTGTGCCTGTTACGCGGTTCTTTGAGCCGAACAACTCTTCCAGCTTGGTAATGGTCGGTGCGTCCTTCCATTTCAGACCCATCTGGATCCCGCGCAGTTCGCAATGGCTGAACAGGAATTTCAGGCCATGACGACGCTCGTAAGGTTCGCGCAGCAGACGGACCGACTCGGGTGAGTACAAGAAGTGGTACTGATCGGCACGGCTGCGGAACATATACGCATAGTCGAGAACGTTCAGGTAAGGTGCGCCACCGGCAGAGTTCTGGGTAGAAGCCGCATAGATGTCGACGATGCCCTGCTGGGCTTTCTCGACGCAGGATGTCTGGCCACAGATTTGGTTGTCGCCAATAAATTCGACACGAATCTCACCGTCTGAGCGGCTTTCCAGATCGCGGGCAAATTCAAGACAACCAGCGCGTTCAATCAACAGGTTACGCTCGTTAAAGCCGGACGCACCGAATTTGAAAGTGAACTTAGGCTCTTTTGCAAAGCGCTTTTCATAGGATGATTCTGCCGCACTTGCGAGGTTGGCAAGGCTCATTGCGCCACCAAAGCTGCCTGCGGCAAGCAAAGTGGAGCTTAATCCGTAACGTCCGGCGACCCGGAACAGGTCGCGTCTTGAAATACCCTTTAGTTTGTCTTGTACACTCATGTTGGTTCCTCCCAGTTGAGTAGTTTAGTCAATTAATGAGACTTTTTGTTTCAAAAAAGACTAGTATGGATTTATCGTTCTGTATAGAATTTTCTTTGACCGACCGGGGAAAGTTGAAATGAATGCAGATTTTATCGTTATCGGCGCAGGCTCGGCTGGCTGTGTCGTCGCAAACCGGCTGAGCGCTGACCCCGAAAACAAGGTGATTCTGCTTGAGGCGGGTGGACGTGACTGGAACCCCTGGATCCATATTCCTGTCGGATATTTCAAAACCATCCATAATCCGTCTGTCGATTGGTGCTATAAAACCGAACCTGATCCGGGCCTGAACGGGCGTTCAATCGAATGGCCGCGCGGCAAGGTTCTGGGGGGGTCGTCGTCTTTGAACGGGCTGCTTTATGTGCGCGGGCAGGCACAGGATTATGACCGCTGGCGCCAGATGGGCAATGCGGGATGGGGTTGGGATGATGTGCTGCCACTGTTCAAACGCGCCGAGAAGAACGAGCGAGGTGCAGATGAATATCACGGTGATCAGGGGCCGCTTTCGGTCAGCAATATGCGTATCCAGCGCCCGATCACGGATGCATGGGTCGCCGCCGCACAGGCCGCCGGATACAAGTTCAATCCGGATTATAATGGTGCAGAGCAAGAAGGCGTGGGCTTCTTTCAACTGACATCGAAAAATGGCCGTCGGTGCAGTGCGGCTGTGGCATACCTCAATCCGGTGAAAAGCCGCGAGAACCTGACAATCATCACCCATGCGCAGGTTGATAAAGTCATCATAAAAGACAAACGCGCCACTGGCGTCACCTATACCGATCGCAGCGGGAAAGAGCAGACTGTGACTGCCACCCGCGAGATTATCCTGTGCGGCGGTGCGATCAATTCACCGCAGCTTTTGATGGTGTCAGGGATTGGCGAGGCGGATCAGCTGAAAGACCACGGCATCAACGTGCATCACGATCTGCATGGTGTCGGCAAGAATATGCAGGACCATTTGCAGGCGCGACTGGTATATAAGACGCATGAACCAACGCTGAATGACGAGGTCAGCAGCCTTTACGGCCAAGCGCGGATTGCACTGAAATACGCGATGTTCCGGTCTGGTCCGATGACCATGGCGGCGAGCCTCGCCACCGGCTTCATGAAAACCCGCGATGATCTGGAAACACCTGATATACAGTTTCATGTGCAACCACTGTCCGCCGAAAACCCGGGCAAGGGTGCCGACAAGTTTTCAGCCTTTACCATGTCGGTCTGCCAGCTGCGCCCCGAAAGCCGCGGCGAGATCAGGTTGAGCAGTGCGCAGCCGCGCGACTATCCAAAGATCATCCCCAACTATCTGGCGACTGAAACCGATTGCCGTACTGTGGTTGCAGGTGTGAATATCGCGCGCAAAATTGCACGGCACGCGCCGTTGACTTCGAAAATCTCGCAAGAATACCGGCCACATGCCAGCCTGGATATGGAAAGTTATGACGAGACGCTGGATTGGGCGCGCAACAACACCGCGTCAATCTATCATCCCACAGGAACCTGCAAAATGGGTCAGGGCAAGGACGCGGTTGTCGATGCACGTTTACGGGTGCATGGCATTGCGGGCCTGCGGGTGGCGGATTGTTCGATCATGCCCGAGATCGTATCGGGCAACACCAACGCGCCCGCAATTATGATTGGCGAGAAAGCGAGCGATCTGATTCTGGAAGACCTCAGAGCCTAGAACCGAGGCGGATTTAATCCCGCATGGAACCAGTTCAGGTAGGTGTGGATTGAATAGACCGGTCGCCCCGTGGCGCGCGCAATATCAGGCGCATAAGGCACCATGTTTGTGCATTCGAGAACAATCGCGCCGACTTTTGGGTGGTTCGCCACAAGCGTCTTTGCAGCGTGCACCATGTCCTGGCGGGCAGCCGGCACATCAAGCGTTTTCAGGTTGCCAAGGATTGATCCGGAAAAGCTGCTGCCGTCGGTGCCCTGAACGGGACTGGCGGCGCGCACGCCTGCCGCATTCAGATGCGCGGGGGTGAGGGACGCCGCAGAAATCGTTAAAATACCGACAACCTGATCCTTGCGTAACATCGCTTGTATCTGGCTCACCTGTTCCAGCGCGGATGCAGCAACAGGGACGTCGAGCGCCGCCGCCAATCGTGGACGGATCAATGACAAGAAACCGCAGGTTGTTGCGATACCTGTGCATCCGGTCGCCACCAATTTGTGACCTTCATCAATGAACGCCTGCACGAACGGCTCCATATCATCGCAGACTATGGCGTCGGGTGTCGCACCGGGCACAACCGCGTAGCGCACAGGAAAATCCCAACTATCGGGGTTTCCCACATCGCCAAGAATACGGGGGAATTTCGTATCCAGCATCAGGATACCAAGCTTTGCATCATTATCGTGGCGCATCGGAAAACCTGTTTTATGCTTGGAAATAGACTGACCCCGATTAGTGCCACCTACAAGCGCCAGATCAAACAATGACAATTTACAAACATTTCGTTGATATTTTGCATTTCTGTGCAACTATGGTGAAAAGGAATCATCTATTGATACACGCAACCGTTATTCTGGTGATCTTATGACCCGACATGTCGTGGTCATTGGTGCTGGTATTGTGGGGGTTTCTACCGCGATCTGGCTGCGCCGTGCGGGTGCGGATGTCACGCTTATCGACCGTGCAAAACCCGGTTCAGGCACATCGCATGGCAACGCCGGTGTGCTGGCTGCGTGTTCGATGGTGCCCGTCACTGCCCCGGGGTTGGGTCGCAAAGCACCCGGCATGCTGATGGACCACGACTTCCCGCTGTTCCTGCGCTGGGCATATCTGCCGCGCCTGATGCCATGGCTGATGCGTTACATGCGCAATGCCAACGACACAGACACCCGTCGTATCGCCAAGGGATTGATCCCGGTTGTGTCGGACAGTGTAGAGCAGCACAAAAGCCTGTGTGTCGAACAGGGGCTGGGCGATTGGATCACCGACAGCGATTACTGTTTTGCCTATAAAAACCGCGCGATGTTCGATGCCGAGAAATATACTTGGGCGTTGCGTGCGGATGCAGGGTTTGTGCCTGACCTTATCGAGGGTGCTGAAGTGCGGGATTATGAACCCAATCTCGGGCCTGACATCACCTGCGTTGCCACCCTCAAGGATCACGGATTTATCCGCGATCCGGGCGGGTATGTACGGGCACTTGCGGATGCTTTCACCAAATCTGGCGGCAAGATCATCGAGGCCGAGGTCAAGGATTTTGACCTGAGCGGCGGTATAGTGAGTGCCGTTCAAACAACCGCAGGTACAATTGCATGCGACGATGTCGTGCTGGCGACGGGCGTCTGGTCGAAACCGCTTATGAAAAAGTTGGGCCTGAACGTGCCGCTCGAGGCCGAGCGTGGCTATCATATCGTGTTCGAGGATGCGTCCGGCGGCCCATCGCGCCCTACAATGATCGCCAGCGGCAAATTTGTAGCGACCCCTATGGCGCAAGGGCTGCGCTGTGCGGGTATTGTCGAATTTGGCGGGCTCAAAGCTGGTCCGTCAAAGGCACCGCTTGAGCTGTTACGCCGACAGGCCAAGCAAGCCTTTCCGCATCTGACCGCCACAAACGAAATTGAATGGCTGGGGCACCGACCCGCCCCAAGCGACAGCCTGCCCCTGATCGGGCAAGTTGGACAATCACGGGTCTTTACCGCCTTCGGGCATCACCACATCGGGTTGACGGGCGGGCCAAAAACGGGCCGACTGGTCGCCGGATTGATCACGGGTCAACCGGGCAATACCGACCTGACCGCGTATCACCCGCAACGCTTTGGCGCTGCATAAATTATAAACCAACCGGGAGACGACAAAATGAAAATCACTGCAAAACTTATGACAGGTGTGGCAACCGCCGCGCTTGCACTGACCACAGCCTTGCCAGCGTTCGCGGCAGAGAAGTGGGACATGCCGATGGCCTATTCGGCGACAAACTTTCATACTGAAAACGGTGTGACATTCGCGGAATGCGTCACTGCCGGAACCCAGGGCGAAATCGAAATTACCGTACATCCCGGTGGATCGCTGTTTGCCGGTGCGGATATCAAACGCGCCATTCAGACCGGTCAGGTCCAGATCGGCGAGCGGCTGTTGTCCGGTCACCAGAACGAAGATGTGGTGTTCGGTTTCGACAGCATCCCGTTCCTTGCCCCGTCATTTGAGGCCAGTGGCAAATTATGGGAAGCGGCCAAGCCCAAGATCGAGGAAGTGCTGGAAGGTCAGGGCCTGCATCTTTTGTACAACGTGCCATGGCCGCCGCAGGGTTTGTACTTCAAGAAAGAAGTTAACTCGGTTGCCGATATGGCGGGCGTCAAATTCCGTTCCTACAACAACACTACCGCGCGTTTGGCTGAACTGACTGGCATGGCCCCTGTGACAATCGAAGCCGCCGAAGTCAGCCAAGCATTTGCCACAGGCGTTGCGGAATCGATGATTTCGTCTGGTGCGACCGGGTATGACCAGAAGGTTTGGGAAAGCCTGACGCATTACTACGAAGTCGACGCCTGGCTGCCACGGAACTACATCATGGTTAACGCTGACGTCTGGAGTGGTGTGTCTGACGCCAACAAAGAGGTCGTCAATGGTTGCGCGACCGAAGCCGAGGCTCGCGGATTGAAAGCGTCCATCGACTACACCCAGTTTACCTATGACGGGTTGCGCGAAGGTGGCATGGTTGTTGCACCTGCGGGCGACGAGTTGATGTCAGGTCTGCGTGAAGTGGGTGCCACAATGACCACGGAATGGCTTGAGGCCGCTGGTGAGGATGGCAAAGCCATCGTCGATGACTTCAAGGCGATGCAGTAAACAGGAAAAAGCGGGGTGGCATTGGTTGCGGTGCCGCCCCGCACAATCATCCACGCGGGGGGCAGGATGTTATGACAACGCTGCGCAGATTTCTTGATTTTCTCTATGTCGCGGCGGGCGCTGCTGCTGCTGTCTGTCTTGTTGCAATTCTGGTGTTGATTGTCGCCCAGATGGTCGCTCGCTGGACAGGCGCGGTGTTTCCGGGCGCGGCCAGTTATGCAGGCTACGCCATGGCAGGTGCCAGTTTTCTCGCCTTTGCAAATGCGCTGAACCGCGGTTCACATATTCGCGTTTCCATTTTGCTCAACGCTTTGTCAGCTGGCCCGAAACGTCTGCTAGAAATCTGGTGTTTCGGCCTCGGTGCTGCCATCGCCGCCTATTTCACATATTATGCCTATTGGTTTGTCTTTTGGTCCTGGAAGTTCGGCGAAGTCAGTCAGGATCAGGACGCAACCGCACTCTGGATACCGCAATCGGTCATGGTGGTGGGCGGTGCGATCCTGACCATTTCGCTGATCGACAACCTTATTTATGTCATTGTCAAAGGCGATCACCGGATCACCCGCGACCTAGTTGATCAAAGCCACGCGGAGTGATGCCATGACTGAACTTTACGCCATTGCTCTGTTTCTCTTTGTCCTGTTTTTCCTGCTTGGATCAGGCGTCTGGGTCGGCCTTGCCCTGATGGGTGTCGCCTGGGTGGGGATGGAGCTGTTTACGACCCGCCCGGTTGGTGACGCGATGATCACGACGATCTGGGCGTCCTCGTCGAGTTGGACGTTGACGGCACTCCCGCTGTTTATCTGGATGGGCGAGATCCTGTACCGGACGCGGTTAAGCGAGGACATGTTCAAAGGGTTGTCCCCATGGCTCGCCCGCTTGCCCGGTGGATTGGTCCACACCAATATCGTCGGCTGTACCGTATTTGCCGCTGTCTCCGGCTCCTCTGCCGCGACGCTGACAACGGTTGGCAAAATGTCGATCCCCGAGTTGCGCAGCCGCAATTACCCTGAGAAAATGATCATCGGGACGCTTGCGGGGGCGGCCACCTTGGGCTTGATGATACCACCATCGCTGGCGCTGATTGTCTATGGCGTGACCGTCAATGAAAGCATCACCAAGCTGTTCTTTGCAGGTGTCATCCCCGGTCTTGTGCTGGCGTCGATGTTCATGGGGTATCTGGCGATCTACAGTTGGGTATCCAAAGACTGGAACCCCATTGTCGAGCCTGCAATGTCCTTTGCCAACAAGTTGCGAAATTCACGGTTTCTGATTCCGGTTTTCGCTTTGATCACCGTTGTCATCGGGTCGATGTACCTCGGCTTTGCCACCGCGACCGAGGCGGCGGCGATCGGTGTGATCGGTGCGCTGACGCTGGCGCTGTTCCAAGGCTCGTTGAACCGGGACAGTTTCCGCGACAGCTTGATGGGCGCGATGCGCACCTCTGCGATGATCGCGCTGATCCTTGCAGGTGCTGCGTTCCTGAAGCTGTCGATGGGGTTCACCGGACTGCCCCGCGCCTTGGCGGAAATGATCGCGGATATGGGTCTGACGAAATTCCAGCTGTTGATGGCGCTCTTGGTGTTCTACATCATCCTCGGTATGTTTCTTGATGGCATTTCGGTCATCGTACTGACCATTGCGGTAGTGGAACCTTTGGTGCGTGATGCGGGTATCGACCTGATCTGGTTCGGTATCTTTGTGGTGATCGTGATCGAGATGGCCCAAATTACGCCGCCTATCGGGTTCAACCTGTTCGTGCTGCAAGGCATGACCAACCATGAGATGGGCTATATCACCCGCGCGGCGCTGCCGATGTTCGGGATAATGGTTCTGATGGTATTTCTGCTGATCTGGTTTCCCGATCTTGCAACATGGCTGCCAGAGAATTTGCGCAAAGGGCCGGTTTAAGAGTGTATGCTGATGCACCATATTCTCTGGCTTGCCTCGACCCATGCGCGGCTTTGTCTGATTGCGGGATTGGCTGCGGGTTTGCTGCTGCCCGGTCTGGCACGGGTCATGGTGCCGTGGTTGCCGCAGATGGTGGCGGCATTGTTGACCATTACTGCGCTGCGCATCGGGCACCGCGCTGCGATGGGCGCGGTGCGCGACCTGTGGTGGGGTCTGGCGGCGGTGGCTGTGCTGCAACTGGCGGTGCCTTTGGTGTTGCTTTTGGTGCTGACAATGTTCGGCCTGCAAGACACGCCCGCAGCACTTGCAATCATCTTGGCCAGCGCCGCCCCCGCCATCACAGGCAGCGTCAATCTGGCGCTGATCCTGCGCTTGGATGGCGGACGGATGATGCAAATTCTGGTTTTGGGAACGGCGGCGTTTCCGTTGACGATTTTGCCCATTTTGGTGGTGCTGCCGCAGCTTGGTCAACCGTCCGAAATCATCCATTCTGCGCTCAAATTGCTTGTCGTCATCTTGGCATCCACTGCGCTGGGGTTCGGCCTGCGCGCTTGGATATTTCCAAGACCCACCGAAGGACAGGTCAAAGCCCTGGACGGCGCATCCGTCTTGGCCTTCTCGTTCATCGTCATTGGCCTGATGGCTGCGCTCAACCCAGCGCTGCGCAACGATCCTTGGGCCGTGGCGGGGTGGGCGCTGCTTGCCTTCACGGTAAGCTATGTCTTGCAAACATTAACCTTAATCACCCTGCGGCGTACCGTATTACATCCGGTCGCTGGCCCCCTTGCCATTGGCGCAGGCAACCGCAATATCGCATTGTTTCTTGTGGCGCTCCCGCCCGATATCCTTGCCCCCTTGATGGTCTTTATCGGATGCTGGCAATTGCCGATGTATTTGACTCCAATCCTGCTTCCAGGGCTCTACAAAAAGGCATTGCACCATGACTGACTGGCCTCTGATCCGCACTGTTGGCTTGTCTGGCATCCTCGTCAGTTTCGCCGATAGCTTGTCCGAGCCTGCGAACCGTGCCGCGCTGGCGTTTCGTGCGGTGATCGACGCACAAGACTGGCCAGAGGTGTCCGAGACCAGCACATCGCTGGTGTCCACATTCATGCAGGTCGATCTGGCGGGGATCCCGTTTGAGGCCATGAAAGAACGCTTGCAGACATTGATCGGGGACAAGGACTGGTTTGCTGCCCCGCTGCCCGAGGGCCGTACTTTGTGGCATGTGCCCACTGTGTACGGCACCGATCTGGCCCCGCAACTGGAAGAAGCGGCATCGGTCGCGGGAATGGATGCCGATGCCGCAATCAAGGAGCTTTCAACCTCGCGCGTTCGAGTTTTGACCATCGGTTTCGCGCCGGGTCAGCCATATCTGGGTGAGCTAAGCGAGACATGGAATATCCCGCGGCAGCAGAAACTGACCCAAGCCGTGCCTGCGGGTGCATTGGTCGTTGCAGTGCGGCAACTGGTGGTGTTCACCAATATAACACCGACTGGGTGGCGACATGTGGGTCAGACGGCGTTTCGCACGTTCCGGCCCGATGCCGAGCGGCCATTTGCGCTGTCGCCGGGGGATGAGTTGCTGTTCCCTGCGATCACTCCGGCGGAATTTGAGGATATCCAGGCCAAGGACATTTCCGGCAATGGTGGCGCGCAAACCGAGGTGTTGAAATGACTGCCACATTAACAATTCTGACCGCAGGTCCGGCGCTGAGTTTGCAAGACCTCGGGCGGCCTGGCTATCTGGCGCAAGGGCTGACAAAAGGCGGTGCATCCGATCCGACGGCCCTGCATGAAGGGGCGGCGTTGCTGCGCCAATCCGCAGGCAATGCGGTGATCGAGATGGCCGGAACAGGCGGCAGCTTTCGGTCCGATACCGATATACGGATCGCTTTGACCGGCGCGAAAATGGCCGCGAACATCGACGGTGAGGCGCTGATCTGGAACGCCAGCCATCTGTTACCGGCGGGCGCGATCCTGACGATTGGCGGCGCGCAGAACGGCAGTTACGGATATCTGCATGTGGGCGGTGGATTTGCCACGGCCCCGCAAATGGGATCACGCGCCAGCCATTTGAGTGCCGGTCTGGGACAGGCGCTCAAGGCCGAGGATACTCTGCCAATCGGTAAAGATGCGAGCAAAGATACAGGCTTGACACTGAACCCGGACGGCAGGTTTGGCGGTGGCGTTGTGCGGGTGGTGGCGTCGATGCAGACTGGCGCATTTGCGGATGAGACCCGCGCGCGGTTCTTTCAGACGGCGTTCAAACGCGATGCCCGTGCCAATCGCATGGGCGTGCGGATGGACCATGAGGGCGAGGGGTTCTCGACCGACGGGCAGCTCAGCATCGTGTCCGAGGTCATCGTGCCGGGAGATATCCAGATCACCGGTGATGGCGCGCCGTTTGTGTTGATGTGCGAATGTCAGACGACGGGCGGGTATCCTCGTATCGGCACTGTAATCCCTTGTGATTTGCCGCGTGTGGCACAGGCGTTGACGGGGGCGGCGATCCGGTTTGAATTCATCGAGATGGAGCAGGCGGTCGCCCTGCAATCCCGCTATCTCAAAGACTTGAAAGCGCTGGCCTCGCAGGTGACGCCGCTGGTACGGGATCCGGCAAACATCCGTGATCTGCTGAGTTACCAATTGGTGAGCGGCGTGATTTCGGCCACAGCAGACCCTTTCCTTGAGGAGCAAACAACATGACGTACGTGGACCTGAATGCCGATATGGGCGAAAGCTTTGGCCCGTGGACGATGGGTGATGATGCGGCACTGCTGGAGGTGATTACATCCGCCAATATCGCGTGCGGCGGTCATGCGGGAGACGCGGATGTGATGGCCAAGACCATGACTTTAGCGCATAAAAACGGCGTAGGCATCGGCGCGCATCCGGGGTTTATGGATCTGGCGGGGTTCGGGCGCAACCGCTTGAACATTCAGCGCAAGACCCTGCAAAACCAGATCCGGTATCAGGTGGCGGCGAGCATCGGCATGGCGAAATCCGTTGGTGCGACTGTGCGTCATCTCAAGCTGCATGGTGCAATCGGAAACATGACCGCTGAGGATGAAGTGATGGCCCGCGACCTCTATGAGGCAGCATTGAGCGTGGATGAAAACCTGATTATCATGGTGCTGGCAGCAACGGCGCAGCAGCGGGCGGCGCAGGCATTGGGGTGCAAATGGGCGGCGGAAATCTTTGCCGACCGGGCGTATAATGACGACGCCACGCTCGTTGATCGATCAAAGCCGGGGGCGGTTATTCATGATGCCGAACTGGCAGGTAAACGCATGGTGGCGATGGTCAAGGCAGGTGCCATCATCACGGAAAGCGGCAAGCATATCGAGACACAAATTGATACCATCTGTCTGCATGGCGACACGCCGGAGGCGGTGCAGATCGCGGGATCGGTGCGCCGTGACCTTGAGGCGGCGGGCGTAACATTGCGCCAGTTTGACGGGCATCGGGGCTGATAGAAACGCGTCTGTTTCACGTCGGTATTGCGTCGGTATCGCCTCCACCGCAAGCGGGCTTGTCCAATTGATCAATCGGGGTCTGTGTCGGTTGTATCGGTCACAATCCCCAGTCGTGGCAGACCGGCCATTTCGGGCCTGCGGTTCAGGGAGTTCAGCACCGGTCGGTTGTGTGCGCTGCTTTGGCGGGCTTCCCTGATCACGATATACGCGCCGCTTGCGATGATGATGGCAGCACCCAGAAACATCATCACATCCGAGGTTTCCCCGAACACCAGCCATCCGAACACAGTGGCCCATATGATCTGGCTGTACTGCATCGGGGCAACTATTGCTGCATCGGCAAGGGTGTAGGCGCGGATCATCAACGTCATTGCGATTGTCGCAAGGATCGAGATCATCAGGGTCAGCCCAAGATCGCCAAGTGACATCGGGATATAGACAAACGGAAGGATGATCAGGGTTGCTGCGAAGTTGGCGAGCATCGGATACAACAGCAGCACCTCGCGCCGCTCGATTCCGCCGACCTTGCGCATCACCACCGATGTCAGCGCCGCGCCAAAGGCCCCGAATAGTGCCGCCAGATGGCCAAGGCCAAGGCCGAGGTCGCTGGAGCCCGGTCGAAGCACCACCAGAACGCCGATCAGGCCAACCACGACAGCCGCCCAGCGGTGCCGCCCTACGACCTCGC
This sequence comes from uncultured Alphaproteobacteria bacterium, assembly GCA_963710185.1. Taxonomy (GTDB): domain Bacteria; phylum Pseudomonadota; class Alphaproteobacteria; order Rhodobacterales; family Rhodobacteraceae; genus Sulfitobacter. The sequence goes on along the minus strand of CAVPZE010000002.1, from coordinate 401,737 downwards.
CCAGCAGCGGAATGGACAGGATCGTGATCATCAGGGGTGCGGCAAACAGGATGGCATAGGTTTCTGCCAGCGGCAGCACAGTGAAGGCATAGAACGAACAAAAGCCCGTGATCACCACCGCCACCGTGCGCAGCGCCGTCCAATAGGGCAGGCGCGGGCGCAGGGACTCCTTGCTTGATGTGCTGACCAGCATCAGAGAGACCACCGGAAAACTGAACAGCACCACGAAAAAGATGATCTGGAACGGCGAATAGGTCTCGCCGAGTAGTTTGATCGCCACATCGTGCGTCGCATAGATCGCAAAGGCGAGCAGGGCCAGCAACACCCCTTTACGGGGCTTTCCGCTTGCCGCATCTGGTTGCGGTGCTGTGATATTTTGATCGCGCGCCATCAGGACTACTTTGCCTGCGACGTGATAAAGTCGGACATTTTGACAGCCTCGCCCGTGGTGGCGGAATGTTGTGCAGCCATACCCATGGCTGCGGCCCACCAGCCATCGTTGAACCCGACTTCGATGTCGCCCTGACCACGGACCGCGCGCGCAAAACGCTGGTGTTGGTAAAAGGTCGAACCGTTGTGGTCGCCTGCTTCCAGAAGCCTCGGGTCAACAGGGATTTCGATTGCAAGCGGTCCCTTGGGGTCGCGCGGGGACACGATGACTTTTGCGACAGGTGGTTCGCCCAGATGATCTGGCCAGAAACGGCCCGGACCGGGCACATGACATTCGATCTTGCCAATGGGGCCGACGGCGGTGATTTCTTCCTGATACCGCGCTCCCTCGGCAAACATGCATAATTCCAACAGGGCGCGTACGCCGTTTTCAAAGTCGACAATCACATAGGCGTTGTCCCAGATGTCGGGCACGCCCTGATCGCCTGTTTCATCCAGATGGTTCACATCCTGACCGCCCGACGCCATGATCCGCACCGGATTACAGCCCATGATATGGCGCATCAGGTCAAAGAAATGGCAGCACTTTTCGACCAGTGTGCCGCCGGTCTGGTGGTTGTAGCGGTTCCATGAACCGACTTTGTGCAGGAACGGAAAACGGTGTTCGCGGATGGTCAGCATTTTGACGCCGCCGGTCACGGTTTGCATGGTTTCCATCATCGCGGCAACGGGCGGCATATAGCGGTATTCCATCGCGACCCAGATCGGTGCGGGGTAACTCTCGCGGAATTGCATCAATCTGGCCATATCCGCCTGATCGGTGAACAGCGGCTTTTCCACCAGAACAGACAGCGGGCGGCGCTGTGCGATTTGCTCTAGCTGGCGCACATGCAGGTAATTAGGGCTGACGATCAACAGGCAATTCACCGCCTCAAGATCAAGCAATTCCTCGACGGAGTTGCAGATCACCGCATCGGGGACCAGGGATTTTGCAATCTCGCGCATACCTGCATCGGGTTCAAAAAACGCGGCGACACGGGTGCCCGGCAACAGCGCGCTATTGCGGATGTGTTCCTGTCCCATCATGCCCGCGCCGATCATGCCATAGCGCAGTTCCATCAGGTCGTCAGCGGGGGGTGGTTGCTCGTTCACGAAAGCGGTCCTTATCTGTGGCGCGCGACATAGCGCGTGGTTTTAGGGTCATACCATGTGCGGGAAATTTCGATCTTGGTGCCGTCTTGGGCCAGACTTAACCGCAGCACATGAGGTGTGAGGATGCCCGGCTTGACCGGGAAATCTGTAGGTGCCCAATCGGGGCAGGGTTCAATGCCGATCCTGTCCTCGACCTGCAGGATCGAGATGCCCAGATATTCGCGGTAAAACAGATAGAGGCTGGGCGGCAGATCGTCCTTGTGGAGCGTTGGAGTGCAGTCGCCATCGAGCCAGATTTCCTCAAGCGCGGCGGGGACGCCTGACAGATACCGTTGCCGCAAAATGCGGTGACCCTCGTCCGAGGTGCCGAATTTTGGCAGATCGCTGGGTTTGGCAAGCCGGTCAACGGACAGCACCTGTGCCGTGGGCAAACCGCCGCCTTGGGTCAATTCAAGGCGGAACAGGGCATAGGTGCTGTCAAGCTGCGCCTGTACGCGGACATAGTTGCCCGAGCCTTGAATCCGGTTCAGCAATCCGCGCTGTTCGAGTTCTGTCAGGGACTGGCGGAGTGTGCCGACTGCAATGCCGAATTGATCCGCCAGCTTGCGCTCTGGCGGCAACCGTTCACCGTCGATCAACCTGCCGGCAGCAATCTCGCGAACAAGCAGTTCGACGATTTGCTGGTACAGGGGGATGCTCGTGCTGAATTGGTTCATGTCACCTTGGCTTTCTATCGCTTGTGTACCGTATTTGCAAACAAACGGGCAGAGTAAAAGTAAAAATTGATTTATGATTGATTTATATCAAGTCATAGATAAGATACACTCGAAAATCAGACCTCTGCGGAGAAATATAAATGACTGTTGTACCTGTAACATCCGCCGGGCTCGAGGCCGCCGAGGTTAGCTGGTCTGCAGCGCTTTGTTCGGACGATTATCAGTTCCTTGGGGTGCCGGACGGCAATTTGCGGTCAAGCTGGGAGCATTGCTCGACTATTGTAAAGACCGCCGAAAAGCAGGGTTTTCGCAACATCCTGTGTCCGTCATCCTATCAGGTCGGACAAGACACGCTGAGTTTTGTGGCGGGTTGTGCGCCGATTACCGAAAACATCAACTTTTTGGCAGCGATCCGCTGTGGAGAGATGCAGCCGATCATGTTGGCGCGGACCATTGCCACGCTGGATCACATGCTCAAAGGGCGATTGACGCTTAATGTGATATCGTCGGATTTTCCGGGTGAGGTTGCCGACAGTGCCTTTCGGTATCAGCGGTCGCACGAGGTTGTACAGATCTTGCGTCAGGCCTGGACGCAGGAAGAGATCAACCACGATGGTGAAGTGTATCAGTTCTCGAAAGTGAACACCGATCCGGCGCGGCCGTACCAGCAAAACGGCGGACCGCTGTTGTATTTCGGGGGGTATTCCCCCGCCGCGCTGAAACTGTGTGGCGAACAATGTGACGTCTATCTGATGTGGCCCGAAACCGAGGGCCAATTGGCCGACCGGATGAAGGCGGTGCATACCTATGCCGCCGGTGCCGGGCGGACGCTGGATTACGGACTGCGGGTGCATATGATTGTGCGTGATACCGAAGCCGAGGCCAAGGAATATGCCGAGTATATTGCCAGCAAGTTGGATGATGAGTTGGGCAAGCTGATCCGGGACCGCGCGCACGATTCGATTTCCCTCGGGGTGAGCCATCAGGCGCGGGCGCGCGAATTGGCGGATCAATACGGCTATACCGAAGCAAACCTGTGGACAGGTGTGGGCCGCGCGCGATCGGGGTGTGGTGCGGCACTGGTCGGGCCGACAGATCAGGTGCTGAGCAAGCTGGAAACCTATCGCAAGATGGGCATACGGGCCTTTATATTTTCGGGGTATCCGCATCTGGACGAGGCGAAACATTTCGGTCGGCTGGTGATGCCGGACCTTAAAACCTGCTCGTTGCCGCATGAATATGGTCGCGTGCCGTCACAGACGCCGCCAACCCCTTTAGGAAACGGAGAACGCCGTTAATGGAACGCATAAATTTGACGCCAGAGGGCGATGCCGACCTTGAATTGAGCCGCATCATCTATGGCATGTGGCGGCTTGGCGATGATGACCAGTCAACTGCGCATGTCCGCGCCAAGATTGATGCCTGCCTTGCGCAAGGTATCACATCGTTTGATCAGGCCGATATTTATGGCGGCTATACCGCCGAGGCGCTGTTGGGTGAGGCGCTGAAAGGGCAAAGCGCGTTGCGGGACAAGATGGAAATCATCACCAAATGTGACATCGTGGCACCAGCAGGAAAATATGCCAGCGCCCGTGTGAAACACTACGACACCAGTGCGGATCATATCCGTGCGTCGGTCGAAGCGTCGTTGAGCAATATGGCAACGGACCGGATTGATCTGTTGCTGATCCACCGGCCCGATCCGTTGATGGATCATATGGAAACCGGCGCTGTGCTGGATGAACTGGTTAGCTCCGGCAAGGTGCGCGCGGTCGGTGTGTCGAACTTTCGCCCATGGGATTGGACGTTACTGCAATCGGCGATGAGCGCGCAGCTGGTCACCAACCAGATTGAATTGAGCCTGACGGCACACGATGCCTTTACCAACGGTGATCTGGCGTTCCTGCAAGAACGAGGCATAGCCCCGATGGCGTGGTCGCCGCTGGGTGGTGGCAGTCTGTTCGGGAACCCGACGGGTGACTGGGCAGCGGTGATCAACCGCGTGGCGGAGACATCGGGCTGTGATGGTGCGGCGGTCGCGGTGTCATGGTTGTTGAAACATCCGGCGCGGATTTTGCCGGTGATGGGGACCAATAATCTCGACCGGATTGCAAAGCTGTCGGATGCGACGCGTGTCGGGATGGACCGCGAAACATGGTTCGAGCTGTATCAGGCCGCAATGGGTCGGGAAGTCGCATGAGTACTCAAACCACCCAAAGACAATCAGAGGCCGAGACACAAAGTTTTGCACCCGATGCGGAGGGCGCGCGAAATTTTCGTGATGCGCTGGGCACCTTTGCGACGGGCGTGACGATTGTGACCTGCAAGGGTCAGAACGGCGAGCTGGTCGGGATCACCGCCAATTCGTTTGCGTCGCTGTCGCTTGATCCGCCGTTGATCCTGTGGTCGCCCGCCAAGTCATCGCGCCGCTATGTGCATTATCACGGTGCCGAAACATTTGCGTTGCATGTGTTGGCCGAGGATCAGCAAGATCTGTGTTCGCATTTTACAAGGTCTGACCAAGGTTTCGAGGGTCTGGATTATGATCTGACAGACCAAGGCGTGCCGTTGTTAAAGGGCTGCCTTGCGCGGTTTGAAAGTACCACACATGCACGTCTTGATGGTGGAGATCACACCATCCTTATTGGTCAGGTCACGCATGTCAGCCGGAATCCGGGCGCGCCGCTGTGCTTTTCTGCGGGCAAGTTCGGGAAATTTACAGCCGCAGGATAAAAAATGTCTCGCTGCGCCAAACGTCGGGAGGGGCATTGGCGCAGGTTAGGTCGAGGACAAGAACGAAGGGGTGCACCACGCAAAATAATGGCGGGGCATTGAATAAGAAACGTCAAAACTGACGGGTCGGGAGGGACCATAATGCAACTGATTATTCCGGCTTTGAGGGGGCTTTCGCATATGAACGCCTTCCTTTTGGCGATAGGCCGAAATGCCGGCATGCTGTGTATGATGGTGATGGTTGTCATCATTCTGGCACAGGTTTTCTTTCGGTATGTATTGGGAAACGCGCTGGCTTGGCCAGAAGAGCTTGCCCGTTTCCTGATGCTGTGGGCGACAGGTTTGATGGCACCGACCGCCTACCGACGCGGGGCGTTTGTCGGCATTGATATGCTCGTGTCCTACCTGCCCAAATCTGTAGATGCGTCGATCAGCCTGATGTTGATGTCCTTGTCCCTGTTGGTGATCGTGGTCGCCGTGCAAATCGGCTTTACCGAGGCGGGCGGCTTTGGGGGGCGCGCAACTTTGACCTCGCTCAAGGTGCCTGTATCACTTGATTTCCAGATATGGATGAAGGTGCCACGGTCGTGGATGATGTATTCGCTGGCGATCGGCTTCTCGCTGCTGGCCTTGGTGAATATCGAGATGATCCTGCGCAAGATTGTTTTGCTGGCAGGTCACGGTGAAACGCTTGTGATGATCCCGGAAGCCACCACACCGGGAGCCGAATGATGCTGTCACTCTTTTTACCGGTGTTTCTGGTCTTGTTGCTTTTGGGCATGCCGGTTTTCTTTGCACTGCTCGCCTCACCGGAACTGCTGCTGTATTTTGATGGTTAGACAAACTATCTGACGACACTGTATCGCGACGTCTATAACGGCATGGACAGCTTTCCGTTGATGGCAATCCCGTTCTTTATGGTTGCGGGAGAGTTGATGAATCGCGGCGGGATCACCGAGCGGATCATCGAATTTGCCCAAGCCCTGATGGGGCACCTGCGTGGTGGTCTGGCGCATGTGAATATCCTGTCATCCATACTGTTTGCGGGCCTGTCCGGGTCGGCGGTGGCGGATGTATCTGCACTTGGTTCCATGCTGATCCCCGCGATGGAAAAGCAGGGGTATAGCCGCAAATTTGCGGCGGCTGTCACGGCGGCATCGTCGCTGATCGGTCCGGTCATTCCACCCTCGGGCATCATGATCATCTATGCCTATGTAATGAACGAAAGCGTTGCGGCGTTGTTCCTTGCAGGGTTGGTGCCGGGTATTATGATCGGGATCGGTTTGATGTTGGTCGTATCGTTAATGGCGGACCGCTATGATTTGCCTGCCGCGACGCAGAAAACCTCATGGGGGCAACGGGGCAATGCATCGCTCAAGGCGTTTTTTCCGCTTTTGACGCCGATTATCATTCTGGGTGCTATCCTTTCGGGTGTGTTCACCCCGACCGAGGCCGCTGCGGTGGCCGCGGGCTATGCGATCTTTATCGGGTTGTTTGTCATCCGTTCGCTGAACCTGCGTGATCTGCCCGATATCTTTACCCGCGCGGGCATCACCTCAGCGATTGTTTTGCTGCTGGTGGGGGCGGCGATGGCGTTCAAGACGATTGCAGCGCTGGATCGAACGCCGCAAAAGCTGGCGGACTTCATGTTGATGATGACGCAAAATCCGCTGATCTTATTATTCCTTGTGAACATCCTTCTGTTCGTGGTGGGCATGTTTCTGGATGCGGGTCCGGCGATCATCATTCTGGGGCCGATCTTTACAGGCGATGTGTCTGACGGCGGTCTTGGGATCAATTCGGTTCACTTTGCAATTGTGATGGCGATCAACCTGACAGTGGGGCTGGCAACCCCGCCCATGGGGCTTGTGCTTTTCGTGACCTCGTCGGTTTCGGGGGTAAAGGTATTAACATTGTCGCGCGCGATTTTGCCATTCCTTGCGGTCGAGGTTGTTGTGATCTTCCTGGTCACATTCATTCCGGCAATCTGTTTGACACTGCCAAGATTGATGGGCTTTTTATGACGATGTAATCCATCAGACTGGCAAACGGATTGGCCTGTCCTTAAAATTATGGGGCCTGTCCGGCGATACGATCTATACTTAACTTGGGAACATACGGGGAGGTAAACATGCCCAAGACTTCACTCAAAACCATAACCATGGCGGCCATTCTTGCGGGCAGTACAATGCTGACTGTAGGAACTGCAACTGCCCAAGACATCATGATGAAAGCCGTCGCCAACTCGAACGAGAACGACGAAGATTATGACGGTCTGTCCGTCTTCAAAAACTATGTAGAAAATGCATCAAATGGCACGATGGGCGTTGAATTGTTCATCGGGACGCAGCTGTGCTCGACCGGAGAGGAATGTCTGCAAGGCATCGCGGACGGCACGATCGACACATATATTTCGACCAGTGGCGGTGCGGCGAACTTTTTCCCGTATTTGCAGGTGCTCGACCTGCCGTACCTGATGAGCGATGACCGTGTTGCCGAAGAAGTGCTGACCTCGGGCGATTTCACCCGTAACCTGCGTGAGAAAATTCTGGCCGACAGTGGCGGCGCAATTCGTCTGATGGCGATTGGCAACACCGGTGGCTGGCGCAACTATGCCAACACCAAGGCGCGCGTCTCTGGCCCTGCCGATCTTGCGGGACTGAAAATGCGCACTGTGCCTGCGGATCTTCCGCTGGAAATGGCCAAGACCCTTGGTGCATCGCCCACACCCATTCCATGGCCAGAACTGTTCACATCGCTGCAGACCGGCGTTGTTGAAGGCACGGCGAACGGGATCACCGACATCATGTCGATGAAATTTCCCGAGGCGGGTTTGAAGTATCTCACGCTTGACGGTCACAGCTATATGGGTGCGTTCTGGTTCATGTCGAACGAGAAATTCATGGCGCTGGATGACGCTCAAAAGCGCGTCGTGCTGGATGGTTTTGCGGCCCTGCAACAGGCCACATTCGCATCGCCCAAGCGTAAGGAAATCGCGGCCTATGCCGAATTCCGCGAAGCTGGTGGTGATATCTATGTGCCGACACCGGACGAAAAAGCGGCCTTCAAAGAAGCTGCTGCGCCGATGAACGACTGGTTCCGGTCAAATGTCGATGGCGGTGATGAAGTGCTCGACCTGTTCCTGGCCGAGACTGCCAAAGCCAAAACCAAAATAGCAGACGAGCGTGCCGCCGATATGAACTGATCGCTCGGTTATATGATCAGGCAGTCTACAGCGGCGGGGGGAAACCTCCGCCGTTTTGCGTTCAGGCAAAGAGGTAGTACCGTGTTGCTACAGCCATGATTGTGGCGATTGCGAAAAGGGCAATACCGGTTAGATCGCTTGAAATTGACTTGGACATGTTCGTCTCCGTTTGTCTGTTTGGTAGCGTTAACATAGGCTTGGTATGCCACAGATAAAACAGACAATCCCTTATAGCCGCCACGCACCAGCGGTCGGGTGTTATGAAGCCCGCCCTTGGGAGGCAAGAAGACAGCAAATAATTCTGAGCAGAAGGTCGTCTGTATGCTGGTAAACTGCGGCTCACCTTCATAAACAGGGCGCATCACCACACCACGCAACCCAAACGAGGGACCATGACCCATATTGCCATTCTTCCTTATGGAACAAGGCCCAAACGTCTGGCCGATGTGCCGCTTGACCAATTGCATTGGCCTGTCGGCGCGCCTTTGGACCTGTCAGGAACGGTCGGAGATATGGGACCGCAGGATCATATCATCTTGTACCCGAACACTTGGATTTACGGGCCAAGGGCCTGGGGTATCGCTGCCAAACGGTCGGTCATGATCGTCGAGCCCAAGGCCGTTCACAGAAGACATATGATTGCGTTGCGGTTTATGCACCGTTCGTTTCATAGGATTTTGACCTGCAATCCTGATCTGCTTGACGCGATCCCGAACGGTGAATTCTTAGCTGCTGGCGGCTCGTGGGTGCCGGAGTGGAAAACGCTTGATTGCAGTAAAACCAAGATGACGTCGTTGATTGCATCCGCAAAACGCAGCCAAGAGGGCCATAAGCTGCGTCATGCGGTGATAGATGCATTGGCGGGTAAGGATTACGGGATCGACATTATGGGGCGCGGATTCAAACCGTTCGAGAACAAGTCAGACGGCTTGGCCCCTTACCGCTATTCGGTGGTTATCGAAAATGTCCGTGAGCGAAATCATTTTTCCGAAAAACTGATTGATGCTTTTTTGTGTGAAACGGTTCCGATCTATTGGGGCGCACCTGATATTGACCAGTATTTCAACAAAGACGGGATGGTCCTGTGCGATACGGCTGAAGATATCTTGCGAGCGCTGGGCCAAACCTCGCAGGCCGACCACCTCGCCAGACAGAGTGCCGTCATTGCCAACAAGCAAGCCGCACAGGCATATACGGATTATGAAAAAACTGCTGCGGGTGTTCTGTTGAAAGAGGTGAGTTAATTTCCAATCAGGACGGAAGCTTGTTTTGTGTTTTGGTCCTTGATGTCACGGTGTGTGCGTATCATCTGCGAAAATCGAGACGCGCAATGATGACATTGCTGAAGCTTTCATGGAAGTTGATTAAGCCGGACGGATATACTTATCGCACCCGGATTTCCAAAGGGGGAAGCTCTCAAATGCCAGGTATCCAATTTTGTTGGGAGGTGTCTGATGTCAGCACCCTTGGGACAGATTTGAGGATTTGAATAACGGAGGATTTCTGGTTCATCTTATCGATTAGGAGATCGAGATGACACAGAAGCCCAATACATCCAAAGCCGCGGCTGACAAGCTGGTTAAAAACATCCGTCGCAAGACCCGCCAAACCTACTCGGCGGAGGAAAAGATCCGCATTGTTTTGGCGGGTCTTCGAGACGAGGAAAGCATTTCGGTGCTGTGCCGCCGTGAGGGTATCGCCGAGAGCCTGTATTACAGCTGGTCGAAGGAGTTCCTGGAAGCTGGCAAGCGCCGTTTGTCTGGCGATACAGCTCGTCAGGTATGAGGAGGGTCAGAAAACGATCCAGTGGATCGTTTTTCCGACGATTGGTCGCCGGAAGTGAAAGAACTTCGGTCTGGGTCTTTGGCCTTGAAAGAATGCGTGGCCGATCTCACCCTTGAAAACCGTTTGCTCAAAAAAAGCATGATCGGGGACGGGGCGACCGAGAAGATGGAAATCATTCGCACTGTTGAGGGATCACATCTGCCGACCAAGCAGACCCTCGACTTTCTGGGGATACCCCGCACCACATTTTATCGCCCCCTCTCGGCGATGAAATTGCCTGCCGGGCAACGGGATGAGACCGTTACGTCGAAGGTGGGCTTGACGGCTTGTCAGATTGCTCGCCGCGTTCCGGGTCTGTCTGGAACCACATTCCACACGCCAGGCGGGACGATCTGATTGAGTTTGCGCTGGAACATGAGGCTCTGGCCACGCGGGAACTGGCGGTCAAATACACCGATGAGAAGCGGTATTTTATATCTGAATCATCGGCATACCTCATTCTGAAAGCAGCCGACCTGATCACGGCACCCGATTATGTGGTGATCAAGGCCGCTGATAAGTTCACGGACAAAACCACGGCCATCAACGAGATGCTCCTCTCGTGCATGTAAACATGCACTGCCGGGCAGTGGAGACGCTGGCATCAGACGATGAAAAACCGGGTGCTGTTGGAAAATTACTATCTGCCTGGCGATCTCGAACGTCAGATCGGGGCCTTCGTCGATTACTACAACAACCAGCGCTACCACGAGAGTTTGAACAACGTCACGCCCGCCGATGTCTACTTCGGACGGGACAAAGTCATTCTGAGGGAAAGGGAGAAAATCAAGAAACAAACAATCCGCCAACGCCGCTTGCAACATCAAAAACAAGCTGCATAATCAATCACACAAACGAGCCAGAGCCTCCAAAACTCAAACCGCTCTAATGTCCCATTTTATATGACGACGGACATCTTGACCACCGTACCACGCACGGCACCACGGATGCCGATCTGTTTCATCAGGCGCTCCACCGTGCAGCGCGCAAGCGTAAAGCCCTCGCGTTTCAGCTGATGCCACACTTTACGGACGCCGTAGACCTGATAGTTTTCATCCCAAACCCGTTTAATTTCCGGACGCAGCTCCGCATCCCGCTGATGCCGGGACAAGGCTTTAGAAGGGTCAGCACGGCAAGCAAGTTGATGATAGAATGTTTTCTCTCATCGATACTGCGTATCGACTGCCGGCAATGGGCGGGGCAATCGGCAGTGTCCTGCAGATCGACTCGACGCCGTAAACAACACGTTGATCTTCAATCAAACCAATCATCGCTTGAACGGGCGGTCGAGCGCCGTCCCACTGCGCGGCAGTCGCCGCTTGCGGCGATGAGAGCGGGCGCAAAATATGCCGATGCCTTGCGCAGTATCTCATTAGCCTGGCGCCGTTCGCGAACTTCACGTTCCAGCGCCCTGATTCGGTCTCGTTCCTGCATGGCCACGCCATCGCGCATGCCACTATCCTTCTCAGCCTGCTCGACCCATCCATTCAAGGTTTGGGGAATACAGCCAATTCCGGGTGCAATGGCCGCCATCGCCGCCGCCTGCGTTTCATATGATGTTGATTTCCACTCAGAAGTGACCCGGGTAGTGGCATAATTTCCATTGAGAATTGACCCATGTGACCCTTCCCTCAGCGCCGTGCGCAATGGGGGACATTGGAGTGATACACATGGGACTTTTGAACATCATCCGACGTATGGCTTTGCGAGAGAAGCTGCCGATCCGCGAGATTGCGCGGTGGACTGGAATGTCACGCAACACTATCAAGAAGTATTTGAATGCGGGCACGATCGAGCCGCTTTCCGCGCTCATTGGCGGGAACGAGATCACGGCAGGGGAATATCCGACAGCGCTTTGTGGCCAACGCAAGTTGACGCCCGATGTAAGACAGGAACAGCCCGAGACGCACACGCGGTCATGCCCTATCCAATCCGCGCATCAGAGCTTGTTCACCGACGTCTTCAGAACTCGTTCCCACCAATGAACGCTATATTATTCTTCGCCTGATCCAACAGGCAAATTGTTGCGCCCAGATCATTGATAAAAGCCATCAGAGCGGTGCGCCGCCGCCACCTTCCTGACGTCATCCTAATCTGCGAGTCCGTTTTCACGAGTAGATTTGGGAAGGAGACGGCGTTGGTAGGACATATAGAGCACCATATGGAGGACATTGGCCGCATGGAGGTCATGGTTGGCCCGTCTGGCAAGCGGAATTGGTCTGATGGGTTCAAGGGCCATGTTGGTGCGAAACGCTGGTACCGGGTGTGACGGTCAACGAGGTGGCGCGGCGACACGATCTACCCCATTCATATTGTTGGGTGAGAAAACGAACCCTTTTGAAACCGGGCTATAGGGTGTCACTGAGATGTTGGTCGGCGGGCTCCTTGCCCTTTTTAAGGCCGGGATTATCAGGCGCGAAGTTGATGGCATCGCCATCCATGCCGGATTCTTTGTCGAGGCACGCGATGTGTATGAACGCCTGCGCGTGATGGACCCGGATCAGCGCGCCAAGATCGTGATGATGCCCCTCAGCTTTACCAATGCGCTTACGGGGACGAGCCTGCCAGACGCGCGACCCGCACGCAGGCCCGCTTCATTAATGGTGCAATGCAGGCCCGCGTTTTGGGTGACGTTATGTCCGATGCCACCAAACCGGGGCAAGTTGTCAGCGGCGTTGGCGGTGAATTCAACTTTATCGAGCAGGCGTTCGCGCTCGAGCACGGTCGCGCCATATTAACCCTGCCCGCCACGCGGACATCGGGCGGCACGGTCACCTCAAACATCGTCTGGCAATTGCCACTGACCACGGTGCCGCGAGATATGCGCGATATCGTGGTGACCCAATATGGTGCCGCCGACCTGCGTGGGCAAACGGACGAAGAGGTGATCAAACGCATGATTGCCATCGCGGACAGCAGATTTCAGCAAAAGTTGCTTGGCAAAGCCAAAAAGGCCGGAAAGATCGCAATTGATTATCAGATCCCCCCAGAACAGCGCAACAATACTCCCGAAACCCTCGCCAAATGGCTCGCGCTGCATCGGGAGGCGCTTTTGCCCGATTTTCCTTTTGGAACAGACTTTGATGCAATCGAACAAGTATTGATCCCTGCGCTATAAATCCTTGTTGACGCCGCAGGCTGCAAACGGCAACTTGCCGCGCTCGTCTGGGCATCCTGGAGCCTGCCCGCGCACCCCAAGGAACCAGCTGCAAGGCAGCGTATGGGGTATGAAGCTGTCAGTCGTCTGTCAGATCCCTTACAATCGCGTGCATTGCGTGGCACCCTGCGTACCGCTCACAAGAAATAACGCTTCTGCTTCAACGGTTGTTCGCGCAGATCGTACATCATCGAAACATCAATCAAATGAACACCATCGCAGCAGCCATCGCTGACGGCGGGCCTGCGCCCAACTTTGCAAGCGCATTGTCCTGCAACACAGTATTGGCCACGTGACTGCGATAGTTTGCCGCAAACCAGACGTTGTACATCCCATTGTCGAGCGCGATAATACCATCCTGAGGCATTGCTGAGCGCGCTTTGGCCACAAACCTTGCCGGGGCCACCGGAAAGTACGCTTCGGATCAGACACAAGGTGCCTGGTCCCTGCAATCATAGCATGCTGGTCTTGGAAATCGAATTCTGACCTCCGCACCCTGTCGCGGTTGCATTGTTGCCGTTTCGCATATCCACTGTTTGCTTGACGTACGATCAGAAATTTACGATATTTCTGTTATGACAGAATTTAATGACATATGTGATTCCTCCGCGAAAGCCCAGTTCGTCCTTTATTGGGGGGACATGGGCGGGCAATGGGGTGTCAACCGGTCGGTGGCGCAGATTCAGGCGTTATTGTTCCTCAGTGTAGAGCCGCTGAACGCAGAACAGATTTCGGATCAGCTTGGTATCGCGCGTTCCAATGTCTCAAACTCCCTCAAGGAACTGGTGAGTTGGAAACTCATTCGCCGCGTTCCGAAACCCGGCGATCGGCGAGAGCACTTTGAAGCCGAAAGCGATGTTTGGGAGATTGCGATGCGCGTAGCCCAAGGGCGAAAAGAACGCGAAATTGACCCTGCAATGCGGGTTCTCGCAGATTGTATCACCGCTGCCGAAAAGGACGATACCCTCGACGCTGTCGCGCTCAAGCGCATGAAAGATATGCAAGAGTTTTTAGGCACTGTTGATCGTTGGTACGGCCAGATGTTGTCGGTTCCGAAAGGCAAGCTGAACATGCTGATGAAGATGGGCAACAAGGTCATCTCACTACTCTCCATCACCGGGAAAAAGTCTGAATAGAGCATGGGTTTTGTGCCCTTTTTCTGGATTTAAAGAGATTTTCATCATGCAGTTTGAAAAAGTTCCCCATCCTGATCTTCCTTGCGTAGATCATCGCTTTAGCAGTCTTTTGGGCCCGGACAACTGGGTCAAGCTTCCGCCTGCAATCAGGCGCCGTTTTGGCAATCGCGTGCGTGGTGGCGGCAGTGTCGTTTATCAAGGCATTGTCACTCATATGCAGATGAACTGGGCAGGCCGCCTTCTGGCGCATTCCGTCCGCCTGATCGGTGCCCCTCTGCCCTATGATCTGAGTTGCGTTGGCAAGCCTGCCGTCGTGATTGTAACCGAGGATATTGCCGGAGACGGCCAGTTCTGGATACGGCAGTACGGGCGTGCATCAGGCTTTCCGCAGATGATTCACAGTTCCAAGCGGTTTGCCGGTCCCTCGGGGATTGAGGAATATATCGGCTTTGGGATCGGCATGGCGCTGAAAGTTGCGGTTGAGGATGGCGCGCTATTGTTCAAAAGCGATCATTACTTTGTGTCCGTGTTCGGTCGCCACCTGCGTATTCCAAGCGTGATTGCGCCCGGCACACTGGTGATAGGCCATCATGATCTGGGGCGCGGTAAATTTAGATTCTCAATGCGCCTTGATCATAAGATATTCGGCCATGTCCTAAGCCAGGACGCGCTATTCGAGGACGCGAAGGTATGAGAGCAACACCGTCTGACCCAATCTGGCTATTCGACAGTGTTTGCGTGCTGTGTAGTCGTGGAGTCCGGTACACTTTGCGACATGAGAAATCTCCACGGATACGGTTCGTTGCGATCCAATCCGGTGCCGGACGGGCTTTGGCGGAAAACCACGGTATTGATCCTGATGATCCTGCCACGTTTTTGTTTGTCGAAAACGGGCGGGCTTTTGAAAAGTCCGATGCTGTCATTGCGTTGTGCCGGCACCTGAACGGTCCCGCACGGATAGGGCTTGTGTTGCGCTTTGTTCCCAGAGTGTTGCGCGATGCAGCCTATAATTTCATAGCACGAAACAGGTACAGGATTTTTGGCAAAGCCGATGTTTGTATCGTCCCACATCGAGACCAACGGCATCGGTTTATATTGTGAAGCTCAAGTCAATCCTGATCATTGGCGGAACCGGTGTCTTTGGGAAACGTCTGGTTCGACATCTCGCGACACGAGACGGGGTCGCGCTGTTTGTCTCCTCACGCACCGAAGCCAAGGCGGATCGCTTCATCCAAACCTTGCAGGGCAGTATCGCGCCATTGCATCCCGTTGAATTGGACTGCGAGAAGAACCTGCAACAGTGCCTCGATGATATTGAACCGTCCATCGTAATTGATTGTTCGGGTCCGTTCCAAACCGCCGGCTACGACACTGCCCGTACCGTATTGCGCAGTGGCGCTCACCTCGTCGATCTGGCTGACGCGCGTGACTATCTCGCGAATTTCACGAGTGCATTGGATGGTATTGCCCGCGACCGGGGCGTCGCAGCGTTGACGGGTGCAAGCTCCACACCGACGCTCTCGCGCTGTGTTGTGCAACATCTGACCAAAGGCTGGAAACGTATCGACACAATCGACATCAGCATCACCCCCGGCGGCAAAAGCGAAGTCGGTCGCTCTGTCATCGAAGCAATCTTGAGCTATGCCGGTCGAGACATACCGATCTGGCAAGCGGGTCAGCTTTCAAGCACGACCGGCTGGAGCGGGCCCCGGATGATCGATATCCCCGGTCTGGGACGCCGCCGCGTTGCTGTGGTCGAGACGTTTGATGCCGAAAGTCTTGGTCCTACCCTGAACGTACAATCGCGGGTGTCCTTTTCTGCTGGCCTGGAGTCTAAAGTCGAACAATGGGGTATCGAGGCGATTGCCGCGTTTCGAAAACGCGGTCTGCTTGGAGGGCTTGGGTTTATCATCCCGCTATTGCTCAAGGCACGGACAATCACCCGGATTCCCACATCGGATGTTGGTGGCATGTTGGTCGATATCTGCGGTCTGGACGAAAAGAATACACACTGCCGGGCAAGATGGTCCCTGATTGCAAGGCAAGACCATGGACCCTTCATTCCGATCCTGCCTGCTGCGGCGGCAGTTGAAAAACTGCTGACCGAAGCCGTTTTCCCGGGCGCACGGATCGCACATTCTGAGGTAAATCTGTCAGATATTCTCGAACAAATGCGATCCTACAAGATCAAAACAGAAACATCTTTCGCGCAAACCGACCATGGCATATTTGAAATAGCGCTTGGTAAATCCGACTTTCAGGGGCTGTCCAAGACATTGACTGCATTTCATCAGCCGTCAGGCCCGACCGTGTGGAATGGCAGGGCTGATATCACCGGTGGTCGGTGGTTTGCGCCCAAAGTTCTGGCAAAAGTATTCAGCTTTCCCAAAACAGGCCGCGACATTCCAGTCACGGTGATCGTAGAGCGCACCACATCTGCGGACGGTACGCCAATCGAACGCTGGACCCGGAAATTTGCAGGCAAAAGCATGACGTCTGTTCTCAAGGCCGGCAGCAAAGGAGTGCTGACCGAGCGGTTTGCGCCATTTACGTTTGTGATACCCGTTCAGGCGGATGCAGACGGCTTGAGAATGCCTGTATCCGGATGGCGCATCGGCTGGTTGAAGCTGCCAGAACTGCTTGCGCCGCGCTCCGCTGCGTCTGAATATGTGGACGATCAGGGGCGCTTCCGTTTTGACATCCATCTATCTGCACCGATCTTCGGAACTATCGTGCATTATCGGGGATGGCTCAGACCCGCGACCCGTATGATTAATGCAGCCCCAGGACCGCTGTGATCAGCATCGCACGCCTGCTGAATCAAAAAATATTTGATTGTCCGTGTGCCAATCCAAATACACTGTATCCCCTTCGTTGGGGTGTCGGGTGATCGCATCCTGCCTGACGGTAACTGTAGTGCCGTCCGGCAATGCAGCATGTACCAGTGTTTCGGCGCCCAAAGCCTCGGTATAGATTACGCTGGCTTGGACACCCTGTGCAGCCAAGGTCACATGCTCGGGTCGCACCCCTAGTTTTTTGGCGTTTTGCGGTCCATTGGCCATTCCAGCCGGTAGAAAATTCATCGGGGGTGATCCGATGAAACCCGCTACAAATTCGGTTTGTGGATTGGCATAAACTTCCAACGGCGCGCCGATCTGGTCCGCGCGACCTGCATTCATGACAATCATCCGGTCGGCCAATGTCATCGCCTCAACCTGATCATGGGTCACATACAGCGATGTAACGCCCAGACGCCGCTGCAATTGTTTGATTTCGAGCCGCATCTGCACACGTAGCTTGGCGTCGAGGTTCGAAAGCGGCTCATCAAACAGAAAAACCGCAGGCTTTCGCACAATCGCGCGTCCCATTGCAACACGCTGGCGTTGCCCGCCGGACAATTCGCGCGGTCGGCGCTGCAGGTAATCTTCCAGTTGCAAAAGCGTGGCAGCCTCGTTCACACGCTCTGCAATCTCGGCCTTGGGTCTGCCCGCGATCTTTAGCCCGTAGGCCATATTGTCGAACACTGACATATGCGGATACAGCGCGTAGTTCTGAAACACCATTGCGATGTCGCGGTCCATCGGCTCGCGTTCATTGACGCGGGTGCCGCCGATCTGCACCTCCCCGTCCGTCACCGTCTCTAACCCTGCAACCACGCGCAGTAGGGTGGATTTTCCACAGCCGGACGGACCGACGATCACGATAAATTCGCCATCCTCGATCTCGACGTCGATGCCGTGAATCACATCGGTTTTGCCGAATGATTTCTTGATGCCCTTCAGGCTGACTGTCGCCATGTCTTATTTCTCGCTGTCTACAAGGCCGCGGATGAACAGCTTTTGCATGCTGATCACCACGATCACCGGCGGTATCATCGCCAAAATGGAAGTCGCCATGATCACCGGCCAATCTGCAATATCATCACCACTGGGAAACATCTGTTTGATGCCCATGACAATGGTGTTCATCGACGGGTCCGTGGTGATCAGCAGCGGCCACAGGTATTGGTTCCAGCCGTAAATGAACAGGATCACAAATAGCGCCGCGATATTGGTCCGGCTCATCGGCAACAGGATGTCCCAGAAGAACCGCATCGGGCGCGCGCCATCCACACGCGCCGCCTCGGCCAGCTCGTCCGGGACTGTCATGAAAAACTGCCGGAACAGGAATGTCGCGGTGGCGCTGGCAATCAGGGGAAAGATCAGTCCGGAATAGCTGTTGAGCATGCCAAAGTTTGCCACCACCTGATAGGTCGGCACGATGCGCACCTCGACAGGCAACATCAGCGTCATAAAGATCAGCCAAAAGAACAAGCGCCGCCCCGGAAATTTGAAATAAACGATGGCAAAGGCGGACAACAACGAGATCACGATTTTGCCAAACGCGATACCCAGCGCCATCACCATCGAATTGACCATCATCATCGCCACGGGTGCATTGACCCCCGCCACAAGTGCCTTGCGGTAATTCTCAAAGAAATGGTCCCCCGGCAAAAGCGGCATAGGGGGGCTGACAATTTCAGGCTGCGATACCGTCGAGGCAACAAACGCCAGCCAGATCGGGAAGAAGATGAACAGCAGCCCGATGATAAGGCCAAGATGGGTAAACCAGTGACCGACGCCGCGCTTTTCCACCATGCCAGCCATCAGTAATGCACCCGGCGTTCGATGTATTTGAACTGCAATACCGTCAGCGCGCCAACGATCACCAACAAGATCACCGACTGCGCAGCAGACGACCCCAAATCCTGTCCCACAAAACCATCCGAGAAAACCTTGTAGACGAGGATCGTCGTCGATTGCTGCGGCCCGCCGCCGGTAATGGTGTGGATCACACCAAATGTTTCAAAAAACGCATAGACAATGTTTACCACCAGCAGGAAGAACGTGGTGGGCGACAGCAGCGGCCAGACGATGGTGCGGAACCGCGTCCAGAACCGTGCGCCGTCAATGGCAGCGGCCTCGATTACGCTACGGGGAATGGCTTGTAGCCCTGCGAGGAAAAACAGAAAATTGTAACTGATCCGCCCCCAGGCGGAGGCAACGACAACCAGTCCCATCGCCTCTTCACCATTCAGAACGTGGTTCCAGTCATAGCCCAGAACGCCAAGATACCACGTCACCACACCAACCCGGGTGTTAAACATGAACAGCCACAGCACACCCGCAACCGCCGGAGCCACGGCATAGGGCCAGATCAACAATGTGCGGTAAACGCCCGACCCTTTGATTAGCCGGTCGGCGAGCACAGCAAGATACAATGCGATGCCCATCGATACGACAGTCACCAAAATCGAAAACACCGCCGTGGTGACAAAAGATGCGCGGTAATAAGAGTTGGACAAAAGGTATTCAAAATTGCCCAGACCCACCCACTGCATCGACAGCCCGAAGGGGTCCGGAATGAACAGGGATTGATAGATCGCCTGTCCTGCGGGATAGAAAAAGAAAACGACAGTCACCACCAGCTGCGGCAGTACCAGCAAAAGCGGCAACCAGATGCCTTTGAATGTAACGCGCTTTTCCATCAATTGACCTTGGTGCGACTGGGTGGCCCCATCCGTAAAAGGAGTTCTGCTGTGACCGTCACCATGCCCGTCTGTGCAGATCGCACATGGCTTTCGTGAACGGAACCAACGACGCTATGGCGTTGGCGCGGGATGGCATCAGAAGGATGCTTGATCTCGCAATGCGTCTTTCGGAAATGCCCGAAACGCGCGTTATCCGCATTTTCGCCATCGTCCGAAGCGGTCAAGTTCATTTCAAACACATCACTGTCCGCCTTGGCAAAGACAAGGGAGACGCCGACTTAACGGCCCCTCCCCCGCAGTCACTATCAGTTGGCTTGCTCGAACCGGCGCAGCAATTCGTCGCCGCGGGACTTGGCACTGTCCAACGCCGCTTGCGCGTCCTTGTCACCGGCCCAGACTGCTTCGAGTTCTTCGTCGATGATACCCCGGATCTGGTCGAATGATCCCAACCGCAAACCCTTGGAGTTTTCTGTGGGCGTGTTGGTGGTCATTTGCGTGACCGCGATATCCGTCCCTGGGTTTTCATCATAAAATCCCTGCTCACGCGTCAGGTCCGCCGCCGCCTGTGTGATCGGCAGATAGCCTGTGTCCTGATGCCACTTGGCCTGGATTTCTGGCGAGGACAAGAAGTTGAGGAAGGCCGCAACGCCTTTGTATTCCTCATCCGTCTGACCGGCCATCACCCAAAGCGAGGCACCACCAATGATGGTGTTCTGCGGCGCGCCGTCTACACCGGACCAATACGGCAGGGGGCGTACGTCAAATTCGAACGTCGCTTCATCCTTGATCCCTGCATACCCGGCCGAGCTTTCGGTAAAGAGCGCACATTCACCGCTACGAAAATTCGCACCACTTTCATTGCGACGGCCCGTGTAGATGAATTTGCCGTCTTTGGCCCATTGACCCATGGTTTCGATGTGTTTGACTTGTGTGGGACCGTTAAAGGAAAGCTCGGTATCCACGCCGTCAAAACCATTCGCCTTGGTCGCAAATGGCACGTTATGATAGGCGCTCAGGTTTTCCAGATGGATCCAGCTTTGCCATGCAGTGACAAGCGGACATTCGTTTCCGGACGCTTTGAGCGTATCCAGCACCTCCCCGACCTGTTCCCACGTTGATAAATCAACGTCAGGATCAATATCCGCCGCGGACAGCGCATCGCGGTTGACCCACAAAACGGGCGTGGACGCATTGAACGGCAGCGACAGCATGTCGCCCTCGCTGGTGGTATAATAGCCGTTTACCGACCCGATAAAGGCATCGGGATCAAAGTCCGCACCGGCATCTGCCATCACTTCAAAAACCGGTTTGATCGCACCCTTGGCACCCATCATCGTTGCGGTGCCAACCTCGAACACCATCAGGATATCAGGCTGTTCACCGGCACGGAATGCGGCAATACCTGCGTTCAGTGTTTCGGAATAATTGCCCTTATGCGATGCAGTCACGGTGTAATCGGACTGCGATCCGTTGAACGTCTCAACCTGTTCGGCAACCAGTTCGCCCAGTCGTCCTGTAAAGGCGTGCCAAAATTCCACTTCGGTCTGGGCAAGCGCTGGTGCCGCCGAGACCATAGCCGCAAGGCTGGCCAACATTGTGTTTTTCATCATCATTTTGTATCTCCCCCAAATTGATTAGCTGCATCAGCGTACTGGCACTCTACCTGTGCTGGCAACCGGTCTTTGCACATTTCTCGTGATTCAGCAGATGCCAGCTTTTTGTAACGGGTTAATGACGCATATATAAATTATAAGGCGGCCACATGAATGACTTACCGTTGGAGATTTTTTGATGTCACGCCAACCAACGGTCATAGTCGTTTACCAACAAATGTAGTGGTTCGCAGTCTTCATCAATGTCTGCAAAACGGCCAATCGGTTCACGAAAAATATTATCTTTCAAATCGTCGTTCACGGTCGAGACTTCACCGATCAATACATCGCCGCCTTCACCCCAAAATGCGTGCCAGTCGCCGGGCATCAACGTCACACTTTCACCGGGGTCAAGGCGAATGACTTCACCGGGTGCATAGCCGCGCGGGACGCCATCGCAAAAGACAGAACCCCCCTGCGTCTCGGAGAACCCTCCCGTCTCGTCAGAGCCAAAGAGTTCAATTGCCAAAGTGGCACCCCCTCTGTTGATGATATCTTCGGCCTTTTGAACGTGTGTGTGCATCGGGCTAAGTTGGTACTGTCGAGAGATCAGCAGCTTTTCGGCATAACACATGCCTCTCCCGTTTTTCAGATCAGACAGACGCCCATTGCGCAGCGTAAACAGGAACAACCCCATCTGGTCAAAGCGCCCGGCGCCATAATCGGTAATATCCCAGCCACATCCAGCCTTGATCAGGGCAGCAGCACTTTCTCGGCGGGCTTTGAATTCCGAGGGCGTCCAATATGCGAAAGGCGGCAGTGCAAAGCCAAAGGACCGGATTATCTCATCCGCCTCGGTCATGATCTCGTTGATTTGCGAGCGTTTCATTTTCCACCCTTGCTCATCGGTATATTTCCCTATCGTTTCACACTTGTATTTATCAATTATCTTAGGACAATCCCGCGTTCGACTTTAGCAGGAATTGCGACCAAATCGGTCCGCAGGCCGCCCCGATTTCACGGGCCTTTCGACCCATTGTGCCTGCTTCGATTTGTGGGGATATCAGGCCGCGCGTGTCTTGGGTCGCGATATATCTGCGCGTGCGTTCCACCAATGTCGCCTTTACATCCGATGGCAAACCGCCGTCGATCATCACAGCCTCAAAGTCGATAACGGCGCAGGTCGACAGGGCGGCTTTGGCCAATTCCTGTGCGGTCTGTCTGATCCACGGCTCGACATAGCGCTCGTATGGAGACCAATCGTCGCTGTCCCACAATCCACTGGGGTCAAGACCAACTTCGGAAAGCCTTGCCTCAAGCAAATGTATCGAAGCGATGTCGATCAACTGACGACTTTCGCCGTTCGGACCAACACTGCGCAACGATCCCAAGGCACCCGCATTCCCCTGATGCCCTTCGAATACGGAGTGGTTCAGAACAATGCCGCCACCCACAAACGCGGCAACAAAGAAATAGGCATAATCACGAAATTCCTTGCCCCGCCCGTAGATGTGTTCGGCCCGACAGGCTGCTGTCGCATCGTTAACGATATGCACAGGCAGGTTTGAAAACTGAGCGATTTGTTCGTGAAAGTTTGTGTTTTTCCAAGCCGAGAACTCTTCAGCACTTGCACCGACCATTTCGTGCCAGTTCCAAAGCTCGAAAGGGGCGGCGATGCCGATGCCGCAAATGCGATCCTGCAAGGGGGCAGATAAGGTTTCGATCAATTCACCGGAACCCTGCTCCAGAAACGCGAACACCTCTTTGGGTAGTGGATATTGAAAATGCGTTGATCTTTCGGCGCGCACTGTGCCGTTGAAATCCATCAGCACGATCTTGGCGCTGCGCCGCCCGATATTCACACCAAGCGAAAATGCACCGTCCGAGGCCAGTCGCATCGGAACCGATGGCTTGCCAACTTTGCCCCGCACCGGCGTGCCCCGTTCAAGAAGCCCATCCTTTTCAAGTTTTCTCAAAATGACCGAAACGGTTTGGGGTGACAGCCCGGCAACGCGTGCAAGATCGCTTCCCGGCATTGCGCCGTTGCGCTGAAGCATTGAAAGCAACAGCCGTTCATTGTGGTCGCGCAAACCGCGTTGGTTCACCCCTCCACTCAGCGTTCTGATCTTTGACCCATCCATACCCCAAGGCCTTATACGCAAACTATACTGGGTTAAAGATGACAGGTCTAATTAATAAATCAACTTTATTTACTTATTGACGCGGCTAAAAGAATCACATTACCGTAGGGGCAATTCCGCAGTAATTGTGGATGCCTACACCGTTTAGTCGGATAACGTCTGGGAGGACCTCATGAAGAAACTACTTGCAACAACTGCCGTCGCTCTAACGGCACTGTCGGGTGCCGCATTGGCCGATGCCCATGCCGTCACGGCCTGCCTCATCACCAAGACTGACACCAACCCATTCTTTGTAAAAATGAAAGAAGGCGCCGAGGCCAAAGCAGCAGAGCTTGGCATGACGCTCAAGTCATTCGCTGGTAAAGTTGACGGCGACCACGAAACTCAGGTTGCCGCAATCGAAACCTGCATCGCAGATGGCGCAAAGGGCATTCTGCTCACTGCATCTGACACATCCTCGATCGTTTCATCGGTAAAACAGGCGCGTGACGCAGGCTTGGTGGTCATTGCGTTGGACACACCCCTGTCGCCGATTGATGCGGCCGACGCGACTTTTGCCACAGACAACTTCCTTGCAGGTGAATTAATCGGAAAATGGGCCGCAGCCAAATTGGGTGACGAGGCCGCAAATGCCAAAATCGCGATGCTGGACTTGGCCGTTTCCCAACCCACAGTGGACGTTCTGCGCAACCAGGGTTTCTTGCAGGGATTTGGTATTGATCTGGCCGACCCGAACGTAAACGGCGATGAATCCGATCCACGCATCATTGGCAACGATGTAACGGCAGGTAACGAAGAAGGTGGGCGCAAAGCCATGGAAAACCTTCTGGCAACTGATCCGGAAATCAACGTGGTGTACACGATCAACGAACCTGCTGCGGCAGGTGCTTATGAAGCCCTGAAATCAATCGGTCGTGAAAACGACGTGCTGATCGTATCTGTGGATGGCGGCTGCCCCGGCATCGCCAACATCAAGGACGGCGTCATTGGTGCCACATCCCAGCAATATCCGCTAATGATGGCCTCGAAAGGCATCGAAGCGATTGCCGCGTGGGCCAAAGACGGCACCAAGCCCGAGCTTACCGAGGGCAAGGACTTCTTTGATACCGGCGTTGCACTGGTCACAGATGAGCCTGTCGAAGGTGTGGAAAGCATCGACGTTGCCAAAGGCACAGAGCTTTGCTGGGGCTAATGGCCACAGCGCCGCGATTGTCTTAACATACTAAGAGGGGCGGCCTAAAAGGGGCGGCGGTGATCGCCCCTTTTCAACAACAAGGGGGAACGAGATGTCCGGTGTCGAAACCAATGATGACGGGGTCGCCAAATTTGATGATCCGCATCGCGGATTTATGGGCACGGTTCAACACCTGCTGCATACCAATCCGGCACTTGTACCGCTCATTGTTCTGGCAGCGTCAGTGGCGGTATTCGGCGCTCTCTTGGGGTCGAAATTCTTCTCCCCATTCGCGCTGACCTTGATCCTTCAACAGGTACAGATCGTTGGTATCGTCGCCGCTGCGCAGTCTCTCATCATATTGACTGCTGGCATTGATCTTAGCGTTGGTGCAATTGCGGTGATATCATCTGTGGTGATGGGTCAGTTTACGTTCCGATACGGCCTGCCCGTCGAAATCGCGGTCGCATGCGGCCTCATCGCAGGCACGGCGATCGGCTATGTAAACGGCTGGCTGGTCGCCGTTATGAAACTGCCGCCTTTCATCGTGACGCTTGGCATGTGGCAAATCGTGCTTGCGGCCAACTTCCTGTATTCTTCAAACGAAACGATCCGCAGTCAGGACATTGCAACCAACGCCCCGTTGCTTCAGTTGCTTGGCGCGACCTTCAAGATTGGCGGCGCTGTCTTTACCGTGGGCGTTCTTTTTCTTGTGCTGCTCGTGCTCCTGTTGGCCTATGTTCTGCGCCACACGGCGTGGGGTCGTCACGTTTATGCGGTGGGCGACGACGCAGAAGCGGCTGAACTTTCGGGCGTGAACGTCAAAGGCACAATCATTTCGGTCTATGCTGTTGCCGGTCTGATCTGCGCTTTTGCAGGATGGGCATTGATCGGGCGCATCGGTTCTGTTTCCCCGACCTCGGGACAGCTTTTGAACATCGAGAGCATTACCGCGGTCGTGATCGGCGGCATATCCCTGTTCGGCGGGCGTGGATCAATCCTCGGAACTTTCTTTGGCGCGCTTATCGTCGGTGTCTTTACCCTCGGACTGCGCTTGATGGGGGCCGACGCGCAATGGACCTATTTACTCATCGGCGTTTTGATCATCGCGGCGGTCGCTGTGGATCAATGGATCAGAAAGGTGGCAGCATAATGGAACCTATTCTCAAAGGGCGTGGACTGGTAAAGCGATATGGCAAAGTAACCGCACTGGACCATTGTGATTTCGACCTCATGCCGGGCGAAATACTGGCGGTGATCGGCGACAACGGCGCTGGCAAGTCATCGCTTATCAAAGCGGTTTCCGGTGCGGTCATTCCGGACGAGGGTCAAGTCTTTCTTGAGGGCAAAAAGATCAACTTCCGCTCGCCTATTCAGGCCCGCGATGCTGGGATCGAGACGGTGTATCAAACGCTTGCCATGTCCCCCGCATTGTCGATTGCGGACAATATGTTCATGGGCCGCGAGATACGCCGCACTGGTATAAGGGGGTCAATTTTCCGCCAGCTTGACCGCCCCAAGATGGAGCGTCTTGCGCGCGAAAAACTGACCGAACTTGGGTTGATGACAATCCAGAACATCAATCAAGCGGTCGAGACGCTGTCAGGGGGGCAACGACAAGGTGTTGCCGTGGCACGTGCCGCTGCATTTGGATCAAAGGTGATTATTCTCGACGAGCCGACTGCGGCGTTGGGGGTCAAGGAATCGCGCAAAGTGCTTGAGCTGATCCAGGATGTGAAGTCGCGCGGCATCCCGATTATCCTGATCAGCCACAACATGCCTCATGTTTTCGAGGTTGCCGACCGCATTCATATCCACCGTCTGGGCAAACGTCTTTGCGTGATCAATCCTAAGGATTACACCATGTCCGATGCCGTCGCCTTTATGACCGGTGCCAAGGAAGCACCACCTGAAAATGTCGACGCATAACCCGATTTTATCAATAACCACTTCTTGGCTGGCGCAGATTTCCGGATTGGACTGTCCTTTGATCATACGGGCGATGGGATGTCTCCCACACCGTCGCGCCTGAAACACCCGCCAACTCCCAATAACAGGATTGTGGAAAAACCGTTTCGTTAATCGGGTTTTTTCCGCTAGCGTGACCTATAATCTAGGAGGGAAAAACATGAAACTGATGAATTCACTACTAGCGAGCGCGGCTTTTACGCTGACATTTGGTCTTGCTGGCGCTGCCGCCGCGCAAGACTGCGAACGTGGCGATCTGGACGCGCGGTACTGCGACGTTGACGGCGATTTGCTGGCCGATGCACCGACCGATCCGGCAGAACTTGTCGATCCGGACACCCTGATTTTTGCCTACACTCCCGTCGAAGATCCGGCAGTTTATAAGGAAGCATGGTCTGATTTCCTGACCCATCTTGAGGCCGAGACAGGAAAATCCGTCGTGTTTTTCCCGGTCCAAAGCAATGCCGCCCAGATCGAGGCGATGCGCTCTGGACGGCTGCATATCGCGGGCTTCAACACCGGGTCCAACCCGCTTGCCGTGAACTGCGCAGGCTTCAACCCTTTCACCATCATGGCATCCGAAGATGGCAATTTCGGCTATGAGATGGAGATCATCACATATCCCGATTCCGGCATAACGACACCTGCCGACATTAAAGGCAAACAGCTTGCCTTTACCTCGCCGACCTCTAATTCCGGCTTCAAGGCACCTTCCGCGATCCTTAAATCCGAGTTTGGGCTGGAAGCAGATACCGATTTTGAACCGGTCTTTTCGGGCAAGCACGACAACTCGATTCTGGGTGTCGCCAACAAGGACTACCCCGCCGCCGCCATCGCCAATTCCGTTATGAGCCGGATGATCGAGCGCGAGGTAATCACCCCAGATCAGGTCGTGTCGATCTATAAATCGCAGACTTTCCCGACCACCGGGTTCGGCACCGCACACAATCTGGCACCCGAATTGCGCGAAAAAATCCAGAACGCGTTTTATAATTTCGAATGGGAAGGCTCTTCATTGAAAGCTGAATTCGAGAAATCGGATGAAGGCCAGTTCCTGCCGATGACCTACAAGGAATTCTGGGATGTGATCCGCAAGATCGACACCGCAAACGGCGTCAGCTACGCCTGCGAATAATGTCCTTGGGGGGCGGGCCTTTGGGTCCGCCCTGCCTGCCCGATACATGGGCCAATGATAAAAAACGGGGGCAGGTATGCTGCGGCTGAACAAGCTCACTAAAACCTATAAAACCGGTGATCAGGCGCTCAAGGCCGTCACCCTCGACATTCCCGAAGGACAGGTGCTGGCGCTGATTGGCCCGTCCGGTGCGGGCAAATCCACCCTGATCCGCTGCATCAACCGGCTGGTCGAACCCACATCCGGCACCGTGCATCTCGGCGATGTGGAACTTACCAATCTGTCGATGGCGAAACTGCGCAAGATGCGCAGACGGATGGGTATGATCTTTCAGGAATATGCGCTGGTTGAACGGCTCACCGTGATGGAAAACGTGCTGTCCGGGCGTTTGGGCTATGTCGGTTTCTGGCGCAGCTTTCTACGCCGTTTCCCGCAAAGCGACGTGGACGAGGCATTTCGCCTGCTCGACCGTGTCGGTCTTGCCCATATGGCGGACAAACGCGCCGACGAATTGTCTGGCGGGCAGCGCCAGCGTGTCGGCATTTGCCGCGCCCTCATTCAGGATCCAGCGTTGTTGCTGGTGGACGAACCCACTGCCTCGCTTGACCCCAAAACCTCGCGCCAGATCATGCGCCTGATTTGTGAGTTGTGCCGCGAACGGGGGCTGGCCGCGATCATCAACATCCATGACGTTGCACTGGCACAAATGTTCGTCGCCCGCGTCATTGGCCTGCGGGCCGGTGCAATGGAATTTGACGGCCCACCAGACGGGCTGACCCCGGATGTGCTAACCACGATCTACGGCGAGGAAGACTGGGAAGCGACCATCGCAAAGGTCGAGGACGATGACGAGGCCGCCGCGTGACCGACCCAGACACAGAAATCGCAACGCTTCTGGGCAAGCGCTGGAAGAAACCCCTGTTCATCAAACGCGATTGGCTCCGATGGACGCTGCTGACAGGGTTCATCGCCTATCTGATCGCAGCCTATATAACCATCGAGGTGAACTGGTCGCGCGTCTATGAGGGGCTTGAGCGCGGCAAACAGTTTGTCCTTGCGTTCACCAGCCCCGATTTCACCACGCGCTCCTCCGACATCTGGGCGGGGATGCTTGAAAGCATCGTGATGACCATCGCGTCGTCGGTGGTGGGCATCGCAATTTCGATCCCCATCGCCCTTGGGGCCGCCCGCAACGTCGCCCCCCTGCCGGTCTATCTGATCTGCCGCAGCATCATCGCGGTCAGCCGCGCCTTGCAGGAAATCATCGTCGCGATCCTGCTGGTTGCGATCTTTGGTTTTGGTCCGTTGGCGGGGTTTCTGACGCTGTCCTTTGCCACCATTGGGTTCCTGTCCAAACTGTTGGCCGAAGACATCGAATCGATGGACCGCGTACAAGCCGAGGCGATCAAAGCCTCTGGCGCGCGCTGGACCCAATGGATCAACTACGGTGTCCAGCCGCAGGTCATGCCCCGCCTGATCGGCCTGTCGATCTACCGCGTCGACATCAATTTCCGCGAAAGTGCAATCCTTGGACTTGTCGGCGCGGGCGGCATCGGTGCCACGCTCAACACCTCTTTTGACCGCTACGAATACGACACCGCAGCAGCGATCTTGCTGTTAATCATCGCGGTCGTCATGGCGCTTGAATATCTGTCCGGCGTCATTCGGGCGCGGGTGCAGTAATGCCCAGCAAACAAATCAACGGCCATCAGATCTGGCAGCGCCGCACAGGCCGCGAAAGCCTGTTTCACTGGGTACTCTGGCTGATCGGCATCGCGATCTTCGCCGTCTGCTGGCAGCGTATTTCCGAGACGACGACATGGTTCTTTGTCTGGGATTCGCCGCGCATTGCGGGCGATATCTGGTCCCGTGCCACGCCGCCGCGGTGGGAATACATCACCCAGCTTGGCAAACCGATCTGGGACACCCTTAACATAGCCACGCTTGGCACTATCATCGCGCTGATCTTTGCCGTTCCCGTGGCGTTTCTGGCCGCGTCCAACACCACGCCGTCACGTTATTTCATCCGGCCCATCGCCCTGCTGATCATTGTCTCAACCCGGTCAATCAACTCGCTGATCTGGGCGCTGCTTCTGATCGCCATTATCGGTCCGGGCGTGTTTGCGGGTGTCATCGCCATCGCCATCCGCTCCATCGGGTTCTGCGCCAAACTGCTGTATGAGGCGATCGAGGAAATCGACACCACACAAGTCGAAGCCATCACCGCAACAGGCGCGTCGCGCTGGCAGGTCATGGCCTTCGGCATCATCCCGCAAATCCTGCCCGCACTTGCAGGCATCGCTGTGTTCCGCTGGGACATCAACATCCGCGAAAGCACCGTTTTGGGGCTGGTCGGCGCGGGCGGCATCGGATTGCAACTGTCCTCGTCGCTCAACGTGCTGGCATGGCCTCAGGTGTCGCTGATCCTGCTGGTGATCCTCGCCGCTGTGGTCATTTCCGAATGGGTGTCGGCCAAAGTTCGGGGCGCGATCATTTGAACACCGACTAAGCGTTTGTCGCCTGTGAAAAGGCGCGCCGGCGTCTGCCCGATGTGCACCGTGGCGGTATCTGCACCCCTGTGCCGAACCTCGACGCTATTGCCGATGATTTCGACATTTTCCTGCTTGATGCCTTCGGGGGGGCTGAACATCGGCGAAACCGCGATTGACGGTGTGCCCGAACGTGTCTCGCGGCTTCAGGCAGCGGGCAAACGTATGTTGATCGTGTCCAACGCCGCCGGATATCCGCATGCCGACCTGATGGCGAAATATCAGCGGCTTGGCTATCATTTCGACCCCGATGACGTGATTACCAGTCGCAAGGCAATGCTTGTCGGACTTGCCGATGTGGCGTCTTTGCGGTTGGGGCTGATGGCGACGCCCGGTTTGAAACATAGCGATATTGACCCTCTCAATACCGTCTATCTGGCCCTGTTGCAAATTTTTCGCCGGGGGGAGCGTTTGGCGGGTTTTCCGTTTTCAGCGTTCAGAACTCCTGTTGGATAGCGGCTTTCTCAAGCACAGCGCCATGCAGTAACATCAGCCTCATTAATCATTTCTGGCCCGAGACCGAAGGCGCGTTCAACAAGACGCACTTCGCCTATGATCCCGGCTGGAGCTGGAAAGCCTTCGCCTGCTTCTTCTTTAAGGCGTGCATGACTTCAAAGCCCTTGATCGTAGCATAGGCGGTTTTCATCGATTTGAACCCCAAGGTGGGCTTGATTAAATGCTTAAGCATACCGTGATCAGATTCGACCACGTTACCGAGGTATTTGACCTGCCGGTGCTCCGTCTCAACGGGGCATTTGCCATCCTTCTTCAGCTCTCGGATGGCTTGGCTATAGCATCCGGCCTTATCCGTATTGATTACGGTAGGCCTGTCCCATGCCTTGCAGCCGCGCAGAGCCTTCCCCAGAAAGCGCTTGGCTGATTTCGAATTGCGGGTCTGTGAGAGGTAGAAATCGACAGTGTCGCCATGTCTATCGACGGCGCGGTACAAGTACGTCCATTTACCTTTGACCTTGATGTAGGTCTCGTCCACGCGCCAGGACTGTGAGAAGCTGCGCGGGCGGTAATGCCAGCGCAAACGCTTCTAGATCTCGGGCGCGTAGGCCTGGACTCACCGATAGATTGTGGTGTGATCGACCCCAACGCCGCGTTCTTCCAGCATCTCTTCGAGATCACGATAGCTGATCCCGTAGCGGCAATACCAGCGCATCGCCGACAAAATAATCTCTCCCCGAAAATGCCGCCATTTGAAATCCTCGGGCATCGGGTCACCCTTTCCGTCTTGAGAAGTAGACGTGGCGAGACACTAAACTTTCCATGTCTTTATCAATGTCTCGATATAAAGGTCGCGTGAACCCTAAAGAAATGTGAGGCGCTCAGTGGCCAAAGTTGGATATGCTCGGGTCAGTTCTTTTGACCAATCGCTTGACGTGCAGCGCGACAAGCTGGGCGACTGCGATAAGCTCTTTGAAGAAAAACGCAGCGGCACCACTGATCCGGCCCCGGCTCAAGGAATGTCTCGGCTATGCTCGGGAAGGCGACCAGCTGATCGTGACGCGCATCGACCGGCTGGCGCGCGCAACGCTGCAGGTGTGCCAAATCGCCGATACATTACGCGAGAAAGGCGTCGATCTGGTTGTCCTAGATCAGAACATCGACACGTCTGATGCCACCGGGCGGCTTCCCTTCAACATGCTCGGGGCCATCGGCCAGTTTGAGACCGAAATTCGCGCTGAGCGTCAGATGGACGGGATTAAAAAAGCCAAAGATCGTGGCGTTCAGTTCGGAAAACGGCCCGCTCTTTCGACTGAGCAAATCTCAGAACTGCGCGACAAGCGCCAACAAGGCATCCTTATCAAGAACCTCATAGTCCACTACGGTCTCTCAAAGGCCACCATCTATCGATATCTCGTAACAAAAGACGCCTGAAAGTAACTCCTGAGCCCAGATTTCTCTTAGAGTCCGATTCAAAATGAGCTGAGGCATTTCAATCTCTTGCGAGCACCCTTGTCATACGCCTGATGTGAGCGATGAGAACCCATGCCTCGGCGCTTTCGATTGTTCTCTCCCAATCCTTTGCCAGACGGCGACATCTTCCGAGCCAGGCGAAAGTGCGTTCGACAACCCACCGACGGGGCAGAACCTCGAAACCTTCGGCGGTGTCGGAGCGTTTCACGATCTGAATGACCCAGCGGCCAATACTGGTCAGAGCATCGCGCAGTTTCGGCCCGGCATAGCCTCCATCCGCAAAAACATGGCGCAGCTTTGGAGCCTCCCGGGCCAGTTGATGGAACACCGCCGGTGCGCCGTCACGGTCCTGAATGCTGGCGGAATGAACGCGGAGTGCAATCAAATGCCCGCAGGTGTCGGTCATGATGTGACGTTTGCGGCCCTTGATACGTTTGCCAGCATCATAGCCGCATATCCCGCCATTTTCAGTGGTTTTCACGCTTTGGCTATCAATCACACCCGCTGCTGGCTGGCGGTTCCGACCTTCAGTTTCACGCGCCAGTGCAACCAGTTCCCGATTAATCTCGGCCAGCAGACCGTTGTCGCGCCAACCGTAGAAATAGTATCGAACCGTCGATACTGGCGGGAAGTCTTTTGGCAAAAGCGACCATGCGCACCCCGCCGATGCGATGTACTGGATCGCATTCCACACACCGCGCAGTTCAACTTCGCGCGGCCTGCCAAGATGGTTGGGGCTGGGCAGAAATGGCGCTATTATCGACCACTCCACATCCGTTACATCACTTGAATATCGGGGCGTATCGCGCTCATGTAGTTTTCGGGTGAATTCAGTCCAGGCCATTTTGATCTCCGTTCAGCTTCCAACCGAACAGAATCACAACCTACTGAATTCACTCAACTCATTTCCGATCAGACTCTTAGAGTCCGATTCAAAATGAGCTGAGGCATTTCAATCTCTTGCGAGCACCCTTGTCATACGCCTGATGTGAGCGATGAGAACCCATGCCTCGGCGCTTTCGATTGTTCTCTCCCAATCCTTTGCCAGACGGCGACATCTTCCGAGCCAGGCGAAAGTGCGTTCGACAACCCACCGACGGGGCAGAACCTCGAAACCTTCGGCGGTGTCGGAGCGTTTCACGATCTGAATGACCCAGCGGCCAATACTGGTCAGAGCATCGCGCAGTTTCGGCCCGGCATAGCCTCCATCCGCAAAAACATGGCGCAGCTTTGGAGCCTCCCGGGCCAGTTGATGGAACACCGCCGGTGCGCCGTCACGGTCCTGAATGCTGGCGGAATGAACGCGGAGTGCAATCAAATGCCCGCAGGTGTCGGTCATGATGTGACGTTTGCGGCCCTTGTGTTGATTTGCGTTGAGAACTGACCCGGTAGCCCCATAAATTTTCACTGAGAACTGACCCATGTAACGACGCTACCCTGACGCATTTGTTCGGGGAGATATGGAGTGATCGACATGGGATTTTTAAGTGTCATTCGACGTTGGGCATTACGTGAAGGGATGCCAATTCGTGAGATAGCCAGGCGTACTGGTCTGTCTCGCAATACCATCAAGAAGTACCTGCGAGAGGGCGCTGTTGAGCCTAAGTTCAAGGTACCCAAACGACCGAGTAACCTTGATCCGTATGCGGATCGTTTGTCTGCATGGTTGTTGGCTCAGACACGCAAATCGCGCAAAGAGCGGCGTACTGTGAAGCAGATGCACGCCGATTTGGTGAAGTTGGGCTATGCGGGATCCTATGCGCGCGTGGCCGCTTTTGCCCGTGCATGGCGTGAAGACCGGCATCGTGTGGAGCAAACAACTGGACGCGGCACGTTTGTACCACTGGTATTCCAACCGGGTGAAGCGTTCCAGTTCGATTGGAGCGAAGACTGGGCCACCATCGGAGGTGAACGGGTCAAGCTGCAGGCGGCCCACACGAAGCTCTCGCACAGCCGGGCATTCTTGGTGCGCGCCTATCCATTGCAAACACACGAGATGCTGTTCGATGCTCATTGGCATGCATTCCGCGTGTTTGGCGGCGTGCCTGGGCGCGGTATTTATGACAACATGAAGACCGCTGTTGATCGCGTTGGCCGTGGCAAGCAGCGCGACATCAACGCCCGTTTCAAAGCGATGGCCAGTCACTATGTTTTTGAACCTGAGTTCTGCAACCCAGCGGCAGGTTGGGAGAAGGGTCAGGTCGAGAAGAACGTCCAGGATGCGCGCAATCGCATGTGGCAGATCATGCCTGTCTTCAAAGATCTGAACGAGCTGAACCAATGGCTGGAAGACCGCTGTATAGCCCTTTGGGTTGAGACTTCGCACCGGGATCTGCCGGGCACCATTGCCGACGCTTGGGAAGCGGAGAAGCCGATGTTGATGGCATTGCCACCAGCCTTCGACGGCTTTGTAGAACACAGTAAGCGAGTGTCACCGACATGTTTGATCACTTTTGAGCGCAATCGCTACAGTGTGCCTGCCAGCTTTGCCAACCGGCGCGTCAGCTTGCATGTTTATCCAGAACGGCTGGTTATTGTGGCCGAGGGGCAAACCGTTTGCACACATGAGCGCATCATAGATCGGTCGCACCGCAGGCCCGGTCGTGTTGTCTACGACTGGCGTCACTACCTTGCTGTAATCCAACGCAAACCCGGCGCTCTGCGCAACGGAGCACCGTTCATTGAGATGCCAGGGGCCTTCCACAACCTACAAAGTCACATGCACCGCAGAGAAGGCGGTGACCGCGAGATGGTCGATATCTTGTCATTGGTTTTGCACCATGATGAGAATGCCGTTCTGTGTGCCGTAGAATTGGCGTTGGAGGCTGGCGTGCCAACCAAGACCCATATTCTGAACTTGTTGCACCGGCTGATTGATGGAACGCACACAGATCTTCCAGAAGTCGATCCACCTGATGCACTCGCGCTGGAAACAGCGCCAAAGGCAAACGTGGACCGCTATGATGATCTGAGACAGGTTGGGGGCAAGTACCATGCGTCATGACCCAGCAGGAGCCTCAATCGTGATCATGCTGCGCAGTCTCAAGCTCTATGGCATGGCAAATGCGGTAGAAGATCTGGTTGCCCAGGGCGGGCCTGCTTTTGAGGCCGCAACACCCATGTTGTCCCAACTGCTCAAAGCGGAGATTGCCGAACGGGAAGTGCGCTCAATCACATATCAAACAAAGGTGGCCCGCTTTCCGTCGTACAAGGACCTCGCTGGCTTTGACTTCAAATCCAGTGACATCAATGAAGCGACCGTCAAGCAACTGCATCGGTGCGAGTTCATGGAGAACGCTGAGAACGTCGTGCTCATCGGCGGGCCTGGAACGGGCAAGAGCCATGTCGCGACCGCCATCGGTGTTCAGGCCATTGAACATCACAGGTGCAAGGTCCGCTTCTACTCAACCGTCGAACTGGTCAACGCGTTAGAACAGGAAAAGGCGCTCGGCAAAACCGGAAAGATGGCAGAGATGATGACCAAAATTGATCTCGTGATTTTGGACGAACTTGGCTACTTGCCGTTCAGTCCATCCGGCGGCGCACTGCTGTTCCATCTGCTGAGCAAACTCTACGAGCGAACCAGCGTCATCATAACCACCAACCTCAACTTCTCAGAATGGGCACAGGTCTTCGGAGATGCAAAGATGACAACCGCGCTTCTGGATCGCCTCACACACCGCTGCCACATCCTGGAAACTGGAAACGACAGCTACCGCTTCAAAGCCAGCTCAGAGGCTGCAAAGAAAAAACGAAAGGAGAAGCCAACATTGACCAACACATAAACGCTGATACATAAACAGGTGGGTCAAATCTCGGTGAAAATACCGGGTCAGTTCTCAACGCAAATCAACAGCTGAGAAATGTCAGTAGGATCGCGGCCACCATTGGGCTGATGATGTTCTCAAGGTCATACGCCGGCCGTGACAGCGACAAGGCACGGGTGTAGCGGTCTTCCTCCGGCAAGATGTCGGGGATTATGGCCTGAAACGTTGGCGTGAACGCAGCAGAGGCAGACTGAAGCACAAAAATCAGGATGTAGGCCCGCCAGACCTCGGCCACGAAGGGTAGATGCGCACAAGTGCATCAAGCTCCCGCGCAACCCGAGCGCCAGAGATGCCGGTGTCGGCAATCAAACACAGGTTGCCCCAGCAGACTGCGGATGCCGTGCACAGCGGGGTCCTTGTACGCCTCGGGAATTTCCGACAGCAGTTTGTGCGTTTTGACATCGCCGTCGGACGTGTACGCAACGATTTCCGTAAAGGTGCCCCGACAGTCGACCCAGAATTGCCAGATAGTGATGTAGTCTCCTTTGAAATGATTAATTCAATAGCGCAGGAAGGAAGAGCGCGATCTGCGGAAAGACCAGCAAAGCCCCGGCCATCAAAAGCAGGACAAGCACGTAAGGAATGACCCCCAGCATCACGTCAGACAGATTGCCAGACGTTCGCGCGCCCTGCACCACATAGAGGTTCAGACCAACCGGCGGGGTGATCAGCGCCATTTCCACCAAAACGATCATCAGGATGCCGAACCAGATCGGATCATAGCCAAGCTCGATCACCAACGGCACCATGATGGGGATCGTGACAACCATTAGCGACAGGGTTTCGATAAAGAAGCCCAGCACGATGTAGATCAGCACGATGACCAGCATGGTCGATACGGCCGTCAGGCCCAGACCGTTCAGGAATTCCTGCAATTCACGGCCCAATCCGGCGGATGCGAGGGTAAAGTTCAGGAACGATGCGCCGATCACGATCAGCATGATCATGGATGTCACCTTGATGGTTCCCAGCGTCGCTTGCCCGATCATGGCCACGTCAACGCGGCCAAAGAAGTAGGCGATGATGAAGGCACCGGCGACGCCCACGGCTGCCGCTTCGGTGGGCGTGGCCCAGCCTTTGTAGATTGAGCCGACAATGGCCGCGAACAGCAGCAGGATCGGCACAAGCTGCATCAGCGCGCCCATCATTGCAGACAGCGGAAAAGTGCGGCGTGCGCCGCCCAGCGAGGGACGCAGGGTGCAGATTATCGCAGTCATCACCACAAACGCGAGGGCGAGACTGAGACCCGGGATCAGACCCGCGAGGAAAAGCTGCGGGATCGAGGTTTGGGTCAGAAAGCCGTAGACGATCAGGTTGATCGAAGGCGGGATCATGATGCCTAGCGTCCCCCCTGCGGCAATTGCGCCCGAGAACAGCTTGGGATCATAGCCCAGCTTTTCAGCCTGCGGCATCGCCACGGTCGCCACAGTGGCGGCGGTTGCAACCGAAGAACCGGACGTGGCCGAAAACATCGTCGCAGTGGCGATGTTGGCATGCACCAATCCACCGGGCAGCCACGACACCCATTTGTCCAGCGCGGCATAGGTGCGTGCGGCAACTCCCGACCGCACCAGAATTTCGCCCAGCAGAACAAAGAACGGAATAGCGATCAACGTGGCAGAGTTCGAGGACGACCAGACCAGCGCACCAAGACCGCGTATCAGCGGGAAGGCGCTAAAGAACTGATCAATCCCGATACCCAGCAGGAACAGAACGATCCCGACGGGAATGGACAGGGCAAGCAGCCCCAGCAGGCCAACGGCTGTATAGGTAATCATAGCAAATCCGCCTCGCCAAAGGCCCCGATGGCCTGCTCAGATTCCGCAAAGCGGCCCTGTAGAATGAGTACAAGCGCTGACAGGGTCGTCAGTGTGGACACGATGCCAAACCAGACCCAGCCCGCAAACCATGGCCCCTGCACCCACACCAGCGGAGTTTCCAGTGGTGTATTTGCAGTCGAGGCATTGGTGATGGAGCGTTCAAGAACGGGCCAGCATTGATACGCGATCAGCAGGACAACACCCGTCATCACGATCATGGAGAAAATATCGAAAAGCGAGCGCCACAGCGTGTTCGCCTTTTGACGCAGCAGGTCGATGCGCACATGGCTTAGCTCCAGCAAGGCAAAGCTCATGCCCCAGGCCGTTGCAATCGCCATGACATAGCCGCTGATTTCATCAGTGCCACCAAACGAAGCACCGACCTGGCGCAACAGAATATCGGCCAGCACAAAGGCCGCGCAGGCCAGCAGCATGATACCGATAATGTAGGCGACACCCCGATTTAAGGTGCGCAGTGTACGCAAAACGCTCTCGGCCATTACCGGTGCTCCTGATGATGGGAAAAAGAAAAGGCCGGGCGGGATGTGCCGCCCGGCCGAGGTGGGTTTAGGGAATGGTGACACCGACAGTGGCACCAACGCTGTCGTTCCAGCGGACCTTCCACTCATCGCCAGCGCGCTCTGCCCATTCCGGCAGCACTTCGGTGGTCAGGATTTCCTTGGCTTTTGCAGTGTCCTCCGCGGATACTTCAACCAATGTCATACCGCGTGCCTCACCACCTGTACATTCGCCGGTGCCCGTCAGGCAGGCGATGTCATTGGTCAACGCACCCTGTGCCGTGGCCCATGCGGGATCTTCAAACTTGGTCTTGATTTCGGTCGAGATCAGGGTCTGCATGTCAGGTGTCAGGCTGTTCCACTTGTCCATGTTCATGGCAGTGACAACCGGATCCCAACCACCCAATGCAATCGGCATCAGATGGGTTGAGACTTCCCACCAGCCGGCAGAATAGCCCGAGCCAGCACCTGTTACGGCGCAATCGACAACACCCTTTTGCAGCGCACCGGGAACTTCGGCGAACGACACGTTGATGCCTTCCGCACCGAGTGCTTCGAGGAATTTCGCAGTCATCCGGCCAGAGGCACGGACTTTCTTGCCTTGCAGATCAGCAAGGCTGGTCACTTCGGCGTTACAGAAGACAACCTGTGGCGGGTAGGGCGCGATGGCCAATACCTTGCTGTTGTATCTGGTCGCATAAATATCATCGACCATCGGACGGGCGGCATCGACCATGGCGCGGGCTTCATCCGCTGTGGCTGTCAGCATAGGTACGTCCAGACCTTCAAGCTCTGGCGCGTCAGCGACGGCATAGTCCGCGACTGTCATGCCGACATCGTAAACACCTTGTCCCAGCAGCGAAAAAACATCGCCTGTGCCAAGGTTCATCTGATCATGGGTGGTCATTTCAACCGTTAGGTCACCACCCGATGCGGCAGGCAGCGTCTCTGTCCAAAACGGTGTTTCGTATTGCTTGTTCAGCGGCAAGCTGGACCAGCTGCCCACAACGGACAGGGTCTCCGCCATTGCCGGTGTTGCCATGGCAGTGGTCATCGCCAGAATTGCCAGTGTCTTTTTTGTGGTCGGTAAATTTTTCATAGTTGCTTCTCCTAGTTGGAAGGTTCGACGGGGTTCAGCCCCGACAGGATATTCGTGTCGTCACGTTCGCCCACGTCTGCGATCAGCATGCAGCCGGGGGTATGGGTTATGCACAGCGGCAGGTTCGCGGCACGCAGCACATTTTGAGGGGTCACACCGCAGGCCCAATAGACCGGAACGTCACCCGGACCGACGGGAACCGCTTCGCCCCAGTCGGGTTTTTGCAAATCGGCAATGCCGACGTCAGCCGGATCACCAATGGCAACCGGCGCACCGTGGGCCTGCGGGAACTGCGCACTGATGCGGATTGCCTCGTCCACACGGTCGCGCGGGATCGGGCGCATGGTGATGACCATTGTGCCGGAAAATGGCCCGGCAGGGGTCAACTGGATGTTCGAACTATACATCGGCACGGTGGTGTCACGCTCGATGTGGCGTACAGGTATACCAGCCTCCACCAATGCGTTTTCAAAAGTAAAAGAACATCCCAAGGCGACGCTGACCAGATCATCACGCCACACGTCACGGATGTCGGGTTGTTCGCTGGACAGCAGACCTTTACGAAACACGCGGTACTGCGGCACGTCGGTACGAATGTCAATGTCATGACCCAAGGTGGGCATCATCGGATCGCCCCGGTTACTGATCCCGACAATCGGGCAGGGCTTGGGATTGCGCTGACAGAACGTAAGGAAGTCCAAAGCATATTCCGCCGGCAGTATCGCAAGGTTGCATTGCAGCTTGCCGCGCGCCAGCCCGGCGGTGTGCCGTGTCCATGTGCCCTTGCGGATTGCTTTGCGCACATCCCCGACCGCATAGTTGCGGAGCGTTTCATAGGAAATATGATCCAGAGCCATCGCTGCCCTCCCTTGACGTTAAGGAATCTTCACATTTGTAATCAAGTAAATCAAATTATCAATTTTGTTCATTGCTGATAGACTTTATGAATTGCTGTCCTGCCAATTCTGCGCTGCTTCTACAGCGATCGCCGCGCCTTCCTCGGCCAGAAAATTGCGTGGTTCGCCCAGATATGAGGCCGTAAAGGCAAGAGGGCTTGGCGTAAGTCCGGGATCAAACTCCACGATCCGCCCGTCCGCGATCAACTTGCTCGCAAGCGCGCGCGGGAAGGGACCAACCGCAGATCCTGCCGCGATGATCTGCAAACTTGCAGACAAGGACGTAGACGTAAAAACACGGACGCTTGGGCCGACATGACGGTTCAACAGGTTCATAAGCTCGCGGTAAGGTCGCGTTTTGGATGAAAACGAAATGATTGGCGTTGTCTCGAGGTCAACAGGATTGCTCCCTGCCGCACAGTACCAATGTAGATCAAAGCTCGGCAGCGCCACGTTCTCGACAGAGAATTCCGATATCGGGCCCATCAAAAACGCCAGATCGAGTTGACGCTTCAAAAGGGAGTCTCTTAGATCGGTCGAAATATCGACGGTCAGATCAATATTGATCTGTGGATACACGGCGCTGAAGGCTTTCAGAAAATCAGGTAGCCAGCTTTGTGCGATCGTTTCCGACGCGCCAACGCGGAACAGACCCGTCAACTCCGACTTATCGGCCACACGCCTGCGTATTTCATCCTGCACAAAAAGCATTTGCTTGGCGTAGGAAAGCAGTAATGTCCCCTGCCGGGTAAGAGTGAGGTCGCTACTATTACGGTCAAAAAGGGAAGTAGCCAACTCCTCCTCCAACTTCGCGACCCTGCTCGAAATCGCAGGTTGCGTCAGGTTCAGCTGATCGGCAGCGCGGCGAAACCCGCCCAAACGGGCGACCCAGAGAAAGGCGGTAATTTGATCCAACGTCATAAAGGAGCACCTAAGTCCTGATCAGGGCCAAGCTTAGCGGTTCAGGGATGCCATACTAGCCCTGAAAGTGCATCAAAGCAGTTCGGGTCGAAGATCGCCTTTGAGGAATGCCGACATGACGACCAAGCGCATTATTTGCGGGTCAATCCAAACCAGACTTATACTCATCTAGAGCGTGTTGCGATCTATCCGATTCAGGATTCCCACGGGACTTGATCTGTGATTCCTGTTTGCGTAGCAGATATGGGGGTATGATATGGGCAGGCCACATCCTATGGCTCTTCGCGAGCGCGCGGTCGCTTTTGTGGAGGAAGGGCATTCCCACCGTGCGGCGGCGGCGCGGTTCAGGGTTTCGGTGAAGTTCGTCAACGACATGGTGATCCTGAAGCGTGAAACAGGTGGTCTGGAGCCGCGCGCGCAGGGCAATGGCGGCGGTCATGGCAAGCTGGCCAGCCTTCGGGGCTGGATCGAAGCGCGGATGGTAGCAAAGCCGGACCTGACACTGGATGATCTGGTGTTGGAACTGGCGGATCGTCACAATCTCACGATCCACCGCGTCTCGGTCTGGCGCGTCCTGCGCAGCTTCGGCCTGACACACAAAAAAAGACCTCCAGGCCGCCGAACAGAAGCGGCCTGATGTCCGGCAGGCGCGCCATATCTGGATCACCCGGCGTCAGCCTTTCATGCGCAACCTATTGTCGAGATTGGGCTTCATCGACGAGACCTCGCTGAAGACGAATATGACCAAGACCACCGGTTGGTCACCAAAAGGCAACCGCCTAATCGACCATGCGCCCTTCGGCCACTGGAAAACCCAGACATTCATCGCCGCCCTGCGCCATGACCGGCTGGATGCGCCATGGGTCATCGATGGGGCAATGAACGGCGAGATGTTCGATCTCTACGCCGAGACCCAGTTGGCGCCAACCTTGCAGAGCGGCGACGTGATCATCCTGGATAACCTGTCATCGCACAAAAGCCCGACCGCAGCGGCGGCCCTGAAGGCTGTCGGCGCGTGGTTTCTGTTCCTTCCGCCCTATAGCCCGGTTCTGAACCCGATCGAGATGGCTTTCGCAAAGCTCAAGGCCCTGATCCGACGAGCCGCCGCCCGCACATACGATGCGCTCTGGCAGGCCGTCGGCCATGTCTGCAACCTCTTCACAGAGGAAGAATGCTACAACTTCTTCAAGGCTGCGGGGTATGAATACAATTGAACGCAACACGCTCTAGCAACTGTATTTCTCGGGCGGCGTGATTGGTCCAAGTCAGACGAGGTTTGCAAAGCGCGTTCGCGATTGTGACGCGCTTTCGAGCAACTGCTATGACGACAACCTTATGTGGTTTTCCGGCGGCGCGAAGGCGGTCTGCAAAGACTTTCAGGACCGGATTGTGATGGCTGGCGACAAGGGCTGCCTGGAACATGACGTGCCGCAGTCGGCGCCGTCCTCCTCCGATGGCGCGCTTGCCGCGCATTGCGCCGCTGTCGTGTGCGATTGGAGCCAGACCCACAAACGAGGGCGTCCAGTTCAAGAGCGAGTTCAGCGACTTGCGCGTGACCTTCGACCTTGTTCGGCAA
The DNA here is from genome assembly GCA_963710185.1 of uncultured Alphaproteobacteria bacterium. GTDB lineage: Bacteria > Pseudomonadota > Alphaproteobacteria > Rhodobacterales > Rhodobacteraceae > Sulfitobacter. Next base: position 358,752 of record CAVPZE010000002.1, on the reverse strand, counting down.
CCGCGCGCGCTTGCCTTCTGGCAGACAGTAAATATCCAACCAATCGCGGCTGACATCTATACCGATGATCCTTGCCTGTGATAATTTGCTCGTGCTCTCTTCCTTCTGCTCCGCGGTCCAGACCGGCCGCATTCAACTGCTCGAGACGATGAAGAGAGACGGTGCTGGCTCGCCAGGAAACATGGTCAACGCCACAAGGCCCAGACGCCAAACACCGTCCCGTCACCGACCTTGGCCAAGGTCGGTGATGCGGTCAGAACAGCAAATCAGAGATACAGAGGGCGCTGGACCCATTGATCAGCTTGAGGCTTTCAGATCTCAATGATTCAATTGCCTCAAACTGAGGGGGAATTATGAGCAATTTATATTGGCTGAATGAAGCGTAAATGGCGCGGCTTAGGCCGTATTTTCCGAAGAGCCATGGAGTGCCGCACGTAGATGACCGTCGAGGTCTCGGCGGCATTATCTTCATAAATCGCAATGGGTTGCGGTGGTGCGATGCTCCCAAAGAGTATGGTCCCCCCAAGACGCTTCACAACCAATGGGAACTGTGGAGCGATATGGGTGTGTTCGCGCGGATCATGACGGGGCTGGCTGCCGAGGCACCTGACAATCAAACGATCTCGATCGACGCGACCTATCTCAAAGCGCAGCGCACGGCCTCGAGCCTGCGGTTAAAAAAGGGGGGTGTGAACGTCTGATCGGGCGAACGAAAGGCGGCATGAACACAAAGTTGCATGCCGTCACCGACACGATTGAAAGGCCGATCCGGTTCTTCATGACTGCCGGCCCGGTCAGCGATTACACGGGGGCCAGGGCCCTGATGAATAGCCTGCCAGCCGCCGACTGGTTGTTGGGAGACCGGCGGCTATGGCGCGGATTGGTTCCGCGAGGCCTTTGCGGATAAGGGAATGCCACCCTGTATCCCGGGACGGAAGTCGCGTGGTAAACCCGTCAAATATGACAAAGGTCGCTACCAACGGCAGAACCGGATCGAGATCATGTTCGGGCGCCTGAAAGACTGGCGACGGATCGCCACCAGATACGACCGATGCCCGAAGGTATTCCTGCCTGCAATCGCCCTCGCAGCAACCATTTTATTCTGGTTATGACTCAATGAGTCTGGAGCCTATGATAGGGCCGAATCAGAGGGTCTTCATACTGATAATCAGTTAAACTTGCTTGACACATACCGCTTCAATCGTGTTTCTTTTTTGGATCGTAAATATAGCGAAAGTGTAGATGGATAGTTCTTTGAGTCTGAGTATTTGTATCCCAGCATATTCAATGGGCGGGATGGGTGTAAAATTTTTAGGCGTGTCATTGGACATCCTTGCGAGACAAGACTTTCGTAATTTCGAGGTGATCGTCGCTGACCAATCGGACGACAATCGAATTGCTGATCTTTGTTCAAGCTATTCGGATATGACTATCCGCCGTTTGGATACAAAGCATCTGAAACGACAAGGGTCCGCAAATACAAACGCTGCGATCAATGCAGCAGAGAAACAGATTGTGAAAATCTTGTTTCAAGACGATTTCTTGAACGGCAGTGACGCACTTACCCAAATCGCCCAGGCCTTTAATGACCCTAAAATTCAGTGGATCGTGACTGGATCCGAGCACACGCGCGACGGCCATACTCTGATCCGCCCCTTCGTCCCAAGATTTCACGACCGTATCCAGTTCGGAAAAAATACAATAAGCAGTCCTTCTGTGCTGGCCGTACGCCGCAAGAATGCCCCCAGATTTGATGAAGATCTGATCTGGCTGATGGATGTAGATTATTACAAGCAGTGCGCGCTACTCTTTGGACCACCAACTGTGGTAAACAACCCCTTGGTTGTGAACCGACAGCACACCGGACAAGTCAGTGCAAGTGTCACCAGCGCACGCGTGCGTCAGGAACTGCGCCATGTTCGTAAAAAATATGCGGAGCACATGAGTTGGAGTGATTGGTGGCACTATGTCGGCAGACTGCGGCGAACGTTTCATTAAGGGAGAATTGATCTGAGCGCGACATACGGAGCCGATTGGCGACCGCGTTAGGAAACCTTGGCCTCTACGTATATTTCGCTCGCCAGCGTTGGCAACCGTTTGCCCAATTCAAAAAGGCCATCCATAACCTCTCGCCCAAGCTCGCTGACCAGAGGTTCCATTTGCTTATGCGTAAACGGCTTTACCAGGTAACCACCAGTGGTCGTGATCGTTAACCCATGTCCCTCAAGCTGCGTGACCAAATCTGGCAAATCATAGACGCGGGGTTGCTGAAGCTTTGCATTGCGCTGGCTTATCTCTTTTAAATTGTCGATCAGCCCCATGGCCTTAGCGAGCTGCCGATGCATGGATTGTGCATTGGGCACATTGATATGAAGAGCAGTACTTGGTCCCATTTTTTGACGCATTGAAGAGATCAAATCGTCAGAATCTGGAACTTCATGTAGCAACCCCGAGCAAAGCATGAAGTCCGCACCATCAGGAAGTTGATTAGTCACCTCCTCAAAAAAGCCTTGAACAACTTGCAGGTTAGGGAGGGAGCTTGCACGCGCATGGTCGGCGAAGGTCTGAGATGGCTCGACAACGATCCAGTCTGTCCAACTTCCCCCTTCCCTCAGATACCCTTCAGCTTGCAAATCGGTGCCGCAGCCCAATTCGACAACCGAACGTGGAGCGTGATGTGCTAGACGATTCAGCACAAGCTTGCGACGATAGCGAACCATCTCAGCCTCGAAACCGAAATCATCAATGTATTCACTCGTGTAGGAGCTAATACTCTTTGTCATTCCACACCTCTTCCTGATAGTAATTTAACCTTAAAGACTCGAAGATCCGGAAAGCTGTCTAATGATACGTGCGCGATCCAACCCAAGCAAGCGACGAAGCCTGCGTTTTATCCGCTTGGTGAGGCGGTTCTGCGGCGATAATTCAAAGGGAATATAACTATTCGAGGTTCCTTTTGTAATTAGTGCCTTCTGGAAAAATTCGAACTGCTCTTTGCGGACAGCATCTGCGAAAGCTCTTTGGAGGTCGGAGGGACGGCTTACTAATAAATCGCGGATAATCCGAATATGAGTTGCTGCGAATGAGCAATTCGCCCCGAGCGTAGGTAACATTGTAGTCAGGGCATCGCCCACAGCTAAATAATTCTTGGGCGCTGCGTCAGCCTCAAACACAGCGACATTCCATTTATTGCGTGGGTTAATGAAAATTCGATTTGGTCCGTGGGCGCCTGCGGCGTCAATCCACGCTGCGATATTAGGACTCTGTTTGCAGAATTCGACAAACGCAGACGGGTCACGCAGATCACGGACGAGTGATTTCTGCGCTATGCCGATTGCCAAAGAGACCGAAAACCATCCGTTAGCACCCGGATAGAGCATAACGCTAGCCGAGCCAAAATCATGAGGGCAATCGATTAGAGGGTCAGGTAAATTCTGAGGTGGTGCATCGCTAAATTGGAAAAACTGCGTGATGTACACAATGTTCCCCGGTTCGTTTGTAATTCCGCTGACCTTACCTGACAACGATTTCATAATCGGTGACTGTGTTCCCATTGCGTCCAGAACCAAGGTCGAGGCTGGGATATCGATCCTGCCTTCTGATGTCAGCAAGAGCGCCGATATTCTATCAGACTCAATTTCAAAGCCTGACACGGAGGCTGTAATGTCGCTGACTCGGACCCTATTGCGAAAAACCGCTTCAATAACGCCATCAAACTGCCAACGGGTCGCGAACATTCGGCGGCATCCGGCAGGTGCGTCTGGCCCTAGCCGGTAGGACCCTGGTACGAAAGTGTATCCCATCTGCGCCATAGCGGGCAAGATACCACGATCTATCCGCTGAAGCTCCCGCTCCAAACGCGGTAAGAAAATATGGCTGTGGGCATGTTGCCCTACCAAACTTTCAGGTTCATCACGATGATCCTTTCGATCTGACGGTGCGATTATCGCTCTGACCGGTAAGATTGGATCAAGAGCCATAGCGCCGAGACGGGCGGAATATCCATTCCCTAGAACGAGAAGGTCGGTGAAGTTGTCCTGTGTTGTCATTGCTTTAATATCAATCTGCATAGTGGGATCATCTGATGACGATATGGCTCAAATCCATTGCGTCGCCAGCATTCTATTGATTCCTCTTTTGACACCGTCGGGCAGGTCAGCTTTGCGGATCGTTAAGTACAGACTTAACCGCGCCTTAGTAGAGATGTCGCGCCAACGGCGTTTAGGTAGCTGAACAGTGTTCTGATCAGCCCATCTGCGCGCGTTGTAGTCAGAGTCCCGTTGGCCAAGAGGCGGAAGATATTCAAGCGGTGCAACAAGACAGCCCTGTGCGGCGTTTTGAACGCGCTTCGCCACCGCTGCATTAGAAAAATCATGCATGAGCCGATCCTGCACTGCGCTGAGGTTGAATGGATAGGCACCTCCGTTCAGATATGACGTGAGAGAAGTCTGTAGATATTCAAGCGTCTCAAATCTCAATTCTTCAGACGGGCTGACCCCCGATGCATTGCTGGCATTTGGCGCAAAACAAGGAACACCCATAGCTGCGGCTTGCGGATAGGCCGTTCCTCCGTCGAGTGGAAAGCTATCAATATAGCAAGAAGCCGACTTCAAAATGTCTTCGACTTCGGGCGGTGGAAGAGGTCCGCGTAGTTGAATTCGGCCTGGAAATGCGTCAGTGACTTCGTTCCACCACACATCTTTGTGGGAGGGGCCAATCAAAACTACATTGTTTTTAACCTTTGGCAAAAGTTCCATGAGAAAGTCTGGGAAGCTCAAACCCGGCATCGGTTGAAATTTTCCGCCGCCCCCCATAGACACGATCGGACCCTCGCGGGGAGCAGAATGAGCATGCAGCGGCTTGTTCTCATCGACGATCGGAATTCCCATAAAGCTTTGAGCCCGCGCACTTCGTCGATCACGCGTAGTTTTCCACCCAGTCATACAGATTTCAAGCACGACGTCGGCGGCACCTGGTCCCAAACTAAAGACATGATCTGCATGATTAACGAACAGAACTCTCTTGCCCTGTGAACTAAGGATACGCGCGGCAAATGCAGCGCCTGCATCGTCAGGATGAATGTGCAGCAAGATCGCCTCAGCATGCTGTGCGGCAGCCACAATTGCCGCGGCACATACGGCGGGTTTTCCACGCAATCTTGTAATGGTACCGGGGAAATCCGAAATGTGATTGCTCTTGCGGAAATCAGTCAGCAATAGGGTCTGCGTGCCATAAGCTGAAAGACCCTTAGCCAATCGCCACAGCAGGCGAGAATGCCCTCCTTGTCCGTAAGTTTGTGTAGCAATGTGCAAGAAACTGGTATGTGGCAACGGCGGTTGCGGCGTCCTCAAGGCGTGATGTTTCCATTTTTGAAAGAACGCCATCTCTAAGGGTTCATCTCCGAAATGCCCCGAAATATTATCCCAATGCAGACGCGCGTAGATGCGCAGCAGAGCTAGCCCATCATTAAGGTTACCGCTTTCTAATACAGCCGAGCGCAGTAAATCCGAAAGAGTGTCGAGTGTTGCATACGGAGGTGAGGTCCTCACAAAATATCCAATTCGTATTGATAGAAAAGAACACTACGGGCACCGAACATTTCCTTCTGCCTCGCCAGACCTGTATTCAGCACTTTACCGCCATCTGTGGTGGAAATACCGAAGTTGAACCACAACCTGTCAGAGTAAATTGTCTCAAGCAGGTGAGAAACGATCAAATCAAGTGCTGCGTCGCGCCGCCCATTTTCAGTCGCGGCCATGTATTGGACATGCACCACAGGACCGCTGTCAAATATGACCACGCCGCCCTGGAGACCTCCGTCACTCAAGGCTACATATAAACGGATGTTTTGGGGAAAATGGCCCTGAAGTCGTCGAATTTCATCTAAACTATGTGTGGGGACCGCGCCATGTGCTTCACTCAGCCGCTCTGAGAGTATACTCCAAAACGCGCCGAAATCTGTACTTTCCTCGACCTGTAAACCTGCCTTGCGTGCTCGGCTGACGCCTTGGCGCTTTGATTTTGAAAATTTTGGAGACCGGCCGATGGCAATTGCTGACGAAAGGTCACACCTGACCATACGTGCGCCATGTTGCACGAGAGCATAGATATCCTGTTCTGCGGGGTGCCGATGATATATATGGGGGATAGCCTTGTAATGAAGTTGTTCAAACCCGCCCGCGCGCAGAGTGTCTACAAGGGCAGCAACTATATCGATCATCAATTCTGCTGACATGCTTGCCCCAGTGAGCAGTCCAGCATAGGTCAGTCCGCCATGAGATTGTAGCGTGCCTTGGGCGTGGTTCGCGGGCAACAAGGCGACAATCCGATCGTCCGCCTCAACAATCATTGAATGGTCATCAAAGCGGTCCGAGTGATAATCCATAAATTGTCGATTGTGCAGGAAGGTTCCATTGCTTGAACCATCAACAAAGGAGTTCCAGGCTTGGGTGTCCTGCGCCTGAAAGCGACGTATTTTGATAACATTATTCACGCTTTTGCGTCGCCTACTTAGGATCTCTGCCGGTTAGGTTCAATGTCGCTGGATAGTATCCCAGTATCAACAACATATGATATGGTGAACCTATGCTAGGACACGGCGACATCCAACCAATGATGCACTTAGAATGTGAAACTGTTTGCCGCCCGGTACTTGGCGCTGTACTCAGGAAAAGGATAATAGAAAAAAAGAAATCCCATGCCCCTGAACGACTGTCGCATCATAGAATTGCCCAAAATTACGGATTCCCGCGGAAACTTGACCTTCGTGGAGGGCGGCAACCACATTCCGTTTGATATCAAACGCGTCTACTATCTTTACGACGTACCGGGTGGTGCGGATCGTGGTGAGCATGCACACAAGTCGTTGCATCAGTTTGTGATCTGCATGTCAGGCAGCTTCGACCTATTACTCGACGATGGCTTCGACTCCAAGCGATTTCATCTAAATAGATCCTATTTTGGCGTCTATGTCTGTCCAATGATGTGGCGGCACCTCGACAACTTTTCGTCAGGTTCAGTCTGCATGGTCATGGCCTCCAAAACTTATGATGAGCAGGATTACATCCGGGAAAAGAAAGAATTTCTTAATGCAGTCGGTGCGTCTTGAAAGTTCCATTTCTCAACCTTCTTGCGGCTCAAGCCCAACTGCAAGATCGGATCGAAGAGGCTCTGTTGCGGGTCGCCAGGTCTGGATCTTACATTCTAGATGACGAGTTGGAGGAGTTTGAAAACGCCTTTGCCGCTTACGTTGATATACCTCATTGTTCGGGTGTCGCAAATGGCCTAGACGCGCTTCGGCTAGGTTTGATGTCCAAAGGTATTGGCCCCGGTGACGAAGTCATAGTTCCAAGTAATACCTATATTGCCACTTGGTTGGCTGTTAGTCAGTGCGGTGCGAAGCCTGTTCCAGTAGAACCGCTGATCGATACCTACAATATTGATCCCAAAGCCGTACGAGAGGCATTAACTGCTCGAACGAAGGCAATTCTGCCTGTGCACCTTTATGGTCAGCCAGCTGACTTGGATGCGTTGAATGATATTGCAAAAAAGCATGACTTGTTTGTGCTGGAAGATGCTGCCCAAGCCCATGGTGCACGTTATAAATCACGCAGGATCGGAAGCTCAGGGACAGCAGCCTGGAGTTTTTATCCTTCTAAGAACCTTGGTGCGTTAGGCGACGGCGGGGCATTGACCACAGATGATCAAGACATTGCCGATCATGTGGGCTCCTTGCGAAACTATGGATCAACCATCAAATATCAGAATGATCTCAAGGGACTAAACAGTCGCCTTGACCCCATTCAAGCTGCCGTGCTTACCGTTAAGTTGGCGGTTTTGGACTCAGCGATATCTCGCCGCCAAAACATTGCGAAACGCTATTCAGACGCTTTTTCTGCGGCTGGCTTATGTGTGCCATTTGTGCCGGATTGGGCAGATCCCGTCTGGCACCTTTATGTGCTGCGTCACAATGAAAGGACAGCGTTTCAAAAGCGGCTGGAAGATGCCGATATTGGAACCGTTATTCATTACCCGATTCCGCCGCATCTGCAGAAAGCATATGCAGATGCAGGATTTTCACGTGGGAGCTTTCCTGTGGCGGAACAACTCGCAGCCGAAGTAATAAGCCTGCCGATGTGTCCGGCCCAAACTGATGAACAGACACAACATGTGATCGAAAGCGTATTGAACGCTGCATGAATCGCTGCGCAGACAACTTTATGAACGGTAATGTAGGCATGAGCCCTTTATAAAGAAAATGGGTGACCAGAAAGTGCACACCTGATGACCGTAAGACCGCATGTCTTTTGCAGGGTAGTTTAGCGCTGTGAGGTTTTATGCTTACCTCTAATTGGGCTAAACAGTGTGTTGCCCTTCATTTTGGAGGCTTCAATCACCTTTTCGATGCGGGGCAGATGCTTGGGCAGTGATCCGCGATTGGTGTTGCGTGGCTTGGTTGCGCGTGAGGCGGGCGGATCAAGGGCTGCGTCTTCCGCATGGACAACCGCCATCGCCGTTTCGATGTCTTCCAGCGCCAGTTCAAACTGCTCAGGATCGGCCTTCTCAAACCTTGCGCCGAACAAAGCGCGTTTGAAGTCTGCGACCAGCTTTTGCAGCTGATCAATACGGTCCTGCTGGTGCAGATTTCGACCCTCAGAGGTAAACAGCAGTGCCTTCAGGGCTGCGATATCATCAGGAAGATCAGCAGTATTTAACATGCCTAAGGTCTATCACTTTTGGCATCCGCGCACCCGCGCAAATGCCTGCCTGATTCACTCTGCGGCAGTGGGTGGACGTGCCGCCAGAGCCTTCACTTTGCGCCAATCCAACCCGGAAAACAGCGCTTCAAACTGGGCGTGGTTCAGGGCCATCAAGCCGTCTTTGATGGCGGGCCAGATGAAGGTGGTTTCCTCCAAACGCTTGTAAGCCATAACCAGCCCGGTGCCATCCCAATAAAGCAGCTTCAACCGGTCTGCCCACTTGCCGCGGAACACAAATACTGACCCGGTAAAAGGTTCCTTGCGCAACTCGTTCCTGACTAAAGCCCTCAGCCCGTCATGCCCCTTGCCGAAGTCTACAGGCTTGGTCGCCACCGCGATACGCACCCGGTTTGAGGGGAACATCATTCGCGTGCAGACAGCGCATGGGCGATCGCGGCAATCCTGTCAGGCGGGGTTCCTGCATCGAAAAGAATGGTGACCGAACCCTGCACAATCTCAACGGCACTTTCCGGCGCAGCCAAAGACGGTATTGCCTCAGGTCACAGAACCACAAGGGCAAACTCGGCACCCGCCAAGTCCGGCACGACCAGCTTGCCGTCCTTCACCAGCCGCTGCCATGTCGACAAATGATTGGCCTGTAGATCGTGTCGCCGCGCCACCTCGTTGACCGTCACACCCGGTACCAGCGTTTCGCAACAACATGGCCCTTGAACCCATCAGACCAATTCCGCTTGCCAGACGGGCCAACCATGACCTCCATCCGGCCAATTTCCTCCATATGGTGCTCTATATGTCCTATCAACGGTAACCGTCCTATTGGCACCGCCTGCCTGAATATGGGGTTTTGATCTAAGAGACGTCTCTTATGCGGGGTCTGCGATGTGGGGTGAAATTCTTGGAGCTGAGCGGCGACGCTTCTGGCATGACGACGACAAGTGCGAGATTGTCATGTCGGTTGGTGTCGGTGGGGCGAGCGTGACGCAGGTGGCGCAGCGCCATGAGATCAGGCGACAACAAATTTACGCGTGGCGGCATGACCTTAAGAAAAAAGGGCTTTGGTCGCCTGACGCTGGCGCTCTCTTTTATCCGGTGGATGTCCCAGTCACGGCCGCAGTTCCGGCACCGCAATTGTCCATCCCCGATGTGCAAGCGCCGCCTCGATGACGTCACCCTCAAACCCATGAGTGTTCAAGATTGTGCTGGCAGTCGCACGGAACCCGTGCGCCGTCGCTTCGTCCTTGGTATAACCCATCCGCCGCATTGCCGAGTTAAATGCGTTCTCAGACAACCATTTGCGATTTGAGTTGAGTGATGGAAAAATCAGTTCCACCCCATCAACATCAATCCAGTTGCGGCGGACCAGTTCAAGCGCTTGTGTAGATAAAGGTACCATGTGATCACAGCGCATCTTCATTCGTTCAGCGGGAATGGTCCAAGTGGCTGTATCAAAGTTGACTTCTTGCTGTTTTGCTCCGCGCACTTCACCAGGACGGGTCATGGTCAGGATTTGAAACAGTAGTGCGTCTTTGATGACGCCTGCACCTGTGTATGCATCCAGATCACGCAGGAACTGCCCAAATATCTTCTCATCAGTGATGGCAGCTCGGTTGGTGACCTTAAACCGCAATAGTGCCCCTTTGACTGCCTGCGTCGGATCATTTTCCGCCCGAAGGGTCACAATCGCCAAACGGAAGATTGCGGAAAGCGTCCCGCGCAGCTTCTTTGCGGTCTCCCGGCGACCGCTGTGTTCAACCTTCTTCAGCAGATGCAATATCTCGGCAGAAGTGATCTCGTTGATGGTCGGTGATGTAGGACTTCAGCTAAAGTTTGCACATGCCAAACTTTCTTGCGCATGTTGGCCTCTGCCAGTTCACGGTCACTTGCCTGCTGGATGTACTCTTCCGCCACCAAGATAAAGGTGGTGCGAGCCTGCGTTTCAGCTTCAATCGGATCAAGGCGCTTCTGAACAGAGGGGTCACCACCGTCTGCCATTAATGCGCGGGCTTCATCACGTTTTCCCGCGCCTGTGCCAGAGTGACGTCTGGGTACGGCCCATGGGATAGCAGCCGTTCTTTCCCAAAGTGGCGGTACTTCTGTTGCCAAAGCTTCGAACCATTTGGCTTAACCAAGAAGAACAACCCGTTTCCATCGGCAAGTTTGTAAGGTCTATCTCGATTCTTGGCCTTTTTAATTTTTAGGTCTGTTAGGGGCATTGGGGGTATCAACCTCGCACATGGGGCGCGGTACCCCCGATGATACCCCCATCAGGTAGGTTTTCTGGGGAAATCAAGTGTTTCGCTATGTTTAGATTGATACTTCAGATCGGCGAAAAACTCAATGATAATGAGCTCTTATGATCGACTATGTTCGGAAATATTGGTGCCCAGGAGAGGACTCGAACCTCCACATCGTTGCCAATACTAGCACCTGAAGCTAGCGCGTCTACCATTCCGCCACCTGGGCAGGTCACGTGAGCCGTGCATCTAAGCGCGGGGCGGGGGCGTGTCAATTGGTATATGCCGTAAAATGCGGAACGGATTGCGCAAATCAGGCCACAGACAATTGCGGCTTGTCCGGCGCAGGCGTCACAGGTACATCCCTTAGGTGAGTTTTTACGCGCAGGAGTATTATCATGTCCAAGCTGGTAACCATCTATGGCGGGTCGGGGTTTGTCGGGCGGTATATCGCGCGGCGGATGGCCAAGGCGGGCTGGCGCGTTCGGGTCGCGGTGCGCAACCCGAACGAGGCGATGTTTGTGCGACCTTATGGTGTGGTCGGGCAGGTTGAGCCGATCCTGTGTAACGTGCGTGATGATGCGTCGGTCGCGGCGGCGATGCAGGGGGCGGATGCGGTTGTGAACTGTGTCGGTGTGTTGGTCGAAAGCGGCAAGAACAGCTTTGATGCGGTACAGGCCGAGGCACCGGAACGGATCGCGCGACTGGCTGCGCAGCATGGCGTGGCGCGTATGGTCCAGATTTCGGCGATTGGTGCCGATGCGGGATCTGACAGCGATTATGCGCGCACAAAGGCAGAGGGTGAGGCAGCTGTTTTTAGACATATGCCAAACGCCGTTATCTTGCGCCCGTCGATTGTTTTTGGTCCAGAAGACCAGTTTTTCAACCGTTTTGCCGGTATGACACGTTTGGGGCCGGTGTTGCCTGTCGCGTATGCAGATAGCAGATTTCAGCCGGTCTATGTCGATGATGTCGCCAAGGCGGCAGAGATGGCTGTCAAAGGTGAGGCGAAGGCCGGAATTTACGAGCTTGGCGGGCCGGATGTCGAGACATTCCGCACGCTGATGCAGCGGATGCTGGAGGTGATCCACCGTCGTCGTTTGATCCTGAACTTGCCGAATGTGGTAGCAAAGTTGATGGCGTTCAGCTTTGACATGCTTCAGGCGGTGACGTTTGGATTGGTCAGCAACGGGTTGCTCACGCGTGACCAGCTCAAGAACCTCAAGAACGACAATGTTGTTGCCGACGGGGCGATGGGGTTTGATACTTTAGGCATTCAGCCCGTGTCGATGACGTCGGTTTTGCCTGATTATTTGTGGCGGTTCCGGCCTTCGGGCCAGTATGATGCCATCAAGGATTCTGCACGGAACCTGCGAGACAGCTAATGGACCAGTCAACCACGCTAGTTGCTGCCTTCCTTGGCCTGCTTGAGGGGCTTACGGAGTTTATTCCTGTGTCCTCTACCGGGCATATTCTGCTGGCGGGTCATTTCCTTGGCTTTAACAGCGCGGGCAAGACATTCGAGGTAGTGATCCAGCTTGGTGCGGTTCTGGCGATACTGACGATTTATGCGGGGCGTTTGTGGGCGGTGTTCCGCAGTGCACCGCATGATCCGGCATCACGGCGGTTTATTCTGTCGGTGTTGATAGCGTTTCTGCCTGCGGTATTTTTCGGTGTGTTGGCGCATGATTTTATCAAGACGGTGTTGTTTGAAACGCCGGTATTGATCGCGGTCATGTTGATTTTGGGTGGTATTGTGCTGGTTCTGGTGGACCGCGTCGCACCCGAGCCTGTGCACCATGAAGCAATGGAATTTCCTTTGTCAATGGCGTTGAAAATCGGCTTTATTCAATGCCTTGCGATGGTGCCCGGTGTGTCGCGATCCGGTGCCACGATTGTTGGTGCGTTGATGCTGGGGGCCAGTAAACGTGCGGCGGCGGAGTTTTCGTTTTTCTTGTCGATGCCGACGATGGCGGGCGCGTTTGCCTATGATCTTTATAAAAACCGCGATGTTTTGGATGCCTCTGCGATGGGGGAAATTGCGGTTGGATTTGTGATGGCATTCATCACGGCGGTTTTGGTGGTGAAGCTGCTTTTGGATTATGTCAGCAAGCATGGATATGCGCTGTTTGGCTGGTGGCGAATCGTAGTTGGCGCTCTGGCATTGATTGCTTTGATAGCTGGATTTTGATTAAAGGTCCGTACCGGACTTACTTATCACAAAAAAAGGTGGCGAAATATCAAGCACCGCAAAATTATATATATATAGGTCAGCAGTGCTGACTTTATCTTTCTTTCTGCATAAAGTACGAACAAGCCTCTGATTGTTTTTTTTGAGGGGAAGACCAATGGCAAAGCAGCCGATGCTGAAATTTACGAGCGTTGAGCGGGACATGCCGGAAAAGCGGCCCCCGGATTTGCGCCGGACAGATTTCAAAGAGATTTATGCCGAGTACGCCGATGCAAAGGCCAGGGAACAATCCAGCCGGTGCAGCCAATGTGGCGTGCCGTATTGTCAAACCCATTGCCCGTTGCACAACAACATCCCCGATTGGCTGCGCCTGACTGCCGAAGGACGGTTGCAGGAGGCTTATGAGGTTTCACAGGCGACAAACACATTCCCCGAGATTTGTGGACGGATTTGCCCGCAGGACCGCCTGTGTGAAGGCAATTGTGTGATTGAATCCTCTGGCCACGGCACTGTGACCATCGGATCGGTCGAGAAATATATCACCGATACCGCTTGGGAAGAGGGTTGGGTGAAGGTCATCAAGCCACATGTCGAGCGGACCCAGAGTGTTGGTATCATCGGCGCTGGTCCAGGTGGTCTTGCAGCGGCAGACGTGCTGCGCCGTCAGGGTGTGCAGGTCACGATATATGACCGCTATGATCGCGCGGGCGGCTTGCTGACCTATGGCATCCCCGGTTTCAAACTGGAAAAGGACATTGTCATGCGCCGCAATGATCAGCTGGCCGAGGGTGGTGTGACGTTCAAGCAGAACTGCGATGTGGGGCGCGATATTTCTTTTGCTGATATTCGCGCGAAACATGATGCGGTGATTATTGCGACGGGCGTTTATAAAACCCGCGAAATTCAGGCCCCCGGCATTGGTGGACTGGGTGTGGAACGGGCGATTGATTTCCTTACAGCGAGCAACCGCAAAAGCTTTGGCGATACGGTCGAGGAATTTGAAAGCGGGCGCCTGAACGCCCATGGTAAAAAGGTGGTTGTGATCGGTGGCGGCGATACTGCGATGGATTGTGTGCGCACGTCGATCCGGCAAGGTGCGAAAAGCGTGAAATGCCTGTACCGGCGGGATCGCGCCAACATGCCGGGCAGTCAGCGCGAGGTTGCCAATGCAGAAGAAGAAGGTGTGGTTTTCGAATGGCTTAGCGCGCCCAAAGGTTTTGTGGGTGATCCGGTCACAGGTGTGATGGTGCAAAAGATGCGGCTGGGCCAGCCTGATGTAACGGGGCGCCAAGCACCCGAATTGATAGACGGGTCCGATTACGTAGAGGATGCCGATCTGGTGATCACAGCGCTGGGCTTCGAGCCGGAAGATTTGCCGACGCTCTGGAACGAGCCGGACTTGCCAGTGAACCGCTGGGGCACAATCAAAGCGGATTATGTGACGGGGGCGACGTCACTTGAAGGCGTCTATGCCGTGGGTGACATTGTGCGCGGTGCGTCACTGGTGGTCTGGGCGATCAAGGACGGGCGCGACTGTGCCGAGGCGATCCTGAAACGCCTTGATGCACCAACTGCCATGGCGGCAGAATGACGGGTCTGACAACGGGTCGGTTTAACGTCGGTATTTCGCCGGTATGGGCACCGATCTCCAAGAGATTGCGCGGAACGGGTGCTGATCTATTTCGAGGAAGACATCAAGAATGACTGAACAACGAACAATCAAAGGGCAGTGTCTGTGCGGCGCCGTTAAGGTGAGCGCAACAGTCACTGATCCGGTTGTGCGGGCCTGTCATTGTGACATGTGCCGCCGGCATACCTCGTCGATGTTCATATCGCTGCCGACTGATCCTGAAAGCCAGAGGATAGAAGGCCCGGCAAAGTCGTTCCAATCCTCCGACTGGGCCGAGCGCGGTTTTTGCGAGATCTGCGGATCGACGCTTTGGTATGGAACGCTGCATGATGGTGTGAAAAACCTTGCCGCTGGCCTGTTTGAAAACGCGGGCAATGCAGCCCTGAAAATGGAATTTTATGTGGACCAGTGTCCGCAAGGATATAATTTGGCAGGTGATCACCAGCGCCTGACCGCAAAAGAAACAATCGCGATGTTTGCGCCTGATCAAGGAGACGCCGAATGACCATTTACGACGAAGCATGGGTAGCCCGCGAAGAAGCCAAGCGTGTGATGATGACGCAGCAGGGTCTGTATTCACCCGAGGAAGAACATTCATCCTGCGGTGTGGGTCTGGTCGTGAACATCGACGGATCCAAAAGCCGTGAAGTGGTGTTGAACGGGATCAAGGCGCTGAAAGCGATCTGGCATCGCGGTGCGGTTGATGCGGATGGCATGACCGGCGACGGTGCAGGTATTCACGTGCAGATCCCAGTGCAGTTTTTCTGGGATCAGGTTAAACGCACGGGTCATACCCCCCGCGAGGATCAGTTGTTTGCCGTGGGTCAGGTGTTTTTGCCGCGCACCAATTTTGCCGCTCAGGAAACCTGCCGCACGATTGTCGAGACCGAAGTGCTGCGTATGGGCTATTACATCTATGGCTGGCGGCATGTGCCGGTTGATGTGTCCGTGCTGGGCGAAAAGGCAAACGCTACACGGCCCGAGATCGAGCAGATTTTGATCTCCAACATTAAAGGTGTGGATGAAGAAACATTCGAGCGCGAGTTGTATGTAATCCGTCGCCGTATCGAAAAGGCGGCCATCGCCGCACAAGTGCCACAGATGTATATCGCGTCGATGTCATGTCGGAGTATCATCTATAAGGGCATGATGCTCGCCGAACAGGTCGCGGAGTTTTATCCAGACCTCAAGGACGACCGTTTCACCAGCGCCTTTGCGATTTATCATCAGCGCTATTCGACAAACACGTTTCCGCAGTGGTGGCTGGCGCAACCGTTCCGCATGTTGGCGCATAACGGAGAGATCAACACGCTTAAGGGCAACCTTAACTGGATGAAATCCCACGAAATTCGCATGGCGTCGTCGACGTTTGGCGATATGGCTGGCGATATCAAACCTATTGTTGCGGCGGGGTCGTCGGATTCGGCAGCGCTTGATGCGGTGTTCGAGGTACTGGTGCGCGCAGGACGAAATGCGCCAATGGCCAAGACGATGCTGGTGCCTGAATCGTGGTCCAAGCAGGCGGTCGAATTGCCGCAGGCGTGGCGCGATATGTATTCCTATTGCAACTCGGTGATGGAGCCTTGGGATGGCCCCGCTGCCTTGGCAATGACCGATGGGCGCTGGGTTTGTGCGGGTCTTGATCGCAGCGGGTTGCGCCCGATGCGCTATGTCGTGACGTCGGACGGGATGCTGATTGCCGGGTCCGAGGCGGGCATGGTGCCGCTGGACGAGGCGAATGTGGTGCAAAAAGGTGCGCTTGGGCCGGGGCAGTTGATTTCGGTCGATATGCAAGAAGGCAAGCTGTTTCACGATACCGAAATCAAGGACAAGATGGCGGCACATCAGCCGTTTGGCGACTGGGTCAGCAATATTGTCGAACTTGACGATGCGCTGGCCGCTGTGACCGAAGTGCCGTTGTTCGAGGGAAATGAACTGCGGCGTCGTCAGGTTGCGGCGGGTTATACCATCGAGGATCTGGAACAAATTTTGGCCCCGATGGCCGAAGATGCAAAAGAAGCGCTTGCCAGTATGGGTGACGATACGCCGTCGGCCGTGTTGTCGGCACAGTACCGGCCATTGAGCCATTTTTTCCGACAGAACTTTAGCCAAGTCACTAATCCGCCGATTGATAGTTTGCGCGAATACCGGGTGATGAGTCTGAAAACACGGTTCGGAAATCTGAAAAACGTGCTGGACGAGGACAGCAGCCAGACCGAAATTCTGGTGCTCGACAGTCCGTTTGTCGGCAATGCGCAGTTTGATGAATTGTCCAAGCATTTTAACGCCGATCTGGTCACGATTGATTGTTCGTTTGAGCCCGGTGGTGCGAACCTGAACAGCGGGCTTGCCCGGATCAGAGCCGAGGCCGAGGATGCGGTGCGGTCGGGTGCGGGGCATATTGTGCTGACCGACCAGCACAGCGGTGTTGGCCGTGTTGCGATGCCGATGATCTTGGCCACAAGTGCGGTCCATTCGCATCTGGTGCGCAACGGGTTACGGACGTTCTGTTCGCTGAATGTGCGGTCTGCTGAATGTGTTGATCCGCATTACTTTGCCGTGTTGGTCGGCTGTGGTGCGACGATTGTGAACGCCTATCTGGCCGAGGATTCATTGGCAGACCGGATTGGTCGAGGGTTGCTTGATGTGTCTCTAACACAGGCGATGGGGCGGTATAGGACTGCAATTGATCAGGGTCTGCTCAAGATCATGGCGAAGATGGGGATCAGCGTGATTTCCAGCTATCGCGGCGGTCTGAACTTTGAGGCGGTGGGGTTGAGCCGTGCGATGTGCGCCGAGTTTTTTCCCGGCATGACCAGCCGTATTTCCGGTATCGGTGTGACCGGTATTCAACGCAAGGCCGAGGCGGTTCACACAAAAGGCTGGCAAGGCGACGGCGCTGTTTTGCCCATCGGCGGTTTTTACAAAGCGCGCGCGTCAGGCGAGACCCACGCATGGGAAGCGTCGTCGATGCATTTGCTGCAAACCGCCTGTAACAGAGCCTCATATGAGATGTGGAAGCAGTATTCTGCCAAGATGAAATCGAACCCGCCGATCCATCTGCGTGATCTACTGGACATCAAACCTCTCGGTGCGCCGATCGGGTTGGAAGAGGTCGAAAGCATCACCACAATCCGCAAACGGTTCGTGACGCCCGGCATGTCTTTGGGTGCGCTAAGCCCCGAGGCGCACAAGACGCTGAACATCGCGATGAACCGGATCGGGGCCAAATCCGACAGTGGCGAAGGTGGAGAAGATCCGGCGCATTTTGTGCCAGAAGCGAACGGTGACAATCCGTCAGCCAAGATCAAGCAGGTCGCATCGGGGCGCTTTGGCGTCACGGCGGAATACCTCAACCAATGCGAAGAGTTGGAGATCAAGGTTGCCCAAGGTGCCAAGCCCGGTGAAGGCGGGCAGTTGCCGGGTATGAAAGTGACCGAGTTGATTGCACGGCTGCGTCACTCGACGCCGGGGGTGATGCTGATCTCGCCGCCGCCGCACCACGATATCTATTCCATCGAAGACCTCGCTCAGCTGATTTATGACCTGAAACAGATTAACCCGCGCGCCAAGGTCACGGTGAAACTGGTCGCAAGCAGCGGTGTTGGTACGATTGCTGCCGGTGTGGCCAAGGCCAAGGCGGACATTATTCTGATCTCGGGCCACAACGGCGGCACGGGTGCATCCCCTGCCACGTCGATCAAATATGCGGGTCTACCATGGGAAATGGGGCTGACCGAAGCGCATCAGGTGTTGTCGATGAACAATCTGCGCGACCGGATCACCCTGCGCACTGATGGCGGTTTGCGCACTGGGCGCGACATCGTCATGGCTGCAATGATGGGGGCCGAAGAATACGGTATCGGCACCGCGGCCCTGATCGCTATGGGCTGTATCATGGTACGTCAGTGCCAGTCGAACACCTGCCCTGTAGGGGTCTGTACCCAAGACGAGGCATTGCGCGATAAATTCACCGGCAATGCCGATAAAGTGGTGAATCTGATCACATTCTATGCCACCGAAGTGCGCGAAATTCTGGCGAGCATCGGGGCGCGATCATTGGGCGACGTGATTGGCCGTGCGGACCTGTTGACGCAGGTAAGTCGTGGGTCAGCGCATCTGGATGATCTGGATCTCAACCCGCTGTTGATCACGGTCGATGGCGCGCATGCGAACGTCTATGACCGCGACAAGCCACGCAATCCGGTTCTGGATACGCTGGACGCCAAGATTGTGCGCGATGCGGCGCGGTTCCTTGAAGACGGCGAAAAGATGCAGTTGAGCTATGCGGTGCAAAACACGCACCGCACGGTTGGGACGCGGACATCGAGCCATATCGTGCGCAAATTCGGGATGAACAATTCGCTGCAACCTGATCACCTTACGGTAAAGCTGACGGGATCCGCGGGGCAATCGCTTGGTGCGTTTGCAGCAAAAGGTCTCAAGCTTGAAGTGTCGGGTGATGCCAATGATTACGTAGGTAAGGGATTGTCGGGTGGCACGATTGTGGTACGCCCCGCGATGGCCAGCCCGATTGTCGCGGCTGATAACACCATCATCGGTAACACGGTTCTGTATGGCGCGACGGCGGGATACCTGTTTGCCGCGGGCCGTGCGGGTGAACGGTTTGCGGTGCGTAACTCCGGCGCAAAGGTTGTCGTCGAGGGCTGCGGCAGCAACGGATGTGAATACATGACCGGTGGCGTTGCTGTGATCTTGGGTAATATAGGCGCAAACTTTGGTGCAGGCATGACGGGCGGCATGGCATACCTTTATGATCCAAAGGGGCGCGCGGATGCGTTGATGAATCGCGAGACGATTGTCACCTGTCCGGTCACTGTGGATCATTGGCTGGGTCAGCTCGAAGAATTGCTGGAGATGCATCTGAAAGAAACCGGAAGCCGTCGTGCCGCCGAAATTCTGCAACATTGGGACACAGAAAAGCATAATTTCCTACAAGTCTGCCCGAAAGAAATGCTGGTGCATCTGAAGGCACCGCTGAGCCACGACAAAAAGGCCATTCCTGCCGAGTGACGGGTTAGACCGTTTGAATTTGAAACCATACCCGCGCGGGTCACGTTCATACCCTGAATGGAAGTGAAAAAGGACACCGGCATGTTTCGGATTTTGACGGGATTGATTTTGGCGGCATGGGTCGCGGGTTGTACGGATACGGCACCGCGTGGCGGTGGTGATATTCTGGTGCTTGGCGATTCTATAATGGCGTGGAACAGTTCCGCAAATGCGTCGATCCCTGATGTTATGAGCCGTGAATTAGGTCGGAATGTGGTCAGCAAGGCGGTGCCGGGCGCGCAGTTTGACAACGCGTCTGCAATTGCCGGTGCGGTCGGGTTCGATATCCAGCGGCAATTTTCTGGTGGGCGCTGGAATTGGGTTGTGATCAATGGCGGTGCCAATGATCTGGGGTCTGATTGCGGATGCGGTGCCTGTGGCCCTGTGGTCGACGCATTAATCGGGGCGGATGCCAGAAGCGGCTCAATTCCGGCGTTTATCCAGAAAATTCGGGGTGCCACAGGCGCGAAAGTTGTCTGGATGGGGTATTACGCGGGTAATGGTCAGGGATCGTTCAAAGGCTGCCGTGATGATCTGGTCGAGCTTGAAGCGCGGTTGGCACGGTTTGCCACGTCGCAAGCGGGTGTCTCGTTTGTAGATTCCGAAGATGTGATTGATCGCAATGACCGAAGCCTGTTTGCGGGTGATAACACGCATCCGTCTGCCAAAGGATCGGCGCTGATCGGGGCCACCCTCGCACAATATATCAAATCGAATTAACCCGTGGCCGGACCATGGTGGTAATCATTGAGTTCGAATGTGGTTTCGCCTTATAGCTAGGCATGGCCCGACGCGCAAAATCAACCAAGACCAAGGCAAAACCGTCTGCGTCGCTGTCTCTTACGCGACGGTTCTGGCGCGTTGTTTACCGGTCTGTAGCCATGGTTTTTATTGTGGCGGTTTTTCTCGTTGTTCTGACCGCTTTTGTGAATCCGCCGACAAATGTGTACATGTCGTCCGAAAATCGCCGGTTGGGCGGTGTCAAACAGGATTGGGTTGCGATGGCCGATATCGCACCGGTCATGGCACGGTCAGTTGTGGCAGCGGAAGACGCCAATTTTTGCGAGCATTGGGGTTTTGATCTGGTGGCGATCAAGCTTGCGATTGCCCAAGGGTCGTCGCGGGGGGCGTCCACGTTAAGCCAGCAAACTGTCAAAAACGTGTTTTTGTGGCACGGGAGGACATGGATACGCAAAGCGATGGAGGCGTTGATGACGCCCCTGGTCGAGGCAATATGGACCAAGCGGCGTATCATCGAAGTGTATCTGAACGTTGCCGAATTTGATGAAGGCGTGTTTGGTGTCGGTGCGGCAGCGCAGCATTATTTCGGTGTCACACCTGCGCAACTCAGCGACACTCAGGCAGCGAGGCTTGCGGCGATCTTGCCCTCACCCAAAACGCGATCGGCCTCGCGGCCTTCAAATGCGGTCCGAAAGCGGACCAGCCAGATCATCAGCGGTGCAGCGACGATTCGCGCGGACGGACGCAGCGATTGTTTCGAGAGTTGAATTGCCCTGCAATACGGGTCATTGAGGGGAACCATCCTTTTTACACCGGAACTTAACCATGGCCCGCCTGTTTCACGTCCCGCTCTCCCCGTTTTGCCGTAAAGTGCGCTTGAGCCTTGCGGAGAAAAAGATTGAAGTCGAACTGGTTGAAGAGCGGTACTGGGAACAAGACCCTGATTTCCTGCGCCGAAATCCGGCGGGCAAGGTGCCTGTGCTGCGGCTCGATGGGATCATGATGTCGGAAAGCGCCGCGATCTGCGAATATATCGAAGAAACGCGGCCAGAACCGTCTTTGTTGCCAAGCGACCCCATACAACGGCTGGAAGTGCGGCGTATTGTGAGCTGGTTTGACGACAAGTTCCATTCCGAGGTGACTGCGAACCTGCTTTATGAGCGGGTCAACAAGAAGGTGATGAAGCTGGGGTATCCTGACAGCAAGAATGTCAAAGCGGGTGCGAAGGCGATCAAATACCACCTCGATTATATGACCTGGTTGCTGGATCATCGCCGCTGGTTGGCGGGGGATAAGATGACCTTGGCCGATTTTGCAGCTGCGGCACATTTATCGTCGCTTGATTACATTTCGGACGTGGATTGGAACCGCAGTGACGTCGTCAAGGACTGGTATGCCAAGATCAAGTCACGTCCAGCGTTCAGGGCGTTGCTGGCGGATCAGGTGTCGGGGTTCCCACCGCCCAAGCATTACAATGACCTTGATTTCTGAGTGGTGAGCGCCGGGGGTTCCCCCCGGACCCCCGGAGTATTTTTGGCGAAAAGAATATGGAAAAGAGCCTGAAAGACAGATTGGTCGCACGGGCATTGGCAGAGGGGTTTGTCGCCTGCCGGGTGTGCAGGCCATGGGACGTGCCCGATGTGCCCGCGCGGTTGGCCGCGTTTGTGGATGCGGAATATCACGGGCAAATGGGCTGGATGGCCGAGCGTATGGCGTGGCGCGGAAACCCTGCGGCGTTGTGGCCCGAAGCGCGGTCAGTGATCATGTTGGCGGAATCCTATGCGCCAAAGCATGATCCTTTGGCTGTGTTGAAACACCCCGAGAAGGGTGCGGTTTCGGTCTATGCGCAGGGGCGGGATTATCATGATATTGTCAAGAAACGGCTCAAGCGTTTAGCGCGGTGGTTGATTGAGCAAGAGGCTTGCGAAGTGAAGGTTTTTGTCGATACCGCACCTGTGCCAGAGAAGGCTTTGGCGCAAGCGGCGGGCCTTGGATGGCAGGGCAAGCACACCAATGTATTAAGCCGTGATTGGGGCAATTGGGCCTTTTTAGGGTCTATATTTACCACATTGGAGTTGGATCCGGATGCGGCGGAAGTCGATCATTGCGGATCGTGCAGGGCGTGTCAGGACATTTGCCCTACGGATGCTTTTCCACAGCCATACAAGTTGGACGCACGGCGCTGTATTTCGTATCTGACGATCGAGCATGACGGTCCTGTTGATCTGGAATTGCGCGCCAAGATGGGCAACCGGATTTACGGGTGCGATGATTGTCTGGCGATCTGTCCGTGGAACAAGTTTGCTGTTGATGCCAGTGATATGCGGTATCATGGCGACAGCGTGACGCCCGCCAATTTAAGCGCGCTTGTTTCCTTGGACGATGCCGCGTTCAGGGCGCGGTTTTCGGGATCACCGATCAAACGGATTGGGCGCAACCGGTTTGTGCGCAATGTGCTCTATGCCATCGGAAATTCCAGAATGGGCGCTTTGAGGGATGCCGCTCAGACTTTAACGGATGATCCTGATGATGCCGTGGCAGATGCCGCGCGCTGGGCTGTGGCGCGGCTGTCCGAAGGGTGACGCAAACAGGCTGGACCTGCGGCCGATAATCACTACACCACAGATGAGTTTAACGAGGAGAAGCCTGTGGCGTTGCTGTTGGGTGTGGATACGGGCGGAACCTATACGGATGCGGTTTTGATCCGCGACGAGGAAGAGGTTATTGCCTCGGCCAAGTCGTTGACCACGCGGCATGATCTGGCGATCGGTGTCGGCAATGCGGTGCGTGCGGTCCTGGCCGAGGCCGGTGTGGTGCCTGCGGATGTGTCGATGGCATCCCTGTCCACAACCCTCGCCACAAACGCCTTGGTCGAGGGTCAGGGCGGGCGTGTTGCATTGATCTATATCGGCTTCAAAGAGCGTGATCTGGCGGCGCACGGATTGGCCGAGGCGTTGAAAGGTGATCCCTTTATCGTCCTGACGGGTGGGCATAATCACGCAGGCGGCGAGGCGGATAAGCTGGATGAAGCGGCTTTGATCGCCTTTTTAGAGACACATAAGTCTGATGTGAGCGGCTTTGCGGTTGCCAGCCAGTTTGCCACGCGCAACCCCGCGCATGAATTGCGCGCCGCTGCTTTGGTGTCACAGATTACGGGCCGTCCGGTATCATCATCGCATCAGCTGTCAGCGAAACTGAACGGTCCGAAACGGGCACTGACAGCGGTGTTGAACGCGCGGTTAATCGGGATGATTGACCGGCTGATCGGGCGGGCCGAGGATATTCTCAAAGACATCGGCATCACAGCGCCCTTGATGGTGGTACGCGGCGATGGCGCGCTGATTTCGAGCGCGCAGGCCCGCGAGCGACCAATCGAGACGATTCTCAGTGGGCCGGCGGCGTCCATTGTGGGCGCGCGGTGGATGACGGGTGCGGATCACGCGCTGGTCAGCGATATTGGCGGGACCACAACGGATGTTGCCCTGCTCAAGGGCGGGCGGCCTGCGATTGATCCGGCGGGTGCGCGTGTTGGTGCCTACCGGACAATGGTCGAGGCGGTTGCCATGCGCACGACCGGATTGGGCGGTGACAGCGAGGTTCATTTTATCTCCGAAGGGCTGGCAGGCGGCGTGACGCTGGGCCCGAAACGGCTGTTGCCGGTGTCATTGATTGCGGTGGATGCCCCAGAGGTGGTGCATGATGCGCTGGATGCGCAGTTGCGCAGTGCGACACCCGGCGACCATGACGGGCGATTTATTCGTGCTGTGGCGGGGCAAACCCACGAAGGCATTGGCCCGCGCGAAGTGACCCTGCTGGAGCGGATCGGCGATGGGGTGCATCCGCTGGGCGACATCTTGCGGTCACGTATCGAGCAAGGGGCGCTCAAACGGTTGGTGGAGCGGGGATTGGTGCAGATTGCAGGGGTGACGCCGTCTGATGCCAGTCATGCTTTGGGCCGCGTTCTGCATTGGGATGCGGGAGCAGCGCGCAAAGCGTTGATGTTGTTCGGGCGCAGGCGCACAGGGTCAGGTACGATGTTGTCAACCAGTGCCGAGGCTGTGGCAGAGATGGTGATTGACCGGCTGACACATCAGACCGCTTTGGCCTTGTTAGAGACTGCTTTTGCAGAGGAAGATCCGGGGTTTGATTTGGCACCAGAGGTGTTGGCCAACCATGTGTTGATGCAGCGCGGGATGAAAAAACATGTTGGTTTGGTCAAATTAGTAACTGGTTTAACCGTCCCTGTTATTGGGCTGGGGGCATCAGCGGCCAGTTATTATCCGGCTGTGGGCGATCTGGTCGGGTCACAGATGATCTTGCCGGAACACGCGGCTGTTGCGAATGCAATCGGTGCGGTTGTCGGACGGGTCACGATGCGTCAAAGCGGGACTGTGACATCCCCGAGCGAGGGTAAATATCGCGTGCATCTGGTCGACGGCCCACAGGATTTTGGCGATGAAGCCAGCGCAATGACATTGTTGGAAACTGTATTGCGCCAGAAAGCCGAAGCAGATGCGCTGGCGGCAGGGGCTGCCGATATTCAGGTGACAGTAAAACGCGACATTCGCAAAGCGGGCGTCGAAGCGCGCGATGTGTTTATCGAGGCGACAATCACCGTCGAAGCGGCAGGCAGGCCGCGTGTGGCGGAGGGATAACACCCCCGCCACATCCGCCGTTATTCGGCGGCTTCGCGTTTGGGCAGTACCCAATCAGCACGCGGGAAATGACAGGTATAGCCGTTCGGCACCCGTTCCAGATAATCCTGATGCTCTGGTTCTGCCTCCCAGAAATCGCTGACGGGTTCGACTTCGGTCACAACCTTGCCGGGCCAGATGCCGGATGCGTCAACGTCCGCAATCGTGTCTAATGCGACCGCTTTCTGGTCTTCATCGACATAATAGATCGCAGAGCGGTAGCTCATGCCGCGGTCGTTGCCTTGGCGGTTCTCGGTGGTCGGGTCATGGATCTGAAAGAAAAACTCAAGCTGTTCACGAAAAGACGTTTTGGCCGGATCAAAGATAATCTCGATCGCCTCGGCGTGGGTGCCGTGATTGCGGTAGGTCGCGTTTGGGACATCGCCGCCAGAATATCCGACGCGGGTCGAGATCACGCCCGGACGTCTGCGGATCAAATCCTGCATGCCCCAAAAACATCCCCCTGCCAGTACTGCACGTTCTGTCATGCTACGTCCTCCACCTGATCCAAATATTCTCCGTATCCTTCGTCGTCCATATCATCGCGGTGGATGAAGCGTAGGGATGCGGAGTTGATGCAATAGCGCAATCCACCTCGGTCAGGGGGGCCATCCGGAAACACATGCCCAAGATGGCTGTCGCCATGTGTGCTGCGCACTTCGACACGGACCATGCCAAGCGTCGCATCACGCAATTCGGTGACATGCGCAGGCTCGATCGGTTTGGTAAAGCTGGGCCAGCCGCAACCGGATTCGTATTTGTCACCCGAGGCAAACAATGGCTCTCCGGACACGATATCGACGTAAATGCCGGGTGCCTTGTTGCCCAGCAATTTACCCGTGCCGGGGCGTTCGGTGCCGCTTTCCTGTGTCACGCGGAATTCTTCGGGCGACAGGGCGGCAACGGCGTCGGGATTTCTTTCATAACGGGGCATGGCGTTCCTTTCGCGGGATGTTGATATTTATAAGATGGTGTGGCGAGTGGAAATTCAAAGGGTTTGTTATAATTGTGCAACTAGATGTGAAGTGTAACCGTAAGTGAGGTTGATAGGTTCACCGGGAGGAGATGAGGATGCGTTTGATTATTGCAGTTGTGGTTTCGATCTGGACGGCGACGGTGGTGTTTGCCGAACCGCGCAGCGAGGTGTTTGCAAATATTGATGGGGGCACGCATGTTTTGTCGCACTGGGCCGGTCAGCCGGTTTTGGTGGTCAATACCGCGTCAGAGTGCGGTTTTACCTATCAATACGAGGGGCTTCAGGCGCTTTATAACGAGTATAAAGCGCGGGGTCTGGTGGTGTTGGCGGTGCCGTCGGATGATTTTAACCAAGAGCTTGCCAGTGCTGAAGAGGTAAAAGAGTTTTGCGAGATCAGCTTTGGTCTGGACCTGCCGATGGCGGATATCACCCATGTGAAAGGCGCGCAGGCGCATCCGTTTTACAAGGCTGTGGCGGACGAGGTCGGGTTTACGCCAAAGTGGAATTTCAACAAGGTGCTTATCGGGCCGGATGGCAAGGTTGCAGGTACATGGGGGTCATCGACGCGTCCGCAGTCCAATGATATTGTCTCCGCGATAAAGCCGTTATTGAAATGATCTGAAAGGCGCTGCCCGTGGCCGATGAAAAACCCGATCTTGATGCCGCCTACGCGCTTGAGACACCCGAAGACAGTCGCAGGCTTTACGCGAATTGGGCAAAAACCTATGATAAAAGCTTTGCGGCGGAAATGGATTATCAACTGCCGCGCATGGTCGGGTTGATCTTTTGCGAGGCGTTCAAAGGGTCGGGTCCGGTGCTGGATGTGGGCGCCGGCACGGGGTTGTTGGCGCAGAATATTCCGATCCGCGGGATGCTTGAGATCGACGGGTTGGATGTGTCGCCACAGATGTTGGCGATTGCTGCAAAAAAGGGTCTGTACCGCAAGACAATCGAGGCTGATCTGACGCAAACGCTGGATATTGCGGACGGGGTATATGGCGCGGTTGTCAGTTCGGGGACATTCACGCACGGGCATGTTGGGCCGGACGCATTGGACGAATTGTTACGCATTGCGCGGTCCGGCGCGATCTTTGTGCTGGCGGTGAACGCGGCGCATTTTGTGGCGAGAGGTTTCGAGGCGAAATTTGCCGCGTTAGAGCCATACATCGAGGCAATACAAAAGCACGAGGTCAATATTTACGGGGCCGGAGCGGACGCAGCGCATAAGGATGATCTGGCTTCTATCGTGGCCTTTCGGAAGCGATGAAACCGCTTATCAGAGACTACTTTTTGCTGGTATCGGACCAAAGCACCTTGCCGTCCGATGCCTCCATACCGGGCGGCATACCGAAAGTTGAACGATAGCTTTTCGAGAAATGCGAGAGTGATCTAAAGCCGCATGCGACACAGACATCGGTGACCGAGAGATCGGTTTGACGCAAAAGATTGCGGGCTTTTTCGAGCCTGAGTTGCAGGTAATACCGCTTGGGCGATGTGTGGATATATTTTGCAAACAAACGCTCAAGCTGGCGGGTCGACAGGGCAATAATGTCTGCAATCTCGTCCGGAATCAGCGGATCTTCGAGATTGTTTTCCATGATCTGCATTGCCATCAACAGCTTGGCATTGCGCACCTCGGGACGGGATTGAAGCGACATGCGCTGACCGTGGCTGTGGGCGCGGGGCACGGTATAGACCATCTGGTCAGCGACCCATGTGGCCATGTCAGCGCCATAATCCGCATGAACGCGGTGCAGCATCATATCCATCGACGCGGCCCCGCCAGCAGAGGTAAACACCCGGCCATCGACAGAAAAAATCGTGTCTTCCATAATCACATCGGGCAACATTTCGGCCAATGCGGTTTTATATTCCCAGTGTGTTGTGACACGTTTGCCGCCAATCAACCCTGCCAAGGCGAGGGTATAGGTGCCAGACGACAAAGCCCCGAAATCCATGCCTTTGCGGGTCTCGCGGCGCAGCCAGTTCAGCACCGCCTTGGTACTGCCGTGCCCGGCATTTTCACCGGCACACACGATCAGGGTCTCGTCACGTTCCAGTTCCACAAGCCCGGAGTTGACTGACACCGTGACGCCATTATACGCCGCAACAGGGCTGCCTGTTTCTGATATCAGCCGCCATTTGTAGTATTTCCGCCCGGACGGGTGGTGATTGGACAAAGACAATGCTTCAACCGCGCAGGAAAATCCCAGACTTGAAAAGCCCGGCACCAGCAGGAATGCGTATGCTTTGGGCTTTGGGTGGTCTGAATTTGATGCGAATTGGTCCATGACGGTACTGTAGATCAGAATCCATGCATCTCAGGGCTGCGCTGTGCGGCAGAGCATGTCGTGTTTGAACATCAACTGCGTTTTTGACGTGAAAGTTGCACAGCGAGGATGCCCAGCGTGATGATCGCCACACCCAGAATATCGCGTGTGCCAAGGGTTTCGTTGAGCAACAAGGCTGCGATGGCGACGCCAAAGAACGGATTGAGAAAGTGAAAAGTCGCCGCACGGGTCGCACCGATTCGGTTGACCAGCCAGAACCAGACCACGGTTGCGGCCAGACCCGGCACCAGACAAGTGTAGGTAAACGCGATCAGCAACGGCAGGCTAGGGTTGATACGCGGTGTCTCGAACAGCAGGGTGGCAAGACTGAGAGTGACGCAGCCCACCAGCATTTGCAGGCCGACGATCATCATGAAATTTCCGCCCGACGTGGCACCGCGTACCATCAGCGTTGCGGCGGTCAGGGCAAGTACCCCGATTCCACAGAGCATAAGCCCTGTCAGATCAACACCGCCTTCTATCCGCGCGCCCATGATAATCGCCACGCCTGCCACGCCCGCGACCAGACCTGCGATACCAAGCGGGCGCAGGCGTTCGCCTAAGAATACCCACGCGGCAAAACCCACCAGCAAAGGCATGGTTGAAGCGATAATAGCGGCAAGCGATGCCTGAATGGTTTGCATCGCGACAAAGTTAAGTCCGAGATAGACGGCGTTCTGCAGGATTCCGAAGATGATCGTGGCGCGCCATTGGGCGGGGGTTAATCGCCAGCTTTGCCCAAGATATAGGGCAATGCCAACGCCGATGAGGCCGGAAATCAGATAGCGTAGTGAAAGTGCCAGAAGCGGCGATGCATTGGCTACAATGATACGTGCGGATGTGAAAGCGGATGACCACATAAGAGCAAAGGCAAGCCCTGTCAGTATCGCGCGCAGGTCCATCATATTGCCTTGTGATTAAATTCCCAAGCATTCTTTCCCAATTCAGGTGCAAGGGCAAGCAGGGGTGCTTAGATGTCAGTCGGAATTGTGAATTCGAGGATCAGTTCACTGCCATCTTCATTGATCACACTCTTGGTCGTTCCGCCCAGATTTGACGCTGCCGCAGTCACAAGTTTCATACCGATCCCTTGGCTTCTTGTTGGCGTTTCATTTTTGCGTGAGGACGATCCAATGCCGTCATCCTGGCATTCCAGTCGATATGACCCTGCCCCAAGATCATGAAGTGCAATTTCAATTTTCCCGACCCGCCCTTCGGGAAAGCCATGTTTAATCGAGTTGGCGACAAATTCACTGGTGATCATCGCAAGGTTGGTCGCGTTATCCGATGCCATGGACGACGCAGCGATTTCGGATACGATTGTAATGTTTTCTGGTGCACCATTCTGCAACAACGAGATCACGCGCGTGAGATACTCATGCGTATCAATGCTGTCGGATTTCCCGGCTGTTTGAAGTTGCGCATGGAGCGTTGCAACCGCGTCGATCCGGCGCTGAACGGCGGATAAAGCGTGCCGGGCATTTGCGTCTTCGACGGTGCGGCCATAAATGCGCACAACCGACGAAATGGATTGCAGCGAATTTTTTACACGGTGGTCCATTTCGGATTGCAGAATTCTTTGATTTTTCAGGGCAAGACGTAGTTCAAGCTGCTTCATTACCTGTCGCGAAAGCACCCTGATCGCGTTGGCCTGAAGGTCGGTCAGCCGCCGCGGTTTTGTGTCCAGCACGCAAAGTGTCCCCAGTGGCATACCGTTTGATGCCAAAAGCCGCGCGCCCGCATAAAAACGCAACCCCGGTTCTTCTAGACACAACGGGTTGTCTGCCATGCGATTGTCGGCATGGGTGTCGGGTATCTCGACGAAATCATCTTCGAGTATCACATGAGAACATATCGAGGTCTCGAGCGGTGTCTCACGCACCCCCAAACCCACTTCGGCTTTGAACCATTGCCGGGTTTCGTCGATAAGATTGACAACAGAAATCGGTGCTTCGCAAATCTGGGATGCGAGTTGGACGATTTCGTCAAAGTCAGCTTCTTTAGGAGTATCAAGAATGTCATAGCGGCGCAGTGTCTCAAGTCGTTCCTGTTGTTGGGGATGTGCAGCTGCGCGCATGTCGGACTTTCTGGGTTATTCTGTGGGCCGGATGTAATCCTGCATTTATATATGTCAGGCGACATAGGTAAAGTGACATCGTGAATGTGAGATGTGCATCAAAAAAGGGCCGCCAATGGCGACCCCTTTCCACGTCTACAGTCACATGTGACTTAGCCGTTAACGCTGTCTTTCAGTGCTTTTGCGATGGTCATTTTCACAACCTTGTCCGCGTCCTTCTTGAACTGTTCGCCTGTCGCAGGGTTACGTACCATACGCTCTGGACGTTCGCGGCAATAGATCTTGCCAACGCCGGGCAGGGTCACGGCACCGCCGCCGGACACTTCGCGCGTGATCATGTTGCAGACCGCATCAAGTGCTGCACCTGCGGATTTTTTGTCTGAACCCATTTCATCTGCCAGTGCGGCGACGAGCTGTGTCTTTGTCATTGGTTTGGTTGCCATCTTCTTTTTCTCCTTAGACCGCCCGAATATAGGGCCTCATGCGCAGAATGTAACGGTATGTTGTAGGGTAACACAACGAATAGTGGCCGCAAAAATGCTAAAAATAGCGTTTTTCTGCGGTTTTTCGCCGTTACAAGAAGGCAGTTTCGTCAAATGAGCGCAATTTCCGGCTGTGGATGCGTTCAAGTGGGGTGCTGCGCAGGAGTTCCATTGCACGAATACCAATCATCAAATGCCGTGAAACTTGTGTTTTATAGAAGTCTGACGCCATGCCCGGCAGCTTTAATTCGCCGTGCAGGGGCTTGTCAGAGACACACAAGAGCGTCCCGTAGGGCACCCGAAACCGATAGCCGTTGGCGGCGATGGTCGCGCTTTCCATGTCCAGCGCGATAGAACGCGATTGCGACAATCGCTGAACCGGGCCGGATTGATCGCGCAATTCCCAGTTGCGGTTGTCGATGGTGGCCACCGTGCCGGTCCGCATGATGCGCTTTAGCTCGTAACCTTCCAACTGCGTCACCTGCGCCACGGCTTTTTCCAGCGCAATCTGGATTTCGGCCAGCGCCGGGATCGGCACCCAGACGGGCAGGTCATCATCCAGCACATGATCCTCACGCAGATAGGCGTGTGCCAGCACAAAATCACCCAACGCCTGCGTATTGCGCAACCCGGCACAGTGACCGACCATCAACCATGCATGAGGGCGCAGAACGGCAATGTGATCGGTCGCCGTCTTGGCGTTGCTGGGGCCGACACCGATGTTGACCAACGTGATGCCAGAGCCATCGGCGCGTTTGAGGTGGTAGGTCGGCATTTGCGGGGTCTTAAGGGTGTCGGCGATGGGCGTATCGCCGTCTGTGATTTCGATATTTCCGGTCGAGACAAACGAGGTATAGCCGCTTTCGGGGTCTTTGAGTTGCGTGCGGGCGTAATCTTCGAATTCGGTGACGTAAAACTGGTAGTTGGTGAACAGCACATGGAATTGGAAATGCTCGGGGTCTGTGGCGGTATAATGCGCCAGACGGGCCAGTGAATAGTCAACGCGCTGGGCGGTGAAGGGGGCAAGCGGGCGGACATCATCGACGGGGGTATAGGTGCCATTTACGATGTCGTCATTTGTTGTGCTCAGGTCAGGCACATCGAAAATATCCCGCAGGGTGAAATCGGCAGCGCCATCTTGAGGGATGTTGATCGCATTATCGCCCGTTACGGCGAAATGCACAGGGATCGGCGTGTCGGACGGCCCGACGCTCACGGGTTGGCCATGGTTTTCGATCAGCAGGCCGATCTGCTGGATCAGATAATGCCGGAACAGGTCAGGGCGCGTGATGGTCGCGGCAAATGTGCCGGGCGACGACACATGGCCGAACGACAAACGGCTGTCGACACGGGCATAGGTCGAGGTGCGGAATTTGATCTCGGGGTAATAGGCGCGGATACGGACATCTGCGGGCGTGCTTTGCATCGCAGCGGAAAATTGTTCACGCAGGAATGTTGTCGCCTCGATGTAAAGCTCTGTCAGGCGGTCAACGGCGGCAGTTGCGTCATCAAACTGTTCTGGTTTTGACGTGTCGGGAGTGAGTATTTTAGTCATGTTATAGGCTCTAATAAAGGAATAAATTCGAATTTCCGTACATCTACAAGCCCCAGATCGGAAATCCGCAGTTCGGGGATCACAACAAGGGCAAGCAGGGAATGTTGCATATAGGCATTGTTCAGGGTGCAGCCGCAGTCGCGCATGGCCTGCATCATCCGATCGGCCTTTGCGGCAACTTCTGTGGCTGGGCTGTCAGACATCAGACCGGCGATCGGCAGTTCCACCAGCGCCAGCTCGACGCCGTCGCGGAAGATCGTGATGCCGCCACCAACCTCGCGCAGGCGGTTCGCGGCCAGTGCCATCTGGTCGGCATCGGTGCCAACCACAATCATGTGGTGGCTGTCGTGGGCCACGGTCGATGCCATCGCCATCGCACCGTCATAGCCGAAACCCGAGACAAAGGCGTTAACCACATTTCCGGTAGCACGGTGACGTTCAACCAGCGCGATCTGGCAGACTTCGCCGGTCGCTTGCACGCGACCCTCGGTCACGGGCAACTCGAACTGGAGCGCTTTTGTCGGGGCCTGATTTTCGACAACGCCTATGACATTTGCGGTGACGGCATTGGCACCCTCGGGCGCGGGGATTTCAAAATCGGCAGCACTCAGGGTCTTGCCCATGTTCACGGTCTGGCGCGCAGTATCGGGCCAGTCGTAATGCGGGCAATCCACAAGACAAACACCGTCTTGGGCGACGATCTGACCACGGGCAATAACAGTCTCTATCGGAAGAGTTTTTAGATCAGAGGTCAGGATTACATCTGCGCGCCTGCCGGGTGTGATCGACCCGATGTCGCGCTCTAGACCAAAGTGCGTTGCCGTATTGATCGTCGCCATTTGCAGCGCGATCAGCGGGTCACAGCCACAGGCGATCGCATGACGCACGACACGGTTCATATGGCCATCATTGACCAGCGTGCCGGAATGGCAATCATCGGTGCACAGGATCATGTTACGCGGGTCCAGCCCTTTTTCAGTGATCGCGGTGATCTGGGTTTCAACGTCATACCACGCCGAGCCAAGCCGGATCATCGACCGCATCCCTTGGCGCATCCGCATGATCGCGTCCGCCTCGCAGGTGCCCTCGTGATCATCGGCTGGGCCACCCGCGACATATGCGGCAAAGCCTGGTCCAAGGTCAGGGGAGGCGTAATGCCCGCCTACGGTTTTGCCGGCACGCTGGGTCGCGGCAATCTCGGCAAGCATTTTGGGGTCGGCATGCGAGACGCCCGGAAAGTTCATCATCTCGCCAAGGCCGATGATACCGGGCCAGTGCATGGCTTCGGCCACGTCTTCGGCACTGATCTCGAAACCAGTCGTTTCCATCCCCGGTGCCGAGGGCGCGCAGGATGGCATCTGGGTAAAGATGTTGACGGGCTGCATCAGCGCCTCGTCGTGCATCATCTTAACGCCCTTGAGGCCGAGGACATTCGCAATCTCATGCGGATCGGTGAACATCGACGTGGTGCCGTGCGGGATCACCGCGCGGGCAAATTCGGCAGGGGTCAGCATACCGGATTCAATGTGCATATGACCGTCACACAGACCGGGGATCATATAACGTCCCTCGGCCTCGATGATCTGTGTATCGGGGCCGCGGCAATAACCGGCATCCGGCCCTACAAAAGCGATGCGTCCGGCCGTTATTGCAATGTCGTGATCCGGCAGCGTTTCGCGGGTGTGTACATTGACCCAGATACCCCCTTTGATGATGGTGTCAGCAGGGGTGCGACCAGCCGCTACATTCACAAGCTGGGTGGCGACATCGGTCCATGTCGGGAAGGATGAGGGAAAATTATCTTGCGTCATGTCCAAGGGTGCCACAGGGTTGAGCGATGTTCAAGCGGCTGCGACGCACGGGAATGTAGATGGATTATGAAACGGTCACGGCGGAGGATTTCGGGGCCAGCTTGAAAGGGCTGGGGCTGAACTTGCTGGTGCGGGATGTGAAGCGGCAAGTGGCGTTTTTAGAGACAGTATTCGCGATGAAAGCGCATCGGGCGGGCGCAGATTTCGCGATCATGATTTACGGTGATCAGGTGTTCCAATTGCACAGCGATGGCACCTATCATTCCAACCCGCTGCTTGGGCTGTTGCCGGAAAATCCACCGCGGGGCGCAGGGATTGAAATCAGGCTCTATGCAAGCGATCCAGAGCAGGTTTGTGCCAAGGCTGAAGCTGCTGGTGGAACAATCTTGCAAGCACCGACCGACAAACCACATGGGCTGCGAGAGGCCTATGTTTTGTGTGAAAACGGCTATGCCTGGGTGGCGAGCAGGCCGATTTGAATTTGGAGAGGATCACGCAATGAGTGTAACGCAGATGAAGCCCAACATGGATCACTGGCAGGAGCGCGTCGATCTTGCGGCGGCATTTCGCTGGACCGCGCGTTTGAACATGCATGAAGGGGTGGCGAACCACTTTTCCCTTGCCGTGAATGACGGGGGGACGCAGTTCTTGATGAACCCCAATCAAGCGCATTTCAGCCGGATCAAAGCCAGCGATCTGTTGCTGATCGATGGGGATGATCCAGACACGTTATCAGGCCCTAATGCGCCAGATCCAACCGCTTGGGGCTTGCATGGTGGTGTACACCGCGCCTGCAAACATGCGCGATGTGTCATGCATGTTCATTCGATCCATGCGACAGTTCTGGCGTGTCTGCAAGACAGCCGTCTGCCGCCCATCGACCAGAATTGTTGCACATTTTACAATCGCGTGGTGATTGACGAGGATTACGGCGGATTGGCGTTCGAGGATGAAGGCGCGCGCTGTGCCAAACTGCTGACTGACCCCAAGCAAAAGGTCATGGTGATGGGCAGTCACGGCGTGTTGGTGATCGGGGATACGGTCGCGGATACCTTTAACAGGCTCTATTATTTTGAGCGCGCAGCAGAGACCTATATCAGGGCGCTGCAGACAGGGCAGCCGTTGCGTTGTATTCCGGATCATATCGCAGAAAAGACAGCGCGCGAGTTGGAGGAATACGCAGAACAGGACACGCGACATCTGGCGGAGCTGAAGGCGATCCTGGACGATGAAGGGTCAGATTATGCGAGGTGACTGTCATGTCTGAACGCACAGAATGGAACCATGCGCCCGATCTACCGATTGCGGTGTCGCCCTTGTGGCAATGGCCGCCTAAACCTTTGGCAACGCTCAAATGGTATGCGGACGGCTGGTTTTTCCTGACCATCAACATGGCGATCCTTGGCTTGGCAACAATCAGCTATCTGTGGTTCAGCCCAAGTCTGGATCAGACTCTGACGTTGGGCTTTTCGTGGGTCGCACTTGTCTTTATTCGCAACTTTATCTTGTTGCTGGCCGTCGCGGGCGGGTTGCATTTGTGGTTCTACACCTATGCCTTGCAAGGAACGGACAAGAAATATGACCCCCGCCCGTTTCCGCGGGAAGGTCGGATGTTCAGCTTTGATGCGCAGATCAAGGATAACATGTTCTGGTCGCTGGCGTCCGGCGTTACCATCTGGTCGGGCTTCGAGATTTTGCTGTGGTGGGCCTTGGCCAACGGTTACGCGCCGCTCACAACATTCAACCAGACACCGATTTGGTTCATCGCGTTTTTCTTTTTCATCCCCGTCTGGGACAGCTTTTATTTCTATTGGATACACCGGCTGTTGCATTCTAATTTTCTGTACCGCTTCCACGCTTTGCATCACCGCAATACCGATATTGGCCCATGGTCCGGCCTGTCCATGCATCCGGTTGAACATGTGATGTATTTCGGGACCGTGATGATCCATCTTGTATTGCCGACGCATCCCGTGCATCTGATCTTTCACCTGATGTTCTATGCGCTGCTGGCCGTGACCACGCATACCGGGTTTGAGGGGCTTTGGTTTCGCAATGCCAAGCGGGTGCATCTGGGGATGTTTCACCATCAGATCCATCATCGCTATTTTGAGGTTAATTACGGCAACCTTGATGTGCCTTGGGATAAATTGTTTGGCTCGTTCCATGACGGCACGCCCGAGGGCAAGGAACGGATGCGCGCGCGGTTAAGGGCCCGCAAGCGGTGAGGCGTTGCTAATTATTTGCTGCTTTGATTAGGTGGCGGCGATCACCTTCAGGGCAGGCAAAGTTGATGAATATCCTATTTGTGCACCAGAACATGCCGGGGCAGTACCGTGAATTGGTACAATGGCTTGCTGCCCGTGGTGGGCACAGGATTTATTTTCTGACGCAGCGAAAAAATGCACCCGAGATTCCGGGTGTGCAGACCCGCATTTACAGGGCGCATCATATTCCGGCCAAAAATAGCTACGGATTGTCGCGTGTTTGGGAAGAGTCGACTGGTGCGGGGTTTGGCTGTGCCACAGCGGCAAAAGAGCTTGAGACCAAAGAAGGGTTCAAGCCCGATATTGTGGTCGGGCATGTTGGCTGGGGCGAATTGACGTTTTTCAAACAGATATGGCAGGATGTGCCTATCATCGGATTTTTCGAGTATTACTATAATATTTCCGGCGGGATGGTCGGGTTTGATCCTGCTGATCCGGTATCGGAACATGCGCCCTATCTTATGCACGCGCGTAATGCGGTGCCGCTGGCCAATATTGAAACGGTCGATCAGGGGCATTGCCCGACGGGCTGGCAGCGCGACCAGTTTCCCGCCAGTTTTCATGACCGGATGTATGTCTGCCATGACGGAATAAGAACGGACAAATTGCTGCCTGATCCGGATGCGTCACTGGGTCTGGGGCGTCTGAAAGAGCCGCTGACGCGCAAGGATGAGGTTGTCACCTATGTCGCACGTAACCTTGAAAAAGCGCGCGGGTTTCATGTGTTCATGCGGGCATTGCCAGGTATTTTGAACGCGCGGCCAAATGCGCGTGTGCTGATTGTGGGGGGCAATGACACATCTTATGGCGGCAAAAGCAAATTTCCAGGCGGTCTGCGCGCCGAGATGGAGGCAGAGGTCAGCAAGGGCGTTGATTGGGAACGCGTGCATTTTCTGGGGCAGGTGCCTTATGGCGATTATCAGAAAATTATCCAGATTAGCCGCTGTCACATCTATATGACGATGCCGTTTGTGCTGTCTTGGTCACTGCTCGAATCCATGTCGATGGGGGCCACGGTTGTTGCCTCTGATGTGGCACCGGTGCGAGAGGCGATTACAGATGGCAAGACGGGGTTGCTGGTTGATTTCTTTGATCCCGCTGCGCTGAGTGCGCGTGTGGTTGACGTGCTGTCACGGCCTGATGATTTTAATCATATCGGTGTCGCGGCACGGAAACATGTTGTCGAGGCATATGATTTTCTGACTAAATGCCTGCCGGAGCATATTGCCCAGATCAACGCATTGGTGCCAGTGGAGAAACAAATCAGGTTTCCCTAGTTTGAAAGATTATTTGCCGAGGTGACCAAACCGAAAGCAGAGCCTATCAAGCCCAGAACAGTACGTGTGTTGGTGATCTGGCTTTCTGTTGCGAGCACCAGATCACCCGATTGCAGATGAAAATTGCGTGCCGAAAACAGGCCGTCCGATGAGGTCAGGTCAAGCGTGAAAACCACGCGGGTTTTGCCCGGCCCGCCCGCATCGACCGCAGATTGCTGGTATTCTCGCAAGATCAGAATCCCCTGGGGATCGGCGCGGTTGTCATTCACACCACCGATGATTGCCAAAGCATCCAGCGCCGAGACGTCATCGCGGTTGAAATCAAATTGCGCCTCTTGACCGGCGGCACCCAGCGACAGGAAATAGCGTCGGTCGTCCTCGACGATGATCTTGTCTCCACCTTGCAGCCGCGTGTCGAGTTTGGGGTTGTCAAACAGACGGCTAACCGATGTGGCATAGATATTGTGACCGCGCACCAGTTTTAGCTGGGGGTTTTTCAGCGCCGCATTTACGCCACCCCCTGCCGAGAGTGCCGCCAGAACCGAGAAGTTCTGGTCCGGCATCACGATATTGCCCGGAGCGTTCACGCCGCCCACAAGGTCAATCGAATTTGAACGTCCTTCCACCATGGTGAGTTGCACTTGGGCCGAGGGTACGATGGCCTCAAGCTGGCGCTGGATCAATGCGCGCGCACTGTCGGGTGTGCGGTCCGATACTTTGATCTTGCCCACGTAGGGTACAAAAATGGTGCCGGTTTCAGAAACCCGCAAGGACGGAAGGTTTGCAACCCGCTGTTCAGGGCCGGTCAGCAGCGAGTTTTCACCGCTGTCCCATACGAGCACATCAAGGCTGTCGCCCGGTCGGATCACTTGGGCGTTCGAGCCATGGCTTTGCCCGATCCAGCTATAGTTGCGCGATCCGTTGCTGGGCCATGACGCGATGCTGGGCAGGAACGCACGGGTGACGGGATAGACGGCGATATCTGCCGAGGGTTGATCGGCATTGAGCAGGATTTCGCGCTCTACCGCGGCACCACGGGGCAGCGTGCCACAAGCGGTCAATCCGATTGCGAGAATAATCCATACAATACGACGCATTGAGGTGCGGAAATCTGCGCAATCCCTCGTCATTATTAACTCCGGCTTAAAAGTTTACGGTTCTAAATACGCGGAGAACGCAAGTAATAACAATCATTAACTATCTTAAGTTGTTTTTGGTTGTGCAAGTATGTCCAGATGAAGGTGCATATTCGATGATTTTGAGTACGATTAACGGAAATGACAAAGTCATGCTGCTTGGTGCATCAGGACAGTTGGGTAGTATGCTGCGCAAGTTGTGGCCGGAACCGGATGAACTGATCTGCCAGAGCAGGTACAGGCGGGCGGGTTTTGTAACCTATGATCAGTGTCATGATGTGGTTGCGGCACGTCGCGCGGTAAGGGGCGCGCGCACCGTTGTGTGTTTGTCCGGTGTGACCCCGCGCAACGCGAAACTAAGCGGCGACGCGTTTTCGCTCAACACGGATTTGGCACTGGCCGCCGTCCATGCCGCATATGTTGCAAAGGCGAGCCGCGTTTTTCTGTTATCTTCGGCCGCCGTTTACGGTCGTGCGCGGGGCATACAGCATGAGGATGCCGCCTGTGCGCCAGTCTCTCGCTACGGGCAGTCAAAGCTGGATATGGAACGTGTCGCTCTCAAGGCTGCTGCAAAGCTGGGCCAACCCACCACTGTTTTGCGGATCGGCAATGTCGCCGGTGCCGATGCGATCTTGGGGTCGTGGCAAGGCGGCATGCAGATTGACCGTTTGCCGGATGGCCGCACCCCCTGTCGCAGCTATATCGGACCAGAGACTCTGACGCGCGTGATACACGGTCTGACGCAGGTGCTTGACCTGCCTGACATCATCAATATTGCCTCGCCCGGATCGGTCGAAATGGGTGGACTTCTGGATGCAGCCGATTTGGCATGGTCACCGCGTTCTGCACAGGGTGATGTGATAGACAACGTGGAGCTTTCGACGGTTCGGCTTGAACGTCACCTTAGCGGTGCCGCCCAAAGCAGTACCGCCGAAGGATTGGTAGCAGAGTGGAGCCGCTTCAAGCAGACCGGCGCGGGGTATCAAACCGGACATCATCATGAACTGGCGTAAGCGTGGCTTTGACATTGTTTTTGCCAGCTTGCTGGTGCTGGTGCTTGGTCCGATCCTGATCGGATTGGTCGTATATCTGTTGCTGCGCGAGGGGCGACCATTATTCTATGTGGCGGACCGGATGAAAACCCCCGATCAGGCATTCAGGTTGTGGAAACTGCGCTCGATGACAATCGCTGACCATGATCAGGGTGTGTCGGGTGGTGATAAAGCATGCCGTGTGACCCGAACCGGCAAATGGCTGCGCAGGACGCGGTTGGATGAACTACCCCAACTTTGGAATATCTTGCGGGGGGATATGAGCTTTGTGGGCCCCCGCCCGCCGCTGCGCGAATATGTCGAACGCTTTCCAGATGTCTACAGTGCCGTTCTCAAGTCACGTCCCGGAGTGACGGGGTTGGCGACGATAAAACTGCATCAATTTGAAGAGCGCATGTTGGGAAAAAGCCGATCAGCGGATGAGACCGATGATATCTACTGCCGCGCTTGCGTCCCGCGAAAAGCGATGCTGGACCTAATTTATCAACGCAATCAATCGCTCTCGTTCGACATCAACCTCGTGTTCCAAACAACAGCGCTTGTGTTTGGCCGACAAAGGACTGGACCGATACTTTCAAAGGCAATCAATAGTTTGCGCCAACAACAGCGCTTTACTCCTCGTCAAAGCATACGCTAGCAAATTGCGCCTTGCGGTTAAGGTTCGAGAGGTGCTGATTTCGCGCCGACAGCAGTTGCCTGACAGATCAGCCTCTTTAATTTCGGCGGACGCCCAATTATTGACCCTGGCTAGCGCACTGTCGTGAAAACCGGCTTGGGGTTTTTCACCTTGATGAACAAGTGATCTCGGGCCATGT
This sequence comes from uncultured Alphaproteobacteria bacterium, assembly GCA_963710185.1. Lineage (GTDB taxonomy): Bacteria > Pseudomonadota > Alphaproteobacteria > Rhodobacterales > Rhodobacteraceae > Sulfitobacter. The sequence goes on along the minus strand of CAVPZE010000002.1, from coordinate 317,691 downwards.
CATGGACCATGGATAAAACACTCCTTTCTTTTGGACATGGTTTCAGTGCGCGGGCGTTGGCGAAAGTGCTGATCCCGCAAGGCTGGCGGATCATCGGAACAACGCGCAGCGCGGACAAGTTGGATGAGATCGCATCGACCGGTGTTGAACCTGTGCTGTGGCCGGGCTCAGATGTTTCGCAACTGGTCGCAGAGATTCCCCACCTGTTGATTTCTGCCGGACCGGACGGGAGCGGCGATCCGGTCTTGAATGCGTTGCGACAACAGATAACACAGGCTGCTGCAAACATGCGCTGGGTAGGCTATCTTTCGACAACGGGCGTTTACGGCGATCATCAGGGCGATTGGGTGGATGAAGACACGCTGCTTGCACCATCGACCAAGCGGGGTCATGCCCGCGTCAAAGCCGAGGCCGCATGGCAATCAATCCCGCATTTGTCGCTGCATATTTTTCGACTGGCAGGGATTTATGGACCGGGTCGCGGCCCCTTTGCCAAGGTCCGCAATGGTACGGCACGACGGATCATCAAAAAAGGACAAGTATTTTCGCGTATTCATGTAGACGATATTGCGCAGGCGCTTGACCTTTCTATTGGCAAACCTCAGCCGGGCGCGATCTATAATCTTTGTGACGATGATCCGGCACCACCACAGGATGTGATCGGCCATGCGGCAGAGTTGCTGGGCTTACCCTTGCCCGAAGCTGTCGATTTCGAGACTGCCGAGATGACGCCAATGGCCCGCAGTTTTTACGCCGAAAGTAAAAAGGTGCGCAACGATCGTGCCAAAAACGACTTGGGGTGGCGGCCAAAGTATCCCGATTACAAAACCGGTCTGGCCGCGATGCTGTTGGAGGCTGACGACGAGTTCTGACTATTCCGGCCTTGTGGCATCATCAACTGAACACCATATAGCGCTAAATGAAAAGCAAGGGCCGGGTGATGCAGGATAGACTTAGAACCATACTTGAATCACCGCGATTTGTTAATTTCATTATGGTTGTCATCATCTTTAATGCGATCCTGCTTGGGCTCGAGACGTCCAAGACGGTGATGGACGGTTTCGGCCCGATGATCCTGCTGCTCGACAGTATCTGCCTTGCAATCTTTGTGACCGAGATTGCGCTCAAGCTGATCGTGTACCGGCTTAGATTTTTCCGCGATGGCTGGAACATCTTCGATTTCGTCATTGTCGGCATTTCGTTGATACCTGTCACCCAAGGGTTCACCGCATTGCGTGCCCTGCGTATTCTGCGGGTCTTGCGGTTGGTCTCGACGACGCCCCGCTTGCGCCGTGTTGTCGAAGGATTGATCAGCGCATTGCCAGGTATGGCATCGGTGTTTGCCCTGATGGCACTGATCTTTTACATCGGCGCCGTGATTGCGACAAAACTGTTCGGGTTCAGTTTTCCCGAATGGTTCGGCACGCTGGGGCGCAGCGGATATTCGCTGTTCCAGATCATGACGCTTGAGAGTTGGTCAATGGGCATCGTGCGTCCGGTGATGGAGGTGTATCCACTGGCGTGGATGTTCTTTATCCCCTTCATCATGGTCACGACATTTGCGGTTGTGAACCTGCTGGTGGGTCTGATTGTGAATTCCATGCAGGATGCGCATCACGCGGAAAATAACGCGGAAACGGATGCGTACCGCGGGAGTGTAACCGATAGATTGCTCGCCATCGAGCAACGTCTTGATGTATTGCTGAAAAAACAGGATCGCTGAGGTTGCGGCGAAAATAGAGCTATGGTCCGACCAGATCGGGCATTGGATGACTTGGTGCCAAATGAACCTGAACGTTTACCAATGAGCGATATCCAGACTCCGAAAGAACGCACTTTGACGCATCTGCTGGATGGCCTTGATCATGCCGCGTCCGGCGATGTTGTTTCAGTCGGTGATATACTGCATGAATTTGGCGCCCGCGCGATCATGCCCTTTGTCCTTTTGGTCGCACTTGTCCTTGTGACACCTTTGTCAGGGATACCCGGCGCGCCGACGATTGGCGCGATGATCATCATTATTCTGTTGGTACAGGTGCTGATAGGGCGTCATAAACCATGGCTGCCCGGGTTTTTATTGCGCCGGAAAATCGCATCACGCCGTTTGAAAAAAGCAGTGGTCTGGGTGCGCAAGCCATGCGCATTTCTTGATCGGCATGCGCACGAGCGGTTTCGCTTTTTGACAGCGGGGCCGATAAGGTGGATCACGTTATTGGTGTGCGTGGTGATCCCGATGGGCTGGCCGCTGCTTGAGGTATTTCCGTTTGTCACCACAATTGGGGCCGTTACGGTTGGCCTTTTTGCCTTTGGGTTATTCACCCGTGACGGTTTCTATGTGATTTTAGGGTATGCAATGGTGGGCATGACCGCGGGCAGTGCGCTGTATTTCTGGCTATAAGTTCAGGCCCGCTGTGCCCCGATACGTGCCACACCCAAGACGTGCAGCACTTTTGCCTCGATGTGTTCCGCGTTCATGCCAGCGACGGCATACATGTCCGCAGGATTCGCCTGATCAATAAAGATGTCCGGCAACACCATGGAGCGGTATTTCAGCCCGCGATCAAACACGCCTTCATCGGCAAGCAGTTGTGCCACGTGACTGCCAAATCCGCCGACTGCACCCTCTTCGATGGTGATCAACACCTCATGATCAGCCGCAAGCGACAGGATCATCCCGCGGTCCAGCGGTTTGGCAAAACGGGCATCGGCGATTGTCGGTGTGATGCCTTTTGCCGCAAGTGCTTCGGCTGCTTTTTCGACCTCGGCAAGCCGTGTGCCAAACGACAGCAGTGCTACCTTTGTGCCTTGCGCAATGATTCGGCCTTTGCCGATTTCAAGCGGGACACCGCGTTCGGGCATGTTGACGCCATTGCCTTCGCCACGCGGAAAACGGAATGCAATCGGGCCCTCATTATACGCGGCAGCGGTGGCAACCATGTGTTTCAACTCTGCCTCGTCTGCGGCGGCCATCACCACAAATCCCGGCAGATTGGCGAGGTAGGCCACATCGAATGCGCCCGCATGGGTGGCGCCATCGGCCCCGACCAATCCGGCGCGGTCAATGGCGAAACGCACGGGCAGGCGTTGGATGGCCACGTCATGCACCACCTGATCATAACCGCGTTGCAGAAAGGTCGAATACATCGTGCAAAACGGTTTCATCCCGCCTGCGGCCAAGGCGGCGGAAAAGGTAACGCCGTGTTGTTCGGCAATACCCACGTCAAAGCACCGGCTGGGATAACGTTCGGCAAACAGGTTCAGGCCGGTGCCATCGGGCATTGCGGCGGTGACGGCACAGATTTTATCGTCATGTGTCGCCTCTTCCAGCAGGCTTTGCGCAAAGACCGAGGTGTAGCTGGGAGCGTTCGAGGGCGTTTTTTTCTGTTCGCCGGTCACCATATTGAATTTGGCAGTGGCATGACCCTTGTCGCGGGCATTTTCGGCGGGTCCGTACCCTTTGCCTTTTTTGGTCAGCACGTGAATCAGGATCGGTCCGGTTGCGCGTTGTTTTACCGTGCGCAGGACGGGCAGCAATTGGTCCATGTCGTGCCCGTCAATCGGACCAAGGTAGGAAAACCCAAGTTGCTCGAACAATGTGCCGCCGACAGCCATGCCTTTGAGCATATCCTTGGCCCGACGCGCGCCTTCGCGGAAGGGCTCGGGCAGCAAGCTGACTGCCCCTTTGGCAGCAGCTTTGAAATCCTGAAACGGTGCTTCGGCATAGAGGCGGCTGAGGTAACTCGACATTGCGCCGACGGGCGGGGCAATCGACATCTCATTGTCGTTCAGGATGACAATCAAACGTTTTTTCAGATGACCCGCGTTGTTCAGGGCCTCATAGGCCATGCCCGCCGACATCGCCCCGTCACCGATCACGGCAATCGCGTCGCCCAGACCCTCTGGCACCACACCACCCAGATCGCGCGCGACGGCAAAGCCGAGCGCGGCAGAGATCGAGGTAGAACTATGCGCGGCACCAAACGGGTCATAGGGACTTTCCGAGCGTTTGGTAAAGCCGCTCAAGCCGTCTTTCATCCGCAAGGTACGTATCCGGTCGCGGCGTTCGGTCAGGATTTTATGAGGGTAGCACTGGTGGCCCACATCCCAGATGATTTTATCGCGCGGTGTGTCGAAAACAGCGTGCAGTGCGACAGTCAATTCCACAACGCCAAGACCGGCACCCAGATGTCCGCCTGTCACCGAAACGGCCGAAATCGTCTCCGCCCGCACTTCGCGTGCAAGTTGTTTCAGTTGCGCGTCCGACATACCCTTGAGATCCGCAGGGCGGTTTACCTTATCCAGAAGCGGCGTATTGGGTGTTTCGGTCATTGTGGCCTCTTAATTCCGGCGGGCGATCACAAAGGCGGCTGCCTGTCGCAGCGTATCTGAATCGTCCCCATAGACTGATAACGCATCACACGCCGATTGCACCAGCTCTTGGGCGCGGCGTTTGGCCCCATCAAGGCCAAGGTGGGATACAAAGGTAGCCTTGCCCGCATGTGCGTCTTTTCCAGTGGCTTTGCCAACTGTGGCTGCATCGCCCGTGACATCCAAAATATCGTCTGCGATTTGAAAGGCGAGGCCGATGTCAGCGGCATATCGGGCAAGCGGTGCAGTGTCTGCGCCCGCCATCCGTGCGCCCGCCATAGCGGACCATGTAATCAGCGCACCTGTTTTGCCTTGTTGCAATGCAGTGATCTGGGTCAATGTCAAAGGTGTCGCTGTTGTCTCGGCAGCGATATCAAGCGCTTGACCCAAGACCATACCGCGCGCGCCAGCAGCTTTGGCGAGGGTCAGTGCCAGTTCAGCCCTGACGCTTGCCCTGCCCACTCGGCGGTCTGTTACCAGCTCAAACGCGAGCGCCTGCAAAGCGTCACCTGTCAAAACGGCAGTCGCCTCGTCCCATTTGATGTGAACAGTCGGCTCGCCCCGACGCAGATCATCATCATCCATGCAGGGCAGATCATCATGCACCAGCGAATAGGCATGCATCGCCTCGATCGCGGTTGCGGGCAGGATGGCATGGTCACTGGAAACGCCGTGTAACCGCGCGGTCTCCAGCACAAAGAAACCGCGCAGGCATTTGCCGCCATGCGTGGCATGCGCCATGGCGCGCACAACAGGCAGATCGTGCAATCCGTTCAGCGTGATTTCAAATTGTGCAGCGACCGCATTTGCGGCTGCATCCAGACGGGTGGCAAACATAAGGGTGTTACAGGCCTTCGACTGGCGTTGCTCCGGTTGGGTTGCCATCGCCGTCCAATGTAATCGCGGCAACTTTTTCCTCGGCTTCTTTCAGCTTGGTCTCGCACCGTGCCTTCAGCTGCGCACCACGTTCATAAAGCGCTATGCTTTCATCCAGCGCCACATCGCCCCGTTCCAGCTTGCCCAGCACCTTTTCAAGCTCTGCCATTGCTGTCTCAAAGTTCATTTCTTCAACGGGGGTATCGGTCATTGCAGCCTCTCAAATCAGGTTTTGCCCATCATATGACGTAGCGCAGATAACCTCAATCAGGGGCCAGCATATAACCGGCACCGCGCACCGTTTGCAGATAACGCGGTTGTTTCGGATTGTCCTCGATCTTGCGCCGCAGTCGCGTGATCTGGACATCCACAGCACGTTCCTGCGCCTGCCCGCGGTCGCGACCCAGCTCCTCGACGAGTTTCGAGCGGCTCAATGGGGAACCAGGTTGGGCGGAAAATATCCTCATCAGCTGAATTTCGGTGGCGGTCAGACGCACAAGGTCCTCGCCCTGCCACATCTCGCCACGTTCCAGATCGTACCGGATTGCACCCAGCGACATCACTTTGGGCGCTGCATCTTCGGCTTTGGTATCGGGCATGCGTCGCAAAATCGCGTTGATGCGCAGCAACAGCTCCTTGGGTTCGAACGGTTTGGGCAGGTAATCATCCGCCCCCGCCTCAAGTCCTTCGATCCGGTTGTCTGTCTCGCCTTTGGCAGTCAACAGCAGGATCGGTGTCTGCATGGTTTCGCGCAAGGACCGCGTCAGGGACAGACCGTCCTCACCGGGCATCATCACGTCCAGTACAATCAGATCAAAATCGAGGCCCGTCAGGATACGGCGGGCGTGGCCCGCATCGCGCGCTGCCGTCACCAGAAACCCGTGCCGCATCAGGAACTTCTGCAACAAGGTGCGGATGCGTTCGTCGTCATCGACGATCAACAGGTGCGCGTCCATCATACTCATGTGCCGGTCTCCTTGAGCCGCGTATAGCTTTTTCGCATTTCAGGGTCCATCATTGCTTCCAATACCTGCCTGAAACCGGCAACTGAATCCGGTCCGGCATCGCGAAAGGCGGCACGCATGCGCGCCCTTTGCGCATCGGATAATTTCTGTTCAAGCGCCCGCCCGTTTTCTGTTAAAAACAGGTGACGTTCACGTTTATCATTTCGCCCCACCTTGCTGATGACAAGACCATCCGCGATCAGGGTGCGCAACACACGGTTGAGTGACTGTTTGGTAACGCCAAGAATATTCAGCAGATTGTTCACGGTGGTGCCGGGTGCACGGTTGATGAAATGCACTGCCCTATGATGCGCGCGACCGTAGGCCAAATCATCCAGAATGCGGTCAGGATCGGCAGTGAATCCGCGATAGGCAAAAAACATTGCCTCAATGCCCTGACGCAATTGTTCGTCGGTCAGAAACAACAGGTTTTCACCGCTGTGAGGGGAGGATATCCGTCCGTCTGCCATGATGCGCCCTGTTTGTTCCCGATTGACCGACTTTATGTCAGCGTTATTGACATTCCAACCCTCAATGGATAGCAAGTTCCAGCTTTTGCGCAACATTACGCCCGTTTCGGACATAATTTGCGCAATAATCATAAATATTGTTATCGGGAAAAGAGGAATTTATCATGGCAGGCGCATATAATGATCGGGATGGACACATCTGGATGGACGGTAAAATGGTGCCTTGGCGCGAGGCCAATGTCCACATTCTGACCCATGCTATGCATTACGCGTCGTCCGTTTTCGAAGGCGAACGCGCCTATAACGGCAAGATTTTCAAAAGCCGCCAGCATTCCGAGCGCCTGAAACGATCCGCGCAGATGATCGATTTCGAAGTTCCGTATACCGTGGATGAAATCGAGGCCGCCAAGGTCGAGGTTCTTGCGGCATCGGGGCTGCAAGACGCCTATGTGCGCGCAATTGCATGGCGTGGTGTGGGCGAGGATATGGGTGTCGCATCCGCGCGCAATCCCGTGCGGCTGGCGATTGCCGCTTGGGAATGGGGTGCGTACTACGGCGATGCCAAAACGCGCGGTGCCAAGCTGGATATTTCCAAGTGGAAACGCCCGTCACCCGAGACAATTCCATCCCACGCCAAGGCCGCTGGTCTGTATATGATCTGTACGATGTCCAAACACGCGGCCGAGGCCAAGGGATGTTCGGACGCGATGATGTTCGACTATCGCGGCTATGTGGCCGAGGCGACGGGTGCGAATGTGTTCTTTGTCAAAGATGGTGAGGTTCACACGCCCGACCCCGATTGTTTTCTGAACGGAATCACACGGCAAACGGTTGTGGGGATGCTCAAGAAGAAGGGCATCAAGGTCCACGAGCGGCATATCATGCCCGAAGAGCTGGAAGGGTTCGAGCAATGCTGGCTGACCGGCACGGCGGCGGAAGTGACGCCTGTTGGGCAGATCGGGGATTTTACGTTTCAAGTCGGCGCGCTGACGCGGGATATCGCGGCGAGCTATGAGAAGTTGGTGCGGGAATAAGCGATTGGGGCGGGTTTATCCGCCCCATTCCCCTCAATAATCCACACCCTTTTGCGCCTTGATCCCCGCTTTGAACGGATGCTTTACCTCGGTCATTTCGGTCACCAGATCGGCGTATTCGCACAATTCGGGTTTCGCATCACGACCCGTCAGGATCACGCCCGTGCGTTTATCGCGCGCCTCTAACCCCGCCAGAACATCCTCGACCGATATATATTCATAACGCATTGCGATGTTGATCTCGTCCAGCACGACCAGATCATAGTCGCCGCTTTCCATCATCTCGCGGGCGCGTGCGAATGCGGCTTGGGCGGCGGCGATATCGCGCTCTTTGTCTTGGGTGTCCCATGTGAAACCTTCGCCCATGGTGTGCCACGTGACCTCGCCCAAACGATCAAAAAATATCCGCTCGCCGGTTTTCCATTTACCTTTGATGAACTGGACCACACCCACCTTTTGCTTCCAGCCCAAGGCACGGACCACTACACCAAATGCGCTGGATGATTTGCCTTTGCCCGCACCGGTATGGACCAGAACCAGACCTTTTTCGGGATCTTGAAGCTCGGACACCTTGGCGCGCTGTTCGGTCTGGCGTTGCTGCATTTTTTCTTTGTGCTGGGTCTGGTCTGCGTCTGACATGGCGAGGCTCCTCTGGTGCTCGTCGGCACCATAAGCAGTTGTCCGGTGGCGTAAACCCTTAGGCTTTCGGATCGGACACGGATCGCGCGGATGCGCGTTCCAGCCCCAATTGGCGTTCGCGCCAGATGATCAATATGCCGCCAGCAATGACCAGTGCGGCACCGATCAGAATGGCTGCTGTGGGCATCTCGCTGAACACCATCCAACCGATGATGCTGGCAAAGATCATCGAGGAATAGTCGAACGGTGCCAGCATGGAAGCGGTGCCAAAACGGTAGGACGAGGTGATCATGATTTGTGCAATACCGCCGATCAGGCCGGCGCAGATGATCAGCGCCAGAATGTTCACGCCCGGCCATGTCCATGCCAGTGATGGCGTCGGGAAAAGCCAGCCCAGCGGTAAGGTCCATAAGGAAATGCAAGTTGCCGTCAGCGAAAAGTAAAACACGATGGCCGAGGTGCTGTCGGTTTGCACCAGACGCCGCAAATGGATTTGTACCAAAGCGCGCAGGATAGAAGCGATCAGCACCAATATCGCCCCGATCATTGCGGTTTGTTCCAATGCGGTGCCTATGGTCAGACGGGGGGCAAGCACGATCATCACGCCAAACAGGCCCAAGGCGACTGCCGAGAGGCGGAACAGGCGCACCTGTTCGCCTAAGAACAGTGCTGCAAACAAAACGGTGAACATAGGGGTGGCATAGCCAATCGCTGTCACTTCCGGTAGCGGCAGCAGCGCCAATCCGGCAAAGGTCAGGCCCATCGCCGTTGTGCCAAACAGCCCGCGCCAGACATGGCCAAGCAGGTTGTTGACATGAAGACCGTCGTGCAAATGACCCTGTTGCCAGAGCCACAGACCAATCACCGGGATGGCAAAGAGCGAGCGAAAGAATACCGCCTGACCCGGCGGCACGTCATCCGAGGCGGCTTTGATCAGTGCCGCCATCACCATGAACAAGAATACCGCACCAAGTTTCAGGGCGATGGCACGGCCGGGAAGGTTCTGGGTCAGGACAGCAGGCATGATCGGTCAGCGCGCCGCGCCGGGTCGAAGTTCAGGATGCAGCGGGTTAGGGTTCATTCAGCCGATGTGCCCGCGGTTTTCGCCAATCTGGCCGCGGTGCAGCAGCATATGGTCCAGTATCACACAAGCCATCATCGCCTCGCCCACTGGCACGGCACGGATACCGACGCAGGGGTCATGACGACCTTTGGTGATGATCTCGGTATCCTCGCCCGACTTGGTTATGGTCTTGCGAGTGGTCAGGATACTTGAGGTGGGTTTGACCGCAAAGCGCACCACAATATCTTGGCCCGTGCTGATCCCGCCAAGGATGCCGCCCGCATGGTTCGACGAATAGATCGGACCGTCACGCCCCATGCTGATCTCATCGGCGTTCAGCTCTCCGGTCAGCATTGCGGCTGACATGCCCTCGCCGATTTCGACACCTTTTACGGCATTGATCGACATCATTGCGGCGGCCAGATCGGTGTCTAACTTGCCATAAACCGGCGCACCGAGGCCAGCGGGAACACCCCGCGCGACAACCTCGATAATAGCACCAACGGAGGAGCCTGCTTTGCGCAATCCATCCAGATACGTCGCCCAGTCGGTTGCTGCTTTTGCATCCGGCACCCAAAACGGGTTCTGTTCAATCTGGTCCCAGTCAAAGGCGTCGCGGTCGATTTTGTGCGGCCCCATCTGCACCATGTATCCGGTGATCTGCACATTGGGGGCTATCGCCTTGATTGCCTCACGCGCCAATCCGCCTGCCGCCACACGGGATGCGGTTTCCCGCGCGCTGGACCGCCCGCCGCCGCGATAATCACGGATGCCGTATTTCTGGAAATAAGTGATATCCGCATGACCGGGGCGAAATTTCTCTTTGATATCGCCATAGTCTTTTGACCGCTGATCGGTGTTTTCAATCATCAGCTGGATGGGCGTGCCTGTGGTGACACCCTCGAACACGCCGGACAAAATCCGCACCTCGTCGGCCTCGCGGCGCTGCGTGGTGTACTTGTTCTGCCCCGGTTTACGTTTGTCGAGCCAATGCTGGATCATCTGTGCATCCACCACCACGCCGGGAGGGCAGCCATCAACCGTCGCACCGATAGCTGGTCCATGGCTTTCGCCCCAAGTGGTCACGCGGAAAAGATGGCCAAAGCTGTTGATCGACATGGGGTGCACTCCTGTTGACCTGATCCTTAGCGGGCGATGCTGCATGCCTCAAGGGAATTTGCCTTGCATCCCTTGGCGGGGCATCTTACCTGTGTGCATACCTCGGGGGGCCATAGGCTGAGATGTGGATGATCCACGGACCCGTAGAACCTGAACCGGTTAACACCGGCGGAGGGAAGGTCGGGATACACGCATCCACCTTTTTCCTTTCGCCGCAAAAGGAGGATGCCATGAAGTATCTGACACTTGCGACGGCCATTATGGGGGCCTCAGCGGCTTACGCTGAAACACCCGTTCTCACAGTATATGCGGGCGATTATTTTACGTCCGAATGGGGCCCCGGCCCTGTGATCGAGGCGGAGTTTGAAAAAATCTGCGCGTGTGATCTGGAGTTTTCGACCGGCGACCTGTTGCCTCGGTTGCTGCTTGAAGGGGGGCGGACAAAGGCGGATGTGGTCATCGGTTTGACCTCCGATGTCACCGCCAAGGCGCGCGCAACAGGTCTGTTTGCGCCACATGGGCAGGACAACAGCACGCTGACACTGCCGATTGAATGGACGGACGATACGTTTTTGCCGTTCAATTATGGGCATACGGCATTCATCTATAACGAGACATTGATGGCGAACCCGCCCGCCAGCTTTGAAGAACTGCTGGCGATGCCTGATGACGTCAAAATCGTCATCCAGGACCCGCGCACGTCGATTTCCGGCCTTGCGCTGGTTCTGTGGGTTCAGGCGGTGTATGGTGACGAGGCAGAGGCGGTTTGGGCCAAGCTTGCGCCAAAGATACTGACCGTAACCAAGGACTGGTCGTCAAGCTATGGCATGTTCACCGATGGCGAGGCCGATATGGTGCTGAGCTATACGACATCGCCCGCATATCACATGTTTGCCGAGGAAGACTTTACCAAAAAGGCAGCATTGTTCCCCGAGGGGCATTACTTCATGGTCGAAACGGTCGCCAAGGTTGCCCAGACCGATCAGCCCGAATTGGCGGATCAATTTATGGCGTTTGTGATGTCGGAAGAATTCCAGACTATTATCCCGACTGCCAACTGGTCATTGCCGTCCGCATTGCCACAGGACAAATGGCCAGCGGGGTGGTCTGAATTGCCGTTGCCCGAAAAGGTTTTGTTCTACAACGAAACTGAAGCCGCCGCCCTGCAAGACCAAGCGATCGAAGCATGGCGCAGCGCGCTGACGCAGTAACGGCAAAGCTTGGCATGACCGCCGCTGCCCTTGTGGTGGCGGCGGTATTGCTGGCGTTTGTGGGGATAGCGACGCGAATTGAACCGGGTGCCGGGCTTGGTAACGGCGACATTGCCGCAATCAGATTTACGGTTCTGCAATCAGTGTTGTCAGCGGCACTTTCGGTGTTGCTGGCCATTCCGCTTGCCCGCGCATTGGCACGGCGCAGGTTCTTTGGTCGCGGTGTTCTGGTCACGCTTTTGGGTGCGCCGTTTATCTTGCCTGTGATTGTCGCAGTGCTTGGTCTCGTGACGGTTTTTGGCAGAAGCGGGTGGTTGAACACGGGTCTGGAAATGGTCGGCTTACAGGGCGTGTCGATCTATGGTTTGCACGGTGTCGTGCTTGCTCATGTGTTTTTTAACCTGCCGCTGGCCACACGTTTGTTGCTGCAAGGCTGGCAGACCATTCCGTCCGAGCGGTTCAGGTTGGCAGCGCAATTGCGACTCACACCCCTGTCGGTGTTCCGCACGCTGGAATGGCCGCTGCTCAAGCAGATTGTGCCGGGCGTTGCCGCGCTGATCTTTGTGATTTGCCTGACCAGTTTTGCGGTTGCCCTGACGCTGGGCGGCGGGCCGCGCGCCACGACAGTGGAGCTGGCGATTTATCAGGCGTTTAAGTTTGACTTTGATCTGGGCCGCGCCGCGACATTGGCCACCCTGCAACTGGTGTTGGCAGGCGGTGCAGCGATTGTCGCACTTTGGTTGATCCCGCAGGTCAGTATCGGGGGCGGCGTTGACCGGCCTGCGCAGCGGTGGGATGCGACACAACGCAGTCAGCGGATTTTGGATTTTGGTATCATTACCGTTTCTGCGTTGTTCTTGCTGCTGCCGCTTGGAGCGGTTGTGTCGCGCGGTATTATTGGCCTTGCCCAGGTGCCGATGTCGGTGTGGCAGGCTGCCGGAGCATCGCTTTTTGTGGCTGTGATCAGCGTTTTGGTTTTGGGCATCTTTGCCCTGCCGATGGCGGGATGGATCGCCGGCAAGCGCAGCGGCGGTGTCGAGGCGATTGGCTTGTTGGGTCTGTCCGCATCGCCGCTGATGATTGGCACAGGCTGGTTCATCTTGATCAACCCTGTGGCTGATCCAGTGCAACTGGCGCTGCCTGTCACCGCATTGGTCAATGCGCTGATGGCGCTGCCTTTTGCCCTGCGGATCATGGTGCCAAGGGTGCGCGACACGCTGCAAGACTACGGACGGCTTGGCGAAAGTCTGGGCCTGCGCGGGTGGTCGTTGTGGCGTTGGGTGATCTTGCCACGGCTGCGGCCCCAGATCGGGTTTGCAGCGGGATTGGCGGGCGCGTTGTCGATTGGTGATCTGGGTGTGATTGCGTTGTTTGCGGATCCTGACAGGGCGACATTGCCCTTGCAGATGTACCGTTTGATGGGGGCCTACCGGATGGACGCGGCAGCGGGCGCAGCACTTATTTTGCTGGCACTGGCGCTGGGCGTGTTCTGGATCTGTGACAAAGGAGGGCGCTGGCATGCTGAGGCTTGAGGACGCGACCATCGTGCAGGGCGACTTTACGTTGTTCGCTGATATGACGCTTGAGCAGGGGCGGAAATACGCGGTGATTGGCCCGTCTGGTGCCGGGAAATCAACGCTACTCAGCGCGCTCTGCGGGTTCACGCCGGTTATTCAGGGGCGGTTGATCTGGGGAAAGCAGGACATTACGGACCTAGCACCGGGGGACCGGCCCATGACGATGTTGTTTCAGGACAATAACCTGTTCCCCCATTTGAACGTCACCCAGAATGTCGGGCTTGGCCTGCGCCCGAATTTACGGCTGGATACAGCAGAACATGAACGGGTGGCTAATGCGCTGCACCGGGTCGGGCTGTCCGACCATGCGGTTAAAAAACCGGGGGCATTGTCGGGTGGACAACAAAGCCGTGCGGCGTTGGCGCGCGTGTTGGTGCAGGCAAGGCCGTTTGTGTTGCTCGATGAACCCTTTGCAGCGTTGGGTCCGGCGTTGCGGAATGAAATGCTGGATCTGGTGCAGGATCTTGTGGCCGAGACGAAGGCCGCGTTGATCATGGTCACACATGCGCCAGATGATGTGCGCCGGATTGCCGATCAGGTGATCTTTGTCGAAGGTGGCCGTGCGCATGCGCCGCAACCTGCAATGGCGCTGCTGGACAATCCGCCGCCGGAGTTGCGCGACTATCTGGGTGAGTGAAATGGCATTTTCGAGGAACCGATCAGGTCTCTAGCTCCTCATAAGCCTCGACAATGCCAAGTGCGGCCTCTGCCGCCTCGCGCCCTTTAATCACAAAATGGGTTCGGTAGATGCCATTGTGATGCTCGGTCTCGTGATAGTTGTGCGGTGTCAGGGACACAGACAGCACCGGCACGCCAACATCCAGTCCGACCCGCATCAAACCGTCGACCACTGCACCGGCCACAAAATCATGCCGGTAAATGCCGCCATCCACCACAAAAGCCGCACAGATGATCGCGGCATAATTGCCTGTCTTTGCAAGTGTCTGTGCCATCAACGGCATCTCGAAAGCGCCGGGTACGTCAAACACATCAACATGTTCGGGTGCGATAATCTCGGTAAACCCGTCCAGAGCACGGTTCACGATATCTGCATGCCACTGCGCTTTGACAAAGGCAAAGCGGGTGTGGGCGGAACCAAGTTGTGTCATTGTGGTCTCCTTTATGTGGTTCAGACACGTCCACCCAAGGCGATAACGACAGGTTTCACAGGCCAAAGCCCGCCGGTCCCTGCGCATTCTCTTTCATCCGGACTGTGACCGTCGGCTCTGGAGTCGCACCAGATCTGCTGTCCCGGTGCCTCTCGCAGAGAGGCCACCAGCGCTCGCGGGCTTATGGTTCTTGCCATTTACCGCCGGTGGGGAATTGCACCCCGCCCTGAGAATGGTCTTACGTTGCCAATCCACAGCCAAACCTGCAAGAACAAAACGGACAATTCTCAAGGACAATCGCGATGCACCCGAACCCGATTTATCACGATGCCGATGCGCTGCGTAATCTGGGGTATGCCCGCGAGCGCGGCTTTGGTGTGCTGGCAGCGAATGGTTTGGATGGCCCCTTATTGGCGCATGTGCCGTTTTTGTTGAATGACAGCGGTGATCGGGCCGAGTTGCATCTGGTCCGGTCTAACCCGATTGCGCGTGCATTGGGCGCGCCTTTGCAGGTCAAGATCGCTGTATCCGGCCCTGACACGTATATTTCGCCCGATTGGTACGGTGTGCGGGATCAGGTGCCAACGTGGAATTATGTTGCTGTGCATCTCAGTGGTATTCTTGAATTGCGACCGCAAGAGGAATTGCACGACCTTCTGGACCGGCAGTCGGCGTCTTACGAGGACCGTTTGCTGCCCAAGGTGCCATGGAAAACGGCCAAGATGACGCCGGATGTCATGGAAAAGATGATGCGGCAAATCGTGCCGTGCCGGATGCAGGTCACAGGTGTCGATGGCACATGGAAACTGAACCAGAACAAACCGGCTGCGGTCAGGCTGTCCGCAGCGGATCATGTTGCAGCCTACGGATTCGGGGTGCAGACGGATGTGATTGCAGCCCTCATGCGGGGTGTCGGGAAAGACTGATTGCACCTGCCCGCAGACAACGTGATACTTTGATCAAGCAACAAAGGATAAATGATGCAACTCGCGTATTCTCCGACCTCTCCCTATGTCCGTAAAGTCATGGTTTTGCTGCACGAAACCAAGCAACTGGACGATGTCACGCTGCAAGAACAATCTGGCACGCCCATGACCCCTGCACAGGGGTTACTGCCGCAAAACCCCTTGGGCAAAGTGCCTGCGCTGGAACGGCCTGATGGTCCGGCACTTTATGACAGCCGGGTGATTTGTGCTTATCTCGATGATCGTGCGGGCGGCAAGATGTATGGCACGGGGCCACGTCGCTGGGACACGCTGACGCTTGAGGCGACAGCGGACGGTATTCTGGATGCGGCATTGTTGATGATCTATGAAACCCGCCTGCGTCCCGAAAATATGCGCATGGACACCTGGGTAGAGGGCCAATGGGGCAAGGTCGCGCGCGCCTGTGCCGCGTTGAACACCCGCTGGATGAGCCATCTGTCAGGCCCGCTCGATATGGGTCAGATCGCTGTGGGGTGCGCGCTGGGCTATATCGATTTCCGCCACGATGCGCGCGGATGGCGCAAAGGCAACGATGCGCTGGCGGCGTGGTTTGAAAAATTCGATTCGCGTGCGTCAATGCAAGCGACGCAGCCACCAAAGTGATAAACCGTTTCGCAGGGTGCGGTTTTTTGTCCGCTCACCGCCCCCTGCGACCCTTTGCGCGGCTTTGACATCTGGACGAGAGCGACCTGTACCGCTAGATACCAATTTGAACTATGGCGATTTTTAACACATTGCCCCTATGTCTGACGGCCTTGAATTGGCCAAGAAGTGGAGAAAACCAGTGTCTCAAGTAGATGATCACGCAGGCAACCGGAGGGATTTCCTCTATTATGCCACAGCTGGCACAGGTGCCGTTGCGGTTGGTGCCGCCGTCTGGCCGCTGGTGAACCAGATGAATCCGTCCGCAGATGTTTTGGCGCTTTCGTCAATCCGTGTCGATGTGGGTGGTGTAGAACCGGGTACGCAGTTGACCGTGAAATATCTTGGCAAGCCAGTATTCATTCGTCGCAGAACCCAAGAAGAGATCGACATGGCCAAGGCTGTGCCGATGTCCGACCTCGTGGATACAAATTCGGAAAACCCCAACAAGCCGGATACTGATGCGAGTGACATGAATCGGGTTCTGGGAGAGCGGGAAGACTGGCTTGTGATGATCGGTGTCTGCACTCATCTGGGCTGTGTTCCGATCGGCGATGGAGCAGGAGATTTTGGTGGGTGGTTCTGCCCTTGCCACGGGTCACACTACGACACAGCAGGTCGCATCCGCAAAGGACCGGCACCAAAGAACCTCATCATTCCGGTGGCTTCTTTCATTGACGATACGACGGTTAAACTGGGTTAAGGGAGCACGAGAAATGGCTGGAATTCCGCACGATCATTACGAGCCAAAGACCAAAGGCGAAAAGTGGATGGCAAGCCGTCTTCCTATCGCTGGTCTGATGTATGACACCATTATGGCCCCGACACCCAAAAACCTGAACTGGATGTGGATTTGGGGCATTGTCCTGACATTTTGTCTGGTTCTCCAGATTGTTACGGGCATTGTTCTGGCGATGCATTACACGCCGCATGTCGATATGGCGTTTGCCTCTGTTGAACACATCATGCGCAACGTGAACGGCGGTTATATGCTGCGCTATATGCACTCGAACGGTGCATCGCTGTTCTTTGTTGCTGTCTATGCGCATATTTTCCGTGGTCTGTATTACGGATCATACAAAGCACCCCGCGAGATCACCTGGATCATCGGCATGCTGATCTACCTATTGATGATGGCGACGGGTTTCATGGGCTATGTTCTGCCTTGGGGCCAGATGTCTTTCTGGGGTGCGACTGTGATCACCGGCCTGTTTGGTGCGATCCCGTTTGTGGGTGACGCGTTGCAGACCTTCCTTTTGGGTGGACCTGCTGTTGATAACGCCACGCTCAACCGTTTCTTCAGCCTGCATTACCTGCTGCCTTTTGTGATTGCCGGTCTGGTGATCCTGCATATCTGGGCTTTCCACACCACTGGTAACAACAACCCGACGGGTGTTGAGGTCCGGCGTGGATCAAAAGAAGAGGCGGATAAAGACACGCTGCCGTTCTGGCCCTATTTCGTGATGAAAGACCTGTTCGCGCTTGCCGTGATCCTCGCGGTCTTCTTTGCGATTGTCGGGTTTATGCCGAACTATCTCGGCCACCCCGACAACTATATCGAGGCGAACCCGCTCTCTACCCCAGCGCATATCGTGCCCGAATGGTACTTCTTGCCGTTCTACGCAATTTTGCGGGCGTTTACATCAGAGGTGTGGGTGGTACAGATCGCGTCTTTCGTGACCGGCGGCATCATCGACGCCAAGTTCTTTGGTGTGTTGGCGATGTTCGGTGCGATTGCGGTCATGGCGCTGGTGCCATGGCTTGATACATCCAACGTGCGTTCGGGCCGTTACCGCCCGATGTTCAAATGGTGGTTCGCCCTGCTCGTGATCGACTTCTTTGCTTTGATGTGGCTGGGTGCGATGCCGGCAGAAGAACCATATGCCACGTTCTCGTTGATCGCATCGGCTTATTGGTTTGGCTACTTTTTGGTCATCCTGCCTTTGTTGGGTGTGATCGAAAAACCTCTGGCACCGCCGAGTACGATCGAAGAAGACTTTGATGCGCATTACGCGCCAAAGGTCGGCGGCACGAAAACCATCGTGAATCCGGCGGAGTAAGGAACATGAAAATGATTACAAAACATATCCTCTCTGCTGTGGCGGCGCTGTCGATTGCTCCTGCTGCATTTGCTGAAGTAACCGAAGTTCATATCGAAAACATCGACTTTTCGTTTGATGGACCGTTTGGCACGTATGACGTTAACCAGTTGCAGCGCGGCTTGCAGATATACACAGAGGTCTGCTCGGCCTGTCATGGGCTGAAATTCGTGGCCCTGCGGACATTGGGTGATAAAGGCGGTCCAAGCCTGCCCGAAGATCAGGTGATCGAGTATTCCAAGCAGTTCGATATCTATGATGCCGAGCTTGATGATACCCGCGAGGGAACGCCGGTTGACCATTTCCCGGGGTCCAATCTGGAAAATGCGCCTGACCTTTCGTTGATGGCAAAGAAACGTGCAGCATTCCATGGCCCGTACGGTTTGGGCATCAACCAGTTCCTTAAGGGAACCGGAGGGGCCGAATATATCGCGGCCTTGTTGACCAGCTATACCGGTGAGGAAAAAGAGCAGGCGGGTGTGACATTTTACGAAAATACCGCCTTTCCCAGCGGTTGGATCGCGATGGCTCCGCCCTTGGATGATGAACAGGTCGAATTTGTTGATGGCCATGAAAATGACCTGAATAATCTGGCCGAAGATGTATCTGCGTTCCTGATGTGGACGGCAGAGCCGAAATTGGGCCAGCGCAAGCAAGCCGGTTTTGCGGGCGTGTTGTTCCTGACGCTGCTGTCCGTGCTGTTGTATCTGACCAACAAGCGTCTTTGGGCACCGATAAAGCACAAAGAGGACTGACGCTTCATCAATTCCGTATAAACACAGAACATAAAAATACCCCTCCATCCTATCGGGATGGAGGGGTAATAAATCCGCCGCACCCCGGAAGAGGAAAGCTGGCAGAATAGCGCACTAAAGATGAGGTAGGAGGAGACGGTCTTGCGACCAAATCCCCGGGCCTGAATGGCTTGGCCATTGGTCCCGCGTGCCTACCTCTGTAACCGTTCTATATTGCACAGGAACCCCGATGAATAAGGGGTGGGATATGTCCGGTGCAAGGTCGAGACAATATAACAGATATCGCCTTTGTGGCGCGGAACGTCTGTGACCAAGATCACATAACTTTTAATAATCGGCAAAAACTGCGATTTTATTCAGTGATCCACGATTTTTCAGAACAAGTCCGCCACGGTTTAGGTCAATATGACCATCGGCCCTCCACGCGGTCAGTATCTTTGACACCGCCTCGCGGCTTGCACCCACAAATTCAGCCAGATCTGCCTGAGACATGACCAATGTATCGGTTGGTGACAAACCGTCGCTAGTCAAATGCAGGATCTTGCGGGCCAGCCGCGCAGGCAAAGGCAAAAACGACCGTTCGCTCAACTGCAACGCCAGCCAGCGCAGGCGTTTCCCCGCCAGCGCAATCATATCGACATTCAGGCTGGGGGTGTCTTGCAAGGCTTGCAAGACATCCGCGTTCTTGATTCGCAAAACAGAAGTTGCCTCGAGCGCTGTCACGGTCGCGGTCCGCAAGCCGGGATCAAACAGGCAAATCTCACCAAAGACAGCGCCTTGGTGCATGATGTTCAGGCTGAGTTTACGACCCTCGGGAGATGTTTCGCTGACCTCCAGCGATCCCGACAGGATCGCAAATACGGCATCACCCTGATCGCCTTGCGCAAAAAGCACCTCACCCTTGCTCAGATTCTTGCGCACCGCGAGATTTGTCAGCAAAGCCCGCAATGCATCGGATGCGGTTTCAAGAAATCCGGTATTGATGGGTGCATTCCCGATATTCATCTTTGCACACCTTTTAGCAGGTTAACGTTCACCCTTACGCAACAAGGGTATCGGGACGGGCCGAAAGAATTGTTACACGCACAATCTGCCCTTCAGGGCGCGGATCGTCAAATGCAACGGGTGTAAATTGCGCAGTCCGCCCCATTGTAGGGCTCTCCATCAATACATCATGCACGCGCCCCACCTGTGCCGCGAGATGCTTTGTAACCTGCGTATCGCCTGCTGCACGCAGGCGTGCCGCGCGGTGTTTGATATCCTTGCCATTCACCGCCGGCATCCGCGCAGCCGGCGTTCCGTGACGCGCCGAATAGGGAAACACATGCAGCCACGTCAGATCACATTCATTTACCAGCCTGAGCGAGTTTTCAAACATCGCCTCGGTCTCGGTCGGGAATCCGGCAATAATATCTGCCCCAAAGGTCATATCGGGCCGCAGCCGCTTGGCTTCTTGTGTGAAAGCAATCGCATCACCCCTCAGGTGCCGCCGCTTCATCCGCTTGAGGATCATATCATCGCCATGTTGCAGCGACAGATGCAGATGCGGCATCAGGCGTGGTTCTGTCGCGATGGCCATCATCAGGTTCTCATCCACTTCGATACTGTCGATAGACGAAATCCGCAGTCGCGGCAGGTCAGGCACCAGCCGCAGGATGCGCATCACCAGATCGCCCAGTTTCGGCGTCCCAGGCAGGTCTGCCCCCCATGAGGTCAGGTCAACGCCGGTCAGAACAACCTCGTTAAACCCTTTGTCCACCAGCCGCTTGATCTGATCAACGACGACACCCGCAGGAACCGACCGCGAATTGCCACGCCCGAACGGGATAATACAAAAGGTACAGCGGTGATCACAGCCGTTTTGCACCTGCACATAGGCGCGGCTGCGTGTGCCAAAGCCGTCAATCAGATGTCCGGCGGTTTCCGTAACCGACATAATATCATCAACCTGAAGCGCCTCGGTCTCACCGATGAAATCAGCGGAAAGGCCATGCCATGTGCCCGCCTGCATCTTTTCGGTATTGCCGATCACCGCGTCGACTTCGGCCATGTTTGCAAAGGTTTCGGGTTCTGTCTGCGCCGCACATCCCGTCACGATCAGCCGTGCATCGGGGTGGGCCTTGCGCAGCTTGCGAATGTCTTGACGCGCCTTGCGCACAGCCTCGGCTGTGACCGCACAGGTATTCACGACCACGGCGTTTTGCAGCCCTGCCTGCCCCGCCAGATCCTTCATCGCCTCGACTTCATAGGCGTTCAGACGGCAGCCGTGGTTTGAAAACACCGGTGCGTTCATGCGAGGCCCGCCAGAAAATCAGCCGTAAATGTCCCGCTGAACACATGCACCGTCGGCCCCGTCATCCAGACACCATCATCACGCCAATCCACATGTAGCGTACCGCCATCCAGATCAATGCGCACCGCACGCCCGGTCAGGCCCCGGCGCGCCGCAGCAACGGCTGTCGCGCAGGATGATGACCCGGATGCCCAGGTGACGCCCACCCCGCGCTCCCAGACCCGCATGCGGATATGGTCCACACCGACGATCTGCGCGATCTGCACATTTGTGCGCTCTGGATACAACGGGTGATGTTCGATGGATGGACCAAAGTGCGCCAGATCAATGGCATCCACATCCTCAACAAAAAACGTACAATGCGGGTTGCCCATGCCGGTGGCAGTCGGGGCCCCTTCGATGGGCAGTTCCAGTGTATCCATCTCATGCGCCAGCGGAATTTCTGACCAGTCCAGTTGCGGCTGGCCCATGTTGACGGCAGTCAACCCATCGCCCATGTCACGCGCTGCCAGATTACCGCGATCGGTGGTCAGGTGCAGGTGATCCACGCCGCGTTCCTGCATCAGATAGCGCGCGATACACCGCGTTGCATTGCCGCAGGCCGAGGATAGCGAACCATCCGCATTGTAAAACGTCAGATGCGCATCGGCAGTCCCTTGGGTAATCACCGCAAGCTGGTCAAACCCTACACCAAAGTGCCGATCACCGATTCCCCGCGCCATGGCGGGCGTGATTTCAATGCTTTGCACGCGTGCATCCACCACGACAAAGTCGTTTCCCAGCCCATGCATTTTCATAAAGGGCAAATCAGAGGTCAAAGCGCTGCACATTTGGCGCATATAAACGGGCCGCACGCACTTATCCAGCGTGTCCTTGAATTTTCGCTGGTTTTGGGCTTGACCCCCCTGCACCTCTTTTCTAAGTACACCGCCAGTGGGCCTGTAGCTCAGTTGGTAGAGCAACTGACTTTTAATCAGTAGGTCTCGGGTTCGGATCCCGACGGGCTCACCACTTTTTTACCTTCATCATTTGTCGTCTGTCTGGACATTTCTGCCGTATAAAACCAGCAGTGTAACCGTGGCTGTACTCTACCCAGATGTCGGCTTTCAACGGGATGGCGGCAGATTTGTGGTCGTTGTAGGGTCAGGTATCCGGTACATTCGGCCGGACACCAAGTCCAAAAAGTCTGGAAAAACCTGCCTGTGTTAAATGATGTCCCCCTGACGCGTGATCTGGTGCTTGTGGGCGGCGGGCATGCGCATGCGCTTGTGCTGAAGGCATGGGGGATGGACCCACTGCCGGGTGCAAGATTAACTGTGATCAATCCGGGGCCGACAGCACCTTATACCGGGATGCTGCCGGGGCATGTGGCGGGTCATTACGGTCGCGATGATCTCGAGATTGATCTGGTGCGTCTGTGCCGTCATGCGGGGGCGCGGCTGATCTTGAGCAAGGCTGTTGGCATAGACCGTATCGCGCGCGAGATCATGGTTCAGGGGCGGGGGCCTGTGGCGTATGATGTGGCCTCACTCGACATCGGGATCACGGCCAGGATGGATTTGCCGGGGTTTGCGGATCATGCCGTGGGCGCAAAACCTCTGGATGTGTATGCCGCCCGCTGGCGTGATTTTCTGGATCAGGTCAGTCGGCGTCTGGTTGAACCGAAGGTTGCTGTGATTGGTGGCGGCGTTGCAGGCTGCGAGCTTGCCTTGGCGATGGCGTTCGCCATGGCGCAGGCGGGGGTATCGCCACGGGTAACGGTGATTGAGCGGGGGAGCCAGATATCAGGTGTTGGTCCGCGCGCACGGGCCAGATTGATGTCTGCGATGGCGGGTCATGGTATCGGTTTGCGGGTAAATGCCCAGATAGATCGGATCAAAGCACAGCAGGTCTTGATCGCAGGCCAAGACCCTGTTGCGTCGCATCTCTGTGTCGGGGCCGCCGGTGCGTTTGCCCACGATTGGATCGCACAAACTGATTTACCGCTCCATGACGGGTTTATCAAAGTTGATCCTGATCTGCGTGTGCAGGGGGACGGCGCAGTATTTGCGGTCGGTGATTGCGCGCATATGGCGTTTGCACCCCGACCCAAGGCGGGCGTGTTTGCCGTGCGCGCCGCACCTGTATTGCTCGACAACATGCGTGCGGCATTAACAGGTGGCCGGATGCGGGTGTTCAAACCGCAGAAAAATTACCTCAAGCTGATTTCGCTTGGCGGTAAATCCGCTATGGCCGAGAAGTTCGGGTTTGCAGTGGCGGGTCCGCTGTTGTGGCGTTGGAAAGACCGTATTGACCGCAGCTTTATGGAGCGTCTGGAGGATCTGCCGCAGATGAAAGCGCCCCCTGTGTCCGCGCTTGTTACAGAGGGCGTGCGCGAAATTCTGGCGGATAAGCCGCTGTGTGGCGGATGCGGGGCCAAGGTGGGCGGCGGCATTTTGTCAGCAGCGTTACGTGCATTACCCCAAAATGACGGCGATGTTATCAAAGGCACCGGCGATGATGCCGCGATCTTGCGGATAAAGGGGGGTGGGTTTCAGGTAATCAGCACCGATCATCTGCGCAGTCTGGTGGATGATCCGGTTCAGATGACGCGCATTGCCGCTGTGCATGCGCTGGGTGACATCTGGTCGATGGGTGCGCAGCCGCAGGTGGCGTTATCCAGCCTGATCCTGCCACGCATGGCCCCCGCATTGCAGGCCCGGACGTTGCGCGAGATTACCGAAACGGCAACGCAAGTCTTTCGCATGGCAGGTGCGCAACTGGTGGGCGGGCATACAACGATGGGTGCGGAAATGACCATCGGATTTACTGTGACAGGGACGCGTCCGACGATGCCCATCAGCATTTCGGGTGCGCAGGCAGGGGATGTATTGCTTTTGACACGGCCAATCGGATCCGGAGTGATCATGGCAGCACATATGCAGGGCAAGGCGGACGGGCGTGTTGTGGCAGATGCGTTACAAGTGATGGAGAGTATGCAACACCGTGAAGCCGCGATCTTGGACAAGGCCCATGCCATGACGGACGTGACGGGCTTCGGGTTGGCCGGGCATGTGCGGGCGATCTGTGTTGCGTCGGGTTTGGATGCAGAACTGTGGCGCGATGAAATTCCGGTTTATGACGGGGCGCGTGCGCTGTCTGACAGCGGTATTGCATCCAGTTTGATGCCGTCAAACAGGGCAGACGCGCCCGTTAATGGTATGCATGACCCGTTGATGTTCGATCCGCAAACAGCGGGCGGATTACTTGCGGCGCTACCTCAGGATGTGGCGAAGATTGTGCTGAAGCAACTTGAGAACGAAGGTTGCAAAGGTCAGATCATCGGGCGTCTAAGCGCGGGTCAGGGCAAGATTACGCTTACCTGAATGTATCGGCCAATCGCTTGGCTGTTGTCGCCATAGTCTGTTCGTCCAAGTCCGGCAATTCAATCACTTGGGTTTGAACCTCCGAGCGTTCCGCTGATTTTGCATAACGCGGATCATAGTGATCAGCAATCAGGTTTCCGGCAAGTGCAGGCCATTCCCCCGCATCCGCAAGCCCCTGCCAAACCGTGATTTTGTTCGCTGCATGATAGGGCCGCAGGCGGTTAATTTGGGCACGCAGGTGCGCCGGATCATCGGTCAGATCGGCATAGGCACGGCATAAAAACGCGGCACGGGCGGTCAAGGGCGCGCGTATCTCGACCCGTGGTGCGGTGCGCATCGCGGTCCATAGCGCCGGCGGCACCACCCGCGCGCCGATCTTGCTGCTTTCTGCTTCGATCCATGTCATGCGCGCGGGGTCCAGCCCGTTCAATGCCGCAGCCAGTCGCGATTTAAACATCTTTTGCGCAGGTTGCCCGCCTGTCATGGCCCCGAACAACGAACCGCGATGATGTGCGATCCCTTCAAGGTCGATTACCTGTGCACCCGCTTGGTACAGGTGGTGCAAAAGCCGCGTTTTGGCGGTGCCAGTCCCGCCTTCGATCAGCGTAATCCGGTGTGGCAAAGGCGTGTCATAAAGCATTGCGGCCACCTGCCGCCGATAGCTGCGATAGCCGCCTTTGAGCAGGGACACACGCCAGCCCACCTGATCAAGGATCGTGGCGAACGCACCCGACCGTTGACCGCCACGCCAACAATAGACCAGCGGTTGCCAGTCGCCCAGTTTGTCCGCCAACGGGCCTTGCAAATGGGCAGCGGTATTCTGCGCGACCAAGGCACCGCCGATCTTGCGGGCCGAAAACGGTGAAACCTGAGTATAGATTGTGCCAACCTCAGCCCGCTCGGCGTCGGACAATACTGGCAGGTTGATGGCCCCCGGCACATGATCTTCGGCAAACTCGGCAGGCGCGCGCACATCGATGATCGTATCGACATCAAGCGTGGCGATATCTTGTAAGGAGGTGAGGGTAACAGGGGTCATGCGCGTGCCTTTGGCGGTTGTTGTGCCTTCTAACCTGTCTGCGACCCAGTGTATATTATGCGTTACATCGCCAAGTCATCATTATAGAGCGAAAGCACCCAGTCAGGCAGATGCGGCATCGCAAAACGCAATGTGCCGTTCTGGAATGACAGCATTCTTTGTGGCGGCGTGTTCAGGGTCGAGTTGTCAAACACATGGCCCACGTCACTTTGTAAAATAGCCTGCCGGATCAATGGCCCGCTGCGATCATAACGGTTTCTGATCTTGTCTTCGGGAACGGGGTGCCCACCTTCCTTGACCCGCTCGCCGACACGGGCGACGGACAGGTCCGGATGATCGACAGAAATATGAAAGGTCATAATTCGGTAGCCAAGGCTCTTGGCGTGCTTGACGAGATCAAGCTTTGAGGGGTGCGAGAACACCGTTTCCGTGGCAAAGCTTTTGCGGGCTTTCAGCAGTGCTGTGCGCCGTGTTGAAGCGATCTGTGCTGCCTCATAGGCCGCGTTCACGTCACCGTCTTGCAACTCGTCGCGCTGGATGATGTCGGCATTAATGAATGGCCCTGCAAATTTGGGCGCAATGCGTGTTTCGTACAGTGTTGATTTGCCCGATCCGTTGGGGCCCGCAAGCATCACAAGGGTTGGCCTTGGGGCAGGGGCCACTACTGTGGTATGGCCTTTTGATAAATCAACGCGCCTTTGTCATTCAACCCGACGCCACGCCCAAACTTGCGACGCTTGGCATAAAACGCTGTCTCGTCATTCGTGGGCTCAGTCACGTTCTCGGTAAACTGTTCGAACCACACCTCTTGTTCCTCGGCACTTAGCGCATCGGGGGACAATTCGGCGGTCAGGGCCGCATTGATGTGTTGGTAATCGAACGTACCGGATTTTTCGATCGCGCGTCCGATGTTGATCCAATGGGTGATCTGCCCCGCGACAGAGCGGCTTTGCAGACCGGATTCGCGGCGTACCACCGACATGACGTCGTCGCCAAGCTTGACAGATTGGGCCATGAAACCTCCATTCAGACATAGGTAGCAAAATGCTACCTTTCAAATGTATATGGTGATAAACGTGTAAATGTCCAGATAATTGAGTGGTCGCAAATCAGGGCTGGGCCACTTTCATCGCTTCGGTTTCGATCTGGATCGTGACTTCATCCCCGACAAGGCCGTTATCAACGCCATAGGTCATGCCGAAATCGCTACGTTTGATGGACGTTTGCATCGACAGGCCAAGCACGTCGCGTTTATGGCCAAACGGGTAGGCCGCCGATTTGTTAAGGGTCACATCCAAGGTCACAGGCAGGGCGGTGCCAATGATGGTAAGGTCGCCTGTTACGGTGCCGTTGGTGTCGCCATTGGCGGTCCCGCCAATGGCGGTGAATGTAATCGCCGGGTGTTTTTTGACGTCCAGAAAGTCGGGTTTGCGCACATGCGCATCGCGGGCCTTGTTAAAGCTCTCTACGCTTGCTGCATCAATTCTGACATTCACCTCGCCAAGTTCATTTGTCTCGGCATCGTACATGAAGCGCCCCGAAACGGTGGTGAACACGCCCAGCGTTTTGGCATAGCCGATGTGGTCGATCAGGAAAAACACGGCGGTGTGTTCGGGGTCCAGTTCATAGGTTGCCATCTCTGCTTGTGCAGCAGTGCCAAGGGTCGCGATAAGAGCGGTTGTTGTGAGGAAACGCATAAGGACAACTCCGGTTTATTGTTGAGCAGGATCAAGAGCGGGTTAGATAGACCGTAAATATAGTGCATAACCGGGTCTTGGACAGGACCACCTGAGTATGAAGGAAGAGGCATTGGCAGAATTGCGCTGTGCGACTTGGAATGTGCATCGCGCAAAAGGGCGGGACGGTGTTGTCGATCCTGTGCGTGTTGTAGACGCGATCGAGGCGGCACTGGTGGCCTCTGCCGGTGATGTGCTGGCTTTGCAGGAAGCAGACGGCGACTGTCGCCCGCACGCGGGAATTTTTGACATCGCGCGCATCGCCAGTGTGACCGGGTTGGATTGTGTCCACGATACGCCTGACTTGCGGTGGGGACCACAAAGCGACGGATTTCTGGGCACGATCCTGTTTCTGCATCCGCGTTTGAAACGTGTTCATGCGGATGTGATCGACCTTCCCGGGCATTGCCATCGTGGGGTAATCAGCGTTGAGGTCGTCACAGACGGGCGGCCTTGTCGGATCATGTCAACACATCTGTCACTGACCCAACCGCTGCGCATCATCCAGATGCGGATCATCGGGCAATATTTGCGCCGCCGTCCCAAAATGCAAACAATTCTGCTGGGGGATTTGAACGAATGGCGCCCTTGGGGTGGGCTGGCTTTTTCCACCCGTCTGGTGGGGACCGCCTTGCGAGGCCCAGCAAAACCTACTTTCCCGACCACGCGACCGATTCTGCCGCTGGACCGGATTTTGACCGATGCGCCGGGGCGGGTGGAAAGGGTGCAGGTGATCGACACGCCGCTTACAAACTTTGCCTCTGATCATCGGCCGTTGGCGGGGGTGGTTGTCGTCGCATGACGCCATGACATAGGGTACACATCAGCGATGTTTGATTGAATGACCCTCGTCAAAGATGATTGCTGATCTAAGTATTGTAGCCGGATAAAGAGAAGGGCAGTCGATGCTTCAAAGTGACCAGCATCAGCAGATAAAATTGTGGAGTACAGATAAACCTGTGTTCACCTTCGCAATGCTGTGTGTGGGGTTTCTGGGTGCTATCGTAATTCTGGCCGAGGCGCTATTTGGCGACTTTGTTCTGCCCGTTGTTTTGTTCTTACTCATCGCGGCGCTGTGTCTGCGTGGCTTAATTCAAAGCTATCCGCATAGTGCATATGGTGCATGTAACACCGTCACATTGGGTCGAGGCGCGCTGATCGCGGTGGTTTCAGGGACATTTTTCGGCATCGCCGCTCCCTGGGCGCTTTTCGTTACTGCGACAATTGCTTTTGCGCTTGATGGTGCCGACGGCTGGCTTGCGCGTAGGTCCGGTTTGGCATCCAGATTTGGCGCGCGCTTTGATATGGAGATTGACGCACTTCTCGGTGCGGTTCTTGCCACGGTATTGTTGGCCCAAGGCACCGTCGGACCTGAAATTCTGGTGCTCGGGTTTTCGCGTTATGTCTTTGTCATTGCAGGGGTGATCTGGCCTGTCTTACAGGGTGATCTGCCGCCAAGCCTGCGCCGAAAAGCGATTTGTGTCGTGCAGATCGCAGCGCTGGTTGTTCTGGTGTTCCCGCTTTCTCCACCGGCTCTCCTGATGCCCATCTCAGCAAGCGCGGCGCTGCTTTTGCTTTGGTCCTTTGCAATCGACACGCTGTTTTTAGTGAGACGCGCGGCATGAAAAAAACGGTGGTTCTGGCCCTTTCAGCTGCATTGGTCTTTGCCGTTCTGGTCCTGCCCAATCATCCCGATACGTTGCGGTGGTCGGCGTTGGGGCGCTTTCCACTTGAGCTGCCTGTGATCTTGCTGGGCGTGCTGGCCACGGGCAGGCGGTGGGGCATACCAGTTGCCGTGGCAATTTTGCTGATGGCAGTTACGTTTCTAAAGCTGGCGGATATCGGGATGTTTGCCGCCTATAACCGCACGTTCAATCCGATTTTGGACGCGTTTTTGATTGATGCAGGTATTGGCCTGCTCTCTGACAGTATCGGCAAGCCGCTGACCTATCTTGCGGTCATAGCTGCAGTGCTTTTTACTGCGGTGCTGTTTTTTGCAGTTTGGCAGAGTTTACGCGCTTGGGCAGGGATGCAAGTGCCGCCCCGTGTCCGGATCATTGCGGCTTGTGGTGCCGCGCTGTTTGGCAGCTGGACGGTTGCAAATGCCGGGCATCAGTTGAAATACTGGCAATTTGAAAGCAGTCCACCGGGGACAGCTTGGACATCGCAACTTGCCTTTGGACGCGCCTTGGACATGCGCAACACCGCAGCGGATCTGGTGCAGTTCAGCCGTGATGCGAAACAAGATATCTATGGCGATATGGTCGGCCTGCTGGACAAGCTTCGCGGTCGGGATGTTACCCTGATCTACATCGAAAGCTATGGTCGGGCGAGTTTTGACAATCCCCTGTACGCACCCACGCACATGCAAACGCTGACCGATCTAAGCGGTCCAATCACGGACGCGGGTTTTGCGATGAAAAGCGGTTGGTTGACCTCGCCAACTGCCGGCGGGCAAAGCTGGCTTGCGCATGGAGCGCTTTCCAGCGGGCTTTGGACCACGGATCAGGGGCGGTACACCGCGATGCTGGCCAGCGGAAAGAAAAGCCTGTTTCATATTGCGCAAGAAGCGGGGTTTCGCACTGCGACAGTTATGCCTGCGATTACGATTGCATGGCCTGAAAGCAGTAAAATGGGGTTCGACCAAGTCTTTGCCGCTGCGGATATTCCGTACAAAGGCGAGCCGTTCAATTGGGTGACGATGCCCGACCAATTTACCCTGTCGGCCTATCCCGATCTGATCGGTGGTGATACACAAGATACGTTTATCCAGATCGCACTGATTTCATCACATGCGCCATGGGTGCCGGTGCCGGATATGGTCGCCTGGGAGGATGTGGGCGATGGCATCATATTCAATGAAATGGCGGCGCGTGGTCCGACGCCGCGCGTGCTGTGGAAGAACCGCGATGATGTGCGCGAGGCTTACCGCAAAGCGGTAGATTACTCCTTGCAGGCGACGTTCGAGCATGTGGCACGATTGGGCGATGCGGCCCCGCTGGTGATTGTGGTCGGCGACCATCAAGCGGCAGGGTTCGTCGCAGGCAGTGATAACCGCGATGTACCAGTGCATATGATCGGGCCTGCCGATGTGGTCGCGATGATAGACAGCTGGGGCTGGACGGACGGGTTGATCCCGGCAGCGGATGCACCTGTGCGCCGCATGGATACGTTTCGGAACGACTTTATCGCCGCGTTCACAACGCCCGCAGATTTGGCGGTACTAAGCCAATGAGACGGGCGGTAAATATAATCGTATCGGTAGTCGTCTTGGCGCTAGTGCTCTGGTGGGCCGATACAGGGGCCGTTGTCGGGCGTCTGCGCGGGGCATCACCGACGTGGCTTGCGCTCGCAGGTCTGGCACTGACGGTGGTGACATTGCTGATGGCAAAACGCTGGCAGATTATTGCACATGCGGTTGAGATCGACATCGACTATGCGCGTGCCGTGGCCGAATATTACATCGCGCAGCTGGTGAACCTCGTGCTTCCGGGGGGCGTCGTGGGTGATGTGGCCCGCGCGGTGCGTGTGCGACAAAAAGGCGATTTAACGCGCGCGGCGCAGTCTGTTGCGGCTGACCGGATTGTAGGGCAGGTGGTGATGTTTACAGCACTCGGGTTCGGATTGATCATCGCGCTGCTGGTGCCCGGCGGGATTGCCTGGCCTGCGGTGACGTGGATCGGTATCGCCGCCGGAATTGGTATGGGCGCGGTTGTGTCTGTCTTGTCTCGGCGTGATGGAGTAACCGCGCGGTTTCTGCGCCTCATCCTGCGTCTGCTTCAAAACCTGCGCCTGCTTGCGCTCTCATTGCTGATCGCGGTCCTGCTGATCTTCAGCCTGTATGCTTGCGCGCGTGCAACAGGCACTGCGATCCCGCATACTGGGTGGTTCACGCTGATCCCGTTGGTGCTGTCTGCGATGCTGGTGCCGCTGTCCATCGGCGGATGGGGCTGGCGGGAAGGGGCTGCGGCAGCACTTTTTCCGCTGATCGGTGCGTCTTCCGACGCAGGCATTGCCATGGGCATTGCTTTTGGCGGTGTGATGATGATCGCGGCCCTTCCTGGGCTTTACTTTGGAATGCGCGCCAGCCCGGCAGCCTCCCTCCCTTCTGACAGAGAAATGGAAATATTATGACCTTGCTTATCAAACCGACCCGCCGTGCGTTTTTGCAAACCGGTGCTGCCTTTGGGGCTGTTGCCGGATTGCCCGCCTTTGCGGCTGATATGACTGCGGCCAGCCTGCAACTGTCATGGCTGCATTCGGCGCAATTCGCGGGTAGCTACGTTGCCCTCAAAAACGGCTATTGGTCCGATCTCGGGCTTGATGTCAGTTTGGCCCAAGGGGGTCCAAATGCGCCGGTGGAACCACCAGTGGTAACAGGTCAGGCCTTGATGGGTATTTCAGCAGCTGACTATACCGCCGCCGCTGTGGCCGAGGGTGCGCCATTCAGGATCATCGCCGTGGCCATGCAAAAGAACCCGTTTGCGATTGCGTCATTGGCGGGCAATCCCGTCAATACACCTGCTGATCTGATCGGGAAAAAGATCGGAATGGCGGTGTCAAACACGCCGGTTTTGCAAGCGCTGTGTACCCTGAACGACATAGACATCAATGGAATCGAGATTGTCCCGACCCAATATGACCCCGCACCTCTGGTCAGCGGTCAGGTCGATTGCCTATTGTGTTGGGAGACCGATTTGCCTGTCGCAATGACGATTCAGGGCGTGGACAATACTACGATGTTGATGGCCCATCACGGCTATGCGGTACATTCACAAACCTACATCGCCACGACCGATAGTATCGCCAACCGCCGTGCCGAGCTGCTTGCGATGCTGAAAGGCGAGGTGATGGGGTGGAATGATTTCAAAGCTGATCCCGAAGCCGCCGCCGCCCTGACCGTCGAGATGTTTCCCGATGCGGGCCTTGATCTGCCGACGGAAAGTTTGCGGGCAACGCGCCAGCTGCCGCTGATGTTCTCGGAGCTGACCGATACCAGCGGGTTCGGGTGGTTTACCGATGAAACGGTGGCCAAAAATATCGAGACACTGGCCTTGCTGGGTCGGGATGTGTCGGCTGATCTGTGGGACCGGTCCTTGCTTGAGGAAATCCACGGATAATCTGGTGCAGGCTGCCGATATTCAATGCATCAAGGTGGCCAAACAATTTGGCGACCTTAATGCAGTGTCACCCACATCGCTGACCTTTGCTGGGGGTCAAACCACGGCTTTGGTCGGCCCTTCGGGCTGTGGAAAATCGACTGTGCTGCGCATGATTGCCGGACTAGAGGCACCGAGCCAAGGGGACATCCGGATCGGTGAGGAAACGCCCGCCCAGCTTGCAAAACGTGGTGGATTGGCGATGGCTTTTCAAGATCCGTCCTTGTTGCCGTGGCGCACGGTACGGGGCAACATCGCGCTTGGGGCCAAGCTGGCGCGCAAACCTGTGACAGGGGTGGACGAACTGATCAAACTGGTGGGGCTGGACGGCTTTGCAGATCACCGCCCAGCGGAACTGTCGGGGGGCATGCGGCAACGGGTGGCAATCGCGCGTGCGCTGGTGTCAAAGCCCGAAGTGCTGTTGCTGGACGAGCCGTTTGCGTCTGTCGATGCGATCACACGGGCGCGGCTGAACGCGGAATTGCCGGCACTTTGGCGCGATACGACGACGATCCTTGTGACCCATGCGGTGATCGAGGCGGTTTTGCTGGCCGAAAGGGTGATCGTTTTATCGCCAAGGCCCGCCAAAGTCGTCGCGGACATCGCAATTGTTCTGGACGGGCCAAGAACCGAGGCGATGACCCGCACCGCTGCGTTCAAAACCCTGTGCGACGAGGTGCTGACAGCGCTCGAGGATGCGCCATAGATGCGGCGGATGATCTGGCTTTCAGGGGTGTTGGTCGTTTGGGAAATGCTGGCACAGCTTGACCCTGACAGTGTGCTGTTTACGGCGCCAAGCGGGATTGTCGGCTACTTGTACCAGAACGCCGGACTGATGACCCGCGCGGCCATTGCGACCAGCAAAGCGGCGGCATGGGGATTTGTATGGGGAAATCTTGCGGCTCTTATCCTTGCCGCTTTCGCCACTGTCCTTCCGCGCAGCGAACGGATTTTATCGGCGTTCTCGTTGCTGGTCTTCTGTCTTCCGTTGGTTGCGACGGGGCCGATCTTGCGGGTGCTTTATGGCCCCGGTGAAGGCCCGCAAATCACACTTGCGGCGCTGGCGGTGTCTTACACAACCTATCTTGCGCTGTTGGTCGGGTTACGGGCTATTCCGCAAAGCTGGGGTGATCTGATGGCGATCTACGGGCGCGGAGCCTGGACAAAGCTGATCACCGTGCGGGCAAGGGCGAGTTTGCCGTATCTGTTTGTCGGCTTGCAAATCGCCACGCCTGCGGCCTTTCTGGGGGCGATGATCGGCGAGTTTACCGGTGCCGAGCGTGGTCTCGGCGTGCTGACACTGCGGGCCATGCGCGGGCTTGAGGTGGATGCGACATGGGCGCTGGCGACCACGGCGGCAGTGATTGCGATGCTGGCCTATGCGCTGGTGGGTTGGGTGGCGCGACGGCTTTTGGGGTTTGCCCCGGTTACGTTGATGACGGCACAAAGCGGTGGTCAGGGACAGCCCTTTTGGCAAAAGCTGCTGTGGCTATCCGGTCTGACAATTGCCGTGCTTGCGGTTTGGCAAATCAGCATGGACGCGTTCGGGCTGAGCCGGTTCTTTGCCAAACGCCCATTGGATATCCTGAATTTTCTAACCTCTGACCCAGAGGCGCGCGCGACGCTGTTCGGCGCTATGGCCGAGACGTTATCCATGACAATCCCCGGATACCTCGCGGGTTTGATCCTTGGTGCAGTCCTTGCGGCCCTGCTTGTTCTGGCACCGGTTTTACAGCGCAGTATTCTGTCTGTGGCTGTCGCCTTGCGGGCCATTCCGATCATCACAACAGCGCCCTTGTTGGTGCTGGCGCTTGGGCGCGGGGCTGTGGGGACGCTTACAGTCGTGGCGGTGATGATCTTTTTCCCGACCTTCATCGCGTGCCTGCAAGGGCTGCACCAGACATCGGGGCAAATTGTCGATGTGTTTCGCAGCTATCGGGCGGGGCGGCTACGATTGCTGTTCACAGCGCAAATCCCGTCGATGTTGCCCGCATTTTTTGCCAGCGCGCGTATGGCTGTGCCTGCCGCGTTGCTGGCGGTCACAACGACCGAATGGCTGGCCACAGGCAAGGGCATCGGCGTGCTGATGGCACTGACCGCGAGTACGTCGAATTACAATATGCTGTGGTCCTGTGTTGTGGTCCTGTCATTGGCCGCCGTGATTGGCTATGCGGTGGTGGCCTGGGTCGAGCGGGCGGTACTGCGCATTTACGCAAACGAGCAGGTGATATGATGCAAGCAGTTTTTGCTATACCGGGCGATAAAGACCGGCGCACGGGTGGCTTTATTTACGAGGCGACAGTGCTGCGCGTGTTGAACGAGATCGGTTGCGCCACGCGGCATCTGGTGTTGCCCGACAGTTTTCCTGATCCGACTTCGGAGGAAATGGCAGCAACTTTCGCAGCACTGCGTGCGGTGCCCGCAGAGCAGCCGATTATTCTGGACGGGCTGGTGTTCGGCGCGATTGATCCGGTAGGGCTGGCAACCGTTGCCGCACCTGTGATTGCGATGATTCATCATCCGCTCGGGCTTGAGACGGGGCTAAGCGCGGCTCGTGCCGCATTCCTGCGCTCGAATGAAGCCGCTGCATTGCAACATGTCGCCCATGTAATTGTACCCAGCCCGCATACGGCAGACATTCTTGTGCGCGATTTTGGCGCGGACCGCACCAAAATTACAATCGCATCGCCCGGTTTTGTGCGCCCCGCTC
Organism: uncultured Alphaproteobacteria bacterium; assembly: GCA_963710185.1. GTDB lineage: Bacteria > Pseudomonadota > Alphaproteobacteria > Rhodobacterales > Rhodobacteraceae > Sulfitobacter. The sequence goes on along the minus strand of CAVPZE010000002.1, from coordinate 282,437 downwards.
TGGCCCCTGCGCCGCTTGATCCGCCGTTGATCCTGTCCGTGGGGTTGCTGGCGAAACGCAAAGGACATGATGTGTTGATTGACGCCTTGGCGCGGATCAAGGATTTGCCGTGGCAGGCACAGATTGTTGGCAAAGCGCATGATCCTGCGACTGCGGGCGCGTTACAGGCGCAGGTGGATACGCTCGGGTTGACCGACCGTGTGCGCCTTGCCGGAGAACTTTCTGCGACAGCGCTAAACCAGCGCTATAAAGCCGCGTCGGTATTCGCGCTTGCCACACGATACGAGGGGTATGGCATGGTTTTGAGCGAGGCGATGCAATACGGTCTGCCAGTAGTCAGCTGCGCTGTAGGTGCAGTGCCGGACACAGTGGGGAACGCGGGGCTATTGGTGCCTGCCGATGATCCCGCTGCCTTTGCCGCAGCCTTGCGGCGGTTGCTGGGTGATCCGGTCGCGTTGGCGCATTTTGGGGGCTTGTCGCAGGCGCGGGCTGTTGGTTTGCCGACATGGGAAGATACTGCGCAGGTGTTTGCAGATGTGATCGAGCAGGTTAAAAACGCGGACGCTTAGTTTTCCAAAAGGGATTAAGCCCCTTGTGTTTGCGCCTCGTCCAGTTCCTGTTGCAGCGTTGCTTCCGATTGCGCTTGCGGTGTCGAAAAACGCGCGAGCAGGGAATAGGCCACAGGCGTCAGATACAGGGTGAACAATGTCGCCAACCCCAAGCCGCCGACGATGACCCACCCCAGTGCTTCACGCGCCTCGGCACCGGCACCGCTGGACAGAACCAAGGGAACGCCGCCCAGCACAGTTGACGTCATGGTCATCATCACCGGACGCAAGCGGATCGTCGAGGCATCGACAATGGCCTCCTGTACGGTTTGACCCTTGTCGCGCAACTGGTTGGCAAATTCGACAATCAGAATTCCGTTTTTCGCCATGATGCCGATCAGGATCACCAGACCGATCTGGCTATAGACATTCAGGCTTTGCCCCGACAACAGCAGGGCAAAGACCGCGCAGGCAAGACCAAGCGGCACGGTGGCCATCACCACAACAGCCGAGACAAAGCTTTCGAATTGTGCAGCGAGCACAAGAAACACGATCAGGATCGCAAAGCCGAATGTGAGAAAGATCGCGGCATTTGTCTGATCGAGGGCTGCCGCCTCGCCCAGCGGTACGATGCGATTTTCGTCGGCAAGGATTTCGTCGCCAATCGCCTGCACCTGTTCCAATGCATCGCCCAAAGACAGTTCCGGTGAAAGCCCTGCGGTCAGTTCCACAGAGCGGTTTTGCCCCTCGCGGTTCAGCTCTGGCGCGACGGCACGTTCCTCAAGCGTGACAAAGCTGGACATCGGGATCATCTGGCCGTTGGCAGATTGCACAAAGACGTTCTCAAGGTCACCCGGATCGTTGATCGGGTTCGAGGTGGACAGCATTTTGACGTCAAAACTTTTGTCTTCGATAAACACCGATCCAACTGTGCGGCCATCCAGCAACGCCTGAAGCGCCTGACCCAACCCGGTGATATCAATCTCAAGATCTGCGGCAAGCGCGCGGTCGATCTGGACAAACAACTGCGGTTGGGTCCGCTCGTATTCCAGCCGGACCTGCCCCATGCCGGATGTCTGGTTCAATCGGTCGACCATGGTTTCGGCGACCTGCGACAGCTGTTCGTAACTGTCGCCCGTGATGCCAAAGGCCAGCCCGCGACCCGCGCCACGAATGCCCAGTGAATTGGGTTGGATGGCAAAGGCACGGACGCCGATAACGCCGCGCAGCTTACCGTTGATTTCACCCACGATGTCTTGCTGGCTGCGCATGCGGTCGTCCCATTTGGCCAACGTAAACACCATGAAACCACGGTTGTCAGCACCAAAGCCGGTGATCGAGAAAATATTGGTGACCTCGCCCGCGTCTTGCAACGGGAGTATCAAATCTTCGATCTGGCGCATCTTGGCTTGGGTATACTCCAGCGACACACCTTGCGGGGCGGTCACGCTTAGCAGGGCAACGGCGCGGTCCTCTGGCGGGGTCAATTCCTGGCGGATATTTGTGGCCATCAGGATTGCCGTCACCATCACAAAAGCCGAGGCGAGCACAATCACATACGGGATCGCCAACGCCCCGCGCAGGGTGACTTCGTAGAACTTTTGCAGCTTGCCGCCCAGCCAGATCATCGGCCCGCGCGGGTTTTCTTCGGGGGGCTTGGTCAGCAGGCGGCTGGCCAGCACAGGGCACAGGCTGAGGGCGACAACAGAGGAGAGCAGCACAGCCATCGCCAGTGTGAAACCAAATTCGCGGAACAGACCGCCTGCCTGTCCGGGTAAAAACGACAACGGTACAAATACCGCTGCCAGAGTTGCAGTTGTGGTGACAACGGCAAAGAAAACCTGCGCTGTGCCGTTGACGGCCGCTGCCCTTGGCCCCATGCCCGCCGCGCGTTGGCGTACGATATTTTCCAGCACAACGATAGCATCATCCACAACCATGCCGGTTGCCAGCACGAGGGCAAGAAGCGTCAGAATATTGATTGAAAATCCGGCCATGTATATCGCGGCCAGTGTGCCAACCAGCGCAACAGGCAGGGTCAGCGCGGGGATCAATGTTGCGCGGATACTGCGCAAGAATAAAAAAATCACCGCGACAACGATGGCAATGGCGAAACCGAGCGTCTTGATCACTTCTTCAATCGAGCCAGAGATAAACGTCGCATCATCCGAGGTAACAAAGATGTTCACATCGTCAGGCAGGTTCTGGTTCAACTCGGACACAACGGCGCGCACGTTGGTCGAGATTTCGAGCGTGTTGGAGGTGGCCTGGCGAATGATCCCGATCCCCAGCCCTTGCCGGCCATTGGCGCGAAGGGCGGTTTCTCCGCTGGTCGGGCCAAGTGTCACGCGTGCCACATCACCGACCAAGACGTTCGGTTTGATCTCAAGCGCCTCGAACGCTGCGGGGGTTGCCACGCTGGCTGTCGTGCGCACATTGATGGATTGACGCTCGCCTGCCATATCACCGGACGGCGCATCAAAAGACACGCTCGACAGCGCGCGCTGGATATCACCGAGCGAGAGCCCGCGGCTTGCCAGTTCAAGCTGATTGATATCGACGCGAAACACGGGTTCGCGGTCGCCATAAATTTGCAGGTCGGCCACCCCTTCGACAGAGATCAACCTGTCTTCCACGCGGTCCTGAACAATGGCGGTCAATTCCTGCGGTGAGCGGGTGTCGGACGTGATGGCAATGCGCATCACGGGCTGGGCGTTGGCGTCGGCCTTGACAATTTCGGGCTGGTCCGCGTCTTCGGGCAGTTGGTTGACGATGCGCGCCACGGCATCGCGAACATCGGTGGCGGCCACATCAATATCGACATTATCGTTGAATTCGACCGTAACGCGGCTGCGTCCGAAACGCGAACTGGATGAAATACTGCGCACGCCCGACACGCGCCCGACAGCACCCTCGATACGCCCGGTTAATTCTTGGTCAACCGATTCAGGCGAGGCACCGGAAAAAGGTGTTGTGATCGTGACCACAGGACGGTCCACATTGGGCAATTCGCGAATTTCAGCACCAAAAAGCGCCGCAATACCTGCCAGAACAATCAAAGCGTTCAGGACAAATGCCAGTATAGGGCGGCGTACAAACAGCGCGGTGCCGGGGGAGGTCGCCGTGTTCACAATGTGTCTTTCGCGGTGGTGGCAGGTGCGTCTTGTGCGGTCACTTTGACATCGCCACCGTCTCGCAAGGCTTGGACGCCTTCGGTAATGACCTGATCGCCTGCGCTCAAATCGTCCGAGGATACCAGAACTTCTTCGCTGTTGCGCTGGACGATCTGAACCGTGACGCGCGTGGCTTTTTCATCGCGTACGGCCCAGACAAACGGGCCATCGCTTGACCATTGTACGGCCAGAGGTGCGATGGACAAAAGCGTTTCACCAGGAAATACCAGATCGACGGAAAACGCCATACCGGCGCGCAACAGGTCGGCCTCATTGGGCACACGGCCTTGGACCAGCAGGGTGCGGCTGGCCCGGTCGACCACTGAATCAATCGCGCTGATTTCACCCGTCAGTGTCTTGTCGCGCAGGCCCAGCGGTGTCACCTGAAAAGTCTGACCGATCTTGATGTTGCGCACGGCGCGTTCCGGTACGCGAAAATCAACCAGAATATCCACGCGGTCGGTGATGGTGACAAGCACATCCTGCGCATTGACGCGGTCACCTTCTTCAAGATCAAAGATACCGACCCAACCCGAAATCGGGGCGGCAATCTGGCGTTGGGAAAAATCGAATTCGGCCTGCCGCACGGCAAGTTCGGCACTGCGCAGGGACAATTCGGTTTCTCGCAGACGCACTGCGGTGGTGGCACCAGAGCCTTGCAATTGTTTTATGCGTTCTGCCTCGGCGCGGGCATCCTCAAGCTCGATCTTTGCCTGCTCCAGTGCGATGGTTTCTTCTTCGTCCTGAAGTTTGACGATGATGGTGCCTTGCTCCAGATAGCCGCCAGCGGTCAGGTTCAGATCGGTAATCACGCCCGCAGTGCTGGAGCGGACGGTAACACTGCGCCGCGCGCGCCCGTCACCGATGGCTGTGATGCGGTCCTCGCGGATCATCTCACCTACATTTACCGCTATCACCGGCGTTGCCCCGCCCTGGGGCCGCCCGCCACCTTGCGGTGCCTCGGCAGACTGGGCCACGTCAATGCCCAACAGATCCATCAGGCCGGTGCGTTCCAGAAATGGTCGCGCCGCAGGCACATAGGTAATCCAGACAAATAGTCCCGCAGCCAGAACGACAAGACACAGAATAATTTGACGCAGTGCTTTCATCAGGGGCTTTCGCTAGTCATTTATTGTCTCGACTATGTAGCGCAGTAAAATAAAAAGCACCGACAATTGATGTATCAACACTCCCCAAGGCCGGGTTTTTTCGGCAGCGTGCGAAAATAGCGGGCGATCATTGGATCGTGCTTCTAGTGCTCTCGTTATCGTGACCGGCTGACGGCTTAAAATTCATCAAAGTCGGGGACGTTGCCCAACCTTACGAGAAAATCAGGTGGCCCTACCTCGCCGGAGTTTACATCTTCGATGACCATGTATGCGTCTGCACCAGCACAGCCATCCGAGCGGCTTTCGCGCTCTGCACGTTCCTGCGCCTGCGATGCGGTCGAATACTGGAACTGTTTATCAACCTGCAAACTGACCTGACCCGCTTGGCCGGTTTTCTTTTCAATGTAGGTTTGGCAAATGTAATGGGTTTTCGCGGCAGTCTGGTCTGGTTCGGTCATGGTGCATGCCTTGGATGAACATGTGAACAAAATAGAAACATTCAGAAGGATTGGCAAGACGGACTTGTGATCATGTCAGTGTCTTCAAAGTCCTCACACTGAGCTTTGCTCTTTGAGCGGCATGTCATCGTACCGCAGAAACGCCTGACGTTCGATCATCCGGTGTACAACCGGAAGGTCCGCGCCACGGTGCAGAGCCATTAACCGATCAAAAAGTTCGGCGTCAGCCTGGGTGCGGCGCTCGTTGTGGCGCACATATTCGCCCCAGGTCGGCACATGATAGCTTTCGGTCCAATGCTCTGGATGCTCCAGATCGCGCAACAGCGCCCATTGCTGCGCGCCATCGCGGATGCGCACGCGCCTGCGCTGGCTCATCACTGACAGGAATTCCGGCACATCGGCCTGATCAATCTGGTAATCGACCATCACCATCACCGGGCCGCTGCGGTAATTCAGGTCAAACCGCAATTCGGGTTCCTTGAACCGGTTCAGCGGATCAAGGTTCAGACCGGTAAACTCTGGCAGGGGCAGGCGCAGACCGATCAGCGCACCAATCACCAGCAAAGCAGCGGCGATCGTCATAGCAAGTGCCGGACTGGCGCGCTCGGCAAGCAGACCCCAGATCAGGCTGCCCGCCGTCATGCCGCCAAAGGTGCCTGTCTGGTACAGTGCCAATGCGCGCCCGACGACCCAGCGTGGCGTGGACAACTGGATCGTTACGTTGAACATGGACAGCGCGAGAACCCAGCACGCCCCAGCGATCAGCAGCACCCCACCGCTGAGCACATCATAGGTATTCAGACCGATCACCAGACTGGCAAAGCCGAAGCCGATAAATGCGCCGCGTGCAATGACCTCGTTGCTAAACCGGGCGCGCAGCCGTGCATTCATTAACGCGCCGCCCACCGCACCCAAGCCGAAACAGCCGAGCATTATGCCATATTCAGCGGCGCTGCCCGCAAGCGTTTCACGCACGATCACAGGCAACAGGGCCAACACCGCGATGCCCGACATCCCGAACCAAAAGCCGCGCAGGATCACGCGCAACAGGTTTGGCGACATCGCGACATATCGCAGACCAGCGGAAAATGCGCTTCCCATCGGCTCGCGCGGCAGCCTTGTGTCACGTATCGGGGCCTGCCAGCGCAGCAAGGCCAGAATGATCGCTATATAGCTCAGCGCATTGATCGCAAATGCCGCCGCAGCACCTGCAAGCGCCACGATAACACCGCCAATCGCAGGCCCGACGCTGCGCATCAGGTTAAAGCCCATCGAGTTGAGCGATACCGCCGACGGCAGATCCTCGCGGCTGACAATATCGCCCATCGTTGCCTGCCATGACGGATTGTGCAGCGCTGTGCCGCAGCCGATCAGAAAGGTGAACCCCAGCAAGACCCAAGGTGTCAGCCATCCTTCAAACGCCATCACGGTCAACACAACCGACACCGCAAACATAAAACCCTGGGCAATGAGCATCACGCGGCGGCGATCGAAATTGTCGGCGAACACGCCCGCCAGCAGCGAAAACACCATGATGGGCAGGGCGACAGACCCTTGCACGAGCGCAACCATGCTTTGACTGTCCGATAACGTGGTCATCAGCCACGCAGCACCGACCGCCTGCACCAAGCCGCCGAAATTTGACGAAAGCGCAGCGATCCAGAGCGACCGGAACGTCCGGTTGCGAAAAAGCGCCAGCGGTGACGTGGTGTTGGGCACGCGGGTTCCTTTGATGTGGCGGTTGCACAGAATGTGGGGTTCGCTGTGTTACTGTCACCTAATCCTGCGGCTTTGCCAACATTGCGCTTTGCCCAACCCGTGTGCAAAGGGATGCATGTCGATGACGCTGTCGTTGGTTTTGGTGATGTGGTTGCCAAGTGGCTTCACAAAGCGTTTCAGGTCTGCTTGGGGGTGCAGGATTATCGTTCTGCTTTGAACCCGCATGTTGTGAATGGATATGCATCACGAAACCGCGAGTCATATTTATTGATTTACAGAACGGTCTATACTCAAATCGTCTAGTGTTAAGTTCGGTTTTGGTCCGACGGGCCAAGCGTCACAAAATCATAAAGAGGTTTTTTATGTCGACCGTACAGATGACCCGTCGTTCCCTGCTTGTTGGTGCTGCAGCCGCAACCGGAGCGTCGTGCCTTACCGGAACAGCCAACGCGCAAAGCTTTGCCGCGACGCCCACAATGCGGGGCGGGGCAAACAATTATCTGCCCGGTGCGCCAATCGTCGAGCGGATCGGCGGGGGCGGTTTCTGGATGACGGGTAAAGTTCTGCGGGCCGGTGACGGTGCCCCGCTTGGCGGTCAGCGCATCCAGATATGGGCACATACAACCGAAGGCCACGAACGGGATCCGGCAAGCCACGGTGCGACCCTCACGGATAACAACGGGATATTCCGGCTTGAAATGCCACAGATCGTTCCCGCTTTTGGTCAGGCGCATGGTCATCTTGCGTATGATGACGATGAGTTCGAGACCGTATTCCTGCGCCCTGTGATGGCAACGGCGCGTGACACCAGCCTTGATGTAACCTTTGTGCTCACGCCCGCTTGAACACGTTGCGGCGGAATTATTCCAGCAAAACGCGCAGCCTGCTGGTCTGGGCGGTCGCGTTCACCATCATTGCCGTTTCATTCGGGGCCGCAGCCCTTAGCCCGCTGCTTCAATGGCGGGGTCCGGTCTACATCGCTGCCGGATTTGCAGGCATTATCGCAATGGTGCTTTTGTTGGTGCAGCCGGTATTGGCATCGCGGGATTTGTCAGGAATTGCCGCCCCGCGCGCGCGATATCTGCACCGATGGGCTGGGACCGCCCTGATTGTTGCGGTGGTTGTTCACGTTGCAGCGCTTTGGATCACCAGCCCGCCTGATGTCATTGACGCGCTGCTTTTTGCATCGCCAACGCCGTTTTCTGCATGGGGTGTTGTCGCGATGTGGGCCGTCTTTGCCTCCGGCCTTATCGTTTTACTCAGGCACCGGTTTCGTCTGCGCATCTGGCGATTTTTTCACACAAGCCTGGCCTTGGTGATTGTAGTGGGAAGCATTGTTCATGCCCTTTTGATAGAGGGCACGATGGAGCCGGTATCAAAAGCCATTCTCAGTGTGATCGTGGCTGCGGCGACCCTGAAAGCTGTCATCGACCGGAAATGTTGGAAGTAAGTTAAAGTTTGCATTTCCGTCATAAAAGGCCCGAAGCAACGCTCCGGGCCTCTCTGGTCCGAGGGGGATCAGACCTTAGTTAACCGATTTTGCGTCAACCACATCTTTTTCAATCGCGCGTGCGTCGGATGCGATCTGGATCTGGCGGGGTTTCAGGGCTTCCGGCACCTGACGCTCAAGCTCGATATGCAGCATACCGTCGGCGTGTGCGGCACTTGTCACATGCACATGATCCGCCAGTTGGAAGCGGCGCTCAAACGCGCGGGTGGCAATACCGCGATGCAGGTATTTACGGCCCTCGGCATCATCGGTCTTGCGAGCCGAAACGATCAGCGCCTTTTCGCGGACTTCGACGGAAAGGTCCGCATCCGAGAAACCGGCGACCGCGATGGAAATGCGGTATGCATCGTCATCAAGCTTTTCGATATTGTAAGGGGGATAGGTCGGTGTGGCACCGTCATTGGTCAACACCCGGTCCATCATATTGGCGATTTGGTCAAAGCCAACGCTGGAGCGGTAAAGCGGTGCAAAATCAAAACTACGCATCGTGTCATCCTCATCTTTGAGCGATTAAACATATGGACCCTCCACCATTGGACAGGCCCGGTTTCATGTCGCCAAGGCCCTGATTAGGCACCTCGACCTCATTGATGTGGGAACGGATGTGCGGGGTTTCAAGACCCCCCGACGGTCACAAATTTTGCACCGGAGGATGATTTATTGCCGCCTACTGTCAGCCGTCGCACCTGTGCCGAAGGTTGTGGTTTGTTCGCACGCATCTGGCGTTTTAGGTCGGACACAAGTTGGGGCAACGCCATACCCAGCGCTACTTTTTTGCCACTGAACGTGCCACCACCGGAAATCACCGATGCAATCTGGCCGCGCCCGTTGAGATGGGTAAACACTGGCGATCCGCTTGACCCGAACGTCACATCGCAATCAAGGGCCACCAGATCGTCCTGACGGCCCAGAACCTCGCATTGGTTCTGACGCGACAGGGCATCCGAGCGTCCGCGCCCGTATGAGACCACACTGACGGGCCCTTGCGGCAACGTGCCGGTAAACACGGCAAAGGGATCAAGTTCATGTGTGGGGATAGGATCGGCCAGCCGCACCAATGCGACATCGTGGCGGACATTTTCGAGTGTATGGGCGGTTTTCGGGTTATAGCCGTCATGCGCCTCGATCTGCGCTACAACGCGAAGGGCTGCTGCCTCACCGTGGGTCAGGCCCGCCTGAAAGGCCAGCTTTTCGGGCGTGACAAGTGATCCGCTTGATTTATCATACACACAATGTGCCGCTGTCAGAACCAGATCGGGTGCGATCAGCGTGCCTGTGCAGTATCCGTTTTTGCCGATGTCCAACCGCCCGACCGATTGCCATGCAAGCGCATCATTTTCGGTGTTCAATGCGCGCAGCTTTGTTGATTGGGCCTGAACGGGCATTGCCAACACGGCGGTGCACAGTGCCAGCGTAGCGGTTATGTGGAGTATCGCCCTCATGGCTTAACAAACTTTGCGCCGGTTTCGCGATTCGCCTGACCGACAATCACACGTTTGCTGCTTGGTCCTGCCTCCTGAAACACGCCTTTGCCGGCGATCAACTCTGCCTGTAGCAAGGCGAGCGGGGCACCAAGGTCGGTGCCCAGCGATACATCCTGTCCATTCACGACGGCCTTTGCCGAGACGACTGACACGATATGCGCCTCGCCATTCTCAAAAGTGAATATAGGTGCACCGCTTGATCCGAAATTGACCGAACATGACGTGACCAACATGCCTTCCTGTTTGGCTATAACCTTGCAGACTTCTTGCAGCGATGGTGCCTCTGACCGGTCGCGGGCATAGCTGACCACACCCACTGAATCGCCAGGGCGCGGGCGGGCTGCGGTGGCAAAAGGTATAATCGTTGTGTTCTGGATCGGCCTTTGCAACTCAAGCAAGGCAAGATCATAGCGCACACGTTCTGCGGATACTTCGCCGTCGTAGACATAATCGGGATGCACCACTGCGCGGCGAATATCGCGGTATGCACCGGCGCGGCCATTGCGCCAACCAGCGAGGAATTGCACTTTGCTGTGGTCGATTTGTTGTCGTGTCTCGCTGTCAAACAGGCAATGTGCTGCGGTCAGCACCAGACGCGGCGCAATCAATGCGCCTGTGCAAAAACCGGACCCGTCGATATCAAGTCGGCCCACGGCCTCCCACGCACCTGCGTCCACGCCGGAATCGAGTTGGCGCAAACTCGCATCCTGTGCGAATGCCGCTGAACTCGTCACCAATATCAACAGGTAAAAGGCTATCAAATGCCGCAACTCGTCACCTCATTTTTGAACTTGATTTTTGAGTAGTGACGACTTGCGGCGAAATTAGGGCAATTTTTTACCGCAGGCGCGGGATTTCCGTTTTGCGCGAGATATCGCCGCTCAGGGCCGGTGGTTTTGGACCGCCCGCCGCCCAGTCCAGCAATTCGACCGTGTGCACAACCGGCACCGATATACCTGATCCGATCTGCATCATGCAGCCGATGTTACCTGCCGCAATGACGTCGGGTTTTTTCGCCTCAAGGCTGCGTACCTTGCGCTCTTTCAGCTGTTTGGAAATCTCGGGCTGCATCAGATTATAAGTGCCCGCCGACCCGCAGCACAGATGCGGATCACTTGGTTCAACCACGGTAAACCCGGCTTTGCGCAACAGGTCTTTGGGAAAGGTTTTGATCTGCTGGCCGTGCTGCAAGGAACATGCCGCATGATAAGCAACGATCATACCTTCATGTGCGGTACTGGCTTTTGGTGCCTCCAGATCCATCAGGACTTCCGATACATCCCGCGCAATCGCAGACACCCGTGCTGCATCAGCGGCCAACGGATCATTGCGAAACATATGGCCGTAATCCTTGACCGTCGTGCCACAGCCCGAGGTGTTGATGACAATCGCATCAAGGCCCTCGCTGTCGATTTCCGCACACCATGCGCGGATGTTTTTCGCCGCTGTTGCATGGCTCTCTGCCGTCTTGCCCATGTGATGCGTCAACGCGCCACAACACCCCGCACCTTGCGCCACGACAACGTCACATCCCAGCCGCGTCAGCAGACGGATGGTGGCATCATTGATATCTGTATTGAGCGCCTTTTGCGCACATCCTGTCATCAGGGCCACACGTTTTTTGCGCGTACCTGCCGCATTAAACGTCTGCGGATCATCATTGCGGCTGACAGGCGGGATCACCTTCGGGGCCATTTCCAGCATCGCACGCAGGCGCGCATCCGGCATCAGCCGCGCAAAGGGACGGCCCATTTTGGCCCCGAGCAATGCAACCCGAAACCGCATCGGGTAGGGCAGGATTCGCGCCAAGATCCACCGCAAGGCGCGGTCGCTGAACGGACGTTTGTAGCGTTGTTCGATATAATCACGCGCGTGATCCACCAGATGCATATAATGCACACCTGACGGGCAGGTGGTCATACACGCCAGACACGACAGGCATCGGTCAATATGCTTGACCGTCTTGGCATCGGGGTCGCGGTCATTTTCCAGCATATCCTTGATCAGATAAATCCGCCCCCGCGGGCTGTCCAGTTCATCGCCAAGCACCTGATAGGTCGGGCAGGTCGCCGTGCAAAACCCGCAGTGCACGCAAGAACGCAATATCTCGTTGCTGCGCCGGGTTGCAGGGTCTTTGAGTTGCTCGGGTGTAAAGGTGGTTTGCATGGTCTCTCCGATATTTGTAGGTCAAAGACCGATGAAAAAGTGGTGTTGATACCCCGGTGCCATATGCAGCTATCCTTGCATCATATTTGCAGATGCCAGCCCGAACCACGGCACCGTGGTGCCCATAGCACCGATGATCGCCGTCCAGCGCCGCATCTTCACACTTGGATCATTTTGGCGCAACGCCAGTGCAACAAATGCCAGCACGCCAATCCAGCCAAACCAGATCAACACGATGCCACCCGTTGTGACCCACAGGTTCTGGCCCCAAAGGTCTGGCAAGCCAAACCGGATAATCAAGCCGACGGCTACAAAACCGGCGGTGAGCAGAACCAGTCTACGTAAGCGGCGCGCTGTTGGTGGATTGCGGGTAAGCCCGCGAAAAATCAGCGGACCGCCGACAAAAAACACCACGAATACGCAGACCAGAGCGAATGTCACAGGGGTGCGTCCATCAGGCCGGGGTTAAACAGACCTTTCGGATCGAACTGCGCCCGCAGTCCTGCCGCGATGCGCGCCACACCGCCGGGCTGCGGGTGAAAGACACCCAAGCGCTGCCGTACGTCCGGTGCTGCCCTGACAAGTGTCGCGTGTCCGTCAAAGGTGCCCAGACGCGCGCGCAGGTCTGATCCGGGGCTCACGCGCAACAAGATCAGCCCGCCTGCCCAATCGAAATAATGCGCCTCTGCTCCGGCGCGTGCGGCCAGTGGCGGTCCGTCGGACGGTTTGCACGATACCCGCCAGACATCACCTTCAACCTCTTGAAAGGGCGCTACATCACGCAAGCCTGCCCAGGTTTTTCGGCTGGCCGCTGCGTCCAGTGCCGTCATATCGGTGGTAAATGCAGCCAACAGGACACGCAACCTTTCGATGCGGTAGTGCACAGAGGCCTCGAACCCCTCGACCCGCATAAGCGTTCGCTTGCCCGCCGGATCATGCGCAGCACCGGTGACTTCAAACGGGCTTCCCATGGCCTGCGATAGCGCGCGCACCGCATCCGGGTCTGACAAACCGCCCAAGACCAAAGTGGCCTCGGTCTCTGGCTTGGGCAGTACTTTTAGCGAGACTTCGCTGAGGACACCCAAAGTCCCGAACGATCCCGCCATCAGCTTGACCAGATCATAGCCTGTGACATTTTTCATGACGCGGCCGCCATTTTTAACCACGGCACCGCGCCCGTCGACAAAGCGGACCCCCAGAAGAAAATCACGTGCGGCCCCTACGGCAATACGTCTTGGCCCGCTGATATTGGCGGCAAACACGCCACCGATAGTGGGCTTGTCTCTGGTCCCCAAAAGGGCGGTATGATACATCGGCTCGAACGCCAACCGCTGGTTTTCTTGCGCCAAAGCTTTTTCAATTTCCGCAACCTGCGTACCCGCCTGCGCCACCATGGTCAGCGCACCTGGCTCGTAAAGCGTGATGCCCGACATGCCCGCGACACTCAGCGTATCACCGGACCCCGCAAATCCACGGGTTCCGCCACCGCTTACCACAAAAGGCGTTTTCGCCCGCGCAATAATTTCAGCCAGTTCGTTTTCGCTTGTCGGTCTCATATTTCTTTTTGGCCTTAAATATTCCCGGGGGTTTTGGGGGCAGAGCCACCATCCTACTCACCTAAAAAGCTACTCCGCCGCAAGCGCCATGCTGCGCCGCCGCTCCGATGCATCCAGCGGGAACACCTTGGCAGGGTTCAGCAACCATGCCGGATCGAACACGTCCTTCACGGCCATCTGCGCCTCCAGATCGGCGGGCGCATATTGCACATGCATCAAATCGCGTTTTTCGATCCCGACACCATGTTCGCCCGTCAAACAGCCGCCAACCTCGACACAAAGCGTCAAGATTTCGGCCCCGAAGGCCTCGCACAACTCAAGATCACCGGGCTTGTTGGCATCAAACAGGATCAGCGGGTGCATGTTGCCGTCACCGGCGTGGAACACATTGCCGACCTTCAAGCCATACTGTTCCGACATCTCGCCAATGCGCCGCAATACCATCGGCAGGGACGACACAGGGATCGTGCCGTCCAGACACATGTAGTCATTGATCTGCCCCATCGCGCCAAACGCCGATTTACGGCCCAGCCAGATCTTGGCGCTTTCCTCGGCTGATTTGCTCTCGCGCAATTCGACCGGATTATGGCGCCGTGCAATTTCCATGATCAGGGACAGCTGGTGGTCGATCTCGGCATCCGATCCTTCGACCTCGACGATCAATAGCGCCTCGCACATCGGGTATCCTGCTTTGGCAAAGGCTTCTGTCGCCTCGATACACGGGCGGTCCATGAATTCGATCGCAACAGGCAGCACGCCCGCCTTGATGATATCGGACACGCAGGCACCGGCGACCTCGTTGTCGTCGAACCCCATCAAAACAGGCCGCGCGCCTTCGGGTTTGGGCAGGATGCGCAAGGTCGCCTCTGTCACGACGCCCAACTGGCCCTCTGATCCGCAGATCAATCCCAACAGGTCCAGACCCCCTGCATCCAGATGCGCGCCGCCAACCTCGATCACTTCTCCATCCATCATCACCATGGTGACGCCCATCAGGTTGTTGGTGGTGACACCGTATTTCAGGCAATGCGCCCCGCCCGAATTCATCGCGATATTGCCCGCGATGGCACAGGCAAGCTGGCTGGACGGATCGGGTGCGTAGAAAAACCCGTTTTCCTCGACCGCGCCGGTCACGCTTAGATTTGTGCGCCCGGTCTGAACCTTGATGATCCGGTTGTCATAGTCGGTTTCGAGCACGTCATTCATTCGCGCCACCCCGAGGATCACGCAATCTGCGGTTGGCAACGCACCACCGGCAAGCGAGGTGCCGGAACCGCGCGGTACAACCGGCACGCCTTCCTCGAAGCAAATGCGCAAAATATCCGACACCTGCGCGGTTGTGGTCGGTAAAACCGCAACCATTGGCGGGCATCTGTAGGCGGTCAGGGCGTCACATTCATACGCGCGGGTTTCACGCACATCATGGATAACTGAATCGGGCGGCAGGACTTTTTGCAAACGCTCGACCACGCGCGCCTTTCGGGCAAGGACGCGGGCATTGGGGACTGGCATTTCCATTAGATACCTCCATTTTGGTAAAGTAATATTACCAATTTATCGTGCTGGCAAGATCAAACCCGTCAGAGTATGAGCATAGCATGAACTGGATGGACAGCATTACACTCTTTGACCCGCTCGATCTTGCGGCTGTCGGGATCATTTTCGGTCTTTGGGCGGTTATTGGCTGGCGGGTTGAACATTCCCCTGCATCACGCCCGTCGATGTCCAAAATCATGGCCGAATACCGCCGCGAATGGATGCGGCAGATGATCACGCGCGAGCCGCGGATTTTTGATGCCCAGACGGTTTCCACCTTGCGGCAGGGCACGTCGTTTTTCGCGTCGACCAGTATGATTGCAATCGGTGGCGCGCTGGCGCTGATCGGTAATGCAGAGCGGCTTTCGGATGTGGCGGTTGAACTGACGTTTGACACCCAGCCTGCCATCGTCTGGGAAATCAAACTGCTGGTCGTGGTCTTGTTTCTGACCAATGCATTTCTGAAATTTGTCTGGTCGAACCGCCTGTTTGGGTACTGCTCCGTTGTTATGGCTGCCGTCCCGAATGATCCGGTCCACAAGGATGCCACAAAGATGGCAAGCAAGGCCGCCGAGCTGAATATCACAGCTGCGCGCAGCTTTAATCGTGGGCTTCGATCACTATATTTTGCACTGGCGAGCGTTGCATGGCTGGCCGGGCCAATCCCTTTAATTTTTGGTGCATTTTTAACACTTTTTGTGATATGGAGACGTGAATTCGCGTCCCAATCGCGCGAAATCCTTTTGGAAAATTAAGTCCCAAGTATATGTTGTTTCTTTCAGGTAGAATCGGCGAAGCCATGATTAAATTTATCGCAAAAATATTTGTTGTCCTCGGCGCACCTACATTTGCGTTCGCGGATTCGCCTGTTGTAAACAACGTCAATGTGACCAAATCGGGTGACGCTTGGAATTTCGATGTCACCCTGTCCCACAAAGACACAGGCTGGGATGATTATGCCGATGCATGGCGCATTCTGGATAGCGATGGCAACGAATTGGGCGTGCGACAGCTGGCCCATCCTCATGTTGAGGAGCAGCCACTGACACGTTCGCTTTCCGGAATTCGGGTTCCCGACGGTGTGACAGAGGTGAGTGTGCAGACCCGTGACACAATTGGCGGTTGGTCATCCGCGATGACAAAAATCAAACTGCGCTGATTCAGGTGCGGTGGTACGGGCCACCCGACAGGATTGATGCGGAACGGTACAATTGTTCCGACAACATCACACGCACGAGCATATGAGGCCAAACCATCTTGCCGAATGACAGCGCATGATCGGCACGGCCGCGCAGTGCCTCGTCGATGCCGTCGGCACCGCCAATCACAAACGCCAGATCACCACGCCCCTGATCGCGCCATCCGCCAAGCCGGTTGGCAAAATCGGGTGATTTTTCCACCTTGCCGCGTTCATCCAGCACACAGATTACCGCCCCATCAGGGATAGCGCGTTCCAGCAGTGCGGCCTCGGCTGACATGCCGCCGCCTTTTTTATCCTCGACCTCTACAACGCGCGCAGGCCCAAGACCCAAAGCGCGGCCTGTGCGGTCAAAGCGTGTCAGGTAATCATCAATAAGAGATTTTTCGGGGCCGGCACGCAGCCGACCCACAGCGCAAATGTGAACTCGCATTGCGCCTTATCCTTAAATCAGTTTGGCACCGCAGGGGTGTCGCCACCCAGCCACATCTTTTCCAACTGATAGAATTCGCGCACTTCGGGGCGGAACACATGGACGATCACGTCGCCCGTGTCGATCAGCACCCAATCGCCAATGTCTTTGCCTTCGGTCTTGGGCACACGGTTGAATTCGTCTTTGACGTGCTGCGCCAGTTTTTCAGCGATGGCAGAGACCTGACGGGTAGAGCGGCCGGTACAGACCACCATATAATCGCCAATAGCCGTCTTGCCGCGCAGATCAATCTGCACGATGTCCTCGGCCTTGTCTTCGTCAAGAGATTTCAAAATACTCGCCAGCAGTGCGTCGCTGGAAGATGTGTCATCAGAAACAGCCATCAGCGCTGCACCGACATCCGCAGGGGAACCTGCGTGAACTTGGATTGACAGGACATCGTCCTCCTTTAGGTCGCGCCGTCAGACCCTTGGCGCTAGGGATAGATTCAGAATCTTTCCTGAAAAGCTGCCCTTAAACTAGCCACGACCGTATGACAATTCAATGATGTCGCAGTGAGGTATATTCATCGGCGTTTTTGCGCCACATCCGGTCACTGCGTAAAATGCAGGTTAAACAGTGCGCGCCAGCGTTGGTCT
This sequence comes from uncultured Alphaproteobacteria bacterium, assembly GCA_963710185.1. Classification (GTDB taxonomy): domain Bacteria; phylum Pseudomonadota; class Alphaproteobacteria; order Rhodobacterales; family Rhodobacteraceae; genus Sulfitobacter. The sequence goes on along the minus strand of CAVPZE010000002.1, from coordinate 264,909 downwards.
ATCTCGGCCATCGCCGCGCGATCCACGCTATCGGCGTAATGGGCATAGCGCCCCGTGGGCGTCAGATAGCCAAGCGCATCCTCCTGTTCGCGCAACGCACGATATCTGGCACGGTCCAGATCAAGGCTGACAATCCGCTTGCGCAGACCGTCCGGTTCGGCGCGCGGGAACAGCAAAGCAGACGGGTCTTTGGACAGGTTCACGCAGGCGCAATCCTGTTGCGCTGCAATGATCGCGAGCCGCGCGGATTTGGCCCCCAGATCCGCCAGAGTAATGTCAGGGCGTAATGGATCGGCAGTACCCGTCCCGTAAAAATGGGTCGGTCCCTGTACGGGATAGACCATATCACAGCCCATAAACGCCATGATCTTGGGCCGCAGTGCTGCAAGCGCCCAATAAGCGGTGGTAAAGGCCATCGTTGCCCCGGCGTGAACAAAACCACCAAATTTATTCTGCGCCGGCACAAAATCAGAGGCATTTACCAAGGTCTGCACGCCATTTATTTCTTGGGGCAACCGTCCTTCAGGAAAGTCTTCGGGATAGACAAGTGCGTCCCAGTCCGGACGCACACGCCACGCATTGTTGATGGCGACGATATGGTCAAACCACGCATTCGGCCAAAGCGCCGCTGCGGTCACATTCGGGCCACTGCCCAATATCAAGACGATCGGCCGCTCCATATGTGTCCCTGTCTGCTTGTTCATAGCGCTGAAATAGGGCGCGTGCGTGACAGGGCAAATTTTAGAGGACGAATTTATGAGGAGGGATTTTCGCGCTCGGCAACCGGTGCTTTGTTGCGCGATACGGCCAGCTTGCTGTCCTCCAGCATAAGCACCTCGCGTTGCGGGAAGGGAATAGAGATGTCGTTTTCCTTGAATATATCCCAAAGTGCCAGATAGACATTACCACGAATATTGGTCAGCCCGCCGGTGGGGTCTTTGATCCAGAACCGCAGGATGTAGTCCACACTGCTGTCGCCAAACCCGACGATATGGCACACAGGTGCTTTGAAACTCAGCACGCGGTCCACGCTTTTGGCCGCTTCAATCGCGAGCTTGCGCACGATATGCGGGTCATCGCCGTATGCTGTGCCGAAATAGATATCGAGCCGCACGAAATCGTTGGAATGGGACCAGTTCACCACTTGGCCTGTGATCAGATCCTCGTTCGGGATCAGATATTCCTTGCCGTCCCGCGTCACCACCGACGCGTATCGCGCGCCCAGCGTCTGTATCCAGCCAAAGGTATCGCCCAGCGAGATCACATCACCGGGTTTGATGGACTTGTCGATCAGAATGATCACGCCTGACACAAGGTTCGACACCACCTTTTGCAGACCGAAACCAAGGCCCACACCGATGGCACCGGACAGCACCGCAAGCCCCGTCAGATCAATGCCGACCGCCCTGACGCCCATAAAGAACGCAAATCCATACAGCAGTACCTGAACACCCTTGACGGCCAGAACCTGCATTGAGGGGCTGATGTCTTCGTTCTTGCGGATACTGGCGGATGTAGTTGTGCTGATCAGGCGCGCAATCGTAAAGAAACCACCAATCACCACGGCTGCGGTGATGATCGTCAATATGGACATGTGGAACTCGCCGATATCAATCGCGATACGGTCCAGAAATGCTGCCACTTCATCGGCTATGTTCAAAAGATAGAACGTTGCATAAATCCAAAGCGCCCATGTCACCAAGCGCCGCATGAACCGGTTGCGCACCAGTCGCGCTGCAAAGGCAATGCCAACCCAGACTGCGGCCAGCGTCGCGGCAAGCCCGATCAGATAGGACCGCGACGGCCATGTGACGTTTTGCATGACCAGATAAATCGCGCCGGCCAACACGGCAAACCATATCAGCCCCAGACGCCGCTTGACCTGTACGATCCCGCGCAACTGCCATTTTTTCCAACCGTCCCGCGACCGGACCCATTTATCTACCAATGAGCCTGACACGCGGTGCAGCAGCCACGACAACAACGCGAGACCGACCAAAATCAGGATTTGGTTCTGCCGCCACCCGGGTGTGACAACGCTTTGCAAAAACACGCTAACACCCGAAAACTGCGCCTGAAGCGACGCAAGAAATTCGGCAAAGGGGTCTAGATCGGGGTTCATTACGTTGCCTTACTGGTCAAAGCCATAAGTTGGCATAAAGGCATCGACACGACAAGCAAGCAGCCACAAAGCCGGACCCGCACGGCCCGGAATCAGCCCTTGATAGACTCAATTAGCCCCTGTATTCCCTTGTTCCATGACACAGGTGTTTGACCTCGACGACCGCGCGCGGCTGCGTGAACGCTTTTTTGGGGCAACCCATACCGTGCGCGCCAGCCTGTAAGGGCGCCCCAACCGCAACACCACCCCATCCAAACTCATACGGGAGAGGACCATCATGTCCCCCAAAACACTTTACGATAAAATCTGGGATGCCCATGTCGCCCACGAGGCTGACGACGGCACCTGCCTGTTGTACATCGACCGTCATCTGGTGCACGAAGTGACCAGCCCGCAAGCCTTTGAAGGGTTGCGTATGACGGGCCGCACGGTGCGCGCACCGGATAAGACGATTGCGGTGCCGGACCACAACGTGCCCACCACGCTGGACCGTGCGAACGCCAAGACCATGACCGAGGACAGCCGTATCCAGGTTGAGGCGCTTGACACCAATGCCCGCGAATTCGGCCTGCATTATTATCCGGTGTCCGATGTGCGCCAAGGTATCGTGCATATTGTCGGCCCCGAACAGGGCTGGACTTTGCCGGGCATGACCGTTGTGTGTGGCGACAGCCATACCGCGACCCATGGTGCATTCGGCGCATTGGCACATGGTATCGGGACATCCGAGGTCGAACATGTGCTGGCCACCCAGACGCTGATCCAGCGCAAGGGCAAGAACATGAAGGTCGAGATCACCGGCAAACTGCGTCCCGGCGTGACAGCCAAGGACATCACATTGTCGGTGATCGGGGCTACGGGCACGGCCGGCGGCACAGGGTATGTCATTGAGTATTGCGGCGAAGCGATCCGTGACCTCAGCATGGAAGGCCGCATGACCGTCTGCAACATGGCGATTGAGGGCGGCGCGCGCGCAGGTCTGATAGCACCTGACGAAGTGACCTATGAATACTGCAAGGGCCGCCCACATGCGCCAAAAGGTGCCCAATGGGAGGCAGCGCTTGAATGGTGGAAAACGCTGTATTCCGACGATGATGCCGTCTGGGACAAAGTACTGACCCTGAAAGGCGAAGACATTGCACCCGTCGTCACATGGGGCACGTCACCCGAAGATGTTCTGCCGATCACAGCCAATGTGCCATCTGCATCGGATTTCAAAGGCGGCAAGGTCGACGCGGCACAACGCTCGCTTGATTACATGGGCCTGACCGCTGGCATGCCGCTGACCGATGTGGAAATCGACACCGTGTTCATCGGGTCGTGCACCAATGGCCGTATCGAGGACTTGCGTGCCGCTGCCGCGATCCTGAAGGGCAAGAAAATCAAGGACGGCATGCGCGCAATGATTGTGCCCGGCTCTGGTCTTGTGCGCGCACAGGCCGAAGAAGAAGGGCTTGCCGATATCTTCAAGGACGCAGGTTTTGAATGGCGTCTGGCGGGATGTTCCATGTGTCTGGCGATGAATCCGGACCAGTTGGCACCCGGCGAACGCTGTGCGGCAACGTCTAACCGCAACTTTGAAGGCCGTCAGGGCCGTGGGGGTCGCACGCATTTGATGTCACCTGCCATGGCGGCGGCAGCGGCGATCACAGGTCGGCTCACTGATGTTCGGGAGATGATGTAATGGACAAATTCGACACCCTCACAGGCATTGCGGCGCCGATGCCGATGATCAACATCGACACGGACATGATCATCCCCAAGCAGTTTCTGAAAACCATCAAACGCTCCGGCCTTGGCGTGAACCTGTTTGACGAAATGCGCTATGGCGATGACGGTCAGGAACTGCCTGATTTTGTGCTGAACAAACCACAATATCGCGAGGCCGAGATTTTGGTCGCGGGCGACAATTTTGGCTGCGGGTCGTCGCGCGAACACGCGCCTTGGGCGATCAAGGATTTTGGCATCCGTTGCGTGATCGCGCCCAGCTTTGCGGATATTTTTTACAACAATTGTTTCAAAAATGGCATCCTGCCGATTGCGTTGCCCCAGGAACAGGTCGACATCCTGATGAAGGATGCGGAAAAAGGTGCCAATGCTCGGATCAGTATCGACCTTGAGGCGCAGACCGCAACAACATCGGACGGCGAGGTTTTCGCGTTCGAGGTCGATGCGTTCAAAAAGCAATGCCTGATCAACGGTCTGGATGACATCGGGCTGACCATGGAAAAAGCCGCGTCTATTGATACATTCGAGGCTGCGGCCTCTCAAAGCCGACCTTGGGTTTGATCCTACAGGATGACGTTAGGGAAGCTTAGCTTTTAATATACACACGCAAAACGTGTAGCTTGTGGGCGAGTATCATTTGCCCACAAGATATTGATATCGCCATGTTCTTGCCACCAAGATGATGCAAGAACGCACCACCCTCTCCTTCAAAATGCCCCACATCTTAAGTCTTGTTAACCAAGGCTCTTGAGCAATAAGACGAAAGAAGGCACAAATTGGGCAAGAATGAGGCAGCACCCTGTTCGCCAGGGTCAACAAGTTGGAACAAGCACGCGACAAAGCATCGTGGCTGGCCAGTTTGGAAGGGCAAAGTTTTGATTGGACGGATGACAGGCGCGGCAACGCGTGGCCTATTGGTGGCTTTGTTGATTGCGACACCCGCATTGATGTTGCCGGGCGTGGCGGCTGATTCAACGCAAGTTACTGTATTGGTTGCGTTACTTGCGGCATTCCTGACGTTTGTCGAATATAACTCGAACCTGCCCAGCATCGTTGAATTCCGCGATGCACCGCCGTTTAATCGCCTGCGCTATATCTCGCTGTTGCTGACCGTGTTCATGTTGTCCGCAATCATCAAAGGCCAATCAGAGCCAACCGTCCTGACCGGCGCGTTGACCTCGATCGGGACCATTGTTGGTAACGCAATTGATTTCCCGTATTCCCCTGTCCGCCTTGTAGTGTTGATGCTGCCGGAAAACTCTGACGCTGCAATCGTGCGCGCGGTGCGTACAACTGCCGGGCTGGCCTATCTGATTTCCCTGATCGCGATGACCGCCTTCTTGATCCTTGTGCGCGTGTTGAACTGGCCTGCGCGTCAGGGCGCGTTCAACGTCTGGGTCAACTTGCCCTTGTTCGATCCCACCGGTGGTGGTGATGTGTTGTACCGTTTGCAGCGTGACGCGCGGGTCAACATCGCGGTTGGTTTCCTGCTGCCGTTCATTATCCCCGCAGTGGTCAAAGGTGCCGCTGATCTGATAGACCCGATTTCATTAAGCAATCCGCAAACACTGATTTGGACAATAAGCGCATGGGCCTTCCTTCCTGCCAGCATGATCATGCGGGGCATCGCGATGGGCAAAGTCGCGGATATGATCGAAGACAAACGTCGCCGCGCCTATGCAACCGCCGAAGCAGAGGATGGCTTTCAGGTCGCCTGATTTTAGCTGTCTTTGCGGTTCTTGCCGGTTGGCCGGCCCTTGCAGAAACCTTGCGGGTTGCGACCTTTAACACCGAATTATCGCGCAAGGGTCCGGGGCTATTGCTGCGTGATATCCTCAAGGGGGCAGACCCGCAGGTCGAAGCGGTCATCGACACTATTATCAGTGCAAAGCCTGATGTGATTGCCCTGCAAAACATTGATTATGATTTGCAAAACGCAGCACTTGTGGCTTTGGCCAATGCGCTCAAGGCGCGGGGGCTGGATTATCCGTATTATTTCGCCGCATCCCCGAACGCCGGGCTGATGACCGATATCGACCTTGATGGTGACGGTAAAACTGGCGGGCCCGGCGACGCGCAAGGGTATGGCAGGTTCTTTGGCGCAGGCAGCATGGCCATCCTGTCGCGCTTTCCCATTGATATGGACCAGGTACAGGACTTCTCGACACTGCTATGGAAGGATTTACCCGGTCATATCTTTCCCATGGTGCAATCCAGTCCCTTTCCCGGTCGCGCTGCATATGACGTTCAACGGCTTTCGTCGCACGGGCATTGGGTGGTGCCAATTGATCACCCGACACTGGGGCGGTTTAATATCCTGACCTTTCACGCATCCCCGCCGGTTTTTGATGGGCCAGAGGATCGGAATGGCAGGCGCAACCATGACGAGGTTGCGTTCTGGGCGCGTTACTTTGAAGGTGCGTTTGGCGCAGTGTCCGACGACCCTTTTGTTTTGTTGGGTGATGCAAACCTTGATCCCTCAGGCGGCGAGGGTAGGTCGATAGCAATGCAGCGTTTGTTGGCGCATGAAATACTTCAGGATCCTTTGCCGACATCGACAACCGTCGAATGGGATGAAACTGGAAAAAAGCGGGTCGATTATGTTTTGCCCTCGCGCGATTGGGTGGTCAAAGACGCGCAAATTACCGCACAAAACCCGACCGCCAGCCGTCACCAGCTGGTCTGGATCGACGTCACAAAACCCTAGCCGTTCTTGACCCTTTGCCCGTCTCACGCTAACCCGCATCTGACAGTTATTTCAGGAGCGACCCGATGGCCAACCCAACCTTGCTTATCCTTGCCGGCGACGGCATCGGACCCGAAGTCATGGCGCAAGTCACGCGGGTGATCGACTGGTTTGGTGCCAAGCGTGATCTCAAGTTCGATGTGGAACATGATCTGGTTGGCGGCTGCGCTTACGACAAGCACGGAACACCTCTGCATGACGATACGATGGCGCGGGCATTGGAAGTGGATGCGGTGCTGCTGGGTGCCGTTGGCGGCCCCAAATATGATGACCTTGATTTCAGCGTGAAGCCAGAGCGCGGATTGCTGCGCTTGCGCAAGGAAATGGATTTGTTTTCCAACCTGCGCCCCGCACAATGTTTTGACGCACTTGCCGATTTCTCATCACTGAAAAAGCACCTGATCGCGGGCCTTGATATCATGATCGTGCGGGAATTGACCTCTGGCGTGTATTTCGGCGAGCCGCGCGGGATATTCAAAGAAGGCAACGAGAGGGTCGGGATCAACACCCAGCGTTATACCGAATCCGAGATCGACCGCGTGGCGCGGTCGGCATTCGAGTTGGCCCGCCGTCGCAGCAACAAAGTCTGTTCAATGGAAAAAGCCAACGTGATGGAGAGCGGAATCTTGTGGCGCGAAGTGGTGCAGCGTGTGCATGACACCGATTACCCCGATGTCGAACTCAGCCACATGTACGCCGACAACGGCGCGATGCAGCTGGTCCGCGCGCCCAAGCAGTTTGACGTAATCCTGACCGATAACCTGTTTGGTGACATCCTGTCCGATTGCGCCGCGATGCTGACCGGATCATTGGGTATGTTGCCCTCTGCCAGCCTTGGCGCGCCAAATGCGGATGGCCGGCCCAAGGCGCTCTATGAACCCGTGCATGGATCGGCCCCCGACATCACAGGTCAAGGCAAGGCCAACCCGATCGCCTGTATCCTCAGCTTTGCCATGGCGCTGCGGTATTCGTTTGATCAGGGTGATGAGGCCACGCGCGTCGAATCCGCCATCGAAAAAGTGCTGTCAGATGGCGCGCGTACAGCGGATTTGATGGGTGAGGAAGGCGGCACACCGATCAGCACCACCCAGATGGGTGACGCAATCCTTGCAGCACTTGATGCAAGCCTCTGAGCGGTCCTGACCCTAGATATTCGCAGCTGCAATCGCGGCAATACCTGCGCCGACAACCAGGGCTGCCAACAGGCGGTCGCGGCGCGGGCCCTCGGAGAACCAGTAAATCCCGATGAGGGCAGCAAAGATCACCGATGTTTCGCGCAAAGCCGAAACAACGCCAAGCGGTGCTTGGGTTTTTGCATAAAGCACAAGGCCGTATGCCGTTGCAGAGACGATCCCGCCAAACAGGCCAATCGCCAACGCGCGACGCGGCATTTTGCGCAGGCGGTCCCAGCGGTTTGTGAAAACAAAAGCCACGACAAAGATCTCGCAGACAAACAACCAGCCGATGTACCCCAAAGGGCTGTCCGAGACGCGCACGCCGACGCCGTCCACAATGGAATAGCTGGCGATGATCACCGCCACACCAACGGCGGCCACCAGCCCTGTCCTTGCAATGCCTGATGCAAAGACACCCCGCGTCAGCAGTAAAATACCAGCAGATACCGCAAGGATGCCCAGCCAGACGATTATCGGGAGCTGTTCATCCACCCAGATGAACGCGCCCACAGCAATCAGGATCGGCGCAAGGCCGCGCGCGATGGGATAGACGATGCTCAGATCACCTGTGCGGTAGGCGATGTTCAACAGCACGTAATAACCCCAATGGATCACCGTCGATGCAATGATATACGGAATCGCCGCAGACGAGGGTGGCACGCTGACAGCGACCAATACGACACCGGGTAAAACATGGCCCGCCGCCACCAGCCCCAGCACAATCGTTCTGTCACCCGCACCTTTGACAATCGCGTTCCAGAGCGCGTGTAAAAACGCGGCAAAGATGACGATTAGGAAAATTCCGGCAGTCATGGGTCAGGAATATTCCATTAAAGAAATACAGGGCCAAGCGGCACCGTAATGTCAGGAAACAGCGTTTTCAGTTGGGCCAGGGCAGCGAGTAGGTTTTGACGTTGGTGAAGAACTTCATTGCCTCGATCACGCCTTCCTTGACCCCGTTGCCACTGTCCTTGATCCCGCCAAACGGGGACATTTCGATGCGGTAGCCCGGCTGTTCCCAGATGTTGCAAGTGCCGACGTCCAAGCCGTTGATATAGCCAATCGCACGGTTGAGATCGTTGGTGCAAACCCCCGAGGACAGGCCGAACTGGGTCGAGTTCGAGATTGCCATCACCTCGTCGTCATTGTCCGGCACCCGCACGATAGGGATGATCGGGCCGAATGTTTCTTCCATCACCAACTCGCTGTCGTGGGGCACATGATCGACCACAATGGGTGGCAAAAGTGCCCCCTGACGGCCCGGATGATACAGAATCTTAGCACCCTGCTTTTCGGCCATGAACACACGTTTTTCAAACAGCTCGGCCGCTTGCGCGTGGATCACACAACCCAGTTCGGTTTCAGGGTCTTGCGGGTCGCCGAATTTGATCTTTTTGGCCTTTTCCAGTACCATCGGGACAAACCTGTCCGCCACGGAGTCCTGAACAAGAATACGTTTGATCGCAGTGCAGCGTTGCCCGGAATTTCCCGTTGCACCCGCAACAGCGATAGTAGCGGCTTTTTCCAGATCGGCATCGCTTAGATCGTTGCAGATGATAAGTGGATCGTTGCCGCCAAGTTCAAGCGCCTGACGTTTGTATCCGGCTTTGGCGGCAATAATCTTGCCTACGGGTACACCACCCGTAAAGGTGATGATGTCGATATTCTTGTTCATGATCATCTCGTCACCGATGTCTTGCGGCATGCCAGTGACGATCTGGAACATCTCGGGCGGCAGACCGGCCTCGTACAGAATATCTGCCAAAGCGATGGCGGTCAGCGGGGTCAGTTCCGTGGGCTTGCAGACCATGCAGTTATTGGTCGCGATGGAGGGTGCAATCTTGTGGCTCACCATGTTGAGCGGATGGTTGAACGGGGTGATCGCGCTGATCGCCTTGACGGGTTCGCGCATGGTGTAAATCTTGCGCGCTTTGCCGTTGTGGGTCAGGTCGCAGGAAAAAATCTCGCCATCGTCGTTCATCGCTTGCTGGGCGGCAAACTGGTACACATCTTGCGCGCGCTTGGTCTCGTAAATGGCGTGCTGATGGCAAATGCCAAGCTCGAGCGTAAGCCATTTGGCAAGGTAGTCGCGCTTTTCACCAATCAATTCGCCCGCGCGTTGCAGAATTTGACTGCGCTCGTACCGGCTGAGTTTTGATTTGTAGTTTGCCGCAATCTCAAACGCGCGTGCCGCATGCTCGGCTTTACCAGCCGGAACAGTGCCGATCACTTCGTCGGTATAGGGGTATTTCACCTCGATTACATCATCGGTAAAGACGATCTCGCCTCCGATGCGCATACCTTCGTGGCGGATGTCGTTCTTGGGTATCGTACTCATGCTTTAGCCTTTTGCAGTGCCGCCGCTTGGGCCGCATAAAAGAACGCATCAAAATTGCGCAACACAGGTGCCGACGGCAGGTCGAGCACACGGTTGCAGATGAATGGCACTTCTTGCTCGGTAAGGCCACCGTGACTGCGCAGGGGTTCATTCAAGGCCGCAAGGTCGTGGCGGTGCTCGGAGGTGCCGATGGTCATGTTTTCGGTCGAGATCATGACGATATCACCGATACGGTCTCCGGGCAGCTCAAAGCGTTTGACCGCCTTGCCTTTGTCCATCACTTCCAGAATTTCAGGGCGGGCCGCCAGACGCGCGATGATATCCGCGTGGTCGGCACCGGCAGGCAGATAGGCTGTGCCAAAGCCGCCAAGCGCACCGTGATGCACAACATAAGGGTCAGTGATCGGCAAGATCACACGCGCTGCCGCAACGCCCAGCCATTCGTCCAGCAAGTCCTGCACATAGATCACCTGCGGATCGCCGTTTGCGTCATGTTTGGGCTTCATCCCGTGATCGGCAGTCACCACAATTGCCGCGCCCAATGCGTCCAGTTCGGTCAGATATTTGTCGAACATCTTGTAAAACGACTTGGCCTCGGCCTGATCCGGCCCGTACTTATGCTGAACATAATCGGTTGTTGTCAGATACATCACATCGGGGTGCCATTCTTTCAACAGCTTGACCCCAGCGGCAAAGACAAACTCGGACAGGTCTGCCGAATACACCTCGGGTTGCGGCATGCCCAGCCATGCGCTTGCGGCATCCTGCCCGTGCTCGGCCTTGGTCGAGGTGTCAGACTTTTCTGCCGAATAGCAGATCGCACGGTCTTCATCGAATTTCAGACCAGCCCCCAATAGCGCGCGCAGCTTGTCTTTGGCGGTCACGATGGCAACCCGCGCACCGGCCTCGTAGAATTTGCTGAAGATTGTCGGCGCGCGCAGGAAACGCACATCGTTCATCATCACTTCTTCACCGGTTTCCGGCTCGTACAGATAGTTGCCACAGATGCCATGCACAGACGGGGGCCGGCCGGTTGCAATCGACAGGTTGTTGGGGTTGGTGAATGACGGAATAACGGAGTGAGCCAGCCGGTCAGTACCTGTTTCGCGCATCCGTTTAAGCGTTGGCATCAGCCCGTCAGCGATGGCTTTTTCCAGATATTCAGGTTCGCATCCGTCCAGACAGATGGCAATCGCACAGGTTTTGGGCACTGAATAGGTGCGGTCATTTACGACAACAGGCGTGGTGAGGGTCATTAATACTTCCTTCGGCGCTATGCCGCTAGTTTTTTACGTTCATCAAGGGCGGCCTGCGGTGGTGCGGCGGATGCAACACCCATATCCTTTAATGCGGCGCGTGCGGCTGTGACAACGCGGCGCATCACATGTTCATCCATTTGCCCGATACATCCGATGCGAAAGCTGTCGACGACTGTAAGCTTGCCGGGATAAATGATAAAACCGCGCGTCCGCATGGCGGCATAGAAAGCGTCGAATTTGAAATATGGGTCGGCGGGGCAAAAGAACGTCACAATGATCGGGCTAAGCCAACGGTCGGCAAGCAATGTCTCGAAGCCGATATCACGCATGCCTTCGACCAATACATCGCGGTTGCGGGCATAGCGGGCACCACGCCCTTCTACTCCGCCTTCATTCTCATGTGCATCAAGCGCCACCAAAAAGGCCGCAACGATATGTGTAGGCGGCGTAAACCGCCACTGGCCGGTTTTTTCCATTGTGGCCCATTGCGCATGCACATCCAGCGACAAGGAATGGCAGTTGCCTTTGGCCGCTTCAATTTCGTCTTTGCGGGCTATCACAAAGCCGAAACCGGGGACGCCTTCGATACATTTATTGGCTGACGAAACCATCGCCGTATATTTGACCCGCTCAACCTCCAACGGCACCGCACCAAAGGCCGACATGCTGTCGATCAAAACCTTGCGCCCCGCCGCATGCGCTGCATCTGCGATTTCTTCCAAGGGGTTGAGGATGCCGGAACTGGTTTCGCAGTGAATAATCAGGACATGCGTGATTGCGGGGTCTTCTTGAAGGATCGCGGCAACCTCATCGCCACGTGGCGGAAGGTAATCGCCCTTGTCGAGCAGTCTGTAAGCGCGCCCGATACATTCCAGTGTTTGCGCCGCGCGCAATCCGTAAGCGCCATTTGCGAGGACCAGCACTTTGCCGTCTTTCGGCACAAACGAGCCAAGCATCGCCTCGACACAATATGACCCTGACCCTTGGATCGGCACGCAGTCATATTCAGTTTTGCCAGACCCCAAAAGTGCCAGCAATTGTGTCCGCATCTTTCGGGTCATGGCGCGAAATTCATCATCCCAACTGCCCCAGTCGCGCAGCATCGCCTCCTTGACCGCATAGGACGTTGTCAACGGCCCCGGTGTCAGAAGGTATGGTTCTCCTAATCTTGGGGCCTCGATCTTATTCACGTCGCTGACCATCACAGGCTCCTTGCGTGTCACTCCCGTAGGCTTTGTTTACGGCACATTAATCCATTTAGAAAATTGCTAATTGCGATAACATCAAAAGCTGTGCTTATAGGTAAACTTGAATAATCCAGCGTTTCAGGGGGCATCCATGCGATACAGCCAGATAAGAGCGTTTCATTACGTCGCTATCAGCGGCGGGTTTTCACGGGCTGCCGATGCCTTGTCCCTGACGCAGCCTGCGTTGTCCGAACAGGTCAGAAAGCTGGAAAGTGCGCATGATGTTCTATTGTTCAACCGCGACCGCAAGCAGGTCACGCTGACACCTGCGGGCGAGCGGTTGTTGCTGTCAACCAAGCAGTTTTTCGAAGTCGAACAGCAGATATCCGACATTCTGTCCGAAAACAGTGCCGCATTGGAAGGGACTTTGCGCATTATGGCGGACAGCGCCTTTCATCTGACGCAGCGGCTTAATGCGTTTCGCGCCAAACATCCCAAGGTGCTTGTATCGGTCAGAACGGGGAATACTGCTGACATCCTGACCGCATTGCGCAATTACGATACTGAAATTGGCGTCGTCGGCAGCCCCGATCCGGGGGCAGATATGGAAATCGTAAGCTTGGGGACATCGCCTATCGTCGCCTTTACGTCCAAAGGTTTTCTGAAAACCCCACAATCGGCGATCTCGCTTGGCGAACTGGCACAGTACCCGCTTGTGTTTCGGGAAAAAGGGTCCAAGACGCGACAGAAACTGGAAGAAGAGATGCTGCGTCAGGGCATAGTGCTGAAACCCGCTTTTGAAGTCGAAGGCCGTGAGGCCGTACAGGAAATTGTCGCGGCGGGGGCGGGAATTGGATTTGTATCGGAAGCGGAACTGGGCAGCGATATGCGCCTGATCAAGCTCTCTCTGGATTGTCCGCAACTGACGATGGCAGAGTCGTTAATTCATTTGAAACAACGCAGCGATGTCAGGTTGATCAGGGCATTCATGGCTTGAGGGTTAAAATACTATCCCGTCTGGCGGGCAGCCGCAGGTTACGAAAACGCCCAAGGCGGGCCACACGAGGCCCGCTTTGGAATCTTTGCTGGAAGGGTTGAACGCCTAGTTCTGTGACAGGCTTGCAGCCAAACGCATCAACTGGATCGCCTCGGCGCGATAGCCGAACGGGTCGTCGCCTTTGGTCGCGTTGGCAAGCGCGATGGCGTCTGTATAGGACCAGTCGCCCAAGTAATCGCTGCCGCGCAGAAGCTGACCAAAGCCTGCGATAGCCGCCGCAAAACCGGCGTCCGTTTGCGCAGTATCCGCACTGATTACTGTCTCGATCAATGCGCTGGTGTCACTGCCCGGTACTTTGTAGCGCAGACGAAGGAAACCAAGTTCGTCACTCGTGTTTCCCGCCGCCTCCGTCGTGCCATACCGTAGCGGATTGCTGAGTTGCGCGGGGGAACCAACCGGTGTGACCTCATAAAGCGCTGTCACCTGATGGCCCGCACCGATGTCACCTGCATCCACCTTGTCGTTGTTGAAGTCCTCGCGGCGCAGGCCGTGCGTTTCATAGCCAATCAGGCGGTACTCAGAGACTTGGGAAGGATTGAATTCAACCTGTATTTTCACGTCATTTGCGATCGGAAATAATGTGCCACCCAGTTGATCCACCAACACTTTCTGCGCTTCTGACAGCGTGTCAATGTAGGCGGCTTGCCCATTCCCGTTCTGCGCCAATGCCTGCATCGTTGCATCATCAAGGTTGCCGCGACCAAAGCCGAGCACACTCAGGTAAGTGCCACTATCGCGCTTGTCCGCGATAAAGTCTTTCAAGGCTTCAGGGTCGTTCAGGCCGACATTGAAATCCCCATCGGTGGCAAGGATCACGCGGTTTATATCGCCGTCCTTGGCCATCGCGGCGGCCGTTGCATAGGCCTGTTGCAGGCCTGCTTGCCCCGCAGTTGATCCTCCGGCGTTCAAATTCTCAAGTGCGGCGAGGATAGTCCTGCGCTCCCCGGCTGGTGTCGGTGCCAAAACCTGTCCGGCGCTGCCCGCGTATGTCACAATCGCGACCTGATCCTCGGGGCGCAGTTGCGCCAACATCAAACGAAAACTTTGCTTGAGCAAAGGCAGTTTGTCAGAACTGTTCATCGAGCCGGAGGTGTCGATCAGGAACACAAGGTTCAGCGGTGGGCGGTCGGCCAGATCCGGCACCGCACCCTGAATGCCAATTTGCACAAGCTGGGTGTTGGGGTTCCACGGTGTACCAGTGATTGTAACGGTAGGCTGGAAAGCGCTGCCTGCCTCAGGCGTCAGATAATCATAGGGGAAATAGTTCACCATTTCCTCGACCCGGACGGCCTCGGCTGGAGGAAGGTATCCGTTGGTAAGCGAATTGCGGATCAAGGAGTAAGATGCGGTATCGACGTCGATTGAGAACGTCGAAACGGGATCCTCGGAAACGATGTGCACCGGGTTGACGTCTGCATTGGCGAATTCTTCTGTGTTGGGGATCAGCGGCGCTGCCATCACTTGGTCGGAAACAATCGCACCCGCAACCGCCCCAGAGGGCATTGGCGAGGGCGCTGGCCGCATCGCGGGTTCCGCCGCAAAACTCTCTTGATTGCGCGACCGGGTCAGTTCTGCGCGACCTGCATTATCCGCTATTTCAGCCACAAGGGGCGCTTCCGGCATTGGATCAACCAAGGTGATTTGATCTTTTTCGGCTGTGTTAACCTCGACCATCTGAGGCTCGGATTTTGGCTTGAGCGGTGAGCGCGAAAAAAGGCCGTCACCAATCGGCGTAAAGCCAACCAGACCAACAGCAACCAAGGCGGTGCAAGCGGTCAGGCCCGCGCGGGATGTCAACGTGTTCAGCATTCTGTGTACTCCTGAAAAGACGCCCTTGATTGGACGATCAGAAGTAGGACGCATGCCATCATGCGATCCTTGGAGAGTTTCGAAATTTTGTCGCGCAAGTGCGATATTTTCCGCCCGGCGTGCCGGATCAGGTCGCGGGGTTGCCGCATTCATGATGTTTTTCAGATCATCAAGGTCGTCGCTCATAGCGTATCCTCCTTGCGGATTTCTGCGAGGTGTTTCTTGGCTTGGGAAATGCGCCAAGAGATTGTGCCCTCAGACACACCCAATATGTCGCCCGCTTGGGCATGGGTCATGTCATCCAGTACCAGTGCTAACGTATCGCGCAGATCGTCGGGCAGCGTGCGCATGGCTTGCGTTAGCCAATCAACGGCCTCGACCGTTTCATCGTTTGCCGCGCGACGGTTTAGCTCCCAATCACCCCACCCACTTGCTGCCTTGGCATGGGTTGCGGCACGGCGGCGGCGGTCGTGTGCGGCGTTGACGCATAAACGATAGAGCCATGTGGTGATGGCCGCATTCCCTCGGTAGCTTTGTAGTTTGGCGGGCAGGGCGGCGCAGATGTCCTGGGTCAGATCCTCTGCATCTGCCTGGCTTCCGGTCAGACGAAAACACAGGCGGAACAAGCGGTCATATTGCCGTTCCAACAGGTTGGAAAAGGCAGCGGCATCGCCCCCTGCAGCGGCAAGCGCCAAGCTATTGTCATCGGTTTTCATCAACATCACGTAAGTTGGACGCATCTGCCGCGTCAATCCT
Organism: uncultured Alphaproteobacteria bacterium; assembly: GCA_963710185.1. GTDB lineage: Bacteria > Pseudomonadota > Alphaproteobacteria > Rhodobacterales > Rhodobacteraceae > Sulfitobacter. The sequence goes on along the minus strand of CAVPZE010000002.1, from coordinate 248,732 downwards.
TGGCGGGTTTTTGAAAAAAAGAAGCGTTTGGGAGCATAAAACGAATTATCAACTGTTTTGAACGAGTGTGAGGCGACCAATCATGAACCGGAGCCTGAATGTTTTTATCAAGATGTCTGATTTTAATACTGTTTGTGACACCCGCGCTGGCGGTAGCCGATGCAGGTTCGTTGTTCGTGAGCAGTACATTGGCAGCGGCGCGCGAAGGCGTGATGCCCGTTAGGGGCGTAGCGATTGCGATGCCACGCGCCAGTTTGTTTGTCGGGCGGTCGGAGACAGGATTGTTTGCCGACCCTCCCGCGCATGATCCGGTCTATGATGATGCGCCATATTCCGGTGTCGGCGGGGCGGACGTTGTTCACATCAGAAAGCTGATCGGGCAGGCAGAATCGCACCGTGACGGATATGACGCGGTGCAGCACGGTGCGCGTATAAAGCCTGACAAACGCCCGACAGATATGACCCTTGGTGAAATCTATGAATGGATCGAGGACACGCCGGGACAACCGCATGCCATCGGGCGGTATCAGTTCATTCCCAAAACACTTGCCCGCGTGGCCCGCAAGATCAATGCTGGGCCGGAACAGCGGTTTTCTGCTAAACTGCAAGACCAGCTTGCCGATGTTCTACTGGCCGAGGCGGGGTTGCACCGGTTTCGTGACGGGTCGCTGACACGCGCTGCATTCATGCATAACCTTGCAAAAATATGGGCAGGTTTACCGACGTCCTCCGGCAAGTCGTATTACGATGGCTATGCGGGCAACAAAGCGTCGATGACCTGGGCGCGGTTCGATGCGGAAATGGCGCGGATCGAGCCGGGGTGATTGCGCTTAATGACAAAAGGCAGCCCGTGAGGCTGCCCTTTGATTTGTGTATTTTTGGATCAATGAAATACCGGCTACACGCTCATGCAGATATATTTCATTTCAAGATAATCCTCGATGCCGTGGTGTGATCCCTCACGACCCAGACCGGATTGTTTGACGCCACCAAACGGTGCCACCTCGGTCGATATGATACCGGTGTTCACGCCAACGATGCCGTATTCCAAAGCTTCGGCAACTTTGTAGACGCGGCTGAGGTCTTTGGCGTAAAAGTAGGACGCGAGGCCAAAGATCGTGTCATTGGCCATGGCGATCACGTCGTCCTCGGTATCGAACTTGAACAGCGGTGCGAGGGGGCCGAATGTTTCCTCGGTTGCGACCTTCATGTCTTGTGTCACGCCTGTGATGATTGTGGGCGCAAGGAAGTTACCGTCCATCTTGCCATTATTGCCCAACATCACCTTGCCGCCTTTGGCAATCGCGTCCTCGATGTGTTCTTTGACTTTCTCGCCCGCTGCCGGGTTGATCAGCGGGCCAAGGTCGACACCGTCTTCAAAACCGTCACCGACTTTCATTTTCTCGACACGCGCTTTGAGCTTTTCTGCAAAGACATCATAAACGCCAGCCTGCACATAAATCCGGTTCGCACAGACGCAGGTTTGACCATTGTTGCGGAACTTGCACAGGATGGCACCTTCAACAGCGGCGTCTAGATCGGCATCATCAAATACGATGAATGGCGCGTTGCCGCCCAGTTCCATTGAACATTTCATCACCTGATCGGCGGCCTGTTTCAGCAATATCCGCCCAACTTCGGTGGACCCGGTAAAGGTGATTTTGCGCACGGCGGGGTTTTCGCAGAATTCCTTGCCGATGGCAGAGGATGATTTCGACGGCACCACGTTGAACACGCCCGCAGGGATGCCTGCGCGTTCCGCCAGCACACCCATGACGATGGCTGATAGTGGTGTTTCAGCAGCAGGGCGCGCCACGAATGCGCAACCAGCGGCCAATGCGGGCGCGGCCTTGCGGGTGATCATTGCGTTGGGGAAGTTCCACGGCGTGATGGATGCGGCCACACCGATGGGCTGTTTGATCACGGTGATGCGTTTGTCACGCTGGTGGCCGGGGATGGTTTCGCCGTAGATACGTTTGGCTTGCTCACCGAAAAATTCGATAAACGACGCGCCATAGGCAATCTCACCTTTGGCCTCGGCCAGTGGTTTACCTTGTTCGGCAGTCAGGATAATGCCCAGATCATGCTGGTTTTCCATCATCAGGTCGAACCATTTGCGCATCACGTTTGCGCGTTCCTTGCCAGTCCAGGTCGCCCATTCCTTCTGGGCTTTCTCGGCTTGGGCAATCGCACCTGCAACTTGCATGCGGCTCAGGTTGGCAACCTGTGCAATCACATCACCGCGCGCAGGATTGGTCACGTCAAAAGTGCCATCATCGCCATCGACCCATTTGCCGCCAATATAGGCGCGGGTCTCAAGCAAGCTGGGGTCGGAAAGCATGGATTTAAGATCAGTTGTTGCGTCGGTCATTTTTCAGTCTCCGCTTTTGGTTATGGCACCCAAACCAACAAAGGCTATGATTGTCCAGTTAGACTTTGCTATACACCCGCGAAACGGAGGCCGCTTGATGACGCTTGATGATGCTTATGCCAATGGTGCTTACATAACCGGAGCAGACGACTTTCCGCCACGCTGGGCAACCGAATCAGAAGCATTCAGAAAAGCGCAAGGGTTTCACGCCCAAACCGATGTTCGTTACGGGCCAAGTGACCGGCAAAAGTTTGATTTCTTTCAGCCCACTGGTGTGTCGCGCGGCACTGTGATGTTTGTGCATGGCGGATACTGGAAAGCCTTTGATAAATCGTCGTTTTCGCATCTGGCCGCCGGTGCTTTGGCGCGCGGATGGGCGGTTGCGATGCCGTCGTATGACCTGTGTCCGGATGTGCGCGTGTCCGACATCAGCATGCAGGTTGCCGCGGCGCTGACCGAAGTTGGCAACCGGACGCAAGGAACAATTGCTCTGGCTGGGCATTCGGCGGGCGGGCAACTGGTGGCCCGCATGACCGACCCGTTGCTGGTGGCGGGCGATGTGCGTGACCGGATCGGACAGATTGTGTCAATTTCGCCTGTGGCTGATCTGACGCCTTTGTTGAAGACCTCAATGAATGATATTTTACAACTCGATCCGGAAGAAGCCGCGGCGGAGAGCCCCGTAAACATGAGCCCACCGCACGGTGTGAATGTATCGGTCTGGGTAGGATCAGAGGAACGGCCCGCATTTCTTGAGCAAGCGGAGACATTTGCACGCACATGGGGCGCGCGGCATGTTGTTGTCGAGGACAAGCACCATTTTGATGTGATTGACGGTTTGACCGATCCGGACAGCGATATGATCACGGCCTTGCTTGGGCTGAAATAGCGACGAGGATCAAAGCCGGATCACATAATCCTTGGTCGTGGTCTCGATGACTTCCCATGTGCCAGAAAATCCCGGACGGATGATATAGCTGTCGCCGGGGTTTAACGTGACCGGGTCCGAACCGTCGCGTGTGATCACTGATACGCCGGACAGGATATGAAAATATTCCCATTCCTCATAGGCAACTTTCCATTTTCCCGGCGTCGACTGCCAGATCCCGCAATACAGGCCATCCACATCCTCGACATTCCAGGTTTTGAATTCAGGATCGCCGGAGATCAGCTTTTCCGGCGCGGGACGGTCCTGTTCCGCGGTACCTGTGGGCGTCAGATGGATCAAATTTTTGGACATTCGGTTATTCCTTTCAGAGACCCTTTGGGTAGCGCCCCCCCTTTTCAATGGTCAAGGCATTTGTCACAGTGTTGAAAATTTCGCAGGGGCTGGATGTAAATGTCCGTAACATTCCCCATATCAAACTTAACATATTGAAAAAAAGGAGCGTTACATGGCCGACTTTGATTCACAGGTAAAGGAATCCCAGACGCAGGTTGCGCAGGCGCAAAGCAAAATTGCCGAATTGACCAGCCGGATCGAGACTGCACGCTCGAAACTCAAGAGCGGCGATGATGCGATGATGGACATTGAAAACGCGTCGTTGGAAGACGTGCACGCCCATACGGATGTGATGAACGCCAATATTGCAGAGCTGATTATGGGGCTGGATGATGTCACCGCCGGGTTCAGCCGCGATTTTGACGAGATGCGCAACAAGACGGGCATGGAAAGCATCATTGGTATCTTTTCCAGCGCCAAGGCCGACAGCATGCGTCAGGAACGGGTCCGGTCGGCGTCGATTGACGACAAATTGCAGGATTTGATCTCAAAGTCCGACGTGATTGTGCAACTGCTCGAAGGGCAGTTGACCATGCTGGAAGAACAAAAGACCAAGGTCGAGACGAACCTTACCGAAACGCTGGACGAGCGTGAAATGACGGTGGGTGAGCTGGAAACCATTCGCAGTGACATTCAGGGCATGGACCCTGCGATCATCAAGGTCGAGAACGCGATTGCGTCCGAGACGGATGCAGCGAAGCGGACCAAGCTGGAAACCGAATTGGCAGCCCTGAACACCAAATACAACGCGCTGGTGCAGGATGAACAAGTGAAGCTGGCCAAATCGCAGACGCTTGAGCGGTATATCGAGAAGGGCAAGACCTGGATCGATTCATTGCAGAACCAGGCGGCAACACAGATGGTTTTGATCAATAAATTACAGACCGACACGAAACAGCGTGTGGTTCTGTATGACGCGCTGACCAAGTCGTTGAAGACAGCACAGCAGCAGGACGTCGCCCACCGGATCAACGAGATTGGTGTGAAGACGGACCAAGAGGCGCAATCAGCGATGGCTGGGATTGGCGCGGCGACAAATGCACGGATGGCCGAGATGATGGAAAAGCACGAGGATCATATGGTGTTTGCGCGGGAAGTGTTGGAGGCGAAAGCCAAGGCCGATGAACGGTTCGCGCGGCGGTTTGCCAAAATTATTGAGAAGCACGACAGCAATCAGTATGGCGGGTGAACCTGAAAGTCAGAACAACATTTCTGACAAGCACCTTTCTTACAGAGGTAAGCGTGATCTTCTAATTGGTGGATCATTTCTTGTGTTGCCGCTGCTTCTTTTGGTCGTTTTCAATATTAACTTCGGGAGCACAATATTTGCTTTCGCATCGCTTGTCGGGGTGTTTCTAATTGTGAAAACATGGAGCCGAGAATTGAACTGGATTGTTCTCAAGAGACGATTTTTTGATGACTGACCCCACCCTAGACCACATCGGCCTCACCGACACCTTTGCCTCGCGCCGATACTTTCTCAAATTCGAAGGCATCATGAAGCACATGCTTGATGTCGCGGGCGTGATGGAGGCGGAACGGAAGTTAAGCCGGGATGAGGTTGCGATCCTGACCCGCTATGCGGCCAAGCTGACCCATACGTTCAAGGCGCTCAGCCTGAAATACCTATTGGTCGGGCGCGATACAGGGCGGTTCTTTGGCTCGCTCACGATTGATAAACGCGACAGCGGATTTCCGGTGGCGGCAGAGATTATGACCATGGCCAATGATGCCCAGCAAGCGGGGGCGCATCTGGAAAATATGGCGTCGGCTACGACCCTGAAAAACGAAATGGTGCAGACCATTCTAGGTGACCGCAAGGTGCCGACCAAGCTTCAATTCGCACTGTCACAACGCCTGTATTACGAGGAATTGGTCAAGGGCGATCTGTTCTGGGTGCAGAACGATCCGCAGGCCGATTGGACGGGCAACAAGTCTGACCAGCGCCGCACGTTCCGGCTGCATTGGGCGACCTACGATACACAGGTGAACCTGCCGGTGATTTATCTGATGGAGCTTGAGGATACCGGCGCGATTGCACTGCCCAAGGACGAACGCCGCTGGCCCGAGGTACAGGCGCATCTAAGCGCACAGGCGCTGGGCGGTTTGAAGCTGGTGACGATTGCACGCGGCTTTGATCAGGATTTTGACGATCTGCATCCCAAGCGGCTGCGGCGATTCCATTTGGGCCCGATGTACAGCCATGAATATACCCGTCAGGCGGGGCCGTTGCGCGATGTGTTGGCCGAGGCCAAGGCCCCAATTGGTCAGGATTGGGCGCTGGTCTGGACCGAGGAAGAGTTGTTGTCGGACCGGGTGATTGAAGAGAAATCAGGCTGGTTTTCGACTGTGGAACGCGAGGTTTTTGCGCTGGATCCGTTCGGGGTGCAGGGGCCGGACCTTGGTGCCACACGGACCGAGCGCAGCATTATTTTGCCGCAGCGCCCCTATCAGGTTTTGGAAGAAAAAAACCCGCCGGGTTTCGGGACGGTGCGCAAGTTTGTGGTCAGTCCGCAGGGGCGGGTTTTGCAGTATTAAATGCCGCATCAAAAGATGTGTATTTTTAGAACAATGAATAGGGTGAAGGTATGAGCCAGACATCAGACGCCATGGAACTCCGCGAGGAGGATATCAAGAAACATATTTCAGTGGCTGGTGCGCTGCTCGAAGGCTTTGACCATGCGCCACGGATTGGCACGGCTACGGATGCGGATACGCCAGCCGAGAAATCCAGCGGCATCGGCACGCGGCGGCGGTTTCGCAGCACCACGCCGGGGCTGGTGACGCAGCGCAATGTGGCGACATCCGGTGTGCAGTTGTTGGCGCGGATTGCTGGGGCGGACGAGGGCGACACATTGGTGTCACCGGTTCAGGCCACGGTGATGCATGCGCTGCGCCGCGCTGTGGCCATTGCGCTGGCGGTTGCGGAAAATGTTGCGGAACAGTCAGGACTGGCCGATCTGAAACGGGCCAATCTGGAGGGAGCATTGCCCGCTGCGCGCAAGGCCGAGTTTTCGGAAATGTTGGCGGCGGAGGCGTTGGTGACGCTTTACGTCTTTGGCAATGCGAGCGCCTATTTGTTGTCCTCACATATGTCGGAAACCACCGTCGAGGTTGGCGATGTGGATGAGTTGCTGACCGACAACGGCCAAGTCGCTTTGCACGGCGCATTGTGGGAGTTGGATCAGGATATTGCCGCCCATGCGAGCGATGATGCGCGGCTTGTGGCGACGGTCTGTGCTTTTGCCGAATTGCTGATGCAAAAGGTTGCGCTCAGGGCGCAAAACGCCCCCCGGCTAGAAGGCTTCAAAGGGTCCGTATGGCGGGTCGAGGCGGATGATTTCACCGTTGCGGGGTTCAGCCCGGCGTCCAAGGCGAAATCGACAACGCTGACCATGACGTTCAAGAAACCCAACGAGGTCGTCGGCAACCACATCGCGAAATATCAGTCGATGAAGCTGGCCAAGATGCTGATGGCCTATGATTTTGATCGCCGACTGAACCCCTTTGCCGATCTGGGCGGGTTCATCTTTACCTTCATGGGCGACGGCGCGCCGGGGACGGGGAAAACCACGCTGATCCAGATGATGGCGGGGTTGATGAATGAGTATTGCCTGAACGCGGGCTATCCGTTTCGGTATCAGAACCTGTCGACAGACAACATCGACAGCTATCAGGGCAAGTCGGGCCAGAATGCCAAGGCGTTTATCAACAACATCATTGATCCGAGTGTGATTGGCTTTGGCACGATTGACGACATTGACCAGCTTGCAGGCAAGCGGGGGGATCGGCAGTCGTCAGCGGGGCAGTTGGAGATTACTGCCGTGCTGATGGAGTCGTTTGCCGGGGCCAACACCGTGGTGCGCGGCAATTGCACGTTTGGGATGTTTTCGAACTATCCCGAGAATGTCGATGATGCGTTGCGCCAACGGGCCGGGGCGCGGTTTTTGGTCGATGGGCCGCAGACGCGGGATGATTACATCGACATCCTGAACCTGCTGATGGGCAAGAACCACGATATCCCGCTGGGCGATCATGAGCCGTTCGCCGCGCAAGAGATTAAGAAGGCCGTTGCGGCATCGTTTGAATCGCATTCCCGCCCGCATGAAGCAGGGTTGATGAAGGTATTCGATCAGGTGTCAAAGGACATCGGCGGGTTAGATACGATTGCCAAGCTGGGGACGTATCTGAAGGGTATTCAGGAGGCGGATGAGCGGTTTACCGGGCGCGCGATCAAGAACATTACGGACGCGGTCAAGGTGCGGGCGATGGACTTTGAATTGCCCGACGAATGGATGGAGCAGCCGGAGTTGTTCCTGTTCAAAGGGTATGATGAGAAGCTCGCAATGATCAAAGACATGCGCAAGCCGATCACGGTGGAGATGGTGATACAGGAGATCAATCGGTACGCGGATTCCGAGTTTAGATATGCGGATAAGTCGGACGAGATCGCGATTGATAATGCGGTGCGGGATATGCAGCGGATGGAGGCGGCGAAGAAGCGGTATCTGGGGGGGGGTGAGGGGTGAGGTTACTAAAACGGAAAGTCTTAACCATCTTCACTGCTACATTTCTTTTTTTGCCTCTTGCCCTTCAAGCCAAGACGTGGACGGAAACTGTCGCGGAAGTCGAAAATAAAGCAGAGCAGCTATGGGAGAAGGGGCGTGCCCTTGGTGGACCTACCGCGCTGGGAACACTACTTAACGAGCATGATATTCCGAAACATAAATGCGCCATATTGGGCCGATTACTAGGTCTACAGCAGCATGTTAACGCTTTAGAAGAGAACCCTGAACCAACCTTGTCCAGCCAACCTACCGAAGATGAGCTTTTTCTTTACATGCTTCATGCCCATTCGCTAAACAATTGGGTGTTAGTTGCGCGTGATATTCTTGAGAGATCAGACACTGAAAGGAGGCAGGCTTGGAACCTAGATTGCGTTGGGCAAATGAATATCCCGCCTAGTGCCGCTCTTGAGGTATCCGAACGCAAAGCTGGCTTCAGGATATCAAATAATAGCCTAGTTGTTTTGGGTGATATAGAGGCCGGCTTCTCGAAAGAACTTGAGATATGGTTAGATGAGAATCCACTGTTGGATACAGTCGTTCTAGGCAGCGGTGGCGGAAATGTAGTTGAAGCCCTTCAAGCGGGACTCCTTATCCGCTCAAGGGGGTTGGATACCACGCTATCTTCAAACTGTTACTCGGCATGCCCATTGGTGTTTCTGGGAGGCGTAAACCGAGTGATTTGGTCCCCATACCCATTGCTCGGATTCCATCAAATGTCCGATGGAGAAGGAAATGCAGTCAAGCCTTCACATGAATTGTATGCAGCAATCGAAAAGTATTCGGCAATTATGGGCGCTGACCCAAATTTTCTTCTAGCTAGTATGCTAAGAGCTTCGCCTGCCGAGATGTTTGAACCTGATATGAATCAGCTTTGTGAAGCGAAATTTACTACTTGGATACAGAGGATTTGTTTCTAGATGAGTAGCTCAAAATGAAACGCCTCATCAAACACGGCCTCATGTTCGGCAACCTGTTCCACGTGGACTCCCCCGCGTTGGTCGACCGCTATAACCGCGCCCTCCAGCACCTAACGGGGAAACAAACAAAACAAACAGATTTCCACGTCGATATTTCCGGCTACTCGCCCGAGATTGGCGATGAGTTGAACGATCACCTCTACCTCAACCATGCGGGTGTGAACCGGCAGTTTATCTTGCTGAGCATGGATCAACGCACGGCACCGCTGCTCAACACCAAATTCTCGACCTCGCGCGGCATTTTACAGCAGTTCATCGCCGAGAATGAGGCGCAACTCTTTGCCCTCACCGCCCGCGATGCGGTGGCGGGGGAGTTGGTGAATAGTGTCTATGATGTGTCCACGCCCGCGCGGCTGTTCGATATTCGCACTATCAAGGTCGAGGCGGATACCACGGCGGGCACGGTGCGCGATGCGGAAAAGCTGGGTCAGATGGTGGACCGGTTCAAGACGGAACCCGATGGCTGGTTTGACGATGTGCTGATTGCCGATATGATCACACTGGCGGGCAAAACCGGAGATGTGGTGCGTAATCCTGTGCGGCTCAAGCAGATGCGCTTTGATCAGCGCAATTTCTGGACGGCGCATTTTGGGGGCCTCTATCTGTTTCAGGATGTCGATCATCCGGCGTTAATCGCGCCATCGGGCAAGGCGGGGCTGCAAGACCTGCCGCTCAAATATGTGTTTGATGCAAGCGACCGGAACCAGATTGCGCAATTCCTTGACCTCAACGGCCTGACCGAGACGATTATCGAGGCACGGGGGATAGATGCGGCGGCGATCCTGCGGCAAAAGATGGATTTCATTCTGGTTGATGCGGTGGCCGATCAAGGGGTCGATCTGACCGGTATGACCCGTGCTGACATGCGGCGGTTGGCGCGTGAACATACCGATAAGTTACCGCAGGAATTTCATACGCTGGCGGCGTTGGTGAACTGGGCCGAAAGCGGCGGGGCGTGGCCGCGTATCACGTCCGACCATCCGGCGTATTTTTACACGTTGCGCGCCGCTGACACCAAAGATGCGCCGCTGGTGAATATGCTGCTGGCCGAACTTGCCCCCAAAGATGCGCGGCAGATGTTCATCTGTCATAAAGAGCTGTTTTATAAAACCTATGCGGGCTGGCCCGAGAATAAACGCGGCTATGTTGCTGATTTCCTTGTGGCCGAGTATCAGGTGGACAAGGCAGGCGCGCGTCGGGCGCTCTTTGGCCATGATGCGCCGCTTGAAGAACCTGTGGCGCGCAAGCCTGATCCGGTGTCGGACATGATCGCGCGGGTCGGCCCATGGGGCGCGGTAAGGGGGAGATAGGCGATGATTGCACTGGCACGGTTGCTGGTTATGGGCTTTGTCTTTTTGACAATTGTTTACGTGTGTCTGTCGTTCTATTCCCGCGCAGTCCGGCGCGGCAAATTGCGCAAAAAGTGGTATGATGGCCCCCAAGTTGTTGACCGTGATACGTTTGTGCAACGCGGGCTTGAGAAATACGATGGCTCTATCCGTCGTAAACTCATCTGGGGTGTCTATATCGTGCCTGTGACTGTGGTCTGTGTGATCATTTACCTGACCAATTTTTACTAAAGGAGCCTGTTCATGGCGATTATCAAATGGGTTTTCTGGATCACGGTTTGGGTGCTGGTGGGTGCGTTCTTTCACTATACGCTGCCGCAGGTTGATATCGTACGTGTCACTGACACCTACGAAAAGCGTATCGACTTTGGCGAAAATTCGATCTTTTGGGCGCAGGCAGATGTCGGGACAGATGGTGCCGCCGTCAACCGCGATGTGTTTTTTATCCAGACACGCCGCGCCAAAGGTGACGTGATGGTGTACCGCAATGAGGATACCGGATGGGGCTGGCCGCCCTATTTCAAATTCGACACTTCGAACTTGCAGGCCGAAGCGGCTGATGCAAAATCAACCACGGGGGCGCCGAATTATGTGGCGCTCAAGCATTACGGGTGGCGTAATGAATTTCTGACAATTTTCCCCAACGCGATATCTATCAGGGTGGTGGACGGGCCCGATGCGTCCAAAGGGATACCGTGGCTTAACATTATCATCCTGACGCTGTTCTTTGCGATTGTCTATGCGATCTGGGTCAGGTGGCGCAGGTTCCGCATGGCGCGGATTGATCCGACGCTTGAAGCCATCGAGGATGATTTTGCAGACAAACGTGGCCGGTTTTCAAGCTGGATCGGGACGTGGCGCAAAAAATCCTGATTAATCCGCAAACAGATAGTCTGTCGATGCGATTTCGAGCGCTTTGTCATTCGGGATCGCCAAAAACTGGCTTAGGGCTTTGGCGTTTTGATCTGGTGATCCGGCTTCACGCAGGCGGTGATGGTGTTCAAACCCCTGATCTCTGATCCGGTCGCTTTCATGTACCATATCGTTGCGGATGGTGGGCAGCAGTCGTTCCAGCGTATCCATTGACGTCTGTTCGCCCGCCAGACCCACGCGCATGGCATGGCCGGTCAGGTAATCATCAGAAAACTGGCATTCGATTTCGAGCATGCGTGTCACCGACCTGTCGGATGCAAAGTCGTTCAGCAGGTCAAGGTTTTCAGGGTCCATGCAGACAATCAGGCGGTCGGTTTCAAAGTAGTCAAACAGCATCCGCATCAGGGCACGGCGGTGGCGGGTACGTTTTTCAAGCGTGTTCTGGATGCCACCCAAGTCGGGTAGGGGCGCGTCTTGTTCATTAAAGATGTATTCAATGGCGGGCACGTTTGTAACCTGACGGATACGGTCGAGCACCCGTTTGGCAACGTGCCATTTCTTGCAGATCACAATCAGTAATTCGCGTTCGCGGCCCAGCGTACTTTCCGTTTCCCAGAACCGCGTCGCAAAGCGGCGCCCAATGCGGCCACGCCCCGACAGGAATTTGAACAGGCTTCGTCCTTCATTACTGATCTGGAATTGTACGCCTTCAGCGGCATACAATAGGCCCAGACGGCGTTTCAAGTCCTTGGCATCCGGGCTGATTTTGCGGGCAAACAGATAATCTTGCGACAGCAGCAGGTCGTAATGGTCATTATAGAACGTAACGGGCATGCCGTAATCGGTGAACATCAGGAACGTGAGCGTGCGGGTGCTGATTTCCTCTTCGGGCACCAGATGACGGACCAAAGTCTGAAAAAATGTCTCGTCCGGTATCCATGTTGTGCGGAAGAACCGAACAACATCTTTGCGTTTTTTGACAAATTCCAGCAGCCATTCAATGGTACGGCGCCGCAGGCACCACCATTGGCTCCCGATCTGGATTTGCAGATCAGCGGGGATTTTGCGCGTCAGACCAAGGCGTTTCTGGACCTCGAATAAGGCGTAGAACAGTTTTTTATGAACCCGTTCATTGACATAATGACGGTAAATCAGCCGTTCTTCCTTCCAGCCCGTCTTGATCCAGTTGCTTTCAAAGTAGTCAAAGCTTTCGATGAAATCGGCGTCGTTCTCATCAAGGAACTGATGGGTGTATTCAGCTGACTTGATTGCCATGCAATCGCCGGACAACATATAGAAATGCGTCGCACGCGGGAAAGCGTCAGCGGCGGATTTGACGGCGTGCAGGGTCGCCTGCACAAGTGACCATTCACCCCAGCCACATTTGATGCGCTTTTTGGCAAAAGTCACGTTCGGATTGCCGGATAATGCCGTCTTGATCTGCTTGAAATGTTCAGGATTCGCAGAGGCATCAAAGTGGATCGACATATAGTCACCCACCGCAGTCAGCCGTTCCGCTTGCCGAATAATGGCAATCGGATCCTTGTGACAGAGCAAGATGTAGGCGATTTTTGCCATTTTGGAAACGAACAGACCTTTTATCTTCGATTGTTTACCTAGTTAATGATGAAGACCGATTGAATAAACAGCATTTATTTGCTTTTTTGTGGCAAAGCCAAACTGTTGCCAAAAACAGTCAGGGTCAGCAGGAGGCGAGTGTTATGGGTTTTCCCGGTACGTGGATGACGGAAAGTGAAAGCGTGGTGTACCGCGTGGTGCCGAAATGCGCCTGCTCGACCATTGGACAGATCATGTACTATTCCGATCACGGCAGCTTTTTCGACGGTGACATCCATGACGCCAAGTCGGGGCTTCATAAATGGGCGCTTGACGGGTCACAAGAACCGATAACGCAGAATGTTGTGAACCACACATCCTATGCGTTTACGTGCGTAAGGAACCCCTACACCCGCGTTCTGTCATCGTTTTTTGACAAGATTTGCGGGATTCAGCGTAATGGAAAACGCTATCGCGGAAACCTCGTACCTTTGTTGATCCAGAAATACGGGATCGAGGTGGGCGGTGAAGACGGTAAACAAGAGTTTGACCAGATTGCATCGTTCCGGCGGTTCTTGTTGTTTGCGCGCGATACAATCCGGTGGCGGCGCCCCATGGACCCCGACATTCACTGGTCGGCGCAATCCGGGCATGTCAGTACGTTTATCATTAATGGCGGGACTTACGACAAAATCGTCTGGACCGAGAGCTTTAATGAAGGCATGCAAGACGTGCTGAATGCCATCGAGACGCCGCATCAGGTGAAACTGGCCGATATCCCCCGTTTTAACGAAAGCGAGGGACACGGGCCAAAACGCGCACATCCGGTCGAGGATTATTTCGACGACCTGTCAATGCATCTGGTGCGCGAGATTTTCAAACGTGACTTTGATCTGTTCAAATACGACTTTGAAAATCCGGGCAACAAGATGCCCATCGGACAGATTGATCTGGCAGAGGTGCATGCAAAACTGGGCGATTAAACCCGGTTGCGGGCTACGACGGGTCTGCGTTGATGGCCAACATTACAAGCCGGGCCGCAGCGGCACTGCCCTTGGGTGACGGGTGAATCATGTCGAATGCATGAAAACTACCATCGCCGTAAGGCACCATTTCGGCCAGCGACACAAAGGTGAAGCCGGGGTCGAGGGCGGCAAGTTTGCTGATCCGCGCTTCCATTTTATCGCCAAGCGGTTTGCATCCTTCAATCGGAGAGCCGCGACCGGGACTGCGCAGATAGCCGACGTAAATGACTTTTGCGCCATCGCGACGTGCCCGCAAAATCGTGCTTGGGATCGCACCCTTGCGACCGTCACTCGAGATAAGTTTGTCCATCCCACGGGTGCATTTACCGCATCCACAGCCCATCCAGAGGTCGTTACCCCCGCCGTTCATCACAACGTAGTCCCATTTGCCGGGGCGGTATTGTTTGGAAATGTTCATACCCAACATGCCCGTGATCGGCAGCACATAAAGATGGCGCGCACCCGTGACGGCTTTGCTTTTCACTTCTGTATTCAGCATATCAGACAACGCATGCGGAAAAGATCGTTTTGCCAACGCATTTGTCGTCATAAAGGAATCGCCCATGACCAAGATCTGTAGCGGGCGGTCGGCGGCGGCAGGGGTGGTGAAAATAGAAATGAGGGCAAGTGCAGCGCACAGGCGAATAAGCAGCAGCATTGGTTTCTCCTTGTCACGCAGCAGCGCGTGGTGTGCAGGCAGTTGCACAGATGGCAGATTTATATTCTGGCTGTTCTAAATCAAATTAATGGCAAAATTATGGCAAGGAGTATTGCCAAACGGCGTCTTGTTGCGGGGGTCCAATCCGGTTGGCACCTTGCGCCACAGCGAAACCCAGCCTAAATCAGCAACATGAGCCAAGTTAAAGCCTCCTCCAAATCCGATCCAAACTATAAGGTGATCGCCGAAAACCGCCGTGCGCGGTTTGATTATGCCATCGAGGATGACATTGAATGTGGCATCATCCTTGAGGGGTCAGAGGTTAAATCCCTGCGCATGGGCGGGGCCAACATCGCAGAATCCTATGCTGCGGTAGAAGAAGGCGAGTTATGGTTGGTGAACAGCTATGTCGCCCCTTACGCGCAAGCCAAGACGTTCAGTCACGAGGAACGACGGCGCCGTAAATTGCTGGTGTCGCGCAAGGAATTGTCGCGCCTGTGGAACGAGACCCAGCGCAAGGGCATGACACTGGTGCCGCTGGTGATGTATTTCAACCATCGCGGCAAGGCCAAGATCAAGATCGGTATCGCCAAGGGCAAGAAGAACCACGACAAGCGCGAAACCAGTGCCAAGCGGGATTGGTCACGGCAAAAGGCGCGCCTACTCAAAGATCATGGGTGACCATCTAACCCTGATCGGATTTCGGTACAGCGCTTATACCCGCATTGTCCGTATGGCGTTATTGGAATTGGGTGTGGAGGCGGTTTACGTTGAAACCGATCCCTTTGCTGCGCAACTTGATCAGATACTTTTAGACAATTCCGTGCTCGGCCGTGTCCCTGTTTTGCGGGACGCCACATTCATCCTTACTGAAACGGCGGCGATCACGCGTTATCTGGCTGCGCTTTATCCAGACGAAAACATTGTACCGGACACGCCAAAAGCGCTGGCCCGTATGATGCAGGTAATCGGGATCGTAGACGCCTATGGGTATGAATCGATGGTTCGCAAGGTGTTCTCGCACGGCTTTTACCGGCCTTATTTCAATGAAGATTTTGACCTGTCCGAAGTTGCGATGGGGATTCGTGAATCCATGCCGGTCTTGCAGATGCTTGAGGCAATTGCCGCTGAGGGTCGACAGATCAACACAACGCAGTTCAGCCTTGCAGATATACACCTAGCGCCGATGCTTTGTTATTTCACCAAAGTTCCCGAAGCTGCCGCTTTACTTGCGCAGTATCCTGCCCTGTCGCATTGGTGGACTTGGGCATCGGCGCGGCCCTCTTTGACCCAGACAAACCCTTTTGACGCTGATAAATAAACCTTTTGATGAAGCAACTTTCCCGCCCAGACTTGCCAGCCTCAACCAGCAGCGCTAGGCAGTGGGAAAACTGTTATGAAAGGGCTTCCCATGACCGATGATCCCAAGACACTGGTTTCAACTGACTGGTTGGCCAAACATCTCAAAGACCCAGATCTGCGTATATTGGATGCGTCGTGGTATTTGCCGGATGCCGGGCGTGATCCACATTCCGAATACACTGCCGCCCACATCCCCGGCGCGCGTTTTTTCGACATTGATGATATTTCCGATGCGCGGTCTGATTTGCCGCATATGGCCCCGCCCGTTGAAAAATTCATGTCGCGCATGCGCGCATTAGGTGTAGGTGATGGTCATCAGGTTGTTGTATATGACGGTGCCGGATTGCTGTCAGCTGCGCGCGTGTGGTGGCTGTTCAAGCTGATGGGCCAGAGCAATGTTGCCGTGTTGGACGGCGGTCTGCCCAAATGGGTGGCTGAGGGGCATGCGACCGAAGACATGCCGCCGATCCCGCGTGACCGCCATATGACGGTGCGGTTTCAGAACCATCTGGTGCGCGATGTGACGCAGGTCGCCCATGCGTCTAAACTGGGTGATCCGCAGATTGTCGATGCCCGTGCCGCCGCGCGGTTTCGCGGTGACGCACCAGAGCCGCGTGAAGGGCTGCGGGCGGGTCACATCCCCAAATCGCGCAGTGTGCCCTACACCTCGCTTTTGAATGACGATAAAACAATGAAATCTGTGGATGATACCCGCGCCGTGTTTGAAGCGGCAGGCGTTGATTTGGGTAAACCAATCATTACCTCCTGCGGGTCCGGTGTGACAGCAGCCATTCTGGCGCTGGCGTTGGAGCGTTTGGGTCATACAAATTGGTCACTTTATGACGGGTCATGGTCCGAATGGGGCATGTTCCCGACCGTTCCCGTTGCCACCGGAGAAGCATAATGTTCGAGACACTCAAAGCGCAACCCGCCGATAAAATTCTGGCGTTGATGCAGATGTACAAGGATGATCCGCGTGGCGATAAAGTGGATCTGGGTGTGGGTGTCTATAAGGATGCGACGGGCCTCACACCTGTAATGCGCGCTGTCAAGGCGGCGGAGCATCAGATTTGGGAAACGCAGGATTCCAAAGTCTATACCGGCCTTGCGGGCGATCCGGCGTTTGCCGATGCGATGATCAAACTGGTGCTGGCCGATGCCGTACCGCGTGACACGATTGCAGCGGCGGCAACGCCAGGCGGTACAGGTGCGGTGCGTCAGGCGTTCGAGATGATTCAGATGGCCCGACCCGGCGCGCGGGTGTTTGTGTCTGATCCGACATGGCCCAACCATCTGTCGATCCTGAAGTATCTCGGTATTGAAATGGTGCCCTACCGGTATTTTGATGATGAAAGCCGCGGCGTTGACTTTGACGGGATGATTGCGAATTTGAAAACGGCGAAAAAGGGCGATGTGGTTCTGCTGCATGGGTGCTGCCACAATCCGACCGGCGCGAACCTGAATGCCGCCGAATGGGATGCTGTGATCAAGGTGGTGCTTGAAACCGGGGCAACTCCGATGATCGACATTGCCTATCAGGGCTTTGGCGACGGGTTGGAAGAAGACGCGGCAGCAACGCGTAAAATTGTGGCCGCTGTGCCTGAATGTCTGATTGCAGCAAGCTGTTCCAAGAACTTCGGGATTTACCGCGAACGTACAGGGTTGTTGCTGGCGATCTCGGCGGACGCGTCGGCGCATAAGCTGAACCAAGGGACGCTGGCGTTTCTCAATCGTCAAAACTTCAGCTTTCCACCGGATCACGGCGCGCGGATTGTGACGATGATCTTGGATGATGATGCGCTGCGCGCCGATTGGATGGCGGAATTGGAAGACGTGCGTAATACCATGCTGGGGCTGCGCACCGCCCTTGCGGGCGAATTGCAACGGCTGTCCGGGTCGGATCGGTTCGGATTTCTGGCACAACATCGGGGCATGTTTTCGCGCCTTGGAACGACACCTGAAAAGGTCGAAGACCTGCGTACCAAACACGGTATCTACATGGTCGGTGACAGCCGCATGAATATCGCGGGATTGAACACCAAGACTGTGCCGATTTTGGCGGAAGCTATTATTGACGTTGGAATTTGACAGCTTGTGGGCGGTGCGCCCACTTTACGTTTTTAACCCGGTAAAGTGGGCGCACCGCCCACCACGCTGCTGAAGGCAAAAAAGCCCGGACATAATTTCCGGGCTTTTTGATTTTATATGCGGGAACTTAGCCCTTCGAGAATTCGGGGTAGGCTTCCATGCCCATCTCTGACACATCCAGGCCGTTGATTTCGGCCTCTTCGGTGACGCGGATGCCAACTGTTGCTTTCAGGATGAACCATACAATCAGGCTGGCGACGAATACAAAGCCACCAACAGCTGCAAAACCGATGATCTGTGTCACAAACGAGGTGTCTGCGGTGTAAACCGGCACTACCAATGTGCCCCAGAAACCGGCGATCAGGTGAACCGGAATGGCACCAACCACATCGTCGATCTTGAGTTTGTCAAGAAACGGTACGGCAAAGACCACGATCATACCGCCCACAGCGCCAATCCACAGAGCACCAAACAGCGTCGGGTCAAGTGGACCTGCGGTGATGGACACAAGACCCGCCAGCGCCCCGTTCAGCACCATGGTAAGGTCAACTTTTTTATACAACACTTGCGTCAGGATCAGAGCTGCAACAGCACCCGCAGCAGCGGCCATGTTGGTGTTGGCAAAGATTTGTGCCACGGCATCGGCGTCTGCAATTGTACCCATTGCCAGTTGCGATGCACCGTTAAAGCCGAACCAGCCCATCCACAGAATGAATGTACCCAATGTTGCCAGCGCCAAGTTCGAGCCGGGCATCGGGACAACACGACCGTCTTTGCCGTATTTGCCAAGGCGCGGGCCCAGAACAATCGCACCTGCGAGGGCGGCAAAACCACCGGCGGCGTGTACAAGGGTGGAACCCGCGAAATCGCTAAAGCCCATCTGTGACAGGAAACCTGCGCCCCACTGCCAGCTTGCCTCGACCGGATAGATAAATCCTGTGAGAACAACAACAAAGATCAGGAAGGGCCAGAGTTTGATGCGCTCGGCCAGTGTGCCGGAAACGATAGATGCTGTGGTTGCACAGAACATCAACTGAAAGAAGAAGTCGGATGCGTTGGAATAGCCGCCTGCGTCAATTTCCGATTTGATATCCTTTGGGCCAATGCTGCCAAATACATCCTGAATGATCCATGCCTCGCCCGGATACATGATGTTATATCCGACGAGCCAATACATGATCGCGGCAATCGAGAACAAACCGATGTTTTTGGTCAACTGGGTTGTGACGTTCTTGGAGCGTACAAGGCCCGCCTCGAGCATCGCAAAACCTGCGGCCATCCAGAACACCAGAAAACCACCGATCAAGAACAGCAGTGTGTTGAAGATAAATGTCGTATCCGCCAGTGTTGCAAATTCTGCATCCTGAGCGGCCCCCAGTGTCGGCAGAACAGCAAGTGCCGCTGCCACGGGAATGATGTGTCGTTTTTTCATGGTTCAATATTCCTTAAAGCAGGGGATCAAAGGGCGTCATCGCCGGTCTCGTTGGTGCGCACGCGCACGGCCTGTTCGACGTCGATGACAAAGATTTTTCCATCGCCGATCTTGCCGGTTTTTGCAGTACGGCTGATCACCTCGACCATCTGGTCTGCAATGCCATCCGCGACGACAAGCTCGAGCTTGACCTTGGGCACAAAGTTCACGACGTATTCTGCACCGCGATAAATTTCTGTATGGCCCGACTGTGCGCCAAACCCCTTGATTTCTGTAACCATCAACCCGCGCACGCCAGCCTCTGTCAGCGCCTCGCGCACTTCTTCCAGTTTGAATGGTTTGATTGTTGCAATGATGAGTTTCACCGATCTGATACCTCTGTTGGGTCGCAGGAACGTCCTGCACTATGCAGGTGCAGCAAAACCTGACTGTGACTGAGTCTGAAAGGAGCAGGCGGCCAAAAAGCGCCGAAGCCCCGGAGTGTATGCTTAAAAAATAGACATACTTGTAAAAGTGACTAAAAAATAATCAAAAAATTGACGAGCTTTGTGCATTGTGCCGCTAAACAATCGCTGGATATCAGGGTAAGATGCTAGAAAATCAGGCCGGGCAGGCGAATGTATGAGTGATTCAGGTAAGCGAAAACGCCCTTTGGTGGCGGACAAGCGCTATTCGGGCAAAGCATCGGCTGCGCCGAAAAAGGCATCCCCCAAGAAAACACCTGCGAAACGCAAACCGGCCCGTGCCAAGCGGCCCAGACGCGGCGGGGTGATGGGCCTGCTGAGCGCGATTGTGGCCTGGTTCTTTGGCCTTATCTGGAAAATCACATGGCGTCTGACGGCTGCGGCAATAATCGCGCTTGCTGTGGCGGTTGGCTATATTTACACAACTCTGCCACCGCTCGAAGCGCAGCTGGACGGGCGTGCCAGCGGGTCAGTGACCATGCTGGACCGTAACGGCGATGTATTCGCCTGGCGTGGCGACCAGTTCGGGGGCGTGGTCACGGCTGACTCCGTCTCAAGACACCTCAAGAACGCGGTTGTCGCGACAGAAGACAAGCGGTTCTACCGTCATCTCGGGGTTAGCCCGCGCGGGATCGCGTCTGCCGTGCGCATCAACATGTCCGAGGGGCGCGGCCCCTTGTCAGGCAACGGCGGCTCGACCATCACGCAGCAGGTTGCCAAGCTGACCTGCTACGGCGAGCGCTTTGACCCGTCGGGCACTCAGACCGAAAAGGAATACGAGGCCAGTTGTCGTGCCGGCAATATCCAGCGCAAAGCCAAAGAGGCGCTTTATGCGCTGGCGATGGAAGTCAAATATTCCAAGGACGATATTCTGTCGATCTATCTGAACCGCGCCTATATGGGCGGCGGTGCCTATGGTGCCGAAGCAGCAGCGCAGCGCTTTTTTGGGAAACCTGCATCGGCGGTAACACCTGCCGAGGGTGCCATGCTGGCGGGGCTTTTGACGGCACCCACAACGCTGTCGCCGACCAACAATCTTGAGCGGTCGCAAAATCGCGCGGCGACTGTGATCCGGTTGATGGAAGATCAGGGGTATCTGACCAGCGCCGAGGCGGCAGAGGCACTAGCCAATCCTGCCGAATTGTCAGAGGCGGCGGAGGCCAAAGCCGGTGGATATTTTGCCGATTGGGTGATGGCATCAGGGCCGGAGTTTTTCACGCGCAATACCACCGAGGACGTGATCATAAAAACCACGTTGGACCAGCGCATTCAACGCGCGGCAGAGGATGGCTTGAACTGGGTATTTGACAACAAGGTCAAAGACGGATCAACAGCGCAGGCCGCAGTCATCATAATGTCCGCAGACGGTGCTGTGAGGGCGATGGTAGGCGGCCGCAAGACCAAGGTCGCGGGCGCGTTCAATCGCGCCACACAAGCGCTGCGCCAGACCGGTTCTGCATTCAAACCATTCATCTATGCCGCCGCGCTCGATCTTGGTTATTCGCCCAATGATCTTATCGACGACGAACCGGCATGTTGGAACATTCCCGGTTCTGGCCAATGGTGCCCCAAGAATTATACCAACAACTTTAAGGGCCGCGTGACATTAACAGAGGCCTTGAAGGATTCGCTCAACATTCCCGCGGTCAAGATTTCCGAGAGTGTCGGACGCGAGTTGGTCAGCAATGTCGCGCAGCAGTTCGGCATCAAGAATGACCTCGCCGCTGGTCCTGCGCTGGCGCTGGGCGCGTCAGAAAGCACTTTGATCGAAATGACAGGGGCCTATGCGGGTATTCTGAACGGGGGGTCATCGGTGACGCCTTATGGTTTGATTGACCTCAAGTTGATGGGCGATGACGAGCCGCTGATGGGCACAGGCGGCGGCATTGGCGAACGTGTCATCCAGGAAGAAGCGGCGCGTCAGTTGGTCTATATGATGGAAAAGGTGATTTCCGAGGGTACAGGCCAACGCGGACAATTTGGCGGGCGGCAGTTGGCGGGGAAAACCGGAACTACCTCGGCGTCCAAAGACGCGTGGTTCATCGGGTTTTCCGCAGATTATGTCGCCGGCGTCTGGATGGGATATGATGACAACACCCCGCTAAAGGGCGTGACGGGTGGGGGCCTGCCGACTGAAATCTGGCGTGAAACCATGATGCGTGTACACGAGGGCCTTCCGCTGAACGATTTGCCGATGAGCCTGCCTGGCCCGTCCACCGTGATCAGTACGCCTGATCCGGGATATGACGAAATACCTGTTCCAGATCGTGTGCCTGTCGATATCGGTGGTGGCACGCTGATTGATCAGGTGTTGCGTGATATCTTCGGAACTTCTTCTGGTGGCGGGCAAGGAACGCAGTCGACACGGGGCGAAGACCGCTGAGCATCATGGATTGTGATCGGGCCTTGCACAGATCATCGTTGTTCATCTGCGGGTGGTGATGCCATTAAAGTGCTCTCATCCCAGGATAGCACATCATGAAACCACTTCGCATCGCAGCTTTTTCGGCAAACGGCCAAGGTGGTAATCCCGCTGGTGTGGTCCTTTCTTATAAATTACCAGCACCCGATGAAATGCAAGCCATTGCAGCGCAGCTTGGATTTTCCGAAACTGCATTTGCGGCATCCGAGGGTAACGCATGGCGTGTCAGAGTCCGATTCAAAATGAGCTGAGGCATTTCAATCTCTTGCGAGCACCCTTGTCATACGCCTGATGTGAGCGATGAGAACCCATGCCTCGGCGCTTTCGATTGTTCTCTCCCAATCCTTTGCCAGACGGCGACATCTTCCGAGCCAGGCGAAAGTGCGTTCGACAACCCACCGACGGGGCAGAACCTCGAAACCTTCGGCGGTGTCGGAGCGTTTCACGATCTGAATGACCCAGCGGCCAATACTGGTCAGAGCATCGCGCAGTTTCGGCCCGGCATAGCCTCCATCCGCAAAAACATGGCGCAGCTTTGGAGCCTCCCGGGCCAGTTGATGGAACACCGCCGGTGCGCCGTCACGGTCCTGAATGCTGGCGGAATGAACGCGGAGTGCAATCAAATGCCCGCAGGTGTCGGTCATGATGTGACGTTTGCGGCCCTTGATACGTTTGCCAGCATCATAGCCGCATATCCCGCCATTTTCAGTGGTTTTCACGCTTTGGCTATCAATCACACCCGCTGCTGGCTGGCGGTTCCGACCTTCAGTTTCACGCGCCAGTGCAACCAGTTCCCGATTAATCTCGGCCAGCAGACCGTTGTCGCGCCAACCGTAGAAATAGTATCGAACCGTCGATACTGGCGGGAAGTCTTTTGGCAAAAGCGACCATGCGCACCCCGCCGATGCGATGTACTGGATCGCATTCCACACACCGCGCAGTTCAACTTCGCGCGGCCTGCCAAGATGGTTGGGGCTGGGCAGAAATGGCGCTATTATCGACCACTCCACATCCGTTACATCACTTGAATATCGGGGCGTATCGCGCTCATGTAGTTTTCGGGTGAATTCAGTCCAGGCCATTTTGATCTCCGTTCAGCTTCCAACCGAACAGAATCACAACCTACTGAATTCACTCAACTCATTTCCGATCAGACTCTCAGATATTACGCACCAGTGGGTGAGGTTGCGTTTTGCGGGCATGCCACAATTGCGCTGGGTGCCGCGTTGGGCGCGCAAAACGGGGCGGGGCGGTTTGATCTGAACTTGCGCGATACAAAGATTACCGTCGATGCGACGCAAAGTGGCGATACCTGGCAAGCAGCACTACAATCGCCTGAAACGTGGTCAAAACCTTTGGCCGATGATGTGTTGGCGCAATTGATGTCACTGTTTTCGTTGTCGCATCACGACATTGACCCTGCCCTGCCCCCGACCTTGGCATTTGCCGGTGTGAAACATGCAATTCTGGTTTTGAAGGACCGCAAAAAACTGGCGCAGATGTCCTATCCGTTCGATGCCATGCGTGACGTGATGGCCCGGCATGAATTGGTCACAGTGAGCCTGATTTACATTCAAAAACCGCGCCTGTTTGACGTGCGCAACGCCTTTGCCAGCGGGGGGGTGGTCGAAGACCCCGCAACAGGTGCCGCCGCTGCTGCACTGGGCGGAGCATTGGTTGATCTGGATTGGGACGGCCTGCGCGCGGGCGGCTCGTTCAAAATCAGTCAGGGTGTTGATATGGGTGTGCCCTCGTCAATACGGGTCGATGTGACGGGACGCACCGGCGCGTCTGTTCGGGTCAGTGGTGCTGTGCGGTGGATGTGAAGCTAGGGGCCTGAAATTTAACGTCGAAGGGGAACGGAAACTTAACGCTCGCCCTAGTATGACTTGCGACGTGACAGTGTGCGCCAAGTCTTGCGATATAAGATCGGCACGCCCTCTAAAAGCAGGTGCTGATGCGCGACGATATGATCAAACGTGGGCAGGACGAATTATGCGCGCTAAGGCGCCGCAGCCGCATTTTGTACTGGATGGTTGGTCTGTTCAGTCTGTTTGTGAACCTTCTGATGCTGACTGGCCCGCTCTATATGTTGCAGGTCTATGATCGCGTTCTGGGGTCCGGATCCCAAGAGACACTGATTGCGCTCTCGATTTTGGTCGCGTTTCTGTATGCGATGATGGGTATTCTTGATCATACGCGCGGGCGGATCATGGCACGTGTTGGGGCGCGGTTTCAGGCAGGGCTGGACCGGCGTGTGTTTGATGCCGTTGTGCGCAAATCTGCTGTCGCGCCGGACCTGAAAACCAGTTCCGGCCTTCACGATCTCGAAGCGGTGCAGCGATTGATCACATCTCCCGTTTTGATGGCGGTCTTTGACATCCCCTGGTCGCCCATCTTCTTTGCGGCAATTTTTGTATTTCATCCGATGATGGGCTGGTTGGCGGTCGGTGGGGCCACAGTGTTGATCGTAATCACGATTGCCAACCAGATATGGTCACGCGCCAGCCAGACCAATGCTGTGGTAGCAGGTCAGAAGGCGATGTTGATTTCCGACCAGATTAGATCCGAGGCTGAGATGGTTCAGGCGATGGGGATGCGCAACGCTGCATTCGCACGTTGGCAACTGGCGCGTGGTGCTGCATTGGGCAATCATATCCGCGCATTGGATATTGGCGGCCTGTTTTCGTCGATGACCAAAACGCTGCGGCTGTTTTTACAGTCGGCCATGCTGGGATTGGGCGCTTGGTTGGTTTTGCAAAACCAGATGACGCCGGGTGCGATGATTGCGGGTACAATTTTGATGGGCCGTGCACTTGCCCCGATTGAAATGGCGCTTTCCCAATGGCCTGTTATCCAGATCGGGCACACAGGCTGGAAAAATCTTGCGGTGCTGTTAGGGGCGGTGCCACCTGAAAAACCCCGCACTACACTGCCTGTGCCGCGCGCCAGACTGGTGGTCAAGGGTTTGACTGTCTTGCCGCCGGGTGAAAAACAAGCGGCCCTCAAATCTGTGAGCTTTACCCTGGAACCGGGACAAGCTGTTGGTATCATCGGCCCGTCGGGTTCCGGCAAATCGACACTCGCACGAACCATGATGGGGGTTTGGCCTCCTGCTGGGGGATACATTCGGTTAGATGGCGCATCGCTCGATCAGTATGGCCCCGAAACTTTAGGTCGCCACATCGGATACCTGCCACAACGTGTGCAGCTTTTTGACGGAAATATCGCCGAAAATATTGCCCGCCTTTCTGATAGACCGGATGACGCAAAAGTCGTTGCCGCCGCAAAGCTGGCTGCCGCACACGAGATGATACTGGAGCTGCCCCAAGGCTATGACACCACAATCAAGTCCGGCCAGCACCGCCTGTCGGGTGGGCAGATTCAACGGATCGGCCTTGCCCGTGCGCTATATAATAATCCGGTGATTGTTGTGCTGGACGAGCCAAATTCGAACCTTGATAATATTGGGTCAGAGGCGTTGAACCACGCCATAAGACAGATGAAATCTGATGGGCGATCCGTTCTGATTATGGCGCACAGGCCCGCTGCCATTCAGGAATGTGACATGATTTTGGTCCTTGATAACGGCATGCGTATGGCTTTCGGTCCCAAAGACGAGGTGCTGGCTGGTATGGTCAAAAACCAACAACAAATCAAACAATCCCCCGCCTTTGCCGCGGCGCTGTCATGACGGGCGCTGTGGGTAACGCATGGTCTGCAAAGCGGCAGGTTATAATTGGTCTTGCATGCTTGGCGCTGCTGTTGGGCGGATTTGGCACATGGGCTATGACCACCCGGATTGCAGGTGCGATTGTCGCACCGGGGCGCATTGAGGTCGACCGGAACCGCCAGATTGTACAACACGAAAAGGGCGGCGTGGTTGATGTCATCACAGTTGTCGAAGGCGACCGCGTTGCGGCAGGTGACGTGCTGATCCGGCTTGATCCGCAAACCCTTGCCTCGCAACTGACAATTGCCCAAAAACAACTGTTTGAATTGATGGCCCGTCGCGGACGGCTGAATGCGCAACGTGACGAGGCACCCTCGATTATATTTGATGCAGAGCTGATACGTGCGGGGATGGCGGACCCTGATGTTGGCGAACTGATCGAAGGGCAGAAAAACCTGTTTGCCGCCCGTCGGGCATCGGTGGCGCAAGAAATTGACCAAATGGGCAAACGCGGCAGCCAAATTGCGTCCGAAATCGAGGGTATAGAAGCCCAGAAAGTATCATTGCAGCGGCAACTCTTCCTGATCGAACAGGAACTTGCCAGCCAGCAGTCATTGCTTCAGCGTGGTTTGACGCAGGCTACCACGGTGTC
Organism: uncultured Alphaproteobacteria bacterium; assembly: GCA_963710185.1. GTDB lineage: Bacteria > Pseudomonadota > Alphaproteobacteria > Rhodobacterales > Rhodobacteraceae > Sulfitobacter. The sequence goes on along the minus strand of CAVPZE010000002.1, from coordinate 221,979 downwards.
GGCTCTGGCGCGTGAGCAGGCGCGATTGCAGGGCCGTATCGGCGAATTATCGGCAAATACCGCACAGGCCGAAGGCCGCGCAACAGAGATAGATATCGAAATTCTGAAACTCGGCACAGCAGGCCGCGAGGAAGCGATTACGCGGTTACGTGATCTGCGGTATCAGGAATTGGAACTGGTTGAGCAGTGCCGCGCGTTGAGGTTAGAGATCGAACAACTCGATATCCGTGCCCCTGTTTCCGGTATCGTTTATGCAATGCAGGTGCAAACGCCGCGTTCTGTTATCCGTCCGGCGGAAATTTTGTTGTATCTGGTGCCACAGGACCGACCGTTGGTTGTTACCACCCGTGTCACGCCGAACCATGTTGACCAGATTACGATCGGGCAACAAGTCAATTTGCGCATGCCTGCATTGGATCAACGCAACACGCCGGAATTGCAGGGACAGGTTAACCTTGTTTCAGCGGACGCGATCGAAGATGAGCAGTCTGGACAGCTATATTTCCGTGTCGACATCACGCTAAATACCGGTGAGTTGGAAAAACTGCCCGACGGGGTGATTTTACTGCCAGGCATGCCTGTTGAAGCGTTTATGCGCACGTCTGATCGGTCCCCTATGTCCTATCTGATCAAACCGATGACAGATTATTTCGCCCGCGCCTTTCGCGAAAGTTGATGCAGGGTCTTTTTGTTTGCAGCTATCCCGTCTAGCGTCGCGCCAAACAACTCTTCAAAGGAAATTACGATGAGCATTACCGCACGTTTGACCGAACTGGGCGTCACTTTGCCTGACGCACCTGCCCCTGCCGCGAACTATGTCCCCTTCGTAAAAACGGGTAATATCCTTTATGTATCCGGTCAGATATCAAACGGCCCTGACGGTTTGATCATCGGTAAGCTGGGTGAAAACATGGAACTGGCTGCGGGAGCCGCTGCTGCAAAATTCTGCGCGATCAGCCTTCTGGCTCAGGTCAAAGCGGCTTGTGGTGGTGACATCGAAAAACTCATGCGTGTCGTCAAACTGACCGGCTTTGTAAATTCTACTGCCGACTTTACCGACCAGCCCAAGGTAATCAACGGCGCATCCGATTTTCTGGTCGAGGCGTTGGGTGACAAAGGCAAACATGCGCGGTCTGCGGTATCTGCGGCGTCGTTGCCTCTGGGTGTCGCCGTTGAAATCGAAGGCATCTTTGAAATAGAATGAGACTTCCGCGCGCATTTTATAATCATCCCCTGGCCCACCGCGCATTGCATGATGTGCGCAATGGCCGTCCCGAGAACAGCCGTGCCGCGATCAGCGCTGCGATCGCGGCGGGGTATGGCATTGAAATTGATGTCCAGCTCAGCGCCGATAATGCGGCGATGGTGTTTCATGACTATGCACTTGAGCGGCTGACAGGCGGCAAGGGTGCTGTGCGCTTGCTCGGCGCTGATAAACTGGCGGAAATTCGATTATCCGGTGGGGATGAAGGGATCCCGTCCTTGCCCGAGGTGCTGGAATTGATTGCAGGTCAGGTGCCATTGGTGATCGAGATCAAGGATCAGGATGGCGGTATGGGGCCCGAAATCGGGGAACTTGAGCAGGCGACAGCCATGGCGTTGCGGGGGTATTCCGGCAATGTGGCAGTGATGTCGTTCAATCCTCATTCGATGGCGAAAATGGCAGAACTGGCACCGGACGTGCTGCGCGGTCTGGTTACAAGTGCCTATCGCTACGAGGATTGGCCGCTGCCAAAATCGACCTGTGACCTGCTGCGCGATGTTCCCGATTATGACCGCGTAGGCGCATGTTTTATAAGCCATGAAGTTGATGATCTGTCCCGCGCGCGTGTGTCTGAACTTAAGGCTGCGGGTGCGATGATCTGTTGCTGGACAGTCCGGTCGCAAGCGCAGGAAAAAACCGCACGCCGGATTGCTGACAATATAACCTTTGAAGGGTATCTCGCCGCGCTTACCGCTTGATCCCCGGCGCAACAGCCACAGATAGGGCATGAAGGCAGGGAAGATAATGAGCGAACAGGCAGTCGAGATCAAGATTATGTCCGTTTTGGCGGACATCGGTCAAGCCGCATGGGATGCCTGCGCCTGCCCCGAGGCTGTGGAAGGCGTGCGTGCGAATGATCCGTTTACCACGTTTCGGTTTCTCGATGCGCTCGAGAAAAGCGGCAGTGTGGGTGCGGGTACGGGGTGGCAACCTCAATATCTGACGGCCTCTGTCGCGGGCCAGATTATCGCGGTGGCCCCGATGTATGCAAAGTCGCATTCCCAAGGCGAGTATATTTTTGATCACAACTGGGCACATGCATATGAGCGCGCGGGCGGGCGATATTACCCTAAATTGCAAATTGCAGTACCGCACACACCCGCAACGGGCCGACGGTTTTTAACCCGTCCGGGATTTGAGGAAAGCGGGATGGCAGCACTGGTGCAAGGGGCCGTGCAACTGACCGAGAACAATAACCTGTCGTCGTTGCACGTCACCTTTTGCACCGGACAAGAGGCTGAAACTGCCAAACAATTCGGGCTGATGGCTCGAAAAACCCAGCAATTCCATTGGCGCAATCACGGCTATGCGGATTTTGACGGATTTCTGAATAGCCTCAGTTCGCGCAAACGCAAAAATATTCGCAAGGAGCGTGCCACGGCTCAAGGCTTTGGCGCGAAAATTCATGTCCTTACGGGGGACCAGATCCAGCCCGAACATTGGGACGCTTTTTGGCGGTTTTATCAGGATACCGGTGCGCGGAAATGGGGAACCCCCTATCTGACGCGTAAATTTTTCACGATCGCGCAAGACACCTTACGACATGACATGGCTTTGGTTCTGGCCGAGCGGGACGGCAGATATATCGCCGGTGCGCTGAACTTTATCGGTGCTGATGCGTTGTTCGGCAGATATTGGGGCTGTACCGAACACCATGCCTGCCTGCATTTCGAGTTGTGCTATTACCGCGCCATAGATTTTGCAATCGCACATGGCCTTGGTACGGTAGAAGCAGGAGCACAGGGGGAACACAAACTTGCGCGTGGATATTTGCCGACGCCCACATGGTCGTTGCATTGGATGCGGGATGCGGGTTTTGCCAACGCCGTTGGTGATTATCTTGAGGCAGAGCGAGCTGCGGTTGACGAAGAGATTGAAATTTTAACAGAATACGGCCCGTTCAAACGTGCCGAGGTAGAGGAACAGGAATGACAGAGCGATTGAGCGACGAGACCCGCAAAACGGTATTGAAACCTTTGCTTGATACCGGATGGGAAATGGGTGACGGGCGTGACGCCCTTCACAAAACATTCAAGTTCACCGATTTCGCCGATGCCTTCGGCTGGATGACACGGGTTGCGATCTGGGCGGAAAAATGGGATCACCACCCGGAATGGTCCAATGTTTATAATAAGGTAGACGTGACCCTGATCACCCATGACGTTGATGGGCTCAGTACGCTGGATGCAAAACTGGCACGTAAGATGGACGGGCTTTTCGAGCCAAAGAAAGACTGACTGAAGACTTATGCAAGACTTATTAAATACCGAACTCTGGCAGGGAAAAACCCTTGCCGATTTGCTGACCCTTGAATTTCTGGCAAGCACTGCGGGCTCTGTTCTCGGCGCTTTGGCTATACTCGTTTTAGGGTGGGTGGTTTCCGCATGGCTGCAACACCGGGTGCAAAACCTGGGGAAGAAGAACAAACATCTCGACGAGATGCTGTTCGATTTCCTCGCCTCGATCGTGCGCTATGTCATATTGGGCTTTACGGTATTGTTTGTCTTGAACACCTTCGGGGTTCAGACCACATCAGTCGTGGCGGTTGTCGGTGCAGCGGGTCTGGCTATTGGTCTGGCCCTCCAAGGCACGCTGTCGAATGTGGCCGCGGGGGTAATGTTGATCATGTTCCGCCCGATCAAGATTGGCGATTTTGTTGATATCGGCGGGCAAATGGGCACTGTCAAACAGATCAATCTGAATTTTACCGAATTGGCGGACCTCAGCAATGTGCAGGTGATCGTGCCGAACTCCAAGGTTTGGGGGAACGTGATCACCAATTACTCCGTCAACAAAACCCGCCGTGCGGAATGGACCTTCGGAGTGGGATACGGTGCCAACCTGAAGGATGCTGAGAACATCATTCGCGACACGATCATGGCAGATGAGCGGTCACATACGGAACCCAGCCCGTTCATTCAGGTGAACAATCTGGGTGACAGCTCGGTTGATTTTCTGGTGCGGGTCTGGTGCGATGCGTCTGTGTATTTTGCGTACAAGGCTGACATGACGCGGCAGGTCAAAGAGGCGCTGGATGCGGGTGGGATCGACATTCCGTTCCCGACACGCACGATGATTCAGGCCAAGGCATAAACCGCAAATCACGTATCGGCAGGCCAGAATTGTGGCCTGCCGATGTGGTTTCAAAGGTTGGTTTACATGCTGGCCAGCAGCGCTTCACCGCCAGATACGTCGCAGACGCCTGGATTTTCTTCGGCCTGCAACAATGTCACCTTTCCGTCATCGACCAACATCGCATAGCGTTTTGAGCGCGCAACCAACCCTGCGGGTGGTGCGTCAAAATCCATGCCGATCGCCTTGGTGAATTCGGATGAGGCGTCCGCCAGCATCGTGATGCCTGCCGCAGATGCGCCTGTTGCCTCGCCCCATGCTTTCATCACAAACGGGTCGTTGCAGGACACACAAATAATCTCGTCCACGCCTTTGGCGTCAAAATCGCCTTTGGTGCGCACAAAGCTGGGCACATGCGCGGAATGACAGGTCGGTGTAAATGCGCCCGGCACGGCAAAAATTACAACCTTGCGGCCCTTGAGCTTGTCCGCCATTTTCACAGGCGCTGGTCCGTCAGCGCCCAAATGAACCAATGTTGCGTCGGGGAGCGTATCGCCTTGTGATATCGTCATGGGCTAGACCTTTCATGTCATTGCGTTTGTCTGTGCCAAGCATATAGGTTTTGCACGACGCGACGACCAGTAATTTCGGGGAATAATGACATGCATCATGTGGTGGTGATCGGGGCAGGGCAGGCGGGATCATCATGTGTGGCAAAGCTGCGCAATGGCGGCTTTGAAGGGCGCGTGACCTTGATTGGCGCGGAACCTGTGCCGCCTTACCAACGCCCGCCCTTGTCCAAGGCATACCTGATGGGTGATATGTCGCTGGAGCGGTTGTACCTGCGGCCAGAGGCGTTTTATGCCGATCAGGGCATAGATTTGATGATGGGCGCGCATGTCGATGCGATTGATACGGATGCTCAGGTGATAGCGGTGCAAGGCAAGAAGATTGCCTATGATGATCTGGTTTTGACCACAGGATCGTTGCCGCGTCGTTTGCCCCCAAGCATCGGCGGTAATCTTGCCGGTGTGCATGTGGTGCGTGATCTGGCGGATGTCGACGCTATGGCCCCACGCTTTGTTGCAGGTGCTAAAGTGTTGATCGTCGGTGGCGGATACATCGGGCTGGAGGCGGCGTCGGTTGCTGCAAAACTGGGTTTGCAGGTAACGCTGGTCGAGATGGCGGACCGGATTTTGCAACGTGTTGCCGCGCCTGAAACCAGCGATTTCTTTCGTTATCTGCACAAGGGTCACGGCGTTGATATCCGCGAGGGTGTCGGGCTTGATAGACTGTTGGGCGAGGGTGCTGTGAGCGGTGCGCGTCTATCGGACGGGTCGGAAATTGATGCGGACTTTGTGATCGTCGGTGTCGGGATCGCGCCGGCTTCAGCCTTGGCCGAGGCGGCGGGTATCGAGATTGAAAATGGGATTAAAACGGACGCACAGGGCCGTACCTCTGCCCCGCATGTCTGGGCTGCCGGTGACTGCGCATCGTTTCCCTATCGCGGTGGGCGTATCCGGCTAGAGTCGGTTCCGAACGCGATTGATCAGGCTGAATGTGTTGCAGAAAACATCTTGGGCGCTGCAAGGGAGTATGTCGCCAAGCCATGGTTCTGGTCCGATCAATACGATGTGAAATTACAGATTGCTGGCCTGAATGCCGGCTATGACCGCGTCATCACACGGCGCACAGATGCGGATAGTGTGGCGTTCTGGTATTATCGCGGAGCCGAGTTACTCGCTGTCGATGCGATGAACGATCCGCGCGGGTTTATGGTGGGTAAACGGTTGATCGAGGCGGGCAAATCGCCTGATCCGGCGTTGATCGAAGACCCCGAGACTGATCTGAAAGCGTTGCTCAAACTGTGAGGATCATCGCCGGAAAATATCGCGGGTCGGTTCTGGCAGATGTGGGCGTGGGTGACGCGGATGGACATTTGCGTCCCACATCCGACCGTGTGCGCGAAAGCCTGTTTTCCATGCTGACCCATCATGACGTGATCAACGGCGCGCATGTGCTTGATCTGTTTGCAGGGACAGGTGCGCTGGGGCTCGAGGCGCTGTCGCGTGGCGCAAATGAGGTTTGCTTTGTCGAGAACGGTAAAGTCGGGCAGCGGTTGATTGCTGAGAATATAAAGAAACTGCGGGCCGAGGCAGAAACTAAGGTTATGCGCACTGACGCGACCAGACTTGGGGCATGGAATGCAGTCCCATTTGACCTTGTGTTTCTTGATCCTCCTTATGGCAAGGGTATGGGGCAAGAGGCGCTTAATGCGGCGCGAAATGGTGGCTGGCTTGCCCCAGACGCGATGATCGTCTGGGAAGAAAACGCGCCGATGAATGCGCCCCACGGGTTCCAACGCATTGATAAACGCAAGTATGGCGACACCTATGTGACATTGCTGCGCCGGGCGGTTTAGCCTGCCGCGCGGATGACTGCGGCCAGGCGTTTGATACCCTCGTTGATCTTTGCATCATCGGCCAAAGAAAACGCCAGACGCAGCGTATTCGCCCCTGATCCATCTGCGAAAAACGCCTGACCGGGGACAAAGGCAACCCGCTGGCTTTCAAGCGATTGCCGCAGCAGATCACCACCGTTCATGTGCTTGGGCAGCGTTACCCAGACAAACATCCCGCCTTCCGGCCTGGTCCATTCCACGCCCTCCGGCATGTGCGTTTCCAACGCCCGCAACATTGCATCGCGCCGCGCGCCGTAAACCTTGCGCAGGTTTGCGGTGTGTTCGTCAAAGATCTGTTCGGCAACTGTCGCAATCGCCATCTGGTTCAGGGTCGAGGAATGCAGGTCCGCCGCCTGCTTCATTAGCACCAGTTGCGAAATAACATTTGCCGCGCCGCAAACCCAACCAACCCGCAGGCCCGGTGCCAGCGATTTGGAAAAGCTGCCGCAATAAAGTGTCCGACAGTCATCAATGATGCCTTTGCGTGCAATCTCAAGCGCCAGCACGGGCGGGATCGGCTCACCCTCATAACGCAACGCCTGATAGGCGGCATCCTCGATCACGGCAATATCCATCTCGTCTGCCAGATCAAGAATGTTGTTACGCGCTTTGAGGTTCAGTGTTTCGCCGGTCGGGTTGGCAAAATCGACGGACATATAGGCAAACTTCACCCGCCCGCCATTCTGCGCCGCCGTTTCAGCATAGTCAGACGCAGACCGGTTACTGCCGGGGATCAGGCGATCATATTTCGGCTCATAGGCATTGAACGCGCCCAAAGCACCAAGATATGTCGGCCAGCCTAAAAGCGCCGTATCACCGGGCGACAACATAAGTTTCCCCAGATAATCGAGCGCCTGTTGCGAGCCGGATGTGATCAGCACGTTCTCGCGGGTACAGGGGATGCCAAGTTTCGCCATCTGCCCGACGATCCAGTCACGCAAGGGCGCGTATCCTTCGGACACCGAATACTGCAATGCGGTTGCTTGTTTGGCAGGCGATAGCGCGTCAGCCAGAGCCGCCTGAAACGCTTGCGTCGGGAACAATGCAGGATCAGGAATACCACCCGCAAAGGATATAATATCGGGCTGGTCCAGCAGCTTTAGCAGCTCGCGAATTTCGCTCGCCTTCATCCGCTTCATCCGCGTGGCGAATATATGTTCCCAATTCATGATCTGTCCCTCCCGTTACGGCGGGACAACAGCATGAATTCAGATGTATGGCAACAGTTCTTACCTATCGGAGTGCATCAGGCTTTATAGGTCGGATGGAACATGTTGCTTGGCGACAGCGTAAAAATCTCGCATCCGGTTTCCGTCACCCCGATCGAATGCTCAAACTGCGCCGATAATGATTTGTCACGTGTCACCGCCGTCCAGTCATCCGCCAGCGTCTTGGTCTCGGCGCGGCCAAGATTCACCATCGGCTCAATCGTGAAAAACATTCCGGGTTCCAGAACCGCACCTGTGCCGGGCTTGCCGTAGTGCAGCACATTTGGCGGCGAATGGAACACCTGCCCCAACCCGTGACCGCAAAAATCGGTGACCACTGACATCCGGTGCCCTTCGACAAAGGACTGGATTGCATGGCCGATGTCGCCAAATGTGTTGCCCGGCTTCACCGCATTAATGCCCTGCAAAAGACTGTCGTGAGTAACTTCGATCAAACGCTCGGCTTTGCGGGGCAATTTGCCCGCGACATACATCCGAGAGGTATCCCCGAACCAGCCATCGACAATAACAGTGACATCAATATTCAGGATATCGCCGTCTTTGAGTTTTTTATCACTCGGAACCCCGTGACACACTACATGGTTCACCGAAATGCAGCTGGCGTGTTTATAGCCCTTGTACCCGATGGTCGCTGACTTTGCGCCCGCCGCATTCACCTTTTCCTCGATAATTCGGTCAAGCTCGCCCGTGGTCTGACCCACGATCACATGCTCGGCGATCTCGTCCAGAATGGTCGCGGCCAAACGGCCCGCGGCATGCATGCCTGCAAAATCCGACGGGTCATAAATGCGAATGCCATCTTTGGTCTGACGGCCACGGTGTTCTTTGTTCACCGGGTTCTCCAATTCTTACTCTTTTGTCTTACTTAGCGTGCAGGGCGGCCAAGTTCCAGAGGGCTGGCAAGGGTCACTTGTGACGGGTCAAGACGGGTGCCAATAGCAATGGTTTCAAGGCCGGCGGTTGTCGCTTGATGATGCGCTGCGGCATAGGTCGGGTCAATATCACCCGCGATGGCAACATGGGTGCAATCGGTGCGCTGAACGAGGTAGAGAAGGATGGCGCGGTGCCCTGCCTGCGCCACCTTGGCCAGTTCGCCCAGATGTTTGGCACCACGCGCGGTAACGCTGTCGGGGAATTCGGCCAATCGCGTGGTGCGGCTTAACGTGACCGATTTCACCTCGACATAAGCATCGGGCAGGCCCGGCTCTGTCAGGAGGAAATCAATGCGGGAACTTTCGCCGTATTTTACTTCCGGCTTTACGGTTCCATATCCCGCAAGCGCCTTGATCTTGCGCGATTGCAACGCGGCACCCACAACGCGATTTGGCAACGCGGTGTCGACACCCGTAAAATGACCATTCTCGTGATCGACCAACCGCCATCCGAATTTCAGTTTTTTCCCGGGATCATCATTCGGCTCTAACCAGATGCGCATCCCCGGTTCCGCCAGCCCCATCATCGACCCCGGATTTGCACAATGCGCGGTTACTTCCCGCCCATCGTCCAACATGCAATCGGCCAAAAAACGTTTATATCTGCGGATCAGGCGGGCGGGGACAAGTTGGGTTTGAAAGCGCATGGGGTGGGGACTATACCGATGTTTAACCAACCTCAAGGATTTGACCAACATGCCCAACCCCACCGCCGCGATGCTGGTCATCGGAGACGAGATTTTGTCAGGCCGCACCCGAGATTCGAATATGCATTATCTGGCAGGTCAATTGAACGGGATCGGCGTCGACCTAAAGGAAGTGCGGGTAGTGGGCGACGAGAACGCTACGATTATCGCGGCGGTGCAGGCATTGTCAGGGGCATATGATTACGTGTTTACCAGCGGGGGCATCGGCCCGACCCATGACGATATAACTGCTGATTGCATCGCCGCCGCGTTTAACCGGCACATTGATGTGCGCGACGATGCGCGGGCTATTCTGGCAGAACATTACGCCAAATCCGGCACCGAATTGAACACAGCGCGGTTGCGCATGGCGCGTATCCCCGACGGGGCAACATTGATTGAAAATCCCGTATCTGCCGCGCCCGGTTTCAAGCTGGAAAACGTGCATGTCATGGCGGGTGTGCCATCGGTTTTTCAGGCAATGGTGGCCTCGGTCATTCCGTCGCTGACCGGCGGTGCTGCTTTGATCAGCAAAACCCACCGTATTGATCGCGGCGAGGGCGATATCGCGGGGCCGTTGGGCGCATTGGCGGCGGCCTATCCGTTGCTGGCGATGGGGTCATATCCGTTTCAGAAAGACGGTAAATATGGCGCGCATGTTGTGATCCGTGGCAATGACGAGGCGCAGATTGATGCGGCAATGAGCGCATTGAAAGCCGCGTTCAAGTGAACGTTAGCGCGGATCGGTTATTCGAGGTCTGTGACCAGACATGGCCGGCCGCGCGGCGTTTTGAAACGGGGAACTGGACGCTTCGAAAAGGGAAGGGCGGCGGACAAAGGGTGTCGGCGGCAACGGCCCTTGGTCCTGTCGGGCCCGATGATATTGAACAAGCCGAAACTGCGATGCGCGAAATGGGGCAGCATCCGTTGTTCATGATCCGTCAGAGTGACAACGCGCTTGATACGTTGCTGGATGGCAAGGGCTATGCGCTGGTTGATCCTGTGACACTGTACACCCTGCCAATTGCGGACCTAACCGACAAACCGGTGCCCCGCGTGACTGCGTTCACTATCTGGGAACCGCTTGCAATCATGGCCGAGATTTGGGCGAAAGGCGGTGTTGGACCTGCGCGACTTGATGTGATGGCGCGGGCGAAGGTGAAAACCGGCGTGTTGGCGCGGTGGAATGAAAAACCCGCTGGTGTTGCTTTTGCGGCGGTGCACGGTGAAATCTGCATGGTGCATGCGGTCGAAGTATTGCCACATCAACGCAGGCAGGGTGTCGCCGAATGGATAATGCGCGCGGCGGCATACTGGGCGCAGGCACAGGGGGCGACGCATATGTCCGTGCTTTGTGTGACCCGAAATGACGGCGCAAATGCGCTCTACCGCTCTCTGGGCTTTGCCCCCGCAGGGCGCTATCATTATCGAAAATACACCCCTTAAAGGAGATCCCGATATGGCCGATGATATGCCCACCGCCCTTGATCTGCCGATGGTCGATCCTTTGCCGGCAGCGACGCAAAAGTATTTTGATGTCTGTCAGGACAAGCTGGGAATGGTCCCGAATGTGCTGCGTGCCCATGCCTTTGATATCGACAAACTCAACGCGTTCACTGCGGTTTATAATGACCTGATGTTGGGCAATTCGGCACTGACCAAGCTTGAGCGCGAGATGATCGCGGTTGTCGTGTCGTCGGTGAACAAATGTTATTACTGTCTGGCAGCACACGGTGCCGCCGTGCGTGCCTTGTCGGGTGATCCGATGCTGGGCGAACAACTGGTGATGAATTACCGTGTTGCCAAGCTTGACCCACGACAGCGCACAATGCTGGATTTTGCCCACAAGCTGACCGTCGCGAGTGCAACGGTCGAAGAGACAGACCGCCAAGCCCTGCGGGATCATGGGTTCAGCGACCGTGACATCTGGGACATCGCCAATGTCACCGGATTTTTCAATATGACCAACCGTGTGGCCAGTGGCACGGATATGCGCCCCAATGATGCTTACCACGCGCAGGCGCGATGAAAAACCGGTACTACATTTTAGTCGCTATGGCCTTGATTGCATCTGCAAACAGCGCAGCTGCTCTTGATATATCGCTGCCTCTGAATGCCGAACAAACCGCCGAACGGAACACTGGCCCAGATCGTTATTCTGCCCCTGTCACCGTTTTTGAAAACGGTGTGATTGAAAAGGTTGAAGTCGAAGGCGATGTGCGGCGTGCATCCTGGCGGTTGGATTCCGCAGGTTTGACACCTTTGCAGGTAATGCAACCGCTGCGCGCGCAACTGGTTGCGGCCGGTTTCGAGATTGTGCTGGATTGCGCCAGCCAGACCTGTGGTGGTTTCGATTTCAGGTTCGCGGTCGAGACGCTGCCGGGCCCGAATATGTACGTGAATATCCGTGCCTATCATTTTGTCACAGCAGTGCGGCCATCGGCCTCTGCCCCGAAAGAAGTAATCACCGTGCTCACAAGTACCTCCGCGACATCTGCCTATGTGCAAATCATTCAGGCGGGCAATCTGGCCGACGGTAAAGCCGATGTTGCCGCGACGGCTGACCTGCCTGCAACTGTGCAACCTACTGCTGCCCAAGACATGTCCAGTCAATTGTTGCGCGTGGGCCATGCTGTGATGGCGGATCTGGATTTTGAAACCGGAACATCCGATCTTGGTAAAGGTCCATTTGCATCGCTGAGTACCTTGGCAGCGTTCCTGAATTCAGAGCCTGCCATCAAAGTTGCACTGGTCGGGCATACTGATTCTGTGGGCGGACTTGACGGAAACATCGCCTTGTCGCGCCGCCGTGCGCAATCGGTGCGGGCGCGCTTGATCGAGGTTTATGGAATCGAGGCGGCGCGCGTCGACGCGCAAGGTATGGGGTATCTCGCACCTGTTGCATCCAACCTCAGCGAAACAGGACGCGAGGCGAACCGCCGTGTTGAAGTGGTTGTGTTGTCCGGTGAGTAAAAAAGCCCCGATGCTGTAAGGCACCGGGGTTGAAGTTCACCGAGGGGAGGTGGTGTTCGTGTATAATATCGCGGAGTCTACCAGTCGCTTGGGCCTTTATCGGCAAATTCGTGGACCAGAAAATCAATAAAGGCGCGGACCTTGGGCTGTGTGAAACGGCCCGGCGGATAGACGGCATAGATGCCTTGGGTTTCCAGCGGCAGGTCCGGGATCGCATCCTCGACCAGACCCTTTGACATGGCATCGGAATACAGAAAGCTCGGTAGATACGCGATGCCGAGGCCGGAAATCGCGGCGTTCAGCAAGGATTGACCGTCGTTCACCGACAACCAGCCTGCGGTGCGTACCTGACGTTTCTCGCCCGACGGCGCGGTCAGTTTCCAGACATTGCCAGAGGATTGGTTGGAATAGTGCAACAGCTTGTGATCGTTCAGATCGTCGATCTTTTCCGGGCGACCGTATTGGTCGAAATATTTTGGTGACGCGATCATCCGCTTTGTGGTTTCGGTCAGTTTGCGGGCGCGCAACGTGCTGTCTTCCAGCTCACCAATGCGGACGGCCATGTCGAACCCTTCGCTGATCAATTCAACGTAGCGGTTGTTGAGAACCATATTTACGGTGATATCCGGGAAATCATTCAGGAAATCCGATAGGGCGGGCGACAGGTGGTTCACACCAAAATCGGTTGCCACGGATATCCGTAAAAGGCCAGAGGGTGCGGATTGCATCGACGTCACCAATGCGTCTGCTTCGCCTGCATCATTCAAAACGCGGCGGGCGCGGTCGTAATAGGCAAGGCCGATTTCGGTTGGTGACACCCGACGTGTTGTCCGGTTGAGCAAACGCGCCCCAAGGCGTGCCTCCAGTGACGAGACGTGTTTGGAAACGGCGGATTTCGAAATCCCCATCTTCTTTGCAGCGTCGGTAAAGCCACCCTGGTCCACAACTGTGGCGAATGCTTCCATTTCTGTAAGGCGGTCCATTCCCGATCCCTTCAATATACTTGCTTCAAGGAATGGGTATGGCGCTGAATTGGGGCAGGTTCTGGGCAGGGGTAAGACAAAGCCAAGGTAATTGCACGGATCGTTCAAGGCATGGAAACAGCGGAACAGAGTGTTTCCAGAGGGCGTCAGAGCCAGCGCATCGCTTTTAGAAAACCGATCATCAACCCCGCGAGGCCGACCATTGACAGGCACAGTATAACAAATGCCCAAGGGCTCGCGATGCCGGGCATGCCACCGACGTTCACGCCGAACAGGCCCGTCAAAAAGCCGAGTGGCAGGAAAATTGCAGCAGCAATCGACAGCACATACCCATGGCGGGCCTGACGGCGCGCAGTATCAAGGTCGTGATCGTCCTGAACGGCTATCAAGCGTTCTTGCAGGGCGTCGAGTTCCTCGACCGCGATCGTGGTGCGGTTGGCCAGTTCGCGCAGTTTCAGCGCATCGGGTTCAGGCACCAGCGGCAGGTCCAGTGCGGACAGCCGTACCAGTGCCTGTTTCTGCGGCTCAAGGTAACGGCGTAGTTTGATTACGCTGCGCCGTGTGATGGGCAAGTCATCTGGTAGCGGAGTGGTGTCGTCTTCCAGATCGGCCTCGTAGAACTCTGTCAGTTTGGAAATGCGCATCACTTCGTCTTGTACACGCAGTGTCAGACGCGACACCAACGCTTCAACAAACGCCGCCGTTGTTGGCGGGGATATATTCGCCACGGCCAGTTGACGGATTTCGTCGATGGCAAATACTTTGCGTAAACGCACTGTGATGATCACGCTTTCCTCGACCCACATCCGAACAGAGACCATTTGATCAGCGTGCTGGCCTTCGTTCATGTTGATGCCGCGCAGGTTTAGGATCAGCCCGTCCTGATACCTGTCGCACCGTGGTCGCGTTTCAGGTTGCACCAAGGCACCAGCAGGGATTGCAGGCAGGGCTGTGGCAACCCATTCTGCCAGATCAGGATCACTAAGGTCGTAATGCCACCAACGATAGGTGCCCGGCCCGGTCAGGGCGGTATCACTTGGCACATTGGCGGTGCCGTCAGGGAATATATCAAAGACGCAAATCGGCATGAGGTTACAATGCCGCCGCCAAACGCGTGCCCTGATTGATCGCGCGCTTTGCATCCAGTTCTGACGCAACATCCGCGCCACCAATTACGTGGCAGGTTTTGCCTTTGGCTTCCAGCGCATCGGCCAATGACCGGTCCGAGAGCTGTCCAGCGCAGAGCACAATGGTATCTACCTCAAGCAGTGTCGGATTTTCGCGAGCCTCGCCAAAACTGATGTGCAAACCGTCAGCGTCGATCTTTTCATAATTTACGCCCGCGATCATCTTGACGTGCTTCATGGTCAGCGATGCGCGGTGAATCCAGCCTGTGGTTTTGCCCAGACCTTTGCCGACCTTTGATGCCTTGCGTTGCAGCATTGTTATCTGGCGGGCGGGTGCCGATGGCTGCGGACCCTCGGGTGCCAGACCGCTGCGGTGTTCGGCAGGGTCTGTCACCCCCCATTCGCGCATCCATTCGGGCAGGTTCAGCGTGGTGCTGTCCCCGTCATGGACAAGATGTTCGCTGACGTCAAACCCGATACCACCCGCGCCGATCACGGCCACGCGTTTGCCGACATTGGCTTTGCCATTCAGCACGTCGATATAGCTGACCACATTACCCCCATCCTGCCCAGGGATTTTCGGGTCTCGCGGAATCACACCTGTGGCGATGATGATCTCGTCAAATTTTTCCAGATCGTTTGCGCTGACTTCGGTGTTCAGTTTCACAGTGACACCGAGTTCGGCAACCATGGTGCGATACCAGTCGACAAAGCCCCAGAATTCCTCTTTGCCCGCCACTTGCTTGGCAAGGTTCAATTGCCCGCCGATCTCGGATGCGCGGTCAAAGAGCGTGACATTGTGTCCCCGTTCGGCAGCAGTGATCGCGGTGGACAGGCCAGCAGGGCCAGCGCCGACAATGGCGATTGATTTTGGCTTGTCCGTCGGTGCGATGACCAAATCGGTCTCGTGACAAGCGCGCGGATTGACCAGACAGCTCGAGATTTTGCCACTAAAGGTATGGTCAAGGCAGGCTTGGTTACACGCGATACACGGTGCAATTTGCGCGGATTTTCCGGCCATTGCCTTGGACACGAAATCAGGGTCCGCCAACATCGGCCGCGCCATCGACACCATATCGGCGCATCCGGTTGCCAATACTTCCTCGGCAACCTCGGGTGTATTTATCCGGTTCGAGGTGATGACCGGAATACCCACCTTGCCCATCAGCTTTTTCGTGACCCATGCAAAAGCCGCACGCGGGACAGACGTGGCGATTGTCGGGATTCGTGCCTCGTGCCAGCCAATACCGGTGTTGATGATCGTCGCACCGGCTTTTTCAATTTCCTGCGCCAGTTGCACCACCTCATCGAAAGTTGACCCATTTGGCACAAGATCAATCATCGACAATCGGTAGATGATGATGAAATCTGTCCCCACAGCTTCGCGGGTGCGCTTCACAACCTCGATCGGCAGGCGCATCCGGTTTTCATACGATCCGCCCCAGCGGTCGGTGCGCTTGTTGGTGTGGGTGACAAGAAACTGGTTCAGGAAATACCCCTCCGACCCCATAATTTCGACGCCGTCATACCCCGCTTGTTTGGCGCGTTTAGCACAGGCCACGATATCGCTGATCTGCTTTTCGATGCCGTCCTCGTCCAGCTCTGCCGGTGGAAACGGCGAGATGGGTGATTTCACAGGGGACGGTGCCACACACATCGGGCCGTAGGCATAGCGACCCGCATGCAATATCTGCATCGCGATCTTGCCACCCGCGTCATGCACGGCTTTTGTAACAACCGAATGGTTGTCGATATCATCCTGCGTGGTCATCATCGCCGCACCGGGCAATACCGACCCTTCAAGGTTGGGACCGATCCCGCCCGTGACCATCAACCCGACTTCGCCGCGCGCACGGGCGGCGTAAAACTCGCCTACACGGTTCCAATCTTTGGTTTCTTCCAGCCCGGTATGCATCGACCCCATCAAGACGCGGTTTTTAAGTGTGGTAAAACCCAGATCAAGGGGGGCAAGCATATGGGGATAATCAGACATGGGAACCTCGGATGTGCGTAAAAGGAATGGCATCGGCATGACCTTAGAACGCCTGTCTGTCACGTACAACGCCACGTCATACCATGGTGCCTGTTGGTGGATGTGGATTCATGATAGCCACGTTGAAAAATGCAAAAAGAGGTCGCGACATGACACCCGATGAGATTGCCAAACTGCCCTACCGTCCATGCGTGGGTGTGATGCTCTTGAATGACAAAGGCGAGGTTTTTGTGGGCCAGCGCAAGGACCGCGATCTGGACGCATGGCAGATGCCGCAGGGTGGCGTGGAGAAAGGCGAAGATGCGCTTGACGCAGCCTTGCGCGAGTTGGAGGAAGAAACCGGCATCAGCCGCGATCTGGTGAGCGTCCTTGCACGGTCCGGTACGTGGTTGCCGTATGATCTGCCGCATGATCTGGTGCCCAAGATATGGAAGGGGCGGTTTCGCGGTCAGGAACAGAAATGGTTCCTGTTGCGGTTCAACGGCACGGATGATCAGGTCAATATTGCAACAAAGCACCCAGAGTTTTCTAAGTGGTGCTGGTTGCCCGTGGACGCAATGGTCGCAGGTATCGTGCCGTTCAAGCGTGATGTCTACGCGGCTGTCGTCAAAGAATTCGAGGCACATTTATGATACGCATACTGGCATTTGTAATGGCTGCCGCAGCACCCTTGCCAGTATTGGCGTTGTCTTGCACGCCACCGTCGGTCGAAGCGGCATTCGAGCGGGTGCAGGGGTCAACGGATACATATGTGGTGGTGCATGGCAGGCTGGTTGTGGATAAACGCAAAATGCCGCGCTCGCGCCCCAAGACGCAAGAGGCACCTCATATGACCCGTATTCCGGCAAGTATCAGGGGAAAGTCATTGTCAAAGGCCGGTTTTCAAACTCCGTTCGAGCGCGAAATCACTCTGGAAGTTTCTTGCTTCGGACCTTGGTGTGGTGCCATTGGCAGCGGATCGGATGTGCTTGCTTTTTTGCGGCAAGGTGAGGATGGCTATGCCTTGGAAATCAATCCGTGTGGCCGTGACGTGTTTTTCACGCCAAAGCCCGCAATTCTGAAAAGGGTCGGGCGCTGCTTCAAACAAGGGCAATGCTAGGGTCGGATCAGCGGCACATGCGGTGCGGCAGATTGCGGGAGCAGACCTGACAATCGCGGATCACCGTCAATTTCGATCTGTTGGCGGTACGGTGTAAACCCGCTGCGGATGTAGAACGGTAACGCCTGAGGACTGTCGAGGGTGCAGGTGTGCACATGAAGGCGTGTGATATTTTGCGCCCATGCCAGACGGATTGCTTCGTTCATCAAATACCGCCCCGATCCGGTGCCGATCAGATCAGTGGTCACGCCGAAATAGGCCAGTTCGCACGCGCCTTCCTGACGGAAATCCAGCTCAAGCATCGCGTGATCCCGACCGTCGCGGGTCAGCGTATAAAACGCGATCTTTGGGTCGTCCAGAATCGTTATCAGACGCGTATCCGGCATTTTCAGCCGCCCGTACCAGAGCCAGTCAAGCGCGCCGACACGGTCAAAGATATCGCGATACCACGCCAGGTCGGGCTGCACCTGCCTAAATGCGATGCCGTCCGGCAAAGGGACGGGCCGCAGTGGTGCGGGGTCAAGCATTTCGAGATGCGTGACCACCATCGCCACTTTGCCTTTCGGCACATCATAAATCCCGTCTTCGATCATCCTCAGACGAGACCTTGCGCCTTGAAGATGTCCATCATCGACACTTCGGGGCGTGGGCCAATGTGGCTGATCACCTCGGCGGCACAGGCGTTGCCCATACGCCCGCAGGTTTCAAGGTCGCGCCCCGTTGCGATGCCGTACAGAAAACCAGCGGCGAACTGATCGCCTGCCCCTGTTGCGTCGACCGGAACAACTTTGGTCACCGGAACATCTACGCGCGTGCCGCCTTGGATGATTGTCACGCCATCCCCCGAACGGGTACACACCACCAGAGGGCAGAGTGCGGCAGTTTTGGCCAAGGCTTCTTCAAAATCGTCGGTCTCGAACAGCGACTTAATTTCGGCTGCATTGCCGATCACATAATCCAGCTCGTCGCCAATCATCCGCAGAAAATCGGCGCGGTGACGGTTGACGCAAAACGGATCGGATATCGCGATGCCTGCCTTGCCACCCGCCGCACGGGTCAGCCGCGATGCTTCCAGAAACGCCTGCTTGCCTTGGTCCTTGTCAAACAGATAGCCTTCAAGAAACATGATCTTGGCGGCTGATGCGACCTCATCCGGCACGTCGTCCGGCCCCAGATCGGTCGAGATACCCAAATATGTGTTCATCGACCGTTCACCGTCTGGCGATACAAAGATCATCGAACGCGATGTGGGTAAATCGCCGCCCGCCACAGGATCATTTACAAAGGCTGTGCCGCCGTCGGTCATCGACTTGGCATAAAATTTGCCCAAGGCATCATCATGCACACGACCGATGAACGCAGTTGGCAGACCAAGCGCACCAACCCCGGCAATCGTATTCGCAACCGACCCGCCGGGGGTCTGCAACCGGTCTTTCATCGCACCAAACAGCACCTCTGCACGGTCACGTTCAACCAGTTGCATGATGCCTTTTTCGATCCCCATGTGATCCAGAAAACTGTCATCGGCATGGCTGATCACATCGACAACGGCATTCCCGATACCGACTATTTCGTATTTGGTCATTCTGTTTTGTCCTCAAATTGGCAAAGATCGCGGATGATGCAAGTGCGGCACAAAGGTTTACGCGCCTTGCAGTGATAGCGGCCATGCAAGATCAGCCAGTGATGCGCGTGATGTTGGAAATCTGCGGGCACGTTGTCTTCAATGGCGCGCTCTACAATATCGACGGTTTTACCGGGGGCCAGCCCGGTGCGGTTACCAACACGAAAGATATGGGTATCGACAGCCTGTGCCGGTTGGTGCCACCACATATTTAACACGACATTGGCAGTCTTGCGGCCCACACCGGGCAGGGATTGTAGTGCTGCGCGCGAATTGGGGACCTCGCCGTTGTACTCGTCAACCAGGATTTGGCTCAGCTTCATGACATTCTTTGCCTTCTGCCGGAACAAACCAATCGTCTTGATGTGGTCAGTCACGCCCTCAATACCCAAGTCCAGCATCTTTTGTGGCGTATCCGCGATAGCAAACAACGCCCGCGTCGCTTTGTTCACGCCTGCATCGGTGGCCTGCGCACTTAGCGCCACGGCGACCACCAGCGTATAGACGTTCACATGCTCAAGCTCGCCTTTCGGCTCGGGCTCTGCTGTTTGAAAGCGCGTAAATATCTCGCGGATGGTATGATAATCGAGTTGTTTGGCCATGCGCGGTGGTATGTGCGGATTTTGTCAGCAGGGCAAGACGCATGGCATAAATTTAGCGCAAGTTTCGGGTCGCTTGGGGTGCGCCAAACGCTTAGGCTGGAAACATGACACAGATTAAACCCATATCCACACCCGGCACCGACGATGGCTACCATTACAAGGTCATGCGCCGCGCCATTGATCTGATTGACCGTGCCGAAGACCCCCTGCAACTGGAACAGGTCGCAGGCGAGATGGGAATGTCCGCCGCGCATTTCCAGCGGTTGTTTTCAAAATGGGTCGGCGTGTCGCCGAAACGGTATCAGCAATACCTGATGCTGGGGCATGCCAAGACATTGATGCGCGAACGGTTCACAACGCTGGAAACGGCCCATTCGGTGGGCTTGTCTGGTACCGGCCGTCTGCATGATTTGTTCTTAAAGTGGGAAGCAATGAGCCCGGGTGAATTCGCCCGCAAGGGTGCGGGTCTGACGGTATATTGGGGATGGTTTGACAGCCCCTTCGGGCTGGCTTTGGTCATGGGAACGGACAAGGGTATCTGCGGTCTGGCATTGGCGGCCGAGATGGGCGAAGACGCGGCAATGCAGGATCTGCTCGGGCGTTGGCCCCATGCAAACTTTGTGGAGGATCCGATGATGCTGCGCCCTTGGGTGTTGACTGCTTTTGGTGCATTCGATGGCCAGTTGGACAAAGCACCGCTGTACCTCATCGGTGCGCCGTTCCAGATCAAGGTCTGGGAGGCGTTGTTGAGCATCCCTTCCGGCCAAGTCACAACTTATTCCGAAATCGCGGGTGCGGTGGGCAGTCCAAAGGCCGTGCGCGCCGTAGGCACTGCGGTGGGGCGCAATCCGGTTTCCTGGCTTATCCCGTGCCATAGGGCTTTGCGCAAATCGGGCGAGTTGGGCGGCTATCATTGGGGGCTGCCGATCAAGCGGGCAATGCTTGGGTATGAGGCGGCGCGGGCAGAGGCGTGAGGGGGGGGGGAGGTCTTGTGCCAGGGTATATTTGTTTCTCAAGATTGGGCAAAGCCCGCTTCAAGCCCAGACTTACCTCTTTGCCAGTTTGCAAAATGCCTTTATTTTTTTAGACTATGGAGCAAGACTCATCAGCTTATCAAACACTGAAAGTTCTTTTGGCTGAGTATGTCGCCATTGATAGGGATATTCTGCATGTCGTGATCGGTTTTGCGCTGACTTTGGTAGCAATTGCAATAACGGGTAGATCAATGCGTCTGAGGCCATTTGTGGGAGCTTTTGTAATAGCTTGCATACTGGGTGCTACAATGGAGATATTAGACATGAGAGACGACATACGAATGTTAGGTCTATGGCGTTGGCAGGCAAGCACGCTGGATTTTCTTCGCACGGTCTTTGTACCCGCCATCGGCCTTTCAGTCGTTTGGCTCCTTCGTAAAAGGCAAGACCGGTAATTTAGGTTTCTTGGTCGCTTCATCCCGCAAATCTGCCCTTCGGTCACTATGCTCCCATACCCCCATGCGCAGGATACCGCCGATGTAAAATTCCACGTGATTTTATCATCGGCTCTGACCCTATATAGTGAACAGATCAAGGTGCCCTGCCCGAACGGGGCCACAAACATGAAGGCAGTGACTATGATTTCTACTAAATTTACTTTGGCCAGTGTACTGGTCGGCGCAATGGCGCTGGGTGCGTGTACGGATACCGGGTTCGGTAACGGCAATATCCTTGCCCAACAGGGCGATCCGAACCAGAAAACCAAAAACGGCGCGTTGATCGGTGCGGGTGCCGGTGCGGTCATCGGAGCCTTGTCCAAGGGTGACGGCAACCGTGCGGATGGTGCCCTTAAAGGTGCGTTGATCGGTGGCGTTATTGGCGGTGGTGTCGGCTATTCGCTGGACCAGCAAGAGGCTGATTTGCGCCGTCAGCTCGACAGCAACGTGATCATCACCAACACAGGTGACCGTTTGATCGTGACCTTGCCGCAGGATATCCTGTTTGCAAGCGGCAGCTCGAACATCCAGCCCGGTTTGCGTGATGATCTTCAGGCCCTGGCAAACAATGTGAAAATCTATGCCAATTCCACATTGCAGATTATCGGCCACACCGACAGTGATGGTGACGCCGCATCGAACCAGCAATTGTCGGAAAACCGCGCCTTTGCAGTGTCCAATGTGCTGATCTCCGATGGTGTACCGTCGTCGCGTATCCAGTCGATCGGGCGCGGTGAAAGCCAGCCGGTTGCCAGCAACCTCAATGCACAAGGCAAAGCACAAAACCGCCGCGTCGAGATCGTTATTCTGCCAAACGCACGGTAACATATAACTCTGCAAAAACGCACAAAGCCCCTGCATATTGCGGGGGCTTCTTGCTTTTTGGGTATCGTGCCCAACATTATGTGCATCTCACATCACAGATGGACCTAATGTATGACTTCTCCCAAAATTCTTGGCATTTCCGGATCGCTGCGTGCCGCATCGACCAACCGTAAACTCTTGCACGAAGCGGTGCGTTTGTTTGGCGAGTGTGAATATACCGAAGCTAAGATCGTGTTCCCGGTTTATGATGGCGATGACGAGGAAAGCAGCGGTATACCGGATGCAGTCAAAACATTGGAAGCGCAGATAGACGCGGCCGATGCCGTGATCATATCGACACCCGAGTATAACAAAGGGCCATCCGGTGCATTGAAAAACGCGCTTGACTGGGTCAGCCGTGTCGAGGGAAATCCATGGAACAACAAACCCTTGGCGGTGATGTCAGCCGCCGCTGGTCGTGCAGGGGGCGAACGGGCACAAATGATTTTGCGCGGATTTATGGTGCCGTTCCGCCCGATGATCCTGCAAGGTCCGGAAATTCATCTCGCAGCAAGTTTCGAGGCTTTTGACGATGACGGCCATCTAAAGGGCGAAGTCTATGTCAAAGAGCTGACCGAATTGATGAAAGGGCTGCGTAAACTGATTGCATAACATAAGGGGGATGTGACGCTAAAGGTTATCCTCGACCCGAAACCCGTCCGGGATAGTGTCACGCCCCTCGAGCATCAGATCCGCCATCACTTCGGCGATCTTCGGGGCCATGCCGAAACCGATTTTGAATCCACCATTTGCAATGAAGTGTCCGACTTCTACCGGCGATTTTCCTAGCATCGGTGCGCGGCTTCGACTACGCGGTCGCACGCCTGCCCACCGTTGAATGATGCGCGCATCCTTGAGCGCTGGCACCGCCTGGCGCGCTGCGGCAAGGACGGCATCGAGCTGATCATCTGTGTCGGTCGCATTGGAATAGACGCGCTCCGAGGTTGAGCCGACAGCCACAGTACCGTCAAGATGCGGCACAATATGGATACCGCCTGCAAAAAGCTGAGGCATGCCAGCGGCATTATAATCCAATAGTGCGGCCTGTCCCTTGACGCCGCCGCCAACCATACGGTGATGATCTTTGGTCAGCGCTTCAAGCCCCGATACTCCCGTCGCCCAAAGCACCTGCCCCCGATCCGGCGCGTCTGATACAACCGTAACACCCTTTGCCTCCAACGCCATTAGCAAGGCCTCACAGGCTTTGCGCGGGTGGATCAACGCGCTGAGCGTGTCATGGATCAGCCAGCCCGTGGCAGTTTGTGGCTCCCAAGGCGCACCTGTGGCGCGGACGACTTGCCATTGCGCGTCGTCATGCCAAAGCTGTTCCGCTGTTTGCGCACGTTGGTTTGCCAGCATCAATGCGTGATCATCGTGAATGGGTTGCATCCTGCCGTCCCGCGCATAGCCGGACGTGCCGCCACCTGATTGCTCAACTTCTGACCAGAAATCAAATGCCATCAGCAGACTATCCAACTGGAACGCCTTTTTGACGTTCCAGTTTTCCGGCACATGCGGGGCCAGTGCGCCGACAATGCCGCCGCTGCTGCCTGATGCGGGGCCATTCGGGTCAACAACCTGCACCTGCGCACCACGCTTTACGCAGGCCCATGCCACCGATAGCCCAAAAATCCCCGCCCCCCTGATGGTGATATCGACCATTGCCAACCGCCCCCTCTTTGCGCAAGGTCCGCGCGTTACCCTACCCCTACAAGGTGCCGCCGTGCAGAACCAGAGCGATCAGATTGAATGGCGGGAGGGCGGTGTGCCTGTGTCCACGCGCTTTGATGATCCGTTCTTTAGTCTCGATGATGGTGTGGCCGAGACGGAACATGTGTTTTTGGCCGGAAATGACTTGCCGGCGCGGTTTAATGACGGGTTTCAAATTGCGGAGCTGGGCTTTGGCACTGGGCTGAACTTGTTGGTAGCATGGGACGCCTGGGAAAAATCGGGGTGCGTCGGCACGATGTATTTCACCAGTTTCGAAGCGTTCCCCATGGCGCGGGCGGATATGGCTCGGGCGCATGCGTCGTTCCCTGAATTTGATGGCAAACGCGACATGTTGACCGATATCTGGCACCCGCGCGGTGGCGTTCTGGACCTGCCGGGCATTCGCGCCAAGGTAATTATCGGTGACGCAGGAGAGACTGTATCGGGATGGAGCGGGCAGGCAGATGCGTGGTTTCTTGACGGGTTTTCTCCTGCCAAGAACCCCGAGCTTTGGGGCGATGGCCTGATGCGTGATGTGGCGAAACATACGCGCCCGAATGGCACCGCCGCCACCTATACCGCCGCAGGATTTGTGCGCCGTAATCTGCAAGCTGCGGGGTTTGACGTCGAGCGCGTCCAAGGCTATGGCCGCAAACGTCACATGACCCGCGCAAGGCTGACCGCATGACACAGTCCAATAATATTCCGCTCGGCATCGGTCTGATGGTTGCGACAACAATGGTGTTTGCTGTGCAGGACGGGTTGTCGCGACATCTGGCGGGTGAATACAATGTCCTGATGGTTGTGATGATCCGCTACTGGTTCTTTGCGGCGTTTGTCATAACCATTGCACGGCGCAAGGCGGGTGGCATACGCGCGGCGGCGCAGACTTCACAACCTATATTACAGTCGTTGCGCGGGCTGCTATTGGCGGCCGAAATCTGCGTAATGGTCGCGGCCTTCACCATTTTGGGATTGGTCGAAAGCCATGCGGTTTTCACCTTTTATCCTCTGCTCGTGGCCGCTTTATCCGGCCCCATCCTGGGCGAAAAAGTTGGCTGGCGGCGCTGGGCTGCGATTGGTGTCGGCTTCATCGGGGTGCTGATCGTGCTGGAACCCGGCATGAGCGTCTTTGAACCAGCGGCAGCGATCCCGCTGCTGGCGGCGGCGATGTTCGCGGTCTACGGCTTGCTGACCCGCTATGTTGCGCGCAAGGACACGACCGCGACCAGCTTCTTTTGGACGGGCGTGATGGGATCCATAGCGATGACGGCCGTAGGTCTGTGGTATTGGGAACCGATGATCGCCACCGACTGGCTTTATATGGGGGGCCTGTGCATTACAGGCGTGACCGGGCATTGGCTGTTGATCCGCTGCTATGAAGTCGCCGAGGCAAGTGCGGTACAGCCGTTTGCCTATCTGCAACTGGTGTTTGCGGCGATCATCGGGATCACGCTGTTTGGCGAAACTGTGCGGACAAATGTCGCCATCGGTGCCGCACTGATCGTAGCAGCGGGCCTATTCACGTTTTGGCGCGAATCCCGCCAGCGTCGAGCCCGCTAACTCCCTGGAAAACGGGATCGGCAACGGGTCTTTGCCCAACCTTGCACGGTACACGGGCAGGCTTTCGGTGACGCGCATCACATAGTTCTGCGTCTCGCGAAACGGGATCATCTCAACCCAGTCGACGATATCAATCTCGCCTTTGCGCGGGTCGCCGTATTCGGCCATCCAGCGGATCGGGCGGCTTGGCCCAGCATTATAGGCCGCCGACATCATCGACACATTGCCTTCAAACCGTGCCGCCATCTGTGACAGATATTCTGCCCCGAGCCGCGCGTTATAATCCGGATCGGCGGTCAGTCTGGCGGTGGTGTGCAGCGCGCTTAACCCCAGATCAGATGCGACTTCCTGTGCGGTTGCTGGCATAATCTGCATCAACCCGCGTGCGCCGACAGCACTTTGAACCACGGGATTAAACTCACTTTCACGGCGCGCAATGGCCAACGTCATTTCTGGTGCCATCGGCAGGTCCATTTCGATCAGCGAATGAAGCGGATAATACGGCGCTGCAATGGTCAGCCCGCGCCCGGCCGCACGTTTGCCAATCATCACGGCCAGATGCGGTTGGCCCGCATCAATCGCGGCCTGACCGAGCAGTGCCAGATCATCAGGCACAAGTTGATCGGCCAGATGGGTCCAAAAACGCGTTGCAATAGCTAACTCTCCGGAAGCCTGAAGCAGGAGGCCCGCCTCAAACAGCGGGGCTTTTGCCATCGGGGAGGTGCGCCAGTTCTGGGTGGGTGTTTCCCCTGCGAGCGTCTTGTCAAATGGCAGGCCGCCACGTTCTGCGGCAAGCAATCCGTAGAACGAGGTTTGGAAATTGGCCCCTCTGGCATAGGCGCGTGCGGCACCTTCGGTATCTCCCAGTGCCTCAAGCGCGCGGCCTTGCCAGTATCCGGCACGCCCCTGACTGATCGGCGATTCGACTGCGCCGTCATGGCTTAGAAAATGTTGATAGGCGCGTTTCGGGTCGTCCAGAAACCGCAGAGCGATGTAACCCGCGAGCCATTCAAGGTCAGCGTAATCCGACCCTTCGGTCAGAAAATGTTGTGATGCCATCTGATACGCGAGCTTTTTATCACCGGTCCGCATTTCATCGCGGGCCATCGCGCGGCGACGGTTGGACCAGGCGGCGGGCTGGCCCAAGGCTTCAGCGGATGTTGACGTCTGGATCAACAAGGTTTTGGCGTCATCCTGAAACCCCTTGCGAATGCGCCATTCGAAGCGGTCATGCGCAAGGCCTGCATCACCGCCTTTGCCCGCAGGCAACGCATTGATCAGCTTGTTCACATCGCCATCACGGTTTTGCAGCGCGATGCGGGTTTCGGCCAGCGACTGATCATCTTTGCCAACCAGATCGAACATCTGCCGCGCCCCGGCATGTTCGCCCTGCCACAACATCGCCTCAAGTCGTGCAGCGTGGTGCGGCTTCAGAATCCCCTCATGTTCGGCAAGAAAAAGCGCCTGCGAGGTCGTGTTCATCGGCATGGTACGCCATGCCAGAACCACATCGGCCTCGGCTTCGCCCCGTTGCCCTGCACGGATCAGGGCGGCGGCATGGGCCAGAACGCCCTGCGGGGTCTGCGGCGCGATTTGGGCAAAGAATGACAG
The DNA here is from genome assembly GCA_963710185.1 of uncultured Alphaproteobacteria bacterium. Lineage (GTDB taxonomy): Bacteria > Pseudomonadota > Alphaproteobacteria > Rhodobacterales > Rhodobacteraceae > Sulfitobacter. The sequence goes on along the minus strand of CAVPZE010000002.1, from coordinate 194,715 downwards.
GATTGCAGGATCGTCTTGCCCGATCACCGCCTCTTCAACCTGCTTGCGCAGATAATCTTCGCCGGGCCAGTCGGGGCGGCGGTCCAGAAACGCGCGTGCCTCGACATAGGTGCCACGCCCGGCCCGCAAGCGGTGCCATTCGATAACATCTGCCGCGACCGGGCCATCACGCGCGGCGATCATTGCCGCTGTGTCCCAGTTGCCGGCACGCATCGCATCCAGCGCCCAGCCCAAGGGGCGGGGGCGTTCGGCCAATGCCGGTAAAGCGAGGACAAAAACCAAAACGATGGTGGCTGTTATGCGTGTGATCACTTGCATTTCCCGTGGTTCAAAGGCTAGAGCCTTGCAACATATGATAAGCCTTGGCGTAATCAACTCACGATGTCGCCACAAGGTCCATCCCCGTCCGGTTCCGTCCGGCCAGCACAATAAAGTCGGACCAAAGGTCTGCGCATTAAAAAAGGAGCGTGCACATGTTCAACGGCTCACTGCCTGCCCTCGTCACGCCGTTTCAGAACGGCGAGCTGGATCTGGAGACCCTGAAAAAACTGGTAGAGTGGCATATTGCCCAAGGATCGAACGGGCTTGTGCCGGTTGGTACAACGGGTGAGTCTCCGACCCTGACGCACCGCGAGCACGAGATCGTTGTGGAGGAGGTGGTCAAGGCCGCCGCTGGCCGTATTCCGGTGATTGCCGGAGCGGGATCAAACAACACGGTCGAGAGTATCCGTCTGGCACAACACGCTGAGAAAGTCGGTGCCGACGCGATACTGGTGGTCACGCCGTATTACAACAAGCCGACGCAGCGTGGGCTGATCGCCCACTTTACGGCGGTCCATGACGCCTGCGCCTTGCCGATTGTGATTTATAACATCCCGCCCCGGTCCGTGATTGATATGACGCCTGAAACCATGGGCGAATTGGCAAAGCTGCCGCGCATCGTCGGCGTCAAGGATGCCACAGGCGATCTGGCGCGCGTATCAATGCAGCGGATCACCTGTGGCCCCGATTTCGTTCAGCTGTCTGGTGAAGACCCGACAGCCCACGGGTTTAATGCCCAAGGCGGTGTCGGTTGCATTTCGGTCACGGCCAATGTCGCCCCAAAGCTGTTGTCGCAGATGCAGGCGCATTGCGCGGCGGGCGACTATACATCCGCGCTCGAAATCCAGGACCGCTTGATGCCGCTGCACAAGGCTATCTTTACCGAGCCGGGTCTGGTCGGCGTGAAATATGCGATGTCACGCCTAGATCTGTGTTCGGACGAGGTGCGGTTGCCGTTAACCGGTTTGTTGGACAGCACAAAGGCATTGATTGATGCAGGTCTGCGCCATGCGGGTTTGTTGAATTGATTTTGCAGGGCGGGGTTGACCCCGCCTTACGTCGGCCGCCGCTCAGCGCTTGCCGTAATAGAAACCTACGACATGTTCGGCCTCGGCAAAGAACAACCATCGTGCGGTGAGGACGCCTGCGATATGCGCCAAAACCGCGATCACTGCGACAAGGTGGTTTGCGGGTAGGATAAGCAACAGCAAAACCGGCAGCACCGCCATCAGCCCTAACGCGATGATACGCAATTTCTGTGCATGCTTGCGGCCAACCACATAGACAAATTCGCGCAGTAAATAATTGGTGCCGGTGTGCGGCGGCTCGAATGCACGCACGCTGCCGATGCTACCCAACTGCGTGGCGCTTGCCAAATCGGTGCCGGAGTTTGCCAAGGCTTTGTCGCCCATGACCCATGTGGCGGCCTGAATTGCGCCTGCGATGACCAACAGAATGATAGCTGCTGTGATTTGCCCGGCCAGCAATGCCCCGCCCGCGATGCAGAGCGATAGAAAGTTAAAGGGGGTGAGCGGTTGTTTCCAACGCGGTATAGTTTTGAGTTGGCCATAGATCATCGAGGTGGTGAACACGGTGCCAAGCGAAAATACGGCCCCCAGCAGGCCTAGGATGATCCAGCGCTGGTCAAAGAATACCAACCCTGCTCCATAAAGCGCCATCAGCACCAATGCGACAACCGCGCACCATGCCTCGCGGCTGAGCCAGCTTGTTTTCCATTGCGTGAATGCCTTGAGCGCACGTTCGGGGTGGCCAAGGTGGAAGGTGGACGAAATCAACCCGCCCACCGCAAGTACATAGGCGATGGCGAAAAATGCAAAGGCAATCCAGCCGGTTACAGCAGGCAGGCCGATGCCAAGCCAGACCAGCAAGCCGAAACCCAAGCCGGAAAATGTGCTGAAAAAGATAACGGAGGGTGCAGGATGCATCAGATTTTCTCCAGCGCTTTGTCGAGCCAACCAAGGAATCCTTTGGGCTCTGTCACGACGGGTTCGAGGAAGGGGGCAAGCACGTCAAATTCCGGCAATGCATCCTTGGGCCGTGGCGGCAGGTATTTATTGACGGGCTTGGTGCCTTGCTCTGGCATAAGGTCAACTCCACCACGCTCAAGCACCAATTGACTGACGTCGCTGTCGGGATCACCCAGATCGCCAAAGTGTCGCGCGCCGGACGGGCAGGTGCGCACGCAGGCGGGTACGCGGTCGACCTCTGGCAGATTTTCGTTGTAAATCCGGTCAACGCAGAGGGTGCATTTTTTCATCACCTTCTCTTCGGCATCCATTTCGCGCGCACCATAAGGGCATGCCCATGCACATAATCCGCAGCCGATACAGTCGGATTCATTGACCAGAACGATGCCGTCCTCGACACGCTTATAGCTGGCTCCGGTGGGGCAGACAGTGACGCAAGGTGCGTCTTCGCAGTGCAGGCAGGACTTGGGGAAATGGATCAGTTGTGCGGGGCCCTGATCGGGTTGGACCTCGTAAGAATGGACCCGGTTCAGGAATGTGCCCGACGGGTTCGCGCCATAGGGGTCTTGGTCCGATAGTGGCGCGCCATAGTTTTCGGTGTTCCAACCCTTGCAGGAAATCACGCAGGCATGGCAGCCGACGCAGGTATCTAGATCGATCACAAGTCCGAGTTTTTTGGTGGTGTGGGTCGGGAGTTCGGTCATTGATCACGCTCCTTGCGGGTGGCGGACTGGGGCCAGCCCCAGACCCCGGGAATATTTAAGGCCAAAAAGAAAGAGGTCATTTGCCCACCTTCCATGCCAATTTGTCCGGCCCCTGGCCCACGGGCGAAATGATGGGCGGATATTCGGGCCGTGCTTCTTTGGGCGCTGCGGTCTTCTCTATTTTGACCTTGAGGTCAAACCACGCCGCCTGTCCCGTGATCGGGTCGGAATTCGCCCAGCGCATCCCGTCGCCCTTGGGCGGCATCAATTCGTGGATCAGGTGGTTGAGAAGAAACCCTTTGGTGGCCTCTGGCGCGTCCTTGTCCAGCGCCCACGCGCCTTTGCGTTTCCCGATAGCGTTCCATGTCCAGACCGTGTTCTCGTTGAGCGCGGCCATTTCCATGACGGGTACGGTGATTTCGCCATGCGGTGAAGAAACCCGCGCCCAGTCACCATCGGTGAGGTCATGCTCGCGCATCAGTTTGGTCGGCAGGTACAGCGGGTTGTGCCCATGCAACTGGCGCAGCCATGCGTTTTGGCTGCCCCATGAGTGGTACATCGCCATCGGGCGTTGGGTCAGGGCGTTGACGGTATAGCCCTCGTTGCCGTGTTGATCGGTTTCGTACCAGATCGGCAGCGGCGACATTGTTTCCTTGATCCGCTCGCGCAGATGGTCGGGTGGTTGGCGTTCCCCGTGCCCTTCGGCGGCGAGTTGGAATTTGCGCATGGGTTCAACGTAGAGGTTGAACAGATAGGGTTGCGGCGCATCGTACAGGCCCATTTTCACGGCCCATGATTGGTATGCCTTGTTCCATGGTTTGTAGTAGTTCGATCCGGCAGGGATATGTTCAACAAAGAAGCCGCCGTTTTCGATGTAGTTATCAAGTTGGCTGGCGTTTGCGTCACCGCGCCCATGTTGCAGACCGTTTTCACCTGTCCGCCAACCAGCCAAGGGGCCAATGCCCGGCCGGCGCTGGTGGTTGACGATATAGTCGGCGTAATCAGCGAATTTCTGGCTGCCGTCATCGTTCACAAAACCGGGAAGTTTGAGTTTCGCACCCAAATCACAGAGCGCGGATTGGAAACCTTTGACGTTGCGGTCAGGCTCAACCACGGGCCAGCGGATCGCGTCGGCGGCGGCGTCCGCCTCGCAGATCGGGCGGTCGAGGAGTGAGATGCAATCGTGGCGCTCAAGATAGGTTGTGTCGGGCAGGATAAGGTCGGAGTAGGCGACCATTTCGGAACTGTAGGCGTCCGAATAGATGATATGCGGGATCACATAATCGCCGTTTTCGTCCTTGTCGGTCAGCATCTCCATCACGCCGCCGGTGTTCATCGACGAATTCCACGACATGTTCGCCATGTACATGAACAGCGTGTCGATTTTGTAGGGGTCGCCCGCGTGAGCATTGGAAATAACCATGTGCATCAAACCATGCGACGACATCGGGTTTTCCCATGTGAACGCCTTGTCGATGCGGGCGGGGCTGCCGTCAGGCTTGAGCGCCAGATCATCGGGACCGTGGACAAAGCCCAGGTGCGGACCATTGAGCGGCGCGCCGGGGGTCATGCCGGTATGCGGCTTTGGGTGTGCTTTGGCGGGTTTGGGGTAGGGCGGTTTGAAACGGAAACCGCCTGGCACTTCAACTGTGCCCAAAATGATCTGCAACACATGCAGCGCGCGGCACGTCTGAAAGCCGTTGGCATGCGCCGAAATCCCGCGCATGGCGTGAAAGGATACAGGGCGGCCTGTCATTGTGGCGTGGTGTTCGCCACGGAAATCGGTCCATTCGTGATCAAGCTCGAAGGATTCCTCGAATGCCACACGCGCGAGCTCAGCCGCAATCGCGCGGATGCGTTTGGCGGGGATACCGCAGCGGTCGGCAACGGCCTCGGGCGCGTAGTCATCATTCAGGTATTTTTCGGCCATTTGATGAAAGACGGGCGTATGCGTGACACCCTTGGCGCGGTGAGTGCCGCGCAGGTCAGGCTTGACGCCGGGTTTATCGAATGCGGTCAACTTGCCTGTCTCACGGTCAATCACCAACTCCTTGCCGTTTTCGTCGCGCAGGAACAGGCCAAAATCGGCTGATTTAGGATCGTTGTTCAACAGGACAGGCGCGTCGGTATATTGTGCTAGGTAATTCAAATCCAACTTGCCGGCTTTCATCAGGCAATGGATCATCGCCAGAATAAACAGACCATCGGTGCCGGGCGTGATGCCGACCCAATCGTCAGCCACGGCGTTATATCCGGTGCGGATCGGGTTCACACCAATGACCCTCGCGCCGCGCCCCTTGATCTTGCCGATGCCCATCTTGATCGGGTTTGAATCGTGATCCTCGGCCACACCGAACAGCATAAACAGCTTGGTATGATCCCAATCGGGCTGGCCAAATTCCCAGAACGCGCCGCCCATCGTATAGATGCCAGCAGCGGCCATGTTGACCGAGCAAAATCCACCGTGGGCGGCATAGTTTGGTGTGCCAAAGGCTTGCGCCCAAAATGAGGTGAATGATTGCGATTGGTCGCGGCCTGTGAAGAACGCCAGTTTTTCAGGGTTGTCGCGGCGGATCGGCTCCAACCAATCGGCAGCAATCTGGTAGGCTTCATCCCAGCTGATTTCTTCAAACTCGCCAGACCCGCGCGGGCCGACACGTTTCAACGGCGCGCGCAGACGTGAAGGCGCATTGTGCTGCATGATGCCCGCTGATCCTTTGGCGCAGAGCACGCCCTGATTGACCGGATGATCACGGTTGCCTTCGATATAGGCGACCTTCATCTCGCCGTTATCGCCCTTTTTCATATGGACGTTGATGCCACAGCGACAGGCGCACATGTAACATGTGGTTTTGCGGATCTCATCAGACACCTTGGGCGACAATTCGAGGACCGGTTGTTTGTGCGTCATGGTGTTTCCTGACTTTAGGTCAAAGCGTATCGTGTCAAAAGGTAGCTTACTGGCGGGCCGTCTGAAGGGTGGTGACGGCGATCATATTGGTGACGTCCCTTGCGGTACACCCACGAGACAGGTCATTGGCGGGCTTGGCAAGGCCCTGCAACACCGGACCAATTGCATCGCAGCCGCCGATGCGCTGGGCGATTTTATAGCCAATGTTGCCCGCATCGAGGTTTGGAAAAATCATCACGTTGGCATGGCCTGCGACGCTTGATCCGGGGGCCTTGGATGCGCCGACATCCGGCATAAAAGCGGCATCGAATTGCAATTCGCCGTCAGCGGCCAGATCAGGATGATTGGCGTGCAGGATATCGACGGCCTCGGACACTTTGGTCACGGACGCATGGCGCGCCGAGCCTTTGGTCGAGAAGGACAGCAAGGCAATTTTAGGCGTATCGCCAAGTAATTGCTGGCAGGACGCTGCAGAGGCAACGGCGATGGCGGCGAGTTCGGTTGCATCGGGGTCAATCACCAGACCGCAATCGCCAAAGATCATGGCGCTGCGGCCAGTGGGGTGGTTGGCGGGCAGGGCCATGATGAAAAAGCTGGATACCAATGAGGCGTCTTTGGCCTTGCCGATGATCTGCAACGCGGCGCGCACCGTCTCGGATGTGGTGGCAACTGCGCCGCCCACTGTGCCATCGGCATGACCGTTGCGCACCATCATCGCGGCGAAAACCAGCGGGTCGTGCGCTTGGGTGTCGGCCACATCCTGACTGACACCTTTGTGCTTGCGTAACTCGAAATAGGTTTGGGCAAATTCGGCAGTCAGGAGCGAGGTTGCAGGATCCTGAATGGAAATATCATCTGCGTTGGTCGCACCCGCGTTTGTCAATTGTGCCGTCACATCAGCGGCAGGACCAACAAGCGTGATACGTGCGATACCGGCGCGCACGGCAGAAACGGCACCGGCCACAACCCTGGGGTCGTGGCCTTCGCTCAGAACGATATGGGCGGGCCGGGCTGCTGCACGATCTTGCAATCCTTGCAGCACACTCATGGCCGGACCCTATGGTTTTCGGGTTTCAACACCAGTTATGAACGCACCTGCGGGCGCATATCGGCTTTGTTGATGCCCGCGACGGCAACCGGTGCTTTCATGGCATCGCGGCGGAAGGGCTCGCCCAGTTCTTGGTTGAGAACAACCTCGATAAAGGTGGTGACGCCGTCGTTCATCTGTTCTTTGACGGCGGTGTTCAAAACGTCGGTCAACTGTTCCATGCCGGTGACCTGAACACCTTTAAGGCCACAGCCTTTGGCGATTTCGGCATAGTTCACGCCTTCGTTCAGCTCGGTCCCGACAAAGTTGTCCTGATACCACAGGGTCGTGTTGCGCTTTTCCGCGCCCCACTGGTAATTGCGAAAAATAACCATGGTGATCGCAGGCCAGTCGCCACGGCCACAAGCGGTCATTTCGTTCATCGAGATGCCGAAAGCGCCGTCACCTGCGAAACCGATGACCGGACGATCCGGGCAGCCGATTTTTGCGCCAAGGATAGACGGCAGGCCGTATCCGCAAGGGCCGAACAGCCCCGGTGCGAGATAGCTGCGGCCCTTGTCGAAGGACGGATAAGCGTTGCCGATTGCGCAGTTGTTGCCGATATCCGAGGATATAATAGCATCTTTGGGCATTGCGGACATGATCGCGCGCCATGCCTGACGGGGTGCCATATGCTTGGGCTGGCGGGTGCGCGCACGCTCATTCCATGTGATGCCTTCGTCGTTGTCTTCCTCGTGATCCATCGAGGACAACTCTTGTGCCCAGCGGGATTTTGTCAGTGCAACCAGTTCTTTACGGTCCTTGCGACCCTTATCACCGGCACCAGTAGAAAGCTGTGCAAGCAGTTGTTCTGCCACGGCTTTTGCATCGCCCTGAATGGCCACGTCAACTTTCTTGGTCAGGCCAATACGGTCAGAGTTGATATCGACCTGAATGATCTTGGCGTTCTGCGGCCAGTAGTTGATGCCGTATCCCGGCAAGGTGGAAAACGGGTTCAGACGGTTGCCAAGGGCCAGCACCACGTCGGCCTTCTGGATCAGCTCCATCGCCGCTTTTGATCCGTTGTAGCCCAGTGGACCAACAGCGAGAGGGTGTGATCCGGGGAATGCGTCGTTGTGCTGATAGCCACAAGCCACAGGGGCGTCCAACGCCTCGGCCAGCTTGGCGGAAGCGTCGATACCGCCGGACAGGATCACGCCGGCACCGTTCAGGATGACGGGAAATTCAGCCTCTGACAGCAATTTGGCGGCAGCGGCCACAGCTTGTGCGCCACCTTGGGGGCGTTCGAGTTTGATGATCTGGGGCAGTTCAATGTCGATCACTTGCGTCCAGTAATCGCGCGGGATGTTGATTTGGGCGGGGCCGCAGCCGCGCCATGCTTTTTCAATCACGCGGTTCAGGACTTCGGCCATGCGCGACGGGTCGCGGACTTCTTCCTGATAGCAGACCATGTCTTCGAACAATTTCATCTGTTCGATTTCCTGAAAACCACCCTGACCGATCGTCTTGTTCGCGGCTTGCGGTGTGACCAGCAGCATCGGTGTGTGGTTCCAGTAAGCGGTTTTGATCGGCGTCACAAAGTTGGTGATGCCGGGCCCGTTCTGGGCAATTGCCATCGACATCTTGCCGGATGCGCGGGTATAGCCGTCTGCGATCATGCCGCCGGATGTTTCATGCGCGCAATCCCAGAACTTGATACCCGCGGACGGGAACAAATCGGAGATCGGCATCATGGCGGACCCGATGATCCCGAACGCGTTGTCGATGCCGTGCATTTGCAGGACTTTTACAAAGGCCTCTTCGGTGGTCATTTTCATGGCAGAATATCCTTATGGGTAAGATGGGAGTGGCGAATCCGGATTGTGTTGCCCGCAGGGTAAGGCGGTGGAGGGTTCTGCGTTAGGTCCAAAAGGGTCACGTGCATAGCGCCACATCATACCATATCGCGAATTTCGCGGGCGACGATATCAACGCCCTCGGCAATGCGTGCTGTGGGCACAGAGGAATAGGCGAGACGGTAGTAGTTCGAGGGCTGCTCGTCGCCTGCAAAGAACGCACGTCCCGGCTCGATCAGGACGCTTTTATTGTTTAGCCGACGTGCGAGTTCATCCGTGTCAACAGTGGTGGGGGCACGCATCCAGAAAGACGATCCGCCGTGATATCCTTTGCCGGATATTTCAAGATCATGCGTGGCCAATGCAGTTTCCATCACGCTGCGGCGCTCTTGATAAGCGGTGCCCATGCGCCGGATCAGCGCATCGTAATGGCCCAGTGACAGGAAATATGAAGTTGTACGCTGGATATGGCCGGGCGGATGGCGCAGTACGCTGGCGCGCAGGGCGCGGGCCTCGCGGATGAACGGCTCGGAGCCTACCAGATAACCAAGCCGCAACCCCGGAAACAGCGATTTTGAAAAGCTGCCGACATAGATCACACGCCCGTCGGTATCGAGCGATTTGAGCGCGGGCGAGGGGGATTTCAGGAACGACATTTCGAACTCGTAATCGTCCTCTACGACAATCGCATCCATTTCGCGGGCGCGTTCCAGCAGTGCGGCGCGGCGGTGCATCGGCATGGTTGTGTTGGTCGGGCATTGATGGCTCGGCGTGGTGAAAATCACGTCAGTGTCCGGCGGTATCGCATCAGGCGGGAGGCCGTCACGATCAACACGCACAGGGGTTACATGACAGCGCGACTGCGACAGCACGTCGCGCAAGGCGTGATAACACGGGTCTTCGAGCACGGCGCGGCGGCGCTGGGTCAGCAGCACCTGTGTGGTCAGCCAAAGAGCATTTTGCGCGCCCAAAGTGATCAGGATCTGTTCGGGTCGTGCCGAAATACCGCGTCTGGGCAGAGTGTGCCGTGCGATAAATTCGATCAGTTGTGGGTCGTCCTGATCGTAGTAATCCGTGGTCAGGGACGTAAAGTCGCGCTGTCCCAATGCCTGCAATGCACAAAGCCGCCAGTTGGCGTGGTCAAACAGGGACGGGTCCGCCTGACCGTAAATGAAGGGATAGCGGTATTTGGCCCAATCCTGTGGCTTTGAAGGTGTCGCACCGCCGCTGAATTTCTGGCCGATGGCGCGCGACCAGTCAACGGCATCGACATGCTGGATAGCGGGTGAAAAGCGCGGTGGCGCAGGGGCATTATCAGACACGAAATAGCCCGAGCGCCCTTTCGAGATCAGGTAATCATTTGCCAGCAATTCAGTGTAGGCAATTGTAACGGTGATCCGGCTGATCCCCAGATGGCCCGCCAGTTTACGGGTCGAGGGCAGTTTTTCACCATGCTGGAAGCGGCCCGATAAAATACCTTGGGCAATCATCTGCTGTATCTGCTGTTGCAGCGTGCCCTGTGCGTCGGGATGCAGAAAAAATGTCTCAACCGGGAGTGCCATGTAGGATATCCTATAGTGGACTTAGTCGAGCTTCAATCTGGTATTATCCGACTGCGAAAATAGAAAAATATTACATTAATATAGCGGATTGGTTCGCAATTGTAAATCAATTAATGAGACTTTGATTATCAATTACTGCCCATTTCGCAAAAAGTAGGCGCTTGTATGCTTGATACCAACGCGGCGTTTTTCGCGAATTTGGAAAGCGGACACAAAAAAGGCCCAGGTCGCGAGACCTGAGCCAATGTTGTTCGTAATTATTAACTGCGTTATGGGCAAGCGGCCGTATAACGCTGGCCAGCAGAATTCTGGTACACACATTTGCCGCTCTGTGAGCGACCCAGGTAATTACCAGCAGCAGCACCGGCGATACCACCGATTAACGCGCCTTTGATGTTGTCACTGTCGTTAGAAACAGCAGCACCCAGCGCGGCACCTGTCAGTGCGCCAGCGGCAGTTGACTGGTTTTGAGTTTCGCAAGCGGCCAGTGCGGCGATCAGCGGCACGGCAAGGAATAGTTTTTTCATAGTAGTCTCCCGTTAATTGTTGATCCCTAACGCGTGGTATTGCGATTGGTTCCAACTCAGATGAAATTAACGCAAATGTTGGCGATCAACCAGCGTCATGGGGTGTCATGTTCGGGCAAGACAACTGCACCTACTGCCCAAAAGAATGCCGGGTCAAGCCCGACATTCATTCCTTTTATCACGTTATTTTGCGTCTTTCGGCGGTAATCAGCCAAATACCCGACCAAGTGCGCCATCCAGAGCCGAGATAATCTGGTCAATATCGTCCTTTTTGGCAATCAGCGCAGGCGAGAAGCACAAGGTGTTATTCTTGCCGGGCAAGGAGCGGTTGGTCATCCCGATGATCACGCCTTGCTGCATGCAGTCGCCAACCACGGCGGCGGCCATTTTCTCATGGACAGCGGCACGGGTTTCCCGGTCTTCGACCAGTTCGGCACCAAGGAACAGACCCTTGCCGCGTACTTGGCCGATTGCCTGATGTTTGTCGGCCAGCGCGTTCAACTGGTCGAGCATATAATCGCCCATTTTGGTGGTGTTCTCGAGCAGGTTCTCGTCTTCGATGATCTGCATGTTCGCAATGCCTGCCGCAGGGCCGGCTGTGCAACCGCCAAAGGTCGAAATATCGCGGAAGTAATCCATCGGGTCAGAAGCGTCGGTCTTGAACATGTTGAACACCTCTTCGGTGGTCACAAGACATGAAATCGCGGCATAGCCGGAGGCCACACCTTTGGCCATTGTCACCATGTCGGGTTTGATGCCGTAGTGCTGGTAGCCGAACCACTGGCCCGTGCGGCCCACGCCGCAGACGACTTCATCAATGTGCAGCAGGATGTCGTATTTCTTGCAAATCTCCTGCACGCGGTCCCAATAGCCATCGGGCGGGGTGATCACACCGCCGCCTGCGGTTACGGGCTCAAGGCACAGACCGCCCACGGTATCAGGCCCTTCACGCAGGATCACCGCTTCAATCTGGTCGGCGGCCCAGACGCCATAGTTTTCCTGCGGTGCGCCGTCTTGCTCGAATGCGCGGTACTCAAGACAATGAGGCACGCGGATGAATCCTTCGGGGAAGGGACCGTATTGAGCATTGCGCTCGTCCTGACCACCTGCGGCCATCGTGCCGATGGTGCCGCCGTGATAATCGCGCTCGCGGTACAGGATCTTGTGCTTTTTGCCGCCATAGCGCTTGTGCGCGATCTGGCGGACCATTTTGAAGCCCTTTTCATTGGCCTCGGATCCGGAGGAGGCGTAGTAGACGCGGCTCATCCCGGGCATCTTGTCGATAAGCATTTCAGCAAAATTCGAACCGGGAATGGACCCGGCAGAACCCGCAAAGAAGTTCAGTTTGATCAGCTGGTCGCGCACAGCATTGGCGATCTTTTCACGGCCATAGCCGACATTGACGGTCCAGACGCCACCGGACACGGCATCAAGGTGCTCTTTGCCCTTTTGATCCCAGACGCGCATGCCTTTGCCTTCGACAATGATGCGGGGGTCCGTGGTCTCGTAGGGCTTGTGCTGGCTCAGGTGGTGCCAGATGTGCGCGCGGTCCACCGCAACAACGCGGGAAATGTCATTCTCGTTAAAAGTACCGTCCATGGGTTCAGACCTTTCTCAGCGATGTTCAGATGGGTGAATTCACATTAATATATGCCAGTTCATCGTCATACATCACTGCTTTTTTACAGAATCAAGTAGGGCCAGTTTGCCTGCATGTGTAATTCCAGACAAGGCAGTCTTTCGGGCGCATTATGAGCGTATGAACGGTTATTTGTAGTTTGAACTGATTTTACGGTGCGTTCCAGAAGTTTTTGCGGAGTGGACATCAGGCCAGATCAGACAGGAACCGACAATCTGGACTCATGGACGCTTTGGAATTGGACATTGGTTTTTCGGGCCCGCAAAACGCAGACTGCGCAAATCGTGCCTGTCCTGCCTGCCTGATTGTTTTGCGATCAACGGGTTCAGACCACGATGACACGTGTCGGGTGTCGGGAAATGATTGCTCACACTGGGGATAGACTGCATGATACGCGGTGAAGGAATTGTTCTGTAGCGGCTTGAAGCTAACAGTGTTGGCCGCGAAATTCCTAAAGGAATCCGATATCGACAGTTTTAAGGACAAGAGAGACGACAACAAAACCCGACCAATAAAGGATCGGGAATGATCAACGGGAGATTACAATGATCAAGAAGACAACAACCGGATTTGTAGCGGGCGCCGTGATGGCGATGACCGGACAAGCCGCATTTGCAGACGCGCATGGTGAAATCACAGTAGGTTATTTCCTTGAGTGGCCCATGCCGTTCCTCGCCGCCAAAGCATCCGGTGCTTATGACGAAGCGCTGGGTATGAAAGTAAACTGGGTTTCTTTCGAGACCGGTACAGCAATGTCCGCCGCAATGGCGTCCGGCGACGTCCAGCTTTCCGTATCCCAGGGTGTGCCGCCTTTCGTGGTTGCCACATCTGGCGGTCAGGACATCCAGATCGTAGATGTTGCGGTATCCTATGCCGACAACGATAACTGCGTTGTAGCGGCCGGCCTGGAGATCACAAAAGACTCTGCTGGCGAATTGGCGGGCAAGAAAGTGGCCGTGCCTTTGGGGACAGCCGCACATTACGGTTTTCTGCGCCAGATGGACCACTTCGGTGTCGATCTCGCATCGTTGCAGATCGTGGATATGGCACCGCCAGAGGGTGCAGCAGCGCTGAGCCAGGGTGCGGTTGATTTCGCCTGTGGCTGGGGCGGCGGTCTGTCGCGCATGAAGGAATACGGCAACATCCTGCTGACCGGTGCGGAAAAGCAAGAGCTGGGCATTCTGGTGTTTGACGTCACATCGGCACCTGCATCCTTTATCGCCGAAAATGGCGATGTGGTTGCAAAGTTCGTCAAGGTGACTGCGGATGCCAACGAAGAGTGGAAAACCGGCCAGAGCGACGAAATGCTTGCCGTGATCGCAGAGCAGTCCGGTATGGACCTTGAAGCGGCACGCACATCCATCGCAGGCTTTGTGTTCCCGTCCATCGACGAACAATTGAGCGAAAGCTGGTTGGGCGGCAACGCAGGAACCTTTATGAAGGGTGTTGCAGACGTGTTTGTGGAATCCGGTTCCATTGACTCGGCGCTTGATGGTTACGCAGATACAGTCAACACTGGTCCGTTAACCGCTGCAAAAGGCATGTAAGAACGACCCTCGGCACGGACCTTACCGGGGTCCGTGCCGATGTTTCTTAATGAACCAGAGGCGGGGATAACCTTGCCCTAATTGTCCTCGACAGGGACACGGGATACATTTCATATGACCGGACTTTCCATTGACAATCTCTCGATGCGTTTTGATTTGCCTGATGGTGGGTCTGTTCAGGCATTGCAGGATGTTTCCATTGATCTCAAGGCGGGCGAATTGTTGTCGGTGTTGGGGCCGTCCGGCTGCGGCAAGACCACATTGTTGAATATTGTCGCGGGTTTTCTGGCCCCGACGGGCGGCAAAATGACATTGAACGGTCATCTGATCCAAGGCCCCGATGCCGAACGCGGTATGGTGTTTCAGCAGGGCGCGTTGTTTGAATGGATGTCGGTGCGTGACAATGTGGGTTTTGGCCCGTCGATGAAGGGCATGCCCAAAAACGACAAGGCAGAGATTGTGAACCATCTGCTTGATGTGGTGGGGTTGCAGGAATTCAAGGAAAAGGCGGTATACGAATTGTCCGGCGGGATGCAGCAGCGTGTGGCACTGGCCCGTTGTCTGGCAAATGATCCGGATGTGATTTTGATGGATGAACCGCTGGGCGCGCTGGATGCGCTGACCCGCGAAAAGATGCAGTCGCTGGTGTTGAAGCTGTGGAAAGAGACCGGCAAGACGATCATCCTGATCACCCACTCGGTCGACGAAGCATTGCTGTTGGGCGAGCGCGTCATCGTTATGGCGCCGAGGCCCGGGCGCATCCACAAGGAATACCGATTGCCCTTTGCCGAGATGGGCGTCGCGGCTGACTTGCGCGAAGTGAAAAAGCACCCTGATTTTGCGTCGAAGCGCGAAGAAATCCTGAACATGATCTGGGCAATGGAAGAAGAGATCATGGGCACCAAGGAGAATGCGGCATGAGCGGCCTGATTTTCCTGGCGATCTATGTCGCTATCTTTGCGGTCGGTTTTTTTGTTGTGACGAAAGTAGTGCAGGGTACGCGCTCCAAAGATTACACATCGCTCAAAACGGTGACATTCGGTGATGAAAGTGCCGTGCGCCCGAACCGTGCTGCGGGCATCATTTCGATTTTCACGATCTTTCTGATGTGGGGTATTTTCACGGGGTCATCCTGGATACCCGGATTTTTGCACGCACCCGGACCTTACGAGGGTCTGACCTCGTTTACTTATACCGCCGAGGCCGAGGATGGCAGCCGTGATGAGGCAACTGTCACTGTGCTCGTGCATCCGCGCGAGGAACAGGTCGAAGACCCCGCAATTGAACCCGGTGACGGCTTTGCCAAGAATGACAGCGCGACAGTTGCGCAGTGGCGGACCAAGTTGATCAATGTGGACCGCAACGACGAGATCACCAAAAGCGACGGTGCAAATGTAGTCGAGATCAACGGGCAGAAAATCGCCCCCGGCGGGTCGGTCAGGATCGAGGGTGGTGTGGTAAACCTGTCCGACAAAGGCACGCCCAATTTTGAGCCTTCAAAAGGCTGGCAGATGGAATCGCTGTATCTGCCCGCGCCCGAGGAAGTCTGGAGCCGGACACTTAAAGTCGCCTCCGAAGGGTTCCGTGGGACATCGCTTGCCGGGCATCTGGGCTATTCGCTGTTTCGGGTGATTGTCGGATTTATCTGTGGCGCGATTATCGGTATTCCGCTTGGCTATGCCATGGGTTTAAGCAACTGGTTCAGAGGCTGGTTTGACCCGATTGTCGAATTCATGCGCCCTGTGCCACCGCTGGCGTTGATCCCGTTGGTGATCATCTGGGCGGGGATTGGCGAGACGGGCAAGATTATCCTGCTGTTTCTCGCCGCACTCTGGATCATGGCGATTGCGTCGCGCTCGGGTGTGTCTGGCGTCAAGATTTCCAAGGTGCATGCCGCGTATAGCTTGGGCGCGTCCAAGTGGCAGATCATGCGGTATGTTATTATCCCCAATTCGCTGCCCGAGATATTCACCGGTGCGCGGGTCGCGATGGGTGTGTGTTGGGGCACGGTTGTGGCCGCCGAACTGGTCGCTGCCGAACAGGGGGCCGGTATGATGATCATGACGGCGTCCAAGTTTCAAAACACCGATATCGTGATCATGGGGATCATCCTGATCGGCGTCATAGGCTTTGGTATCGACATGCTGATGCGCTGGGCCGAACGGATCTTGGTGCCCTGGAAAGGCAAGGGGTAACGTATCCCTTTAAGGAATACGTGCCGGAGTTTTTCAGGAATTCCGTTACTACAGAACAAAAACGCCGGGGCAGTCCCCCGGCGTTTTCTTATTTTGGCTTAAAGTTGCGCTTTGGTTTGGCATCGCCGCCCGGCTTTGGCCGTGCGTTTGGCTTGCCACCTTGTTTGCCGATCTTGTTTGGCGGTGTGAACCGCTTGGACGGGTCGGCGGCACGCTGGTAGGTTTTCTCGCCCGCTGGTGCATCGCCCTTGGGCTTGAACGGCTTGCCCGGCTTGGGCTTGCGCGGCTCAAAGGTGTCACCCGCAGGCTTTTCCTTTTTCCACACGGCCTTGGCTTTGGGTTTGCCTGTCTCATCGGGTTTCGGGTTCGACTTTGGCTTGGGTGCCGCACCGGGTTTCATCGGGCTGCGTTCGGTCTTGTGTGACTTTGGCGGGCGTTCGCCTTTGGGGCCCTTTGGCTTGTCAAACTTTGGTTTATCGAATTTTGGTTTATCAAACTTCGGCGTGTCGGCGCGGGGCGCTGCGGCCTCGGTTATCGCGGCCTCTGCGGGTGCCGCACGCGGTTTGCGGGGTGCCGATGGCGCATCGGAATTGTAGGCCGGCTTGTCACGTGGAGGGCGTGGCGCGCGCTCTGGACGGCCCTCTGGTTTAGGGCCACGTTTGCCACCGGGTTTCGGGCCCCGTTCAAAGCTTGGCGGGCTGTCCAGTTGTGTGACAACAGCGCCACTTTCGACCTTCATCTCTGCACCAAGAGCCGCCACAAAGCGTGGTGCGGACGAGGCGAGGATTTCGATAAAGCTATGGCTGGGCTGGATGCGGATAGCACCCACATCGTCTTTGGTCAGATCGCCCAAGCGGCACAGCATCGGCAGCAATGTGCGCGGCTCTGCCCCGTCATTGCGACCGGTCGAGACCGAGAACCACACGGACGGACCAAAGGCGGCACGGGGTTTGTCATCACCGGGCGCGCCTGCGTCCATCAATTCCTCGGGCGCGGACTGTCGCGCGCGGTAGAGGTTTACAAAGGCGGTGGCCAGTTGTTCGGGGCTGAACTGCGTCACCAGATTGGCGACAAAATCCTGTGCATCCTCGGGTGCCTCAGCAGTCCAGGCGGCATCTGCCAACAGGCGTTCTTCATCGGCTGCATTGACTTCGGTCGCGGACGGCGGTGCCGCCCATTCGACCTTGAGCTTTGCGCCGCCGATCAATCGGTTCGCTTTGCTTTTCATCTTTGCGGGTACGATCAATGCGGACACACCCTTGCGCCCCGCACGGCCCGTCCGGCCAGAGCGGTGCAGCAAGGTGTCGGAGTTCGATGGCAGATCGGCATGGATCACCAGTTCGAGGTTGGGCAAGTCGATGCCACGCGCAGCCACGTCAGTCGCGATACAGACGCGCGCACGGCCGTCGCGCAACGATTGCAGGGCATTGGTACGCTCGGTCTGGCTTAACTCGCCTGACAGCGCCACAACCGAAAAACCGCGATTGGTAAAGCGGGTTGTCAGACGCGATACTGCGGCACGGGTGTTGCAGAACACGATTGCATTCTTTGCCTCATAGAATCGAAGCACGTTGATGATCGCGTTTTCAGTGTCGCGCGGATGCACGGTCAGGGCGCGGTACTCGATATCGCTGTGCTGCTTGGCCTCGCCGATGGTCTCGATCCGCTGGGCATTGCGCTGGTACGATTTCGCAAGCTTGGCGATGGCTGCCGGAACCGTGGCCGAAAACATCAAGGTGCGGCGCTCTTTCGGGGCTTCAGACAGGATGAACTCAAGCTCGTCGCGGAAACCCAGATCAAGCATTTCGTCAGCTTCGTCCATTACCACGGCGCGCAGGTCATCCAGTTTGATGTTATTGCGTTTGATATGATCACAAAGGCGACCCGGCGTCGCGACAACCACATGTGCGCCACGGTCCAGCATGCGGCGTTCCGTGCGCGTGTCCATGCCGCCGACGCAGGTGGTCACAACAGCGCCGGCCTTGCCATAAAGCCAGGTCAATTCGCGGCTGACCTGCATGGCAAGTTCGCGGGTCGGTGCGATGATCAAGGCAAGCGGCGCGCCCGCGGGGCCGAAACGGTCGGCGTCGCCAAGCAGTGTCGGTGCAATCGCCAGTCCGAAACCCACAGTTTTGCCGGATCCGGTTTGAGCGGAAACAAGCAGGTCAGCGTCAACTAAAGCGGGGTCGGAGACCGCCGTTTGCACTGCGGTCAGTGTGTCATAGCCCTTGTCGGCAAGCGCGTCTGCGATGGTCTGTATCACGGAGTTCGTCCTGTTCTGGTAAAGGTTGCCAAGCGGCAACGGCCAGCGGCGATGCGCCCCGGCATAGGTTTGGGGCGTCCGTAAGCGGTTGAGCCGCGAATGTACATGGTGTTTGTTTGCGTTTGGCGGTGGCTTGTCCCTCTCATCGTTTTTGCTGCGCAAAGAACGACTGCCGGGACGACGACTTTTTGCTTTGCAAAAAGTCTTGGTGGAGCATAGCGGGATCGAACCGCTGACCTCCTGCATGCCATGCAGGCGCTCTCCCAGCTGAGCTAATGCCCCAAAAGCGAACCAGTGTATCTTTACGGTTCGGTTTGGTGTCCGGACGAAACGCCCGACTAGGTGGCGCGTAGTTAGGCGCAAGCGGGGGCGGGATCAAGTCTAAATTCGGTCCCGCCGCCAAGTATTCGCAATCGCGCCGCGATCAATCGTCGTCGTTGGTTGTGACGTCAGCGATATCATCCAGCGGTACGGTATCTTCATCATCGTCGTCGTCATCCAGAATATCATCGTCCAGATCAACATCAACGTCGTCATCATCCAGAATATCGTCGTCTTCGACGTCATCCTTTTTGTTGGCTTTTGCTGTCACGGCATCCTCGGCATCCGCCGCAATCATGCGTGACTTGGCGGCGTCCACTTCCAGCACTTCGCCGGTATAGGGGCTGACGATAGGATTCTTGTTCAGGTCGTAAAAGCGTTTGCCCGAGGTCGGGCACAGGCGCTTGGTTCCCCATTCTTCGTTGGGCATGAAACACCCCTTCTTCAAATTGCGGTTGCGGACATATGATCAGTGTAGTGATGATCGTCTTTATGATCTTGGCCAATTGCCATATGAGATAGGCAGTGTCAAAGGCTTTGGCCACCCTTGGTGTTGTGAGACCCCCCAGATGAGCGACCCTATTCTTCCCGGCAATCCCCCGATCCCTCTGATCCTGCGCCGTTCCGCACAGGCGCGGCGGATTTCGTTGCGAATCTCGCAACTCGATGGTCGGGTCACGTTAACCATGCCCAAACGGTTGGCAGAGCGTGAGGCGCTGGATTTTGCGCGCGCCAAAGAAGACTGGATTCGCAAGCATCTCGAGGCACGCGGTATAGATGTGCGCGTGGTCCTTGGTGCGCAATTGCCTGTGGGCGGGCAGATGTTGACGGTGACACAAGGGCAGGGCAGGTCGGTGTTTATCGGACTGGACGAGGTTGCGGTGCCGGGACCGGCGGACCGCATTCCCAAAAAACTGGCCGCATATCTGCGCGAAGTGGCGCGCGACCGTCTGGCGGGGGCCTGTGACGATTATGCAGACAGGCTGGGCAAGTCGTATACCCGCCTGACCATGCGCGACACGCGGTCGCGTTGGGGGTCATGCACGTCCGATGGCGGGCTGATGTTTTCGTGGCGATTGATCATGACGCCGCCCGAGGTGCTGGATTATGTTGCGGCTCATGAGGTGGCACATCTGGCGCAGATGAACCATTCGCCCGCCTTCTGGGCCGAAGTCGAGCGGATTTACGGTGATTACAAACCGCCGCGCCGCTGGCTCAAGAAACATGGCAGCGATTTGCACCGCTACCAGTTCTAGGCGTTACTGTTGGGGGTAGATAAAGCCCTTGACCGGATAGACGCTGCCGAAGGCTGTTGGCAGGCTTTTCAGACGAACAGCGGACCAGTCGTTGTTGTCCGAGACATCAATGACTTCCATCTTGAGCGACACTTTATTGCGGTTCCAATTGGCATGATCGACCTTGATTTCACGGTCTGACACAACCTCTGAGACAACTGCGATATGACCCATCGGGTTCTTGCGCGTGGCACTGAATGCCATCACGGCACCAACCTGAGGCTCATGGCCCTTGCCGTACAATAGGTCACTGGCCTGACCCCACCATGTGTTTGCGTTGCCGCTGATATCCACACCGCTCACGTTGCGGGCAAAAGGCACACACCAAACACGACTGCCTTGCGCTTGCAGCTGTTGGACTTCCATCAATGCCATCTGCTGGCGGGCAGGATCAAGTTGCACGGATTCCAAGGTTTCCAACTGCTGCGATGGTGTTGAACATGCGGCACCGAACAATAGTGCGGCGCATAAAATGGCGAGGCCTAGCGGCCGTCTGGCGTGGTGTACGCTCATAAATCCCTCAAGATTATTATGTCCCGTGGCAGTCGTTTCCCGACCGCCGTTGGGGGATACATCTACGATTTGAACTAATTCGCAAAGTGCTGTTCTCCGGGTGGGCAGATTCTCGCCGAATGGCGTGACAGGCTGGAACAAATTGTGATGTTATCTTTCACGCGTTGCAGCCCTGCCTGCCACTACATGCGCCGCCTTGACCTGAGATGTATTTGTGATCACATAGCCATGTTATGAACCTCACACCCCGCTCTCTTGATACTTCAATCCCTGCGCATGATCGCATTTACCGGCGTTTGCGCCTTCGTATCATGCACGGCGATCTGCCGCCCGGTCAGGCATTGACCTTGCGCGGGATCGCCAAGGAGTACGAGGTGTCGATGACCCCCGCCCGCGAGGCCGTGCGCAGATTGTCCGCCGAGGGCGCGCTGACGATCTCGACGTCCGGTCGCATTTCCACACCTGAACTCAGCAACGAGCGGATCGAGGAACTGGCGGCATTGCGTGCCTTGATCGAGGTCGAACTCGCCAGCCGCGCCCTGCCGCGCGCGCATCTGGCGTTGATCGAGCGGTTGCAAACCATCAACGGTGCCGTGTCCGAGGCCGTCGCGCAACGTGATGCGGTCAGCTATATCCGCACCAACCTCGAATTCCACCGCACGCTATACCTGAGGGCACAGGCCCCTGCGATGCTGGCGATGGCAGAAACGGTGTGGCTACAAATGGGGCCGACCATGCGTGCGCTCTATGGCCGCTTGCGCCGCACCGATCCGCCGCAGTTTCACCGCCTGATTATTGCGGCTTTGCGCGCTGGCGACGAGCCGGGTTTGCGATTGGCTGTGCGGTCCGATGTGACACAGGGGTTACGGATGCTGGCGAGTTAAGCCGCCAAGCCCTTGCCGCCAATGTCGAGATACTTCCGCCGACGGTCCGCGATCAGTGTCTTGGCATCTTTCCCGCTCAATTCCTTGAGCATTCCGGCAATCGCTTCGCCGACAGCCTTTATGGCCGCCGGCGCATTTCGGTGCGCGCCGCCTTTGGGTTCCTTGATGATCTGGTCGGTCACGCCCAGCTTGCGCAGGTCATCTGCCGTCAGTCGCATCGCCTCTGCAGCCTCGCGCATTTTCTCGGCATCTTTCCACAGGATCGAGGCACAGCCCTCTGGCGTGATCACGGAATATACCGCATGTTCCAGCATTGCGACGCGGTTGGCTGTGGCAAAGGCAACTGCCCCGCCTGACCCACCTTCACCGATGATCACGCTGATCAACGGCACACCGATCTGCAAACATTTTTCGGTGGACCGCGCAATCGCCTCTGACTGACCACGCTCTTCGGCCCCTTTGCCGGGATAGGCACCGGGGGTGTCCACCAGCGTGATCACAGGCAGGCCAAACTTGCCCGCCAGTTCCATCAACCGCACCGCCTTGCGATACCCCTCGGGGCGCGCCATGCCAAAATTGCG
The DNA here is from genome assembly GCA_963710185.1 of uncultured Alphaproteobacteria bacterium. GTDB lineage: Bacteria > Pseudomonadota > Alphaproteobacteria > Rhodobacterales > Rhodobacteraceae > Sulfitobacter. The sequence continues at coordinate 172,581 of CAVPZE010000002.1, read as the reverse complement.
CTCGATCCGCGACTTGGTGTCATTGCCCTTTTCATGGCCTATCACCATCACAGGTGTGTCGTTGAAGCGCGCCAGTCCGCCCATCACGGCCAGATCGTCGGCAAAGTTCCGGTCGCCCGCCAGCGGCGTGTATTCTTTAAACAATGCCTCGATATAATCCTTGCAATGCGGCCGTTCGGGGTGGCGTGCGACCTGACATTTGCGCCATGGGGTCAACGACCCGTACAGGTCATCCAGCATTTTGGCGGCTTTGACATCCAGTGCCTTGGCCTCGGCATCTGTATCCATTTCCGGGTTCGCCCGCGCCATGGCACGCAATTCTTCGGCTTTGCCTTCAATCTCGGCAAGCGGCTTTTCGAAATCAAGATACTGGGTCATGGGATGCTCCGGCTATTACCTCGTGATATATGGCGCTGATTTGGACGGTTTGCAACGCGTGGGTGTTTCGGGAGGCTTTCATCAAAGAGAGATCGCTGTAACGCTCAAAATTGGCTGCGCCACCGTTGTTGCCCTTGCCCCCAAATCGCACGACCATTAACCGGAAATCTGCAACACCGGATAAAGCGAGGCAATCAGCAGCGCCGACATGGTCCAGTTGAACGCCCGCAGACGCGCCAGATTGGTCAAAAACCTCGCCATTTGTTGGCCGAGTAAGGTCCAGATTGTCACCGAGGGCAGGTTGACCAAAGCAAATATGGTCGCTGCAACCAACAGCATCAGCGCACCGCCATCCGCCACATAAACTGTGATCGCCGTCAGCGCCATGGCCCACGCCTTGGGGTTGACCCACTGGAATGCAGCGGCCTGAAGAAACGTCATCGGCTTGCCTGTAGCTTTGCGTTCTTTGACGGGCGCGGCTGTAGCGATTTTCCACGCCAGATACAGCATATAAAGGACGCTCAGCACCTTCAGCAATGTGTAGCTGACCGGATACATATCGAAAACCTGCACCAGCCCGATCCCCGTGAGCAGCATCAACACCATAAACCCGATGGAAATGCCCAGCATATGTGGAATGGTGCGCCGGAACCCGTAATTCGCCCCCGAGGCCATCAGCATCAGGTTGTTCGGCCCCGGCGTGGCGGAACTGACAAAGGCAAAAAGCGCAAGCGCGGGGATGATTTCAATATTCATGACGCAATCTTTGACGTATATCTGCCGCTATTAAATTGCGAACTGCATCGGTATCACAGAAAGATTGCAACAAATGGCGGCGCTGGATCAAATTTCCGAACATATATTGCGCGAGCTGTCGCAAAACGGCCGGATCAGCAATCTGGAACTGGCTGACCGCGTGGGCTTGTCGCCCTCAGCTTGCTTGCGCCGGGTGCAGGATTTGGAGAAACGCGGCATCATCACCGGATACCGCGCCGTGCTGGACCGGACCGCGCTGGGATCGGGCTTTGCCGCCTATGTCGGCGTGGGCCTCAGCGATCATTCCAAGAAAAGCCAGGAGGCGTTCGAACGCGCCATTTCGCGTGCACCCGAGGTGGTGGAGTGCCATAATATCACCGGCACCATCGAATACCTGCTGCGCGTCGAATGTGCCGACCTGCGTTCCTACAAATCGTTCCATACCGACATGCTGGGCGCGTTGCCGCAGGTGAATGGCATCACGTCTTATGTGGTCATGGGTTCACCCAAAGACACCCGCGCCTAATCATCTTTCATTGTTCTACATACACACCGGGGGTGCGGGGGCTGGCCCCCGCATTGTCGGACCGCATGAAGCGGTTCGAAACTACTTCCCCGCAATCATCTCGGACTGCCGCACAATCACTTCCGCCTGTTTGATACTGGCGATATCGACCAATCTCCCCTTATAAACGGTCGCACCTTCGCCCTTCGCCTTCGCCTCGTCCATAGCCGCCAAAATCTCGCGGGCCTCGGCGACGGCTTCCTCAGACGGTGTAAAAACCTCATTGGCAATCGCGATCTGCTTGGGGTGGATCGCCCATTTCCCGACCATGCCCAGCGTGGCTGACCGACGTGCCTGCGCGCGAAAACCTTCATCATCGGAAAAATCACCAAAGGGTCCATCGACCGGCAGAACCCCATGGGTTCGGCACGCCGCAACAATCGCCGCCTGCGCCCAATGCCAGGGGTCTGACCAATGCTTGGCACCCGCGTGCTCCATATAGTAATTCTCCTGCGTGCCGCCGATGCCTGTCGTCTGCATCCCCATCGAGGCTGCGAAATCTGCTGCCCCAAGGCTCATCGCCTGCAAGCGCGGCGAACTGGCGGCGATCTCTTCGACATGGGCGATGCCCGCGGCGGATTCGATGATCACTTCGAACGATATTTTCTTGGTGCGGCCTTTGGCGGTTTCAATTGCAGTCACCAGCGCATCCACGGCGTAGACATCCGCCGCGCATCCGACCTTGGGGATCATGATCTGATCCAACCGGTCGCCTGCCTGTTCCATCAGATCGACAACGTCGCGATACCAATAAGGGGTGTCCAGTCCGTTGATGCGCACGGACAGGGTTTTGTCGCCCCACTCGACATCTGAGATGGCCGCGATGATATTGGCCCGCGCGCTGGCCTTGTCAGAGGGTGCGACGCTGTCTTCGAGGTCAAGGTTGATCACATCCGCGTCCGAGGCCGCCATTTTCTCGAATAATGCAGGCCGCGAACCGGGGCCAAAAAGCTGGCAGCGGTTGGGGCGGGCAGGGGCGGTGGGTTGCAGGCGAAATGACATTTGACTTGATCCTCGGCGAATTATTATTGCGGATATACTTGGGTAAACAGTTATAAAATTGCACGCCATGCTGCAAGCGCATTTCGCAGGTGCAGCATTTGCGCAAAGCGCCTGTGCAATGCCATTGCGTAATATAGGTTTTCGTCGCGAAAATTATGCGTCATGGTCGCCTGCGACACGGAGTTTGCAAGCCACTTGCGCGATGCTTCGCTGAAAATATGAAAAATCCCATCTGCCCGGAGGCCGACCCATGATTGAAACACCATATCTTTTGTTCTTGGGCGACGCGCCTGACCAACTTTCGGCCAAGGTTGCCCAAGGCATCAAAGATTGGCGTCCCGAGAATGCTGTGGCCCAATTCCGTATGGACGGCTGCAAAGCGGATGTAGGCCTCAAGGATATGACCTTGGTCGAGGCGAAGGAAGCCGGTGCCAAAACGCTGGTGATTGGTGTGGCCAACCGTGGTGGCTATATCAGCCAGTCGTGGAAAGAAGTGCTGATCGAGGCGCTGGGCTTGGGGTATGATCTGGCCTCGGGTTTGCACAACCTGCTGGGTGAAGAGGGTGATCTGGTTGCTGCATCCCAGGTGAACGGGCGCACCTTGCATGATGTGCGCGTCCCGAACGTGAAATATCCGATTGCAGATGGCAAGAAACGTACCGGCAAGCGGGTGCTGGCGATCGGCACGGATTGCTCTGCCGGCAAAATGTATACCGCCCTCGCGTTGGACGAGGCGATGCGCGAGAAGGGCATGAAAAGCACATTCCGCGCGACCGGTCAGACGGGTATTCTGATCACCGGGTCAGGTGTTCCGCTCGATGCGGTGATTGCCGATTTTATGGCAGGTGCGGTTGAGTATCTCACTCCAAATAACGACCCCGATCATTGGGACATTATCGAGGGTCAGGGCAGCCTGTTTCACATCAGCTATTCCGGTGTGACGCTGGCCTTGATCCATGGCGGACAGCCCGATGCGTTGATCATTTGTCATGAGCCGACCCGCATGCACATGCGCGGTCTGCCGGAATACCAACTGCCTAGCATGAGAGCGGTGCGCGATGTTGGACTGACGCTGGCAAAGGTCGCCAACCCGAACTGTCAGGTGGTGGGGATTTCGATCAACACCCAGCATCTCTCCGAGGATGAGGCCAATGCGTATCTGGAAGAGGTCGAGGCAGAGATGGGCCTGCCCACGGTTGACCCGTTTCGCCAGGGTGCGGGGCGTTTGGCGGATGCCATCGCAGAACTTTGAGGGTCGCCTTTGAGGCGGGCGTCGGGTTTGAGTATTTAGGGCGAAAAGAAGGTGGTGTGATGCGTATAGAAGTCAGCCGGGACGTGTTTCAACTGGCGCAGGTGTTCACAATCTCGCGGGGGTCGCGCACCGAGGCACAGGTGCTGACCGTGCGGATCACCGAGGGTGGTGTGACGGGCTGGGGTGAATGTGTACCTTACGCGCGATATGGCGAGACGTTGGAAACGGTTACAGCGCAGGTCGAGGGGTTGAGCGATACAGTTACGCGCGCGCAACTTTATGACTTTTTGCCAGCAGGTGCCGCGCGCAATGCCGTTGACTGCGCCTTGTGGGATTTGGCCGCGAAACAGACTGGCAAACGCATTTGGGAATTGGCAGGTTTGCTGAAGCCGGGCCCAGAAATTACGGCCTATACCCTGTCCTTGGACACGCCCGAGGCAATGCAAGCGCAAGCAGCCAAGCATAGCTTTCGCCCGTTGCTCAAGATCAAACTCGGCACGCCAGATGACATGCCACGGCTAGAAGCGGTCCGCGCAGGCGCGCCGAAATCCACGATCATCATTGATGCCAACGAGGGCTGGTCAGCGGATGTTTATGCCGACCTCGCCCCGCATCTGGTCCGTCTCGGCGTGGCCTTGGTGGAGCAACCTTTACCAGCGGGTGATGATGACGCGCTGATCGGCATGGACCGGCCTGTACCGGTGTGTGCAGACGAGAGCTGCCATGACCGCGAAAGCCTTGCGTCGCTCAAGGGCAAATATGATGTGGTGAACATCAAGCTGGATAAGACCGGCGGGCTGACCGAGGCTTTGGCGCTGCGAGATGCGGCGCGCGCGCAAGGCTATGACGTGATGGTAGGCTGCATGGTCGGATCGTCGCTGGCCATGGCACCCGCGACACTTGTTGCGCAGGGTGCACATGTGGTTGATCTTGACGGCCCACTGCTGTTGGCTGAAGACCGTGAACATGCGTTGAAATTTGATGCGGCAGGGGTGCACCCGCCTGCGGCAGAGCTTTGGGGTTAGACATGAGAACAGTTTACGTAAACGGCGAATACCTGCCCGAGACAGACGCGAAAATCTCGATCTTTGATCGGGGGTTTTTGATGGCGGATGGGGTGTATGAAGTGACCTCGGTTCTTGATGGTAAGCTGATTGATTTCGACGGGCACGCGGTGCGGCTTGCCCGCTCGCTGGGTGAGTTGGACATGCGCAACCCGATTTCCAAGGATGATCTGCTGGAGGTTCACCGCGAGTTGGTTCGGGTGAACGAGATTAACGAAGGGCTGATCTATCTGCAAATCACCCGTGGCTCTGACGGCGACCGTGACTTTGCCTTTCCCGATCCCGAAACCACTGTGCCGACGATTGTCCTGTTTACCCAGGATAAGCCGGGGATGGCCGATAGTCCTGCCGCCAAACGCGGTGCCAAGGTAATCAGCATCGAGGACATCCGCTGGGGCCGCCGAGACATCAAAACCGTACAACTGCTATACCCGTCGATGGGCAAGATGATGGCCAAGAAAGCCGGCTGCGATGATGCGTGGATGGTCGAGAATGGTTTTGTCACCGAGGGCACCAGCAACAATGCCTATATCGTCAAGGGCAACAAGATCATCACCCGCGCGCTGTCCCATGATATCCTGCACGGCATTACCCGCGCGGCGGTTTTGCGGTTCGCCCGCGAGGCGCAGATGGTGGTTGAGGAACGCAATTTCACGATTGAGGAAGCCAAGCAGGCGGACGAGGCCTTCACCACCTCGGCCAGCGCGTTTGTGATGCCCGTCGTTGAAATTGATGGTGTCGCATTGGGCGATGGCACGCCCGGCAAAGTCGCCCCGCGCCTGCGCGAGATTTATCTGGATGAAATGCGCAAGGTCGCCGTTTGAAGCGGCTTTGGACATGACCGATACCGTTACCCGCGACGAGATGATCGCGGCACAGGGCCGCGAGATTGGTTCATCGGATTGGTTCACTATGGATCAGGCACGCATTGATGCCTTTGCCGAGGTGACAGAGGACCGCCAATTCATCCACATTGATCCGGTGCGCGCGGCGGATACGATGTTTGGTGGCACCGTTGCGCATGGCATGCTGACGCTGTCGATGGTGCCGGTGATGGCGTACGGTGCCTTACCGGACCTGGCAGGGCAAAGTGCGTCGATCAATTACGGGTTTGAAAAGGTGCGGTTCGTCACGCCTGTGCGCGCAGGGGCGCGGATCAGAGGGCGGTTTACGTTGACAGACGCTACACTGCGTGCGGGCGATAAACTGATGACGCGTTTTGATGTTGTGGTCGAAGTTGAAGGTGAACCCCGGCCCGCACTGACGGCGGATTGGTTCATTTTATATGTATTCTAAACAACTTACTGGGGTCCGGTAATCAACTCCAGCTGGATGTTGCCGATGTCGGCTGCGGTCAGGCCTTGCAGGAACGCGATCTCGGTGCCGCGGGTTGATGCAAGGACACCGCCACGGGATTCATCGTAGTTGAATGTCACAGTTGTCGTACCGGGATTTGGGTCAATCACACCGATCACAAGCGAATCCTCGGACGGGTTGAAGTCGGTGATCGTCACGTTCGCCTGTGCACGGTTCAGATCCGCAAGGATGCCGAATTCATCGTTGCCCTGACCGCCAGTCAATGTGTCGCCGTCATCGCCGATCAACGCGTCATTGCCAAATCCGCCGGAGGCAATATCAGGCGTGCCAAAGTCAGACCCTGCGACCAGAACGCCGGTTGCAGACAAGCCGTCAACCACCGAAATTGAATCGTCGCCAAGATCACCAAAAACAGTATTCGAGCCCAAGGCATCAATGATCAGATCATTACCTGCACCGCCTCGGATAAAGTCATCGCCTGCGGTCGCCCTGACTTCATTCGCGCCAGTGCTGCTGATGTCGTCGCCATCACCCAAGAAGATGCGGTCGTTACCCTGACCACCTGTGACCGTGTCATCGCCACCTTTGGCAAAAATCGCGTCATTGCCCGACTGGCCATCAATCCGGTCATTTTCTTCGGACCCGTTGACAGTGTCATTGCCGCCGCCTGCAAGAATCGTGCCGCCTTCGTCACGCGCATTGATGGTTTCGGCATTGGCAGTGCCGGTAAAGATGTCGGCACCTGCGGGCACATCCAAAACGTCCGGTCCCGTGCCGGGTTCGGGCGCATTAGTTGCGTCTACGGGTTCGTCATCATCGTCATCCGACAGATTGAATATCAGTCCAAGCGCCAAAAGTGCGGGTACTATAAACAGTCCAAGCATATGATGCGCCCCAAATTTAATTCTTTGGTGTTTGTATCAAAGCGCTTTGGATTAATTCAAATTAAATCTTTTATTACAGTATTCTAGAGGCGATATTGCTGGTAATCCCTGCGATTGTTTCTTGAGCTGCGACAACGAACTGGTTGATTTGCCTTTTAACTGATTCTGGACGTGATCGATGTGCGTTAACGCCCGATCCTTTGAACGCTGTGTCGTGCCCTACATATAGAACGGGAGACGCATCTCAACTTTTGTCAGCGCCGACGTTTTCATCAAACGCGACCTTGAACGCCTCTTTCTGCGTATCCCCAGCTTCTGTCTGGTGCTGCGATTTCCATTCATCCATCGTCATGCCGTAGAACAACTCGCGCGCTTCGTCTTTGCCCATGTCGATCCCGCGCTCGTTTGCGGCCTCCTGATACCAGCGCGACAGGCAGTTCCGACAAAATCCGGCGAGGTTCATCATGTCGATGTTTTGCGCATCGGGGCGGTCGTTCATCAGATGCTGCTGCAGGCGGCGAAATGCGGCGGCTTGGAGTTCGATTTCGGTTTGTGTGGGCATTGCGGGCTCCTTCAAGGTCAAAGTTGGGGACAGGCAGGCGATGTGTCAAGGATCGGCATAATGAACGGCATAGGGGGGCCGTATTTCAATATGATCTGGAAGGGGTGTCATTTTTGTGAAACCTTTGACTCGTATCGCTGGGACGGGTAAGCCGTTTAAAAGAGATTGTTACCGCTAACATCAACAGCACCCCACCCGCAAACCGAACAAGGACACATGATATGAGACGCCTTCGCAATGTAAAGATCGTCGCAACGCTGGGGCCCGCCTCGGACACCTACGAGATGATCGAGGCGCTGCACAAAGCAGGCGCTGATGTGTTCCGTCTGAACATGAGCCACGGCAGCCACGAAGAGATCCGTATCAAGCACGAGATCATCCGCAAGGTTGAGGAAACAACGGGCAGCATCATCGGGATTCTGGCGGATTTGCAAGGGCCGAAACTGCGTGTGGGCGTGTTTGCAGGGGACAGCGAATTGCTGGTCGAGGGGGCATCATTCCGGTTGGACCTTGACGAGGCCGAGGGCACGTCGGCGCGCGTATGCCTGCCGCACCCCGAGATTTTTGCGGCTCTTGAACCGGGTGCATCGCTGTTGGTGAATGATGGCAAGATCCGTTTGAAAGTGCGCGACTGTGGAGCGGATTTTGCAGATTGTGTTGTGGTAACGGGCGGGGTGATTTCCAATCGCAAGGGCGTGAACGTGCCCGATGTCGAACTGCCGCTGGCAGCCTTGTCGGACAAGGACCGCGCCGATCTGGAATTTGTGTGCGAACTCGGCGTCGACTGGCTTGCCCTGTCATTTGTGCAGCGTCCCGCCGATGTTCTGGAGGCGCGCGAACTGGTCAAAGGCCGTGCCGCGATCCTGTCCAAGATCGAAAAGCCAAACGCGGTTGAACGGTTTGATGAAATTCTGGCGGTCAGCGACGGCATCATGGTAGCGCGCGGCGATCTGGGGGTTGAACTGCCTGTCCAGAACGTGCCGCCAATCCAGAAACGTCTGGTGCGCAAATGCCGTGCGGCGGCCAAGCCCGTGATCGTGGCGACGCAGATGCTCGAGTCGATGATCGAGAGTCCGATGCCGACCCGCGCCGAAGTCAGCGACGTGGCAACCGCGATTTACGAAGGTGCGGACGCCGTGATGCTAAGCGCTGAATCAGCCGCTGGCGATTACCCCATAGAGGCCGTCACAACGATGGATAATGTCGCCACCGAGGTAGAGCGTGATCCGACCTATACCCAGATTATCGAGGCCAGCCGCACCGCTGACCGTATGACAGTGGCTGACGGTATTGTCGCCGCTGCCCGAGAGATTGCCGAGACGACAAACATCAAGGCGATCTGTTGTTTCACCCAAAGCGGCACGACCGCGCTGTTGACCGCGCGCGAACGGCCACGGGTGCCGATCATTGCGCTGACACCGATCAAACGCACCGCGCGACGTCTGGCGCTGAGCTGGGGCACCAATTGTGTGATGACGGAAGAGCTTGACCGCTTTAAGGCCGCTGTTGTCAGCGCCGCCAAAGCCGCCCGTTCCGAAGGGTTTGCCGGACCCGACGACCTGATTGTCGTGACCGCAGGCGTTCCGTTTAATACTCCAGGTAGTACCAACATTTTGCGGGTTGCACCGTGCGACGAGCGTTTGATTTTCTCATCTGATCCGGAGTAGTGTGACACCAAATAGGGTAACGTGAGGTGAGCATATGGACCCCGATCTGGCATTGGTCCTCGGAATTGTTTTAGGTGTCTTGTCGGTGCCGTCGATCCTGTCGGCGCTGTCTGACAGGCGCGCACCCCGGGCGTCGGCAATCACAATTCTGATCGCAGGTGGTTTGATTATTCTTGCGATACAGACCAAACCCGGCGGAGTGAAGATTGAAAAGATACCAGATATCTTTGTGGGGGTTGTTGCACGGTATATGCCTTAGAATATTCCAGAGAGCCGGATTCGAGGCGTTCTTGCGCACAAAGCTCATTGTACCATGCAGCTGTCATACCGCTAAAACTCAGATGATCTCGTCTTCGTCAAACAGCGGATCGTCCGAGAGCTGTTCATTCAGGTCGCCCACCGCACCTTCGGCCACCGACATGGATTTGACGCGGGCCAGATGGAATACTGCGTCGCCCTCGTTGACGATGGGCAGCACAGCGCGGCCCACGACAATACCGTTAAAGGGTGCTGTGATCTCTTCTTCATGTTCGCCAAACGGGTCGGCGACAAGTGCCATCAGATCTCCCTGTGCGACGACATCACCATCCGCCTTGAAGGTCCGTAACAGCCCGCCTGCAGGTGCGCGCAACCATTTGCTTGAGGTGCAATATTGCGGCGGCGCCTTGGGTTTGGCGATACCTTTTGATGATATCTGGCCGACATGGTTCAACACCCGCAAAATACCCGCGACACCGGCACGCACCGACATTTCGTCAAACCGCAATCCTTCGCCCGCCTCATACAGCAGAATGTCCTTGCCGATGTCCTTTGCGGCACCGCGCAGCGATCCGGGGCGCAGGGGCGATTGCAGAACCACGGGCGGGCCAAAGACATCGGCAAGTTCGGCGGTATAGGGATTGTCGGGTGAAATGCGGATTTGCGGCAGGTTGGTGCGGTGGATCGCTGCGGAATGCAGGTCGATCCCCAGATCACAGCGTGCAACAATTTCGGTCAGGAACAGATGCGCCAGACGTGATGCAAGCGAACCGCCCGGCGTACCCGGAAACATCCGGTTCAGGTCGCGCCGGTCCGGCAGGTAGCGTGAATGGTTGATGAACCCGAACGCGTTCACAATCGGGATCACAATCAGCGTACCGCGCAGCGTTTTGAGGTTTGGCGCGCGTAACAGACGCCGCACAATCTCGACACCGATCACTTCGTCGCCGTGAATGCCCGCGCTGATAAAAACCGTCGGGCCATCGGCCTTGCCGTGAATGACATGCACCGACATGGACACAGGCGTGTGGTCGGACAGAACACTGACCGGTAGGTCAACGGTAGCCCGTGTGCCTGCGGGAACGCTATGCCCCCCGATCTCGAACGCCGCGCGGTTAGGCATCAACCTTTGCCTTTGGTCTTGGTGTTGCCTTTTTCGGCATGCTTTTCGATGTATTCGATGATCTTGCCAGCCACGTCCAAACCCGTTGCATTCTCCACGCCTTCCAGACCCGGAGACGAATTCACCTCCATCACCACAGGGCCATGGTTCGAGCGCAGCATGTCGACACCGCAGACGTTCAGGCCCATGGATTTTGCCGCACGGATCGCGGTTGATCGTTCTTCGGGTGACAGTTTGATCACCTCGGCTGAACCGCCACGGTGCAGGTTTGACCGGAAGTCGCCTTTTGCCCCTGTGCGCTTCATCGCGGCAATGACCTTGCCGCCCACAACGATGGCACGGATATCGGTGCCGCCGGATTCCTTGATGAATTCCTGCAACAGAATGTTCACGCCGGAGGCGCGAAATGCCTCGACCACGGATGTGGCAGAGCGGTCCGTATCGGCCAGAACCACACCCAGACCTTGGGTGCCTTCGAGCAGCTTGATCACAATCGGCGCACCACCGGCGAGCTTGAGCACCTCGTCGGTCTGTTTGGGATCATGGGCGAATGTTGTGACAGGCAGGCCGATGCCGTCACGGGCAAGCAACTGCATGGAGCGCAGTTTGTCACGGCTGCGGCCAATCGCGACGCTTTCGTTCAACGGGTACACACCCATCATTTCAAACTGGCGCAGCACGGCCAGACCGTAGAATGTGACCGATGCCCCGATGCGCGGGATCACAGCATCGTAGCCCTCAAGTTTTTCACCGTTATAGTACATTTCAGGACGCCGCGACGCGATGTTCATGTAGCAGCGCAGCGTGTTGATGATGTCAAGCTGGTGACCGCGCGCTTCTGCGGCCTCTTTCAGGCGCTGGTGTGAATAGAGCTTGGCGTTCCGCGCCATCATTACGATTTTCATGAGAAAACCCTCTCTGCCTCTAAGGCTGTTTTGATTTTAATCATCGGTGAGCTTTGCGCGCCGTGTATGCACCGCGATATTGTGGTGTTTCAATGCGCTGCGTCCGATAATGATCGGGAACCGCATATTGCTGCGATCTGTGAGAGAAACCGAGATCGGCCATGACCGGTCAGTGAGTTTGAGTATCGTGCGAATGACAATCCGTTCTTCGGGGATGCCGCTGGTATTCTTGATGTGACGCCGGTCATGGATCGGCGCTTCTTGCGGCATCTCGGGCGCGTCATCATCGGCTTGTACCGTGAACCTTACCCAATCTACGCCATCTCGCGAAAACGTCTCGATATTTGTGGCATGAAGGGCGGTTGTGCGCGCACCTGTGTCAATCTTGGCCCTGATCTGGATCAGACCAAGTTCAGGCAGATCCAGATGTTCCAGCCATCCGATCACCAACAAGGGAGATTTGGGTTTCTTGATCTTTTTCATATTCCACACCAGCCATGGCATCATCAAAGTTGCAAGGCCATGCGTGGAAAAACAGCGCGACCATATCCGGTTTTAGCCATCCCCATTACCACGGCTCTTGCCAACCCTGCCATCCCCCCCTATAGCACCATCTTCTACCAACGCGTCCGGCCTCAAGTGGCATGCCGAGTCGCGTTTGAACCTCAGACCATAGGAGACGGAAATGCCCAAGATGAAGACGAAATCGAGCGCGAAGAAGCGCTTCAAGATCTCGGCGACCGGCAAGGTCATCGGAGGCCAGGCTGGTAAACAGCACGGCATGATCAAGCGGAGCAACAAGTTCCTGCGCAACGCACGTGGCACGACAGCATTGTCTGCGCCAGATGCCAAGATCATCAAGGGCTTTATGCCCTATGACCGCTGATTAAGGAGAGCTGATATGTCCCGAGTTAAAGGTGGTACGGTCACTCACGCCCGTCACAAAAAGATCATCAAAGCCGCAAAAGGCTATTATGGTCGTCGCAAGAACGTCTTTAAGGTCGCCACGCAGGCGGTCGATAAGGCCAACCAATACGCAACCCGCGACCGTCATAATCGCAAGCGCAGCTTCCGCGCCTTGTGGATCCAGCGGATCAACGCGGCCGTGCGTTCGCATGACGAAGCGCTGACATACTCGCGTTTCATCAATGGTCTGTCGCTGGCTGGCATTGAAGTCGACCGCAAGGTTCTGGCCGATCTGGCCGTGCACGAGCCCGAAGCGTTTGGCATGATCGTCAAGCAGGCGCAGGATGCGCTGGCGGCCTAAGCTGCTAAACTGACGCGATAGAAATTCAAAGCCGCCTCTGGAAACAGGGGCGGCTTTTTCAATGGGCCTGATTTTGATGTTCGCGAACGTGCCATGGCCCGAGTTACCTTGTGTTCAATCGAATATCTGATAGCACCAGCGCACCATAATGATACGAGGCAGAGATGGACGATCTCAAGCAAAAGTACCTGAGCCAGATTGCAAATGCGGGCGATGAGGCCGGGCTGGAAGATATCCGGCTGGCCGCCGTTGGCAAAAAAGGCGAGGTCGCGTTGAAAATGCGCGAATTGGGCAAGATGACGCCCGAGGAGCGCCAGACCGCTGGCCCCGCGTTGAATGCCTTGAAGGACGAGATCAATTCAGCCTTGGCTGCGAAAAAGGCGGCATTGGGTGATGCGGCGTTGGACGCGCGCTTGCGCTCTGAATGGCTGGACGTGACATTGCCGACACGCGCACGGCGCGAAGGGTCGATCCATCCGGTCAGCCAGGTTACAGAAGAACTGACCGCGATCTTTGCCGATATGGGGTTTTCTGTGGCCGAAGGGCCGCGCATTGACACCGATTGGTATAATTTTGACGCGCTGAACATTCCGGGCCATCACCCGGCGCGCGCCGAAATGGACACGTTTTATATGGCCCGTGCCGAGGGCGATGACCGCCCGCCACACGTCTTGCGGACCCACACCAGCCCAGTGCAAATCCGCACGATGGAGGCGCAAGGCGCACCGTTGCGCATTATTTGCCCCGGTGGTGTATACCGCGCCGATTATGACCAGACCCACACGCCGATGTTTCATCAGGTCGAGGGGTTGGCGATTGATAAAGACATCTCGATGGCGAACCTCAAATGGACGCTGGAAGAGTTTTTCGCCGCGTTTTTCGAGATTGACGGGATCAAGACCCGTTTTCGTGCGTCGCATTTCCCGTTTACTGAGCCGTCGGCGGAAGTCGATATCCAGTGTTCATGGGTTGATGGGCAGTTGCGCATTGGGGAAGGTGACGGTTGGCTTGAGGTTTTGGGATCGGGCATGGTGCATCCGAAGGTGTTGCAGGCCGCGAATGTTGATCCTGACGTTTGGCAGGGCTTTGCCTTTGGCATGGGCATCGACCGGATTGCGATGCTGAAATACGGGATACCGGATTTGCGGGCGTTCTTTGATAGCGATTTGCGTTGGTTGCGGCATTATGGGTTTGGGGCGCTGGACCAGCCGAATTTGCATGGTGGGTTGAGTAGGTGACGTTTGATGCAACCAATTGGCTGTTGGGCGCTTTAACAGCAATCATTGTTGGACTGACAGGGAGGTTGCTTTATCGGGCTATTACAAAGCGGCTCGATGATAAACCAAACTTGAGTTGGTTTTTGTTGTTCGAGAGTGAATTTCCCTATGGAAAAGGCATTTTCGATAAAACAATCGATATTGTTTACGCAGCTAAAAGAGGTGACCCAGAGCAGTTTAATGAAGATACCGCGCAAAGCCTTGTAAACGAATTTCAAAAATCTCGGTATACTTCAGCATTAGTACTTCAGAACTCTGGCAAAGCTACTGCGGAAAAAATCAGTATTCTCTTAGAAGAAGAACCACTACTTTTTTCCGTCAAGCCGAAAATTTCTGTCCAAAAACGAGAGACCGCTGATGGTCATTTTGAATTTGAATTAAATTCGATTGAAGCAGGGCAAAGACAACATATAATATTTTTTGGAATACACAGCGCTTTTATTACTCGCGTTTCCTATCTTGGAAATCAAGTACCGGAAATTTATCGGCCAGTTCTGGTTCCATATACGCAGCCAAAAAATACAACTTCCATATTGCTTATAGGTATAGGTATTGGCCTTATACTTTCAGTAGGGCTTTCGGTAGCAATGCGGCAACTGGATGGTAAAAACGATGTGTCGATGGATCAATCAGTTCAAGAAAAATAACTCCTTTAAGCAATCCCACACCATCGTGATGTGACACGCACTACCACCTGCGCAAATCTCCCCACATGATTAAACTCCTCATCCCAATCCTCTTCGCCCTCCTTCTCCTCCCCGCAATGGGCCCATGGAAAGACTGCGAAGGTGCCACCGCCTGCACGCTCGACGACCGTTCCTACCACATCCGCCTCCCCGACAACTGGGACAGCGAAACGCCACTCCCGGTCCTGCTGCATTTTCACGGATGGGGCCGCCAAGGCGATCTGATCGTCAAACACCGCCGTATTTCCGGTGCCACCCGGCGGCGCGGGGTGTTGTTGATCGCGCCCAATGGCAACGGGCGGACCTGGGATTTTTGGAACGGGCGCAGCGCGGATGTGGATTTTGCGGCGGCGGTGATCGAAGACGTCGCCAAATACTACCCAATTGACCGCGACCAGATTTACGTCTCGGGCTATTCCTACGGCGCTGCGATGGCGTGGCGGTATGTGTGCGAGAATGGCAATGACGTCGCGGCTTTGCTCGCGGTGTCGGGGTCGATCCGCCAGACCGAAGATTGCCCGCAAGGCCCGCGCGAGGTGCGGCATGTGCATGGATTTGCGGATAATGTGATGGGGTTTCCGATGGGACCGGGTGGGGATGAAACCTACCCCGTTGCGTTGTGGCGGCGGCAGTTTGATTGTGGTGCGGGGCAAAAAGTCAAGCCTTGGCGTGCAGTGAGCTTCCTGACTTTTGACAGGCGGGTCTGGACCAATTGTGCGGGCGGACACAAGGTGACGCTTGATCTGCATTCTGGCGGGCATTTCATTCCGCATGGCTGGATCGGCTGGCAGTTGGACGAACTTATGGGACGGGTTCCGCGCTATCCTTGAGAGGCTGTGTGCGATGTCGCGTTTGAATTGTGTATTTGAAGAACAATGAAAGCGATTGCTGTGGCCTGTCATTGAAACTGGCTGCGATTGCGTTTACCGAATGGGCCAAGCATTGCCACGAGGATAAACGCCATGAAATTCACTCTGTCCTGGCTCAAAGAGCATCTGGATACCACCGCATCTGTGGACGAGATCACCTATGCGCTGACCGATCTGGGGTTGGAGGTTGAAGGGGTCGAGGACCGGGGTGCCAAGCTGGCCGGGTTCACGCTGGGCTATGTGAAATCAGCCGAAAAACACCCCGATGCGGACCGTTTGCAGGTCTGTCAGGTCGAGACCGACGAGGGGCTTCAGCAGATTATCTGTGGTGCGCCCAATGCGCGGGCCGGGATCACTGTGGTTATCGCCAAGCCCGGCATTTATGTGCCGGGCATCGATACGACGATTGGCGTGGGCAAAATCCGCAGCGTCGAGAGTTTCGGAATGATGGCGTCCGAGCGCGAGTTGGAGTTGTCCGAGGAGCATGACGGGATTATTGAACTGTCCTCGGGTGCGGTCGGTGATCGTTTTGTCGATTGGTTGGCGCAGAATGACCCCGCCAAAGTCGATCCCGTGATCGAGATTGCGATCACGCCGAACCGCCCCGATGCACTGGGCGTGCGCGGCATTGCGCGCGATCTGGCGGCAAGGGGCTTGGGCAAGCTGAAACCGCGCGATGTGGCGGCGGTTGAGGGTGTGTTCCCTTGCCCGGTCACGATCAGCATCGACGATGATACGCTTGAACAATGTCCGGTGTTTTATGGTCGCGTCATTCGCGGTGTGAAAAATGGCCCAAGCCCCGTCTGGTTACAGGACAAGCTGCGCGCCATCGGGTTGCGGCCGATTTCGTTTCTGGTCGATGTGACCAACTTTTTCACCTATGACCGCAACCGTCCTTTGCACGTTTTTGATGCGGATAAAGTGGTTGGTGGTGCCTTGCGGGTGCACCGCGCCAAAGGCGGAGAGGTGTTCGCGGGTCTGGATGACAAGACCTATACGCTGGTTGAAGGCATGACGGTTCTGTCAGATGACAGCGGCGTCGAGAGCCTTGGCGGTGTCATGGGCGGAACGGCGACGGGATGTTCCGACGACACCACAAGTGTGTTCATCGAAGCCGCGTATTTTGATCCGGTGCGCACGGCCTATACCGGTCGTGCGCTCAAGATCAATTCGGATGCGCGGTATCGGTTCGAGCGGGGGATTGACCCTGAATGGACGCCTTATGGAATCGAGCATGCCACGCAGATGATTTTGGACCACGCAGGCGGCGAGGCGTCGGAGGTGGTTGTTGCAGGCAAGGTGCCGAATACGTCCCGCGCGTATAAACTGGATGCCGCGCGCGTGCAGTCATTGGTCGGTATGAGTATTCCCGAAAGCGACCAGCGCCAGACATTGACAGCGCTGGGGTTCCGGCTGGATGGCAACATGGCGCATGTGCCAAGCTGGCGGCCCGATGTGCAGGGCGAGGCCGATCTGGTCGAGGAAGTCGCGCGAATTGCGTCATTGACCAAGCTTGAGGGACGTCCCTTGCCAAGGCTGAGTACGGGTGTGCCACGCCCGGTTCTGTCGCCGATGCAAAAGCGGATCGTGGCCGCAAGACGTGCCTGTGCAGCACTGGGGTACAACGAATGTGTCAGCTACAGCTTCATTGATCAGGCGTCTGCGGCGCTGTTTGGCGGTGGGACGGATGCGACAAGACTTGAAAACCCGATCAGCAGCGAAATGAGCCATATGCGGCCCGCGCTGTTGCCCGGATTGTTGCAATCCGCTGCCCGCAATCAGGCGCGCGGATTTGCGGATATGGCGTTGTTCGAGGTTGGTCCGGCATTTCATGGTGGTGAACCGGGCGAGCAGCATAATCTGATTTCAGGACTGCTTGTCGGGCAAACCGGACCTAAGGATGTGCATGGCGCGTCGCGCGGCGTTGATGTGTATGATGTCAAAGCGGATATCGAGGCCGTACTGGCGTCGATGGGCGCACCTGCGCGCGTGCAGATCATGCGTGGTGGTGATGCGTGGTGGCATCCGGGGCGGCACGGGATGATATGTCTGGGGCCGAAAAAGGTTTTGGGGGTTTACGGCGAAGTGCATCCTAAAGTGCTGGCTGCGATGGATATCAAGGGGCCTGCGATGGCCTTTACCTTGTGGCCTGACGAGGTGCCCTTGCCGCGCAAGGCGGGGTCCACACGTCCCGCGCTCAAGATCAACGATCTGCAAGCGGTCGAACGTGATTTTGCCTTTGTCGTAGATGCGGATGTCGAGGCGCTGATGCTGGTGAATGCCGCGATGGGCGCGGATAAAGCATTGATCGAGGATGTTCGGGTGTTTGACCAGTTCATCGGGGGCCGTTTGGGCGAGGGGAAAAAATCGCTCGCGATCACCGTGCGCATGCAACCCAGCGACAAGACGTTGAAGGATGCCGATATCGAAGCCGTTGGCGCAAAGATCATTGATAAAGTGATGAAGGCGACCGGCGGCGTATTGCGCGGGTAAGTCTGACTGAAGGAGAAAGCCAAATGTTGAACGTTTATCTATCGGGTGAAATTCATACCGACTGGCGCGAGCAGATTACGCAGGGTGCCAAAGCGTTGAATGTGACGTTTAGCAGCCCCGTTACGGATCATGACGCAAGCGATGATTGCGGTGTTGCGATCCTCGGGGATGAGGAGAGCAAAGTCTGGCATGACCGCAAAGGCGCGCAGATCAATGCCATCCGGACCCGCAAGGGGGTTGCGGATGCCGATGTCGTTGTGGTGCGGTTTGGCGATCAGTACAAACAATGGAATGCGGCGTTTGATGCGGGATATGCTGCGGCTTTGGGTAAATCGCTGATTATCCTGCACGGACCGGACCATGCGCATGCGTTGAAAGAAGTGGACGCAGCGGCGCTGGCTGTGGCCGAGACGCCGCAACAGGTTGTGCAGATTTTGCGCTATGTTCTGACAGGTGCATTGCCGGAATAACGCACGTGTGGCCCGCACGGGCACTATGCCCGGCAGGATCATCTGCGGTTCAATTTTGCAAGATCGTGCAAATCGTCATTCAATGCTTGTGGGGACGTATAAAAAGGCGGCGCCACCAAGATCGGAAAGTCGTGAGACAGGCGTTACCCTGCACCCTGAACGGTTCAGTGCGGCGCGTGAAGCTGCGCCTCTTTTCCTATGGTAAGCCCAAAGCCTTGTCATGCCTTGAGCGGTGTCGCGACAGGGATGGTACTTAATCGAGGCAAGTTAAGGTATCGCTGCGCAGGCGGACGGGTGTTCGCCCCCCTGCGCAACGTTTTCGATCAATCAGGCGCCGGTGTGACCAGCCCTTTTTGAACGGCGGGCCGTGCCTCGAACCGTTTGACGTAATCGACCAGATTTGTGTGATCGTCCCAATCAAGGACTTCCTGTGCGCCGTAGAAATCCAAGGCACGCAGCCATGGCGCGATGGCCATATCTGCGATGGAATAATCGGGTCCGTCGATCCAGTCTTTGCCGGCTAATTCCAGATTGAGAACGGCAAGCAGACGCTTGGCCTCGTCAAGATAGCGCTGTTGGGGGCGTTTATCTTCCCACTGCGATCCCGCGAATTTGTAAAAGAACCCCATCTGACCCAGCATCGGACCAAGGCCCCCCATCTGGAACATCAACCACTGGATGATATGCGCCCGCTGCGTTGCGGTGTTACCGATGAATTTGCCGGACTTGTCGGCAAGATAGATCAGGATCGCCCCGGATTCGAACAAACCGATCGGCGCGCCGTCTGGTCCATTCGGGTCGATGATCGCGGGGATTTTGTTGTTGGGGTTCAGCGACAGAAACTCCGGGCTTTTGACGTCGGCGTCAGACAGGGTGACTTTATGCGCTTCATACGGGATGCCCATTTCCTCGAGCGCGATCGAAACCTTCACGCCGTTTGGCGTGGGAAATGAATAGAGCTGTAAAATATCTGCGTTTTTAGCAGGCCATTTTTTGGCGATAGGAAAAGCGGAAAGGTCGGACATCGGGGTCTCCTCGTTTTTATATTGCCAATAAATAGGCATTTTTCCCCATAAATACAGGCTGGCGGGCGTGCGAAGATATGCTAACGCATGTGCATCGGCGAACAAACTGGCTTGATCAGTCGCCTTTAGTAACAAGAGGGACAAAATATGATTAACGAATTCAAAGACATCATCGCCAAAGGCAACGTCATGGACCTGGCAGTCGGTATCATCATTGGTGCCGCTTTCACCGCCATCGTCAGTTCGTTGGTGGGCGATCTGATCAATCCGATCATCGGCCTTGTGTTGGGCGGCGTTGATTTTACCAGCATGTATGTCGTGCTGTCCGGCGAGGTAGCTGCCGGTATGGGTCTGGACGCCGCACGCGAGAGCGGTGCTGCGATCTTTGCCTACGGCGCATTCATCACGGCCTGCATCAACTTTCTGATCATCGCCTTTGTGGTGTTTATGATGGTCAAGATGGTCAACCGCCTGAAGTCGGCTGCAGAAAAGCCCGATGACATCGCACCGGAAGTTAAGACGGGTCCATCCGAATTGGACGTTCTTTTGGAAATCCGCGATTCACTTGCACAAGCCAAATAAGTTTTCTGTACTTACGTTAAAAAAGGCCCGCTGGTTTGGCGGGCCTTTTACAATTCGCGTCGAAGTTTATCCGGCGATGGCGTCATCGGCGCTGATGTATTCCATGCCCAATGCTTCGCCTACGGCGGCATAGGTCAGCTTGCCTGCGTGCACATTCAGACCCGCCTTGAGGTGAGGATCGTCGGCGCAGGCTTGCTTCCAGCCTTTGTTGGCAAGTGCAATCATGAAGGGCATCGTCGCGTTGCCAAGTGCGATGGTTGACGTCCGCGCGACAGCACCGGGCATGTTGGCCACGCAGTAGTGCATGATGCCGTCGACCTCATAAATCGGGTCTTGATGCGTGGTGGCTTTCGAGGTCTCAAAACATCCGCCTTGATCAATGGCGACATCCACAAGCGCAGCACCGGGTTTCAATTCGCTCAGTTGTGCGCGGCTGATCAGTTTCGGAGCAGCCGCACCCGGGATCAGAACCGCACCGATGATCATGTCGGCCTCGCGGGCCAGCTCGATGGTGTTCTGCGCCGAGGCATAGGAGGTTTTGAACACACCGCCATAGACATCATCGAGATAACGCATGCGAGGCAGGGAACGATCAAGCACGGTTACATCCGCGCCCATGCCCGCCGCAATCCGTGCGGCATGTGTGCCGACAACCCCGCCACCAATCACCATCACACGGGCCGGGCCGACGCCAGGAACGCCGCCCATCAACACACCGCGTCCGCCATTGGCCTTTTGTAAGGTCCACGCGCCGACCTGCGGGGCCAGACGACCCGCGACTTCGGACATGGGTGCGAGCAGGGGCAGGCCACCACTGCGGTCGGTTACGGTTTCATAGGCGATGCAGGTGGCACCCGAGGCGATCAGATCACGGGTTTGATCAGGGTCCGGAGCAAGATGCAGATACGTGAACAGCAACTGGCCCTTTCGCAGCATTTTGCGCTCGCCTGCCTGTGGTTCCTTGACTTTGACGATCATGTCCGCAGCGGCAAAGATTTCTTCGGCAGTTGCGATGATCTTGGCCCCTGCGGACTCGTATGCTGCATCATCAAATCCTGCGCCGATCCCGGCACCTGATTGGATGATCACCTCGTGACCGTTCGTCACCGCTTCCATCGCAGCGCTGGGGGTGATCCCGACGCGAAATTCCTGTGGTTTGATTTCTTTTGGACAGCCGATTTTCATGTGATGATTCCCTGTTGTTCGATTGCTGAAAGTTTACTCAAAGGGCCGCACAAAGAGACGCGAATGGAGGGTCGCAAATGTACCTTCATTCGAATAGAATTGCGCCAAATGCTAATTTAACGCGAAAGATGTGCAAAAATGAGCCTTGACGAGATTGATCGGCGTATCCTGCGGGCTGCACAACGCAACGGGCGCATGTCGAATGCAGAGCTGTCTGATGATGTGCATCTGTCGCCGTCCGCCTGTCACAGACGCGTGCAGCGATTGGAAAAAGATGGCTATATCCGTGACTATGTCGCCTTGTTGGACGCGCGCAAACTGGGCCTGCCCACAACCGTATTTGTCGAGATTACGTTGCAGGGGCAAGCCGATGAAGTGCTGGATGCGTTCGAGAAAGCCGTTGCGCGTATTCCTGCGGTTCTGGAATGTCATTTGATGGCGGGTTCGGCTGATTATCTGCTCAAGGTTGTTGCCGAGGATACCGAAGATTTTGCCCGTATCCATCGCCAATATCTGGCGCGGCTGCCCGGTGTGGGGCAGATGCAGTCAAGTTTTGCATTGCGGACCGTGTGCAAGACTACGGCACTGCCCTTATAGGATTGCGATTTCTGGCGCACGGGGCAGCCGTCTTGCGTTAACAGGGTCGGTTGGCCGCAAAGCAAAAGTGCGATCCAGATTTTGCAATGTCTGAGCATGCTCGACGATGGGCTTTTTATTTCTGAGGTGGCACGCAACAAATTCTTTCTGGTCTCTGCCCGACGGAATATGTGCCGCCGAGACGGCGCTGTAGTTGATCGCGCATATCTCGGGAAACAACAGTTCGAGCTCTTGCCGCGCCGCCTGCGGTACGGAATTGAGCGCCTCGGGTCCGGTAAACAGACTTTCACTCAATGCGCCCTCGGCCCAGATGACTTCGTGATGATCGAACAGGATGTGGAAATACTCGACCTCCTGCACGTCTTCATCGACATAGATTCCGGGCAGTGCTGTCAGTTTGATCGCGGATACCAAGGCTTTGCGGGTGCCAAACATACGTTGCGCAACTTTGGAATCCACCAGCATGCGGTGCTGGCGGCTGACCAGAAGATCACGTTTGGGCAAGCCAAAGCCAAGCGCGCCTGCGGTGATGCGGACGGGGCGGTGTTTGGGTTCACGGTTCAGTGCGGGGCGGCCGAGTTTCGTCGAGCTGATCCATTTGATACGCTGCGTTCCGCCACTGGACACACAGACTTCATCGCCCACCTGCAATGTCTCGATCAGCCTTGGTCCGCGTGCCGTTTCGATCATAGCGCCACGGGTAAAGCAAAGCACCTGTCTGACGTTGGTAAAAAGCGAGAAAATTTCGGCAGGTGTGATCGCTGCGTTGTTTGTGCCGGTATAAAAGTCGAGCGGGATCGTGGAATAAAACACATTTCCCGTACCCACAGGATAGGTGAAAGCGACAATATTATTCGGGTTCGACGTTGTCAGCAGTGGGATTGCACCGGGAGGTAACGAGCCAATCGTGACATAGCCGTGGTTTGAAAAGTTGCCGCCATCAAAAGTGCTGTCGTTAATTGTCCCGTTTGGGCCGTTGGTAAATCTGGCTGGCGCGCCAGCGGCGACGTTCACGTCAGAGCCGCTTGCAAAATCACGGACCGTGGTGATGGCACTGCCGCCGGGTAAAATAGTCTGGGCATTGGTGACGTAGCGATCAAATATGATCAGGTTCATGCCATTGTTGACCGCAGCCGATATCGCACCAAGGTTAGCCATATATTCGGCACCAAAGTTGGTGTTGCTGGCGTTCACAACGTAAAGCGTATCAATTGCTGCAAGCTGCGCCGCGTTGGGGATGGTGATGTTAACGGCGGTATCGCCGTTGTTGGTGATTTCATCGACCTGGCTCGCGATGCCTTGGCCGTTCGTCATTGAATAGTAGCCGACTGTGGCCATGACTGCACCAAATGGGTTAAATTTGGTCTAAACTCGCTGATAAATATGGTGAAATGCGGGCGGGATCTGGGAACAGTTCGGATCAATTAAGGCGGTTTTCGGATTTTTAAGATACATTCCTGGAGGGTGATTTATAAACGCGCCTTGCCCGAAAACGAAAAACCCCCGCCGCCATCAGGCCACGGGGGTTTCAATATTCATGTCGCATTGCTTGGGATGATTTACATCATACCTTCGCGTTGCAATTTTTTACGCTCCAGTTTCCGGGAACGGCGGATCGCTTCGGCTTTCTCGCGTGCTTTTTTCTCGGACGGTTTCTCGAAATGTTGCTTGAGCTTCATTTCACGAAACACACCTTCGCGCTGAAGTTTCTTCTTCAGGGCGCGCAGCGCTTGATCGACGTTGTTATCGCGAACACTAACCTGCATGTGGTTTTCACCACCTTTCTAGTTTAAAGTTGCAAGGATTTGCAGGAAATCGCTCTATATCAACGTAATATGACTTTGTCGAGTTTGTGATATCGCCAACCGCAAGGAGCTTAGGATGGAAAACCCAAAGGATAAACTGCTGGATGCCGCTTTGCCGCAAGTGCCGTTTGACGGCTGGTCAGCGGCGACTTTCAACACGGCTGTACGTGACAGCAAAGTTGACGCAACCGTGGCACGCGCGGTCTGTCCGCGCGGTGCCGTTGATCTGGCGGTCGCCTATCACAAGCGGTGTGATGCGCTGATGCTGAAGCGGTTGAAGTCCAGCGACATGAAGGACTTGCGGTTCCGCGACAAGATTGCAGCGGCTGTGCGTGCGCGGCTTGAAGTTGTGACAGACAAAGAAGTTGTGCGCCGTGGAACGACCTTGTTCGCATTGCCGCAGTATCTGGGGGACGGGGCCAAGTTGATCTGGGGCACCTGTGACGAGATTTGGGATGCCTTGGGTGACAAATCCGACGATGTGAACTGGTACACCAAGAGGGCGACCTTGTCGGGCGTCTATTCGGCGACGGTTCTGTATTGGCTGGGTGACACATCGCAGGATCATGCGGCAACTTGGGAATTTCTCGACCGCCGGATTGATAATGTTATGCAGATCGAAAAGGCCAAAGCGCAGGTACGCGAAAGCCCGACACTCAGCAAACTGCTGGCGGGGCCGAACTGGGTGATGAGCCATATCAAAGCGCCAGCGCGGTTTCCCAAGGGTGATTTGCCGGGATCGTGGACTTCACCGCGCAGGTAAGGTTAACAGGGCCAGACCACATTATATCTGCTCAAAGGCCGCCCGCATATGCCGTCCCAACCCCCTCCGCTGATTGCGCTTGATGCGGTAGACTACACGCCCTCTGACGTGACTGTTTTGAAAGGGATCACCTTGCACACAGAGGCCCGTCGCATCGGGATCATCGGGCGCAACGGGTCTGGCAAGACGTCTTTGGCGCGGGTTATGGCGGGGTTGGTGGCACCTGACAGTGGAAAGGTGCGGATTGCGGGTGTGGATGTCGCAAAGGACCGCAAGGCGGCGTTGGGCTGTGTCGGTATCTTGTTCCAGAACCCCGATCATCAGATAATCTTTCCAACAGTCGGGGAAGAGATTGCTTTTGGTCTGACCCAAATGGGGTTCTCCAATCCAGAGGTGAATGCGCAAGTCGGTGCCATTCTGGCACAATTCAACAAAACCCATTGGGCATCTGCCGCCATCCACCAATTGTCACAAGGGCAACGCCAGTTGGTCTGCTTGATGTCGGTTCTGGCGATGCGTCCACAGGTGATCATTCTGGATGAGCCTTTTGCGGGCTTGGACATTCCGACGGCCCTGCACTTGCGGGCTGTGCTGGAGGGGTTGGACGTGACCTTGGTCGTGATTACCCATGATCCGGACGTTGTCAGCGGATATGACAGGATCATCTGGCTGGAGGCGGGTGAGGTGACACAAGACGGGACACCGGACGCGGTGCTGCCTGCGTTCAAGGCGCGGATGCAACAGATCGGGGATGATGATGATCTCTCTCACATCGCCGGTTGAAACCCCTGCGCATCGCTGGCCTGCGGGCGTAAAGCTGGGCCTGCTCTGTCTCGCCACGATTGTCTTATTCGCGGTGCAGGCGCTGTCTTGGCAGATGGGTTTTCTGGGGGGCACCTTGGTGCTCTACGCCGTGCCGGGACAAGTGTTTTTTCGGGCGGGACTGCGTCGCCTTAGCGTGTTGTGGCCGTTTGTGGCGGTCATCATAATCTGGCATTTCATCATGTCCGATCTGGCGGGCGGGCTGGTGATTGTGATGCGGATGCTGACGGCGGTGGCGCTGGCCAATCTGGTGACGATGACCACGCGCTTGTCCGATATGATGGGTGTTGTGCGGTGGCTGACGGCACCTTTGCGGATTTTTGGCATCAAGACAGATAGGATCGGGCTGGCGATCGCACTGGTGGTCCGGTTCACGCCCGTTCTGGCAACCAAAGGTCAGATGCTTGCGATGGCATGGCGCGCGCGCGCAGTGCGGCGCGTGGGCTGGCGGATTATCACGCCGTTTGCAGTGCTGGCGATTGACGATGCGGAACATGTGGCCGAAGCTTTGCGCGCACGGGGCGGCGTCTAGGAGTTGACGCCGTGACGCCCGCGCCCTACCGATGCGCAATCACATTTTCAGAAAGCCCGCCATGGAACGCTCAATCGCCCTCATCGCCATTTTTGCCGCTCTGATTGCGGCGTTGGGCTTGATGCCACAACTAATGCTTGCCACCGGTATCCCGATCACTGCCCAAAGCCTTGGAGTGATGTTATGTGGCACAGTATTGGGGGCCAAACGCGGCGGATTGGCAGCGCTCTTGTTTATAGGGTTGGTCGCACTCGGCTTGCCGTTGCTTGCAGGCGGGCGTGGCGGCCTTGGTGTGTTTGCTTCACCTACGGTCGGGTTCGTTGTGGGCTTTCCGATTGCCGCGTTTACCGCGGGTTTCGTGATGGAGCAGATGCGCAACACCTCCGTCGGTCTGTCCGCCGGGATCGCGGCTGCGGTTGGCGGCATATTGGTGCTTTATATCTTTGGGGTGGCGGGTTTCATGATGGTTCTTGGCAAAGGATTGGCCGAATCCGTGCTTATCCTTGGCGCGTATATTCCCGGTGATATTATCAAGGTCGTGCTGGCCGGATTCATCACCGCAGGACTGGCCCGCGCGCGCCCTGCAAGCCTGCTGTCACGCGCGTAACAGCAGCGCCGATCCGATCCCGCCAGCAGCAGCAATGGCGGCAAGGCCCGTCCCGCCCGTCGATTGCAGCGTGTGAAACAGACGCACGACATTGATCGTGCCCGATGCACCAATCGGATGACCGCGCGCCAGAGCACCGCCACACTGGTTGACGATTTTCGGGTCAAGGCCTGCCCTCTTAACACAGGCGATGGCTTGCACGGCGTAGGCCTCCATAATCTCGGCGGCGGTCAGTTCGGCGGCTGAAATGCCGGTCTGTTCCAGCACATTTTTAATCGCAACCAGTGGTGCCAGGCCGGGACAGTCCGGCGCACCGCCCATCGTGGCACCTGCGATGATCTCGACCTTGGCGCCATTGAGAGATCTGGCGATACGTTCGGATACAACGATGCAAAACGCCGCCGCATCCGCCGCGACAGCAGCGTTGGCTGCCGTGATGGTGCCGGTGATTGTGGTGGCACGCGCACATAATGCGGGGGTCAGGCGGCGGGTGAATGTGTCTTTGATCACACCTGCAAGCGGGATAAGTTCAGCGGCGGTCGGGTGAAAGGCCATCGCAGCTTTGTGGCTGTTCATGGCCCAGAGGTCTTGCGCATCACGGGTGATCCCTTGTGACTTGGCCAGCGTATCTGCCGCCCCGGCCATGTCAGGATCGCGGTCGGACCAAGGTGTAAACGGAGCTTGATCATAGGCAACAGGCACGCGGCCGTCCGCGAATGTGTGCAGACGCAAAGGCCTGCGTGAATAACTCTCGACGCCACCCGCGATGACCACATCGGCATCGCCACTGCGGATCATCTGACGCGCCAGCAGCAGCGTATCCATGCCGCCCGCGCATTGCCTGTCTATGCTAAGCCCTGCGATGGTTTCCGGCAGTCCGGCCGCAAGGGCAATGATCCTTGCCGGATTGCCGCCCGCGCCAAGGGCGTTGCTCGCGAACAGTTCATTCACGTCTGCGCCCGCGATACCCGCCTGCGACAAGGCCGCCTGCACAATCGGGGCGGCAAGCGCATGCAAAGCCAGATGCGACAGCGCCCCACCGCGCGGGGCAACCGGACTGCGGCAAGCAGCGATGATATAGGCGTTCATACGTGTGCCTCGACCCATTGTGTCAAGGCGACCATATCAACCTTGCCAGAGGCAAGCAGCGGCAATGAAGGGTGAAACAGCACCGTAAAGGGTGCCCCGAACGCGCCAAGTTTTGTACGGCATTCCGATTTTATCCGAGCGGCGATTTCAGGATTATCGGCGCCTTGCACCACAGCCACCAGCCGATTGCCACGCAGCGCATCAGGCATCGGAATAACGGCACAGGGGCCGGCTTGGGGCAAAGTTGCGATGAAAACCTCTATGGCCTCGGGAAACACATTTTGATCGGCAATTGTGACCATCCGCGCTTTGCGGCCGTTGAGCCATAGGTTGCCGTCTGGGTCGATCTGGCCCAACTCGCCTAAGGTCACAAACCCATCCTGCCATTTCGTGTCAGCGGAATTTCCTGTGCAGTAGTGGTCAAACAGGTACGGGCTGCTTACCCAGACCTCACCAATCCCCTCTGTCGGCCTGCCGTCTTGGTCACGGACCCGAAGGGTCACGCCTGGGTATGCACGACCGACAGACCCCACTGGCGTATCGATATCCGAGAGTGTGATAAAGCTGGTCTCGGCGGCACCGTAGAAAAGGTGCAAGGCAGCGTTAGGGCAGAGCAGTTGTGCGGCGCGCCGGGTTTGTACGTCCAGGTGGCCGCCACCACACAGGATCAAACGCACTGCGGGCAGCGGTATTATCCTCCCCCGCCCACACAAAAGCCGCAGTTGCGTTGGTGTAACGTAAAGAATGCTGATGTTTTTTCGCATGATCAAATCGCGCTGTTTTCCAGAGGGCAGTTCGTCAAGGGCATATGCATCAAGTCCAAGGTGCAACGCCTCCAGCACGCCATAAAGTGCCAGTGAATGGCTAAGATTACCTACCACGGCGACCGAATCATCCGGGGCCAGCAAAAACCGCGCGGCATTGATGTGGAAACTTTTGATCCACGAGGATTGGCTGCGTTGGATGATTTTCGGCTGTCCTGACGATCCTCCGGTTAAGGTTAGAAAGCAGCCAGCGTCACTGCTTAATCCAGCGGGCAGCGATTGTTCGGATACGCAAAACCCCGTGGTGCCGGTGATTGCGCGGCCAAGCGCCTGCAACGCGCCGGATGTCGGCCGTGCCGCAATATGGGTAAATGCCTGACGGGCGGAAGGGTCCGGACGTGCGATTGCAGCGTCACCTGCAAAGAGTTGCGCGCGATTTCCCCATCTGAACATTTCTAATGGTGCCACTATTGGCCCTTTTTGGTCGGCTGCGCTGGCCCATCCCAACACAATCGTGGTGCAAGGTAGGGATAGTAGGGCTATGTTGAAAGGCAAACCTAATGAGGATGCTGAAATGACCAAGATGATGCGCGCGATTGAAATCACCCGACCGGGCGGGCCCGAGGTATTACAGGTGACCGAGCGGCCCGTGCCAGTCGCGGGTTATGGTCAGGTTGTGATCAAGGTTGCCTATGCCGGGGTGAACCGACCCGATGCACTGCAACGTGCGGGTATGTACGCGCCACCGCCCACCGCGAGTGATCTGCCGGGGTTGGAAGCCTCTGGTGAGGTGGTGAGCATTGGTGCGGGAGTGTCGGGAATTGCCGAAGGTGATCAGGTGTGCGCGCTTTTGCCCGGTGGCGGATATGCCGAATATGTGGCGACACCTGCCGCGCATTGCCTGCCTGTGCCAAAGGGTATGGGGATGAAAGAATCGGCATGTCTGCCCGAGACGTTTTTCACCGTCTGGTCCAACGTATTCATGCGCGGCGGCCTGAAAGCAGGGGAGCGATTTTTGGTGCATGGCGGATCGTCGGGGATTGGTACAACAGCGATCCAATTGGCGCATGCTTTTGGCGCACGGGTGTTCACGACTGCTGGAACCGATACAAAGTGCGCCGCCTGCATGAAGCTTGGTGCCGAGGCCGCGATCAATTACCGCGATATGGATTTTGTCGATGTATTGACGGCTGAAGGTGGCGCTGACCTGATCCTGGATATGGTTGGGGGTGAGTACATCGCGCGCAACCTCAAGGCGCTGGCGATGGATGGTCGTCTGGTGCAGATCGCGTTTTTGCAGGGACCGAAGGTCGAGGTTAACTTTGCCACCTTGATGACGCGGCGCTTGACGATGACGGGATCGACCTTGCGCCCGCAAAGCGATCTGGCCAAGGCGCGGATTGCACAGGAATTGCGCGAGGCGGTTTGGCCATTGCTGGAGGCGGGGCGTGTGGCCCCTGTGATGGACAGTGAGTATGATTTTGAAGCGGCATCGGATGCGCATGCGCGGATGGAGACCAGCGGCCATATCGGCAAGATTGTTTTGAAGGTGGGCGGATAAGAAAGAGGGATATTTAAGGCCAAAAAGAATAACCGATTTTTAATCAGATTAGGGTTTCTTGTGTCTGCGGTACAGGCGGGGACGCCGATGACCGTGCCAGAAAGAGAACGTATGCGTTCTTGCGAGAAAGGGAGAGGTTCGCGCCTTTCCCTTTCTTTTTGGCCTTAAATATCCAATCCGGCAGGCTCAACATGCAGTGTCATTTCTGATTACCGCAGAGGATCAAACACAGCATCTTTCATCGCGCAATCGCGAACGACATCTTGTCCGCAGGGCACCGGCGTCAGGTCGCGCGACAGGCATATGCGGGCTTCTTGGATGCGGCCATCGCGGCAGGTGATGGTGATGCCATCGGGTTCCAGAGTGGGGTTTGCCTTGAGGAATGCTTGCTCAACCACCGACGCGGGGAGTTTGACGCTGCGGTCGAGTTTGCGAAAGATGTCCGGGCGAACCACCCCTGCATAGGCACGGCGGGACAGGGCGTAGTAGTCCCGCGCAGAAAGCCCCGTGCACACCCCATGCTTTTTCCATTGATGCCACGCCAGCCCAGAGGTTCCCATGATGTCGGCCATGTCGTTTGTCATTATGCGCGATGGAGGCCGTTCAGCGGTGTTGCAAAACGACGGAAATCCACGGTGAAATTGCGGCCATAACCCATGCATGATCCAGTCGTGACCGGAGCCTTGTGTGCATTGCGGCGAGCGTTTCGCGTCGCCTTCAATCGCGCACCAATTTGGCGACCAACTTAGTGACAAAACGAAATAGTCGTATTCACCCGCCACCTCATCTTTGGCGATTGCAGGACGCGCAACGCCGAGCAAAAGTGCCAAGAGGCCGATGACTACGATACGCATTGGGTCTTTCCTTATGTTTCACGGCTCATTATAGAGACGCTAAGTTCCCCCACAATGGTAACCGTCCCGACCCCCGGGAAAGCCTTTCAGGCGACGGGAAAGTTACGTCTTAAGGAGAGATAAAATGGCACTACCGATTATGGCAAAAGCCACCGCTGTCTGGTTGGTCGACAACACCACCATCAGCTTTAAGCAGATCGCGGATTTTGTCGGCATGCACGAATTGGAAGTGCAGGGCATTGCGGATGGCGATGTGGCGCAAGGCGTCAAAGGGTTTGACCCGGTTGCCAATAACCAGCTGACCCAGGACGAGATTGATGCAGCCCAAGCGTCTGCGTCCCACAAGATCCAGCTCAAGTTCAACGCCGCCGCCCAGGGCGAAGAAAAGCGTCGCGGGCCGCGCTATACGCCGCTGTCCAAGCGTCAGGACCGGCCTGCGTCGATCTACTGGCTGGTCAAGTTTCATCCTGAGCTGAGCGATGGACAGATCAGCAAATTGGTCGGCACCACCAAGCCGACCATTCAGGCGATCCGCGACCGTACGCATTGGAACATCTCGAACATCCAGCCGATTGATCCTGTTGCCTTGGGTCTGTGCAAACAGTCCGAATTGGACGCAATTGTACAAAAAGCTGCTGCGAAAAAGCTCGCTGCTGGCGGGGTGATGAACGATGATGAGCGCCGTAAGCTGGTAAGCACCGAACAAAGCCTCGGCATGGATTCGGAAGCCAAAATTCCAACTGCCATCGAAGGTTTGGAAACCTTTACCCTTTCCGGCAATCCGGCGGATGATGATGACGAGGACAAGGGTGATTATTCTGATGCGGACAGCTTCTTCAAGACCCCTGAAGCCGGGGATGACGAGGACGAGGACGACAAGAAGTCATAATCGGCCATCGCGACTTTCGGGAACGAAACGTCGCGTTCTGTGTTGGATGAAAGGTGCGGGAATATTCTCCTGCACCTTTTTGCTTTTCAACAGGGTGGTTTGACATGTTCGGGTACACACATTGAGTGGTTTTTTCATCGGATTGATTTGGTTTGTAGCACTCTTGCTGGTGATCGCAACGCTGCTGCCCTTCAGCAAGATACCGCATGGACTGGTCCGGGGACTCGCCTTTCCACGGCAACAATTTTTTATTCTGGCCTTGGTTCTGGTTGGCGCTTTGATCTATTTGCAACCAACGCCAACGGGATGGATGGGGGTCGCAGCGCTGTGTGTACTGGCCGCGATCCAATTTCTTCATGTGATTAAATTTACACCGATCTGGCGCAGGCAATCGGTAGAGGCGTCGGCTAAGGAACAGGGTGACACCGAAAGCCATATCAAGATACTGGCGGCAAATATCAAACAATCCAATCGACAGTATGACCGGTTGATCGCCCTTGTTCAGGCGCGAAAACCGGACATCGTGCTGGCGATTGAAGTTGATGAGAAGTGGAACACCGCGCTGAAATCATCGCTCAAAGACGATTATGCTCATTGGGTCGAGGTGGGACAGGATAACAGCTACGGGCTTTGCCTGATTTCAAAATTCCCGCTGTCCGGGACGCAGGTGCGCGAATTGATTACCGAAGGGATTCCGTCAATCCGTACAGCCGTTCAATTGCCGAACGGGTCTGACATCCGGCTTTATGTGGTGCATCCCGAACCGCCTGTGCCAAATCACGACACTTTGGGGCGTGACAGTGAAATTGCGATGATCGGGCTGGAAGCGGCGGAGGACGAGTTGCCCGTGATCGTCGCGGGCGATTTGAATGATGTGGCGTGGTCCACGACAACGCGGCGGTTTCAGCGCTTGTCAGGGCTGCTTGATCCGCGGGTCGGGCGCGGGTTTTACAATACGTTCAGTGCGACAATGCCGTGGATGCGGTGGCCGCTGGACCATCTTTTTCATGCGGCCGAGTTTCGTTTGATTGCGCTGGAGCGGCTCGAAAAGATCGGATCGGATCATTTTCCAATGTGGTTTGTACTGGCACTGACCACTGTGAAAGCAGGCGAGGAAGAGCTTGAGGCAGCGAACGTAAAAGAGACGGACCACGTCAAGAAGATGATCGAAAAAGAACGCCAGCGTCCGCGCGAGGCGATTGGGAGCGATTGGGAAAATGAGGACTGAGGTTTCATCTATCGCTACTTTTCAGTGATCCGCAGACAAGTCGTTCATACGACGCGGGACTGACGGCTTCGGGTTCTAAGGTCCGGGTTTGATTTTTTACTTGATCTAATTTCAATTGAGCGTAAACGACACTTTACAGACGCCAACGCACGCGCTTCTGGTGAGTCTTGACTTTAGACAGACCAGTGTTGATGCCGCGACGGTAACGTCTCTTGAAACGACAATTGGGATATCTTTCCCACCTGCTCTTTGGAGATGATAATGATGATACAATCCGCAAGCTTGCGTCATTGTGCGCCTTTAAATTATCGGAATTCCGCCGCTTGATGTAATCGTTCTTTGAACGATTGACGTCGCGCGGAAAGGCCGTCTGCTTTGGGAGGAGCGGGCGGCCTACTTTTTTGGAGCAGGCGAAATTTTTCAAAAATTCCGCGACGTTTTCGTTCAACGAAAACAGCTATACCGATTTACGGGCGCGCATTGCGGCGGTGATGGTGCCATCGTCGAGATAATCCAGCTCGCCCCCGATCGGCACGCCTTGGGCCAGCGATGTCATGCGCACCTGACCGTCCAGCTGATCGGCGATATAATGCGCCGTGGTTTGACCGTCGATGGTCGCGTTCAGCGCAAGGATCACCTCGGTGATGCCCTCGCTTGCGACGCGGTCAATGAGGCGCGGAATGCGCAGTTCCTGCGGGCCAATGGCATCGAGTGCGGACAGGGTGCCGCCCAGCACATGATAGCGGCCTTTGAACACGCCGGAGCGTTCCATCGCCCACAGATCCGCCACGTCTTCGACCACGCATAACTCGCCGTTGGCGCGTTTGTTGCTGTCGCAGATATCGCAGATATCAGCGGTGCCGATGTTGCCGCAGTTCAGACATTCGCGGGCTGTTGCCGCGACGGTCTGCATCATGTCGGCAAGCGGGGTGAGCAGCAGTGCGCGTTTGCGGATCAGATGCAGCACCGCGCGCCGGGCCGAGCGGGGGCCAAGGCCGGGGAGTTTGGCCATCAGTTCGATCAGGGTGTCGATGTCGCGGGTACTGCTCAAATGGTGTCCTTTGAGGCACTGTGGTTTTTGTGTATTTTTAGAACAATGAAACCTAGAAAGGTAATTTCATACCCGCGGGCAATCCCATGCCTTCGGTCAGTTTCGCCATCTCGGCTTGCGCGCGCTCGGACGCTTTGGCTTGCGCATCCTTGATGGCGGCGAGGATCAGATCTCCCACGACTTCCTTTTCGTCGCCGTTGAAAATCGACGGATCGATATCAAGCGATTTCAACTCGCCTTTGGCCGTTGCTGTGGCTTTGACAAGGCCTGCACCGCTTTCGCCCGTGACCATGATATTGGCCATATCCTCTTGCATCTGGGCCATTTTGCCCTGCATTTCTTGGGCTTTTTTCATCATTCCGGCCATATCGCCGAGGCCGCCTAATCCTTTGAGCATGTCTGTCTCCGTTCGAGTTTTGTTTGATGTTATATGTGATTGGTATGGCGTCCGGTCAACTGTCCTCGAAAGGATCCCATTCATCCTCGACCTCTGGCAGAGCTGCGCTGTCGGCTGCGGCGGCGATGTCGGCGGCGGTGCGGATGGCGGTGATTTTGGCCTTGGGAAATTGCGCGATGACAGCCTGCCACAGGGGGTGTTTTTTGGTTTCCGCCTGCTGTGCGTAAAGCGTTTCGTTCATGACTTCGTCAATGGTCTGGCCGCCACCTTTGGCAACGACGCTCACGGCCCATCGGTTGCCTGTCCATTGTTGCAGGCGGGTTCCAAGGCGTTGTGACAGGTCGGGTGCCGCCCCCTCTGTGGGTTGAAATTCGATCCGGCCCGGTTGGTAGGATACAAGCCGCAGATCGGTTTCCACATCGCGTTGCAGCTTCATATCCCGGTTGGCCCGGATCAATTCCAACACGTGTTCAAAGGTTGGAAACCGGGCGAGGGCTGCGTCGATGTCGGGGGCGATTGCGGTGACTGCACCGCCGGAACGGGATGTCTGTACCACGTCGGTATTGCGTTGGTATGCCGTCGGTGCGCCGCTGGTCTGCGTGGATGCCCCTTGTGGCTTGGATGCGGCGGTTGGTGGTGTCGCGTTTTGCAGTTTGCGCACCAGTTCTTCGGGGCTGGGCAGGTCGGCCACATGGGTCAGGCGGATGATCGCCATTTCGGCGGCCATCATCGCGTTGGGGGCGGCGGCGACCTCGTCGAGTGCTTTCAGCAGCATTTGCCACAGGCGGGTGAGCACGCGCATCGGCAGATTTTCGGCCATGGTCAGACCACGGCTGCGCTCGTCCGGGGAGATGGTGGGGTCTTCGGCGGCCTCGGGGGTGATTTTCACAACCGACACCCAATGGGTGATTTCGGCCAGATCGCGCAGGACTGCCATGGGGTCGGCCCCATCTGCGTATTGTCCGCTGAGTTCGGTCAGCGCGCCCGCCGCGTCGCCGCGCAGGATCATGTCAAACAGATCAAGCACGCGGCCACGATCCGCAAGGCCCAGCATCGCGCGGACTTGGATCGCGGTAGTTTCGCCTGCGCCGTGGCTAATGGCTTGGTCGAGCAGCGAGGTGGCATCACGGGCCGACCCTTCGGCGGCGCGGGTAATCAGGGCGAGGGCATCATCGGCAATCTCTGCACCCTCTGCTGTCGCGATTTTGCGCATCAACGCGATCATCACCTCGGGTTCAATGCGGCGCAGATCGAAACGCTGGCAGCGCGACAGGACCGTGACGGGCACCTTGCGGATTTCAGTGGTGGCAAAGATGAATTTCACATGCTCGGGCGGTTCTTCAAGCGTTTTCAGCAGCGCGTTGAAGGCACCCGTGGAAAGCATGTGCACTTCGTCGATGATATAGACTTTGTAGCGGGCCGATGCGGCGCGGTAATGCACGGAGTCAATGATTTCGCGGATGTTGGCGACGCCTGTATTGGATGCGGCGTCCATCTCCATCACGTCGACATGGCGACCTTCCATGATCGCGGTGCAGTGTTCGCACACGCCGCAAGGCTCAGTCGTGGGCTTGCCCGTGCCATCCGGCCCAATACAGTTCATGCCTTTGGCAATGATCCGAGCGGTAGTCGTTTTACCCGTGCCGCGGATGCCGGTCATGATGAATGCCTGCGCAATCCTGTCAGCCTCGAACGCGTTTTTCAGCGTGCGCACCATCGCATCCTGACCGACCAGATCGGCGAAGGTTTCGGGGCGGTATTTGCGGGCAAGTACGCGGTAGGCGGTTTGTTCGGTCATGGGGTTCCATTGCGGATTCGGGGGCTCAAGGCGTAAAGCTAAAGCATCCAGAGGATCGCGCCAACCGCAACTGACGCGATGCTGAAAATCACTGCCAGCGTTTTCATCCGCGCGTTGGGTTGGGCATTGGCATGGTGATCCTCAAGACGTTTTAGAGTTTTGGTGGCGGTGTCATGGGCGGCCCAAAAGATATAGACGGCGGCGATGACAAAGATGCTGGACACGGATTTGGCCGCCCACGTCGGGTCAAAATCACCAAACACCGCCTTTAGGCCGACGGCGACAGCCAGCGACGCCATGCCCGTGCGCATCCACCCCGCAAACGTGCGTTCATTTGCCAGAATGGTCCGGTCTTCGGCCCAGTTGGTGCGGTCTTCCGCAAGTTCGTTGTCACTGCTCATTGCACTATTGTGCGCGGGTCCAGTTCGGCTGACAATAGTCCAAAACATGATCAGGGGGATTTAAGATGCGGTTACGTGGGATCAGGCGGAGCAAGAACGTCGAAGTGCGCAGCGGCGGGGGCCGTGCGGGCAAGGCGGGCGGCATCGGGATCGTCGGTGTACTGGCGGTTTTGGCGATCGGCTATTTCACCGGAATTGATGTCAGCCCATTGCTCAATGGTGGTGGATCGCAGAGCCAGCAAAGCGCGCCTGAGTCACAGACCGACGACCAAGCGACGCAGTTTTCTGCGCAGGTTTTGGCCACGACCGAGGATGTCTGGACCAAAATCTTCCGCGAACAATTGGACCGGACCTATGTGCCGCCCAAGTTGATCGTGTTTTCGGGTGTGACGCAAAGCCCCTGTGGCGGCGCATCGGGTGCGACGGGGCCGTTTTATTGCCCTGCGGATCAAAAGGCATACCTCGACACGCAGTTTTTTGACATGCTGGCACAGCGGATGGGTGCGGGTGGTGATTTCGCCGCCGCTTATGTGATCGCCCATGAGGTTGCGCACCACGTGCAGAACCAGTTGGGGATTTTGCCAAAGGTGAATGCAGCGCGGCAGCAATCGTCGCAGACAGAGGCGAACGTATTGACGGTCAAGCTGGAGTTGATGGCGGATTGTCTGTCGGGGATTTGGGCTGCGAATGTGCAGGGTCTGATGGAGAAGGGCGATCTGGAAGAAGCACTGAACGCGGCGCGCAAGATTGGTGATGATCATTTGCAACGACAGGCAGGCAAAGTCCCGCAGCCGCATACGTTCACACATGGCACGTCAGAGCAGCGCGCGCGGTGGTTCGGGCGGGGGTATGACAGTGGCAGTGTCGGCCAGTGTGATACGTTTGGCGCGGACCGGCTGTGAGCTTTGGACGTAAATTTTAAGTGGGTCTTCTCGGTAGCATCTTTCGGATGCGCCTGCATGACAGATGAAACCGATTGTGTCTTTCGTTGGGGAGTTATCCCTCTCATTGCCCCCCAAGGGGGCAACTGCCGGGACTCGCACTTTTGCTTTGCAAAAGTGCTTGGTGAGAGATTGATAACGACCCAAGCGGGACCCGTTGTGGCTGCTGCCTTCCGGCTCTGACCAGGTTGGCGAGGCGCCTGCCCGCACCAACCTCTCGAGGGTCATATAGGATGCGGCCCTGCCAGATGCAAGTCTGGCAAGGTCAGGCGCAGGCAAGCGAAACCGTCGGGTGCCGTTCCGGTGTATTCAGGGTGCAGCTGCGCCACGTCTGTAAGGTGATCAAGTGCTTGCGGTGAGGTTTTCAGGATCGCTTGGGTTGTGCCGCAACAGGCAAGCGACCACGGCGTGTCAGACGGCCACAGCTGATCTTGTGGATCCGACAGTGCATGGGTCAGTGCGTCTGAAATGCTGGTTTTGCTGCGCAAGGCGATGGTGTCGCAAGGGAGGGCTGGCATGCCGCCACCGCCCGCCGCCCGGAACTGGTTGGTGGCGAGGATGAAGGGATCATCGGGGGCTATGGGGCGACCCTGATGTGTCAGGTGCGATATCCGCACGCCGGGTGGTTTTGTCGGGTCGATCAGATATTCGACGCCAAAAACTGTGTCGAAATTGAAGGCGGGAACCGACGGACTTATCAGCTGCTGGTCCGGTTGGTCCGGCAGAAGCGTCTGAAATATACGCGCAGTGTTTTCCAGCATTGCCAACAGGTCGGCACCTGTCATTCGGACGGCCCAGATCTGGTTGGCAAAGGGGCTGAGCCCCGCGATGTGCCTCCGCAACACACTGCCTCGGGCTATACATACGTAATTGTCCGGCCCGCCCCGGCCGCCTGCGGTATGTGCGGCAACAGATGCAAGAAGGGGAGTGTTTGCGTCATCGGTTGCGGCAAGCGCGTTACGGACCACCTGTGCTTTTGCGCGCGCGGTCAGGGCGGCGATGGGCGTCGGCATAATCAGGGAAAAGTAGTTGTGCAGTGTCACTGGCGTGTGGCCAACGGGGTGTGACAGATAGGTGCGGGCTGCGATGTGCGCCGGCGCGCAGAGCGCTGTGATGTCTGCGTCCGGTTTGGTTTTTGTCGTGTTGGACCGCAAAGCGCCGGTGTGGTTCAAAACCGACCAGCGGCCGTTGTGATCCTGCGAGAGCGTCAGGTCCAGCACCGCCAGATCCGATGCGGCGCTGCCCGGCATGACGCAAGGACGCTGCGCGATTGTGGCGCGGTCGGGGTCGACTTGGACGAGGTCCACTTGGGCGAGGTCAGTGTGATCGCCTTCGGGAAACCGTCTGTGGGTGTGGCCCGCGACAATGGCATCAATACCGGGGATTTGTGCATAGGTCAGCGCATTTTCGTCGGTGTCCGTGCCCTCCCCGCCAATACCCAAATGCGCCAGAAGGATAATCACCTGCGCACCACGTGTTTTCAGGTCGGCAATAGCGGCTTGCAAACAGGGGAGTGAGGGTAAAAGACTGGCGTGGCCTTCAAGTACATGCCGGTTCCAGATTGCGGTTTTGGCGGGCAAAAGCGACAGGATGCCGACGCGTACTAGGCGGTTGGTGCCGTCCGGTTTCGGCTGATCGCAATGGATCAATGCAGTGCTTTTAATGGCATGATCGCCCTGTAGGTCAAGGTTTGTGCTGACCATGGGCATGTCAAGCTGGCGCGATATCTGGCCCAGATAGGGCAGGCCGAAATCGAGGTCGTGATTGCCCAGACCAATCGCATCATAGCGCAGCGCATTGAGGCATAACACAAGCGGATGTGCAGGTGTGACGGGACGGGACGCAAACATATCGCCGATGATCGTGCCTTGGATCACGTCGCCGTTGTCGAGCAATACGCAGGCGGAACCTGAGGCCAGTGCTTCGGCGCGGGCCTGTTTGACAAGCGTAGCGATGCCCGCAAGACCATTTGTGCCGGTGGGCTGGTCCGTCACGTAATTGTGGCCCAGCAAGTGCATATGGATGTCGGTGGTCGCCAGTACCCGCAGTTGCACCACTTCCGGCTCAACCTCGTGTGCTGCGGTGATCTTGCGACGTGTCATGAGAGTG
Organism: uncultured Alphaproteobacteria bacterium; assembly: GCA_963710185.1. Classification (GTDB taxonomy): domain Bacteria; phylum Pseudomonadota; class Alphaproteobacteria; order Rhodobacterales; family Rhodobacteraceae; genus Sulfitobacter. Next base: position 132,786 of record CAVPZE010000002.1, on the reverse strand, counting down.
ATCTGCTCAAAGTCGGTCTCGTCCGGTGAAAATGCCAATCATCTTTTGATTGTGTTAACACGAACAGATCACACCATAAGGTGCAAGGGGGCCGTTGGGCTTGCGTTTGTCCCGATCCTCGTGTCCGTTGCGTGAAATCGGCGCATTAAAAGCCGCAAAATTCGAGGGCCCGCATGAAGCACGCAGAACAAGTTACGTTTGGAGGATCGGCGTTGGACCGTGCGGGCGAAATGCGCTGTGATCCGGGTGCGGTCGCGGTGGCGCGCGCTGATCCGGCGGCGCGGGCGGTGCTTTTCTGGCGCGGCAAGCCGCTGATCGCGCCTGAACGGCCCGCTACCTTGGTGCGATTGCCGATGGAACATCCGGTCTTGCTGGAGGCTACGGAACAGCCGATTTTGCTGGGCCGCGAGGATGGCGCAGCGCGGTTTGCGTTCGATATATCCGGTTGGTCGCCAGAGGCGTTGGATGAGACGGCCCTGGGCGGGTTTCTGGACCCCTCAGAGCAACAGCATCCGTTGCTGCCCGACACGATGGTTTTTGCAGAACTGCGCCGGGTTATGACCTGGCTGGATGTCCGTGATGCCGAACTGGCGGCGACGGGCAAGGCAATATTGGGCTGGCATCTGACACATGGCTTTTGTGCGCGCTGCGGCGTCGCTACACATATCACGCAGGCGGGGTGGCAGCGGACCTGTCCGGCGTGTGGGGCGGGGCATTTCCCGCGCACCGATCCGGTGGTGATCATGTTGATCACCCATGATAATTCTGTGTTGATGGGGCGGTCTCCGGGCTGGCCCGAGGGGATGTATTCGCTGCTGGCGGGGTTTGTGGAACCCGGCGAAACGCTTGAGGCGGCGGTGCGGCGTGAAGTGTTTGAAGAGGCGGGCGTGCAGGTCGGAACCGTTACCTATCTTTCCAGTCAGCCCTGGCCGTTTCCGGCATCGCTCATGTTTGGGTGCAAGGGAGTGGCGACAAGTACCGATATCACGGTGGATCCGGTCGAGATTGAAGACGCGCTGTGGGTGAACCGCGAAGAAATGATGGAGGTGTTTGCGGGGACTCATGCCAAGATACTGCCCGCTAGAAAGGGTGCGATTGCACACTTTTTACTAGAAAATTGGCTTGCGGATGCGTTGGAATGACGCAAGGATGGTTAACAAAAGGTTAATATGCGCTAAAGTGCATCCAAATGACAGCTGGGCGAACAGCAGCGAAAGAGGCAGGTAAATGAAATTTTCGACCAAGGAAGACATCGAGGCACCGATTGATGCGGTATTTGCAATGTTGTGCGATTTCGAAGCCTTTGAACGGTCCGCGATGCGGCGCGGTGCCGAGGTACAGCGCGTAGATCAATTGGCGGTGCCCGGCGTCGGGATGATGTGGAACGCGGTGTTCGAGATGCGTGGCAAACGCCGCGAATTGCAGATCGAGATGGTCACGTTTGATCGGCCCAACGATATGGTTTTGGAAAGCACATCACCGGGCCTGATCGGTCAGATGGGTTTTGAGCTGATGGCGCTGTCGCGCAGCCGCACACGGCTGAACGTGGAGTTGGAGGTCAAGCCGCTGACGTTGTCGGCGCGGTTGCTGGTGCAGTCGATGAAGCTGGCCAAGGCATCCTTGACGAAGAAGTACAAGGTGCGGGTGGCGGAATATGCGAAGGGGATGGAAGAGCGGTATGGGAGGATGGTTTGAGGGGGGAGTATTGTTGGTCGGAAACGCTGGAATCGTGGCATTTCGGTGATTGGCGGTTTCGACCTAAGATGCAAAAACGTTCGACAAATTGATTTGGGTTTGAGCAGGGTTTTAGTGACGTGAAACGAGGTAAAGATTGTGCTGTTTCACAAACGAGGGTTTTTGCGAACCTTAAAGCTCTCCTATTAATCAAATGGCTCCGATCTCAACAAACCAGACAATTGGATCGAGACTAAGCATGACCTCCCTCCCCGAGGCTCCCTCATTCATAACGAGAGTTTGCGGGTTGGATTTCATATTCTTCGTCGTCGGTTTGGGAGGGGTGAATCGCGAAGATATAGCGACTTCAACCACTCTTAGGGTTCTGAGCCTAGCAGGCAAATGGGATTGTAGGCTATGAAGTTCTACCTTAACGTGTCAGTCACGTAAGTTTTGCATAACTGAGCGACCTTAGCTGGATGAATAGAAAAATTAAAATTTCAATGTTCGTCTTTGCGTGTCTTTTACAAGTAATGCTCAACGTCGGAATTGCCGAAGCTCAACAAAACAAAAATGGCGTTGCATCACTATCCTGCGGGATACTCATTAATGGATGTGACTTTATTCTTCAGAAGTTCTCAAACCAATCAAGTGATCCGTTTCTTTTCTATGGCGAAATTGTTGATACTGCCCATCCAAGGTACGAGAGCTTTTCAAAGTCATTGGAAAAATTTCAAACTGTAGAGGACTGCCTAAGAGTTGCCGAAACTAATAATTCGCCAAACCAGACTTATGAATTTGACTGGACTGAAATGAGATCGTCAGAAGATTTGGAAGTTTGCTTTTTCCGCCTATTCAACAGTTTCTCAAGTAATCAGGTAACAAAGTCATGGATGGAGAGTGTTGGCTTTTCTATCAGATTGGAAACAACAAGATCTCCCCGAGACGGTCCTCCTAGAGCAATGGACAAGGCGGTTCTCTCTGTAAACGCAATGATGAACGAAGAAACGGCAATATCCACGGAAATATCAGATTTCTATCGGAGAATCAGAGGTTGGTTTGGCAAGCACTTATCAGTCTCCGTTTTTTTTAATTCTCACGAGCGGATTGAGTACGTTGGCGTCACTGTTATTTCAAAGTAAGGGATTAAAGTAGTGGACGTTAGTGAACGTTCATATTTGCTCACCCCCGCCCCTCACTCGCCGGATACACCCCAAGCACTTCCAGCATATTCGTGAAATACCCCAGCTCCTCCAGTGCGCGCGCGACGGCGGGGTCTTCGGGATGCCCTTCAATATCTGCATAAAACTGTGTCGCGGTGAACGACCCGCCCACCATGTAGCTTTCCAGCTTGGTCATGTTTACGCCGTTGGTCGCGAAACCGCCCATGGCTTTGTACAAGGCGGCGGGGATGTTGCGGACTTCGAAAACGAAGGTGGTCAGCATTTTAGGGCCGCGGCGGGTCTCGTCAATGTCGGGCGACATCAGCAGGAACCGCGTGGTGTTGTGGTCGAGGTCTTCGATGTCGCGGGCCAGAACCTGCAATCCGTGAATGTCGGCGGCGACTTCGCTGGCGAGGACTCCGTCGGTGGAGCCAGATGTTTCAGCCAGTTCAGCGGCAGCCCCGGCGCTGTCGGCGGCGGCCTCGGATGTGATGCCATGTGCCTCAAGGAAACTGCGGGCTTGCGGTAGCAGGACCAGATGCGCGCGGACGTGTTTGACGTCCGCCAATGCTACGCCGGGCCGTGCCATCAGGGCGATGCGCACACGCACAAACGCCTCGCCGATGATGTGCAGACCGCTTTCGGGCAGCAGGCGGTGAATGTCGGCAACGCGGCCATAGGTGGTGTTTTCAACGGGCAGCATGGCAAGGTCGGCGCGGCACTCGCGGACGGCGCGAATGACGCCTTCGAAGGTGGTGCAAGGGACGGGAATCATATCGGGACGGGCTTGCAGGCAGGCCTCGTGGCTGTAGGCACCCAAGGCCCCCTGAAAGGCGATGCGGGGGGTGGTTTGGGCGTTCATCACGGCGTTCCTTGGATAAAATTCAGCACTCGGGCAATTGGTCGCGGTAACTACACCTTGCCCGCGCCGAGGGAAAGCAATAGTAACGCTGTGAAATATGCAAAATACCAAGTACTGGACCTAGCCCCATGTTCGACACGATGACCATCACCAAAATTGCCTCTGGCCTGTTCGGGGCCTTTTTGGTCCTATTGCTGGGCAAATGGGCCGCCGAAGAAATGTATCATGCCGAGGCGCATGGCGAGCCGTCTTATGTGATCGAAGTGGCCGATGCCGGTGGGGACGCCGAGCCGGAAGAAGAGATTGATCTGGTCGCGGCGCTGGCGTCTGCGGATATCGGCAAAGGCGAGCAGGTGTTCAAGAAATGCAGCGCGTGCCACAAGGTTGAGCAGGGCGTGAATGCGGTTGGGCCGTATTTGTATGGTGTTGTGGGGCGTGAAGTGGATGCAGTCGAAGGGTTCGGGTATTCCGGTGCTTTGGAGCAGGTTGCGGATGTCTGGACCCCCGAGAACCTCTACAGCTTTCTGGAAAACCCGCGCGGCTATGCACCCGGTACGTCGATGGGCTTTGCCGGTCTGAAAAAGAGCGACGAGCGGGTGAACGTGATTGCCTATCTCGACAGCATCGACAATTGATGTGACCCCTTCGGGGACGCGAGGGCCGTTCCTGTCGGGGGCGGCCTTTTGTGTATCTGACTGCGATATAACGAGGGAGTGATGGGGATTGCGCCCAGATTACATAATCGCAACTTGCACCAATGGTCCCTGCACCAGTAGCCTAGATCGAGACGATATATTCTGCACAACGAGATAAAAAGGATTTGCCAGATGACAAAACCACAGACCCGTGCCGCGACCCTTACGTTGAAGAAGAATATTAGGGGACTATGGACTGCGTTTCTGGTTTTGGGTGTTGCCGTGGTCTGGGCGGGTACGGCGCGCTCGGAGGAAGACAAGATCACCCTGAGCCATGGGTATTCCTTTTATGGCGATCTGACCTATCCGGTCGATTATCCGCATTTCAACTATGTGAATCCGGACGCACCCAAAGGCGGCGAGATTTCGATCGCCTTTGTCGGGTCGCTTGATTCGATGAATCCGTACAGCGGCAAAGGCCGCGCGCATCTGTTTTCGATCTTTGGCTTCGAGAGTTTGCTCGGCGAGGCACCCAGCAACGAAAGCCTGCCTTCGGATGTCTATAGCGAGGCTTATTGCCTGCTGTGCGAGACGCTCGAATATCCCGAGGACAAATCATGGGTGATTTTCCACATGCGGCCCGAGGCGCGGTTTTCGGACGGGACGCCGGTGACGGCACATGACATCGAATTTTCGCACAACCTGTTGCTGGATGAGGGATTGAAGTCTTATGCCGATGCTGTGCGCAAACGTATCCCCAAAGTCGAGGTTATCGACGATTACACCATCAAGTTCTATTTCGCGGACGGTATGTCCCGGCGCAGTATGATCGAACAGGTGGGCGGTGTGCCTGCATGGCCAAAAGCGTGGTTTGAGAAAACCGGTAACGGCCTGAAAGATTCATGGATCGAGGGCCCTCCCGGGTCTGGTGCCTATGTCGTCAAGTCGAATGACTTAAGCCGCCGCATCGTGCTGGAGCGTAACCCCGATTATTGGGGCAATGACCTGCCGATCAATAAGGGGCGCAATAACTTTGACCGCATCCGGCTGGAGATTTTCAGCGATGATACGGCCTCATTCGAGGCGTTCAAAGCGGGTGAATACACCTTCCGTAACGAGGGCGATTCAAAAAAGTGGGCGGCGGGCTATGACTTTCCCAAAGTACAGGAAGGCTATGTCGTTACCGAAGAAATCCCCGATGGGGCACCCGCAACACCGTCGGGCATTGTGTTCAATCTCGGACGTGACGTGTTCAAGGATAAGCGCGTCCGCGAGGCGGTTGCCCTTGCGTTCAATTTTGAGTGGACCAACGAGTCTTTGCAATACGGGCTGTTCGAACAGCGCGCATCATTTACCCAAGACACACCGATGATGGCGGTCGGCGTGCCAACCGGTGCCGAGCTTGAACTGCTGACAAGCCTTGGCGATCTGGTGCCGCCTGAAATGCTGACACAAGAACCGCGGATGCCGCACACCTCACGGGCCGGTCGGTTGCTGGACCGTGATAATTCACGTACCGCTGCCAAGCTGCTGGAAGATGCGGGTTGGGTTGTCGAAAACGGCAAGCGGGTGAATGACAAAGGCGAGGTTTTGCGCCTGAATTTCTTGTTTGATTCAGCAAGCTCTCCGACCACAACGGCGGTAGTCGAGAATTTTGTATCCAACCTACAGGCGTTCGGGATCGAGGCGGAGCTTGAGAAAGTGGACGGCTCGCAATATACCGCGCGGTCGCGTGACCGTGACTATGATCTGGTGTTTGACAGCTATGCGGCCTTTCTTGGTACAGGCACAGGTCTGGCCCAGTATTACGGGTCCGAGGCGGCAGAATTTTCGCTGTTCAACCCTGCGGGTCTTGCCAGTCCTTTGGTGGATGCGATCATTGATGCGTCTTTGAACGCCACCACGCGCGAGGAGGAAGCCGCAGCCATCATGGCACTGGACCGTGCGTTGCGGGATGCGTTTTTCATGATTCCCGTATGGTACAAGGACAGCCATTGGGTTGCCTATTACAACCAATACGAACACCCCGCGGTTATTCCACCCTATGCCTTGGGATACCTCGATTTCTGGTGGTATAATGCGGACAACGCGGCGAAATTACGCTCTGCCGGCGCGTTGCGGTAAACCAAACCCATGGGCGCATATATCCTTCGGCGGTTGTTGCTGATTATTCCGACATTGATCGGGATCATGCTGATCAACTTTGCACTGGTGCAATTTGTGCCGGGCGGCCCTGTGGAACAGGCGATTGCGCGTATTCAGGGTGGCGGTGATGTGTTTGGCGGGTTTGCCGGCGGGAACAACGATGCGGGGGTGACGGACGATCTGGCGCGCGGTTCTGACAGTACCTACATCGGGGCGCGGGGCCTGCCGCCCGAATTTATCGCGGAACTGGAAAAGGAATTCGGGTTCGACAAACCACCTGTAGAGCGGTTTTTCAACATGATGTGGAACTATATGCGCTTTGATTTTGGCGAAAGCTATTTCAGGTCGATCAGTGTGATTGAGTTGATCAAAGAAAAGCTGCCGGTGTCGATCACGCTGGGGCTTTGGTCGACGTTGATTGCCTATATCATTTCGATCCCGCTGGGCATTGCCAAGGCGGTGCGCGACGGGTCGCGGTTTGATACGTGGACGTCGGGGGCGATTATTGCGGCCTATGCGATACCGGGGTTTTTGTTCGCCATTCTGTTGCTGGTGCTGTTCGCGGGTGGGTCGTATTGGCAGATTTTTCCGCTGCGCGGCCTGACGTCGGATAATTGGGACAGCCTAAGCCCGTTGGGCAAAGTGGCTGATTATTTCTGGCATATTGCGTTACCTGTACTGGCATCGACGATTTCGGCCTTTGCGACGCTGACCTTGCTGACCAAGAACAGCTTTCTGGATGAGATCAAGAAACACTATGTCATGACCGCGCGGGCCAAGGGGTTGTCAGAGCGGTCGGTGCTTTATGGCCATGTGTTCCGCAACGCGATGCTAATCGTGATTGCGGGTTTTCCGGCGGTGTTCATCGGTGTGTTCTTTGGCGGCTCGCTGATCATCGAGACTATATTTTCGCTGGACGGTCTGGGACGGCTCGGGTTCGAGGCGGCGGTGGCGCGGGATTATCCGATCGTGTTCGGGACGCTGTTTATCTTTGGTCTGATTGGCTTGGTGGTCGGAATCCTGTCGGATCTGATGTATGTGCTGGTTGATCCGCGCATTGATTTTGAAAAGCGGGAAGGCTGAATATGGCACTTTCCCCGCTTAACCGACGCCGCTGGCGTAATTTCACCCGCAACCGGCGCGCTTATTGGTCGATGTGGATATTTGCGGTGCTGTTCGGGATTTCGCTGTTTGCGGAATTTGTGGCCAATGACAAACCGATCTTGGTGAATTATCGCGGCGAATACTTTACACCGATTTTCAACTTCTATCCCGAGACCGCCTTTGGTGGTGATTTCCAGACCGAGGCCGTGTACCGCGATCCGGAAGTAAAATGTTTGATCGCCACGGGGGGATTGGAAGATTGTTTTGATGATCCCAAGGCGTTCCTTGAGGACGCACAAGACGGTGTGATTGACGGCGTGCAGATCGAAAAGGGCTGGTCGATCTGGCCGATCATTCCCTATTCGTTCAACACCGCCGTTGACCGCCCCGGCGCAGCCCCGCTGCCGCCCAATGAACAGAATTGGCTGGGCACCGATGGCACAAAACGCGATGTTCTGGCGCGGGTCATTCACGGGTTCCGGCTGTCAATATTGTTCACGCTGATCGTGACGGGGTTGGCATCGATCATCGGGGTGATTGCGGGCGCAGTGCAGGGGTTCTTTGGCGGCTGGACCGATTTGATTTTCCAGCGGATCATCGAGATTTGGTCATCTACCCCCAGCCTTTATGTGATCATCATCATGTTCGCGATACTGGGGCGCAGTTTCTGGCTGCTGGTCATATTGCTGGTGCTGTTCAGTTGGACATCGCTTGTGGGTGTGGTGCGTGCCGAATTTCTGCGGGCGCGCAACCTTGAATATGTGCGGGCGGCGCGGGCGCTTGGCGTAAGCAACATCACCATCATGTTCCGGCACATGCTGCCCAATGCCATGGTGGCGACGCTGACGATGTTGCCGTTTATCATCACGGGCACGATCAGTACTTTGGCGATACTGGATTTCCTCGGGTTCGGATTGCCGTCGTCTGCGCCAAGCTTGGGCGAGTTGACCTTGCAGGCGAAACAGAACCTGCAAGCACCTTGGTTGGCGTTCACGGCGTTCTTTACCTTTGCGATCATGCTGTCGCTTCTGGTGTTCATATTTGAGGGCATCCGCGATGCGTTCGATCCTAGAAAGACATTTAATTGACTGCGCTTTTGGACGTCAAAGACCTCACCGTAAGTTTCCGCCAAGACGGTAAGCTGACCCATGCGGTGCGCGGTGTCAGCTTTACGGTTGAGCGGGGCGAGACGGTCGCACTGGTCGGTGAAAGCGGGTCGGGCAAGTCGGTATCGGCGCTGTCCACCGTGTCTCTGCTGGGCGATAGTGCCGAAGTCAGCGGGTCCGTGACCTATGAAGGTCAGCAGATGATCGGCGCGGATGATGCGTTGTTGCGCAAGGTGCGGGGCAATGACATCAGCTTTATTTTTCAAGAGCCGATGACCTCGCTTAACCCGTTGCACACGATTGAAAAGCAGCTGGCGGAATCGCTGGCGCTGCATCAGGGGGTTGTCGGAGCGCAGGCGCGTGGGCGTATTCTGGAATTGATGGACAAGGTCGGGATCAATGACGCCGAGAGCCGTCTGGGGGCTTATCCGCATCAGTTGTCCGGTGGGCAGCGTCAACGGGTGATGATCGCGATGGCGCTGGCGAACAAGCCTGACGTGCTGATCGCGGACGAGCCGACAACGGCGTTGGACGTGACCATTCAGGCGCAGATTTTGGATTTGCTCAAAGACCTCAAGGACAGCGAGGGGATGGGGTTGTTGTTCATCACCCACGACCTTGGCATCGTGCGACGCATCGCAGACCGGGTCTGTGTGATGCAGCAGGGCGAGATTGTGGAGCAGGGGCCAACCGCACAGATTTTCGATAATCCACAACATCCCTACACGATCAAACTGTTGAGCGCCGAGGCAACGGGCCATCCCGACCCTGTGCCCGATGATGCAGAGGAAATTGTCAGTACTGAACATCTCAAGGTGTGGTTTCCCATCCAGCAAGGATTGCTGCGCCGGACGGTGGGGCATGTCAAAGCGGTCAATGATGCGAGCCTGTCGGTGCGCGCGGGCGAGACGCTTGGCATTGTCGGCGAAAGCGGGTCGGGCAAGACCACGCTGGCGCTGGCGATCATGCGGCTGATTACGTCCGAGGGCGCGATCACCTTCAAGGGGCAGGATGTGCGCAAATGGTCGACGCGCGAATTACGGCGGTTACGCTCGGAAATGCAGATTGTGTTTCAAGACCCGTTCGGGTCACTGTCGCCGCGCATGACCTGTTTCCAGATTATCGCCGAAGGGCTGGGGATTCACGGGATCAGGGCGGGTGAAGATCAGCGCACATTGGTCCATGAGGTGATGATCGAAGTCGGCCTCGACCCGGCCACGATGGACCGTTATCCGCATGAATTTTCCGGTGGTCAACGCCAGCGGATTGCGATTGCCCGCGCGATGGTGCTGCGCCCCAAGTTGCTGGTGCTGGATGAACCCACATCGGCGCTGGACATGACGGTGCAGGTCCAGATCGTCGAATTGCTGCGTGATTTGCAGGTGAAATACGGGCTGGCCTATCTGTTCATCAGCCACGATCTGAAAGTTGTACGCGCGATGTCGCACAAGGTCATGGTGATGAAGCGTGGCGACGTTGTGGAATACGGATTGGCAGGTGATCTGTATGACAATCCGCAGTCCGAATATACGCGGACGTTGTTGCAGGCGACGACCTGAGGCCCCCTGCACGCCCGTGACGAAGTTCGGTGTACCTTAGATCACCTTTGCATACGACATTGCCAAGGCCCCAAGGAACGCGGCTTGAACCTGTTTGGCAGTCAGGGACGTGCCGCCGAATTCCATCGCCTTTGCCCCGCAGGCGTCCGCCACCAATGTCACATCGTAACCCAGATCACGCGCGGCGCGGGCGGTGGCGTCGATGCACATCTGGCTCATTGCACCGATGATCGTGATCTCTTTGATGCCAGCCGATTGCAAGCGTTCGTGCAGGTCGGTTTCATGAAAACTGTTCGGGCGATGTTTCAGAATGACCGCCTCATCCCTGATCGGTGCGACACTGGAGTGAATGTCTGCACCGGGTGTGCCGGGCCGGAAAAACGCGGCACTGCCACTGATGGCCTCGTGACGGATATGGATCACCAGATCACCGCGCTGGCGGGCTTGCGCCAGTACATCGGCAGCGGATTGTGCAACTTTGTCCATCTCATCGACGGGCCAAAGCCCGCCGGTGAAATAGTCGTTTTGAATGTCGACCAAGATCAATGCGCGGGTTGGGGAGGCGTTCATGGCGATACTCACAACTTGGCGGGATCTATGCAGCGGACCTTGCGGCGCGAGAACCAATTCGAGCGTTTTTCTGCTGATACCGGGGTAACATCACGCAGACAGACGCATCCGCTACGTGTCGCGGTCATGAGTGTCTGAGCATATAAATATAACATGTCTTGATCTCCTGATTTCAACTTCATGCTTTGATTTACCTTTGATATGCGCAAAGCTGCGAGTCATTGAAATTCTAGTTATGTAAGGTAAGATTTAATATGGAATGGCGCGACCTTCCCCCGTTGACGGCGCTGCGATCGTTCGCGGCCTTTGCTGAAACGGGCAGTGTGGTGGCAGCGGGTGATGCGCTGGGCGTCAGTCACGCGGCCATCAGCCAGCAATTGCGCAGTCTTGAGATGCATTTGGATGTGGCTCTTTTGAATCGCGATGGGCGGGCGATGACGCTTACCGTGCAGGGCGAAGAACTGGCCAATACCCTGCACAGTGGTTTTGGCGCGATGATCGATACGGTGCGTCTGATCACGGGCGCAAGTGATGCGCGGCCTTTGCAGGTGTCCACCACGCCTACATTTGCCGCATCTTGGTTGATGCCGCGTCTGCCAAAATTCCGTGCGCTCCATCCGGAAGTCGATCTGATGCTGAACCCGACGCCTGCGGTTGTCACGCTTTCACCCGCCGGAATCGACCTTGCGATCCGCTATGGTGATGGAAATTGGCAGGGTCTGGACGCGGAATTATTGCTCAGCTCGCCCATGGTTGTGGTCGCGGCACCCGCATTGGTGGGGACAGGGGATTTGCCGAGTTTGGATGCGCTGATTGACTATCCATGGCTCGAAGAGTTCGGCACATCTGAGGCGGATCGCTGGCTGGCGCAACACGGGGTCAAGCGCAAGCTGGGTCGCGGGTTTACCCAAGTGCCGGGCAACCTGTTGCTGGATGGCGCGCGCGACGGGCAGGGGGTGGCCGTAACCGTGCGTGCATTTGTTGAGCGTGATATTGCGGCGGGCCGTCTGCGGGTGATTGAGACCGAAGTCAAACCCGGCATGGGGTATCATATTGTGACGCGCCCCGGCGTGATGCGACCCGTCCTCAAGAGTTTTGTCAAATGGATCAGGAGCGAGGGCACTGAAGCGACCAGTCGTGCTTAGCCCGGCCCGATCATAAAGCACTGCACATTGCGCGCGGCCAGACGTCTACAGGCCAGATCGGCGCTTTCGCGGGTCATACCAAGAAAGTTTGCGTCAAATCCCTGCGGTCTTTGCACCACTTTGCGCAGGGTGCCGTCCAGGGATGACATTTCGGTCAATGCCGTGGTCAGCAGAACCTTTTCAGCTGCGAACCGGCTGGGATAGCGCCCAATGTTCACACCCCAATGCCGCCCGCCCGATGTGGATACCCGTGTGACCACCTCTTGTTCGGCAGGTTCTTTTTTGACCCGAACGGGAGCGTCTTCTTTTGGTCGCACTGTCGGGCGCAAGGTTGCACTGGCAGATGCCAAAGTGACCGCTGCCTGTGCGACGGGTGCCTGTGCGACGGGCGCTTGAGTTGCAGGTGCCTGAGCGGGCGGGGCCTGTGCCGGCGGGATGGGTGTCTTGACCGCTTCTTGCAGGGCGGCGGTAATGTCTGCGTTCGATATCGGGCTGGTTGCGTCGGGCTGTTCTGCGGTGGCCACGACAACGAGTTGTTGTTCGGGCGCGGGGCGCAATTGCGGGCGCATGGATGTCTTTACAGCGCCGACCAGCCGGATTGTTTTACCTGCCCCGCCCGGTGTCGAACCCGGAACCACATCTGTTGTGGTTTCGACATCGGCATAGACCGGTGCGGCAGGTTTACGAACCGGTGCGCCCGAGGGTGCGCGGCGGAAGCCCAGATCCATCAATTCGGCCACCTTGGCGTTACGGGATGCTGTGGACTGACCGCCAAAGACGGTCACGATGATGCGTTCGTTGCCCCGCTCGGCAGAGGCGGTCAGGTTGAAGCCGGCCGCACGCGTGTAGCCGGTTTTTATGCCGTCCGCACCTTTGTAAGACCCCAGAAAACGACGGTTGGTGTGCGAGACCTGTCGCACACCGGCATCCGTTGTGATGCGCGAGAACAGATTGTAGTATTGCGGATAATCGTACAGCAGATGACGCCCCATGATAGTCATGTCATGGGCCGTTGACAGATGGCCCGTCTCGGTGAGTCCGTGTGCGTTTTTGAAGGTAGAGCGTGTCATGCCCAAAGCGGTGGCAGTGCGGTTCATGCGGCGGGCAAATGCAGCCTCTGACCCTTCGATCGCCTCGCCAATGGCGGTGGCCGCATCATTGGCAGATTTTACCGCAGCGGCACGGATAAGATAGCGCAGGGCTATTTTCTGGCCTGCGCGCAAACCCAGTTTGCTGGGTTCTTCGGATGCAGCGTTCTGCGAAATCGTGACTTGTTTGTCCAAAGAAATTTCGCCCCGTTCAATGGCTTCGAACGCGATATATAACGTCATCATTTTGGTCAGGGAGGCAGGGTGCAAACGGGTGTCCGCATTTTGGGAATGGATCTCTTTACCGCTGCGCGCGTCGATCACGTAAGCCGCGTAGGGTGCCGCCATCGCGCTGAGCGGGACAACCACCAACAGCCAGAATGCCGCGATGAAAAATAGGCCCAAATGGGCCGGCTTTAAGCGCCGAGCCTTCATGTTAGTCTGCCTTTTATCTGCCTCGGACCCTCGATTTTCTCGAGTGGCCATATTTTTGATTACCATCAGACTAACATAAGTCGTATTTTCGATAAACCCTTTGAATCAAAGGAATTAGCCAAAATGAGCGGAGAGCTGCATCCAGATATAGGGGGTGAAATCGGCCAACCTACCATAGGGGGTAATGTGGCAGGATTGTGGCAATATCTGGGCGCGCTTTGCCACGATTCACCTGGTTGTTTTACCTGCCTGAATCGCTTCAATCAAAGCAGTCAGATCCCCGAGGTTTTCAAGCTCGGCAAATCTGGGATGTGTCGTCGGTGCGGTGCCGTCTTCAATAGCCCAGGTCAGGCCATGCGGTACAAAAACACCCCATCCTCCCGCCGCAATCATCGGCAAGACATCCGAGGCCATGGAGTTTCCGGCCATCAAAGCCTGCTGCGCGCCATCGCCGTGCCGTGCAAAAATATCGATGTATTCGGCACGGGATTTTCGGGACACGATTTCGACGGCATCAAACATCTCGCGCAGACCTGATTGCGCCACCTTGCGTTCCTGATCCAGCAGATCGCCTTTGGTGATCAGGACAAGCGTGAAATCGTTTTTCAATGTCTCGAGTGTTGCGGTGACGTGGGGCAAAAGTTCGATGGGATGCGAGAGCATTTCGCGCCCTGCCGCCAGTATTTCGGAAATCACAGTGGCAGGCACACGGCCATCTGTTACCTCTAGCGCGGTCTCGATCATCGACAGGGTAAAGCCTTTGATACCAAAGCCATAATGCGGTAAATTTCGCCGCTCTGATGCCAGCAGACGTTCCATCAGATGGCCCTTTTCGGTATGGTCGGCCAACAGGTCTGCAAAGTGATCCTGGGTCAGTGCAAAGAAGCGTTCATTGTGCCAAAGCGTATCATCGGCATCGAAGCCGATTGTGGTCAGGTGTCGCGACATCTTGAGCGTGCCTCTTTTCTAAATCTCTCAGAAGGTTATATAAAGCGTCAAGCGACTCACATAATATTCTTTTTCTACATCCGGAGCAGCAATGCACCTTGACGATATCATGATGGCGGGCGGACGGGACGACGACGATCAAACCGATCTGTTGACCAAGACAAAGCCCAAGACCAAGCGGCCACCGCTGTATAAGGTGCTGCTGCTCAATGATGATTTCACGCCGATGGAATTTGTTGTGCATGTGCTGGAGCGGTTTTTTGGCCTGAACCATGCACAATCGTTCGAGATCATGTTGACGGTGCACAAAAAGGGTCTGGCTGTGGTTGGCGTGTTCAGTCACGAGATTGCAGAGACCAAAGTGGCACAGGTGATGGATTTTGCGCGCCGCCATCAACATCCGTTGCAATGTACCATGGAAAAAGAAGAATAGCGCGTGATTGATGCGCGTTTGCAGCTGGCTTTGGACGCCGGGCTTGATCTGCCTGACGCAGGGCGCATCGCTGTTTTCCAGCCACCTGTCGATGCCGATCTGGATGGGTTGCCCGTTGACCGGTGCCATATCATCCATGATTTCAAACCATCTTACGATGCGTGGGCCGGTCGAGGATATGACGTCGCACATGCCATCACTGACCGCTACGGCGCTGCCATCGTGTCGTTGCCGCGTTCCAAGGTCGAGGCGCGTGCGCTGATTGCGCAGGCCTGTGCGGTCAGTGACGGGTTTGTCGTGGTAGATGGTCAAAAGACCGATGGAGTGGATTCGATCCTGCGCGAAATGCGCAAGCGCGTGACGGTGCAGGGACCGATATCAAAAGCACATGGCAAGCTGTTCTGGATATCTGCGCCCGCGGCCGAGTGTTTTGCGGATTGGGTCGCGGCACCGTCACAGACAGATGGCGGTTTCTGGACTGCGCCGGGCGTGTTTTCGGCGGATGGTGTCGATCTGGCGTCGGCATTGTTGGTGGATGCCCTGCCCGAGAAACTGTCGGGTGAAGTGGCCGACCTTGGGGCGGGCTGGGGATTTTTGTCAGCTCATATTCTGGCCAAACCGAAAGTGCAGACCCTGCATCTGGTTGAGGCCGGGCATATGGCATTGGAATGCGCGCGCCATAATGTGGTTGATGATCGCGCCAAGTTTCATTGGGAAGATGTCACAACATGGCAGCCACCGCACCGGATGGATGCCGTTGTAATGAACCCGCCGTTTCATACCGGACGCGCGGCAGAGCCGCAGATCGGTCAGGCCTTTGTCGCCACGGCTGCGCGGATATTGTCGGGGCAGGGTGATCTATGGATGGTGGCAAACCGTCATTTGCCGTATGAAGCCGAGTTGAAGAAGCGGTTTGCGTTTGTCGAAGAGATCGGTGGCGACGCGCGGTTCAAGCTGTTTCATGCGGCCCGGCCCACACGGGCGCGTAAGTCTTAGGGCTTGGTTTTCAGACCCCAAAGGGATCAATTATGTCTTTTTCAATAACTGGCAAAACGGCGATTGTGACCGGTGCTGCGGCTGGCATTGGTCTGGCGATTGCGCGGCATCTGGCGGATCAGGGTGCCAACGTCATGTGCGCCGATGCCAACGAAAAGCAACTGGCAGAGGAGTTCGGGGATGCGCCCGAAGATGGCAACATCCGGACATTTTCAGGCGATCTGCGGCAACGCCTGACGCTTGCCAACCTGATTTCGGCCACCATAGATGCTTTTGAGGAGGTGGATATTCTGGTCAATGCGTCGCGGCAATTGCTGGTCACTGACGCGCTGGATATCGAGGACACATCGGTATCCACATTGCTGGACCAGAACCTGATGACCGCCCTGCAATTGTCGCAGATGGTTGCCAAACGGATGATGAAGCGCGCCGAGGATCAACCCGAAGGCCAAATCGGGTCGATCATCAACTTGAGTTCAATCGCGGCGCGTCAAATCCAGCCGGAGCTGATGGGTTATTCCATCGCATCCGCCGCCATTCAGCAGATGACGCGGTCGATGGCGCTGTCGTTGGCACCGCACCGGATACGGGTAAACGCCATATCGTTCGGATCGGTGATGAGCGCGTCCCTCAGGCTGTCTGTGGCGGACAACCGTGAATGGCGCGACGATATCCGCAGGCATACGCCGCTTGGACGGATCGCAGCGCCAACCGAATTATGCGACGCGGTGCAGTTTCTTGCGGCGGATAGTTCCGGGTTCATGACGGGCGAGATTATGACCATTGATGGCGGGCGCAGTTTGCTGGATGCGGTGACTGCGCCTGCGCATTAACCGTGTGAGATGAATTTGCCCCCCGAACCTGTAAAGTCCGAGGGGCAAATTCGTAAGCCTGATATCAGGCGATGCTGAACTTATTGCTTTGGCAACAACACGCCATCAATGACGTGGATCACACCGTTTGACTGCTTTACATCCGCGATCGTGACGGTTGCCACATTGCCGTTTTCATCGGTAAGCGTGATGTTGTCGCCGTCCATCTGCGCGTTCAACGTACAACCGCCCACGGTTGCAACAGGGTGCGCGCCATTGTCGGCGGCGATCATGCCCATGATGGCGTCTGACATCGCGTTGGCCGCAACCACGTGACAAGTCAGGATTGTGGTCAGCGTATCCTTGTTCTCGGGCTTGAGCAGGGTTTCGACTGTGCCTGCGGGAAGTGCCTCAAACGCGGCATTTGTTGGGGCAAAAACAGTAAACGGACCTTCGCCCATCAGCGTTTCTGCCAGACCAGCGGCGGTCACAGCTGCAACCAATGTTGTGTGATCCTTTGAGTTTGCGGCGTTTTCGACGATATTCCTGTCTTCATACATCTTGGCGTTGCCGACCATAGGATTTGCAGAAACGACAGATCCTGCGCCCAAGGCGATTACGGCGGCTGTCATCATTGATTTAGCAAAAGTCATGATATTCTCCATTTTTTCATTCGCGATCGTCTTGCGATCTGGCTGTACTCACGCAGCGGGACGCCTTGCAGTTTCAAAAGATGCGTTTTTTTCTAGGAGGCGATTGCGCGACTGGGGGATTTGGCGCTTGACGGCACCCCAGCACTGACCTTATTCACGCGCCGATGGCGTTATAGCTCAGTTGGTTAGAGCGAACGACTCATAATCGTTAGGTCCCTGGTTCAAATCCAGGTAACGCCACCATCACTCTCCCCTGAAAAACGTGAAAATCTCTGCCGATTTTGCCTTGATAGTTACAAATACAACTGCGTTGATACGGGCGGTGTGCGGCACCTTATTGCTTTGCATAAAGCCCACAATGAAGGTGACAAAAAACGCACCATCGCATAGCTTTGACAGAAGAAAAATAAATGCGGGAAGTTGCCTTGGCCTTTTGGACGCGGCGAAAACAGGGAGAAGAATATGAATATCACACGTAAGACATTTATGGGGCTGGCGGGCGCTGCTGTGCTGGCCATGGGGCTGGGGGCCACGCCCGCGCTGGCGCAGGAGGTCACACTGCGGCTGCACCAGTTCCTGCCGCCGCAAGCCAATGTTCCCAAGCTGATCCTAGACGTCTGGGCTGACAACGTTGAGGCGGCAAGCGAGGGTCGTATCAAGATCGAGCGTTACCCCGCGATGCAACTTGGCGGCACACCGCCCGAATTGATGGACCAGGCGATTGATGGCGTGGCCGATATCGTGTGGACGGTTGTGGGCTATACCCCCGGCCGTTTCCCCAGCACCGAAGTGTTCGAGTTGCCGTTCATGATGACCAATGCGCGTGCGGCATCATCGGCCTATTGGCAGATGTTCGAGACGCATATGAAGGATACAGAATTCAAGGATGTGCATATCCTTGGCACATGGGTGCACGGCCCCGGCCTGATCCACGCAAACAAGGAAATTCGCACACCCGACGATATGCAGGGTATGAAAATTCGTGGCGGATCGCGATTGGCGAACCGTTTGCTGGAAATCACGGGTGCAACGCCGATCGGCATGCCGGTGCCCGCCATTCCAGAAGGCCTGTCAAAAGGTGTGATTGACGGTGCGACGATCCCTTGGGAAGTCACACCGTCGTTGAAAGTGCCGGAACTGGTGAAGAACCACACCGAATTCACCGGTAATGCGCTGTATGTGCTGACCTTTGTTCTGGCGATGAACAAGGACAAATACGAAAGCCTGCCAGCCGATCTGCAAAAGGTGATTGATGATAATTCCGGACTGGAATTTTCGATTTTTGCGGGGGGTACGCAAGAAGATGCAGATGTCCCATCACGCCAGATCGCTGTGGATTTGGGCAACAATATTGTGACGTTGAACGCCGAGGAAACACAGGTCTGGAAAGATGTATCCGAACCGATCTATGCGGAATGGATTGCCGAGATGGACACCAAAGGCATCGACGGTCAAGCCTTGATCGACGAGGCGCGCAGCCTGATGGAAGCCTACGACAAATAAGAAACCTGACAGTGTCGTTGATCTGCGGCGGGATACCCCGTCGCAGATTTTTATATTTTTAAGACGAGAGTGCCGATGCACAAAGTGATTCATACCCTCGCGCGCGTCACTGCTTTGGCGGGGGGGCTTGTACTGCTTGTGCTGATCGCGATGACAACCTTGTCGATCATCGGTCGGTCCCTGAATGACTTGGTGCACAGCGCCTTTTTCACGCAGAATATGGCGGGGTTCTCTCAATGGGTGATTGATCTTGGGGTTGGCGAGATCAACGGCAATTATGAATTGCTCGAGGCAGGTGTGGCGTTTGCCATCTTTTCATTCCTGCCGGTTTGCCAGTTGTATGGCGCGCATGCGAGCGTCGATATTTTTACGTCCTTCCTGCCGCGCCGTGCGAACCGCTGGATTATCGCGTTCTGGGAAGTGGTGCTTGCAGCGGTGATCGTGCTGATTATTGTGCAGCTCTATGGCGGATTGGAGCGGTATCTGCGCAATGGCCAGACATCGCTGTTCCTGCAATTTCCGGTGTGGTGGGCCTATGCGGCCAGTTTTGCGGCTGGGGTCGTGGCCTGTCTGACTGCGGTCTATTGTGCAGCGTTGCGGATCACGGAAGCGGTGAAAGATCACAACATTCTGCCATCCGAGCACGGAGGTCACTGAATGACCAATCTCGAGCTTGGCTTTTGGTCGTTTCCTGTTTTGTTGTTCATGGTGTTCCTGCGGGCCCCCATCGGGCTTGCGATGCTGTTGTGCGGTTTCGGCGGCTGGTACATGGCGATGGGAGGAAACCCCACGCCGCTGCTCGGAAAGCTGAAATCAGAGACTTACACCACGTTTTCGAACTATTCCCTCAGCATCATCCCGATGTTTCTGCTGATGGGGCAATTTGCGGCATTGTCGGGCATGTCGACTGCGCTGTTCAAGGCAGGTGAATCCTTTTTGGGCCACCTTCGTGGCGGTGTTGCAATGGCTGCTGTGGGGGCTTGTGCCGGCTTTGGGTCGATCTGCGGATCATCGCTGGCCACTGCGGCAACGATGTCCAAGGTCGCACTGCCGGAGTTGAAGCGGTACGGCTATTCAGGGGGGTTCTCAACCGCGACCCTAGCGGCTGGTGGCACATTGGGCATTCTGATCCCGCCTTCCGTCATCCTCGTGATCTATGCGCAATTGGCTGAACAGAACATCGCCAAGCTCTTTCTGGCGGCGTTCATTCCCGGTATTCTTGCTGCCGTCGGCTATATGATCACCATTTCTATATATGTGCGGTTAAATCCCGATGCGGCGGGCACGCGTCCGCCCGTGCCGATGGGGGAACGGTTCCGGGCATTGGCGGCGACATGGCCTGTGTTGGTGATCTTTCTTGTCGTTGTCGGCGGCATCTACCTGGGCTGGTTCACCCCCACCGAGGGGGCAGCCATCGGCGCGGCAGGCACCGGGTTGGTGGCGCTGGCGTCTGGCAGCCTGAACTGGCGCGTGCTGCGCGAAAGCCTGTTGGGCACCGCGCGCACCACCGCGATGATATATTTCATCGTGCTGGGCGCGGCGTTTTATAACGGGTTTCTGGCGCTGTCCGGCGTGCCGCAATTCATGGCCGATTGGGTCGTCGCCCAAGGTTTCAGCCCGCTGTCGGTGATGATGACGGTTCTGATTTTCTATCTGATCTTCGGGTGCCTGATGGACAGCCTGTCGATGATCCTGCTCACGGTGCCGATCTTTTTTCCGGTCATATCGGCGATGGATTTTGGGATGTCGCCCGAACATCTGGCGATCTGGTTCGGTATTCTGGTGCTGATTGTCGTCGAGGTGGGGTTGATCACACCACCTGTGGGGATGAACCTGTTTATCATCAACTCGATGGACCGCGAAACGCCAATGACCGAAACCTACAAGGTCGTGATGTGGTTTGTCGGTTCCGATATCGTGCGGGTGATTATTCTGGTGATGTTCCCTGCGATCACGCTGTTTCTTTTGCCGGATTGATACGAAGTGGAAACTAGGTAATGAGCCAAACGCCATTTATTCATAAAATCAACGTGATGTGGGGCGATTGTGACCCTGCGCGCATCGCATATACAGGGCGCCTGCCCGTCTTTGCGCTAGAGGCGATCAATGCCTGGTGGGAGGCGCATTTTGACGGGGACGGGTGGTTTCAATTGCAAATTGACCACAATGTCGGGACGCCGTTTGTGAACCTGAGCATGGATTTTCGCAGTCCGGTCACACCGCGGCACCCGTTGTTATGCGAGACCTATCCGACACGGTTGGGCGACAAATCCATCACCTTTGGTGTCAAGGCACGGCAGAACGAGGTGCTGTGTTTCGAGGGCAGCTTTACTTGTGTTTTCACCATTGCGGATCAATTCAAAAGCCAGTCTGCGCCGGATAGATTGCGCGCAGTGATCGAGCCGTTGGTGCGGGCGCAATAACCGCAATGCATAAAAAAAGGGCCGCGACTGGCGCGGCCCCTTCTTCAGGTTTGCGGTAGATTTACGCGGTCCAAGCCAAACGTGCTGGGTGGATTTCGTAAGCGATGTGGTGACCGCCGCCAACCAGACCCGTCTTGGTGTGGTTGTAGAGCGACTGCCAATAGGCCTGAATTGTCACGCCTTCGTCCTTGATCATTTCTGCCATCGGTTTGCACAATTCCTTGCGTTTCTCGATGTTTGGTTCTGCCAAGGCCTTTTCCAGCATGGTGTCGAATTCTGGATTCGCCCAGCCAAATTCGTTCCATGCCTCGTTCGACTTATAAGCCAGTGCCCAGATCTGCACGCCCAAAGGACGCGGGTTCCAGTTGGTGGACGAGAAAGGATACTTCGTCCAGTCGTTCCAGAATGTAGAGCCGGGCAGGACTGTCCGCTTGACGTTGATACCCGCGTCGCGCAACTGCGCTGCTACAGCGTCGGTTGTATTCTTGCGGTAGTCGTCGTCGATGGACATCAACTCATGCTCGAAATCGGCCATGCCGGCCTCTTCCATCAGCGCTTTGGCGGCTGCTGGATCGAACTTTACAGGTGCTGTCTCGACGTAGTCGGGATGCATCGGGCCAAGGTGGTCATTTTGTGCGACGATACCTTTTCCGCTGTAACCGAGTTCCAGAACAACCGCGTTGTCTACCGCCATCTGGATCGCTTGACGCACACGCTTGTCAGCATAAGGCTTCTTGCCATCCACTTCGGCCAATTGGTTAGGTCGAATGACAACCGTCGCAGCGCTTGCAATCGAGTTTTCCTCCCAGCCGTCCAGCGTGTTAAAGATGTCGATGTATTCACCCACGATGTCGTAGGTCATGTCGATTTCGTCAGCCTCGGCCGCTGCGATAAGCCCAGAAGGGTCTGTACCGTAGTCGATGTATTCGACGCGGTCGGCGTAGGGTCCGCCCACAACATCCGTGCCCCACCAGGTGTGATCGGGGTTCTTGACCAGAACGGCCTTCACACCGACTTCGAGCGATTCAGCCAGATAAGGGCCTGTTCCAACTGCACCGGTTACATCGTCTGCGTTGAAGGTGCTGTGCACGATCGCCGCAGGGTAATCCGCCATTCCCGGAATAAGCGAGATGTCGGGGCGTGGCAGCTTTAGGACAACGGTGTGGTCGTCAGTTGCAGTGATCGCGCCCTCGATGGCTTTGCCGGATGCGTCATCAATCAACACGGCGAAACGGCCCGCCATGGAGTTACCTTCCATGGCTTTGTCACACCAGCCTTCGATGTTGCGCACAACGTCTGCGGCTGTGAAATCGTCACCGTTGTTCCACTTGACGCCCTTGCGGACATTCAGTGTGTACTCGGTTGCGTCGTCGTTGATTTCCCAGCTTTCCAATAGTGCTGGCGTGAACGTGCCATCGTTCTCCCAGATGGCGAGGTATTCCAGCCAGCCACGCGAGAAGTTGGCGATCTCGCTCCAGTCGTAGGTACGCGGGTCCTTGAGCGCACGCACAGCA
The DNA here is from genome assembly GCA_963710185.1 of uncultured Alphaproteobacteria bacterium. Lineage (GTDB taxonomy): Bacteria > Pseudomonadota > Alphaproteobacteria > Rhodobacterales > Rhodobacteraceae > Sulfitobacter. The sequence continues at coordinate 110,018 of CAVPZE010000002.1, read as the reverse complement.
GTACCGATGCGTACGATGCCGCCTTCCGAATGTGCAGCGGCTTTTGCGGGTGTGGGCAGACCGATCATTGCATAGGCGGTTGCCGTGGTTGCACCGAACGCGCTGGCAAGGGCCAGAAATTCGCGGCGGTTGACCGGATCTTTTTTCGCGCTCTCAGCAGAATCCAGAATGGACTGCGGTAGCGGCGTGCCGGTACGTGTTAAAAAACTCATGGTCTTCCTCTCTGTTGGCGTTGGCAGCACTGTATAGGCTGCCGTACGGAACCGCCATTTTGGGCGGCAGGTGATGCAGTTTGCCTGCTTGTTTGAGCGTCCCCTAAAGGTGCTGCCCGATACTCAAACACTCGGATGGATGCGTCAAGCCCATCGCTAGGAGTTGATGATGGCACCTATCGGAGTTTTAAGAGCGTATTTGCACTAAAATGGGCAGGTCTGTGCATTTTGAAGCGGGCAACGACCATGGCCAATGTGAACGATGGAAATCGATTTAAGCCAGCAGCGTCATTTGGGTGCGGCTCAATGTCGCTTTGAGGATATGCGATGCTATCAAGCCGAAGTTTCAGATTCGAGTCGTGCCGTTTTATGGACGGTTGCTTGAACGTCTGAGATACCCTCATTTTCGTAAATCAGGCTCCAAAATTATTTGATGGGCACCATCAGGTTTCGAATTCTGGCCGCTATTAGGGACTATGCGAATCTGTATCAGGGGTGCAGACGCTCGCATCGGTCATGTCATTGTCGATTACAGTGACGAAGTGCCAAAAAGCCTTATTTTGTTGACCTTTTTGAGCTTCGGGCTAGTCTTCAGACCCGATCTGGACCCAAAACCTAGTCCCAGACGACCTCAAAGCCCAAATACTCGCTTAGGACGCCCCGAATGATCACTGAACCACTTCCCACAGCCATGAACCTGTATCTGCCATCCTGAACAGACAACCAGCCACCGACAAAAGGCAGGCCATCTTCCATGGAGACACGTTGAAGCGAGCGACTGCCAACCTCAGGCCAACCTGCAAGTTCTTCAGAAATTGTTTCGAAGTGTTCCCGCTGTTCATCTGACAACGTGACGAGTGGCCAAAAGCCAACGTGATCAGGTTCTGTTAGCTGTGGTTCGTTGAGTTCATACGCTGCATGGCAGCGCGCCAGCTTTACCACAACCTCCTTCACCCGATCTTCTTCGGGGGTCCAGACTAGGAGCGTTTCACCTCGACCATTTACCCCTTCTCGCTTTGAACGTTCAATCCTGGCCCGCAGCCCTTTGTTGCGACGCAACGACTTCTGCACCTTGTCCCGCCTCAGCTTGTCAGGGTCTGTAGTCCCACAAACCACGCACTCAACAAAGCAGGCCAGATATTCTTCATCGGCCGAGAAGCCATTGTTGCATATCAGGCAACTGGGCAAGGTGGGGCGATGCTGAGGATATGGCATGTCCAAAAATACCTTCGGAGGCGCGTGATCCTTGGTCTCAGGTGGCCCGCCACAGTGGACGCAAAAGCTCTTTTGCCTGTCGTCACCGAAGTTGGGCACTTTGGCGATCATGGTGTCTTTTTTCCGTCGAGCAATCCTTTCACCTGATCGATGGTCAGGCACGGTTTTGCAGAATGGATAACCCTGTGGCAAGTGGCGCATACCATCGCCATCTCGGTAACGGGCGTGATGCTGTCTGGCTGCAACTCTTCAATCGGGATTTTGTGGTGGGCTTCCATGCTGCGATCGCCCGCTTCGCCGTAAGATTCCACTGGGACGGTGCCACACGCCTCGCAGGTTAGTTTCCCGCCATTAAGATGCCGATAGTAGTCTCTGACCTGCTTTGCAAATTTCCGGTCGCGTTCCTTGTAAACGTGCAGGCGAGTAAGGATGCGGCCCTCTTTGCCCGAAATTTCCTCAGCTTCCACCTCTGGCTTGGCATCAGCTTCAACAAGCGTCAGGGCCGATCCGGCGTTGGTCTGGCCGAACAGCTTGGACTTGACCGCAATCAGCGCGTCAGCAGTTTTTCGGAGCGCACTTGAGTTCAGACCCTTGGCAATTTCTGCCGCATGGGCCTCTACCGCATCGGCAAGTTCTGGGCTTTTTGCCCTTATCGTCGCGACGTTGGCAATGTCGTCTGCGATGGCTTTGAGGCGGTCCTCAAGCTGCACCTGAAAGCCACTGTGCAGGATGGACACTCGCAGAGGGGACAGCACGACCGTAATGCCATCATCTTCCACCACGTCGAAGTCCATCTGATCCATTACGAACGCTTTGTTCTCAAGCGGGAACTGGACCGAGTGCAAGAGGTCGGAGCGGGCGGGTTCGGGCATGGCAGCAACAGCCATGACCAGTTGCGGCAGGTGCAGCTTTGCCCGGTTGTTCGGCTCTCTCTTGCGCAGCCTAGGCTTGCCCTGGGCTTGTCTTCCGCTCACCTCAGAGTCTATGCGGATGCCAAGTTGGTCGAAGTCAACGTGAATGTCCCGGTCCATCAGGGAGTCAGCAGGCACGAACTCGAACTCGCCTCTGCCACCTGACGGTCGCCAGTGGACCTCACATGTTGTCATCCGTTAACCCCGCATAAACAGACCCCATGCTAAGACAGCCGGAACAAAAGGTGGGCAAAATACCCTATTTTGTTATTGACCCGACTGCGCTACGCTAGATAAAGATACAGGTCAAAACGTTACGTTCCAAGGGGGAAATCAAGCTGTCTTACTCTGTCGCATCTTTTTTCTCCGGCATCGGAGGGCTAGACCTCGGTCTGGAGCGGGCGGGGTTCAAGCTGAATTTCCACTGTGAGGTGAAGCCGTTCTGTCGAGAAATCCTCGCGCAGCATTGGCCTGACCTTCCGATAAGCGAAGATATTAGGAGGCTGGATGAGTCAGAAATCCCTGAAGCTGACGTCTGGGCAGCAGGATTCCCCTGCCAGGACCTCTCGCTTGCAAGAATGGGCCCACGATCAGGACTTCGAGGGAGCCAGTCAGGACTCTTTCACGAGTTTATGCGGCTTGTTCGAGGGCGCAATCCAAGAGCAATTATCCTCGAAAACGTGCACGGCCTACTCTCTAGCCATGGAGGACGAGACTTCGCCGTCGTTCTCAAGGCGTTGGATGAGCTCGGGTATGACGTCGCATGGCGTGTGCTTAACAGCAAAGACTTCGGAGTCCCCCAGCAACGCCGTAGGGTCTACATTACTGCCATGCATCGAGGCAGGCGAGGTCTCGGAGAAATACTTTTTGAGCCAGAACGCAGCGACGGGCATCCTAAGAAGAGTGGATCGAATGGGAAGAAATCTCCCTCCCTCTTTCAGACAATCATTGGAGATACTGAGCGGGGACCCCTCGTAAAGAGCCTGGCGCATTGCATCTATGCCGAGTCTGCCCGCCACACCGGCACTGACTGGTCTCGCAACTATGTCTGGTATCCAGACGGGCGGGTCCGCCGGTTCACACCGAACGAAGTTGAGCGGGTGCAGGGCTTCCCAGATGATTGGACGCTGCCACGCCACTTCGATGAGCGCCAAGCTGATCGGATCGACAGTCTACGCTATCACGCGGTTGGCAATGCCGTGACGCCGCCTGTTGCCGAATGGGTTGGGCGCCGTCTTGCAAAAGTCATGCGGGCTCAGGACTTGCAAGACCTGCGTGACGGGGCAGTTGCTGCTGAATAAGCGTCGTGTAACACGCAGTCAGACGCAAATAGACATTTTTTTTCATATTTATCAGGACTTTAGAGACCGATATGAAAGTTAGGGCCCGAATGGGGCTGTGAACCGTTGGTAGTTTCGACCAGATCAGGCCTCTGTTCAGTTGATCACACCTCTCAAAAGAGCAGAAAATTGATCAACTGCATCTGGTCCGGACAACTTCCTTGGTGGAATCTGAACGGGAAACTCAGTCCCTGGGACAATTCTGTTGCAACTTATATGGCAAAGGCCTGCATCTATCATACTGTTCATAAATTGCTTCTCGTCGGCATTTAGATTTGGGCTGAAATGTCTCGCAGTCAATCCCGCAAGTATATCACAGAACTGAACTGCCGAGCTTTGCAGAGAATCTTGGGCAGTTGTTGACACCACTCTCATTGGATATTCAGCAAAGCTTCCATCGCCCATTGGAATGGTAGTCTTTGGAGCATCTGACTTTGTAGCCGCGGTCCATATATCTCGATCACGCAAGAATGTTGAGGATGCATCATGCACAATGGCGAAGTCTTCTGGATGCTTTTGGCGCCAGTGGGCCACCAAGGTTAACATTACCGTCGTATAGAGGTTATTCGATGACTTGAAAGTTTCCAAGTTATTGAAATTTTTGAAAAGCCGTGCCCCTAGTGCAAATTGCTCAACGAATATCTTACCCTGACTATCGAGACTATTCGCCATCAAATCAAGGCGGAACTGCAATCTCTCTAAACTGTCCTCGGATGGCTCCCGACTAAACTCCATGTAAATCGCTAGTAAGGCCGTAAGAAGCTCTGGCGGCTCAAATTCAGAAAGGCCATAGTGGATGTAGTTCGTGTATTTCCAGCAGAACCCCTCACCATAAAAGTCATATCCGCTATCAGTCATATAAGGCTCAATTAGAAAATCTACTGCCTTTGTAAGAACGGAGAATCTCTTATTAATCGCATAGCAGAAGGCCTTGTCCGCATACTCTTCGAGACTGGAACAGAATCGGCTCAATCCAGCGCGGTTACCAGTTCTCCAGATATTCGAGAATTTAAATTCATCCCCCTGATACTTTGGAAAGCTCTGTCGAAGAATATCAGATGCCAATTGCTCTTCATAATCCACGCTCGAGATGACAAAAACTGGCTGCACCGGATCAAGAAGATTGTATCCAGTATATCCAGCTTCATCAAAATATATGGTCCGAACAGACATGTGCACTTGCTTTCAACATCTCAATTTCTCAGCGATATTGCGAGCTCTGGAACTGGCAAGCAAGCGCGTATTTACGAGATGAACGAAGCCGGATTTGCTCCGATTGCCCTGCACAGATGCAAGAACTCCACCATGTCCAGGCGCCGTTCATAGCCTTCCACCTTCGCGACGAAGGACTGAGGGCGACCAAGTTTGTCAGCCAAGTCTTGTTGGGTCAGGCCAGCAGCCTTCCTCGCCACCTTCAAGGCGTCGATGAGCGTCCGATATTCTTCATCGTAAATGCTCTTCCCCAACTGCACATTCCATTTGACCCCGTGTCCTTGCAGCGGTAATTCCAGAACAGGATTATCCCAAAATAGGATATTGCATTGAGCAGGCTGGAAAATCTCACGTCGACCCAGAGAGGCAAGATCGCCGAACTCCACGTGGCGACAGCCTTGATGGCCCAGTCTGGTGGGCGCTTGTCGCCGTTCGAACCCTTGTCAGACGACCATGGGATTGACCTCGTGGTGATCGACAAGGCGACAGGCCGGGCCATGCCGATCCAGGTCAAGTCGTGGCTGCTTTCACCAGATCGCCCTGTGAAGACCGTGCAGTTTGACGTTAGAAAGGCGACGTTCTCCGACATGAAAACCGGAGTCATCATTGCCGTGGTGATGGACCCCGACACCCTCGCCATGACGGTGGCATGGCTCATCCCTCTCAGAGTCTGATCGGAAATGAGTTGAGTGAATTCAGTAGGTTGTGATTCTGTTCGGTTGGAAGCTGAACGGAGATCAAAATGGCCTGGACTGAATTCACCCGAAAACTACATGAGCGCGATACGCCCCGATATTCAAGTGATGTAACGGATGTGGAGTGGTCGATAATAGCGCCATTTCTGCCCAGCCCCAACCATCTTGGCAGGCCGCGCGAAGTTGAACTGCGCGGTGTGTGGAATGCGATCCAGTACATCGCATCGGCGGGGTGCGCATGGTCGCTTTTGCCAAAAGACTTCCCGCCAGTATCGACGGTTCGATACTATTTCTACGGTTGGCGCGACAACGGTCTGCTGGCCGAGATTAATCGGGAACTGGTTGCACTGGCGCGTGAAACTGAAGGTCGGAACCGCCAGCCAGCAGCGGGTGTGATTGATAGCCAAAGCGTGAAAACCACTGAAAATGGCGGGATATGCGGCTATGATGCTGGCAAACGTATCAAGGGCCGCAAACGTCACATCATGACCGACACCTGCGGGCATTTGATTGCACTCCGCGTTCATTCCGCCAGCATTCAGGACCGTGACGGCGCACCGGCGGTGTTCCATCAACTGGCCCGGGAGGCTCCAAAGCTGCGCCATGTTTTTGCGGATGGAGGCTATGCCGGGCCGAAACTGCGCGATGCTCTGACCAGTATTGGCCGCTGGGTCATTCAGATCGTGAAACGCTCCGACACCGCCGAAGGTTTCGAGGTTCTGCCCCGTCGGTGGGTTGTCGAACGCACTTTCGCCTGGCTCGGAAGATGTCGCCGTCTGGCAAAGGATTGGGAGAGAACAATCGAAAGCGCCGAGGCATGGGTTCTCATCGCTCACATCAGGCGTATGACAAGGGTGCTCGCAAGAGATTGAAATGCCTCAGCTCATTTTGAATCGGACTCTCAGGGACCTTCCGGCGCTTGCCACGGAGCAGCCGACGAAATTCGTCATGGCTCCGAGTCGGATGGAAGGGTCGACCGACAGGTATGTAGGACACCGCCACACAACAATTGCTTCGCTGACCCAAGCCCTTGAAGCACTTATGGCAGAATGAAAAAGGGCCCCGAGGGGCCCTTGGTCGAAGTATAGGGGATCGGAACCTACCGCAGGTTTATTCCGCAGTCTTGGCTTTCCGCCGCATGGGAACGTCCACGCCATCTTTCCGAAGGCGGGCAGCAACTGACGCTACGCTGCGGGCAGAGGTGCTGGCATTTTGAAATTGTTCGTGTATCGCGTTGACTATCACATCATACGACAGAGTGGCGTCCATCAGCATGGTTGCAATCACGCTGCCGATGGTCAGCTTGGGCTCTTTGGCTTCCACTGTTGTGGCCTCGGGGGCCTGGTCGGTCTTCTTGGTCATGGTCAGTCTCCTGTCTGGTCGCGCCCGAAATGGGATGGCGATGAAGACAGGGTGTCGTGTTCACTGGCTGTCGAACGCCCCTAACAGGTTTCCACCCCACGACTTTTTGCTACGCTTTATGGGCTCCGAAAGTACTTCGGTGACCACAACCTTGATAGTGCCGAGGCGGTTAGCCGCCGAAAGCCTGATACACCGAACCAGTTGACCGGGGGACAGCGTGGCAGTCAATCCGACGGCACGATCCGGCACCGGATCGGCCACCCTGTCGCCTGCACTCAAATAGGAAAGGGACCACGAGGGCCCCAATTCTCTTTGTGCATCTGGTCCATCTTAGGCCCGCCCTCTCGCGCTTCCATTCGGTTCAAGCACTTAAGGGGCAGATTTTAGTGATACCAAATTACTAGTCGGGAATACCTGAGGCTTGCCACTCCTGTTGAGCACGCCATTTGGCGGCATCCTTTGTGCGTTGTGCTGAAATTCGGCTTCCATCTTCTGAGTGTAATTGCGCCGCTTTTTCTGGGTCACCATTTGCCTCTTTCAACCACTGTCGATAATGTTTGACGGAACTAGCTGTCGAGCCAATCAATTTGGCTACTTGCCTGTTGTTCATGCCAGAAATTGCCGGGTCTAGCTTCGCAATTTTGTGGATCATAGTCCTTCCCTCAATTTCCACCAATGGTTTGCGATAATTCGGATCATTTTGAGCAGCCGCTTGTCTCTTATGATGGGCGCGCAAGCTAGCCTGGTTCCGAAGGAGAATAGCCGCAACGGGGTCCTCGTTGGCATTGTTCAGATGGGTACGGTTTTGCTTAACGGAGTTGACAGTTGAGCCAATTCGTTCAGCAATCTCTTGATGCGATAAATTCGGTTCGCCGACCAAGAGTTCCGCGATCTTGTGAATATTTTGATACTTGATTGGTTTCGTTGTCATGCTGCTGCCTCCATAGCTTTTGGGACAGCAGAACAGGACAATGTGGGCAAATTTATGGAATTGTTTGGGCCGTGGCCACCAAGAAAGCCCGACCTGGCGGCCACGGTTCCCCCGCCTAACCTGACCCGATGGCCACGGCTGACAGAGAAAGTCTTACGGTCCCTCCCGGTCCGTGGAAAGAAGAGGCCGCCAGGTGAACAACCTCACCTGGCGGCTGCGCCGTGGGGTCACGACGCCCACGACTACCATCCCACCGGAATTTCAACACCACAGCGAGACGATCTTGTGGGAGACGGCCAATCCCCGCCAGGCAATCAGCCGTCTCCTTGGGCCCGCGCCACTTTGCAACCGGAGAGAAACAAAGCGGGGACCTCAACGTGGCTTACTTAGGAGGTGGGCCACGTCGAACCTGAAATTCAGTCGTTGATTGCCGGTTGGCTTTCAACGAAACGGCTTGCTTCTTCCCGGTGGGTCAGAACGGACTTGCCGATTGCGTCCACGGTGGTCACCTGTTCATAGGCATCAAGGTAGGAGACCCCGTGCTCGGCTGCGTGGGCCTTGGCCATTTCGTCAAGCAGGGTGTCAGCATCGTGCACCAGGCTTGAGGCCCGCTTCCGCACATCGGTTTCGGCGGCCGCTTTGGCCAGGAGGGTGTCGAGAGCGTTCATGTCGTTTCCAATCAATCAAGTGGGTCGGGTTCGCCCATGCGGGCTGCGAGATCGTAGTCAGCAGGGCGGGAGATTTCGGACAGGCCATCACGGCCAAAGCCTGCAAGCTTGCCACCCATCAGCTTGAACAAGGTGGGTGCATTGGCGTGCAGGGTGCGCTTGAGGGTCAAGGACATCAGGCCAAAGCTTGCCCGGTGCCGATCGGTCTGGCCCAAGTTGCGGTCAAGCGACGAAATGGCTGCGTTCAAGGCTTGGAAGCTCACCAGTGCAACCTCTAGGTCTTGGAGGGCGGCGTCGATTTCCAAGGCTGCTTCGTGACGCTGGGCAAGCAATTCACCACGCTCAGCGTCCATCAGTGCCGCCTGTTTGGTGCGCTCGGCAGCCGCCTCTTTGGCCAGGTCTTCCTGGAGCACCTCGAGTGCTGCCTCTGCCCGCATATCGTCTAGGGTGTCCGATTGCAGCTTGGCTACCAGGTCGTTGAATTTCTTCGGGTCCTCAACCGCCAAGCGCTTCTCGGCCTGGGTCAATTCCCTAGGTTGGCGATTGCGGGCAATGAAGGCTGCCACTTTTGGCGCAAGTTCAGCGATTGTGGGCATGGTGTTCTCTCCGTGGTTGCAGCAAGACTGTCATGCTGTCTGGCCAGCGCGAACCAGCAATTGAAACGCTGGCGGAAGGTCCACAATTCTGCCCACCATTTCCGGGTCTTTCATAAGCTGAACCCGATACCACCTGAGCGAACCGCTAGGGATTGCGTGGCCAATCCGTTCCTTTGCAACCTGGCTGAGGACGCCCAGAGCGCCATGGGGGAGCTTTAGGCTTCCATGTTCAGCAATCGCATGGGCAAGCAACAGGTAGCCATTGGCTGCAACAGTCTGCTTGATAGAAAGGCCCGCTTTGTCTGCGGCAGCGTTTGCCAGTTCTTTGATGTTCATTGTGCGTCCTCGAAATAGGCAGATTTCCTGATATGGGTCGCCAGTTGTTCGCGAAGGTCGTTCTTGAGGCCAGGCATACGGGCGGCCTCGTCCGCAGCTTGGTCGCGGGTCTTGCGATCGACCCACGGCACTGGCTGGCTCCCACTCTCAAAGTGGGTTCCTTCCATCTCGCCGTTCATTTCCGCCAAGCAGCCACCGGGCGCCCAGATATGACCAAGGGTGACACGACAGGTGATGTAGCCATCTGCAACTTGGCGCTGGGAGATACCGCTCGGAAGCACATATTGAGTGGTGATTTGAAGGCGCTCAGCCATTGTCCTTGTCCTCCATTGGATTGATTAGCCTGGGACGAGGTGGCAATTCCGTCCCCACATTGTTGGTATTGTTCACTTGCACCAAGGTGGACGGGCCATTGGGCTTGTCTGCGGACGCCAGGACCTTGGTCAACAGCGTTGACAGGATCGCCGTATTCCCGTGGACCAGGCGTTCAGCCTTCAGGGGCTCGAAGTTTTCATCCAGCAGCACTTCGCCCGTATCAGGGTTGGTCAGTTCCAACTCAACCACGGTTCCCGTGGCGACCATTGCCTTACGAAGCGTCTGGTGCATGATTTCATCCCGGCGCGCCAAGTCAGCAAAATGCCAAAGCTCATCAAAGGCAGGACTGGCACAGCGGGCCATATAGAGGCTGATAAGATTGGTGCCTGCCACCTTGGCCGCTGCATTAGGACCCTTGCCCTCCATCAGCGAAGCCAAGAACGCCATTTGCACGGGCTCGTCGGGCGGCTCGATGGTGATGGGCACAAGATCGTTCATCGGGTCCAGTCCGAGTTTTGGTTTTGGCAGCATTCAAGCTATTGGGAACGAAGGGCAAAACAGGCCATTTCTTGGGCGCGTAATCCCTAGTCACACGTGCCAGCATGTCACTGTCCGCAACGATGGCGAACCAGCGTTTATGCCCGTGTTGATCCGCCAAGGTATTTGACCTGGTTGATTGTTTGACAGGTTGCTCCCCTGGCTCAATGTGCTCAGGCTAGGGGCTTTCGATGATGCACAGCTAAGGGTTTACAGTTCGGGCTATCGAAACGCATAGCGCGCTCCTGTTGCTTCCAATCTAGCCAGCCAGAGCAGCCAAGGGGTGGTGGAGAATTTGCTGTCTGACCCAGTTTGCCAATCGATTTAAGGGCACACGAGGAATGGGCTCAAAGTCTGGCGAGAGGATGGGTTCGCCACGTTCATTGACCCAGTAGTCTGGATAGGCCAGCAGCAACGTTTGGCCAAGCTGTGACACCTGGACAAGGGCAGCCTTGAAGGTGGGTTCCCTCGAAGCTTTGACGTAGGGGGCAGCAGTTGATACGCCCACATAGGCACAAGCATCCTTGGGGGCCATACCCAGCCCAATCAGCCTCAGATACAAATCCCACCTAACGGTTGTATATCCCGCCATTGCGCCACTCCAATTCAATTACAATTAGAATGGCCTGCAATTAAAGCGAGGGAAACCATCAGTTGATTTGTTATGTGAGTTATCTTTCGTTATGTCCGTTAGCTTCCAATTGTTGAGGTCACTTCCAGCCTAAAAGCCGATCTAGCTGATCTGGCGTAAATCAACGAAGTCTTATAACTGTTTTTTATATTTGCCCCTTATTGTCTACATTTGCTTTAGCGAATAATTCGTTTTTAAGTTATATAAGACTTATAGTTTATGCCAGATCAGTCAGATCAAAAAGCCAATAGAAAGACTGGGCCCAGCGCCATTTTTCAACCGATCCGACTGATCCGACTTGTTTTCAGTGGGTCAAGAATTTTCACCCCATAACTTTAGGCCAGATCAGCCAGATCGGCTTCACGAACCGTCCGCTTTGCTGTCCCCTTGCTTTCAGGCCAGATCAGCCAGATCAGTGGGCCCAGCTAATCTTGTCGCCGCTATGCCCCTTGGCTTTAAGCCAGATCAGCCGGATCAACTGGGAGCAAGAAAAAGGCAGGACCGAAGCCCTGCCCTATGTAGTTTTCGCCAACCAGCCAGCTTGCTTGTCAACCAAACGGGTCCTTCCAGCCGAGGCCACGGATAGAGGGCACCTGCTCACCGTTCACCCGAGGCTTGGTGGTCACCACGTCCGGATAGTTGTCATAAAGCTGGCTAAAGAAGTGGTCATAGTGGACGGCCAGGGTCGTGCTGAAGCCTTCAAGCCAGGCCTCAAACGCCATAAAGACCTCATCTTTTGGAAGCACACTGTTCCCGTCCACAACCATCTGGTCTTCGACAAAGGTCTTTGTGGGCATCGTCCTTACCCGCACATTTTTGAACAGGGGAGCGGCGGACTTTGGCTGAACAAAAGACCCACGCTTCTTGAGGCGGTCCAGCCCGTCCAGTGCCCAGTTCAGAATGCCCGCCATTTCTGCCTTGAGCTTCATCGGCAGGAGCTTGTCCTCGCGCCCAAGATAAGAGTTGGGATATTGAAGCAGCAGCATCCGACCGGCTATTGCCCCTGCACTGTCATTGAACCGGGGCAGCAAATTGGATGCGAAGACGAGGCGTGCAGGCAAAACCTTGTCCACAACCTTCTCATTCTTGCGATTGACGGGCACCTTATCGCCACCAACGATCTTGAGGATTTGGCTGACGAGGCGGCTCATGGTCCTGGTGTTCGAGTTGCGAAAATCCCCGAACGTAATGACCTGGGCATCTTCATACAGTTCCAGACCGAAAGTATCGGTGAAGCTGTTTTCCTCAGCGCCCTTGCAGTTGCCATCACCCAGCAGCATGGAAAGGGTTGTCAGGAGAGTGCTTTTGCCCGACCTGGTTGGCCCCATCACATATAGAAACTTCTGCTGGGAAATGTCTTGGGTCAGGCAATAGCCCAGATATTCCTGGAGAAGCTCGATGGCCTCAATGTCGCGAATGCCCACATTGGGGCCCTGCTCCGGGGTGAACCACTGGTCAACAGCTTGAAGCCAGGTCGGGCAAGTTGCGTCGGCGTCATAGTGGACGGCCGAAACGTTCACGTTGACGAACATTGGCGTGGCTGGGAGCAATCGACGGGTGGGCAGAAAAAGCAGGCCATTGCTGACGGGCATCAAAACCGACGGTGAAGGCAGTTCTGCGTCGCCTGAGTAGTTCCAGGCTGGCAACTCTTTGGGGCCTGCACTGTGAGCCATTGCAGCCTTCTTCACGTTCTGCACCAGAGCGGCGTTTTCTTCGATAATCTTCAGCCCAGTGCCTGCAATGTATTTGCGCCCATGCAAAAACTTCCAGATTTCACCCTCGATATATTCATCGCCAGGTGGGAGCGCAGTGTAGCAGCCTTTCTGCTTGTCGTATTCAAGCCAGCGGCCTTGAACCCTCAGCAGCTTGTAAGGCTGGGCAGTTAGAAAAGCCTGGGCCAGCACAGTGATATTCTTGCTGGGCAGCGGGGCTTCGTGATCGTCATTCCCATAGAACACATCGTCCGCAATCATCTTGTCCAGCTCAGACGTTTCAAAGTCCAGCAGGGCAAAATCACTGGCTGCGCGGACCTTGGTAATCCATTCTTCAATGTCTGACTTGTGTTCTGGCAGGCAATACTGAAGGGCCAGCTTGGCAAAGGTGCCGAATGTCACGGGCTGACCATCATACTGGCCAAAGCCACCCCATCGATCCTGGATTTCTGCGTCAGCATCAACCCAGCCTTCAAGTTCAGCAAGCACCTCAAATTCACCATTGGAGGCAAAGTGGGCGGCCATCAGGAACATCACCCAATCCATATAGTCGCCCTGCCCGGAAGGGATCGACACCCATTTCAGAACCTCGGCAATCTGTCCGGCATCGAAGGTCGTGCGAACATCGTCCCTGGAGCCATCGGTGGCCCTCCGGGCACGCTCGGACCAGTTCTGGTTGTTCCGACTACGCCCGATAAGCTCCGAGAGTTTCTGGGGCATTTCTGGGAGGGCTTTGAAGTCCGCAAAAGCGTCCTGCACAACCACGTAGTGGCGCCCGGTATCAGGATGGATTGAACCAGGGGCCACGACCTGGCGGCCCAGGGATTTATATTCGATACCAGGATACTTGGGCAGGCTGTCCTTGACCGAAAGCGTCTCGGCCTTGGCCATATAGACGTGATAGCCACCGCTTCCAGTTTCCACCCTCGGGTAGTCTGCCAGGTCCATGCCACAGTCGTCCAACAGGCGCTCGAGCGGGTTGCCCGGTGTATCCAACGTGTGCTCGACCCAACTGTCACCCATCAAGACTTTGGTGGCATCGGTTGGCTTGCCGTTCTTGTCCAACGTTGCTTTGATTTCGGGCTCTTGCAGGCGTTCTTTCGCTTCGTCGGTCAGGCCAAAGTTGCGAGGGTCAACGTCAACAACAAGCTGGGTTGCCGTGAGACGAACACCCAGGTTGCGCCCACTGGTTTCAGCCTCAGCCAGGACGTCAACATTGTTGTAGAGCTTGGTGGTCCATTTGTTATCGAGCGGGCGCTTTCCAGCCTGCTTCTTCTTGCCCTTCACAGACACCATGGCGTCATAGGGGTGCAACGGAATGAGGGTAAAGCCTGCATCAGACACAATGCGGCTGTCATCATAATTGGGTTTCATGGCGATTATTCCCCCTGCTCGGGAGAAGTGGCCAACTTGTCAGCGATCAGCTTGTCAAGCGCCGGCAAGCTCTGCGGCCTGTGCGCTTCCAGCCAAGCTCGCAATTCATCCACGTGGGTGAAGTTCTTGGAGATGCGGACACGTTTGCCGGAATAGCTGATGCGATCAACAAGCACCCGCTTTGACGGGGCCAAATTGTTTTGCGATCGAAAATTGCGAAGGCTCCTGATGTCCAGGCACATAATGCTGGCAAGGTCTTCGTCGGTGAGAAACAATGGCTCTAATTTGCCATGAGACAGGGCATCATTGTCCATGTGGACAACTCCTTTTGGTAAGGGGGAATGTCACTGTCTATACAAGGGCGTCAGGACTGGTGGGTTCTGACGCCCTAAATCGTTCGTAAAGTCAGCTTAGCATGTTGCCAAGATACTGTTAACCAACAATTGTCGCCTCTCGTTAATACGCTGGCCGGGTGTTCCGCTTGCCCCCATTGAACCAGGCAATCACGTCGAACCTGGCGTCCATTACTGCCTTGCTCAAGTCCATCCGCAATTCAGTCTGATAAAGCTGCACCCGTTCCTCAAAGATACGGGTTGCCTTGGCGTTCAAGGCAGCGACGTAGGCAAGACGCTTCGCCTGCCAGGCGTTAAGAGCGTCAAGACGGTGCGGGGCACGGGCCTTTACAGCCCTGACTACCCAGCCAAAGTCGTAAGCCTCACAAAGGTTTTTGCCCACGACCAGCCGAAAATCCTCAGCAAGGATCGTTTCAACGGTGCTGCGCGAAACGGATGAGGGTTTCCGGAGCAAGAGGTCTTTGATACAGTGCATGATGTAGCTGCCTTTCTGTGGCGGTTGCGTTGAGACTGACCCTTCAAAATCAGCTTCTAAAGTGAGCAGAGGAATTGGCGTTCCTCTGCTCACGAATCATTTTACGCCGCCACACCAGCACTTGCCAACCAACGAATTGCTGGTTCGGACCAAGCAATCCTTGTGACACTGTGTGCCTGTCTGTCGAAGAACCATGACCGAGCGGATTGGCTGGCGATCACGGACAAAAACGCCCGCTCGGTCACACGACCGAGCGGGCGTTTTGCATTGCAGATGGTTGGTGGCGATCAAGCCAGAGGCTTCTGCCTGCGTTCCTCCATCCAACTGCGAAGGTCTGCCACGGCATACATCACCTTGCGCCCCACACGGACGAAGGCCGGGCCAGTTGCCTGCGAACGCCACACCTCCAGGGTGTTTGGCTGCAACCCGAGGAACGAGGCTGCTGCATCGTTGTCGAGATACTCACGGGCACCCTGGGCAAGCATGGCTTCGATCCGATCCAAACGATCTATGATTTCCTGCATTATCGTTACCTTTCAGCATCATAGCTTGGATTATGGATGGTTTGGGGCTCAGGGCAAACCATCAAACTGGGGTGGGTTTACCCCTGAATGACAGCAGTTTTTCTGCCACCTTTTCCTGGCACTCGCGAAGGTGGCCAGTCAGATGGGCACGAGTGACATAGCGAAACGAAACGGTGGGGTTGCTATGGTCGAGAAGCAAGGTGACGGACTGGAAGTCGAGGCCACACTCAAAGGCCCAAGTGCGATAGTTGTGGCGAAGAGCATGGGGTTGATACGGGAAGCCACGGTCTGACCTGAGCACTGACACATGGCCCGAGCGGGTGGTGGTGGCAGGGAACATGAAGGGCGATGCAAGGGGCTTGGTGTAGGCTCGAAGCGCCTCCAATTCCTGGATCAGAAACCGGGGCAGCGGGCACTTAAAAACTCGCCCTGCCTTGGTGCGGGGCACGGTCAACACCCCATCTTCATCGAGCCAATCCCAACGGGCAGTGCGAGCGTTACCAGACCGAAGCCCCGTGAAAAGCATCAGCATGAAACACCCTCGCGCCACCTGATCTTCCAGCGTGTCGAGAGACCGCCAAAGGGCGGGCATCTGTTCAGCGCTGACAGCCCAGTTACGGCTTTCCTCTTTGTTAAAGCGAACGGCCAAACTGACGGGGTTGGGTGGAAGGTCATGGTCCCGCATCGTGTCATTGTAGAGAAGGCGAAGCATCCTGAGGCTGGTATTGGCAGCATAGGGCCCATTCTTGCGGGTCATCTTCTCGTGCAGGTTCCTGCATAGCGCCCTGTCAATCGAAGACATGGGCAGCTTGAGGATGGACTTGAACGGGCCTTCGGTGTGCCTGCGATAATCAGCCAGCGTGGATGGTTGGAGGTCGTTCTTCCTTGCTTCCAGGTAACGGTCCAAGGCCTGCTGAACGGTGGGCACTGCTGATTTGGGACGACGAGGATCATCCCCCCTTGCGAGCGCCTGGCGCAACTCAATGGCCTTCTGACGGGCTGTCTTCAGAGACATTTCTTCCACCCTGCCGATGGTCAAGGTGACGTAGAGCCCGCTGCCATCATTGATGCGCCCCACGAGCTTCCAGGATGAAGATTTTGAGCCCACAACGATACGAAGGCCCGAGACTTCTTCATCATAGATAAGGGTGCCAGGTGGACTTGTCTCAGCCAACTTGCTGGCCAAGGATTGCGTGAGTTTGGTTGCCATTTATCATCCTCCAGTTGTGAAGCGAGACCGAGTTTCAGACCCTATGCAGAGCACAGTTAGATAAAGCTCGATCAGGCTAGATGATGGGATTATGACCTAAAAACAGGGACTTGGGGACCATGATTAGGGCGGGTAAAGCTCAGCAAAACGGGTGACAAGCAATTGTCGATTACTAGTCCCGTAGCGCTGCGGCGTCTATCAGCTCTTGCAGCACGTTGAGTTCGCCAATTTCGTTCGCCAGTATCAGGACTAGTCGCGCGTTCAGGCGGTGGCTTTGTGTCTCGGTCAATCCGTCATGTGCCGCCATAAGACAGGCGTAGAACGTATCGCCGTCATCGCCGAATTTATCCTCGATCGCCATCAGAGCAATCCTTTCGCGTGGGCATAGGCCGCTTTGATTGCATCACTGTCCGGGGTGTCGAACACGGCGCAGACATGGCCGTCAGGGCGCAGCAGATAGATTGTTTTGGTCCCGTAGCGTTGGGTCGTATGGCCTTCTATATCATCAAAACAAGGGTAGTCGGCGTGGCTGTTGATCCCGATCCGCGCAATGCCGTCAATGGCGGGGAGAGCGGTTTCGCCAAAGCCCAGTAAACTGAACCGGCCTTGGGCTTCGGTGATCAGCCATGTGTTGCCAGCGGGGCCAAGCAAAGGCGCATCTTGCATGGCCTCGCCCGGGCGGATCGGGGCGTTTCCCTGCGTTTGCAGGGCACACTGCGCAAGCGAACACGGGCGAGACAGTCGGCCCGAGTTGATCAGCTTGCGCGCAAAGGCATGTTCGGTGGCGAGCGAGAGCACTTCGTCGCGGAACAAGACTTCAATCGGGGATTTAGGGGTCATGAAATTGGTGGCGCGGGACGAGTTCAGGATGTTCTCGGCAGAGGCGTGCGTGCGTTCTTCATTATAGCTCTCGATCAGGGTTTCGGGGGCGTCACCGTTCAGAACAGCGGCAAGTTTCCAGCCCAGATTATCGACATCCTGTATCCCGCCATTGCCACCCCTTGCGCCAAAGGGGCTGACCACATGGGCGCTGTCGCCAACAAAGATCACGCGGTTGTGGATGAAGCGATCCAGTTTGGCACAGCGGAATTTATAGACGCTCATCCAATCTAGGCGAAAAGGTTTGTCGCCCAGCATCGCTTTGAGGCGCGGGGTGACTTTTTCTGGCGTCGCCTCAAGTCTCGGGTCGGTGTCCGCGCCCAGTTGCAGGTCGATGCGGTAGATATTGTCAGGTTGCTTGTGCAGCAAAGCGGATTGACCGGGATGGAACGGCGGCGCGAACCAGAACCAGCGTTCCGGCGTGGCGGGGTCGCCAAAGGGAGATTGATCCATTTCGACATCAACGATCAGGAAATGTTCGTCAAACGTCTGGCCCTCAAACGGCAGGTCCATGCGTTTGCGGGTGGCAGAGGTTGCACCGTCGCAAGCGATGTACCAGTCGGTTTCGAGGGTATAGGGGCCATCGGGTGTCTCTACGGTCAGGCTGACATAGGTGCCATGATCGGTGTGATCCGTCACCTTGTTCAG
This sequence comes from uncultured Alphaproteobacteria bacterium, assembly GCA_963710185.1. GTDB lineage: Bacteria > Pseudomonadota > Alphaproteobacteria > Rhodobacterales > Rhodobacteraceae > Sulfitobacter. Next base: position 91,882 of record CAVPZE010000002.1, on the reverse strand, counting down.
AAACCGCAAGTCGATGAGACCCGGAAATTCTTGGGCACGTTCAGCCAGATATTGTTCAACGTAGTATTGTTGAAGGTTGATAAAGGCGGGGTATTTGTGGCCCGGTTCGGGAAGAAGGTCGAAGTTATAGACCTCATCTTTGCCAAAGAAATTACGGCCCACTTTCCATGTCACGCCTTTGTTCAGCATCCGTTCGCCCACGCCCAGACGGTCGAATATTTCAAGCGTACGTTTCGCCCAACAGATCGCCCGCGAGCCGACCGAGACGACGTTATTGTCGTCCAAAATTACGGATTTGATCCCACGCAGCGCGAGGTCCACCGCCATGGCCAGACCGATGGGGCCAGCGCCGACGATGACCACCGGGTGGCGCGGTTCAGGCGCGGTCAGGCCGGGCGGTTTGGTGTAGGGAAAAGGGGCGTAGTCGTAGGCCATTGGGTGTTCCGGTGTTGGGGCGAGGTTAGGGCGTGGATGTCAGCAAAGCGTTTAATGCGATGAGGGCGAAAAGGATCAGCGTGACAATCAGCAATTGCCAGCGGTCTCGACCGCGTTCTGGTGCCGTCAGCCAATAGTGCCATTCCAACAGGGCATCCCGCAGGCCGGGAAACATCTGGCGCGTTCGCAATGCCGCGCGACGGCGCTGATCCATCAAAGTGCGGAACATCAGATAGGTCCGGATGGCAAAAATCAGACCAGTAAGGCCGAGAAGCAGCGTTCCTGTAAATGACATTCTACAGCCCCCTTTGGCTCAGGCCGTGATCACCCCTGCAACGCCGCCCACAAGTCCAGATCGCGCTGGGCGGTCCAGATGCGTGGGGTATCAATCCCACGGGCCTCGTCATAGGCGCGGGCGACGTTGAAGGGCAGGCAGTGCTCATAGATGGCATAGTCTTTGAATTTCGGATCGCAGGCGGCGCGGACGGCGTCCCATGCTTCTTTCAGTGACCCACCGCGGGCGGCAACACGGGCGGCGGGGGCATAGGTGCTGTCGACAAAATCGCGGGTGCTATGAAGCGCGCGTTCCACCGCGTCTTTGCCAATAAGCGCGCCGCCACGACCCGGCGCGATGGCATCCACGTCAAAGCTCGCGATGTTATCAAGGGTATGGCCCCATTCGTTGAAATGCCCGTCGCCGCAGTAGCAGGCGGAGTGGTCTTCGACGATGTCGCCGGTGAACATGACGTTTTCGTCCGGCACATGGATCACGATGTCGCCCGCCGTGTGGGCACGGCCAAGGTGCATCAGGTCAACGCGGCGCTTGCCCAGATACACAGTCATGTTTTCGGAAAATGTCGTGGTCGGATAGGTCAGACCGGGGATGGATTCGTGGCCTTCAAACAGGCGGGGGAAGCGTTGGAATTCGCTGTCCCAATCTTCCTGGCCTCGTTCCACCACCATGGCACGGGCGGCGTCGCCCATGATGATTTGATCGGCATTGTAGGCCGATGCACCAAGCACGCGGACGGCGTGGTAGTGGGTCAGCACCACATGGCTGATGGGTTTATCGGTGACGGAACGCACCTTTTCGATGACCTTGTTTGCAAGACGTGGGGTTGCCTGCGCCTCGATGATCATCACGCTGTCATCACCGATGATCACGCCAGAGTTGGGGTCGCCTTCGGCGGTGAACGCATAAAGGTCACGGCCGATCTCATCAAAGGTGATTTTCTTTTCGGACATGTCGCCTTGGGATGCGAAAGCTTTGGCCATGGTGTTTCCTTTGCGGTGTCGTGTGTGAGGCGGCTTGAGTGCAGCGGTATTTAAGAAAGGGTGAAATTAGGGGAAGGTCTTGGCTGGCAAGATTTTACCTGCGCACGCACCAAAGCCGATGCGGTAACCGTCGCCAGCAGCAAAGCCGGTCAGGATCATGGTGTCGCCGTCGTTGAGGAAGCTGCGCTCGGTGCCGTCAGCCAAGCTGATCGGTTCCTTGCCGCCCCAGCTGAGTTCCAAGAGGCTGCCGCGTTGCGACTTTTCAGGGCCAGAGATGGTGCCGGAGCCGAGCAGGTCGCCCGCGTTCATCGCGCATCCACTTGAGGCGTGATGCGTGAGTTGTTGGGCGGCGGAGTAGTACATTTCATTGTAGTTGGTGCGCGCGATGACTTCCTGTTTGCCGCCATCGGGTTCAATGATGACGCTGAGGTCAATATCGTAAAGCATCGGGCCGGCTTCTTGCAGATAGGGCAGCAGGTCCTTTTCACGCTCGGGTGTTGAGGTGCGAAAGGGTTCCAGTGCGGCGCGGGTCACGATCCATGGGCTAATGGATGTGGCGAACGCTTTGGCTTGGAAGGGGCCAAGCGGCTGGTATTCCCACGCTTGAATATCGCGTGCAGACCAGTCGTTGAGCAGGACGTAGCCAAAGATCATTTCGTCGGCTTCAGCCACGGTGATCGGTTGACCCATGTCTGTTGAGGTGCCGACGATTGCGCCCATTTCAAGCTCAATATCAAGGCGTTTACAGGGACCGAAACTTGGCATCTCGGCATCGGGTGCTTTGGTTTGGCCATTGGGGCGTATAATATCGGTGCCGGACACCACAACCGTGGACGCGCGGCCGTTGTAGCCGATGGGGATGTGCAGCCAGTTTGGCGGCAGCGCATTTTCGGCACCGCGAAACATCGTGCCGACATTGGTGGCATGATGGCGACCTGCGTAAAAATCGGTGTATTCGCTGACGACCATTGGCATGTGCAGGCGCGCGTCTTCCATCGGGATCAAGTGAGGGGCAACGCGGGCTTGATCTGGGCTGTCTGAGGACAGTAGTTCAATCAGGCGCGCGCGCAGGGTGGCCCATGTGTCGGGGCCAAGGTCCATCACATCGTTCCAGTAGGGCACGTCGAACACGGGTTCAAAGTGCAGCAGGATAAGGTCTTCTTCCTCAAGGCCCGCCATGTCGACGATCATATCGCCAATCGCCACACCACAGCGGGGTTCAAGCGAGTCCGTGGAAAACACACCGTAGGGCAGGTTGTTGAGTGGGAAATCGGTGTCGGCGCTGTTGGCGCTTTCCACCCAAGAGGAGAGGAGGGTCATTTGGTATTCCTTGTTGTGCGCGTGGGTGAAACCCACGTCACGCTATCATTTTTTTCCGGGGGTGCCGTCGAATTTCTTTTCAATATCTTCCCAGCAGTCGATGTAATCATCCTGCAACGGCGCTTCATTGGCTGCAAATTCGGTCAGGTGTTGCGGGAACCGTGTTTCAAACATGAACGACATGGTGTTGTCGAGCTTTTCGGCTTTGAGATCAGATTTCGACGCGCCTTCAAAGGCGTTCTTATCGGGGCCGTGTGGCAGCATCATATTGTGCAGTGACAGGCCGCCGGGGATGAACCCTTTGGGCTTGGCATCATATTGGCCATAAATATTGCCCATCATCTCGGACATGACATTCTTATGATACCACGGCGGGCGGAAGGTATCCTCGGCCACCATCCAGCGTTCGCGGAACAGCACAAAGTCAATGTTTGCGGTGCCTTCGACGCCGGACGCGGCGGTGAGGACGGTGAATATTGACGGGTCAGGGTGGTCGAACAGGATCGACCCCACCGGGCAATAGGTGCTGAGGTCGTATTTCACCGGGCAATAGTTGCCGTGCCATGCGACGACGTCCAACGGGCTATGCCCGATCTTGGTTTCATGAAACTGGCCACACCATTTGATGGTGACGGTTGAGGGCACCTCGCGGTCCTCGAACGCTGCTATGGGCGTCTTGAAGTCGCGGCGGTTGGCCATGCAGTTGGCACCAATGGGGCCACGGCCCGGCAGTTCGAATTTCTGACCATAGTTTTCGCAGACAAAGCCGCGCGCCGGGCCGTCTATGACTTCGACGCGGTAAACGAGGCCGCGGGGGAGGATGGCGATTTCCTTTGGTTCGAGGTCAATGATACCCAGTTCGGTGCAAAACCGCAGCCGACCTTCTTGGGGGACAACCAGCAACTCTGAATCAGCGGAGTAGAAATAACTGTCAACCATGCTGTCGGTGACCAGATAGATGTGGCTGGCCATACCGACTTGGGTGTTTACGTCCCCCGCTGTCGTCATGGTGCGCATGCCTGTGAGCCATGTGAGCGGCGTGTCTGAATGCGGCACCGGATCCCAACGGTATTGGCCCAGAGATGTCACATCTTGCGGGATATGCGGCGCGGACTTCCAATAGGGCAGGTCGATCTTTTCATAGCGGTGCGAATGTTTGACCGAGGGGCGGATGCGGTAGCACCACGTGCGCTCGTTCTGGTGGCTGGGCGCGGTAAACGCTGTCCCGCTGAGCTGCTCACCATACAGACCATAGTTACATTTTTGCGGGGAGTTCATGCCTTGGGGCAGGGCACCGGGCAGGGCTTCGGTCTCGAAGTCATTTCCGAAACCGGGCATGTATCCGGCATGTGGATCGGTCTTGCTGTTCATCGGTGGCCCCCTTGCATAATCTGCTATAGCGGTAATAGTTGTTTTTGTAACTAACAAGGGTTGATGCCAATGGCGCAGGATAAGTTCGATCTGGAACAGTTTCTGCCGTATCTGCTTAATCAGGCAGCCGAGACATCTTCGCTCGCGTTTCAACAGGTATACAAAGACCGCTTTGGTATGTTGCGTACGGAATGGCGGGTGCTGTTTCATCTGGGGCTTTATGGGCGCATGACGGCCAGCGAAATTGGCGCGCGGGCCAAGACGCATAAGACCAAGATCAGCCGCGCCGTTCACAGCTTGGAAAAGCGCCGGTTTGTCACGCGCGCGCGCGACGAGAATGACCGGCGTGTCGAGCATTTGACGCTTACCGCCACAGGGCATGCGGCTTATGTCGAATTAAGCGGGATTGCCGAGCGGTATGAGGCGGCATTGCTGACTAAAGTGTCGGACGAGGAGGCAAATGTGCTGCGCCGAGCGCTGATCAAACTGGCCGCTCTCGACACTGTGCGCTTTACTTGAGCGCGCGGGCAGGTCACGGGTAGCGGTATGACGGATCAAACCAAAGGCCTTTTGATTACATTCTTCGGCGTCCTTTTTGTGGTGCCGGATTCGCTGTTTGTGCGGCTGATTGATGCGGATGCCTGGACGATTGCGTTCTGGCGGTTGCTGTTGGCGGGCGGGGGAACGGCGATCTATATCCTGCTGCGGTCCGGGGTGGCACCCTTCAAGGCGGTGATTGCGACGGGTCGTTACGGCGCGGTGTACATGCTTGGCATCGGCGGCAGTGGCATACTGTTTGTGCTGGCCGTCAGCCTGACATCCGTTGCCAATGTGGTTTTTATCATCGCGTCTTTGCCTGTGTTCGCCGCCATCTTCAGCCGGATATTTTTGAAAGAACCGTTTAGCCGGCGCACCCTGCTGACCATGGCCGCTGTGGTGCCCGGGCTGGCGGTGATTGCCTATGGGTCTGGCGAGACGGCGCATGCCAGCCTTGCGGGTGATTTGTTGGCCCTTGCGTTATCGGCGGCGTTTGCTGCGGCGTTAACGGCGGCGCGGCATCTGCGTGGCACGTCGATGGTGCCGGGGGTGGCGATGGCGTATGTGGTGGCAGCACTGGTGGTTTGGCCGTTCGCAGCGCCCCTGTCAGTGACTGTTGATCAGGTGCCGTTTGTGCTGGCGCATGCTGGGTTTATTCTGATCTCTTCGGTGCTGCTGGCGTTGGGGCCACGGTACATCACATCTGCCGAGGTAGGCTTGCTGATCTTATTGGAATCGGTGCTGGCCCCGTTGTTGGCGTGGGTCGTGGTGGGCGAAAATCCGGGGGGATATGCGTTGATCGGCGGGGGGATCGTGATCAGCGCTCTGGCGGTGTCGAATGTAGTAGTGCTGCGGCGGCGGCGGATGATTTGAGACTTGGTTGATGGGAACGATTGCCAGATCGGATTGTTGTTCTGTGAGCGCGTAATCTGGAGGATACCCGAATGTTACGAAGAACCAGTTCGTCGAAAGGCAGAAATTCACCGGAGATCACGGGATTTTACGATGAGCCGACTGGAAGCATCCAATATGTTGTTTCGGATCCGGAAACGAGCCAAGCGGCGTTGATTGATGTTGTCATGGGGTTCGCACCTGAATCAGCGACCACAGATACCAAAGCCGCAGATCACATTATTGATTATGTACGTTCAGAGGGTCTGGAAGTTGTTTGGATATTAGACACGCATCCACACGCGGATCATTTGATGGCCTCGCATTATTTAAAGCAAAAGCTTGATGCGCCCAATGCGATTGGTGCAAAGGTCGCGGAAATCGCGGAATTGTGGCGCGGTCTTTACCATATGCCAGATGCTTTTGACGTGGCAGAAGATTTTGATCGTCTTTTTGCTGACGGTGATGAATTCAGGATTGGTAATCTTCCGGTTAAGGTGATGCTGACTGCGGGGCACACGCTTGGCTCGATCACCTACATTGTCGGAGATGATGCAGCATTCGTGAATGACAGCTTTATGCAACCCGACGTCGGAACGTCGCGCGCTGATTTTCCGGGTGGGGATGCGGGTGTGTTGTATGACAGCCTGCAAAAAATTCTGTCTTTGCCAGATAATACCCGGCTGTTTGTAGGTCATGATTACGGGACCGAGGACCGTGATAAAGCGACTTGGGAATCTACCGTCGCGGAGCAGCGTAGGGACAATGAACATATTGGCGGTGGCACAGCCCGGCAGGACTATATCGACATCAGAGAATCCCGCGATAAGACATTGGGATTGCCTGACAGAATGCTCCACGTTTTGCAGATGAATTTAAGGGCGGGGCGACTGCCAAGCCCGGAGGATGACGGTGCATCTTATCTGAAAATCCCACTCAACAAGTTCTGATTTCACAGTATATGGCGAGGGCTACTCACCAGAATACAGCGCTCTTATTGGCTGGTAAAAATCCAATTGCAGGGTGTTATACCCTCAGAAATCCGCCGTAACCCCCGGCAATTTCAACGCCTTGATCATGTCGCGCAATTCCTGTCGCGCAGCGACGTTCGAGATGTTCAACTGCTTCACGCCGATGTCCTTGAGGTCCAGCAGGGTCAGGCCACGCGGAAACAATTCGCGGAAGATCACACGTTCATTAAACCCCGGTGCGATGCGAAAACCGATACGTTTTGACAGGTTCCGGATCGCGCGTTCCATCTTGTCTTTGTTGACCATGCGCTGGGCCCCCATCCGGTTGCGCACAACGACCCAGTCAATGGCGGCAAGACCCGCCTGCGCACGTAATTGCCGCGCGTTCCAGACCATCTCGGAATAGACCGACGGGCCTGTGATCTTGTCACCTGTCGCATCGGTGTGGGCCAGCAGATCAAAGTCGATAAAGCTGTCGTTCAACGGTGTGACCAGTGTATCGGCCAGCGAATGGGCGACCTGTGACAGCCGCGTGTGCGAGCCGGGACAGTCGATCAGGATGAAGTCGTTGTGCGGCTCAAGCGACGTCACCGCCACGCTCAAACGGTGATCATACATGTTTTCACCCGGACGCAGGCTGCCAGGGTCCACCTCGGGCAGTTCGCTTAACGCAGGGCTTGGCAGATCAAGCTGGGCCTGCTTCAAAAACGCCATACGGTTTTCGACGTAACGCCCGAACGTGCGCTGGCGCAGGTCCAGATCAAGGCCGCTGACCTTGTGGCCCATGCGCGCAAGTGCTGTCGCCAGATGCATTGATACGGTGGATTTACCCGCGCCGCCCTTTTCGTTTCCGACGACGATAATATGCGCCATACCCATGTCCCTTTTGGTCTCGCCGTTTCGTCAGGCGATTGTTGACGGGACTATATGTGCGGCGGGCAGATTTGGAAAGCAACATGGGGGTCGGCGGGGCGAAGTTTCCAAGCGTGTTGCGCGGGGGCTGAAACGCTTTTGTGCCGCCAACGGGTCATAGATTGGTGATCTGTACGAGAAATACCGGAACCAATGCAACTTGATAAACATTTAACTCGTGAAGGCTATGGAACCATTGGGTTTGCAAACATGGCCCGAATTTTAAATGAGAGAGATTAAACCGGCTTGAAGCACGCAGATTTCAACACGATAATGGTCGGAACCGCACCCTTGGTAAGCGCCAAAGGGTCGTTATGCGCGATTGCTGTTGAGACGTTGTTTTTGATTGCCGTCATGGCCGCTGTGCCATTCATCGTTTATCTTGATGCCGTCATCCTTGCGGCAAGTATTTCAGAAAATTCAATCACCGAGTATTTGCACAATTTTCTGCTTTTGGTGGCGATGATCGCTTTTGCAGGGGGTGCAATCAAATATCCACAGATGCGGGGCTACCTTTTGATGGCAGTGACCTTGTTTTCCTGCATGTTCATCCGTGAATTTGACTCAACATTCGATAAAATTGTGCATGGATTTTGGGTTTTTCCGATGTTGGCCGTTTTGGCTGGCGGGACCATTTTGGTGGTACGACACCGCGATACTGTGGTCGTGCCGATGCTGCATCATCTGCAAACCCGCCAAGCGACGTTCGTATTTATCGGGGTGTTGATGCTGATCGTGTTCACGAGGTTGTTCGGGACAGGATCGCTGTGGGAGCCGATCATGGGCGCAGATTATAACGCGGCATATAAATCGACGATTCAAGAAGGGTTGGAGCTGCTGTCTTATGCGTTGATCGCTTATGGCGCATGTGCATCTTTCGTCACGCGTTTCGGAACATCACCAGAGACGAGAAAGCGTTCGGATCCTGCCGCGCCTTCAATCGGTTAAACGAAAAAAGGCGCGGCCCCGAGGACCACGCCTTTTAGTCGGCTCGCAAAGGTTAAGAGCTTTAGAAGCCCAGACCTGCGTATTTGTTCTTGAACTTGGACACGCGACCGCCGGTGTCCATCAGACGGCTGGTGCCGCCGGTCCATGCGGGGTGCACGGAAGGGTCGATATCAAGCGACAGCTGGTCGCCTTCCTTGCCCCAGGTCGATTTCATTTCTACAATCGTGCCGTCGGTCATTTTGACGTTGATTGTGTGATATTCGGGATGTGTATCGGCTTTCATCGCACTTATCCTTTCGCGTCGGATTTGGGTTTTTTGTAGTGCACATTCTCGATGATGCGCGCTGATTTACCACGGCGCTCGCGCAGGTAATACAGTTTGGCACGACGCACACGACCACGGCGGACCACGGTGATTTCGTCGATGTTTGTGGAATGCAGCGGGAACACACGTTCCACGCCCTCACCAAAGCTGATTTTGCGCACAGTGAACGACCCGGCAATGCCATGGCCGTTGTTACGGGCAATGCAGACGCCTTCGTAGTTCTGTACGCGGGTGCGTGTGCCTTCGGTTACTTTAAAACCGACACGGATGGTGTCTCCGGCACGGAAATCCGGAATGGTCTTGCCCAATTCGGCAATCTGTTCCGCTTCAATCTCTGCGATCAGGTTCATCTGACGCGTCTCCTATAATGCTCGCGGTTTTTCCACGAAGGTGTTGTGCGATCCAAGAGCTTCGGCCTGTGTTCGAGTCTGTCTTGCAGCCCGCCGGAGGTAGCATCGTCATTGATTGTCATATCCCGCAAAAGCGGAAAAAGCCCGGAGCCGCGCAAGCGATTCCGGACTTGGGTCGTATAGGGGGGATGCGCGAGGGGATCAAGCCCTTCGCCGCTGTCTGTCAGGTGACGGCGATGATGCCGAGAACAACCAACAAGAACAGGACCAGCACCAATCCGATCAGCACTTTTGCACCTGTCAGCGCGACGCCGGATATTGCCCCGAACCCCAACAGGGATGCAACGGCGGCAACGATCAGCAGGATCAGTATTATCTTAATCATAACGGTCTCCGAGTTTGGAACAGGTGAAGGGAATGGCCCGGTCAGGCAATCGCAAAAACACCGAGAACCATAAGCAGGAACAGCACCAACACGATGCCGATCAGGAACTTGGCACCGGTCAAGGCAACGCCTGATATACGGCCGAACCCCAAAAGTGCCGCAACGGCACCCACGATGAGTAGAATGAGAATGATTTCCAGCATGTTTGATCTCCCGATTGTGTGAGATCACAACGCCGTGATCGGCCAATTGGTTCCTAGGATTTGGTCTTGAGGTAATCGGCCCACATATCCGGCCGTTTGTGCAGGGTGAGGTTCTCTGCCATCTGCTGACGCCACTTGGCAATCTCGCCGTGGTTGCCTGACATCAGTACCGCAGGGATGTCGCGGCCTTCCCACGTTGGGGGCCTTGTGTATTGCGGGTGTTCAAGCAAGCCGTTCGAATGGCTTTCCTCAACCGTACTGTCTGCATTCCCCAATACACCGGGCAACAGGCGGACGGTCGCGTCGATCATTGCATGGGCTGCAATCTCGCCTCCGGTCATGACAAAATCGCCAAGGCTGACTTCGGTGATGCCGAAATGTTCGATCACCCGTTCGTCGACGCCCTCAAAGCGGCCACACAGCATGGTGACGCCTGCGCAGGCCGACAGGTCCTGGGCCATCGCCTGATCAAAGCGTCTGCCGCGCGGCGACATATACAGGATCGGCCAGCGTCCGCGTGCGTGTGATTGTGCCTCGGCCAATGCGGGGCCAACAACATCGGCCCGCAGGACCATGCCCGCACCGCCGCCCGCAGGTGTGTCATCGACATTGCGGTGTTTGCCGATGCCGTACGGGCGCAGGTCGTGGGTGTGGAGTTGCCATTTGCCATCATGGAGGGCTTTGCCGGTCAGGCTGGCCCCCAATGCGCCGGGAAAAAGGTCGGGGAACAGGGTGACGATCCGCGCTTGCCAGATGTCGGCATAGTCCGGCACGTCCAGCATCAATTCGCGGGGCTGCAAGGTCGCGCGCACCGATTGACGGCCATGGGAACGGGGCGTTTTCATGTGGCGCGGGCCTCGGCCAGAATGGCTGCTTTAGCTGCATTGCGGGCGTCTGGGGTCTTGTTGGCTTTGTTGGCCTCAATCATCGCGGCCAGCACGTCATCGCCAAGACGTCTGTTGGCAGGGGGCGGTGACACCAGTTCGCTGCGCAGGGACAAGGGCAGATCACACAGATCGAGCAATGGGTCAGCAGGACCAAGCGGCAGGTCGCGACAATCCTCAAGGTTTGAGTGATGCACAGGGCAGGGCACGCGGCTGGCGATTTCTGTGACCATACCTGAAAGGTCCGCAGCCCCCTGATACCGCTCGCAGAACGCATCGACATCAAGCGTCATATTCGACGCTTTTACATGTTCCCAATGCGCGGACTTGAGCCATGCGTCAGGCGCGCGGGTCGACAGGTACAGCATGATTTCGGCGGCGGGGTATCGCTTGCTCATGATCTCCCAGAATGAATAAAGCAGAACGGGTGCGGCTGAATAATCATCCAGTTCCCCGCGACCGGGCAAGTGGCCTACTAATTCCTCGGCCGAGATGATCAGCGTGCGGCGCGGCATGCCCGGCACACCGTTCATCATCGTCTCGAACCGGTCTTGTACCTTGATCAGGGTAAGCGGATCGCGCCATGTCGAATAGCCGCGTGTGGCACTGATCAATTCCTGCATATGCCAACGCAGGCGCAACGCCGCATGTGGTTTCAGTGCCACCCGGTTTTCACGCAATGTCGCCTGAATGCTGCTGGTTCCGGTCTTGTGAAACCCCGCATGCAGGATGATCCGGCGTGGCATTATTCAGTGTCCGTTTCCGGCAGAACGCCCAATGGCGGGTCCGCGACGATGCGGCCTGTGGCCAGATCGACAGTCGGTACGCTGGTCTTGGTGAACGGCAGGAACGTGGTGGCAGAGGTGCCAGCAAGTTGCAACTCCAGCAGGTCGTCGGCACCGTGGTTCTGCACGGTTTTAACAGTGCCCAGCAGCACGCCGCCCGTGTCATAGACCGAGAGGCCCACCAGATCGGTATGGTAAAACTCATCATCCGGCAATGACGGCAGTTGGTCACGTTCAGCATAAAGGGCCATACCGCGCAGGGCGTCTGCGTCCTCTTTGGTCGCCACCTCGGCGATACGTGCGGCAAAACCGTTCTTGATCGGGCGCAGGATGGCGAGGGCAAACTTTTGGCTGCGATCCTCGGACCACAGCGGTGTGTAGCTTTCGATATCCTCGGGCACGGCGCAATAGCTTTTCACGCGCACTTCACCACGCACGCCATATGAGCCGGCAATCGCTCCGACACAGATCATATCGCTCATTCTGACTTCTCCAAGATTGCACAGAACCCGGTTGTCGATGTCCCTTCCTCCAGCAGGCACTCGGCATGTATTGCTGAGATAGCTGATGAAGAACCAGCAGAAAATCCGGCGGCAAAAACGGCGGAAATGACAACGAATGACAAAGCGATTTGCCGTGTCGCCGAACGCACAAGGCTCATTGTAGCAACTCCGAATCCACACAAATGGTCCCGGTCCAGCCACCAGCGCCGGCCTTGCATTCACTGCGCATCAGGAACCGTTCGTACCACATGCCGGCAGAGAACCCGATGGCCAGAATTACGACGAGTTTTATCAAACGAAACATCAGCGGCTCTCAATATGCAGATGGGGCGCGCGGGCTTCCCACCCTTGGGTTTCCAGTTCGGGCGTTGTTGTATTTTTTTCTGGCCAGCCCATACACAGATAGGCGACGAGCGACCATTCGTCCGGTACGTCAAGATCACGGTTCAGGCGGTCGGGGTCAAGCACTGACACCCACCCAAGGCCAAGGCCATGGGTGCGCGCGGTCAGCCACATCAACGTGATGGCACCCACGACGGAATAGCGGCGCATTTCGGGCATGGTGCCAGCGCCAAGGCCGCTGCCTTTTTCGGTGCTGTCATCACAATATATCGCCAGTTGTTCGGGGGCGTCCTGCATGCCCGAAAGTTTCAGCGAGGCGTAAAGAGCAGCCTGTTCGCCAGAATATCCGGCAAGGGCATCGGCATTTGTGTCTTTGAAATTTTCAAACGCGGCATGGCGCGCGGTGTCGGATGTGACGCGGACAATGCGCCACGGCTCCGACAGGCCCACGGACGGGGCCAGATTAAAAGTGTCGAGGCAGGTATGCATCAACGCGGCGTCCACCGGGTCGGTCAGAAAGTGGCGGACGTCGCGCCGCCAGCGCATAAGGTCGTGCAGCCCGGCACGGAAGTCTGTTGAGAATGTTTCCATGCCGGGCGCTACTTTATCTATTCTGCTGCGGCTTCGTCAGCAGGTGCGTCTTCGGCGGGCGCTTCCTTGGGGGCGGCGGCAGCTTCGGCAGCGGCGGTTGCTTTGGCCGCTTTTTCCTCAACGCGGGCTGTGGCTTTTTTGCCCGGCGTGCCTTTGTTGGGGTTCTTGCGCTCGGTCTTTGGCAATGCGCCTGCGGCTTCCAACATACGTGCTACGCGATCTGTGGGCTGTGCGCCTTTTGCGATCCATGCCTGGATTTTTTCGACATCCATGATCACGCGCTCTTCGCTGTCTTTTGCCAGCAACGGGTTATAGGTGCCCAGCTTTTCGATAAAGCGGCCGTCGCGTGGCATACGGCTGTCTGCTGCAACGATGCGGTAGAACGGGCGCTTTTTTGAGCCGCCGCGGGCGAGACGAATTTTCATAGCCATGATGTGTAGTCCTTTAGGTTTTTAAGATTGGTGAGATTTATGATGCTGAATGACTTCAGCGATGATGAAGTTCAGGAACTTCTTGGCGAATTCGGGATCGAGGTCAGCCTCTTTCGCCAAATCTTCGAGCCGCGCGATCTGTGCCGCTTCACGCGACGGATCGGACGGGGGAAGGTCGTGTTCGGCTTTGAGTTTCCCCACAGCCTGTGTGTGTTTGAACCGCTCGCCCAGTGTATAGACAAGGATCGCGTCTAGGCGGTCGATGGAGGCGCGGTGATCGCGGAGGACGTTTGCGGCGGTTGTGACGGGATCGGTCATGTGGCCTCCTGCTTGGGGATATGATTGGTCATCGCATTCACAGACCCAACTCATCCACTGTCGCGCCGTCAAACAGCGGCTTGGTGAAAGACCGATCATACCGGCGGATACACTTTGTGCGCTTGGCGTGTTCATAGGCGCGCAGGCACTCGGGATCGTCCCACATCTTTTCGCGGTAGGCTTCATAATCTGCCAGCGATGCAAATGAGAAGTGGCAATAGGCGATGTCGTTTGGGCCCTCATGCGGCATGTGATAGCCGTGATGTGTCCCACCTAGCTTTGGCACGAGGTGCAGCCATGCTTTTGCATAGACCTCAAACTCCGCCAATTTATCCGGGTCGATTTCGTATCTGACAGTGCAGGTGATCATTTCTTCTTCCCAAATCCTGACAACCCCGACGGCAAGCCCATGCCGCCGCCAAGCCCTGGAAGTTTGCCACCCATCTGTTTGGCCGCGGCTTCCAGCGCTTTGGGGTCCATGCCGCCCGCCATCGCCGCCGGATCCATGCCAGCGCCACCTTTTGCGCCCCCGCCCATCATCTGCTTCATCGCGGCTTTCATCATGCCGCCTTTGCCCTTGCCGAGTTTCTTCATCATGTCGGCCATCTGGCGGTGCATCTTCATCAGCTTGTTCAACTCGCTGACTTCGAGACCCGCGCCTTTGGCGATGCGTTTCTTGCGGGAGGCTTGCAGCAGCGCAGGGTTGGCGCGTTCTTTCTTGGTCATGGATTGGATCAGGGCGATCTGGCGGGTCAGCACCTTGTCGTCAAAGCCTGCTTCTTCGACCTGTTTGGCCATCTTGCCCATGCCAGGCATCATGCCCATCATGCCCTGCATGCCGCCCATCTTCATCATCTGTTCAAGCTGCATTTTCAGGTCGTTCATGTTGAACTGACCTTTGGACATGCGGCGCATCATCCGCTCGGCTTGTTCCGCCTCAATGGTTTCCTGGGCTTTTTCAACAAGTGCAACAATGTCACCCATGCCAAGGATACGGCCCGCAATACGTTCAGGTTCGAACGTCTCAAGTGCGTCCATCTTTTCGCCAAGGCCGACGAATTTGATCGGCTTGCCCGTGACCGCACGCATCGACAGCGCCGCACCACCGCGCCCGTCGCCGTCCATGCGGGTCAGGACTACGCCAGTGATACCGATGCGGTCATCAAAGTTTTGCGCGGTATGCACGGCGTCTTGTCCGGTCAGACCATCAACGACCAACAGCGTTTCGCGCGGGTTGGCGACGTTACGGACCGCTTCGACCTGTTGCATCAGCTCTTCGTCAATCGACAGACGGCCCGCAGTGTCGAGCATATAGACATCATAGCCCCCCATCGCCGCTTGGGTCTTGGCGCGTTTGGCGATCTGGACAGGGTTTTCGCCTTTGACAATCGGCAAGGTATCCACACCGATCTGCACACCAAGGATGGCAAGTTGTTCCATCGCGGCAGGGCGGTTGACGTCGAGCGACGCCATCAGCACACGCTTGCCATCGCGTTCTTTCAAACGTTTCGCCAGTTTCGCGGTAGTGGTCGTTTTACCGCCACCTTGCAGACCCACCATCAGGATCGGTGCGGGTGGATTGTCGATTTTCAACGCACCGGGTTCGCCTTCGCCTTTCAGCGTGTCGATCAGGGCATCATGAACGATCTTGACGACCTGCTGGCCCGGCGTGATGGATTTGGTGACGGCTTGGCCAGTCGCCTTGTCTTGTACCGCTTTGACGAAATCACGGGCGACTGGCAGGGAAACGTCGGCCTCAAGCAGGGCAACACGTACCTCGCGCAGGGCGGTTTTTACGTCTTCCTCAGATAATGCCCCTTGTTTGGTGAGGCGATCAAAGACGCCGGACAGGCGTTCAGATAGGTTCTCAAACATGGGGCAATGCCCTTTCTTCGGTCGGTTGCGGGGTGCCTTGTACTTAGGAACCCTGCGTTAAATGCGCAATTGCCCCCACGGGCGTAACACGCTGGTGGGGGTCGATCCCCGTGCAAGACAGGGACCGGAAGGCTATGCTTCCGGAAGTTGTGCTGGCTTTAGGATGTCGGAGCGCCCGAGTCAAGCGGCGCGCCCCGTTCGCTCAGGCCGCTATTTTCAACGTGTCGATCTGCGCATGCGCGCGCTTCATCGTGCCCTCGGCATCCATCGCCAAAGCATCAGCCGAAACAAACGTCACGTCTTTCATTCCCATGAACCCCAGCACAAAACGCAGATATTCACTGGCAAAGTTCATATCGGATCCCATTGGCGTTCCGCCAGAGGCCAATGCGATGATCACACGTTTGCCGTCGATCAGGCTGACAGGCCCTTTGTCCGTGTAGTTGAACGTCACGCCGACCTGCGCCATCAGGTCGATCCACGCCTTGAGCGCGGCTGGCACACTGAAGTTATAGACAGGTGCGCCAATCACAATTGTTTCCGCAGCCATGATTTCCGCGACCAACGCGTCTGATTGCACAAGCGCCTCTGCCTGCTCGGTGCTGCGGTCTGCGGGCGCGATGTTGCGGGCCACGGTCCATGTGTGGGTGATCTGTGGCAATGTGTCATGCGCAAGGTCGCGGATGGTGATGTCGGCGTCATCAAGGTGCGCGATGACGCGGTCGGTGAGGCCACGGGTGACGGATGTTTCGGTGTTGGCGGACGAATCAATACCAAGAATGGCCATGTCGGCTCATTTCAAGTTCAGAGGTATTTCAGCTTCAAATCACTATTGCATCTGCGAACACAACTATGATGATGGCGCAACTGATGTTCACCAGCGCACATGAGGTTTGCATGGATGATTGGGACGAAATAAAGACCGCCTATCACGTGGCGCGCGCGGGCACCGTCAGCGGGGCGGCCGATGTTCTGGGTGTGCATCATGCGACGGTAATCCGCCATATTGATGCGCTCGAAGGGCGTTTGGGCGTCAAGCTGTTTCAGCGCCATCCGCGTGGGTATACCGCGACCGAAGCGGGCGAGGATCTGTTGCGCGTGGCGCAGGCAACCGATGATCAGTTCACCCAGATGGTCGGGCGTATCAAAGGCCGCGGTGCGGATGTTTCGGGCGACTTGGTCGTGACATCGCTGGCGTCTCTGGCACCGCGCATCGCACCGGTGCTGGCCGCGTTCCAGCGCCAGAACAGGGATGTTGTGGTGCGTTACCTGACCGGATCGCGGTTGTTCCGGCTGGAATACGGTGAGGCGCATGTCGCCATTCGCGCCGGCATTGCACCGGACCAACCTGATAATGTGGTGCAGCCCATGATGGATTTGCAGGTGGGTGCCTATGCCAGTCGTGACTATGTGGCCGAATATGGCATCCCACAAGGACCGCAGGATTATCCAACCCATCGCTTTATCGGGTCGGACGATGCCGACAATCGCGCGCCGTATTATAAATGGCTGCACGAAAATGTGCCGCGGCATGCGATCACTTTCCGTACATCGGATATGCAGTCTGCCGATGCAGCTATGCATGCGGGTGCGGGCATTGGGTTTATGACGGCAGAGCAGGCTCAGGCTGACCCCGATCTGGTTGAAATCCATGCGCCGCGCCCGGAATGGTCGGCACCGATCTGGCTGGTGACGCATGTTGATCTGCACCGCACAACCAAAGTGCAGGCGCTGTTGCAGTTCCTCAAGGACAATATCAAATCAGGCCCGCGATGAGCCCGGCCGCCAACGGCCATCTGGCGATGCTGGTGTTTTCAGCGCTGGTGGCGGGGTCATTCTCGCTGGGCTCGATGATTGCCAATGATATCGACCCGACAGCGTTCACGGCGCTAAGGTTCTGTCTGGGCAGTGTTATTGTGGGGGGAATTGCCCTGTCACGTGGTGCTATCACCCGCCAAGGGTTTCATGCCCCTTGGCGTTATGTGATACTGGGCGGGCTTTTTGCCATCTACTTTGTGTTGATGTTCGAGGGGTTAAAAACCGCGCGGCCCGTCAGTGCGGCGGCTGTCTTTACACTGGTGCCGCTGATGGCGGCAGGCATAGCGTGGGTGTTGCTGCGCCAGATACTGACACCGCGCATGGCGCTGGCCTTGGCGATTGGTGGCGCTGGCGCGCTTTGGGTGATTTTTCGTGCCGATCTGGGGGCGCTGCTGGCATTCGACGTGGGACGCGGCGAGGCGATTTATTTCGTCGGCTGTTTCAGCCACGCGGTTTATACCCCGATGGTGCGGCGGTTGAACCGTGGGGAAAACGTGGCAATGTTTACCTTTGGCACGTTTCTGGCGGGCGCGGTGCTGCTGGTGATTTATGGCTGGCCCAACCTGTTGGCAGTCGAATGGTCCGCACTTCCGCCAATGGTTTGGGTGACGCTGGGCTATGTGGCGGTGTTTGCGACTGCAATGACGGGAATGTTGTTGCAATTTGCCAGCTTGCGCCTGCCTTCGGCCAAAGTCATGGCATATACCTATCTGACGCCAAGCTGGGTGATCATCTGGGAAATTGTGCTGGGCAATGGCGCCCCCGGACCGCTGATTTTGGGTGGGGTTGGTTTAACGGTATTGGCTTTGCTGTTACTGCTGCGGGATGACACGGTAAAATCGGCGTGAATTTATTTGGGAACTATTTCGAGAATGAGATCGTTGGACAATAAGAAATAACAAAAAGGAAATTACCATGCGTGGTATCATATATCTGGTCGGTCTGGTCGTTATCGTTCTGGCAATCGTTCAGTTCGTTTTATAACGACGTCTTCGGACGGGGCAGAAAATTCGTTACCTCGGTTTTACGCCCCGTCTGATGAAACCACTGGCAATTCAGCTGCCAAGAACCTCTCGAAATCATCCAGATTGACAGGTTCAAACTGACCAAACCCCTGCATCCAAACTGACGCCCTACGCATCGCATCGGGTTCGAGCTTGCACCACTTAACGCGACCCCGCTTTTCTTGCGAAATCAGCCCGGCTGCGGTCAACACCCCCAAATGTTTAGAGATCGCTGCCAGAGACATCTCGAACGGCTCTGCCACATCCGTTACAGCCATATCATCCTCAAGCAGCATCGCGAGGATGGCGCGGCGCGTGGGGTCGGCAAGGGCGGCAAAGGTCTGGTCAAGGTCGCGTTTCATGGACGGATGAATAACGATCCTGCACTGCTAGCGAAAGGTGCGACTTTGCATAATCAACCATTTGGTTGAATAAGGGCAGCCGTGTACTCTGGACGAAAAGCCCTGAAAAATAGCCTATACCCCAGCTTCATTGTTCCAAAAATACACACTTAATCAATAGCTTGACCCACACGCCGTCGTTGTTGACTCTGACGTCCCGCCCCATTAGCTAAAGCCCAAGACATCCAATGGGGATTGTGGCGTGGCGGATCCGGACCATCAGCAGCAATTGCAGCAGCTTGAGGCCAAAATCCTTGCCGCGAAAAAGCGCGGTGCACCGAAACCCCGGTCGGATGAACATTATTCTCAGGCGCAACTGGCCTGGCGGATGGTGATCGAATTGGTGGCCGGTCTCGGGATCGGTTTTGGCATCGGATACGGGTTGGACTGGCTTTTTGGCACCCTCCCCATCTTCATGGTGCTGTTTGTCATGCTGGGCCTTGCGGCGGGGATCAAAACGATGCTTCGCTCTGCCAGGGAAATCCAGGAAAAGCAGGTGGCCGAACAGGCCGCAACGAATACGCCCCACGCGGGCAAGGATGAGGGAGCCTGAAAATGGCAACAGAAGCACAGGGCGCAGAAGAGGGCGGGCTTGTTTTCCACCCGATGGACCAGTTCATCGTTTCGCCATTCTTTGGTGATGGTGCCGTTTCATGGTACACGATCACCAACTCGACCTTCTGGATGGCGCTCGCGGTTCTGGCGACGTTTGCGATTCTGGTGCTGGGCACGTCCAAGCGTGCAATCATCCCGACACGGATGCAGTCGGTTGCAGAGCTGGCGTATGGTTTCGTCTATAAAATGGTCGAAGACATCTGCGGCAAAGAAGGGGTCAAGTACTTCCCCTATATCATGACGCTGTTCATGTTCATTGTCTGCGCCAACTTTCTTGGGCTGATCCCGACCGCGTTCACACCTACATCACATTTCGCTGTGACTGTCGTGCTGGCGATGGCAGTCTTCCTGACTGTCACCATCCTTGGTTTCGTCAAGAACGGCACGGCATTTCTGGGCCTGTTCTGGGTATCATCCGCCCCTTTGGCCTTGCGCCCGATCCTCGCCATCATCGAATTGATCAGCTATTTTGTGCGACCCGTCAGCCACTCCATTCGTCTGGCAGGCAACGTGATGGCGGGCCACGCGGTTATCAAAGTGTTCGCAGGCTTTGCCGCAATCACGCTGGTCAGCCCGGTTGCCATTCTTGGCATCACTGCCATGTACGGGCTTGAGGTCCTCGTGTCCTTTATTCAGGCCTATGTTTTCACAATCCTGACGTGCGTCTATCTCAAAGACGCGCTTCACCCGCATCACTAACGACATCATCCATTCGGGCGACATACACCCGTCCAAATATCAACTTCCAACCAATCAGGAGAATTACTATGGAAGGCGAACTCGCACACATCGGCGCAGGTCTGGCAGCAATCGGTTCCGGGGCAGCAGCCATCGGTGTTGGTAACGTGGCCGGCAACTTTTTGTCCGGCGCATTGCGCAACCCATCGGCAGCAGCCGGTCAGACAGCAACCCTTTTCATCGGCATCGCCTTTGCAGAAGCCTTGGGGATCTTCGCGTTCCTCGTTGCCCTGCTGTTGATGTTCGCTGTTTAACCTTCGAAACTGATATTTTTATGGTTGGGCAGACGCGGGTAACGTGTCTGCCCGATTGTACGTTCACGTTTCCAAGGAGAAGCCAAGATGGCAACTGAAACAACTAGCGATGGTTTGGCTGAAGCCGCCAGCAGTCCGGGCATGCCACAGCTCGATTTCTCGACTTGGGGAAATCAGATATTCTGGCTGGCTCTGGCGCTGATCGCGACCTACCTCATTCTTTCACGCGTGGCCCTGCCGCGTATCGGTGCGGTTCTGGCTGAACGTCAGGGCACGATCACCAATGACATCGCCGCCGCCGAAGACTTCAAGGCGAAAGCCGTTGAGGCCGAAGCCGCGTATGACAAGGCATTGCTGGATGCCCGTGCCGAGGCGCATAATATAGTCGCCCAGGCCAAGGCAGACATGCAGTTGGATCTGGACGTGGCAATTGAAAAAGCCGACGCCGAGATTGCAGCACAAACCGCTGAATCGGCCAAGGCGATCTCGGAAATCCGTGCAAACGCGCTGGAGAACGTCAAGGTCGTGGCCAAGGACACCGCAAAAGAAATCGTTGCTGCGATGGGTGGTAAGGCGGATGCCAAAACCGTCACCGCCGCTGTGACCGCACGGATGAAAGGCTAAGCTATGAAAAAGTTAACCCTTTCCGCTGTACTCGCCGGTTTGGCCGCGTCACCCGCATTTGCAGCAGGCGAAGTGTTTTTCTCGCTGAAGAACACAGACTTCGTTGTGCTGCTGGCCTTCCTGCTGTTCATCGCGGTGCTGTACTATTTCAAAGTGCCCGGTCTTCTGGGTGGCATGCTCGACAAACGTGCCGATGGCATCAAATCCGAGTTGGAAGAAGCCCGCACCCTGCGTGAAGAAGCGCAGACCTTGCTGGCCTCTTACGAGCGCAAGCAAAAAGAAGTTCAGGATCAGGCAGACCGCATCGTTTCCGCCGCCAAGGAAGAAGCAAGCGCCGCTGCCGATCAGGCCCGCGCCGATCTGGTCAAGTCGCTTGATCGCCGTATGGCTGCCGCGCAAGAGCAGATTGCATCTGCGCAGGCCGCTGCGGTGAAAGAAGTACGTGATCAAGCCGTGACAATTGCGATTGCAGCAGCGCGTGACGTGATCGCCAAGCAGATGACTGCTGCAGATGGTAACAAACTGATTGATGATGCGATTGGTCAAGTGGATGCCAAGCTGCACTAGGTTTTGATCTGTTCTTTAGATTTGAAAAACCCCGGTCAATGGCCGGGGTTTTTTGTTGAGATGGGATACAAATTCTTCAAAAAATTTGGAAAAGAATTTTCGAAAATTCTTTGCGCCTGAAATCACCGACCGTTTTCATGCTGCAACCGCTGGCGGGCGATCTCCTCGTTCCGATCTGCCTTTTGCTGGTCACTCAACGCCGATGCGACGTAACTTAAATGCGCCTCAACCGCCGCCCGTGCCGCCACGGGATCACGCGTTTGGACCGCAGCGTTAATCGCACGGTGCTGGTCCAGCAACGCCATGCGGCTGGTCCGTTGCTTGAACATCACTTGGCGGTTGTAGAACACCCCACCGCGCAGCAATTCATACATTGACCGCATCATATGCAGCATTACCACGTTATGGCTGGCCTCGATAATCGCCATATGAAACTGGGCATCCAGCTGTGCCTCTTCCTCGGCATCACGCTTGGAATGGGCTGCTTCCATCTTGTCGAACACCGTTTGCACCACGGCCAGATCGGTATCCGACCCCAGCCGCGCGGCCCGCTCTGCCGCCAATCCCTCCATGTCGCGACGGAACGACAAATAGTCGAACACCGCCTCGTCATGGCGCGCGAACAGGTCAATCAACGCGGGTGAGAACGCGCTGCCCAGAACGTCCGCGACATAAATTCCCGCACCCGGTTTGGTGCTGAGCAATCCTGACGCCTGCAACTGCGCGATTGCATCGCGCAGGGACGGGCGCGACACGCCCAGACGCTCTGCCAGTTCACGCTCGGATGGCAACCTCTCACCAGGGCGCAGAATGCCGCGCAGGATCAATTGCTCGATCTGGGCGATCACAGCATGGGACAGTTTTTCTTGGGTCACAGGGCGAAACGGCATGGTGCATCCTTGAATTGGTCAATTTATATGACCACGGGGCGAAGGCAGCAAATGGTTTGTGGGACTCAAGGCTTGGTAATCAAATTTTAACCATGTCTGCATGACAGTGGGGTATGATCAAACTAACCCTCCCGTTCATCCTTTTACTGTCCGCCTGCAACACGGCTGGACCGCATTTTCGCGGGCTGCCCGCCACCCGTATGACTGTCGAGGGGTCGATATTCGACATTCGGGTGAACGGTGATTTGGCAGAGGCAATACGGATCAATCCGCAATACGCCCCACGCTTTGGCCCGATCCGCGAACGCGCCGGAATTGCGATGGCGCAGGTCAGTGGGTGTGTCGTCAAAGAAGTTCGCGGCGATCAGGCGCTTGCCACGGGTATTCTCGATTGCGGCAAGGGCGGTCCACGTCCGCGTGCAACCCTGCCGCCGCTGGACTGTATTCCCGTTCGTGGCACCGAACTGCGCGGTTTGGGCGAGGTCAGCGTCGATCTGGACTGCTATCCCGCCTGAAACCGCAATATCTTGTGGATAACCGCTGATTAACTTCTGTCTGTGGTAGCTGGCAGTTGACTTGAGGGGGGCAGGCCCGTCATTTTAACAGATTAATGGAATCATCGGGGCATCGCAGTTTTGCGCTTTTCCAAACTCAGATTGACAGGCTTCAAAAGCTTTGTGGACCCTACCGACCTGATCATCGCGGATGGTTTAACCGGCGTTGTGGGGCCCAATGGCTGTGGCAAATCCAACCTGCTGGAAGCGCTGCGCTGGGTCATGGGCGAAAACCGCCCGACCGCAATGCGTGGCGGCGGGATGGAGGATGTGATTTTTGCCGGTGCCGCAACACGTCCGGCGCGCAACTTTGCCGAGGTTTCCCTTCATATCGACAATTCCGAACGTCTGGCGCCGGCAGGGTTCAACGACGAAGACAGTCTTGATATCGTGCGCCGCATCACCCGCGATGTGGGCAGCGCGTACAAAGCGGCTGGTAAAGACGTGCGCGCCCGCGATGTGCAAATGCTGTTTGCCGATGCTTCGACAGGCGCGCACAGCCCGGCGTTGGTCCGGCAGGGGCAGATTGCCGAGTTGATCAACGCCAAGCCGAAAAACCGCCGCCGTATTCTGGAGGAAGCGGCAGGGATTTCCGGCTTGTACCAGCGCCGTCACGAGGCCGAATTAAAGCTGAACGGTGCAGAGGCAAACCTTGCCCGCGTCGATGATGTGATCGAACAGCTGGCAGCGCAATTGGCACAACTTGCGCGCCAAGCACGGCAAGCGGCACGGTATCGCGAGATTGGTGACGATCTGCGCAAGTCTGAAGGTATGTTGTTGTACCGGCGCTGGCGCGAAGCGGATGATGCGCGGGCCAAGGCGGATGATGAATTGCGCGCGCGGGTGACGACCGCCGCACAGGCACAAGGCGTGGTTCAACAAAGCGCCAAGGCGCGGCAGAAGGCCGAGGATGCTTTGCCGGCGCTGCGCGAGGAAGAGGCGATTGCGGCCGCAGTGTTGCAGCGTTTGGCGGTGCAGCGTGACACGCTGACTGATCAGGAAGCGCGCGCACAAGCGACAATCGAGACATTGACCGGTCGCATCGCGCAACTGTCCCGCGACATCGAGCGCGAAGGCGGGTTGAACCGCGACGCAGGAGATACGATTGAGCGTCTGGAATGGGAAGCCCGCGAGCTTGCGAAGGCGGGTGAAGGTCATGGTGCGGCTCTTGAAGCAGCATCGCAAGCAGCCCGCGAGGCCGCGTCGGTGTTGCAGGCCCGTGAAGGCGATTTGTCACAACTGACCGAAGATGTGGCGCGCCTGATCGCACGGCACGGGTCGGCGCAACGCCTGCTGGAAGACAGCCGCAAGACGCAGGTCAAGTCCGAGGCAGAGGCGCTTAAGGCACAGGAAGCAGTGGCGCAAAGCCGCGCGGCACTGGACAAGGCGGGCGTCGATTTTATCACCGCACAGTCCGCTGAATTGGCCGCAGTTGCCGCCGCAGAGGCTGCGGATGTAGCACTGCTCAATGCCGAAGCTGCCCGCGCCGACACGCAAAGCCGCGAGGCAGATGCACGCGGCGAGCGGTCAGAGGCCGAAGGCGAGATGAACGCGTTACGCGCAGAGACGGGCGCATTGGCCAAACTGGTCGAGCGCGACACCGCCGAGGGTGGCCAGATCCTGGATCGCTTGCAGGTCGAGCACGGCTTTGAAAAAGCGCTGGGGGCGGCCTTGGCCGACGATTTGCGCGCGCCGCAGGTCGAGGCGGATGGCCCATCCGGTTGGGCGATATTGCCGGGATACGAGGTTCCGCAGCCCTTGCCGGCAGGTGTGACACCGCTGACCCAACATGTGTCTGTGCCGGATGTACTGGTGCGTCGCATGGGCCAGATCGGGCTGGTCGATCCTGATGATGGACCACGTTTGCAGCAGGCATTGTTGCCGGGCCAGCGGTTGGTATCGCAAGAAGGCGACTTGTGGCGCTGGGACGGGTTCCGCGCCTGGGCCGAGGATGCCCCATCAGCGGCGGCGTTAAGGTTACAGCAGCTGAACCGGCTGGAGGTTCTCAAGCAATCCTTGGAGCAAGCCAGCCAGAGAGCCGAGGGTGCCCGCGCGGCGCATGAAACCCTTACGCGGAAACTGGCGGAACAATCGGAAGCGGACAAGCGCGCGCGCGACGCCCGCCGCGAGGCGGACCGCATGGTTGCGGACGCAGGCCGTGCCTTGAGCCGCGCCGAGGCGGACCGGAATTTGGCAGAGGGTCGGTTGGAAAGTCTCGGGCTGGCGGTGAAACGTCACGAGGACGAGGCCATGTCAGCGCGGGGCCGTGTGATCGAGGCAGAGCGCGCCTTGGCCGATCTGGGTGATCTGACCGAGGCGCGTGCCAGCGTCGATGATATCCGTATGACCGTTGAAGCGGCACGCATTACGATGATGTCGCGGCGGTCCGGACACGACGAATTGCGCCGTGAAGGCGAGGCGCGCACCAAGCGGGCGCAGGAGGTGACCAAAGAGATCAGCGGATGGCGGCACCGTTTGGATACAGCCGAAAAGCGCACGGCAGAATTAATCGAACGCAAGGCAACGTCGGAAGCAGAGTTGAAAGAGGCAAGTGCAGCACCTGCCGAAATCGCGGCCAAACGCGACGAATTGAGCGATGCGATCTCGAAAGCTGAATCGCGGCGAGCGGCGGCGGCGGATAAGCTGTCGGTTGGTGAAAGCACGCTGCGCGAGGCGACCGTGGCGGAACGCGCGGCAGAGCGTCAGGCGTCAGAAGCACGAGAAGCGCGTGCGCGTTCAGAAGCGCGAGCCGAGGCCGCGAAAGAGACCGTTGCAGCGGCGGCGGAACGGATCGCAGAGGATCAGCAGGTCACGCCCAACCAGTTATTGACGGCGCTGGATGTGAATCCCGACCAGATGCCCGGCGCGGATGCATTGGAAGCGGATGTGAACAGATTGAAGCGTCAACGCGATGCATTAGGTGCCGTGAATTTGCGCGCCGAGGAAGACGCGAAAGACGTGCAGCAAGAGCATGACAATCTGGTTTCCGAAAAGACCGATCTGGAAGAGGCGATCAAGACTTTGAGGTCCGGTATCGCCAGTCTGAACCGTGAAGGACGCGAGCGCTTGTTGACCGCGTTTGAGCAGGTAAATTCCAATTTCTCGCTGTTGTTCACACATCTGTTTGGCGGGGGCGAGGCCAGTCTGGTCATGGTCGAATCCGATGATCCGCTGGAGGCAGGTCTCGAGATTATGTGCCAACCTCCGGGCAAGAAGTTGAGCACGCTGAGCCTGTTGAGTGGCGGAGAGCAAACGCTGACAGCGATGGCGCTGATCTTTGCCGTTTTCCTCGCAAACCCGGCACCGATTTGTGTGCTGGACGAGGTCGATGCGCCGCTCGATGATGCCAATGTGACGCGGTTTTGCGATCTGCTGGACGAGATGTGTCGCCAGACAGACACGCGATTTTTGATCATCACGCACCATGCTGTCACGATGGCCCGAATGGACCGGCTGTTCGGGGTGACAATGGCGGAGCAGGGCGTCAGCCAGTTGGTGTCGGTTGACCTGAAAGCGGCTGAAACTCTGGTTGCTTGATCAATGGCTTCCCGCACGTAGCGACTTCTGCTCACTTACGGCCATTAAGCTTAACGCCGCTCTAACACTTAAATTTTACGGTCCACCTACTGCGACACTTCGCAGTGCGAGGAGGTGAGACAACTGAATGATGAAAGCTTTCGAAAATGGATGGTGGCAATCGGCATCGCAACGCTGATGCTCGCTATTATCCGGCTCTGCACTGGGATGTGATACCCTGAAAAAGAGTGACCCCGCAGAGCACGAACTCTGCGGGGTCTTTCTTTCGGTGAGAAAACTGAAAGAAAACTTCCGATGACCTGAATGTAGGCAGGAGGTAGAGATTTTGTAAACCTGATATTTCAAAGATGGTTAACGCAACTTTACTTTGACCCGTCGCGCTCGACCGGCCCGCCTTCTTTTTCCCAGCTCCCGAATCCGTCTTTCAGATGTGCCGCCTCAAACCCCATGTCTTGCAATGTGGCCACTGAAATCGCGGATCGCCAACCGGACGCGCAGTGAAAGACGAACTTTTTGTCCTGTGCAAAGATATCTTTGAAATACGGGCTGCCCGGATCAACCCAGAATTCCAGCATGCCGCGCGGGCAGTGAAAGCTGCCCGGGATAAAACCGCTGCGGGCGCGTTCGCGGGGGTCGCGCAGGTCGACAAATTGAACATCTGGATCATCTACCAGCGCAATTGCATCCAATGTTTCGATTTCCTCGATCCGGGTGCGGGCGTTGGCAACCATCTGAGCCGCCGTTATTTTCAGGGTCAAATCGGCGTCCTCCGATCAGAGTTTCGTCAGTAATTCAGGTGTTGGCCAGCCATCCACGGGCATCCCCAAACGGCGCTGTTCTGCACGTACAGCCGCACGGGTGCCAGACCCCAGAATACCGTCAACGCCACCTACATCATATCCCATGTCTTGTAGGCGTGTCTGCAACTGCCGCATCTGGGTGCCGTCCAGTCCGGTGTCGGGGGATCCCGCATTATATACCTGAGCGCCATTGAGGCGCGTGGCGAAGTAAGCGGCGGTCATGACGTAGGTAAAGCTTCGGTTCCACTCGAAATAGACGCGAAAATTCGGGTAGGCAATGAAGGCGGGCCCGTTGCGCCCTTGCGGGATCAGCAACGATGCCTCCAGACCTTCGGTCAGCGGCTCGCCTCGCGGGACGACCCCAAGCGCCGTCCAGTCTGCGATAGATTTGTTGGTTTCCAATCCGGTTTGCGACCAGTCGAAATCACGCGGCAGTGTGACCTCTGCCAACCACGGCTCGCCCGCGCGCCATCCCAAACTTTGCAGCATTTTGCCGCCAGAGGTCAGCGCATCGGCGGGGGATGTTTTGAGCGAGACAATACCGTCACCATCACCATCTACGCCGTTTTCCAGAATGTCACGCGGCAGCATTTGCACCATGCCAATCTCGCCTGCCCATGCACCTGTTGTTGTTTTGGGATCAAAATCGCCACGTGTAAACAACTGGACTGCGGCAATGACCTGCGGGCGGAATAATTCGGGACGGCGGCAATCGTGGGCCAAGGTCACAAGCGCATTGGCCGTATTGAAATCACCCTGAAACGCGCCATAGTCGGTCTCGAACGCCCAGAAGGCCAAGAGCACAGCGCGGTCTACGCCGTAATCGGCCTCGATCCGGTCAAAGACAGCATCATATTTTTGTGCGTTTGCACGGCCTCTTTTGATCCGGTCCTCCGATATCAAACGGCGTGAAAAATCAATGAAAGGCATTTGGAAAACGCTTTGTTTGCGGTCGGCGCTCAGGACATTGCCGTCCAGTTTCACGCCTGCAAAAAAAGCGTCAGCCGTGTCTGACGGGATGCCCGCAGCAATGGCCTCGGCCTTGAGGCCGTTCACAAATGCGAAGAAATTTCCGTCACATATTGTCTCGGCAATCGCGGGAATAGGTGAGGTCATAAGGGCGGCAGCAAACAGAATGGGGCGCATGATGGTCCTTTAAATCAAAAGCAGTCCAAGGGTCAGGCTGATGGCGAGCATGACTGCCCATGCCTGCCACAGACGGGTGATGGCAGCGTCGATTGCGTCTGGTCCAATCTCGCGCGCCCCCGTGCCATTGACCCATGCAAACTGCTGCATCTTGCCATCATAGCTGCGCGGGCCCGCCAGTGCTACATTTATGGCGCGGGCCATCGCGGCTTCTGGCCAGCCTGCATTCGGTGATCGGTGTTGGGCTGCATCGGTCCGGATGGCGCGCCAGTGGTTTATGACACCGCCGGGTAGGGCGATCAGGATTGCGGTCAGTCTTGCAGGGATCAAATTCAGCCCATCATCCATGCGCGCGCTTGCCCAGCCAAAGTCGGCATGGCGCGGGGTCAGGTAACCGATCATGCTGTCGGCGGTGTTGACGATTTTATAGATCAATAAGCCGGGCAGCCCGCCGATCAGAAACCAGAACGCAGGCGCGATGATACCGTCGCTGAGGTTTTCAGCAGCACTTTCAATGGCGGAGCGGGCGATGTTGGCGCCAGGCATATCAGCAGTGTCGCGGCTCACGATCATCGCCACCGCGCGGCGGCCCTGCGGCAGGGACATGCGCAGGCCCTCGGCCACAGCGCGCACATGGGTGACAAGGGAGCGTTGCGCGAGGATGATGGCGGTGATCAGGATTTCGATTACGGGACCAAAAAGGCTAAGCAGGTAGCCCAGCAGGCCCGCGGTTGTCATGAGTGCCACCAGAACCAGCACACCTTTGGCTTTTCGCGCGGTGCCCGTATTGAACCGTTTGTCGCACATCCCGATCACACGGCCCATCATAACAGCAGGATGCGGCAACCGTTTCCACAGCCAGTCGGGTTCGCCGAATATCGCATCGAGGACCATAGCAAAGGTCAGGACAAGTGCCGTGTTCATGCCAATGCGGTTTCCAGGCGCAACCAGCCTTTGGCGCCCGGTATGCCAAGGCGCAGCCATTTTGCATTATAGGGAAACACCCGTGACCAGATGTGATGCTGCGCAAGAGCGGTTTGCCAGCGAGCGGCGTCCCTGACGTCGTACAGTCGGAACAACGAGGTTCCGCCGATCAGTTTGGCGTTATGGTTCAGGATGATTTTATCCAGACGGTTGGCGTCAAGTTGCAGCTGCGTCCGGGTCTCTGCGGCCCATTTGGTGTCACTCAATGCGGCCGTGCCGATGGTAAGTGCGGGGCCTGCAACTGCCCACGGCCCAAGCATCGCGGCGAGTTGCGAGATAAGGGCAGGGTCGCCGATAACAAAGCCCAGACGCACACCTGCCAAGCCCCAGAACTTGCCGAAACTTTTGAGGATAAGTGTGCCGGGCATAGTGGCCTCGGCGATCAGGGTTGCTTCGGGTGTCACGTCGCAAAAGCTTTCGTCGATGACGCGCAGGGTGCCCGAGAGGGCGGTCGCTTGCCAGATACGGCCATCCGGGTTGTTGGGGTTTACGTGTACGGAGGCTGTGGCGGATGATGGCGTGTCGATCACCTTCCATCCCGCTGCGGAAAAGCTGGCAGCATGTTCGTTGTAGGTCGGGCCGGGAATATAGACATCAGCAGCGGGTGCCAGACGCGGGATATGCGCGATGGCAGCAGATGCACCCGGCACGGCGAGAATAGCGGCTGATTTCGGCACGTTCCAGAACGCGCGGGCCGCAGTTTCCAACGCATCACGCGCGCCCTGGTCAGGCAGCGAACCCCACGCATCGGCAGAAATTTCGGGGAGCGGATAGGCGTTCGGATTGATGCCTGTCGACAGGTCCAGCCAGCCTGCGCGCGTGCCGCCAAACGTCGCACGCGCCCCGTCGATACCGCCACCGTGATCACGTTTGAGAATGTCCAACCGGCAGCGCCTTGTATCTGGTGATGGGCAAATTTACGCCCGAATAACGCCTAGCAAAGAGCGGAAAAATGCCGTTTGTTCAAGTGCCATCAGGAATGTGGTTCCACATAGTGGAGTGTTAACCTTTTGTTAAGATTTAGGCCCTCCGGATTAATCATTCATTTATTTATTTTAGTCCGATCGGAAAATATGTGCTGACTGAAACCAAATTGAGGGTGCTCATCGTCGAGAGTAAGCCGGATCTTGCTTTGCTATGGCAGCGGCATCTGGAGCGTCATGGTATGCAGGTATCGACTGTGCAAACCCAAGCGGCCGCGTCGGA
This sequence comes from uncultured Alphaproteobacteria bacterium, assembly GCA_963710185.1. Lineage (GTDB taxonomy): Bacteria > Pseudomonadota > Alphaproteobacteria > Rhodobacterales > Rhodobacteraceae > Sulfitobacter. The sequence goes on along the minus strand of CAVPZE010000002.1, from coordinate 61,092 downwards.
ATATCTCGCCGTGCATGATACTGACATCATTATCCTCGATTTGGTGCTTGAAGAAGGATCAGCGCTGGCTGTGGCCGATTATGCCAATTACCGCCAGCCCGACGCGCGGGTAATTTTTGTCACCAACACCACGTTTTTCTCGGATGGATCAATCTTTTCCCATTCGGCCAATGCCCGTGCGTTTCTGCCACTGACCACGCCACCTGATGACCTTGCCGCGATGGTGGCGCATTACGGGTCCGACCGTTAAGCAATCTTTAACCGCGCCCGTGAGGGGCGTCGAAATCCAGAACCGGATTGATCGGGATGATCCGGTTGGGGTTAATTGTCTCATGGCTATAATGGTAATGGCGCACGATGTGATTGAAATTGACCGTTTCAGCAACTCCCGGCCATTGGTATAATTCGCGGGTGTACGCCCAGAGGTTCGGATAATCGATGATCCGGGCGCGGTTGCATTTGAAATGCTGGTGATAGACCAGATCGAACCGCACAAGCGTGGTAAACAAGCGCCAGTCAGCCTCGGTCAACTTGTCCCCCATCAGATACCTGTTCTTTGACAGGATCCCCTCGAGCCAGTCCAGCGTATCGAACAACGGATGCACCGCCGCATCATAGGCATCTTGCGTCGTGGCAAAACCCGATTTGTACACACCATTGTTCAGCGTGTCATAGATACGGTCATTCACGGGTGCGATGGCGGCGCGCAGGCTGCCGGGCCAATAATCGTCGCCGTTGCCGGTGATGCTGTCAAACGCCGTGTTGAACATGCGGATGATCTCGGAGCTTTCATTCGACACGATGGTATTTTGCGATTTGTCCCACAGGATCGGCACAGTCACGCGGCCTGAAAATTTCGGATCGGCCTTGGTATAAATGTCGCGGGCGTAGGGCAGGTTGAACAAGGTGTCACCGGTTGCACCATGATCGTCCTTCTCAAAGGTCCAGCCTTCGCCGAGCATGTGGGGATGCACCACAGAGACGTCGATATGTGGCGCAAGGTCTTTGATCTGGCGAAAGATCAGTGCACGGTGCGCCCAAGGGCAGGCATAGCTGACGTACAGATGGTAACGGCCCGATTCTGCTTTGAAACCGGACTTGCCAGATGGGCCAGCACTCCCATCGGCAGTAATCCAGTTGCGGAATTTGGATTGGGAACGCTCGAACTTTCCATCCGATGATTTGGTATCATACCATTTATCTTGCCACTCGCCGTCAACCAAAAGGCCCATATTGTCTGTCTCCTGTCTTGTCAGGGTAAATGTAGTAGATTGCGTGCCCGCCGTCCAAGCCTGCTGCTGCGCAGCATCCCTGCGCAGATGCACAGCCGGTTTTTGTCATAAATAATTAACTTGAATTTAAGCAGAGATAGGCCAGCTTGGTTAGAGAAGCGGAGGGTTTGATGGAAGCAGTTTTTTCAAAAGAAATTCAGGCAGGTCTGGATGCCGCGCGCATCGCAGGCTTGCGCAAAGCGTCACGGCTCCGGATCAATGCGGATGGCGATATACATCCGGTACTGCGGATGTGGAAAACCGGATTCGCCGTTGCTGCGGCTGACGCGCCGCAATTACGTGGCTTGGTTGACCTCTACGATGGGGCCAATCACATGTTCCAGTGTCTGATCGTTGCGGGAGACGAGGATGCGGGCGAAATGCAATACGAGTTCAAGCGCGCCACGCCCGTGGCCCATGCAGCGGCATTGGATTTCGAGAAGGCGGTAAATGCGCCGGAAGGGTTGATCGCAGACGGGCGTTGAGCATCAGGCGGAGTTAAACCCGTCTTGCCGATATCCGCTACTGTAAATCCTTGAACGCATCGCGCAGCCGGTTGCAGGCTTCCTCGACGCGCGCGCGCGGCATGCCGATGTTAAAGCGCAGAAAGCTCTCACCGCCTTTGCCAAGACCGCTGCCGGGTGTCGGCGCGATGCGCGCGTCGCGGTGAACACGGTCGAGAAATTCCTTTTGACCCATCCCCGTACCCGCAAAATCAACCCAAGCCAGATAGGTCGATTGCATGGGCATGGCGCGTAAGCCCGGAATCTCGTTCATCCGGTCATTGAAAAGCACGGCATTGTCGCCAAGGTATGCGGCCAACTCGTCGACCCATTTCGCTCCTGCGGGCGAATAGGCGGCGCGGGTCAGGGTAATGCCAAGCAAATTGGGGCTGATGTCCAGACTGCGGTAAAAAGCGCCGAACCGCGCGCGCAGGTCGGGATCGGGGATCATCACACAGCCTGTTCGCGCCCCGGCAATGTTAAAGGTTTTTGAGCCGGACGTCATGGTGATCAGCCGGTCGGTGATCTGCGGCACAGCAACGTGGGTAGGTATATAGGTATGTCCGGGCAGAATGAGGTCGTGATGAATTTCGTCCGATACCAGCAAGAGATCGTGACGGACGCAGAAATCTGCAAGCTCGGTTAGCTCGGCCTGGGTCCATATCCGTCCCGCCGGGTTGTGGGGTGAGCTGATCAGGACGATCTTTTCATTTCCGGTCATAAGGGTGTCGTAAGCAGCAAAGTCCATCGCATAGGTGCCGTCGGGCTGAATTGCCAAAGGTAGCTGCGTGTTCAGGCGGCCTGTCTTGGCGATCTTGGCGGCAAATTCGTGATAGACGGGTGTAAAGGTGACGACCCCGTCGCCGGGAGCGGATAACGCGTGCAAAGTCATGGCAATGCCGTTGCCTAAACCGTAGGTCACGAACATCCAGTCGGCGTCTACTGACCAGTTGTGACGGTTTTTCATCCACCATTTGACGGCGTCTTGATATTTTTCGATACCGCTGAAATAGCCGTAGTTCGCCTTGTCCAGCAGTCCTCGTACCGCGTCCTGAAGAAAGGCCGGTGCGCGAAAGTCCATGTCAGCGACCCACATCCCGATTCCATCCTTTGGGGATACGCCCGAAAAGGTTTCCATCAGATCCCATTTACTTGCGTCTGTGCCGCGGCGGTCGATGATTTCGTCAAAACTCATTACGCTCTCCTTTGGTGCTGCGCGACACGCTAGTCAGAATTACCGGACCTGCAAGGATTAGATGTGAGGCTAGGTTGCAGAGGTGCGGCGCATCGCCTAAATCAGCTTTCATGAAACGCACCATTCTTTTACACCCCGACCCCCGGCTCAAGAAAACCTGCGCGCCTGTCACTGACATGACGGATTCGTTGCGCGCGCTTGGCGATGACATGCTGGCCACAATGTATGACGCACCCGGTGTCGGCTTGGCCGCACCGCAGGTCGGCATTCTCGAGCGTCTGATCGTGCTGGATTGCGTCAAGGAAGAAGGCGAGGCCCCGCGCCCGTTGATTATGTTTAACCCTGAAGTGATCGCATCGTCGGATGAGTTGAACACCTACGAGGAAGGCTGTTTGTCGATCCCCGAGCAATTTGCCGATGTGACACGTCCGGCGCAGGTCGATGTGCGGTGGATGGACCGTGACGGACGCGAGCAGCAAGAGACCTTTACCAAACTCTGGGCGACTTGCGTGCAGCACGAGATTGACCATCTGGAAGGCAAGTTGTTCATCGACTACCTCAAGCCGCTGCGGCGTCAGATGATCACCCGCAAGATGGTCAAGATGAAACGCGAGCTGGCACGCGGATGAGTGTTTTGCCAATTTTGATGTGGCCTGATCCGCGACTGGCGCAAACCTGTGCATCCATTGAATCGGTCACGCCCGAGATTGAGCAGTTGGCGTCGGATATGTTCGAGACGATGTATGCCGCACCGGGGCGTGGGCTCGCCGGGCCGCAGGTTGGCGCGATGCAGCGGATATTCGTGATGGATACAGGTTGGAAAGAGGGTAAATCGGACCCGATTGTATGCCTTAACCCGATGCTGCAAGAGATCGACGAGGAACGGGTTGTCAACAGCGAGGGCTGTCTCAGCATCCCCGGTGTCAGCGCCGATATCAGCCGTTCCGCGCAGGTGCAGATGACATGGACCGGCCTGAACGGCGGACGCTATGTCCAGAGCTTTGACGGGTTCGCGGCGGCCTGTGTACAGCACGAGATTGATCATCTGGACGGGATCGTCACGTTCGATCATCTGGATGCAGATACGCGGGCGGCACTGATTGCGAAGTATAACGCACAATGAGCGTGCGCCGGTGTATCCCCTGGCCGGACAAACGGCTCAGGACCAAAGCGGCGGAGGTTTTGGAAATCAGCGACCACGTGCGACAGGTCTGGGACGATATGATCGACACGATGGACGCGATGCCAGGGGTCGGCATGGGTGCGCCGCAGATCGGGGTGATGTTGCAACTGGCCGTGGTCGACGCGTCACAAGCGCGCAACAAGCGGATCAGGCTGGCGAACCCGCAGGTGATCGACGCCTCTGCCATCATGAATGTACATGAAGAAGCCAGCCCAAACCTGCCGGGGTTTTCCGCCAGGATCAGCCGCCCGCGCGGGGTCAGTGTACGGTATCTGGATGAACATGGTGCGGTGGTCGAGCGCGACTTTGTCGGACTTGAAGCGACATCGGTGCAGCACCAGATCGACCATCTGGCGGGGCGGATGTATTTTGACAATCTCAGCAAGGTCAAACGCGATATGCTGCTGCGTAAGGCACGTAAAGTTACCCCGTAGGGTGGAGGCGGCCTCCACCTTACACATGCAAAGGACCACGTAGATGCGCATCATCTTTATGGGAACGCCTGATTTTTCGGTGCCGGTTCTGGATGCGCTTGTCGCAAGCGGCCACGAAATTGTCTGCGTCTATTGCCAGCCGCCGCGCCCTGCCGGACGGGGCAAGAAAGACCGCCCCACGGCCGTCCACGCGCGGGCGGACGTTCTGGGATTACCTGTACGACATCCTGTATCCTTGAAATCTGGCGAAGCGCAGACAGCATTTGCGGCGCTGGATGCGGATGTGGCTGTGGTTGTGGCCTACGGACTGATCTTGCCGCAGGTCATTTTGGATGCGCCGCGTCGCGGGTGTCTGAACATTCACGCCAGTCTGTTGCCACGCTGGCGCGGAGCCGCACCGATCCACCGCGCGATTATGGCGGGGGATGCGCAGACAGGTGTGTGTATCATGCAGATGGACGCGGGGCTGGACACGGGGCCGGTGTTGTTGCGGGAAGTCACTGATATTGGTGAAACGGAGACCACAGCGCAAGTACATGACCGCCTGAGCACGATGGGCGCTGCGGCGATTGTGCAGGCTTTGAAACAGTTGGATACATTGGTGCCAAAGCCGCAATCAGAGCAAGGTGTCATCTACGCAGCCAAGATCGATAAGGCCGAGGCGCGGATCGACTGGGCGCGGACAGCGTTAGAGATTGACCGATTGATCAGAGGGCTGTCACCGTTTCCCGGCGCTTGGTTCGAGCATGGCGGCACGCGGATCAAGGCGCTTGGATCGGCAGTGGCGAAAGGCGTAGGGCATGCGGGGGAAGTTTTGGATAACGGGCTGCGCATTGCCTGTGGCACAGGTGCCGTTCAGCTGACGCGCTTGCAACGGGCGGGCAAGGCTGCGCAGGGTGTCGAGGATTTTCAACGCGGCGCGCAGATTGCATCCGGCACGCGGCTTACGGGAGAATGACAGATGTTTCTGACCATGTTCGGCACGGTCGTGATTGCGGGGATTGTGGGCTATATTTCCGAGAAGTCGGAGTGGACGCATAACGGATATTTGCAATCCATCATCATCTGTATCGGCGGCGCGTTCCTGTTTTTCTTTGTGCGGATCATGTTCGGGATCGGTTTTTCCAGCCCCGGCATGAATGCGATTGCATCGTCGATCGGGGCGCTGATCATTGTGCCGTTTCACTGGCGCAGATGAAGAGGGTATTTATGAAAGCGTGAATGGACAGAAGGCGTCAGATTTTGGGCGGGGCGCTTTTGTAAACTGGTAAGTGCCAGCCGAAAAACAATGATCCGGCACGCAGGATCCATGTGACAATGGCGCAGGCCAGCAATGCCAGCAGCACATCGTATTGGTAATATTGCACAATGACCGCTGATGCTGCCCCCGCAAACGCGGCGGTGACATAGAGTTCGCCTTGTCGCAACACCAGTGGCACCTGACCGACCACCACGTCGCGCATCAACCCGCCCATGCAGCCGGTGATCATGCCCATCAGGATCACGATGATTGCGGATTGATCCAGCGAGAGCGCAACACCGGCACCCGCCGCGACGGCCACGGCCAGGGCAAGGCTGTCGAGCCAGATCAGCGTGCGCAGGCGGCTTTCAAGCAGATGTGCCGTGAAGAAAACGATCAGTGCGGCACCTGCACCCACGGCGAGGTATGTCGGGTTGGCGATCCAGAAAATCGGATTTCTGTCCAGCAATAGGTCGCGGATGGTGCCGCCGCCCAAAGCAGTGAGGCAGGCGATGAACGCAAATCCCACCAGATCAAGCTGGGCGCGGCTGGCGACCAAGGCACCTGTAATGGCAAAGATCAGGACGGATGCGTAATCGAGAAGGCTGAGCAGGCTCATTTCTTGGTCGAAGCCTTGAATGGGGCCATGCCCGCGCGGGCGAGTTCATCGGCGCGCTCGTTCTCGGGATGGCCTGCGTGGCCTTTGACCCATTCCCATGTCACCTTGTGGCGGGCGTTGGCGGTATCAAGGCGCTGCCAGAGTTCGACATTCTTGACGGGTTTCTTGGCTGAATTTTTCCAGCCGTTTTTCTTCCAGCCGAATATCCACGCCGTGATGCCGTTTTTTACATAGTTGCTGTCGGTCACAATCGTGATCTCGGTCGTGCGTTCCAGCGCCTCAAGCGCGTTGATCGCGGCCAGCAGTTCCATCCGGTTGTTGGTGGTTTCGGCCTCGCCGCCTTTCAGCTCGCGTTCTTTCACAACCCTGTCGCCCTCACGCGCCTGCATCAGCGCACCCCAGCCACCGGGGCCGGGATTGCCCGAACATGCGCCGTCTGTGTAGGCGTAGAGTTTAGCCATGGGCGTGGATCACGATCCAGCTATGATAGGTATCGTCCAGACCCTTGGCCTGTCCGGTCCAATGATCGTGCGGGGTAAGGCCGGCATCTTGCAACAGTGTTTCCAGTTCAGCACGAGAGTAATATTCGTAATAGCGGCCCAGATCGTCGCGTTTGCCGCCCACACCCATTTTCATACCGATAAAGAAAACACCACCCGGTTTGAGCGCTGTGCGCAGGGCTGCCAGATGGCGGGGCATGTCGGCGCGTGGGGCGTGCAGCAGGCTGAAGCTTGCCCAGATGCCATCGTAAATATCGGTGCCTGTGATATCGTCAAAACGTGCGACGCGGGGCGTGATGCCATCCACATCCGCGATGCGGGCGACCATTTCCTGCGAGGCGTCCACCGCGTCAACCTGCAATCCTGCCTGTGCCATCAAAACGGCATAGCCGCCCGGCCCGCAGCCCAGATCAAGCACAGTGCCACCTTTCGGGCATGCGTCGATGAACCTGCCGATCAGGGGGTCTTTGGCCGCAGTTTCGGTCATCATGGCGACGTAATCGTCAGCTTGACGGTCATAGACCGCTAGGGTTTCAGGATCGCTCATCCCCAGACGCCAATGCCGAGACAAACAAGGACGACGCCGGTGAGGGGCACGCGCAGGGACATCCACCATACAGGGGCCAGCCCCCAGCGCTGATAGGCGAAATCGAGCAACAACAGACCTGCAAATCCGGTCATGAGATTGATCAAAGCATCAGATGCGTTTGATCCCGGGGCCAAGAACCACCAGAGCGCGGGAATAACCGAAAGCGCGTAGGCGGCAAAGGCAGTCGAGCCGTTGGCTTTGGTGGCAAAACCCCAAAGCACGCCGGACATGAACGGCAAGATGATCCCGCCGTAGCGGACCATTAACAAAGGCCCGTCAGTGCCTGTAATAAAAGTATAGCCACCATTTTGGAGATCACCCGTTGCGCCGTTGAAGAACCCCAGATGCAGGAAGGCCCCCCACAGAAACGGGATTAATCCGGCACATCCAAGCGCCCAAGCCGCCTTTGGCACGCTCTTCATGCGGGTTCCCGCAGCACCCGTGGCACTTTGAATTCGACGTTTTCCTGCGCGGTCTCGACCATTTCGGTGGATACAGAATACCGCGCCTTGAAAGCATCGATGACCTCGTTGATCAGCACTTCGGGGGCGGATGCGCCTGCGGTGATGCCGATGCTGGTGATGCCTTCAAGGGCGCGCCAGTCGATGTCGGTGGCCCGCTGGACCAGTTGCGCATAGGCGCATCCGGCACGTGCGCCGACCTCGACCAAACGGCGTGAATTTGATGAATTGGGCGCACCCACCACCAGCATGGCGTCGCATTTCGGGGCCATCGCCTTGACGGCTTCCTGGCGGTTGGTGGTCGCGTAACAGATGTCTTCTTTGTGGGGCCCGACGATGGCTGGAAAACGGGATTTGAGGGCATCCACAATGTCGGCGGTATCATCAATGCTGAGGGTGGTCTGTGTGACATAGGCCAGCCGGTTCGGGTCGCGCACGTCAACGGTTGCCACATCGTCGGGCGTTTCCACCAGCAACACTTCACCGACTGGGAGTTGCCCCATCGTACCTACGGTTTCGGGATGGCCTTCGTGGCCGATCATGATCATTTGCAAACCTGCATCGGCGTGGCGCTGGGCTTCGATATGGACCTTGCTGACCAGCGGACAGGTTGCATCCACATAGATCATGTTGCGGGCGGCGGCGGCGGTCGGCACCGATTTTGGCACACCATGCGCAGAAAAGATCACCGGGCGGTCATCGGGACATTCCGACAATTCTTCGACAAACACCGCACCGAGGTCGCGTAACCCGTCAACGACAAATTTGTTGTGCACAATTTCATGGCGCACATAGACGGGCGCACCCCATTTTTGCAGGGCCATTTCCACGATCTTGATAGCGCGGTCGACACCGGCGCAAAACCCGCGCGGTGCTGCGAGGTAAAGGGTCAGGGCAGGTTTCGTCATCAGGCACTCCGGCAGCTTGTTCCAGAGGTAAGGCACCAAAGCGCGTTCGTCCAGTGCCGCGCGGACCGATCCATCCGGTGCGGCAACAAGGTTCAGGAGTTGTTTTCTTCGGGGCCCGGATCACGCGGCGGTCTGCCGATCACGTCGCGCAGGTCATCCAGTTCGATAAAATTGTCGGCCTGGCGGCGCAGTTCATCCGATATCATCGGTGGCTGACTGCGGATTGTCGAGACTACAGACACCCGCACGCCCATACGCTGCAAGCATGCGACCAGCGGACTGAAATCACCGTCGCCCGAGAAAATCACGATATGGTCGACACGCGGGGCAAGCTCCATCGCGTCCACGGCCAATTCGATGTCCATGTTGCCTTTGACTTTGCGGCGGCCCATGCTGTCGGTGTATTCTTTGGCGGGCTTGGTCACCATGGTGAAGCCGTTGTAGTTCAGCCAGTCTACCAGTGGGCGGATCGGGGAATATTCGTCGTTTTCCAGTAACGCAGTATAATACATCGCGCGCAGCAAACGGCCACGACGCATGAATTCCTGACGCAACAGTTTGTAGTCGATATCAAAGCCAAGAGATTTTGCGGCGGCGTAAAGGTTGGACCCGTCGATAAACAATGCCAGCCGTTCATCTTTGTAGAACATATTATTTCCTTTCGGCGGAAGCATCGCCAAACAATCTGATTTGAATTAGAACCTCGGATGTTTACGAATAAATATAGACAATTATTTTCCCGCAACAGTTGGGGCATATCTAGGGTTTTTTAACCATGCTGCAAGCCGACAATCATGGGGAAAAAGGCGGGGAACCGCTCAAAGTGATCCACAGCATGCTAATTGCCCTTGGAAGTAACCTCACGTCATCCGTTGGACCGCCCGAAATGACGCTGAACGAGGCGGTTCTGGCGCTTGAGGTGAAGGGCGCAGTGATTCGTAAAGTGAGCGAGTTTTATCGCAGTCCTGCGTTTCCAGAGGGCAACGGTCCCGATTATGTAAACGCGGCGGTCAAGATCAGTGCAGCGTGGTCACCCGAGGAAGCCCTTGAGATATTGCACAGCATCGAGGCCGATATGGGCCGCGAGCGGGTCCAGCGTTGGGGGCAGCGCACCCTTGATCTGGATTTGATTGCGCATGGTGATCTGGTCCTGCCGGACCTGAAAACACACCAGAGGTGGCGTGAATTGCCACTGGACCAACAAATCGGGATGACACCCCCGATTTTGATCCTGCCCCACCCGCGCATGCAGGACCGTGCGTTTGTGCTGGTGCCCCTTGCCGATGTGGCACCGGACTGGGTGCATCCGGTACTGGGCTATAGTGTCAAACACCTGTTGGAGGCGTTACCTGACGCTGATAAATCAGCAGTGCGCCGCTTCGAATAGCTGCTTGTAAATCCGGCAAAAGCCCCCTAAATACCCCACTTCCGACTGCATTTTGAGATATTGGAGCATTCCATGGCCCGCGTTACTGTAGAAGACTGTGTCGACAAAGTTCCCAACCGGTTCGAGCTTGTCATGCTTGCGGCACATCGTGCCCGTGAAATCGCGGCCGGTTCTCCTGTGACTGTGGACCGTGACAACGACAAAAATCCGGTTGTGTCGCTGCGCGAGATTGCGGACGAGACACAATCAGCTGATAAGTTGCGTGAGCGTCTGATCGAATCGAACCAGAACCAGATCGAGATCGACGAGCCTGAAGAAGACGCCATGGCGCTTTTGATGGGTGCAGAGCAGGACAAGCCGGAAGAAGACAGCATGTCCGAAGAAATGTTGTTGCGCCAGCTGATGGCGGCACAGGGGCAGGGGTAAATCCCCGCGCCTTTACGGGTTTGAACGTAAGGGCCATGAGGCAGATAGGATGAACACCGCCGAGATGACTGCTGACGATCTGCTCGCGCTCGTACATTCCTATAACCCCAAGACCAATGAAAAACTGATCCGCGCCGCATTTTTATACGGCGCGCAGATGCATGAAGGACAGTTTCGCCATTCGGGCGAGCCTTATTTTACCCATCCCGTTTCCGTGGCGGCCATCCTGACAGACCAGCAGCTGGATGATGCGACGATTATCACAGCACTTTTGCATGACACCATCGAGGACACCAAGGCGTCCTATGCCGAGGTTGAAAAAGAATTTGGTCACGAAGTCGCCGAGCTTGTGGACGGCGTCACCAAGCTGACCAACCTTCAGCTTAATTCGACCCAGACCAAGCAGGCCGAGAATTTTCGCAAGCTGTTCATGGCGATGGCCAAGGACTTGCGCGTCATTCTGGTAAAGCTGGCCGACCGTCTGCACAATATGCGTACGATCAAGTCGATGCGACTGGACAAGCAGCAACAAAAAGCCCGCGAAACCATGGATATCTTTGCGCCGCTTGCCGGACGTATGGGCATGCAGTGGATGCGCGAAGAGTTGGAAGACCTTGCCTTTAAGGTTCTGAACCCCGAGGCGCGTTTGTCGATCATCCGCCGGTTCATCACCTTGCAGCGTGAAACCGGTGATGTGATCCAGCGGATCACAGGTGACATGCGGCTGGAACTGGACAAAGCTGGCATCGAGGCCGAAGTTTACGGACGCGCAAAAAAGCCCTATTCGATCTGGCGCAAGATGGAGGAGAAAGAGCAGTCCTTCAGCCGGTTGTCCGACATCTATGGTTTCAGGATCATTACGGGCAGCGAGGAAGAATGTTACCAGATATTAGGCGTGATCCACCGCCGCTGGCGCGCTGTTCCGGGGCGGTTCAAGGATTACATCAGTCAGCCCAAGACCAACGGCTATCGCTCGATCCACACCACAGTGTCGGGGCGTGATGGCAAGCGGGTCGAGGTGCAGATCAGAACGCGCCTGATGCATGATGTCGCCGAAACCGGTGTTGCTGCACATTGGTCGTACCGCGATGGCAAGCGGTCCAAGAACCCGTTTGCGGTTGATCCTGCCAAGTGGATCGCGCAACTGACCGAACAATTCGATGCCGAGGATGATCACGAGGATTTCCTTGAGGCGGTCAAACTGGAAATGTACGCTGATCAGGTGTTTTGTTTCACGCCTAAAGGCGAGGTCGTGAAATTGCCGCGCGGTGCCACGCCGATCGACTTTGCCTATGCCATTCACACCCGTATCGGGAGTGCCTGTGTCGGTGCCAAGATCGACGGGATGCGGGTGCCTTTGTGGACACGCGTCAAGAACGGCCAATCAATCGAGATTATCACCGCACAAGGGCAAACACCGCAGGTGACGTGGCTTGATATTGCCACCACAGGCAAAGCCAAATCCGCGATCCGCCGGTCACTGCGTGAAGTGGACCGCGAACGGTTCATCAAGCTGGGGCAAGAACTGGCGCGGTCAGCGTTTTTGCATGTGGGCAAAGAGGCGACGACCAAGGTGTTGCGCACTGCGGCCAAGAATATGCGGCTGAATGGACACGAGGAAGTATTGGCCCGGCTTGGCAGTTCCGAGCTGACAGGGCGCGAGGTTGTGCAGTCGGTATACCCTGATCTGGCACCCAAAAAGACGGACTACATTGATGCGCAGCGCGCTGTGGTCGGGCTTGAGCCGGGCCAGTCGTTCGACCGTGCACCGTGTTGCAACCCGCTGCCCGGCGAACGCATTGTCGGCATCACCTTTCGCGGCAAAGGTGTGACGGTGCATGCGATTGATTGTGAACGGCTGTCGCACTATGAGGATTACCCCGAACGCTGGCTGGACCTGCGTTGGCACGAAGGCAGCCATCCGGCGGTCTACGGTGCGGTGATTGATCTGACAGTTGGCAATGGGGCGGGCGTATTGGGACGGATCTGCACCTTGATCGGCGAGGCATCAGCCAATATCTCGGATCTGGAATTTTTAGAACGCAAACCTGATTTTTACCGCCTTTTGATCTATGTCGAGTTGCGGGATGTGGTGCATCTGCATTCGCTCATGTTAACCTTGGAAGCAGAAGACAATGTTGCCGAAATTTCCAGGTATCGCGACAGGAATGCCCAAATTTCGGCTGAATAAGCTGCCAGACTTAACCGCAGATGTGTGGCACATGTAACAAGGCACTGGATACAAGTAATTGATTTTTAAACGCCGCGATCCAAAACCCACATTGCGCGCCATGGCAGAGTTTCTGTGGCCGCGCGGAGGCTGGGCGCGTGCGTTTCATTATGTCAAACACCGGATGCGGCGTTTGCCCGACAGCCCCGAACGCATTGCGCGGGGAATTTGGGCGGGCGTGTTTACCACGTTCACGCCGTTTTACGGGATGCATTTCATTGTTGCGGCTCTTGTGGCGCGGACCATGCAGGGCAACATCCTTGCCGCTTTGATGGCCACGTTTTTCGGTAATCCCCTGACATATGTGCCAATCGGACTGGCATCACTGAAAACCGGGCATTGGCTGTTGGGCCAGCAACTTGATGAGGGCGTCAAGCGGTCATTCATCGGGAAGTTTGCCGATGCGGGAGCCGATCTGTGGTTCAACTTTGTTGCGATATTTACCGAAGCAGAAATGGACTGGTCCGGCCTTGCGGTCTTTGCGCGAGAGGTGTTCTATCCCTATCTGATCGGTGGTATTTTACCTGGCATTTTATGCGCTTCCATCGCGTATTATCTATCCGTGCCTCTGCTGCGGGCCTATCAAAAGCGCCGCAAAGGCATGATCAAGGCAAAGTTCGAGGCGCTGAAACAAAAGGCGGCGGCCAAGGCCGACGCCAAACGCAAGGCGGAATACGCCCGGCGCGACTTAACGAAGTAAGGACCAGGTATGGCTGTGCTGCAAAAACTCAGATTGGGTGTGAATATCGACCACGTGGCAACCGTGCGCAATGCGCGCGGCGGTGCCTATCCTGATCCATTACGGGCCGCCAAGATGGCCGAAAAAGCAGGTGCCGACGGCATCACCGCACATCTTCGCGAGGATCGCAGGCATATCTCGGACGCTGATATCGACGGGTTGATGGAGGTGCTTTCAGTCCCGCTCAACTTCGAGATGGCAGCGACCCCCGAGATGCAAAAGATTGCATTGCGCCACAAACCGCATGCCGTCTGCATTGTGCCGGAAAAGCGCGAGGAACGGACAACCGAGGGCGGGCTTGAGGTCGCGCGCGAGGAAAACCAACTGGCGCATTTTATTGCTCCTCTGCGCGAGGCCGGATGCCGCGTGTCGATTTTTATCGCCGCAGACCGCCGCCAGATCGAGGCGGCAAACCGCATCGGTGCCGAGGTGATCGAGCTGCATACGGGTGCGTATTGTGACGCCTTTGCCGAGGGGCGCTGGCCAGATGCGCAGGCCGAGTTGATAAAACTGCAAGACATGGCAACATTTGCCGATGCTTTAGGTCTTGAGGTGCATGCCGGACACGGTCTGACCTATGACACCGTGTCGCCGATTGCTGCTTTTCCGGAGGTGCGCGAACTGAATATCGGGCATTTCCTGATTGGCGAGGCGATATTCTTGGGTCTGAAACCCGCCATCACCGAAATGCGTCGCCTGATGGACGAGGCGCGTGAGGAATGATCCGACATTGTGTGATGCTCAAGCTGGCAAATGGCTATGATGATGCCGAACTGGTGAACGTGATGCACGGCTTGAAAAACGTTGCCATGCGCCTGCCGGGGTGTCTGGGTCTTGAGTATGGCGCAAATATTGATCTGGAAAGTAAATCGCCAGATTATCCCTTTGGTTTCACACTTGATTTCAAAGACGAAGATGCGCTGCGGACCTATGCAATGGACCCCGAGCATAGGACGCTAGGAAAGCGGCTTGTCGCTTTATGCGGTGGTGGTGATCGGATCACAGTTTTCGATCTGGATTGTATAGCTGCGCCATGATCCTTGGCATCGGCACCGACCTTGCAAACATCGAGCGTATCCAAGGCACGCTGGACCGCTTCGGGGACCGGTTTCGCAACCGCGTGTTTACGGAAGTTGAGCAACGCAAGGCCGAGCGCCGCAAGGACGTGGCGGGCACCTATGCCAAGCGCTGGGCTGCAAAGGAAGCCTGCTCAAAGGCGCTGGGCACGGGTCTGCGCATGGGGATTTCGTGGCGCGATATGGCAGTCAGCAATCTGCGCAGCGGACAGCCGGTGATGGAAGTAACCGGATGGGCGGCCGCGCGATTGGCGAGCATGACACCGCCCGGTCACGAGGCGATCATTCACGTAACATTGACCGACGATCATCCATGGGCACAGGCGTTTGTGGTGATCGAGGCGCGGCCAACACCGGCCCAAGCTTGACAGTGCCGCCGCCCGCCCGCATGTAGCTTTTAATTCGATATATCCGGACCTCGACACACCCGAACACCAAGAAAATGGAGCGCCGCATGGCCGCCAAGGAAAAAACCGGCAACGCTATTGTCGAGACGATCAAGACAATCGTGTATGCGCTGGCCATTGCCGGCATCTTTCGCAGCCTGTTTTTCCAACCGTTCTGGATCCCGTCCGGCTCGATGAAGGAAACCCTGCTGATCGGTGATTTTCTGTTTGTGAACAAAATGGCATACGGCTATTCCTATGCGTCCTGTCCCAGCGTGATGATGCCCGGTTTTGGCATTGAAGTGGACGCCAAGGACATTTGCGGCATTTTCGATGGTGACAACACCCGCCTGTTCGGCAGCGAGCCCGAGCGCGGCGATGTTGTGGTGTTCCGCCATCCGGTATCAGGTCGTGACTATATCAAGCGGTTGATCGGTTTGCCGGGTGACACCGTTCAGGTCACGGACGGCGTATTGCAGATCAACGGCGAACCTGTGGGCTTGCAGGATGCGGGCATGTTCGAGGAAATAATGGAGCCGCAAGGACCGCAAGCCTTGCGCCCGCGGTGTGAAAACGGACCTGTTGGTGCGGGTGGCCTGTGCCAGAAATCCCGCCAGATCGAGACGCTGCCGAATGGTGTGGAACATGTGATCCTCAACATCGATGATCAGCAATCGGATCACACAGGCATCTATTCTGTCCCCCAAGGCAATTATTTCTTCATGGGTGACAACCGCGATAATTCTGCCGACAGCCGTTTGGCGCAGCAGGCGGGTGGTGTCGGCTTTGTGCCCTTCGAGAACCTGATCGGTCGCGCGGACCGGATTGTGTTCAGCTCTGCGGGCAGTTCGATGCTATATTTCTGGACGTGGCGCAGCGACAGGTTTTTCAAAGCGGTCAAATGAAATTAAGCGGCGATCTAAAGGCCTTTGAAGGCCGCATCGGGCATCACTTTGCCGCACCCGAATTGCTGAACCGCGCCGTGACCCATGCGTCTATGTCGTCAGCCAATCGCGATGATAACCAACGGCTTGAATTCTTGGGCGACCGCGTGCTGGGGCTGGTGATGGCCGAGGCGTTACTGGCGCTTGATCCCGGTGCAACCGAGGGTCAGCTTGCCCCGCGCTTTAATGCTTTGGTGCGCAAGGAAACCTGTGCCGATGTCGCGCGCGAGATTGATCTGGGGCAGGTTCTGAAATTGGGCCGGTCCGAGATGATATCAGGCGGGCGGCGCAAGCAGGCGTTGCTGGGCGATAGTATCGAGGCGGTGATTGCAGCAGTCTATCTGGACGGCGGGTTTGATGCGGCGCGCGATATGGTGCTGCGGCTGTGGGGTAAACGTGTTAGATCGGTCAAGGAAGACGCACGCGATGCCAAGACCGCCTTGCAGGAATGGGCACAGGCACGCGGATTCAACCCGCCGAAATATGTACAGACAGACCGCAGCGGGCCGGATCATGCGCCGGTGTTTACGATTACAGCGCAGCTTGAAAATGGCGCGCATGCTGCGGCTACAGCCAATTCTAAGCGCAACGCAGAACAATCCGCCGCCACAAAGTTGCTGGCGCAGTTGGAGAACGAGATATGACTACGTCCGCCGGATTTGTCGCCCTGATCGGAGAGCCCAACGCGGGCAAATCCACGCTTTTGAACCGGATGGTCGGAGCCAAGGTCAGCATTGTAACGCACAAGGTGCAGACCACGCGCGCCCGTATTCGCGGTGTGGCGATGGAAGGTGACGCACAGATCGTGTTTGTCGATACACCGGGCCTGTTCCAGCCGCGCCGCCGTCTGGACCGCGCCATGGTTGCCGCCGCTTGGGGTGGCGCTGCGGACGCCGATGTTGTGGTGCTGCTGGTCGAGGCGCACCGCGGTGTCAGCGAAGGGGTCGAGCGGATTCTCGAAGGGCTGGCAGGCATTGGCAAGGGCAGCAAAGTGGCGCTGGCGATCAACAAGATCGACCGGGTTGAAGCGCCTGTTTTGTTGGGATTGAGCCAGAGGCTGAACGAGAAGTTCGATTTTGCCGAGACGTTCATGATTTCGGCTGAGCGTGGTCATGGTGTTGATGCATTGCGCAAATGGCTGGCGGGCGAATTGCCCCAGGGGCCGTGGCTTTATCCCGAGGACCAGATTGCCGATCTGCCGATGCGAATGATCGCGGCGGAGATGACACGCGAGAAACTGACGCTGCGCTTGCATCAGGAATTGCCCTACCAGTTGACGGTCGAGACCGAGAACTGGGAAGAGCGCGAGGATGGCACCGCACGAATTGACCAACTGATTTATGTGATACGGGACGGTCACAAGGGGATCGTGCTGGGCAACAAGGGCGAAACCATCAAAGGGGTCAGCAAAGCGGCGCGTGAGGAGTTGGAAGAATTTCTGGGCCGCCGCGTGCATCTGTTTTTGCAAGTCAAAGTGCGGCCCAATTGGTTGGAGGAATCCGAGCGGTATTCTGAAATGGGGCTGGATTTCAAAGATGGCAACGATTGAGCTTTTGGCCTGCGGTGCACCAAAAGGGTGTATTTGTGGAACAATGAAACGGGGGGCGGCATGCCCCGTCTGACAGCGCGGTTTTGGGTGGATGCGTATTTGGCGCGGCTCAGGTTTCAGGACATTCCGGCGTTTGTTGTGGCGCATGGGGATGATACTGGGGGTGCTGTTTTGGTGAAGTTGAATACACTTGACGGTCAGGCTGTGTTGTTTCAACGATCTTTCGACCTGATGACGGGGGACAGGCGCTGGATCGAGTTGGCAAGTGGTATCGAGGCGGAAGTTGATAATGCCGTGACACGTCAGCGCGGGTTTGACCGCGACCTTTGGGTGATCGAGGTCGAGGACCGTGCGGGGCGGCATCTGTTGGACGAGGACGGCTTGAGCTGATGGAGTGGCGTGATCAGGGGATATTGCTGAGCGCGCGCAAACATGGCGAGACCTCGTTGATTATTGAAATGTTCACGCCGACCCAAGGGCGTCATGTGGGCGTCGTGCGCGGGGGAACCAGCCGCAAGATTGCGCCGATCCTACAACCCGGTGCGCAACTTGATGTTGCGTGGCGCGCGCGGCTTGAGGATCATATCGGCAGCTTTAGCGTGGAACCGGTTCGTAGTCGTGCGGCAGTGGCGATGGGGGATCGGCTGGCGCTGGCGGGGTTGAATACCGTGACTGCGCTGTTGTCGTTTTGCCTGCCGGAACGCGAGCCGCATCGAGCGCTATATGACCGCACGCAGATGTTGCTTGATCTGCTCGGGCAAACGGATGTCTGGCCGCTTGCCTATCTGCAATGGGAAATGGGTCTGCTTGAAGAAATGGGATATGCGCTTGATCTGACCGCCTGTGCTGTGACGGGTTCTACAGAGGAGCTTAGGTACGTATCGCCAAAAACGGGGCGTGCGGTGTCGGCGCAAGGTGCTGGGGAATGGGTGGACAAGATGTTGCCGCTTCCCGCTGTGATGCGCGGTCTGGGTGACGGGGGCGATGCCGAGATTGGCCAAGGGTTCGTCACCACCGGTTATTTTCTGGAACGGCATCTGGCCTATGATCTGGGGGGCAAACCATTGCCCGAAGCGCGCGCACGGTTCGTCGAGGCGTTCAACCGGCAGCGTTGAATGTCAGGTCTTTGAAAGCGCAAGAACCGTATCGACCAGGGTGTTGAAAGTTGCAGATTGCGCCGATGGATTATCCGGCAAAATCTGGGGCAATCCGACCAATGCAGCTATCAGCGCACGTGCGAAATCGGGATTGCCAAGATCAAGCTGGCGCAACAGCGAGGTTAGATAGGTCTGGCGTTCTGTATCAATCAGGAAAAGGGCATCCGCCACTCCGCTATGGGTTTTTGACCAGACGCGAAATGCGGCTTCAACCGGGTCGCCCAAGACCTGCGTGCCGAAACTGCGCAGACGCTGGTCTGCCGGACTGTGATCGCCAAGCTGTTCGACAAGCGCCGCCATCGCCCTGTCACGCCAATGGCTGATCAGCGCTGTGTGATAGGCAGGCACATCTTTGAAATGCCAGTAGAACGACCCTTTGGTGGTGCCGAGGTGCCGCGCCAGAGGTTCGGCTGCAAGCGCGTTTTGGCCATCCCGCTGCAAGGCGTCAAAGCCTGCGGTCAGCCAGTTTTGCGATGTCAGACGTGTGCTTGGCATAACCAGACAGATATGCCGCCGGCAAGTCTGTGGCAAGAGCGGGTCGAAATCGACAGGATGTGTCGTGCAAGGCCAAGACTTTGCGTCTCCAAAGATGATGCATGGGACTATGATTGCCCCCCGCGCCCCCCTTCCCCTCACGCATTTGCCTATACCCAAGGTACGGGATTTTGCAATTCTCTCGGGGCTGGAAGCAGGCGTGCGCGGCACATTGATGTCGGTTATGCCCTTGGTGGTGTACCGTGCTTACGGCGACGCAGCAGCGGTCAGTCATATCTACCTCGCTATCGGCGTGATTTCCTTGATCTTTGGCATGTTGGTGCCGTGGCTTGCAGCGCAGTTTTCGCGGCGCTGGATGTATACCGTCGGCTCTGTTTTGTATCTGCTCGGGATTTTATTGGGGATGGCACAGGCGCCTGCGCTTGTCCCTTTTGCTTTGGGGTGTCTAAGTCTTGCGACGGTCACGGTGTCCGTCTGTCTGAACGCCTATGTGCTTGATTATGTGGCGCGGATCAATCTGGGTAAATCCGAAACACTGCGGTTGGTGTTCAGCGGGCCAAGCTGGGTTGCCGGGCCGATTGCGGGTGTGTTCCTGTTGAACTGGTGGACACCCGCGCCGTTTATTCTGGCGGGGTGTTTTGCGCTTGTGCAGCTTTACATGTTCTGGCGGTTGCGCTTGGGCAATGGCAAACAGATTACGCGCGCCCGTGCGCCTTCCCCATCACCAATTGCGTTTTTAGGACGGTTTGTTGCGCAGCCCCGTCTGGTTACGGGGTGGATGTTTGCGGTGATCCGGTCCTGCGGCTGGTGGGTCTATGTGGTGTATTTGCCAATTTATTGCGTCGAAATGGGGCTGGGTGACACCATTGGTGCGGCTGCCCTTTCGGCGTCGAACGGTTTTTTATTCATCGCCCCCGCGATGCTGGTTCTGGTGCGCAAGATCGGCGTCAGGGCGTCAGTCAGCGGCGCGTTTTTGATTGGCGGTGCGCTGTTTGTGACCGCTTGGGTCATATCGGATGTGCCATGGGTTGCGGTTGCCAGCCTTTTTGCCGGATCGGCGATGCTGATCATGCTCGATGTCTGCGGGGGCTTGCCGTTCCTGATGGCGGTCAAACCGTCAGAGCGTACGGAAATGTCGGCAGTATATTCAAGCTATCGCGACTTTTCCGGCATTTTGACACCCGCCGTCGCGACGCTGGTTTTGATGGTGATGCCACTTGCGGGCCTGTTTGCCGTCTGCGGCGCTGGAATGTTGGGGATGGGTGCCTTGGCGCGCAGGCTGCATCCGCGATTGGGTGCAGCCCGCGCTTGAGGTTTCTTAGCCCAGCAGGCGACGCGCGATGACCTGCGCCTGAATTTCTGCGGCTCCTTCAAAGATATTGAGGATGCGCGCGTCACACAGCACACGGCTGATTTTATACTCCAGCGCAAAACCGTTGCCGCCGTGAATTTGCAATCCGTTGTCGGCAGCAGCCCAAGCGACACGTGCGCCGAGCAGTTTCGCCATGCCCGCCTCAAGGTCGCAGCGGCGCCCGTGATCTTTTTCCCAAGCTGAAAAGTATGTCAGCTGGCGGGCGATCATCAACTCGACCGCCATCATCGCCAGTTTGCCGGACACGCGGGGGAAGTTGATCAGGGACTTGCCGAATTGCTTGCGGTCGATGGCGTATTGCATCGAGATATCAAGCGCCGATTGACCAACACCCACTGCACGCGCTGCGGTCTGGATACGAGCGGACTCAAACGTCTCCATCAATTGTTTGAAGCCTTTGCCTTCCTCGCCGCCAAGCAGATTTTCTGCCTTCACCTCGAACCCGTCAAACGCCAACTCATATTCCTTCATCCCGCGATAGCCGAGCACTTCGATCTCGCCGCCCGTCATACCGGGGGTCGGGAAGGGAACGGCATCATCGCCGGGGGTCTTTTCGGCCAGAAACATCGACAGGCCACTGTGATTGGTGGTGTCCGGATCGGTCCGTGCCAGCAATGTCATCACATGGGTGCGGGCAGCGTGGGTGATCCAGGTTTTGTTGCCCGTGACCTTATAGGTGTCGCCGTCCTTGACTGCGCGAGTGCGCAGTGCACCAAGGTCGGATCCGGTATTGGGCTCGGTAAAAACCGCCGTGGGCAGAATTTCACCGCTGGCAAGCCCGGGCAACCACTGCGCCTTTTGCGCATCGGTGCCACCGCACAGGATCAATTCGGCGGCGATTTCAGATCGGGTGGCGAGCGATCCTACACCGATATAGCCACGGCTCAACTCTTCGCTGACCACAACCATTGACGCTTTGGACAGGCCCAGACCGCCGTGTTCCTCGGGGATGGTCAGGCCGAATACGCCCATTTCGGCCAATTCGTTAATCACCTTGATCGGGATCAATTCGTCTTTCAGGTGCCATTCGTGGGCAAAGGGTTCGACTTTTTCGACAGCATAGCGGCGAAACTGATCGCGGATCATTTCCAGCTCGTCGTCCAGCCCGCTGGCACCGACTGTTGTGTTGGCGGAATGTTCCTGCATCAATTCGACCAGCCGCGTGCGTGCGTCTTGGGTGTTGCCGTTCCGGGTCAGGGTCATAATCGCAGGGGACATCAGCCCGCGCATGTCGTCCTGCGACAGGCCCATATCCTGAAGCCGCACGACCTCGCCCTGATTCATCTGGATGCCGCCGTAAATCTGCCAGAGGTATTCGCCAAAGGCGATCTGGTGCAGCAATTGTTCGGTCTCGCCAAATTTGCCATCGGAATTCAGGCGCTCGGCCCATGCCTGCATCTGCCGCAGGGCTTGGGCGTAGGTCGCAAGCCACGCCAATCCGTGTGCAGCGGTCTGGTGTTTTTCGATCAGGGATGCAGACACACGGCCCTCTGCCGTGACCAAGGCGCGGACGTTGCGGAGTGCATTTTCCAATACTTCATCAACGGGCACCATCGCCGCAGCCGTCAATTTCAACAGTTCATCCAGAACAATCGTGGTCTGTATCTGGCTTTTCATCGTCATATCCTGACCGTCATGGGGCATAATATCATCCTTTTGCATGCATCGGTGGATAGCCACTTTGCAGGTGCAGCACAACAAAGATACGTTTGGCTGCGTCATTTTGTTCTTAAATTACGCTACGGATTATGGGTGCACCGGATTTTTCAGATGCTATGAAAGCGCATGGATGCGATATTTCCCTTTTTGACACCGGCCCAGCTTGGCTTGGCTTTATTGATCGCGCTGGCAGGTGGGTTTGTCAAAGGTGTCGTGGGTTTTGCAATGCCGCTTGTCCTGATTTCAGGGCTTACATTGTTTATCTCACCCGAATTGGCGCTGGCGGGATTGATCCTGCCGACTTTGATCAGCAACACAATCCAATCGTTGCGACAGGGGCCAAAGGCGGCCTGGGACTCCATCAAGATGTTCTGGGTTTTCCTTGTTACAGGGGGAATCACGCTGATGATCGCCGCACAGTTTGTGCGTGTGGTCCCTGATGACGTCCTCAAACTGATTATCGGCATTCCGGTGGTGTTTTTTGTAGTCTTGCAACTGAGCGGATACAAATTCCAGCTGACAAAACGCACACCTGTGGTCGAGGGCTGTGTCGGTGGAATCGCTGGCATTATGGGCGGAATGTCAGGTGTTTGGGGTCCACCCACCGTCGCGTATCTTACGGCGCTGAATACCCCGAAATACGATCAGATGCGCATTCAGGGCGTAATTTACGGGTTGGGGTCAGCGGCACTGCTTGCTGCCCATATCGGGTCCGGTGTGCTGCGTGCCGATACATGGCCATTTTCCGCGGCACTTATACTGCCGGCGGCCCTTGGCATGTGGTTGGGCGGCAAGGTGATGGACCGGATTGACCAAAACCTGTTTCGCCGCGCCACGTTGTTGATCTTGTTGATTGCCGGTGCAAATCTGATCCGGCGGGCTTTGGTCTAGCCTACCCTTGGCGTGCCACGGTTTTGCCGGACACATCTTCGATAAATGTCACGATGCGCGACTTTACCGCCTCGTCTTTTATTGCGGCCAGTGCTGTGACAATGGCCATACCCGCATCTTGTTTGGGGGGCGTATTGTTATTGTCGTGCAGGTCTTCAAAGAAATATGAAGGCGGCACATCGAGAATTTGCGACAACTCGAACAACCGGCTTGCAGCCACACGGTTCGATCCGATTTCGTACTTTTGAATTTGCTGGAAGGATAAATTTAATTTTTTTGCAACGTCAGTTTGTGACAAGCGGCGGAGTGTTCGTACTTGCTTGAGTTTGCGACCGACGTGGATATCTACAGGATGGGACATATTTACAAAGACCTCTGGTTGAACTGTAGCTATTGATCCAGAGATTCTCATTTTCAATCAATTGCATAGATTTGTTCAGGTTCTGATCAAAAATCTACAGTTGATGGGTGATTTATATTGCTTTAGTGGATGATCTGTTTACCATTAGCACGATATGAACAAGTCAATGATTTTAACCGATTCAATTTACCAAGAGGCAAGTGACGCTCCACCGGCGCTTCTTTTTGAAATGATCCGCTCCTTTGTGGCATTGGCGAACACGCTAAATCTCAGCCACGCAGTAAAAGAACTGGACAGCACCCGACAAACGGTTCGGCGCCATATCTCGGCGCTGGAAGCGTTAAAAGGCGGCGAGTTGTTTATGGTGTCCGACCGGCGCTATGAGATGACAGAGCTTGGGCGCAAAATACTTTCGGAGGCGGAAAGTCTGCTTGCGCAGGCAGATGGCTGGGTTTCTGGCGCTGCTGCGCAGAACAATGGTTTGCAATACCTGCGAAACGAATCTGATGAGGGCTGGGTTTATTACCAGCAGCAGCAACCTATCGGCAAAATATTCTCTTCGCCGCGTGGCCTGATGCTGGATTGCTTGCAGGCGTGGTCAGAGGCTAGCGGCGATATCGAACATGCCGCCATGCGCGCGATCCGGCCCAGATGTATGATTTTCCGCCGGTCGGAAAGTACTTGGGTGTTTACCGAAGTCGGAGAGGAAAGCTCGTTCATGTCATGGTTCGGCTGGACCTTGGCGCGTTCCACAATCGGTCGTGTGCTGGGCGAACTCCCCGGCGGCAACAACTTTGACCGTCTGGTTAATCTGGCATATTCCGAGGTGGAAAAGTCCCAATGCATGCGGCTCGACCACTGTTATACCACGCTTTATAACGGGGAACTCGACGCACCAACCCCGATTTGTTTTGAGCGACTGTTGTTGGGATCGCGATTCGCGGATGGCAGCTTTGCCATGGTTTCAGCGGTGAACCGTACCTACAATGTTGAAATAGAAGGCGTCACCGACGAGATGTTGCGTCTGATGCCGGAGAAATACCTGATGTAGCAGCAGAAATCGGCGCACCAGCACATTTATTGCGGTGAAAAATGAAATATGCCTTAATATAGCCTTGAATGCAGAATGCAGGAGGGGCGAATGGCTTTGTATGGACTAACCGTTGATGAACGGTTCAAGGCAATTTCCGGGGATATTTTCGGGCGGCTTGGTATAGAGATTACGGTTGGGACCGATTTTCACGAATTTAGAAAGTATGTAGCACAGATGCGGCCCGATCATCCGCTGGGTGATCCGTTCAACCCCGACGTGCACGATATGACGCCCGAAAATGCATGCTGGATCGTCGGGCGGGACACCGAAGGCCGCATCATGCACCTTCATGCGTTGCGTTTGCTACCGCTCGAAGGGCTTTCCGTCGGCGAATATTTTCGTCGCAACTATCTGGGCTTTTCGCCGCCGGAACTTGCCGTCGATTTCGAGCGTTCGCGTTATCGTGCCTGCCCTGCGGCGCAGCGGATGCGCGGGCGTGTTGTCTATTCCGGCGAGGTCTGGGTTGGGGGCGAGCCAAGCCAGTATCGCGGTACAGGCCTGATCAGCTATCTGATGCGTTTTGCGATGTTAACTGTGATGAACTATTTCTCAGGTGATCACATGGTGGGTTTTGTCACGCGGCCCGTTGCTTACAGGGGTGCCGCGTTGCGGTTTGGCTATATGCACACCGATCCGCTTGCATTGCGGTGGTACGAGCCGCACGCGCCTGATCCTCTGGAGGCGTTTTTTGTCTACATGGGCGAAGAAGACATGCGCTATATTCTGGACCAGCCGAGTGCCGAAATGGGGTCGCTCGCAGCTTGAGATTTGCCATGCGTCCGGTCGGATGCATGGCACTCCTTAAGTATCCCTAACCGATGGCGGCGTCTTTCACGTCTTTGTCGATGTAGGGCAAATATTGTTCGAAATTATCCGCGAACATGCCCACCAGCTTGGCAGCTTGGCGGTCGTAGGCTTGCGGATTGTCCCATGTCCGGCGCGGGTCCAGCAGGATGTCGGCGACGCCATCGACGGACACCGGTACTTCAAAGCCAAAATTCTTGTCCTTGCGGTATTCGACCTCTGCAAGCGATCCTTCTAGGGCGGCGGTCAATAGTGCGCGCGTGGCTTTGATCGGCATGCGACTGCCTGTGCCATAAGCGCCGCCGGTCCAGCCGGTGTTCACCAGCCAACAGGTCGCACCATGCTGTGCAATTTTCTCGCGCAGCAGGTTGCCGTAAACCTCGGGGCGGCGCGGCATGAAAGGCGCACCAAAGCAGGTCGAGAATGTGGGTTCGGGTTCGGTTACGCCGCGTTCCGTGCCTGCGACCTTTGACGTAAAGCCGGACAGGAAATGATACATTGCCTGCGCCGGCGTCAGCCGCGCAATCGGGGGCAACACACCAAAGGCATCGCAGGTCAGCATGATGATATTCTTGGGGTGGCCGCCCACCGCTTTTTTCGATGCATTAGAGATATAGTGCAGCGGATAGGCGCAACGCATATTCGCGGTCAGGCTGTCATCCTCGAAATCAAGCTCTTTGGTTTCGGGGTCAAAAACCATATTTTCGATGACAGTCGCGAATTTCTCGGTCGTGGCGTAAATTTCCGGCTCAGCCTCACGGCTCAGGTTGATCGTCTTGGCGTAACAGCCACCTTCAAAGTTGAACGTGCCGTTGTCGGACCAGCCATGTTCATCGTCGCCGATCAAGGTGCGGGCAGGGTCCGCCGACAATGTGGTTTTGCCGGTGCCCGACAGACCAAAGAATATGGCCGTATCCACAGGGTTGCCCGTCGCGTGGTTGGCAGAGCAGTGCATCGGCATGATGCCTTTTGCGGGCAACAGATAGTTCAGCAGCGTAAACACTGACTTCTTGTTCTCGCCCGCGTATTCCGTGCCGCCGATCAGGATCATCTTGCGGTCAAAGTTCATCGCAATGACAGTGTCTGACCGGCAATTGTGCTTGGCTGGCGTCGCCTTGAAGCTGGGGCAGTTGATCACGGTAAAGTCGGCGATGAATTCATCCAATGCTTCGCGGTCGGGACGCCGCAGCATGGTGCGGATGAACAGCCCGTGCCATGCAAGTTCTGTGATCATACGCACATTGATCGCATGCTTGGGGTCGGCACCGCCTACCAGGTCCTGCACAAAGTATTCACCGCCCTGCATATGCGCGATCATATCTGTATAAAGCGCATCAAAACCGTCGGATGACATTTTGGCGTTGTTTTCCCACCAGATCGTGTCGGCGACGCTGTCGGTAAACACCACATGTTTGTCTTTGGGAGAGCGTCCGGTGAATTTCCCGGTTGTGACCAGAAATGTGCCGCCCTTGCCCAGCGTGCCCTCGTTCCGCTTTAAGGCGGCTTCCATCAACGCAGGCTCCATCAGGTTGTAATAGACATCGCCCAGCCCGTTGATCTGTTGATCTTCTAGGCGAAACTGCGGGTTTACCCGGCCAAATGTCATATTTTGTCTCCTGTGTTGCGCCTTATTCATGCGCAAATTCCGCGTGATGGGTGACATTACCCATGACCAAGTTGGCCCTAAGTCGCTCTTAGCACGAGGGTTCAAGATATGAACAGGCAGGTTTGACGCAGTTAGCGCCATCATAGCAATCTTTGGCTCTATGAGGGCGGGCTTTGACGCATAACCCTTAAAATCTTAGCTTCACGGGTGACGCGAAAGTGCGGCAATTTAGCCATTCCTAACCAAATTATGGCGGAAATGGGGCAAGAGCTTGAATGATTCGCACTTAGAGATTGATTCGACGGTTAAAAATGATGATCAATAACCAAAAATCAAAAAACGATAATTGAGCAGCAGAAAAGGAACAGGCAATGTCAAAAATTGCATTGGTGGACGACGACAGGAACATCCTGACGTCTGTCTCGATGACTCTTGAAGCCGAAGGCTTTGAGGTGGAAACATATAATGACGGTCAAGCCGCATTGGATGCGTTCAATAAGAAAATGCCCGATATGGCCGTTCTGGACATCAAGATGCCGCGGATGGATGGCATGGATTTGTTGCAGCGTTTGCGCCAGAAATCGGCAATGCCGGTGATCTTTCTGACCTCCAAGGACGACGAGATCGACGAAGTCCTGGGCCTGCGTATGGGTGCCGATGATTATGTCAAAAAGCCGTTCAGCCAGCGTTTGCTGGTCGAGCGTATCCGCGCATTGCTGCGCCGCCAAGATGCGGTAGAGACCAACGAGGTTGGCGATACCGAAGAAACCAAGCTGATGGAACGTGGCGAATTGCGGATGGACCCGCTGCGTCACTCTGTGTCCTGGAAGGGTAACGATGTGTCCCTCACGGTCACTGAATTCCTGTTGTTGCAAGCTTTGGCGCAACGCCCCGGTTTTGTGAAATCTCGCGACCAGTTGATGGATGTTGCCTATGACGATCAGGTATATGTCGACGACCGCACCATCGACAGCCACATCAAGCGTCTGCGCAAGAAGATGCGCACGGCGGACGATGAATTCTCGGCGATTGAGACGCTGTATGGTATCGGTTACAGATATAACGAAGAGTAAGCAGCGCGATGGCGATTGTTGAAAGGAACTTTGTGAGGGATCTGGCCCCAACCACACGGGACGGTGACGTTGTTCTGGGCGACGACTGGGTCGCACCAGACGCGGCAGCACCGGATGAATTGCGCGTGCGGCGCGAACGGCGTGGCCTGTTTTCACTGCGCGCCTCACCGCTGACCCGCAAGATCATCACCTTTAACCTCATCGCCCTCAATGTGCTGGTTGCAGGCATTTTGTACCTCAATTCATCACGCGATTCTCTTGCCGTGCAACGTGGTGCCTCACTGGTGTCCGAGGCCGAATTGATCGCGGATGTGTTAGAAGCACAACTGCCGGTCGGTGCGCCCGTCAATCTGGCGACAGGCGACGGCATCGATGTCGCCGCCACATTAAGCAACCTTGATCTGCGCAGCGGTATCGAGGTGTTTGTTTTTGATCCCAACGATACACTGGTTGCAAAATCGGTTGGAAGTCTGGCCCTGCAAAACGGCGAGGGCCTTCAGGATAAGGGCCGTCCGACACTTCTGACAGACGGTCTAAGCTGGCTTTGGGATGTGGTGTCGTCGCCCTTTGGCAAAACCGACACTGCACCTGCTGCCTTGCCAATGGAAGACCAGCTTAAATTGCTTGTCGCTGGCACCTTGCAAAGTGGAACGCAGATAGAGAACAGAATGGATGCGCAGGGCGGCACACTGTTCACCGTGATGACCCCGATCATGCAGGGCGGGCAAGCTGTGGGCGTGGTCGCGATTGCCTCGGCTGCGGGCGAGATTGACAAATTTGTGCGCGGCGAACGTGAACGCGTTTTGCAGATGTTTGTGATTGCCACACTGGTCTCTATCGGGCTCAGCCTTGTTCTGGCCTCGACCATCGCCAATCCGCTGGCCGATCTGTCAGCCGCTGCCGAACTCGGCCGCGACAAAGACGCGCGCAAGATGAACCCCGGACGCATCCGTATTCCAGATCTGACAGCACGGCCCGATGAGATTGGCCGTCTGTCCGGCGCGCTGCGCGGTATGGTATCGGCGCTTTACAACAGGATCGACGGCAACGAACAATTCGCCGCCGACGTGGCCCACGAGATCAAGAACCCGCTGGCGTCGTTGCGCTCTGCGGTCGGGACTTTGCGGATGATCAAACGCGAAGACCAGCGTGAAAAACTGCTGGATGTGATCGACCATGATGTCCGCCGCTTGGACCGTTTGGTCAGCGATATCTCCAACGCATCACGCCTCGATTCCGAATTGGTCAAAGAAGAAGAAGAAGCTTTTGATCTGCTGCATATGCTGGGCAATCTCGGTCAATATCTGGGCGAGGATGCCAAGAGCAAAGGCATTGATTTCATCACGGACCTGCCCTCGAAACCGATTACAGTGCACGGCCTCGAGGCGCGGTTGGCACAGGTGTTTGTGAACCTGATCACCAATGCAATCTCGTTTTGCGAAGATGGCGATGCGATCCGTGTCTGGGCGCGCAAACGTGAAAACCGCATTCTGATCGTGGTCGAGGATACAGGTCCGGGCATCCCCGAACAGGCGTTGTCCAAAATCTTCAAACGGTTCTATTCGCAGCGTCCCGAAGAGCATTTTGGCAATAACTCCGGTCTTGGTCTTGCGATCTCCAAACAGATTGTCGAAGCGCATGGCGGTGTCATCTGGGCCGAGAATATTCGCCCGACAGATGCGGATATCACCTCTGAACCGCTGGGTGCACGGTTTGTCGTTGGCCTTCCGACCTGAGGCAGCCAGGCAGGGTGGTCGAATGCAGTGATACAAGCACCTGAAATTTTGCATGCGACAACGGTGGCAATCAACGGTAAGGCCGTCTTGATCGTCGGGCCATCAGGCAGCGGAAAATCATCGCTGGCTTTGCAACTGCTGACCTTTGGGGCGGGTCTGGTTGCCGATGACCGCACGCAGGTCTCTCTAGACTGTGAAACCCTGATTGCCTCAGTACCGTCCACCATCGAAGGTCTGATCGAGGCGCGTGGTGTCGGATTGATCCGCATGCCTGACGTCGGCCCCGCGCCAGTGCATCTGGTCATCGACATGTTGCAAACCGAAAATCAACGCTTGCCCGAGGCGCATCATCATTCGGTGCTTGGCATAGCGCTGCCCTGCTTGCACAATGCCCCCAGCCCGCATTTTGCCGCGGCAGTTTGGCTTTATGTGAACGGCACCCTAAATATGCCTCTATGACACAATCAAAAACTCCAAATTCAGGACCGCTCGGGGCAGAACGACGCCGCTTTGTGCTTGTTACAGGGCCTTCGGGTGCCGGCCGGTCTTCGGCATTGAATGTCCTTGAAGACGCGGGGTTCGAGGCGATTGACAACCTTCCCCTGCGCTTGTTGCCTGCGTTACTGGACGGTCCGGCGCAGGAGCGGTCTGTTGCCTTGGGCATTGATACCCGCAACCGTGATTTTTCTACAAACGGCGTGCTTGACCTTTTGGGGCAATTGTCGACACGCGACGGGCTGATGGTCGAATTGCTCTATCTGGATTGCGCGACCGATGTCTTGTTGCGCCGGTTTTCGGAAACCCGCCGCCGCCATCCACTGGCCCCCATTGACCGCCCTGCCGATGGCATCCGGCGCGAACAGGAATTGCTGTTGCCGATCCGCGCGCGTGCAGACGTGCTGATTGATACTACAAATTTGAATGTACACGAATTGCGCGCCGAGGTGGAACATTGGTTTGCGCCCAGCGGCAGACATTATCTGGCAGTCTCGGTGCAGTCGTTTTCCTATAAACGCGGTCTGCCCCGCAGTGTCGATATGGTCTATGATTGCCGTTTCCTGCGTAATCCCTATTGGGACAGCAGCTTGCGGGGTCTGAACGGCACCGATGCGCAGGTGGCAGAATATGTATCCCAAGACCCGCGATACGATGCTTTTGCTGCCAAGGTTCTCGAGCTAAGCCAGCTTTTGCTGCCGGCTTACCGCGACGAGGGCAAATCACATGTATCCATCGCCTTCGGATGTACCGGCGGGCAACACCGTTCCGTCACATTGGCTGAACACCACGCATTGAGCCTTGCGAACGATGGCTGGCAAGTGTCAATTAGGCATCGCGAGCTGGACCGCCAGCACCCCGAAAAGGCAATGATGTGATCGGAATAGTAATAGTAGCCCATGGTGGACTGGCGCAGGAATATCTTGCGGCCATTGAGCATGTTGTGGGGTCGCAAACCGGCGTCCGCGCCATTGCGATCGAGGCAAATCATGACCGCGCTGCCAAAGAACGCGAGATTTGCGCAGCCGCAGACGAGGTCGATCAGGGATCGGGTGTGGTTGTGGTCACAGACCTGTTCGGGGGATCGCCGTCAAACCTCAGCTTGCTTGCGTGCAGGCCGCAGAACCGGCGCATCATTTACGGTGCGAACCTGCCGATGCTCATAAAGCTGGCAAAATCCCGCAACAAGGATGTGCCCGATGCAGTGCGCGCAGCCCTTGAAGCGGGCAAGAAATATATCGACAGCCAAAATGTCAGCGCAGGTTAAAAGGCCCGAATTGAATGACTAAAATTTCCCTTAAAATTGTGAACGAAAAAGGCCTGCATGCGCGCGCGTCAGCCAAGCTGGTCGAGGTTGTCGAGGCTTTTGATGCCCGCGCCGAGGTCAGCAAGGATGGCATGTCCGCATCAGGCGACAGTATTATGGGGCTTTTGATGTTGGCAGCCTCACGGGGAACCACTATTGACATACAGACCTCTGGCCCGGACGCGGACGCGCTCGCCGAGGCATTGACCGCGTTGATTGCGGACAAATTTGGCGAAGGCTACTGAGCGCTTCGATACTGTCTGATAAGGGTGATTTTGCAGGTGAATGACACGACGAACAAAACGTCCGACACAGGTCTCACACCTGATGAGGATACAGTGTCTTTCACTAAATATGACCGTCGCAGCCTGTCTTATGCGTCTACGTTTGATGATCCCTTAAAGTCGTGGATCATCAGCGTAATGGAATTTTTCACAGGCAAGATCACCATTCTGCGTCTGATCCGTAAGTTCGAAAAACGTGGCGCACCCTCGGGTCAGGCGTTCTGGCGTGCGGCCCTCGATACGATGGGGATTGACCTTACGACCCCGCAAAGCCAGCTGGACCGTATCCCCAGACAAGGGGCCGTTGTTGTCGTTGCAAACCATCCGCACGGTATGGTCGACGGCATGATATTTGCGGATCTGATTGGTCGTGTCCGCCCTGATTACCGCATCCTGACCCGTTCATTGCTGACCTCGATTGACGAGGTCGCGGGCAGTTTCATGATCCCGGTGCCGTTTCCGCATGACCCCGATGCACAGCGCAAAGGCGTCGAGATGCGGGCCAAGGCTATGGCACATCTCAAAGCGGGCGGTGTTGTGGCACTGTTTCCATCTGGTGTCGTTGCCACTTCCGAGGATTGGTTCGGTCCGGCAGTCGAGGCGGAATGGAACGTGTTCACCGCGAAACTGATCCGCCGATCAGGGGCTACTGTGGTGCCAATGAAATTCCCGGGCCAGAACAGCCGGGCCTATCAGATCGCAAACAAACTCAGCCCGATGTTGCGTCAGGGTTTGCTGCTGCACGAGATTGTCCACAGCTGCAACAAGCCTCAAGGCCCGATTGTCGGTCATCCGATTGCCCAAGATGAAATTGACAAACACGCCGATGATCCCCGCGGATTCATGGCTTGGCTGCGCGCGCGCACTTTGGCGCTGGAAGACTAAAACGCCGGGGACCGGTATGTACAACGGTCCCGCAGATCAAAATCAACGTGTCGGCACCGGCTCTTCACCGCGGTAGTCATAAAACCCGCGCTCGGTTTTTCGACCCAGCCATCCTGCCTCGACATATTTGGTCAACAACGGGCAGGGTCGGTATTTGGTATCGGCCAAGCCATCATGCAGCACATTCATGATCGCAAGACAGGTATCCAGCCCGATAAAATCGGCCAATTCCAATGGTCCCATCGGATGATTGGCACCCAATTTCATCGAGTTGTCGATGGATTTAACATTCCCGACGCCTTCATACAGCGTATAAACCGCCTCGTTGATCATCGGCATCAGGATGCGATTGACGATAAATGCGGGAAAATCCTCCGCCGAGGCGGCGGTTTTGTTCAGACGGTCGACCACTTCCTTGCAGGCATTATAGGTCGGCTCGTCCGTCGCAATCCCGCGGATCAACTCGACCAGTTTCATCACTGGAACTGGGTTCATAAAATGAAACCCCATGAACTTTTCGGGTCTGTCCGTACGGCTGGCAAGTCGTGTGATAGAGATAGACGAGGTGTTTGACGTCAGGATCGTACCCGGTTTCAAATGCGGCAGCAGGTCTTCGAATATCGCCTGTTTTACCGTCTCGCGTTCGGTCGCGGATTCGATGATCAGATCGCATTGGCCCAGCTCGGACAGCGTTTGCGTTGTTTTTATGCGCCCCAGTGCCGCGTCACGCTCGGACGCGGTGATCTTTTCGCGGCTGACCTGCCGGTCCATGTTGCCTGCCATGATTTCCATCGCGCGCGTCAGTGCGTCACCATTCACGTCCGTCAAGGTAACATCATAGCCTGCGAGGGACAGGACATGCGCAATACCATTGCCCATTTGTCCTGCTCCGACAACGCCGATCGTTTGGATGCTCATGGCCACGCCCCTTGCTGTTACACACTCACAATAGGGTGTGGGTGGCATCGGCTGCAAGGGCGCGCATTGGCTAAAAGTAATGACAAAATGACCCATTAACAGAATCGCAGGACACCATGGCGCATCCTGTTTGCGGGTGAGTTAAAAAAGGTGGGTGTGATGACGTATGATGCGTTGGGGCCGGGGGCCCTTAATTATTTGCCGTGCCGGTATGGCACGTCGAAATTACTGTTTCGGGGGCCAAGGCGTGATTTGGATGCGCCCTATCTGGCGTTTATCGGGGGGACGGAAACCTACGGTAAATTTATCGAACAGCCGTTTCCGGCACTGGTTGAGGTGGGGATCGGCACAACATGTGCCAATTTTGGCTTTCCCAACGCCGGGATTGATGCGTTTGCGCATGATCCCTTTGTGGTTAGCGCCGCGATCAAAGCCAGGATCACAATCATTCAGGTGCTTGGTGCGCAAAATATGACGAATAGATTTTATGCTGTGCATCCGCGCCGTAATGATCGGTTTGTGTCTGCATCCCAATTGCTTGGCACAATTTACCGCGAGGTTGATTTTGCCGATTTCCACTTCAACAAACACATGTTGCAACGCCTGATGGTCGTGTCGCCCGACAGGTTCGAGACGGTAGTATCCGAGTTGCGACAAGCGTGGCTGGCGCGGATGCGGCTATTGCTGGGACAGATCAAAGGTAAGACCATACTGCTTTGGCTGGCGGATCATGCGCCGCCTCAGGAATGTAGGATGGACGGTCAGACACTGGGGTCCGATCCGTTGTTTGTCACCCGCAGGATGATGGATGAAATAACCCCCCATGTCACCAAAGTGGTCGAGGTTGTTGCCTCGCGGCAGGCGATGGCAGCAGGCACCAAAGGCATGGTTTTCAGCCAGATGGAGGCGATGGCCGCAGCGGAAATGATGGGGCCAACGGTCCATGCAGAGGCAGCGGATACATTGGTGGGCGCGATCCAAAGCTTGTTGTAAAAGCAAATGGCCCGCCAAATCTGGCGGGCCATTTGATTAATCCAGTGGGGGTGTGCCCGCTGAAAATTTTACAGTTTTTCGATCAACGCAGGCACGGCCTCGAACAGGTCTGCAACCAGACCGTAATCGGCAACCTGGAAAATCGGTGCTTCTTCGTCTTTGTTGATCGCAACAATGATCTTGCTGTCTTTCATACCGGCCAAATGCTGGATCGCACCGGAAATTCCAACCGCAACATACAGATCAGGGGCCACGACCTTGCCGGTCTGGCCAACCTGCCAGTCGTTCGGGGCATAACCTGAATCAACAGCCGCACGGGATGCGCCAACAGCGGCCCCAAGTTTGTCAGCCAGTTTTTCGATCAGCTTAAAGTCATCCTCGGATCCGACACCGCGACCACCGGACACAACCACACCCGCAGATGTCAGTTCCGGACGGTCAGAGGCGGCAACCTTGTCTTCGACCCATTCGGACAGTCCCGGGTTTGCCACGGCGTTGATGGTTTCGACCGGGGCCGATCCGCCCAGGCCTGCCGCATCAAAGGAGGCACCACGGAAGGTCACGACCTTTTTCGCGTCTTTCGATTTGACCGTCTGGATTGCGTTACCCGCATAGATCGGGCGCTCGAAGGTATCCGCATCCACAACACCTGACGCGTCAGAGATGATCTGCACATCCAGCAATGCAGCGACACGGGGCATTACGTTTTTGGCGTCTGTGGTCGCGGGGGCAACGATATGTTCGTAGTCGCCCGCAAGTGACACGATCAATGCGGCGGTCGATTCGGCCAAACGGTGACCCAAGGAAGCGTCCTCCGCGACCAGCACCTTTGACACGCCTTCAATCGTGGCGGCCGCTTTTCCGGCAGCAGCGGCAGAGCCACCACAGGCCAATACTGTCACATCGCCCAATTGCTTGGCGGCGGTCACAACTTTTGCTGTGGCGTCCATCGACAATGCGCCATCAGTAACTTCGGCAAGGAGTAAAACAGCCATTATACAGCTCCCACTTCTTTGAGTTTCGCGACAAGTTCGTCAACCGATGCAACCTTGATGCCCGCAGCACGCGCTTCAGGCTCAACAGTTTTCACGATTTCCAGACGGTTGGATACATCGACGCCGTAATCGGCAGGCGTCTTTTCATCCATCGGCTTTTTCTTGGCCTTCATGATGTTCGGCAAGGATGCATAACGCGGCTCGTTCAGGCGCAAGTCGACTGTCACAACCGTCGGCATCGTAACCTTGATGGTCTGCAAACCGCCATCAACTTCGCGTGTGACCACAGCATGATCGCCGTCAATTGTGACTTCGGAGGCAAAGCTGGCCTGCGACCAGCCCAGCAGAGCCGCCAACATTTGGCCGGTAGCGTTCATGTCATTGTCGATCGCTTGTTTACCTGCCAGAACCAGACCCGGCTTTTCCTCGTCCACAATCGCTTTGAGGACTTTTGCAACGGCCAAAGGCTCAATATCATTGTGCACATCGTCGGTGGCCACAACCAGAATGGCGCGGTCCGCACCCATGGCAAGTGCGGTGCGCAGGGTCTCCTGACACTGCTTGACGCCGATGGATACCACAACAATTTCGTCTGCCTGACCCGCTTCTTTCAGGCGGATCGCCTGTTCGACGGAAATCTCGTCAAAGGGGTTCATCGACATCTTTACATTGGCAAGATCAACACCCGATCCGTCCGCTTTGACGCGCACTTTCACGTTGTAGTCGATCACGCGTTTGACAGGTACAAGCACCTTCATGAGCGTCTTTCTCCTTGGTTGCGAACTGCCAATTCAGGCGTGTCCATTTAATCTCTTGTGCGTGGTTTAACGAAACAGACGTGTTTGAGACAGGGTAAAATCGCCAATTTATATCGTAAGAACGCCACGTTTTGTCTATTTCTCGCGGTTTGCACCCGGAACCCACAACACATCGTCCTTCCCACCATTATTCGCCATCCTCGCCGCGACAAAAAACCAGTCGCTCAGACGGTTGAGATATTTGACCGC
Source organism: uncultured Alphaproteobacteria bacterium (assembly GCA_963710185.1). Lineage (GTDB taxonomy): Bacteria > Pseudomonadota > Alphaproteobacteria > Rhodobacterales > Rhodobacteraceae > Sulfitobacter. The sequence continues at coordinate 24,322 of CAVPZE010000002.1, read as the reverse complement.
TGAGGGATTGATGGCGTCGTTTTCCGCGAGCAATACCGTTAGCCGCTCCGCGCGCCGTGCCACGGTGCGGCAGACGTGCAGATGTGCGGCCAGTGCCGTACCACCGGGCAGGATAAAACTACGCAGCGCGTTCAGGTCGGCGTTCATCACGTCTATTTCACGCTCCAGCCTGTCCACCTGTTCAGGGGCCATGCGCAGGGGCGGATATTCGGCGTTTTTGTCCGCGTCCATATCAGGACGGCACAGGTCCGCCCCCAGATCGAACAGGTCGTTCTGGATGCGCGACAGGGCATTGTCCGTCTCGCCCGTCGCCTCAAGCCGCGCGACACCGACAAAGCAATTCAGTTCGTCCGATGTGCCATAGGCCTCGACCCGTGCATCATGCTTGGCCACGCGTGTGCCATTGCCCAAGGCGGTTGTGCCAGAGTCGCCGGTGCGGGTGTATATTTTATTGAGAACAACCATCATCCGGCTCCTTTTCGCAGATACACATAGGCCACTATCAGCAGCACTGCGATAAACTGTGCAATAATCCGCCAGCGCATCAATTTGTTTGAATTGCGTTTGTTAAACGCGCCGCCGCCCGCAAATCCGCCAAGGCCGAACATCAAGACCACAACCACGGCGAGAACCGCAATGATAACAATAATAAAAAGTGGATCATCAGGCATATTTTATCCTTTGTTGACCGCAGATGTAGCGGGCAAGCGGGGCTGTGCAACCTTTTTTAGCGGCCAACAACCCAATCAACCGCACGTGTCGGCAGGATGCGGCGCAATATCCCTGCAATGTGGGTCGGGGTTGTGACGTAATACCGCGCCTTGGGGCGGCGCGATTTAACCGCGTGGACCAGCTTTTTCACCACTGCACCTGCCGGCAACTCAAAGGTGTCCGGGCCAGAGGATTCGTAGAGACGTTTGTTCAGGTTGTCGCGGTATTGATCGGCACGAACGGATGATTCCCAGTCCACCCAACGCTCGTAATGCGGGATCGAATTGATCCGGATGTTCGATGTGATCGGGCCCGGCTCGATCAGCACCACATGAATATCCGTACCACGCATTTCAACGCGCAGGGTATCGGTCAGCCCTTCAAGTGCAAATTTCGTGGCGTTATAGGCCCCGCGCCACGGCATCACCACAAACCCCAGGACGGATGAGCATTGAACGATGCGGCCATATCCCTGCTTGCGCATCACCGGAATGACCGCACGGGTCAGGGTATGCCAGCCGAAAAAGTTACTCTCGAATATCTCGCGCAGGGCCTGGGTCGGCAGGTCTTCTACCGCACCGGGCAAGCCGTGCGCGCCGTTGTTGAACACGGCGTCCAGCGTACCGCCGGTTTGTTCCAGCACATGGGCGAGGGCGGCGTGAATACTCGCCTCATCGGTATAATCCAGCAGCGGCGCGTCAAAGCCTTCGGCCCTCAGACGGTCACAGTCCGATTGTTGCCTGCAGGCGGCAAACACCTGCCAGCCGCGTGCACGCAACCCATGGGCGCTGGCATAGCCGATGCCGCTGGAACAGCCGGTGATCAGGATGGATTTGGTCGACATAAAAAAGGCCCCCGTGTTGGAGGCCTTTGATTGCGCGTCGCTGCGCGGATTACAATGTGCGTTAACCGCCAGCCAGCAGGAAATCGGCCATCCAACCCTCTGGCCCACCATCAAGCGAGCGTATTCTGACCCAGCCATCACCGTTGTCCTGTAATATCTCGACACTTTCGCCGCGGGTCAGTTTGCTGACCACGCCGTAATCGGTTCCGGGCCCGCCGCGCACATTTACGCGGTTCGCCGATACAATGCGCACATCACCCGAATTTGAGGTGGCAATGAACGATGCCTGACCAGCAACGGGCGTGTCACCCGGTGCAATCAGGCTGGGGATGATCGCGGGTGTGTCTTGCGACGATGTCAAATATCCCGCGTTTACCGGCACGCCGTTGCCTTGCTGTGCGGTTTCGTCACCTGTCGGCTCGGACGCATCTGTCTCGGACAGCACATCCTGCAACGATGTCAGATTCAAGGAAACGCGCGTGACAGCGCTATCTAGCGGGGGATCGGTATCGACAAACGGTTTGGGCGCGTCGACGACAACAATACTTATAGGCTCTTGGGCAACAGGTTCAGCTATGACAACCACCTGCGGCTCGGCAACAGGGTTCAGGCGCGCCATGCGCTCGCTTGCGGGCTCGAATGCGGCACCGCCGCTCATTTCATAAAATGCCCAGCCCATAAAACCGAATGACATCAAGATAAACTTTTTCATCATAAGACCCCCAACGCACGTCCAATCAGGAGTCCAACACAAAACTCCCCCCATTGTTCCAATACCAAATAATTAACGCGCGGGGCAGGGGGAAACGCAAAAAACTCTCCCCGTGGCAGGGGTGCCGCACTCGGGGCCGGACAAACAGCAAAAGGTGCAATCATCCGCTTGCCGCCTATGTCCGCGTTGGCTACACAGCATCTATGTCAGACGTCAGCGATCCCCCCAATATGGACCCTCATGAGGTCTCAGAACCGCTGCGCCGTGCGTTGGGTGACCGCTATCTGACCTATGCCTTGTCAACAATTATGCACCGTGCCCTGCCCGATGCGCGCGACGGGCTCAAACCTGTTCACCGGCGAATCCTCTATGCGATGCGCGAATTGCGTCTGGCGTCGGACGGGGGTTTCCGTAAATCTGCCAAGATCAGCGGCGATGTGATGGGTAATTATCACCCGCATGGTGACGCCGCGATTTATGATGCGATGGCGCGTTTGGCGCAGGACTTTAACGTGCGGTATCCGCTGGTTGATGGTCAGGGTAACTTTGGCAACATCGACGGTGATAACCCTGCGGCATCGCGGTATACCGAAGCGCGCATGACGGCTGTGGCCGAAGCCATGCTGGACGGTCTGACCGAGAACGCCGTTGATTTTCGCGAAAATTACGACGGGACGCTGACCGAACCTGTGGTGCTGCCCGCGCAGTTTCCGAACCTTTTGGCCAATGGCTCAAGCGGGATTGCCGTGGGCATGGCCACCAACATTCCGCCGCACAACATTGCGGAACTGTGTGACGCGTGCATCCACCTGATCAAAACGCCCGATGCCCGCGATGATACCTTGCTGAAATATGTGCCGGGGCCGGATTTCCCGACCGGCGGTGTCATTGTCGAGCCGCCCGAGAATATCGCGACGGCCTACCGCACTGGCAAAGGCGGCTTCCGTCTGCGCTGTCGCTGGGCGGTCGAGGATCTGGGGCGCGGTGTCTGGCAGATTGTCATCACCGAAATCCCCTATCAGGTGCAAAAATCCAAGCTGATCGAAAAGATCGCCGATTTGATCCAGACCAAGAAAATCCCGATCCTGGGTGATGTGCGCGACGAATCCGCCGAAGATGTGCGGATGATTATCGAGCCGCGTTCAAAAAACGTCGATCCCGATGTGCTGATGGGCATGTTGTTCCGCAACTGCGACCTTGAGGTGCGGTTTTCGCTCAACATGAATGTGCTGATCGACGGGCTGGTGCCAAAAGTGTGCAGCATGAAGGAAGTGCTGCGCGCGTTTCTGGATCACCGCCGCGAGGTGCTGCAACGGCGCTCCATTCACCGGATGGAAAAGATCGACCACCGGCTTGAGGTGCTCGAAGGGTTCATCGTTGCCTTTCTGAACCTTGACCGCGTAATTGATATTATCCGCTATGATGATGACCCCAAAGGCGCGTTGATGCGAGAGGACTGGGGCCGCGATCACAAGCGCGCCAACAACGAGGCGGATTATGTCAAGCCGCTGCCGTCGTCGGAAAATTCGCTGAGCGACGTGCAGGCGGATGCGATTTTGAACATGCGCCTGCGGTCGTTGCGACGGCTGGAAGAACTGGAGTTGATGCGCGAACAATCGGCATTGATGGAAGAACGTGCCGGGCTTGAGGATCTGCTGGAAAGTGATGATCTGCAATGGGACAGCATAACCGACCAGCTGCGCGAGACCAAAAAGCAGTTTGGCAAGGATTGGCACGGCGGCGCACGGCGCTCGACCTTTGCAGAGGCCGGCGAGGTCGAGGACGTGCCGATCGAGGCGATGATTGACCGGGAACCGATAACGGTGGTGTGCAGCCAGATGGGCTGGATCCGGGCGATGACGGGTCATATTGATCTGGGCCGTGATCTGAAATTCAAAGACGGCGATGCACCGCGCCATGTGTTTCATGCGGAAACCACGGACCGCTTGTTGGTGTTCGGATCGAACGGTCGGTTCTATACATTGTCAGCCGCCAATCTGCCGGGCGGTCGCGGCATGGGCGAACCCCTGCGCCTGATCGTGGACCTGCCGAACGAGGCGCGGATTGTCGAAATGTTCATCCACAAACCGGGCCGCAAACTGCTGGTGGCATCCAGTGCCGGTGACGGATTTGTTGTGCCCGAAGATGACGTGGTCGCACAGACACGCAGCGGCAAACAGGTGTTGAATGTGCGTGGCGATACGGCGGCAGTTGTGTGCAGGCCCGTGTCCGGTGACAGTGTGGCTGTGGTTGGCGAGAACCGCAAGGTTCTGGTGTTCGGCCTTGAAGAATTGCCCGAAATGGGGCGTGGCAAGGGCGTGCGGTTGCAGAAATACAAAGACGGCGGATTGTCGGATGCGACGACCTACAACAGCGCCGAAGGTCTAACTTGGCTTGATCCGGCGGGCCGTACCCGTACCGAGACGGCCCTGACCGAATGGTCCGGCAAGCGTGCCAGTGCCGGACGCATGGCCCCGCGTGGCTTTCCGCGTGATAACAAATTCACCTGAACGGGGGCGCGGTCATGACTGACGCCAGCGGTCCATGGGGGGCTGCCAGCCCCGCAGGTGCGATCACGCCACCGATGCAAGTCCGGCGTGATACCGACGTCATGACAGTCGATTTTGTCGGCAAGCGCGGGGCGCTGTTCTGGCTGGCATTCAAGACCGGGTTTTTCACAATATTGACGCTGGGCGTCTACCGCTTCTGGATGAAAACCCGCCTGCGCCGCTGGTATTGGTCCGCGATCCGCCCGGGCGGGCACCCGATGGAATATGTCGGTGATCCGATTGAGAAACTGCTGGGTTTCTTTATCGCGGTGGTGATCCTGACATTCTACATCGGCATCGTGAACCTGCTGTTGATGTTTGTCAGTTTCTCGATCTTCAACTCGTCATGGCTGGGCTATGTGGCGAGTTTTGCAGGCGTGATCCCGGTCTGGTTTTACGCACAGTACCGCGCACGGCGCTATGTGCTGGCGCGGACCCGTTGGCGGGCTGTGCGTTTCGGTCTGGAAAAAGGCGCGTGGGGCTATGCGGGCCGCGCGCTTTGGTATTGGGCGCTGACCTTTCTGACGCTGGGCATCCTGTGGCCGCGCATGACATTTCTGTTAGAGAAATTCAAAACCGACCGGACCTATTTCGGATCGGCCAAACTGGTCCAAGGCGGGCGCTGGACGATGCTGTACCCTGCAACTTTGCCATTTGTTTCCGGTGTCCTGATAATGGCTGCAACATCCGTCTGGGTGGTGTGGATCGACCCGCTCACGGGCAACGCGCCCGAAACTTTCGATGCGTTCTTCAAACAGATGGACGCATTTTTTGACGGCGATACCATTTTACTAGGGCTGAACCAACCATGGCGGCTTTGGCTGATACCTTTGTCATTTTTCATGCTGCTGTACGGTGCGATCCATTACCGCTGGGTTGCCAAGCGATTGATGGCGAACCATAAATCCGCTGACGGGGTTGCGTTTGCCTCAGCGCTCAAAGGGCCGCGTGTCACCATGATTTACGTGCTGGGAAACTTTATCGCCTATCTGACGTTGATTGTCGGGATCGGCGTGATGGTTTTGCTTGCAGGTGCGATGTTCGGCTACGGCGCGTTTATGGCACCGGGTGAGGGCGGGCCCGGCCTGTTTGCGGTTGTGCCGCGCTGGGTGTCGCTGGTCACTTTGGGCATCCTGTACCTTGGTATTTTCCTGATGTGGGGTGTTTTGCACAATACTTTTGTGACCTTCCCGATCATGCGGCACATGGCGATCACGACGACCTTGCCCACTTCCATCGGCATCGCGGATATCAGCCAACGCGCCCGTGATGAACTGGCGCAAGCCGAAGGCTTTGCCGAGGCGCTTGATCTGGGGGCCGCGATATGAGTTTGCTGCCTGCCCGTGCGCATTACTTTGACGGTGATACCCCCGTGGCCCAACACGTCCAGCCTGTGATTGCGGACGGGTTGCTTGAATTGACCTTGGAAGATGGCACCAGAATTCAATGGCCGGTGACTGAAATCCGGCAAATTCCCGACAGTGCCGCCAAGACCAATGCGACCCTGCGCTGGGTCAATGACCCCTTGGCGCGGTTGGTGTTGAAAGATGCGAAACTGTTGCGCCAGATACCGCATCTGCACCGCCGCGCACCGCCAAAAGGACGCAGACGTCTGGTGGCATGGGCCTTGGCGGCAGTCGCTGCGGTGGCCTTGCAGATCGCGGTGCTGGTGCCGCTTCTGGCCGATAACCTTGCCGTGCTGATCCCCGAGGAAGGCGAGCGCGCGCTGGGCGAGGCGACGTTCGGGCAAATCCGTTCGGCCTTGGACGAGACCGGATTGAATCCACTCGAGGTCTGCGAGGCACCGGATGGCACCGAAGCATTGGTGCGATTGGTTACCAAACTAAGTGATACGCGGGATTTCAGGCAGGATGTGACAGTCTCGGTGCTGGATCACGAAATGATCAACGCCTTTGCGCTGCCCGGCGGGTATGTGGTGATCTTTCGGGGCTTGATTGATGCCGCAGATGGCCCCGATGAAGTCACGGCCGTGTTGGCCCATGAGATCGGCCATGTGATCAGCCGCGATCCGACGCGCCATGCGCTGCGCTCGGCGGGGTCCATCGGCGTTCTGGGGTTGTTGTTTGGTGATTTTGCAGGCGGTGCGGCGGTGCTGTTTCTTGCCGAACGATTGATCAGCGCGCAGTATAGCCAAAGTGCGGAAACCGGCGCTGATACTTTTGCCCACGCCGTGCTGGCGCAGGCGAATATCAACCCCGGTGCGCTGGGCGACATGTTTGCAAATCTGCGTGACAAGGTTGGCGACAGCACTGGCGTGACAGCGCATTTTCTAAGCCATCCATCACTGGGTACACGTATTGACGCCGCACGGGCCGTTGTTGACGGGACTGTGAATTACGAGCCGTCTATGACGGATCAGGACTGGCAGGCGCTGCAAGCAATTTGCGACTAGGTTTCCGCCCAAAGCCTAAGCAGGTTGGACCGCGTTTTTGTGAGCTTTTGAAAGACGTCTGCCGCGTCACCTGAGGCAAACAGGTTGTCGATGCTTTGGTCCAGATCAAGCAGGATTTCGCGCTGCTCTGCACTGCGGATCCAGCTTTGAACCCAGCCGACAATCGCGAGCCTTGTTCCCGACATCACAGGCGAAACGCGGTGCAAAGTCGTAGACGGATACAGGAACAGATCGCCTGCTTTGAGCTTGATCTCGCGGGCTTCCAGCATATCCTCGATCACCAGCGCACCGCCTTCGTAACTTTCGGGATCGGACAAAAACAATGTAAAAGACAAGTCCGTGCGCAAGCCCCGCATCAATGCGTCGTCGACATGGGTGCCATAGGTTTGGCCGAGCCTGTAGCGTGACAGGATCAGCGGTGTCATTTGGCGTGGGCGGGCCGCCGCATTGAAGATGGGATTACTAAGCAATGCAGCGGTAACTTTGGCTTGAATGGCCTCAAGCGCGGGGGATGGTGTCGCCTGATCATTGGCTTTGACCTGCTTGGCGTGTTTGCCTGCGGTTGCGCGGCCGTCTGCAAAATCCAGCGTGGGAAGGTCAGCAGCGATGGCTGCCAACTCTGCCGGGTTCAAAACATCTGCAATAACCAAAGCCATCCGCGCTATTTCATCGCCAATGCTGCCAGTTCAATCCGTGCGGCAACACCGAACAGGTTTGTAGCATCTCCCGTTAGTGGCTCTTGCGGGGTCACGCCGTCAAAGACCTCATCGGTTTGTGCCAAAGCGGCCAGCGTTTTTTCAGCCGCTGCCGCAACGGCGCTGTCGTCACTTTTGCCCAGCGTTTCGGCCATGGCTATCGTCGCTTTGGTAAAGCCCCATGCATCTTGGTACTCATGCAGATTTGTGATCGCACCGTCTTTTACGCCGATCTCGTACTCTTCCGCCGCGACCCTCATGGTCGCCATCATTGCATCAAACTGATCGCGCGGGTTATGCTGTGCCTCATTTCGCGCCTTTGACATCGCGCTGAGAACATCATCGAATGCAGCTTCTGCCAGTGCCGTATCGGCACCACCCTCGACGGCCTGCGCAAGTGCTGTAAGCTCGTCGGCAAAGCCATCATCGCCCAGCAGAGGTTCCAATTCCGTATAAATTTCAGCTTCCGGATGCTTCATATGGGTTTTAGCCATATCCGCCTCTCCCGCCTGATAGAGCGCGAGACCCGCCCGCAAATGCCCCTCGATCAGCGCCAGACCGGTCAGCAGTTCCACTGTCTGTGATCTTTCCATCGCAGCGCCGCTTTCGCCGCCCTCGCCTCCTTCACCTGCCTCACCAGCAGTTTGTGTGATCCAGACGGGACCAAGGTTGGCGTTGATGCCGATCAGATCGGTGGCGGCGTATATCGGCGCTGCATGTGCCAATCCCGCTGCGGTGCCTGCTGCAACCAGTATTTTCCATCGTTTTGGCGTAATCGCGCGAGATGACATCTTTGATTTCCATTTCTGAGTGTTTAAGTCAGAAATAAAGTCAAAGCTAAACTTCGTCAAGCGAGGTTTTGTAAATTCGACTAAACAGGTTCAGCCGTCAGCCACACACCACCCTCGGGCCGTAACGTCAGTATCATCACAGGCTTGGGATTCTTGCCTGCCACGGGGGAAAATTTGAACCTCGATAACAGCGTCGCCAAAATGATCACAGCCTCCTGCAAGGCAAAGCTGGCACCGATGCAAATGCGCGGGCCATCGCCAAATGGCAGGTAGGCATAGCGGTCAATCGCCTTGCGATCCGCAAATCGTTCTGGTCGAAACGCATCCGCGTCGTCCCACAGCAAAGCATTGCGGCCAAGCGCATAGATCGGGATCATCACTGTATCACCCGGAAGGATTTCACGGTCGCACAATGTGTCTTTTTTCAGTGCCGTGCGCGAAATGATGCCCGCCGCGGGATAGAGCCGCAGCGCCTCGTCGATGATCATGCGGATATAGGGCAGGTTTTCAACATCGTCGCCTGTGGCGGCGCGCCCTTGCAGGACTGACTGCGCCTCTTTCCGTGCTTTTGTCTGGATGTCCTGATCAAAGCCCATCAGGTACATTGACCACGCCAGTGTCAGTGCGGTCGTCTCGTGCCCGGCAACAATAAAGGTCAACAGATTGTCGCGCAATTCCGCAGTGTTCATTTTACGGTCTGTTTTGGGGTCCACGCCCTCCAGCAACAGGTCGAGCAGGTCCGGCACACCGTCATGCCCGCGCTTGATGCGCGCCTCGATTGCGCTGTCTGCCATACCCTTCATTTCCTTGAGTGCAGAGCCTGACAGCAACCTGTCAGGGCGGGGCACCCAATCAGGAAAGCCCAGAATGTCGAACAGGCTGATCTTGCCCGCCTGCGCGATATAGGCGTCAATGGCACCGTGTACCTTATCGCGGTCAAAGGTATCACCGCCCGAAAATGTCACATCGCCAATCACGTCAAAGGTGGTGGTGACCATCTCGTCCAGCAGGTTTACGGCACGGGGGCCAGCATCGGTGATCCGCCCGCAGGCACGTTCCGCCGCCGCCGTCATGATCGGGGCAAGGTTCATCACGTTCCGGTGCGAAAACACCGGTGCTGCCGCACGCCGCTGCCAGCGCCAATGTGCGCCCTCTGCGATGAAAAGCGATTCTCCGATAGCGGGTTTGAGCAGGTTCTTGGTGACAACGGATTTGGGATAGTCATCAAGCTTGTCCAGAAGCATATGTTTGATTGCACCCGGGTCCATCACCATATGCCAGCGTTTGCCGGTCTTGCCGGAAACCATAGGTTGTTTTGTGGCAATCTCAGGGATGATGCTCAGAATGTTCTGCCGCGCCATCCGCAGGCTTTTCAGAATACCCCACGGCTGCGTGACCAGCGGGACGCGAACGGGGTGGGCAGCGTTTTTGGTCATATGTGGTACTCCTTTGTTTGCAACATAGATGTTACAGGGCCGACTTCAAACGCGGCAATTGATTGCACCCTTGTCGTGGGTACGGTATCGAAATTACTGATACTATTGCCTTTGGGGGGCTTTTGATGATCCGACTTATTGCTGTTTTGATGTCTATTGTGATGCTTGCCGCATGTAATGGTGCCAATGATCTGAAAGACGCCCCCGTCGGCTTGGGTGACTTCAATCTTTATCATAATGTTGTTGTCGCCCCGAAAGTGCAAAAGCTGCCATTGGGCCGCGAATTGCCTGTCGAGGTACTGACCGAGACGTTGAAAGCTGCGGTTGCTGAACGCTTTGACCGCTATGATGGCGCGCGCAATTATCATTTCGGCATCTCGATAGAGAGCTATTTTCTGGCCCCCCCCGGTATCCCGGTTGTGGCCGCGCCAAAATCGGCAATGATCATCAGGATCACCGTCTGGGATGATGGCAAAAAGATCAAGCTGACACCGGAAGCCCACCAGATCACGGTGATCGAATCTCTGGATCAGGGGCCGATTGTCGGTTCGGGCTACACCAAAAGTGCCGAAGAGCAGTTCAAGAATCTAAGCCAGAACGCGGTCAAGCAGATCGAAAACTTTCTGGTCAAAAAGAACAAGGAAGAAGGATGGTTCAACGGCACAGCGGAGCCCGAAGTGGCCGAAGCTGTGGTTGAGCAATAGCAGCCAGTGGTGAAATCAAGTCCAAGTCGCGCTTGATTTTACCGACCAGACCCAATACATCGCCCGCCAGATAGGTTCGGGTCCGCATCTTCAGGGCCCCTCAATATAAAGGGCTGTCCCCATGGGTAAGGCAAAGTTTGAACGCAATAAACCACATGTTAACATTGGTACAATTGGCCATGTTGACCACGGCAAGACGACGCTGACAGCGGCGATCACCAAGTATTTTGGTGAATTCAAAGCGTATGACCAGATCGACGGCGCGCCCGAGGAAAAAGCCCGCGGGATCACGATTTCGACTGCACATGTCGAGTATGAAACCGAGGCGCGCCACTATGCGCATGTCGATTGTCCCGGCCACGCGGATTATGTCAAGAACATGATCACCGGTGCGGCGCAGATGGACGGCGCGATCCTGGTTGTGAACGCGGCGGACGGCCCGATGCCACAGACACGCGAGCACATCCTGCTTGGCCGTCAGGTCGGCATCCCGACGATGGTTGTGTACATGAACAAGGTCGATCAGGTTGACGACGATGAATTGCTCGAGCTGGTCGAGATGGAAATTCGTGAATTGTTAAGCAAATACGAATATCCTGGCGATGATATGCCAATCATTCCGGGTTCCGCGCTGCACGCGATGAACGGCACGCGCCCCGAGATTGGTGAAGAATCCATTCGTGCGTTGATGAAGGCCGTGGATGAATACATCCCGACACCTGCACGCGCGGTTGACCAGCCGTTCCTGCTGCCGGTCGAGGATGTGTTCTCGATCTCTGGCCGTGGGACAGTTGTGACCGGCCGCATCGAGCGTGGCGTGATCAACGTCGGCGACAGCATTGAAATCGTGGGCATCCGCGACACCAAGACAACGACCTGTACCGGTGTCGAGATGTTCCGCAAGCTGCTGGACCGTGGTGAGGCAGGCGACAACGTCGGCGTCCTGCTGCGCGGTATCGAGCGTGAAGGTGTCGAGCGCGGCCAGGTGCTGTGCAAGCCGAAGTCGGTGATGCCCCACACCAAGTTCGAGGCCGAAGCGTACATTCTGACCAAGGAAGAGGGTGGCCGTCACACGCCGTTCTTTGCCAACTACCGTCCACAGTTCTACTTCCGCACCACGGATGTGACCGGCACGGTTAACCTGGCCGAGGGCACAGAAATGGTGATGCCGGGCGACAACCTGAAGTTCGACGTCGAGTTGATCGCACCGATCGCGATGGAGCAGGGCCTGCGTTTCGCGATCCGCGAGGGTGGCCGGACTGTTGGTGCGGGTGTGGTTTCCAAGATTACGGAGTAACAACGCTTTCGCGTTGTTAACGGTGCGACGGTGTCGGCACTCAGGTGTTATTGAGAACAGAAGGCCGCTCCAGATGGGGCGGCCTTTTTGATTTACTGACTAAAGGTTGGCTGGTTTTTATTGTTCGCTAAGCGGACGAAGCTGCCGTTGAGCGTCTACTGTCCAATGGTTGGAGCGCGCGCGAACGCTCTACTTCATATCGCTCCATCGCGGCGTCCACGTCCCATTTGCGTATTTCTTTTGCAGCAGCAGAGTTTTTCGATGTCGTCCCATTTTCAATCTGACGGCGTACCTCACTCACCTTTAGACACACGAGGGCCGCAGGGCCATTAAGCACCGTCCCCGGCTTCGTTACAGGGCCGAATATGCCAGTCAGCGTCAGACGCTCTGCGCGGGTCAGGCCGTTGACGACCATCGGCCCCAGCAACAGCGATTCAGACAGACAACCGTTGGCGGTGATAACTTCGTGTCGGTCACAGGCGAAATGTATCCACCTAATGTTGGCCTTGCCCTTCATATGCCGGATACCGGCAAGCTTGGTCAATGCTTTGGCGGGTGCAAAGGCTTCGGTGTCAAAATATTTGATCAACTGCCCCCCACCTCCAACCAATATGCGATGCTGTGGCGACACGATCAGGTCGTGGGTGGGGAGGTCCTTGCCTAACGCCCCTGCCGCAATCAGGACTGGTCTGCAATCAACCTCAACTTCTTCGGGAGGGTGATCGCCGCTGCACACCCACCGGATTGGCTGCGCTCCGTGAACCAACGTCAGAACGAGATCACCGGGGCGAAGGGTTTCAACTGCGCGTGGGCCATCGGGCGTGTCGATCATCGATCCTTCCGCATAACACGCTGGCTGACTTTTGAGGCTGGAATAGGGAGTGGAACCTTGAGGACTACCACCTGTCTGTTCGTACTGCCTTCCAGCAATAAGTGGCGTATCAGAGTGAAATCCCCATACATCCGAATTGACACCGCCTTGCGAAAATACTGTCAACGTAATCGTGGGTCCGATTTGATTGCCGAACTCATCAAGTTCCCGCAAAAACAGAGTTGATTCCGCCTCGACGCCAGTGCCGTCGGCAACAATTCCAGCGCCGTCGGTGATCGTATGATTGTTGGGATCGCTATCCTCCAGGACGTCCGGGTCAGCGCTCGTATCGTCGAGTGTTACAGTGACCGGAGCGCCGCCCTGAAACTCAAAAATTGCTCCACTGGCGGAGGAGTCGAAGTTTGCGATTGAACCTCCGGGCGTCAGGAATGGTGAATCTCCAGAAACAGTCAGAAATTCATTATCATAGACCTGAACTGATCGAGTAACCATAACAACACCTGCGCTTGAGAATGGGAGAACGATCAGCGTTAGCTTGATTTGGTTAAGATTTGTCACTCAAGAAAAGCTCTAGCTTTAACGATACTGCTTACTGCACTGCGCGAACTGGTATCTGGGGCGGTGCAGCGCATACTCAGGTTGGGCTCGCTGCGGTCATCCGGTCTGGCCTTGCAACCCTCTCTCACACATCCGATACAGCAACCCCACTTCCATTCCCCAAATCCCATACTACATACACCCTATGAAACACATATTCCTGCGTTCCTTCGCTGTGCTGATCCTTGCCCTGCTGCCCGCCCTAGGCAGTGCTGCGGATATAGACCGTTTTGTCGGCTCCTACTCGGGCTCCGTCAATTTCGAATATGAGGGCACGTTCGAACAGCGTGATTTGAGTGTCGATATCCAGCCCGTAAAAGAGAATTTCACCCTGAGTTGGACGTCCGTGTCCTACAAGGAAGACGGCCGAAAAAAGGAAAAGACATACACGATCGAGTTTGCGCCGAGCGACCGGCCGAATATCTATGGATCACAGATGAAAACCAATGTTTTCGGCAAGGAGATACCGCTCGATCCGCTGGCGGGCGAGCCCTATGTCTGGGCGCGGATAGATGGCGATACGCTGACTGTGTTCTCCTTGATCATCGACGAATCAGGTGACTACGAGATGCAGGAATACGGGCGCACGTTGGTGGACGGCGGTTTTGATCTGGATTTTCGCTCGACCAGCAGAAACAAGCCTGACAAAATAATTGAAGCGTTTCTGAAGCGCGAGAATTAAGATGCGTCTTAGCGTGTCATACCTAAATATGCCGCGTAACCGATGGAGGATGTCATGAACAAGACTGTGATCTGAGAAAATCTCTCTTTGATCAAAGGATGCTTCATGCCCGATTTTCCCAAATCCGATACCCGTTATCCCATTACTTTGCCGGATGGCTTGCCGCACGTCGGTACAGTATTTCTGGCTGCTGTCATAAACCATCCGAAAATTCAGGTTGGTGATTATACCTATGCCAGTGCATTTCACCCTCCGGACGATTGGGCTGCGCTGCTGGCCCCGTATCTCTTTGATTTCAGCCCCGAGCGGCTGATTATCGGGAAATTCTGCCAGATTGCAGATGGCGTGCAGATCATCACCGCTTCGGCCAACCACCGCCATGACGGGATTTCAAGTTATCCCTTTGCAGTTTTTGGTGGCGGAGACCGGGACGGACGACCGTCGATGCCGGATGCGGGATGCGATACGGTGATCGGCAATGATGTCTGGATCGGTCAGGGGGCCAAGGTGTTGCCGGGCGCGCAGATTGGCGATGGCGTGATCATTGGCGCGGGTGCAGTCGTCGGGGGCATCGTGCCGCCCTACAGCGTGGTTGTCGGCAACCCTGCCAAAGTGGTGCGTCGCAGGTTTGATGCACAGACAGCAGCGCAGTTGCAGAAAATCGCATGGTGGGATTGGCCGATTGAGGACATCCTTGCGCATGAGGCATTGATTTGCGGCGGTGATGTTGACGCGCTCGCAAGGGTGAAAGCCGAAGGGGGTCGCGAATGATCCTCTTCCGTTAATCGTGAACGTGTCCTGCTGCACAGGGCCTTATTCGGACTTAGAGTCCGATTCAAAATGAGCTGAGGCATTTCAATCTCTTGCGAGCACCCTTGTCATACGCCTGATGTGAGCGATGAGAACCCATGCCTCGGCGCTTTCGATTGTTCTCTCCCAATCCTTTGCCAGACGGCGACATCTTCCGAGCCAGGCGAAAGTGCGTTCGACAACCCACCGACGGGGCAGAACCTCGAAACCTTCGGCGGTGTCGGAGCGTTTCACGATCTGAATGACCCAGCGGCCAATACTGGTCAGAGCATCGCGCAGTTTCGGCCCGGCATAGCCTCCATCCGCAAAAACATGGCGCAGCTTTGGAGCCTCCCGGGCCAGTTGATGGAACACCGCCGGTGCGCCGTCACGGTCCTGAATGCTGGCGGAATGAACGCGGAGTGCAATCAAATGCCCGCAGGTGTCGGTCATGATGTGACGTTTGCGGCCCTTGATACGTTTGCCAGCATCATAGCCGCATATCCCGCCATTTTCAGTGGTTTTCACGCTTTGGCTATCAATCACACCCGCTGCTGGCTGGCGGTTCCGACCTTCAGTTTCACGCGCCAGTGCAACCAGTTCCCGATTAATCTCGGCCAGCAGACCGTTGTCGCGCCAACCGTAGAAATAGTATCGAACCGTCGATACTGGCGGGAAGTCTTTTGGCAAAAGCGACCATGCGCACCCCGCCGATGCGATGTACTGGATCGCATTCCACACACCGCGCAGTTCAACTTCGCGCGGCCTGCCAAGATGGTTGGGGCTGGGCAGAAATGGCGCTATTATCGACCACTCCACATCCGTTACATCACTTGAATATCGGGGCGTATCGCGCTCATGTAGTTTTCGGGTGAATTCAGTCCAGGCCATTTTGATCTCCGTTCAGCTTCCAACCGAACAGAATCACAACCTACTGAATTCACTCAACTCATTTCCGATCAGACTCTTAAACATCGCAACACCGTGGAAAAACTGGCAGGTCTGTGCCAATGCCTCTTGATTGCGGGCAAAATTCCGACTACCCCCAGCCTCGGCATAGGGGTTTAGCTCAGTTGGTAGAGCATCGGTCTCCAAAACCGAGGGTCGTGGGTTCGAGTCCCTCAGCCCCTGCCAATATAAATAAGGCGTTTCCCGCGATTTGTGACCGAACAGGTTAGGGCAGTTGGGCGCTCAGTTGGGAGTTTTTGTTCTCCCTTCGTACATTTCACGTTTCTTCATGCCACTTTCAGCAAGTCGAGAATCGCGGCTCAAATAGTGCGCGTCCAAGATAGCCCCAACGTCTTTGAGGCTATGTCCGGTAATCGTGGCAATCTCTGAGGTGCTGCAATCGGCCACGGCAAGGCGGGTTACGGCGGTTCCGCGTAGGTCGTGGAATGTCAGTCCGGTAATCTTGGCTTTCGCAACCACTTTGCCCCATGTTGTGCGAAACCCGTCAGATGTCCAAGGGGTGTCTTTCGTGGTAGTCAGGATCGTGACGGCCTTCTTGTCCCGTGCTGCATTGTCTAACGCCGTTTTGAGGGGACCAGCCACGGGGATAACCACGCGCCGTCCGCCTTTGCTTTGGCGCAAACGAATATGCGTTCCGTCATAGGCTTTCCAAGTCAGTCGCAGCAGATCGCCTTGCCGCTGCCCGGTCCAGATCGCCAAAAGATATGCCAGCCAAATGCGGGGCGGGGCAACCGTTTGCAGCGCGGATTCATCTTCGGCGGTCCAGATTGATTCCGCCCGTTTTGAACGGTATAGCTTTCCGGGTCTTGCGCACGGATTCGTGGAAACGAGTCCCCGGTCAGCGGCCCATGCCATGATCGCGGCGAACGTGGAAAACGTGTAGTCTGCCTGTCTGCGTGATTTGTTTGCCAGCTTGTCGCGCCACGCCAGAAACTCGCCACGGGTGCGGCGGTCAGCTAGAGCGGCCAAGGGAAAGTCAGCAAACTCAGTTTCGATTTGGCGAATTTGACGCACGTAGTCCTTGCGTGTCCTATCAGCTAAATCGAGATATTTGGGTGAACCCTGATATGCGTTCAGCACCGCTTGAATGGTCCCGGCGGGTTGCCGTACCTTATCGGCTATGGCGGCGTTATATGCGTCCACAAATTCAGCAGAACCGGGTTTGCCGGGCAGGCGTGGTCCGCCTTTCCATGCGTAGAAATAGGTGACGCGAGTCCCGTCTGCCAGTTTCTTTGAAACCCGATTGATACCTTTAAGTTGAACCCGCATCGCGCTTGGCCTTCCATTCGTCATAAGGTGAATCGGGCGTGGGTTCGCCCTTTACGTTGGTGGTGATGACCCGGATCGTCCCGCTTTGCGAGATTTCAAAGGAGTTAACGGTCAGCCCAGCAGAAAGGGCGGCTTTAACTGCCCTTTCCACATCGGCTTGCCGGAAGTTCTGAGAACGCCGGGTCATCGGATCAGAACGCGCCGTTAAGACGTGTTGCAACCGTACCAGCGCCGGACTTGGCCGCGATAGCCACGCCGATTTTGGTGTTGCCGCTGGCAGTCGTGGTGACTTCCTTGGCGGTATCGTTCCAATAGAGGGCAGCGCCAACGGTGATATCGTTGGCCGTGGTCTTGGGCAGGTCAAAGACGCCTACCGTGGACAAAACAACAGGCTTGCCCGTCGCTGCATCGCCGTTTGCCACGCCAAAGAGATTGCCAATGATGACGCCCGCGCCGGACAGCACGTCAGCCGGGGAGTCGAGGGTGATGTTTTCGCCGGGTTGGATATAGTTGCGCATTAGGTCAGTCCTTTTGAGGTTTGGAAGTGGACAGTGCTGGGGCGGTTGCCGCCCATCGCCTGCCGTTCAAGGTCGAGGATGTAAGCTGCCAGTCGGGGCAGGGATGCACGGTTGTATTCAACCTGTTCCCCACTGGAATCCCGGAAACTGACTGCCAGTTCCCCAAGCTGGAGCGAATGATACGCCGCTCTAGCTTGGGTCAGCATTTCTGCCAGCGTGGGCATTAGTCGTTGCCCGGATTCTGATATGCACCGCGCCAATCGCTCCAGCCCGTGCCAAAGTCGAGGAACGCGCGGAACTTAATCCCCAGAGTATCCCAAGCCTCTGCCCGTTGAATCTGGACTCCCTGTGCGCTTGCAAGGTAGCCATAGACAATGCTTGCCACGCGGGCAGGATCGGCAAAGACAAACCAGCGGTCAGCCTCCAGACGCGGTTCCACAAGCAGGGACAGCTTGCCGGACCATGCATTCACATCGCCCGTGGTGGTGGCATAGATGGACGCCAGCAGCCGTTCCGCAGCGGCTTCAAGGGCGGGACCGACAACAAGGTACTTGGGCGTCACGCTGATAAGCGTTTTGCCGTCCGTGCCAGTGAACCCGCGCATGGCCTGCCGCGCTTCGTCCAAGCGAGTTGAGGAAACGTCTGCGCCTGCCGCTGCCATGTTGCCACGGCTCACGTCAAACACGGGCGTCCCGTCCGACAGATCGGGGTTGCTGATCAGCAGGGCAACCATTTCGTCGGCCTCTGTCTGTGCAGCGGCTTCACCGAACGCGGCGGTCATATCACCCAGCAGATTAAGGTCATCGTTGATCAGCAGATTACGGCTGACGTTAATGCCACGCGCATAGGTTTTAAGCGACATGGACTCGCCGTTTTCCGCGCGGCTGGTGGCTTTGATCTCGCCGGACTCGGCAATCTCTTCCAAGCGGCCCATTCCAGAGAGACGATTACTCGTGGACGGTTTGAAGTCGCGTAGAACGCGCTGCTTGCCAACTGTTTTGAGCGGAGACTCGGCGGCTTTGTATGAATCGGCGGCAACCTTGCCCATAGCGTTGCTGACTACCAGCGGGAAGTCAGACGTGCCATGCGAGGCGCGGGTGAACACGTCATCGGCAGACAGGCCACGCGTGGACACGCCGTAACGGGTCAGAGAGTCCCGCGCCATATCGAGCAGAGAGTCACCCATGTATTGACGGGCATCATCCGGGCAATCGCCACCGGCCATGCGAACAGCCACGGCGTCAGCCTGACGGCGGGTGATGACGGCGGGGTCATCGTTCTGGGGAGCGTGTGTGCGAATGACGGGAGCGGTGCGAGTTTGCGTTGCGTCAAGGACGGCTGCCTTTGCTTGGTCTACGGTCGAGTCCAGGTCGATCAGATCATCTGCCGTTTCAGCGGGCAGACCAGCCGAACGGACCAGAGTCCGAATGGTGGAACGGCGGGTGCGTTCTGCACCCTGTTCCGGGGTGGTTTCAATTACGTCGGGCATATGTGCTCCAGTTTGGGCGGGGTTGTTAGCGGCGCGTTTGGTCTCAGTCTCACTATGCCGCGCCGGATCGCATAGGGCTTCTTGGTGACGAACCCGTGCGTTCGGGTCTGCCGGATTGGTTGTCAGGGTGACTTCTGTGAGAGTCCACGCGGTCGGTGTCTTTTGGCGCTGCCCGTTCTGCATGGACTCAGTCCATCCGGTGACGCGGTAGCCGATAGACACGCCTGTCAGGGACCCGTCTGCAATACGCTGCGCAATCGGGTCTGTGTCGGACGCGGTGGACAGTTGCAGCTTGGCGATGACTTGGGTGCCTTCGATCCGGGTACTAACCACGCGGCCCAACAGATCACGCACGGAGTCCGTCCGGTGACTGTCCAGCAGCGGCATCCCGGCGCTTGCGCTAAGCGTTGCAGGGTCCAAAATCTCGTTAAACACGCCTTGGGCATCGCGACGAACCACGGGCGTCATCGTGGCGACAACGGCTTCAAATGTCCGGGTTTTGGGGTCATAGCTGTTTGCGGTGGTGGCATTGCGCGTCAAAGGTGCAAGGGGATCATGCAGCGTCATCGGTATCTCCAGCAGTTTCGGCGGCAATCTCTTTGTCCAGATTGGCGCGGTTCCAACCCAAGGACGCCACGGCTTTCGTGCGGCTGGTCAGCTTGGCGTCAATTTGGGCAATAAGGGCTTGGGTGTCTTTCATCGGGTCCACTTGCATGAACCGTGGCGGCAACCACTCTGCCAGCAGGGCCGGGGCCAGATCGGGAATATCCACGCTGCCGGACAGGTAAGCGCGGGTTTGGACCCGACGCCAAAGCGGGGTCAGGGCTTGCGGGATAATCTGGTGATACTGGAATTGCTCCAGCTTGGCGCGCGCGGGGATCAAGCCCGCCCGCAAGCTGGAGTAGTTCGCCCCGGTCAGATCGCCGTCCAGCCAGAATTGCGGGATACCGAGTCCAGCGGCAATCTTTCCAAGAGTCAGCTTGGCAAACGCGATGGAGTCTTTCGCCTCAGAGGGTGAGTTGAATTTGATGTCCGTCCCGGCTGGTAAGATACGCACCACGCCGGGTTCCAGTGAAATGTCGGTCAGGCTATCGGCTTCGGGATAGGCACCACTGCCCCCGATATTGTTGTTGTCGGTCACAAAACCCGCATGCATCGCGGCAATCTTTGCGCCAACCAAGAGGGCGTCTTGAAGCTGGTCCAATTCGTTCACAGTCAACAGAACAGGCGCAAGCCAAGATACGCCACGAACCTGTCCCGGCCCCAGAGGGCGCATAAGGTGCAGCACGTCTTTGGCAGGGACGCGGATAGTGTCGCGGCTGGTCGGGAATAGATCGGTCGGGCGGTTCGGTTGGATATGATAGGCAACGCGGCGTCCACGGGCATCGTATTCAATGCCAGCGGCGATATAGCGGCCTTGGCCCAGATCGGCAGTCTTTGACTCGTCCACCATTTCGGCAGGGATGACGCGGACCTGTATCCCGTCCGAGTCTTCCTCAATAACGGCGAACGATTCACCATCAACCACGCAGGCTAAAACCATCTGAGCCAACAAGCCGCGCATATCGGTACGGCCCTCTACATCGGCAGTCTCTGCAAATGTCAGCCATTCCTGATTCAATGGGTCACGCAAGGCAGTGTCCGGGTGTGCGGACGCAGGCTCAAAACTAGCGCCAACAGCCTCTGCTACAACCGCGTTCGCGCCGTTTTGAACGTATGCGTTGTTTGCATAGAAATGGCGGGCGCGACTGCGTACCGGAGCGGCTGCTGCCAAGGTTTCGGTCGCATTGGACCCGTAGGCCATGAACGCACTGCCACGCCGTCCGCCCGTTGCCGCGTCAAAGCTGCGCGTCTGGACAGGCTGCACGGTGTCGCGTTTGAAGAAATTGGCGAACGGGAAGGCCATATTAATTTTCCAAACTATCGAACAGTGTTTGAATGAGGTCAGAGGCTGGCAGGCTTAGAATTGGGTGGGGCGTGCGGCTTTCGTCTTTCGCACGGTAAAAATCGTCGTCCTCGTTCCAGCGCGCTCGGAAAATCTTACGTCCAAATGCGGCCCCCAAAATTTCAAAAGTAAAAGTCTCGCCTTTGTCGAGGCGCAGCACTGCTTCCTCTGCGGGGGTTGCATGGCGGTTTCCGATCATCGGGAAAGCGTCTCCGCCCGGTTCCTGCGACCATTTGGCAAAGGCTTGCAGAGTATGGCGTGGAATATCGAAGTCGCTTAGCGAGATAATCAATGCGAACGCTGCAACAGTGGGGCGGTCGTAAAGATCAACGCGACCTTTCCGCTCTGCGGCTGGTAGATAAACACGCTGGGAGAGGTTGCGCAGGGCTTTGTCCAATCCGGCGATATAGTCAGACTTTTCCTGCGCTACAGCTATCAGTTTGTCCGGTGTCAGATGTTCAACGGGAACCGTCTTTTCTAAGGCTTCTGCAATTTGGCGAATTGAATACATTGTGCGCTCCGATATGGCATAACGAATCTATAACTCAAAAATGAGTTGTAAGTCAACATGCGATGCGTTAGAAGATGTTTGCGGGGTATTCATTCCCGCAACCTTTCAATCGGATCAGGGGTGGTCCGGTAGCCATGAAAAGGGAAGGGGCAGCCAATAGGCTGCCCCTTTACACAAGAACCAAAAGCAATGAGGAATCGAGAAATGAACAATCAAGAAGTTAAGGAGTGGCTGTGTGGCCTGTCTGCTAAATCACTCGCGCGCGTGGTGCTTTTCAATTGTCAAAACGACAAACCCCAGCAGGCGATTGAGTATTGCAAGGCCACATTCTGGAGTCTTGGTAAACCCTGTCCAGCGGATGTGGCCGCATTGGCGACAGATGGCGAGTTTTGTGACGCGGAGTTGTCTACTTGGAACCAGATGCCTCAGATCGAATTGACGCAATCCGCGTCCACCCCAAAGAGGGATTAGAGGGGGCAAATAGCATTTTTAGAGCGCAAGAATTGGTCATCTGTCTAACTGAAAGCAATAGTCACTGAGCAATGGCCCTCTCTTCTTTCAGTTTGGCGTGTTCTTTTAAACCAATGTGTACTTTGAGCCTAGCGGCTGTCGAGTCCCAAGCTGAACTATTGTCGGTATACCGGAATGACCAACTAGAGCCACCACCACCGGACGGTTGTAGGTAGCCTACTACGGAAAACCTATACAATTGCTCTAAAGCAGCTTCCGCCGAAAAGTTGTTTTCAGGAGACTTTAGAGCCCGGTAATTCTTAACAAACTGATCTTTTTCGAAAGTAATTGTTTGCGTTTTCGAACATGCTTGCAGGGCTTCGGCCCACTGCGGCCAATGAGGAATAATTTCGTCATCAAGCTCTTCTTTTAAATACTCAGAATACTGTTCTCTGCAAGCGTTGAAATCATCGTTAGTGAAAATTAGAGGTTCTTCCTCTCTCAATTTAGCAAGAGTAAGCGCTTCGTTCAAAAACTGAATTACGTCCCTTGGTCTAAGTAACGTCCGAGAAAACATATGTTGAAGTTTGGGTTGTGAGCCACGCATCTTTAAACCGTCCTCAAAGTCTGCCCAAGATACTTCTGGCCCCAATTTGGATCGTAGACGACTCTCGATTAGCGCCTTCAAACTATCTTCGTTCCAAATTAACCGAACCGTGGAGGTTCTAGTAATTTTGTTCTTGTCCGAAAAACTAACCTGCTCCCAAATATCGGACCGCAAATAGACAATGGGTGAAATATTTGCTCGCAAATCGGTTGAACGCCTGATTTCTCTAGCTGCAAGTATCAAACCAATAAGCATACGTTTTTTCGTTTCGTCTAACGAATCTAATCCTTGGTCGAGTTCGTCGAAGTGAAGATAGAGCTTTTCTATCCGTAATTCGGAAATGGCGGTGCTAACATCTTTCAATAGTGAATTAGTAAGGCTATCCAATTCAAGTCCTAGAACATGCGACTTCGAGGGGTCGCCAAATGAAATTGAGCCAATTGAAATGCCAGCAACTTGCGGTCCGATGGTTAACCCAACCACTTTTAACCTCTGTCGAGCAAGGATCGTTCTTGTTTCAGGCTCGGTGGTTCCAAAATTATCAGTCAGGAATGTTCTCAATCCTGCAAGCGTGTCAGTATACACGGTAGAACCCAGTTGCACTACCATACTTGCCAACCTAATAGCGATGAGCAAACGCCACGAGGCGACATACGCTTCTGTATCTGATGCACCTCGATCAACTAATTCTGCATGCGCGTTCCAAGGGTAATTGCGAAGAGAGAGCGGCTTTCCATGTGTCCCCGGAAGGGTTTCTGTAAAGTGCTTAACAAGTGCAGTTTTGCCACTACCTTTCCGCCCTAAGACAAGGAGTGTTTTACCGCTGGAAATAGCGTCAACGGCATCGGTTGACAGAAAGTATTCTAGGACTGGGTCGTCTTCTGCGGCAATTTCGCCAAAAGTGGGCATCATTCTGAGCGTATGCATAGATTCATTTTACCCCAAGCTTTTAGAAAAAAGCGCACGCTAATGCCCATTTGTCAAACGCATACTAATGGAAATGGCAGAACGCCCAAGCCCGTGTCGGGTAGAGGTCAATAATTACGCTGTTAAATTTCATACCCATTTGCACTATTTTTCAGCCACTGGGACCTTACTATCACTTGTCTGGCTCCCTTAGTAATTTGATCAGCCAGTTCCCGTTCGCGCAAGTCAAGATTGACTCCGACAAGATTTCGCACCGCCAAGGCATAGACCACACAGTCCAGCGCCTCTGCCCGCTTGCCGGGGATACGTTCCCAAGATGCTTTGGGTGCGCCACGTTGATATTTCACCACGCGCCGTTCACTTGCCAATTCTTCAAAGAACCGTGCGTCCAATGTGTCGGAGAACCGGATGGACGTTCCGCGCATAAGCCGTTCGGTCAGGTTGGCTTTGATACCGTCCACGCCGACGATAAACAGTCGCTGCCCCTTGGTAGCGCTTGCCCGGATCGCGGGACGCTGCCCGTCTGCGCCCTTGATCGGCACAATGCGGCGCGACAGCTTGGGCTGACAAAATCCCAGAACCCGG
>CAVPZE010000001.1:0-165237 GCA_963710185.1 uncultured Alphaproteobacteria bacterium | reverse complement strand
GCGCATATCGAGGAGGCGAGTAAGTTAAGACCGCTAAAGAGCGGCATTTCAAAGCCCTATTGCGGGCCTGCGGCTTTCACATATCAGAGATCAGGTGCAAGGCACTTTGATCTAAAAGCGCCGCTTCAGCCCGGTTGCATGCTTCGACATCTGGCTTCTTCAGGGTCATCATTTGATCCTGAAGAAGCATAAAGGACCCCTCACGGAAAGGTTGCACCAGCGAAATGGCATCATCAGAAAACTCGAATATGTCCGGTGTCCATCCCATCCATCCAAATGTAACTCGATCCGCAAAGAGCTGCTTATTCATACCCTGATACATTGAAGGTCGTGCGACAATCCAACCGAAGTCCCAGACATCCATCATCGCAACCACCATTTCACGCATGATGCTTGCATTCTGAAACCAGTAATCGCCAGAATTTGTCATCGGAAGCGATAATCTCACCAACGGTGGGCTACTCCCGTCGAAATCAATGTTTCGCGTAAGTTCTACACCCCGTTCGGCGTTGGTCCTTACCGTAATACTGAGTAACCTGGTTCCAAATTCTGCATTCAGATCTTCATTCTGCTTCCAGATGCTATTGAAAACCGCCTCCCTGTTTTCGCGCACGGGCATCCCGCCAAAACCTGAGTCAAGGCGGTCCCATTCTTCCAGAATATCGGGATCAGGTTCGTCTGTCGTTAGGAGGTATTCTGCGATTTCTTGCCCTCGAACTGTAGTTTCGGCTGACGGATGCGAGAGGTCGGAAAAACCTGGATGGTAACGATCTAATTTACTTATCAAATTCAGTATTTTATCAAATTCGAGGAGCGCAGTTTCCCTATTGAAATCTAAAAGCGTATCTCTTTTGGTAAATCCAGAGATTTCATACATGTTAGTCTCCTATGAATTCGCCATGCGGGTCGGTTTGGCCGGGATTGGGAGTATAAATCACAGGGATCAGCAGGCCCTGAAACTCTTGTGTCAGAATGATTGTCAACGCAATTTGGGCGCAATGCCATTGCAACATAACGGGCGGTGTTGGGGTAGCCGCCCTTTTTTGGCTTGTCGCTTGCGCAAGAAATTTGGCTTTTTGAGCGTCTCCCATTCCAGACCGCCAGGCAACGCGGTCAATGGACGGGTCAGAGAACAGGCCGTCTGATGTCGTCACCCTCAGGAAGAAGGCGTAGTTATCCTTGGCTTCTATGAGAGTGCAGACCGGTCGCCAAAACCCGTCGAAATCCACTCCGTTGTATCTATATTCCACATTGCGCGGGAAACCCGATATGAATTGCTGATATGATCTGGCACGATTGGACATGTTCCACGCACGCGGAACCGGTGCGCCACGGTTGGCCTGACAGGCTTCGCATCGTGCTGGGTCTGCGGCGCATGCGGCATCCAGATCTCTGGCAAGTGCATCGGCGCGGTCTTGATCGCTCTCGAACTGTCGGTCTATGCCAGTGAAATCCTCCGGAGCTAATGTTCCTGCTACAATGGCAGTTTGCATCGCGCTCTGTGCTGCCCGGTTGGCAGCCTGTTGCGCCGCGCGTCGGACGACAGTCCGAATGATCTGCCTCGCCGCTATTCTGGCACCTATCGCTCCAGCGACCCAGATGCCTCCCCATACAACTGCTGGTATTGCTGGCAATCCCATTAGGAAACCTCTTTTGGATCAACTGATCCGACACGACGCTTGATAACTGCTTCAAGATCATGGAATGTCTGATCCGGGTTCTTTGACTTAGCAAAGAGTCTTTCAACCGAACGCTCTCTATGGAGGCCAGGTGCAAGCGCGACCGCAGTGATAATAAATTTCGCACGTGTCTGGCCGTTTTTAAGCCCAAAGCTGTTTGCAGCAGCCCATGTGTCGTAGACTTCCCTTTCAATAGCCCTCGGCGTCAGGTGTGCGATGTGATCTGGAAACGCTCCGGCGATACGGGTGGCAAGCAATGACCTGCGACGGGCAGTTAGCATCAATCCGATCCTATCCTGATCTGATTGGGAAAGCGATCCAGGCCGCTCCTGCGCAGGTTCGGTTCTCTTGATACTATATACATCAGTTTCGACACGAGCAAAAATTGCTACCTGTGGATCAACCAGCGCCTGAATATGGGCGATCTGTTGCTCCATCATCTGAAGCAACAGCTCCGGCTCCCAGAACCTGAGGAACAAGCGGCCGCCCTTACCTTCTAAATTGGGCCGATGAAATTTTCTGAGATGCCGAAGGAGGGCAGCTAACTCAAAATCAGTCTTTATAAATATGCCGCTCTCGACACTCCAGAGGCCGTTTGGGGCAATATCCGAGAAAATATCGTCGAGCAGTTTATCGCCGCGTTCAAGGCGAATTACCCAAGGAAGTGCATCACCGAGATCCAACGCGTCGGGACCTGCCACCAGACAGGCAAACTCACGATCATGAAGCTCCAGCTTTTCCACCAACCCAAACACCAAAGCCGCATCCAACAGCACGAATACATTGCGACCATCGGCAAAAACATGGTCAGAAAATTCCGCGACTTCGTTGGGCACAAGGTCCGAAATTAGACGTTCTGTCGGCATGAGATTCGGATATCCAGCAAGCTACGCTTCTACTTTAGGTTAGCGGCTCACCGCTTGCCAGTCCATCCTATGGTTGCAGCAGGCACAATTGAAAAAAAGGCGTTCGCTTGTAATAAATCCGGTATCCGGGACCGTAGTTGATACGCAATTGCGATATAGTAAGCGGAAATCGCAGGTGCGAATGCTCAAGCTACTATGTGAATTGCGAGATATTTCAACGGGTCAGTGAAAGCTAGCTTGGAATTCTGTTGCAGTAAGCAACACATGTGTATCGAGCGGAGGACGCAATTCGAAAGCTTTTGGCTCGCGGGCAAAATTCCAGAGACGGAAAAGGCACCATTCGGATCGTCTTTCATCAGCAACTGCCAGTTCGTTACGAGAAATGTAAAATGGAGTGCGATCCCAACCGTTTGTCGTTTTGACCTCTATCAAGCGATCCCTGCCTTCCGGCGTAAAACTCGAGATATCATATCCTGCACCGTCCCCGTCCTCTTCGGATACCCATCGCACTCTGTGCGCCAAATCTTCTCGGCCTGCGGTTTTAAGCGTCAAAATTTCATTTGCCACGACGCGCTCTTCCCCTGCACGACCCAGATCCCGATTGCGTTCATCCCTAGCCGCTACGTCAAACTTTTTAGCAATGTGTAGCATCTGCTCCAGTTCCTGTGGCGCGGGTTGGTTAGACAATGTTGGCGGCGGGCCGATCCAGATCGGCGCTACTTCCTGCAAACCTGTTGAAGGTTGCCGGTTTGAGATCCGGCTGATCCAGACCGGATTCAATGCCAACCAGCGCGCCACGGCATCGACCAACGTCATCTGAAAATTGAATGCTGGTTTATAGCCTGGTATCCAGTCTTCACCGAGACCCTTTAAAACTGCGCTAATATTCTGATGTTTGAACTCAACAGAACCTTGTGTGCGCCCCTGCAAAAGGGGAATTAGGTTACGCCTGTGCTCAGTTTTATTATATGAACGGCCAGCAGTATCATCAGCAAGCATTGCAAAGTAATCCGCCACAATCAGATCGTTTTCATAATCTTTCCAAGGCACGTTTGACATATAAAAATGCTATCCTGAGAAAGCTTGGCTGGCATCGAAAAATCGTGGAATTCTGAGCATCAGGATACCGATTAACATTTGCATGCCTACCGTTTTTGCCCGGAGCTACGCAACATTTTTTACCATCGCCATGAGCTCCGAATAGCTGGTCACAACATCGTATTTTACACGATCCTCATTGATCCGCCTACCGATCTCATCAAAGAATTTTCGTGCGCACTTGATCTTAGTTTGCTCTAGTTCTCGCATCTTCATCGACGGCTGATCGGATTTCGTTTCTGCAACGAAGTATAGATGCTTAATTCCACCCTCTTTGAAAGCGATAGCCCAATCAGGGTTATAGTCACCAACCGGTGTCGGGATCAGGAATCCTCGGGTAAGCTTAGAATACACGATAACTTCGGTGCTGGTGTCGAGATCACGAACGAATTCACGCTCAACTTTCGAGTCTACAATTGCGTAGTCATAGACGTGGTTCTTGAGCTTTTCAGTTGCCTTCTTGAAATCATTGCCAGTCTCCCCCGCCGTAAACAGCTCAGAAGCGTAGCGATCTTCCAGCGCATCATAGGTGAGTTTTTCTATGATCGCCGTGGCTTTCTGCTCTTGGATCATATGCGAGGTATCGGCAATAAACTGTTCCGGGTTCTTGGCGAATTCCCCGAACTTTGCTGCATGAATACCGCCAAGAATTTCTCCAACCGTCTTTCGGGTTAGGTCGGTATTTGCGGATATGGCGCCGATCAGATCATAGGACACAAGTGACCGTGCGCTCGTCCCACTTTCGGTGCGCAGCTTACCTTGGACAAATGCGTCCCCTGCCCGCAGGCTTTCATCAGTCAAGCCGTCTGCCAGCGTCCCCTCGGTCACCAGATACTGGAGCGGCGCCACCTGCAGATCCCGTTCGAGCCGATCAATACAGCTTTTGACCAACGCAGCACTATCGAACTCGACCTGATATACCGCCTTACGGTTAATGCGTCGCCACAACTCCTGAAATTCCCTGCGGTCAAAATTGCTATTCAGCTTGTTCTTCTTCGGCGTGCGACCATCGCTCAGCATATCGTTGAGGGCGGCACTGTTGAACACCGTGTCAATCAGAGCAAAAGCGGCGTCACGATGGGCCTCAAAATCCTCCGGTATGTCAACCAGCTCTCCGGCCTTCCGAGCCTCATGATAGGCTTCTGTAATATGGCCATCATCATCCACATAGTCGCTCTTGATCAGGAAACGCTCCAGCTTTTTGGCCAACGGTTTGTCCAGCACCAGCTCCAGATCGCCCGTCTTCAGTGTCTTACCCTCGAAGTAATCTGCATCTGCAAGCTGGGGCCTTGCGGAGAGGTTTTCGGCGATTTCTTTTTGCAAGCCCCGTGACAAAGCCCTTGTAGCTTTCGGACGCGACGACCGTCAGCACGTTGATGTCATGCACCGTCGCAGGATGATCCATCCGCTCGCCATTGCTGTTGACAGAAATCCGCAGACCACGGCCAACCTCTTGTCGACGCGAAATGATATTCTGGCTCTCGTTGTGCTTGAGCATGCACATGACAAATACGTTAGGATTGTCCCCGCCTTCACGCAGGGCCGAATGGGAGAAGATGAACCGCGTGGGCTCCTCAAAGGACAGTAACCGCTCCTTGTCCTTGAGGATCAAATCATAATCACTCGGTTCAGTCGACTGCTCTGCCAGCTCACCACATGCCGCCGCTTTCCGGTCGGTCATCCGGCCTTTCTTATCGATGGAGAAGTATCCACGGTGGGTTTTGGCGACATCAATACCCTCCAAATGCGTCCGGTATTCAACATTTTCCAACGGCAACTCGCCGAGCAGGTTCGCCACAGCCTGCGCGTATTCTTCCTCGAACGCGCGGGCATATTCGCCTTTTTCATCCTTCCGATCATAGTCGCGATACTTTACGACCTCATCGATGAAGAACAGCGACAGGACCTTAACCCCGCGGGCGAACAAGACCTGTTCGCGGTCAAGATGCGCTGTGATCGTCTCTCGGATCTGGATACGGCGGATATCGCGTTCGGTGACATCGCCGGAAGCTTCGCCCGCGCGCAGCACATCGCCATTGGTGAAATGAATCGTATCATCCCGTGCGTCGATATTACTGACAACAAAACCGCGGTAAGCCTCAAGCCCTTTGGACAGGTCGAACAGGTTTCTGCCTTTCTCGAGCTTTCGGGCGACCCGCTTGATCCCGGTCTGGGTTTTGGTTTCCACATCGACAAACGCCACCGGATCGCGGCTTGTCGTCTCAACGCGGTGCAGGAACAGATAAGGGTTAGTGCCGCTCAGGCCCTTCATTTCTATCCCATGCACTTTGATCTTCTTGACCAGCCTCTGGTTGAACGCGTCCACTGCATCCAGACGATGCATCTTGTTGTGAACCGTGCAGTGCGTGGCTGAATAGCGCAGGATGTACAGCGGGTTGAATTTTGGCAACGCACTCTGCGTCGCGGGGCCTTCCATCTTCTGAGGCTCGTCTAGGATCAAGATCGGTCGGTTTTTAGCGATGACATCAATCGGCTTGCGTGACTGGAAATCGTCCAATTCGTCATAGATCCGCCGGTTATCAGCGCCTGACGCATTGAAAGCCTGCACGTTGATGATCATCACGTTGATGCCTGAGTCCGACGAAAAGCTCTCCAACTCGTGCAGCCGCTTCGAATTATAGACAAACGCCCGCACCTTCTTGCCGTATTCCTGCTGAAAATGCTCGGCGGTCATATCGATAGACTTCGCCACGCCTTCACGAATGGCAACGCTGGGCACCATGATGATGAACTTCGACCAGCCATATCGCTTGTGCATCTCGAACATCGTCTTGATGTAGACATAGGTTTTGCCTGTGCCCGTCTCCATCTCGACATCAAGATTGATTCCCGCTCCAGGCCTATAGCTGGCTGGCTTTCTAATACCTCGATCGTCCGCAAAATACGTCAGGCTGTCCGAGACGGGCAACATCGCGCGTCGCTGGACCTTAGTGATGTTCTCCAGAATTCCATCATCGGTCAGCCTGATCGCACCGTTCCCGAACCCTTCGACTTCCAGACGCGACTGCGCATCCGCGCCGGGGTCGACCGTGTATTTAAGCGGATCCTGTCGTGGCTGCCCGATAAAGCAATCGACCACCGCATCCACCGCCTGCGTCTGGTAGAGCTGCGACTTGAACTTGATCTTCATGGCAGTTTCTTTCTTAAATCCAGCACTTCTTTCGTAATTTCTTTCTTAGGCTGTTCCCGCTTCATTCGCATTTCTTCCATTCCGGTGCAGTCCGCGATGCAGCATTAAAGATCACCCCATCCACGCGTAGCTTGCTGATAACATTACCAATTTTGCTTTTCTTCTGTCCATCATCCAGCGCATCGCTCAACTTATCCCACAACAGCTTATCGATTTCCTTTCTTGAGGCACTACCGAACTTACTTAGATATTGCAGCACCAGATCGGCATAATGCTGATCATCGAAAGCGCGGGTTTTGATGTATTCCGCTTGCTTGGAGGAAGCCGCAGCAACCGCTGCCGAAACACGGAGCCGTGGCTTTCGCCCTTCAATCAGCCCTTTGCGTCTGAGCGTCTGAATGGCGCCATCCGGCACCTCCAGCCCTTTCTGCGCGCGGTCCAGCGCCAGCACATCGGTCAGCTGCAAGCCACCGTTCTCCATCAGCACCCGAGTATAGGCCGGATCGACGACACCGCCATAGATGGTCATCAGCACTGCATCGCCAGACATCTCGTAATCGGGCATCGGCAGGTAGCGTTCCCGCTGCGTCTCATACATCCGCTGAATGCCGCAACCCATCTGGTCGATCATGCCCATCTCGACCATGGCTTGCACCAGATACGGGTTGCGATAATCGCGCGGCGTCTTGTCGCCACGCACATAATCCTCGGGGGCACCTTCAAAGAACTGACCTGCGTTCTCAAACACCAGTCGGTCAGGCTTCTCGGTCACGATGATCCGCTGGTTATGGGTATAATCCTGATGGGCGATGCAGTTGTGCAGGGCTTCCAGCACAACCTTTTGGTCGTATTTCGACACCTCATGCGGCAGTAGCTCATCGTCGGGCAGCAGCCGCAGCTGGATGTTGCGGATACTGAACCGCCCCGGGTTTGCTGGAGACCTTCAACCTGACTAAGGATGAGGGCTATGGAAAAGAGTAAGACATCAAATCGTTATTCACCTGAGATGCGGGCGCGTGCCGTTCGCATGGTGCTGGAGCATCAAGGCTCCTATGAAACGCAATCTGCGGCGGTCGCTGCGATTGCCCCGAGGATTGGCTGCATCCCGGAGACATTAAGGGTCTGGGTTCGGCAGGCGGAAAAGGACAGCGGGGCACGGGATGGTGCGACCAGTGCTGAACGCGAACGGATCAGGGATCTGGAGCGGGAAGTGCGTCAGCTCCGACAGGCAAATGAGATATTGCGCAAGGCGTCAGCTTATTTTGCTCAGGCGGAACTCGACCGCCCGTTCAGGCCATGATCGGCTTTATTGACGATCATCGCGTGGCTCATGGGGTCGAGTCGATCTGCAGGGTGCTGCCGATTGCCCCATCCACTTACTATGCTTGCCTTGCAGTGCGTGCCGATCCGGCCAGAGCCTCGGCACGCCAGCAGCGGGATGCGGCTTTACGGCCTGAAATCCAGAAGGTCTGGGATGACAATTGGAAGGTTTATGGTGTTCGCAAAGCCTGGCGGCAGTTGTGCCGCGAGGGTGAGGCTACCGCGCGCTGCACCGTGGCACGCCTCATGAAAGGCATGGGTTTACGGGGAATCGTTCGAGGAAAGGCCATGAAAACAACGATCCCCGACACGTCAGTGCCATGTCCACGCGATAAGGTGAACCGCAAGTTCCGAGCACCAGCGCCAAATATGCTGTGGGTCAGCGACTTCACATATGTCTCAACATGGCAGGGCTTCGTTTACGTCGCCTTCGTGATCGACACCTTCGCCAACCGCATCGTCGGCTGGAAAGCGTCGCGATCTGCCAAGACAGATTTTGTCTTGGATGCTTTGGAACAGGCGCTTTATGCCCGCCGCCCTGCCTATCAGGCTGGTTTGGTTCACCATAGCGACCGAGGTGGGCAATACGTGTCTATTCGCTACACCGAGCGCTTGGCAAAGGCGGGCATTGAGCCATCCGTTGGCAGCGTCGGGGACGCCTATCCCTCTCATGCATGTAAACATGCATTGCCGGGCAATGGACAACGCCTTGGCCGAGACCATCAACGGCCTTTACAAAACCGAGGTTATCCGGCGGCGCAGTTCATGGAAAACAATGGAGGAGGTCGAGCTGGAAACCCTCAAATGGGTCGATTGGTTCAACAACCGCCGCCTGCTTGAGCCCATTGGCAACATACCACCCGCAGAAGCAGAGGAGGCCTTCTATGCAACCTTGAACACACTCGATATGGTCGCGTAACACGGACTAATTGGTCTCCGGCAAACCCGGGGCGGTTCAGTCAACCGCCTGCACAAAAGCCATGGCGTTCATGTTCTCGACGAAGACGAGGAGGCAAGCGAACTCGAAACTCTATTTCAAAAAATGGAAGGTATGGCACCAGACGAGCGTTTCGCGGAGCCTGCGGAACTTCTGAACCGGAGGGTTCCTGGCCGCAAACTGCTGGCGGTCATTCGGATTGCGGCCACACTTGCCACCCCGGAAGTCGAGAGCGCGGCATTTCACAGGGGTGCAATCACGGTCATCAGGGGGGTCCCCGTTGACGATCTTGCAACGGTCCGCGAGACGATTAAGGATGTTTTTCCAGCACGCTGGACGATCATAGATCCCGACTTGATCGAAGGTCAGGTGGCAAAGACCACCCAGAGCCGTTTCACGCGCTCCGTCAACGAGCACATGGACGGAACTGAGCCGCTCATGATCCTGCAAACCGACGGCATCGTGTTGCCGCAGGCGCTGCGGATCGCTGTGCCTGAGCCGTTCGATCTGGCGCCCATAACGCATGATATCCTGATGATATTCCTTAGGGCCGGACATCTCGCCGAGCAGGTTTCGGAAGCTGGAAATCTGCGCGCGGCCTTGCCATCTGAGGCGGAGCTGAGTGACTTGAGCACCGTTGACATCTGCGCCGCACTGCGCGGGCCGATGCTTCATGACGCCGTCGACCGGTTGGGGAAAATCGCATATCGCAATGTCAATGTTGCCGGCCCGCGCCTCGAGGACATGAACGGGGAAAGTGCGGCTCTCAACGCCGCACGGCGCATCGTAGCTGACTTGCAAGCGTGGAAAGCAGGCGCGGCGGAATGGCATGAAATCAGCCATTCTATGTTGCTTTATGGTGCTCCCGGGACCGGCAAATCCTGGCTCGCAAAGGCAATCGCAAACAGCGCCGGTTTCAATCTGGTGACAGGCAACTTCGGGCAGTGGCAGTCGGCCGGCCATTTGGGAGACATGCTGCGCGAACTGACTGCCACCTTTGCGGAGGCTCGACGAAAGTCACCATGTGTTTTGATCATCGACGAATCTGACGCTGTCGGTTCGCGCATTGATCCGGAACGCCATGCATCGAATTATCGCACCCAGGTGATCACCACGGTCCTCACCGAACTTGACCGGATAAGCCATGAGCCGGGTGTGATCGTTGTGGCAACCTGCAACCACTTCGACAGAATTGACCCTGCGGCGATCCGACCCGGCCGAATGGACCTCAAAATCGAGGTTCACTTGCCCGATGCCGACGCGATCCTGGAAATCCTGCGCTTCCATTTGTCCAGTGACATTGCGGAACACGATCTGCGCAGCCTGTCACGTCGGGCGGCTGGCAAGACCGCGGCGGACATTGACGCGGCGATCCGTGCCGCGCGGTCTGATGCCCGGCACGCGCGAAAAATGCTGTCGGTCGGGATGCTGGAGGCGAAGTTGAACATCCGCCCGGATGACGAAAATCGGGACCGCACGTGGCGGGTTGCCATCCACGAAGCCGGACATGCCGTTGTTGCAAAGGCGCTGAAGATCGGTGAACTCAGCTCGATCATGATCACCCGCGACGGAGGCAATGTCGCCTGCCGCATCTATCAGAATGAATGCCGACTGTCGGATATCGAGAACGAGATCGCATACTCGATGGCGGGAAGGGCGGCAGAGCGGCTGGTCCTCGGTGAAATCTCGGCAGGCGCAGGCGGTCCCGCATATTCCGACCTCGCGCTCGCAACCGGCAGGGCCATCGCGATCGAGACCACCTACGGCTTGGGCATACAGGGGCCGATCTGGCATCAGGGCTCCGACTCGGCCCATCTGGCGGTCCCTGCCATCCGTGACCGCGTCCTTCAGCGCATCACCCGCGCCGAAACCCGAGCTGGTAAAATCCTCCGGCAGAACCGCCACTATGTAGAACTTCTGGCACGCCATCTGGTTGAACACAGGACCATCAAGAGGCAGACGATCGCGCGACTTCTAGACGGCGTGACGTCCAATCTTGCTGACCTGAGCCTCGAAAACATTCCGCCTTAATACAGCATACCACTGCCACCACCTTCCTGCCCTCTCCAGAAAGAACACACCCCACCACTACACACCATAAAGACCATAAAAGAAGCAGCGGGGGCGTCGGCCCCCGCCTCTATCCTGCGCACCTGCGCCACCAGACGCGACACCGCAGGTGACGCACGAACAGGCCGCCCCAACAGGCCGGGCTGCAAGACGATCATCATAGCCACACAAAGGAGCCGCCCCTTGGCAAAATTGCAGGGACCGAGAGAAAAAATCCGGATTTTTGAAAGCGAGACGTTGCCATGCGTCCAAGACCGATACCAACCGACGTCATAAGGGGTTCAGGGCCCACATTTCGACCTCCCGTCCACAGAATTCGCATGTGATCGCCCCTAATTCACCTATGCATTGGGTGATCCTGAGAAGTTACTCCCCTACAATAATGGAGTGCTGCTGTGTCCCGGACCAAGAAATTTGCCTGATCTAGAAAGAGAGGCGGCGCGGAACAAGAAACAACCAAAGGATAGACCCATGTCAGACACGAACGCCTCCCTTCCAAAATGGCTCGCGCACCGCCGCTACTGCTCCATCAGCGATCTTATGCGGCTCTTCGAGGTTTCCCGAGCAACCATTCACCGGTGGCACCGCGAAAACCCAAGGTTTCCGCGCAAGCATAAATTTGGCAATCCATTCAATGAAAATT
This sequence comes from uncultured Alphaproteobacteria bacterium, assembly GCA_963710185.1. Taxonomy (GTDB): domain Bacteria; phylum Pseudomonadota; class Alphaproteobacteria; order Rhodobacterales; family Rhodobacteraceae; genus Sulfitobacter. Next base: position 153,473 of record CAVPZE010000001.1, on the reverse strand, counting down.
GTAGCACGCGCTTCATCGTCCCGGAGTTGAACGCCTACATCGAGGCGGTCGAACGGCGGCAAGCGGATTGGACGAAACAGTTTGACATGATAGACACGGAGAAAGTCGGGCTCGAACAGCCGATTTAGCCTAGTAGAAACATGAAATAGTTGGTTCTAGCCGAAGTGCTCTGTCCCACCAGTGTCCCACGGAGCCAAAAACACTGAAAACCGAAGGTAAATTCCTCTTGCGGCAGACGAAGCAACATACTGGATACAAAGGAACTTTAAATGGTGCCCGGGGGCGGAATCGAACCACCGACACGAGGATTTTCAATCCACTGCTCTACCCCTGAGCTACCCAGGCACGGGTTTACCACATCAATGGTAGGGTGCCTGCGTCTTAGGGTGTCAGGCTGGGGCTGTCCAGTGCCTTTTTGGGCCTGATCCACGCGAAATGTTAAGCATGCATTAATGCTACTTATCGACATCGTTTTGCGCGGCCTGAGCGGCTTCAACTGCGGCTTCGATATCATCGGGATCGCGCGACGGGGCGGCGTATGTGCCGTTGAACCATTTCGCCAGATCAAGATCGGCACAGCGACCTGAACAGAACGGTCGAAACTTGGCAATGACCTCGGCCCCGCAGATCGGACAGCTCATTTCAGCACCTCGGCGAGTGCCACACGCGCCCGTTTGCGTTGCAGCTCGAAATGACCCAGAGGGGTCCAGCCGACCAGCGTTGTCTCAACGTCATCGCCGCGAAAGGCTTGGCGCAATGCTGTTTCAAACGCGCGGCGGTCTTTTTTGGGCATCGGGGCCAGATCAAGGGTGATCTGGCCACCCAATCCGCGCACCCGCAAGGCGCGCGGCAACATGCGCGCGCAGGCCATGTTGGCTTTGATCCCCGCCGCAAGCGAGGCATCGCTTCCGGTATTCACATCGACGGCGATCAGCGCACGGGTGGCCTCAATAAACATCGAAGCAGCACCGCCAAGACCCACCTGAATGCCTTTTGCGGCTTCCAAAGCGTCCAGAACTCCGTGCGTTTCAAAGCCATCATTGTCGGTGATCACTTCTGCCGGATCGGTCCAGTCGCGCCATGCCAGCAAATGCGGGCCGTCACCTTCGACAAGCACGTCCATTTCTGACCCGTCGTCTTGCATCACCGTATCTGCGAGCGTCAGCATCGCTTCAATATCATCGGAAATTGCATCGGCGTCCGCACCGGCACAGGACGAGCGTAGGATCAGGCCGTGACCCGCCTCGCCCGCGACATCATGGGCAATCTCGAGCAGGCGGTCGCGCTCACCTTCGTCCTTGATGCTGCGTGAAATGTTCAGACCCGGCGCATCCGGCGTCACAATCGCATAGCGGCTTTTGAACAAGACCTTGGATACAACCGGAATAGCCTTGCCGGGTTCGGCAAAGCCGGACACCTGTACCAAAATCGCCTGACCGGGTGCCAAACCTTTGATCTGGCGCAAAAACGCGGACCCGTCTGGCGTTTTCAGGAACATCCCCCCCTGCCCTTTGACGGGCCGGTCCGCAATCGCACGGTAGATTGTGCCGGGGTTCGGCGCATCGCTGTCGACCAGCAGGTCGTCCAGCTTGCCGTCCACCATCAATGCAGCGGCCTCGACCTCGCCCAGATGGCCCAGAATGATTGTGCGGCCTTTCATGGCTCACCTCCGTCTATGGGGTATCCTGCGGCGCGCAGCAGGTTTGCAGTCTCTGCCAGTGGCAGTCCGACGATGCCGGTAAATGAACCGGAAATCCAGGGAATCAACTTGCCGGCAGGGCCTTGGATGCCATAGCCGCCCGCCTTGCCCTGCCAGTCGCCCGTTGCGAGGTAGGCGCGCAACTCCGCATCCGACAGGACTTTCATCTTGACCGTGCTTTGTACATCGCGCTGCCAGATCCTGTCACCGCGTTTGACAGCAACGGCAGTGATCACCTTGTGCCGACGCCCCGACATCAGCCGCAAAAACGCTTCGGCCTCGGTGACATCCGCAGGCTTGCCCAGAATGCGCCGCCCAAGCGCCACTGTGGTATCAGCACACAAGACAATGTCATCTGCATCCGCCTCAACGGCCGCCACCTTTTCACGTGCCATGCGGGCACAATAGGGGCGTGGCAACTCGGCCTTCAAAGCCGTCTCATCTATGTCAGGCGCGCAGACCGCATCCGGCACAACGCCAATTTGCGCCAGCAATTCCTTGCGGCGCGGTGAGCCTGACCCCAGAATAAACAATGGTTTATTTGAACCGGTAGTTAATCCGACCCTTGGTCAGATCATACGGTGTCATTTCCACCTGAACTTTATCACCTGCAAGAACACGGATGCGGTTCTTGCGCATCTTGCCTGCCGTGTGCGCGATGATCTCATGGCCGTTTTCAAGCTCGACCCGAAACGTCGCATTCGGCAAGAGTTCTCTTACGACACCGGGGAATTCGAGCAATTCTTCCTTGGCCATGTTGTCTCCTTAGTTACGTTCCCCCAAAGGGCGAAACAGATGTCGTTCCCGTTAGGAAACAGAATAAAAACCTCCAAATTGAAGGCGCAGGCTTAAATGGGCGCAAATGTTTCCTTTTTCAAGGGGGATTCAGCGCAGGCGGACGTTTATCGCAGCAGTGTCGCGCCCGTGTTGCTGTGTCCAGTGTTTACGGTTCAACACAACGCCGTCAGCGCGGACATGTGCCACCTGTGCCAGATCAACGTCGGCATAGGTCCAGCCGGGGACATTCAATTCACCCACAGCCACAACACCCGTTGCCGGAAAACCGATATCAGGCGGGCAAAATACGCCGCCTGCCCCGAACGATGTGCCCAGCGCCTCTGACCACGCGGCATCGCCCACAACCGACGACATCGCCGTAATGCACTGGTTTTCAAGTGCCCGCGCCATCGACCCGATGCGCACCCGCCAGTAACCTGCCAGCGCCTCCGTCACGGAGGGCACGGCAATCACATCACATTCCGTCAAAGCACGGCCCAGCAAGGGAAATTCGCTGTCATAGCAAATAAGAATACCGATCTTGCCCAGCGTCGTATCGAACACCTGCAAGTTGTTGCCGCCAATCACATCCCAGACCTCGGCTTCAAACCGTGTCATGATCTGTTTGTCCTGCACCCCGATCTGCCCCGCAGGCGTGATCAGACGCGCGCGGTTCACGGGCCGCGTATCTGTGTCTGCCGGACCGGACGCCGCAACAATATGCACGCGGTACTCAGCCGCCAGTTTGACATGCACTTTATCGGCATCCTCCAAACGCTCTGACACCGCGTGCAACGACGCCTCCATATCACCCGCCACCTCAAGTCCTGCCAATGTTGCCAGTTCCATTGCGCCGTATTCGGGAAACACCAGCAAATCCGCACCGTTCTGCGCGGCATCCCCGACCCAGCGCGCAAGTTTATCCTCATACGCCGCCCAAGACGACAAAACATCAAGCGGATAGGCAGCGGTGGCAATTTTCATCTGTAAACTCCGGTCAGCATCACCCATATTCTGCGCCTGATTACACCGCGCTGCAAGGCGATGCCGCATCTCAAATCCGCAAAGGAAAAAGCCGATGGCCACTGATACCCGCAAAATTGTGATCCTCACCGGTGCCGGCATTTCCGCCGAAAGCGGGCTGGAAACCTTTCGCGCCGAGGACGGGTTGTGGGCGCAACACCGCGTCGAAGATGTGGCAACGCCCGAGGGGTTCGCGCGTGACCCCAAGCTGGTGGTGGATTTCTACAATGCCCGCCGTGCGCAGGCGGCGAGCGTAGATCCAAACGCCGCCCACAAAGCACTGGCGCGGCTGGAGGCAGAGCACGGCGGCGAGGTGATCGTGATTACGCAAAACGTCGATGACCTGCATGAACGTGGTGGGTCAAAAACCGTGATGCACATGCACGGGCACCTCAAAGGCGCACTATGTGCAACGTGCGACCATCGCTGGCCTGCGCCAATGGTGATGGCCCCGCGCGATGCCTGCCCCAAATGCGCAGCCCCTGCCGCGCGCCCCGATATCGTCTGGTTTGGCGAAATGCCGTACGACATGGATGCGCTGTTCGATCATCTCGCCAGCGCCGGCATTTTTGCCGCCATCGGCACATCCGGCAATGTTTATCCGGCGGCTGGTTTTGTCGCCGAAGCGCGGCGCGCGGGCGCGCAAACCATAGAGTTCAATCTCGAACGCTCGTCCGTGGGAAACCAGTTTGCCGAGCACCGTACAGGCCCCGCATCGCAAACCGTCACCGCATGGGTAGAGGAAGTTCTAACCGGTAAGGTGGGCACGCGGCCCAGCCTGCCTTTCTAGTTTGACTGCGTCATCGCGCCGTGATCCGCCTTGCGCGCGTTATCGACGGGGATCTGCACAACAATATCGCCTGCTTTCTCGAATGTCAGCGTGACGGTGATTTCTGACCCCTGCTCAAGCGGCTCTGTCAGGCCCATGAACATCATATGATCGCCGCCACGTTCGAGAACGTGCATTTCGCCCGCAGCAATCGCGATACCGCCCTCGATCTCGCCCATTTTCATCACACTGTTGGCGTCCTCGGTGTGGCTGTGCAACTCGACCCGCCCCGCAATATTGGACGAGGCCGCGATCAGGCGGTCGTCGATGTCACCGTGGTTCATCACCGTCATGAACGCCGCGCCGGTTTTCGAGGTGGGCGTCGAGGTCCGCACATAGGGATCGTCAATCATGATCTCGCCCGCAAAGACGCTGGTTGCAAGAAAGGTCGCTGCAAGGGCTGTGCCGACTAAGCGTATAGATGTCATTGGTTTTATCCTGTGCGTGTCTGAACTGGGAAATATAGTAACCAACAGGACAAACAAGATACGGCGCATGACCATGTGCAAGCGTTGGCAAACAGCACGCCGCAGGGCGAGGCGTAAAAACACCACAACCCCGGCCGTTGCGGGCCGGGGTTGTGGTTAAACTCTACAAAGCTGAAAGCAGGATTAGCTCAACGCGTCGGCTGTTGCGCTTGATTTCGCAATCGCTTTTTTGATCTTGAGCGCGTTCGGCGACAAGTTCACGTCTTTTTCCTTGGCAAGAAATGCATCGAGACCGCCACGGTGATCAACACTGCGCAAAGCGGCTGCTGAAATCCGCAGTTTGAAACCACGGCCCAGCGATTCGGACTGCAAAGTGGTGTCATTCAGGTTCGGCAGGAAACGGCGACGCGTCTTGTTGTTCGCATGGCTTACGTTGTTGCCCGACATGGGGCCTTTTCCGGTCAATTCGCAAACGCGTGACATGGGTTTATCCTTTTGGTTTTGCATCCTGCCAGCGATCCGGCACAACACTTTAGGGGGGCCGCACACGGGCAACCCTGAAATTGGTTCGCAGGCTTTAATTGGAATCGGCTGGGCCGTCAAGCCATGGGAGGTACGAACACGGGCGTTTCGACGCGTTATCTGTTTGATGCCGCGGTGGACAGGCAAGAAATCGGGACGCGGCCAAAATACGGCGCGCGGAACAGCAACGCAAACCCCCAAGCCAGCCCGCCTGTCTGTGTGATCACCGTCAGGGTAAGGATGAGAAAAAGATGGAAAAGCAACCTGATCATACGTCACATTGCAATAGGAACAATGTGTTGGAAAGTATCGTTTCTGTCCCAGACCTGTCACGGATATGTCAAAGCGCCGGATTTCCTTTTGCATCCCCTGCCCTTATTTGGCAAAGCTACGCCTATGACTATTCAAATGCGCGCCCTGTTTGTTCACCTCTTCACCGCCACGGGTGCCGTGTTTGCCATGTTGGCTATGCTCGCGGCAGTGGAGGGCGAATGGGATTTGATGTTTCTCTGGCTGGTCGTCGCCTTCTTTGTGGATGGCATCGATGGCCCCCTCGCGCGTAAATACGATGTCAAAACCAACGCGCCGGAATTTGACGGCGTGCTGCTTGATCTGATCATCGACTACCTGACATACGTGTTCATACCGGCCTTCGCCCTGTTCAAATCAGGCCTGATGGACGGGTGGAGCGGATGGGCGATGATCATCATCATCACCTTTACTTCCGCGCTCTATTTCGCCGACACCCGCATGAAAACAAAGGATAATTCGTTCTCTGGCTTTCCTGGCTGCTGGAACATGCTGGTGCTGGTGATCTTTGCGCTTGGCATCCCGTGGTATGTCAGCCTTGTGCTGGTGACTTTCCTCGCCATCACCATGTTCGTGCCGATAAAATTCGTACACCCCGTGCGCACGATGCGCTGGCGCTTTGTAACCTTACCAATGGCGCTGGCATGGACGTTCTTTGCAGGCTGGGCGGCTTGGGTGAATTTCCATCCCGAAAGCTGGGCGGCCTGGGGCTTGGTTGTAACGTCCGTCTATCTGCTGTTCGCCGGATTGGTGCAGCAAATCCTGTATGACGGCCGCGACCTCTAGATCAGCAGGCCCGCCGCACCCTCGTGCCGCAGCAATGCCACCTTGGTCTCGACCCCACCTGCCCCTGAAAATCCTGTCAGCCCCTTGGCCCCCATAACGCGGTGGCACGGGATGATGATCGGAATCGGATTGCCGCCACAGGCCCCTCCCACCGCTTGGGCTGGCACATCCAATTGCTTGGCAATTTCACCATAGGTCAGGGTGTAGCCGAACGGAATGGCGGACATTGCGGCACAAACGTTTCGTTGAAAGTCCGTGCCTTTGACGCGCAAGGGCAGGTTAAATTTCTCGCGCGTGCCTGCCGCATAAGCCGCCAGTTGTGCGGCGGCCTCGTCCAGCAGGTCGGACGCATCTTGTTGCACCACACGAGTCCACTTCAAATCCGTGATTGCCCCATCCTGTTCGGTCAGGGTCAGATCACCAAATTGTGTGGGAACGGTGCGGTATTTCATGGGGGCATCTTGCACGTTGCGATGCCCCCACTCAATCCCAAAGCTGCGGGAGGCGGATTCAAACCCGCCCTACGGTATGTTGGCAGGTCGGGGATCACCCCGACCTAAACCTCACCCACCGCCGCATCGCACCGCCCGCACACGTCGTCATGCGCATGGGTGCCCACATCGGGCAGCACCTTCCAACACCGCGCGCATTTCGCGCCCTCGGCCTTGGCAAACACTACGCCAACACCCGCCACATCGCTGTGCTTGAAAGCACCCTCGGGGGCGACACCCTCAACAATCGTGATTTGGCTGGTGATACACAGGTCCGCAAAGGTTTCGGGATTGGTAATGATCGCGGCCAGTTCCGGCGACAAATACACTGTCGGCGCCGCCTCCAATGACGAGCCGATGACCTTGGCTGTGCGCTGTTCTTCCAACGCACCCGTGACAATACGGCGTACCGCGCGCACCGTCTCGGACCGCACAGCCAGCGCATCATCGCGCCAGCTTGCGGGCGTCTGCGGGAAATCCACCAGATGCACCGAAGTGTCGGCGCCATGCCGCTCCAGCCAGACTTCCTCCATCGTAAACGGCAGGATCGGTGCCAGCCATGTGGTCAAGCGCGCATAGAGATGATCCAGAACCGTCAAAGCCGCCAAACGGCGCGGCGTATCGCCGTCACAATACAGCACATCCTTGCGGATATCGAAATAGAACGACGAAAGATCCAGAGTGGAAAAATCGAAGATTGCGCGGAACACACCCTGAAAATCGAACTTGACATAGCCCGTTCGCACAACGCCGTCCAACACGGTCAGCTTGTGCATCATCAACCGCTCCAGCTCCGGCATATCCTCGACCGCGACCGCCTTGGACTCATCAAAATCGGGCAAAGACCCCAGCATATAGCGCATGGTATTGCGCAACCGACGATAGCTGTCAGCGACACCTTTCAGGATCTCATCGCCGATCCGCTGGTCCGCCGTATAATCCGTCTGCGCCACCCAAAGCCGCAGAATATCCGCGCCGTATTGGTCGACAATCTTTTGCGGCACGATGGTATTGCCGATACTTTTGGACATCTTCATGCCCTTGGCATCCAGCGTGAAACCATGCGTTACGACATTGCGGTACGGCGCATGCCCCGTGGTGCCAACCGATTGCAAAAGCGAGGAATGAAACCACCCGCGATGCTGGTCGGTGCCTTCCATATAGACATCCGCGATGCCATCCTCGGATCCATCCGCACGGTCACGCAGAGTAAAGGCGTGGGTCGAGCCACTGTCGAACCACACATCCAGAATGTCGGTGACTTGGTCATACTCATCCGGGTTCACGATACCGGACAGGAACCGCTCTTTCGCGCCCTCTGCATACCAAACATCCGCACCATCTGCCTCAAACGCATCCACAATCCGTTGGTTCACTTGCGCGTTGCGCAGCAGGAAACCCTCATCCGTCGGCAGCACGCCCTTACGCGTAAAGCACGTCAGCGGCACGCCCCACGCCCGTTGACGCGACAACACCCAATCGGGCCGCGCCTCCATCATCGAATAAAGACGGTTGCGCCCAGATTTCGGCACCCAGTTCACATTGTCGATCTCTGTCAACGCCCGTTCTCGGATGGTTTTGCCATGCATATCCAGCCCATCACCCACGACCTTGTCAATCGCCGCAAACCACTGCGGCGTGTTGCGGTAGATCACGGGCGCTTTGGAGCGCCAAGAATGCGGATAGCTGTGCTTGATCTTGCCCCGCGCCAGCAATCCGCCAACCTCGATCAGCTTGTCGATTACGGCCGTGTTGGCGTTGCCCTCTTTGCCATTCGGCTTGAGGATTGCCTTGCCGCCAAAGAACGGCAGGTCATCACGGAAGCGCCCATCGGGGTTCACGTTATAGGTGATCACCTGTTCGAGCATGCCCAGATCGCGGTAGAGTTCGTATTCCTCAAGGCCGTGGGAAGGCGCGCAGTGGACAAATCCGGTGCCTTCGGTGTCAGTGACGAAGTCAGCCGCGCGGAAATCACGCAGGTCGTCCCATTCACCGTCTGATCCATCTGCGCCTGACAAAGGATGCTTCAAATCAATCATTGAGAGTTCGTGCTCCGAAACATCCCTCAACCTCGTCCACATGTCGTCTTCCAAACGCGCACGTGTGAAAACATCTGCTGCTAGATTGTCAGCTAACAAGAATTTTTCGCCACCCGACGCCCAACACTCTTCCGGCGTTTTGGTGACCTCATAAAGCCCATAAGAAATTTCACGTCCATACACGACAGCTTTATTTGACGGCATCGTCCAAGGCGTAGTCGTCCAAATAACGACACTTGCACCCAAAAGGTCTGAGTCGCCGGGTTGCGTGAGCGATCCACTAACCGCAGCACCCACCACCTTAAACTTCACCCAAACCGTGAAACTCTCCTTGTCGTGATACTCCACCTCAGCCTCAGCCAGCGCCGTCTGCTCCACCGGCGACCACATCACCGGCTTTGACCCCTGATACAAAGTCCCGTTCATCAGGAATTTCATAAATTCCTCGGCAATCACCCGCTCTGCATGGAAATCCATCGTCAGATACGGATCAGCCCAATTGCCCGTGATGCCCAACCGCTTGAATTCCTCACGCTGCACATCCACCCAACCGCGGGCAAACTCGCGACATTCGCCACGAAATTCATTGATCGGCACCTGATCCTTGTCGCGACCCTTCTTGCGGTACTGCTCTTCGATCTTCCATTCAATCGGCAACCCGTGACAATCCCAACCGGGAATATAGCGCGCATCAAACCCCATCATCTGATGGGACCGCACAATCATGTCCTTGATCGTCTTGTTCAACGCATGCCCGATGTGCAGATGCCCGTTGGCATAGGGTGGTCCATCATGCAGCGTGAACGGCTCACGAGACTTTCCATTTTCGCCTGTCCCGGCGAGGGCTTTCTCACGCAACCGATCATACACCCCGATCTTCTCCCACTTCGCCAGCCATTCCGGCTCGCGCTTGGGCAGGCCCGCACGCATAGGAAAATCCGTGCGTGGCAGGTTCAGTGTTGATTTATAATCGTGAGTTTCTGGCATATCGGCGCACATGGCGGGCGTCCTTTGGATTGTCGTATCAGGGAAAGGTGGTCGGGGGGGTGCGAGCGGCTCAAACACCAAATGCCCGGCGTCTCAATCTATCAGAGCGCCGGGGATATAATTCGAATGATGATCGCGATAAAACGGGTCATATCGTGCTTATAAGCAGCGACCCAAGCGCCCACAAGCCCCAAGCCTTTCCATTCACCCTTTCATAAATACCGGGGGAGTTTGAGGGGGCAAAGCCCCTTCATCAAAAGGTACGAGTTTGAGGGGGCAAAGCCCCTTCATCAGCAAAATAAGGTCGCGCGCGGCCTTGGCCGCCCCTTGTGGTCAGCCGCCCTTACTTCCACCAAACAGCCCACCCAAACTGCGCTGAATAATGCCACGCACCTTTGGTCTCTTGCCCGCCGCAAACGGCAACGGCCTGCACACCTCGATCGCGGCGACACCCACGCGCGCGGTCAACGCGCCATTGACCAAGCCCTCGCCAAACCGGCGGCTCAACTTGCCCAACAGCGACCCGCCCAATATCGGCTCAAGCATATCGTCACCCACGGCGACCGCGCCTGTCGCCACCAAATGTGACAGCACAGCACGGGTCAAACGCCACGAGCCAAAGAACCCCGACCGACCGCCGTAGACTTCGGCAATCCGCCGGATCATCCGCAAGTTGCTGGTCAACGCCGCCGCCACATCCGCAAGCGCAATCGGGACCAAGGCCGTCACCGTCGCCACCTGCCGCGCTGCCGCTTCAACCTCGCGGCTGGCTGCCACATCCAGCGGGCCCAGCAACTCCGCCTCCGCCAACGCCAGCAACCCCGCCGCATCCAACTGGTCGCCGCGCAATTCGGCCAAACGGTCACGTCCCCACCGCGTATCCTCGCGGCCTTTGTACAGCCCGACCAACCGGTCCGTCACATCCCGCGCCGCGTTCAGATCACCCTGCGCCAGTGCCTGACCTGCATCATGGCGTAACCCGTCGAGCCGCGCCAACCGCCCGAAGGCCGCAACTTCACGCAGGCAGATCAGCGCCAGCACCAGCAGGAACACACCGATCAGTACCGTCATCGCCCAACCGACCAATGGATATTGGACAATCAGTCCGGTCACGAAATTCCACGCCGCAATCGACACCAATGCGCCAATCAGCACTGTCGCCAACCACCAGAACAATCGCCCCAGCATCGACGGCTTGCGGGCCGCCAGGCGCGCCGCGACCTGCATCGCCTGACCTTGCGGGGCTGGCATCATCACGTCCGGCACAGGGGGCGCTTCTGTCACAGCAGGGCGCGGCTTGCTGTCTTGCTCAAGATCAAAAAGTATCGGACCTTTAGCCATCATGCACCCTCCCTTTGCCATTCAAATTGCACATCGGGCAGCTGTTCATCACTGTCGGCCCCGTCCGTGCGCGCTATCTCGACAAATCCGTGGCGCGCGTAAAACGCGATGGCCGGTGTGTTGGCCTGAAACGTCCACAGGCTCAACTTCTCGGCCTGCGCACAAACCTCGACCAACAAAGCCGTCCCGACACCCTTGCCCCGCTCGCGCCGCGCAACATAGAGCGCGTCAATCTCGGCACCGTCACAGGCGATAAATCCGATCACGGCACGTTCACGCACCGCAACCGTCACATAGCCCTGATCAATAAGCGCGCCCGCATGCGCGATATCCTCTGCTCCCGTGTGCAACTGTGGCATCCAGTCCGAGGTCTGCACAAACTCGGACAAAATCGCGCCGACGCTGCCCGCATCTGTCGACCGCGCGGCGCGCAATTCTGTCACAACCGGTCCCCGATCAAAAACTCCGCCACCCGGTCCAGCCGGATATGCGGCGGCCCGTCTCCGGGACGCAGATTGAGCGGCGCTGGGGCAAACCGCATGACCTGATAATCGCCATCCAGCCATTTTTCGGCCCCCTTGCGGGCAGGGTTCAGCAAATGCGCCGCATCCGATGGCAGATCACCGGGATAGAATGCGGCCTGCTTACCGGTCTCCAACAACGTCCCGCGCACCACTTCCAAGGTTTCGCCATCATGCTCCATCGTGGCCTCGGTCGTGGCGCGCAGTGACGCAATCGCCATCGCCGCCGTGCCTGCGCCCGCATATTGCGCCTTGTCGCGGGCCTCGCGGGTCAGCGCCTCCATAATCGCGGTCAGGCGTGGATGTTGCACATGATGCAAATGATCAGCCTTGGTCGCAGCGAACAGGATTTTCTCGACCCGTTTGCCGCCCAAAAGATTGCTCAGAAACCCATTTCGTCCGGGCCGGAACGCGCTCAGGATATCGCCCATCGCGGCGCGCAAATCCTCGACCGCGCGTGGCCCTTGGTTGATCGCCCCCAACGCATCGACCAGCACCACCTGTCGATCAATCCGCGCAAAATGATCCCGAAAAAACGGTTGAACAACCTGCCGTTTATACGCCTCGAACCGCCGTGCCATTTCGCGGATCAGCGACTTGCGCGGTCCGGTATCGCCGCCCGGCAAAGGCGCAAAGGTCAGCACGGGCGATCCCGCCAGATCACCGGGCAGCAAAAACCGCCCCGGTGTGCAATCGGAATAGCCATTGGCGCGGGCTGTTTTCAAATACCCGGCAAAGCAGGCCGCCAAGGCCTGCGCATCGGTCTCTTCCAGCTTGGTCTCAGGGTCCGTCGCCTTGACCAAGTCGCGGTACGCCGCCGCCTCTTCCCTATTCGCGATCCGCGCCAGCACCTGTGCCGACCAATCGGTATAGCTGATGTCCATCAATGCCAGATCAAGCAGCCATTCACCGGGGTAATCGACAATATCCAAATGTATTGTGCGCGGCCCCTGAAACCCCGCGAGCAACCCGCTTGGCCGCACCTTGAGCGACAGCCGCAGCTCCGATATCGCCCGCGTGCTATCAGGCCAATGCGGCGTTTTGCCCGTGAGCGCCCCAAGATGCGCCTCGTAATCAAACCTTGGAATTGTATCGTCCGGCTGCGGCTGCAAAAACGCCGCTTCAATGCGGCCTTCATTCGCGGCCAACAGCCCCGGCATCCGCCCGCGATCCAGCAGGTTCGCCACCAGCGATGTAATGAAAACCGTCTTGCCCGACCGCGCAAGACCCGTCACACCCAGCCTGATCACAGGTTCAAAGAATGTCTCCGACAGGGTGTCCTGCACCGCCTCAACCTGTCGCCAGATGCCATCGGCAATACGCGAGATAACCAAAACTGCACCTGCCTCAAAATGAACCTTTGAGTAACATAAGGGCACGGCACAGGGATTGCCAGACAGAGGCCGCCCCGCTAGACGCTGCATATGCCCAGATATGCCCTGAAAGTCGAATATAACGGTGCCCCTTATGTGGGGTGGCAGCGCCAGACATCGCTGCCGTCGGTGCAGGGCGCGATCGAGGATGCGCTTGCGAAACTCGAACCTCGCACGCACGAAATTGCCGCCGCCGGGCGCACCGACAAAGGCGTGCACGGCTTGGCGCAAGTCGCACATTGCGACATGACGCGCGATTGGGAGGAATTTCGTCTTTGGGAGGCGTTGAATTACCACCTCAAACCGCATCCCATCGCCATCATTGCCTGCGCAAAAGTGCCTGGCGATTTCCACGCACGGTTCTGGGCGCTTGAGCGTGAGTATCTGTTTCGCATCCTGTGCCGCCGCCCCCCTGCAACCCATCAAGCCGGACTGGTCTGGCAGGTCCGGCACGATCTTGATGTCGCCGCGATGCGGGCCGGGGCCGACATCCTGATCGGCCAGCACGACTTTACCACGTTCCGCTCAACCATTTGCCAGTCGCCCAGCCCGGTGAAAACCCTTGATGAGCTGCGCATCGAAGAGGTTGAAACCGATGCAGGGCCCGAAGTGCATTTTCACGTCCGCGCGCGGTCATTCCTGCACAACCAGGTGCGCAGTTTCGTGGGCACGCTGGAACAGGTCGGATCAGGATCATGGACACCCGCAGATGTGCAAACCGCGTTGGATGCCCGCGACCGCGCCGCCTGTGGCACTGTCAGCCCACCGCATGGTCTGTATCTGGCGGGCGTAAATTACGAAGTCGATCCGTTCTCATAAACGCTCGCAAGCGGGTTCCAGTCGCCGTGAAACTTGCCCGTCTCCTCGACCCTGTCAAACCCGTGCGCGCCAAAGAAATCGCGCTGTGCCTGTATCAGGTTCGCGGTCCCGCGCCCGCGCCGCATGGTGTCGTACCACGCCAATGATGCCGATAGCGCAGGGATCGCCGTGCCCAGCGATACGCCCGCTGCAACCACACGGCGCAAGGGGCCGATGCTATCGTCAAGCCGCGCACGCATTGCCGGTGCAAGGATCAGATGACCGGCAGGCAATTCGCTGCGAAACGCTTCTGCAAATTCATCCAACAGGGCAGACCGTATGATACATCCCGCGCGCCAGATCTCCGATATCCGCGCCATGTCCAGATCCCATTTGAACTCCTCGGCTGCTGCCCACAGCACCCGAAACCCTTGCGCATGGGCCAGAATACGGCCGGCCAACAGCGCCATTTCCAGATCATCGTCGCCAGGCATATCCACATCCTGCACCCCCGCCGGCAACAACGGCTCGGCCAACACACGGATGTCTTTTTGCGACGACCAGCCGCGCGCGCCCACCGCCGCCTCGATCGCACTTGCCGACATGCCCATCTTGAGCGCCTCGATCAAGGTCCAGCGCCCCGTGCCTTTCTGCCCCGCCTGATCGCGGATCACATCGACCATCGGCTGGCCGGTTTTGCTGTCGGTCGATTGCAGTGCAGCGGCTGAAACCTCGATCAGATAGGACGCCAGCGGCCCGCTCTGCCAACGCTCGAACAGCGCGCCTATCTCGTATGCGCCCTGCCCGCCGGCATCGCGCAGCATCCCATAAACTTCTGATATCATTTGCATATCGGCATATTCAATTCCGTTATGCACCGTCTTTACAAAATGCCCCGCGCCATCCGGCCCCAGATGTGCGACGCACGGATCGCCCTCGTACTTCGCGGCAATCGCCTCGAGCAAGGGACGCAGGTTGGCCCATGAATGTTCGGTCCCGCCGACCATCATCGACGGCCCGTGCCGCGCGCCTTCTTCGCCGCCCGACACACCCATGCCAACAAAATGCAGGCCTGTGCCCACGATTGCCTCGGACCTGCGGCGCGTGTCGTTGAAATCGGCATTGCCGCCGTCGATCAGGGTATCACCCGCGTCCAGCAGCGGCGTGATCGCCTCGATCATCGCGTCCATGGGTGCGCCCGACGGGATCATGAACAAAATACTGCGCGGCCGTGCGATTGCTGCGACGAATTCCTCAAGCGTCTGCGTGCCGGTCAGCTTTGCCCCAAGCGTCCCCGCCTCGTTTATAAATGCATCCACCCAATCGGCCTCGCGGTTGCACACCGCGACATCAAACCCATGATCGGCAAAGTTCAGGGCCAGTGCCGACCCCATCGTGCCCAGCCCGTACACACCGATATCTGCGCCGCTTTTCGCTTTGGTCATATCAAATCCTGTCCCTGATCCTGCCTGATCAAGAGTGATACGACCGCCCCTTGGGCGCAAGTCCCCCATAGACAATTGAAATTGATTAAAAAATAAGTTATACACAGGCGTTAAGAATAATAAACGACCGCAAGAATAGACAAATGTCCGGAACAACCGGACCGAGGCAAACTGGATCAAGAATATGATGCACGTCTTCAAACGCGCATGGACAGATATGTTCATGCCAATCTTGCGCCGCCCCAAACGGGTGCAGGTCGCAGCCCTGTGCTTTCGCGACACGGACGAAGGCAAACGCGTGCTGTTGATCACCAGCCGCGACACCGGACGCTGGATCGTGCCAAAAGGCTGGCCGATTGACGGCCTTGACGGCCCCGGTGCCGCCTTGCAGGAAGCCTGGGAAGAAGCCGGTGTGAAACAGGCCGATATCGAAAGCGAGCCCGTCGGACTTTATGGATATGACAAAGGCTTGGGGGACGGTTTGACCGTGCCCGTCGAGGCGCGCGTCTATCTGACCCGCGTGCGCGACCTGCGCGAAGAATACCCCGAAGCAAACGAGCGTAAACGCGCGTGGTTCGCCCCGCAAGACGCCGCTGATCTGGTGGACGAGCCTGACCTCAAGGCAATCCTGCGCGCGCTTTAGGGCCGTCACCCATTTGTAACAGATTTATGACAACCTGGTGATCACGCGCTTGCGCGGCCTACAGGTCTATGTCACCCCCTCCAAAACCAATCTGTTTCCACAGGGGGCAATACCGCATGGCCAATCAACCGCAAGGCAGCCAGTGGAAAACGCTGGACACCGACCTGAACCGCATCTCTCAGGTGGAACATGCTGCGGCCTATGTCGCGCGCCCGATGGTGGGTCTGGGTCTGGCACTGGCGTTTATCGTGGTCGCGGGTGTCATGGCTGCCGTGTTCTTTGGCCAGCAACCTGTCAGCTTTGTTGTGGTCGTAGCCGCGATTTTCGGGGCGTACATGGCTGTGAACATCGGGGCCAATGACGTTGCCAACAACATGGGGCCTGCCGTCGGGGCCAATGCCCTGACCATGGGCGGCGCGATTGTGATTGCTGCACTTTGCGAAACCGCAGGCGCGCTGCTGGCGGGCGGCGATGTGGTTTCGACCATCTCGAAGGGCATCATTGATCCGGCGGCGATTGCCGATACCCAGGTGTTCATCTGGGCGATGATGGCGGCACTGATATCGTCGGCCATGTGGGTCAACCTTGCCACATGGGTTGGCGCGCCTGTGTCCACCACCCATTCGGTTGTCGGCGGTGTGATGGGTGCGGGCATCGCGGCGGCGGGGCTGGGGGCTGTGAACTGGTCCTCGATGAGCCTGATCGCGGCAAGCTGGGTGATTTCGCCTGTGATGGGCGGGGCTGTGGCCGCGCTGTTTCTTGCCTTCATCAAGGCGCGCATCACCTATCAGGACGATAAAATCGCCGCTGCCCGCACATGGGTTCCGGTGCTGGTCGGCATCATGGCGGGCGTATTCGCGACCTATCTGGCGCTCAAGGGTCTGAACAAAGTCCTCGACATCACAATGCCTGTCGCACTTATGGTGGGCGTCGGTGTCGGGGCCGTTGCCTATGCCGGCTCCGCCCCGCTGGTCCGGCGCAAATCGCAAGGCATGGAAAATCGCAACAAATCGGTCAAAGTCCTGTTCGGCCTGCCACTGGTATTCTCTGCCGCCCTGCTCAGCTTTGCGCACGGGGCGAATGATGTGGCGAACGCCGTCGGGCCGCTGGCCGCAATCGTGCACGCAACCGAATTTGGTGTGTCCGGGGCCAAGGTTGTCATCCCGCTTTGGGTCATGGTCATCGGCGCATTCGGTATCTCGTTCGGGCTGTTCCTGTTCGGCCCCAAACTGATCCGCATGGTCGGCAGCCAGATCACCAAACTCAATCCGATGCGCGCCTATTGCGTGGCCCTGTCGGCGGCAATCACCGTGATCATCGCAAGCTGGCTGGGCCTGCCTGTCAGTTCCACCCACATCGCTGTGGGCGGCATCTTTGGCGTCGGGTTCTACCGCGAATGGCACATGGAACGCCGGTTGCGCCGCCCCGATGTGCAAGCCAGCGAAGTCAAACGCATCGCCCCCGAAGAACGCCGCCGCCGCAAACTGGTGCGCCGTTCGCATTTCATGACCATCGTTGCTGCGTGGGTGATCACCGTGCCCGCTGCCGCGACCATGTCGGCGATTGTATTCTGGGTGCTGAATTCTGTCGCGGGCTAGGCGCTAGATCACCACAACCAGCATCAGGATCGACGCCACCAGCACCGTCATGCCCGCCCACTCGCGCCCCGTGATCTTCTCGCGGAAAAACAGGGTGGATGCCGCAACGCTCAGGATCAACTCCACCTGCCCCAGTGCTTTGACATAAGCCGCGTTCTGCAAGGTGAATGCAATGAACCAGCACAGGCTGCCGCCCATTGACGTCAGCCCGATCCACACCGCCACCCGCCGCGCAGCCCATACGGCGCGCATCTGACCCGGCTCACGCAGCCGCAACCAAGCCACCATGATCAGCGTCTGCATCAGCACCACGGCGGCAAGCGTCACAGTCGCCCGCAAGACCGGATCATCCTCCATCACCGTCAGGCTCGCACCGCGGTACGTCACTGCCGAAATCGAGAACAGAAAACCCGACGCAATGCCCAATCCCGCCGCCCGCTTGTTGATATGCCCAATGTGCCAGCCCTGTGCATCAGCGCCGCCCGACAGCAGCAACAGCCCCACAATCCCCAGCGCAATCGCGGCAAAGCCCAGCGGTGTGACCCCCTCGCCCAGCACAATCCAGCCCATCAGAACCGTCTGGATCACTTCGGTTTTTTTGAAGGTAATCCCCACCGCAAAGTTGCGTTCCTTAAACAACAGCACCACACAGACGGTCGCCATAATCTGTGCGGTGGCCCCGAAAAGCCCGTACACCCAGAACGATGGCGACAACGCAGGCATCGGTTTGCCCGTCGCGCTCAGATAGCCCGCCAGCAGCGCCAGAATGAATGGCGCGGAATACAAGAACCGCGAAAACGTCGCCCCGCCCGCCGACAAGGTTGCTGTCGCCAAATGCTTTTGCAGCATGAACCGGCCCGTCTGGAACACGGCAGCAGCAATTGTGACAATGATCCACAGATCAGGCATCGGGATATTCATATCCCGTGCATACGCCTATTCTTTGCGCGCCTGCCAGAGCGGATGTGCCACCGGATCTTTGCGCCGCCACAAAAATTGCGCGAATACCTGACCGTAAGACCGGTACATATAGCCATGGTTGCGGCGCAGATACCGCGCCTTATGCGCTTGGTAGAGCGCGGGCAGATGATACCATGACACCGTGGGATGCATGTGATGAACCACATGCAGGTTGTTGTTGAGAAACAAGAACGCCAGCACGCCGCGACCCTCGACAATGGCACTGCGGCCCGATGCGCGGTCGTGCGCTTGGTGCTCCAGAAACGTGCGGATTTTCAGGATCGACAGGGCGCAGTAACACGCGACCAGATAGACCCAGAGCGGCATTGGCGACAGCGAAACAACCCATAAAATCAATACCACACCTGGCAGATGCGCCAGCCAGTCGAGCAGCACCTGGCGGTCGCCCGAGATGATCAGCCGCAAATCGCTCCGGATAAACCCCGCCATGCCAATCAGCGGCCCGATCACGATCCGCCCCAAAAGCGTGTTGTTCGCGCCCAGCACCATCTGCATCCTGCGCGGCAAGCCGTTCCACACCTTCGGGTCCAGGTAATTGGTCTCGGGATCATCATAAGGATCGGTCAGGTTCGCATCCATATGGTGTGCAAGATGCAGGCGTTTGAACCGAAGATACGGCACAAACAACCCCGGCTGGATCAGGCCCAGCGCGGTTGTAGCAGGCTCGGACCGGAATGGATGGCCGTGCAAAATCTCGTGGCTCAGCGACGAATGCAATGTCAGGGCAAAGACCAGCATCACAAAGCCGGGCAAGGCCCAGTCACTGGGCAGAAAAACCGCTGCTCCCCAAAGGCCCAAACACCCGAGCATTAGAAATAGCGTCGGCCAGTCCCAATCAAGAATGCGGCGTTTAAGGGTGGACCTCACGGTCGGGTGCAGTCCGGAATTCATCAAAGCCTTGGTATGCAAAATGTCACTCGTGTGTGATACCGTGCTTTCATCCCTTCAAACCATTCCGATAATGATTAACAAAACCGACAAAGCGTGATAATAATCACCATATGTCAGAAAAACTCACCAAACAGGCCCGCGCAAGTCAGTTCCGTTCGCGGCTGTCACTCGCCATGAGCCAGTCAAACACCACCCAAAGCGCACTCGCCCGTGCCATCAATGCTGACCGTTCAACCCTGTCCCAAGCCCTAAAAGACGATGGCACCCGCCTGCCCAGTGCCCATATGATCGGGGCCTGCGCCAGTGTTTTGGGTGTCTCATCCGACTGGCTGCTCGGCCTTTCGGACCGCCCTGAATCCGCCGCTGATCTGTTGTCAAACAGCTTCGAGGTGTCCCATGCCCCGCGTGCCCATGTTGATGAGCAAATCTTTGACTGGCACCGCGAGGCACTGGGATACAAAATTCGCCACGTCCCCGCGACCCTGCCGGACATGTTGAAAACCGATGCGATGCTGGAATGGGAATATGGGCCCCATCTGGGCCGCACCACGCAACAGGCGATCAATGCCTCGCAAGACCGACTGGAGTGGCTACGCAACACCCGCTCGGAATACGAAATCGCCATGCCGCTTTGTGAAATCGACAGCTTCATCGGCGCTACCGGATATTACACTGGCCTGCCGACCGCGATCCGCCTCGCGCAAACCGAACACCTGATCACCTTGTCGCGTCAGCTTTACCCGCGCCTGCGCCTCTACCAGTTCGACGCGCGCCGCCTCTATTCCGCGCCGGTCACGATCTTTGGCCCGTTGCTTGCCGTGCTTTACACGGGCGGCCATTACATGGCGTTCCGCGACCGCGAACGGATCGAAACCTTTACCTCGGACTTTGACGTATTGGTGCGCGAGGCGCAGCAGACCGCCCGCGACTTTCCCGATTTCCTCGGCGACATGCGCAGCCTGATCCGTTAAATCTTCGGGTCGGGGTTCTCGGTATGGCCGTCCACCGCAATCACCTGCCCCGACACCAGCCGCGCGGCATCGGACCCCAGAAATACCGCCATATTCGCAATGTCGCTTGCCTCCACAAACGACCGCATCGACGTGCCGGATGCATAGCCCTGATAGACCTGATCGCGCGTCATGCCCTTGGCCGCCGCCTCGCGCGCCAGCACGCCTTCCATGCGCGGCCCTTCGACTGAACCGGGGCAGATCGCATTGGCGCGGATGCCAAACGGCCCCAGTTCCATCGCCAGTGTTTTCATTAACCCGATCATCCCCCATTTCGCCGCCGCATAGGGTGCGCGGTTGGGATAGCCAAACAGGCCCGCCGTGGACGAGGTCACAATGATGGAACCGCTATGCGCCGCCTTCATCAACGGGGCTGCATATTTCGCAGCCAAAAACGCGCCTTCCAAATTAACACTGACGCAAGCCCGCCAATCGTCCAGCGCCACATCTTCGACCAACGCGGTCGGCCCCGCGATCCCGGCATTGGCGCAGAGCACATCCAGCCCCTCAAGCGTTGCAAAAACCGCGCGCATGTCGTCTTCATCCGCCGCATTGGCGCGCATCCGGTGCCAATGATCGGGGCAATCCTCAAGCGCTTTGGCATCGACATCTGTCACCGCGACCTCGAAGCCTCCCGCATCAAACGCCACACCCATGGCACGCCCAATGCCCGATGCACCCGCCGTGATCAGAACCCGTTTCACCGTGGTGCCCCAATGGCGCGGCCCAGATCGTCGGGTTTCGGCAATCCCGCATGGCCAGCCGCAAACCGTCCCAACGCCGCTTCGATTGCTGGGTTAGGCACCGTTGGTTTGCGCGTCTCAAGCGACACATGGAGCAAGAAATGCTCGCCTGTTGCCAGAACGCGTGCGCCCTCCCGCATCTCATGGAACAGGTGCATTTTCTTGCCCGCGCCCTCGATCACTTGCGTGGTGATGGTGATCACGGCACCCGCATGCACCTCATCGAGATGGCGAATGTGGGTTTCAGCCGTGAAATAACTGCCACCGCTGGAAATATACGCCGCATCGCAGCCAATGATTTCCATGAACCGATCCGTCGCATCGGCAAACGCATGCAGATACCGCGCCTCTGTCATATGGCCGTTATAATCTGTCCAATCCAAGGGCACGGTACGGTGTGCGGTCAGCACGGGTTGGTCGGCTGCGATATCATCCGCCATGGCCCCCATCGGCGTACCCGCCCGCATGATCTTTTCTTGCGCATTGATCAACGCACCTGCGCCCCAGTTTTGGGTCTTTAGCCCGCGCATCATCACCACAAGGTTGTTGTCTCTGATCCGCTCCAATTCGCGGATCGAATGATGCCCTGACTGCGCGTCCGACTGACCCGCGATTAGGTCAACCAACTCGTCCGTAAACTCCGGCACATCCATCAGCTTGGTCCATGGCCAGCTCAGGCACGGACCGAACTGCTCCATAAAATGTTTCATGCCCGCTTCGCCACCTGCGACGCGGTAGGTTTCAAACAATCCCATCTGCGCCCAGCGGATGCCAAAGCCATAGCGGATCGCATTGTCGATTTCCTCGGTGGTGGCAATGCCGTCCTTGACCAGCCACAGCGCCTCGCGCCAGACCGCCTCCAAAAACCGGTCCGCGACATGCGCGTCGATCTCTTTTTTCAGATGCAGCGCATACATACCCAAGGACGCAAGTGTTTCCTTGGCGCGGTCAATCAATGGCCCGTCAAACCCTTCCGCCGGGACCAGTTCAACCAGTGGCAGCAGGTAAACCGGATTAAAGGGGTGTGCCACCATGATCTGATCGGGCCGCGCCATGCCTTCCTGCAACTGGCTGGGTTTGAAACCGGACGTGGACGAACCAATTATCGCCTCCGGGTCACAGGCCTGCTGGATCGCGCCAAAGGTTTTGTGCTTGATATCCAACCGCTCCGGCACGCTTTCTTGTATCCAACTCGCGCCCTCAACCGCCTCCTGAATGCTGTCATGAAAGCTGATTGCGCCTTCGCTGGGCAACGCCACATCCGTCAGCCCCGGCAGCGACCTGCGCGCATTGCCCATGACTTCGGCAATCTTACGCTCCGCCTCTGGGTCGGGGTCAAACACACGGCAGTTCCACCCGTTCAACACAAACCGCGCGGCCCAGCCGCCACCGATTACACCGCCACCAATAATCGCTGCTGTCTTGGTCATTTTCTCACCTCATGCAGGCGGGATGTATCCCAGCCGTTGAAATCCAATATCTCGATCGCTGCTGCGATGCGGTCGTGTGCGGGCGTGGCGCTTCGGTCCAGAATGGCTGCCCAGCGTCCATCGGCATCGCCGATCACAGCTGTGCGAAATCCGGTATCGACCCACATCACAACCAGCCTGTCGGTACTGCCTTGGCGGCGCAGAACGCCGGGGGCCGTGACCACGTAATCCTCGGTCTTGCCCGCGACCGTGCGCAGATACACACCGTCAGTTGCTTCTTGATACCGTTCCGAGGGCACACAGGGACCGAGACACAAGATGGTCACCCAGTCACCCGCAAATTGGCTCACGTCAAACCGCGTGGTGCCGCCGATGATTGCGCTCGGGTTGCGGTAGCCAGCGCTTGAACCAGAGTTGGCGGTTTTTTCCGCCGCACATCCCACCAAGGTTATCAGCAAAAAACAGGTACAATACCGACGCAATACAGACGTCATACAGACGCGCTGCGCTTGACCAATCCCAGCTTTTCACGCACTTCCGCCGGCCCGATCACGCGCGCACCCATGTTTTCGATAATGGTCCCCGCGCGCTCAACCAACTGCCAATTCTCGGCCAACTGACCTTTGCCGAGCCACAGATTGTCCTCCAGCCCGACCCGCACATTGCCGCCCGCAAGAACAGCAGCTGCCACATAGGCCATCTGGTTGCGCCCCAGACCAAACGCCGAAAACGTCCAGTCCTGTGGCACATTATTGACCATCGCCATAAACGTATTGAGGTCATCCGGCGCGCCCCATGGCACGCCCATGCAAAGCTGCACCAAGGCGGGGCTGTCCAGAACGCCATCCTTAACCAGTTGTTTTGCATACCAAAGATGCCCGGTATCAAACGCTTCAATTTCGGGCTTCACACCCAGCGCCGTCATCATGCTGCCCATCGCAGTCAACATGCCGGGGGTGTTGGTCATCACATAATCGGCCTCGGCAAAGTTCATCGTGCCGCAATCAAGCGTACAGATTTCCGGCAGACATTCCGCGATATGCTGGACCCGCGCAGACGCGCCAATCATGTCGGTGCCTGCAATCGGCGGCATCGGACGCTCGGTCGGGCCAAAGATGATATCGCCCCCCATGCCCGCAGTCAGGTTCAACACCACATCGGTTTCGCTTTCACGGATTCGCTCGGTGACTTCACGGTACAACGCCAAGTCCCTGCTAGGCTTACCCGTCTCGGGGTCACGCACATGGCAATGCACAATCGCTGCCCCCGCCTTGGCGGCTGCAATGGCACTGTCAGCGATCTGCGCGGGCGAGCGGGGCACATGCGGACTGCGGTCTTGCGTGCCGCCCGATCCGGTGACAGCGCAGGTGATAAAAACGTCCGAGTTCATGGTAAGCGGCATGGGTCTGTCCTTTGATGTGGCAGTGATTGCAATAGAGCTACCGTGCCGCAGGTTTATTGAAAAGACATCGCTTTCAAATTTCACGGCGCAGGGCGGCGACAGGCAGGTTCGGCAGGCCTTGGTTCGCGATTTCCACTGTTTTGATCACATCAACCACCATTGCGCTGATCGGCGTGGCGCGGCCCACCTGCGCGCCCATCCGCACGACTTGCCCCTGAAAGGCATCAATTTCCGTTTTGCGGTGCGCCATCAGGTCATATGACATCGAGGTCCGCGCCTGCGCGTCCATACGCAGGATCGAACCCGCAATGCGCATGAAAATCGGCGCCGGCAGACGCATCAGCGTCGGCACAAACCCAACCGGCACGGGTGCCGCGGACAACGGGCGCACCCCGTTGGCCCTTAAGACACGCAGTGCCTCTGCCCATTGGTCTGCCATCAACCTGCGCCATGCAGGATCACGCAATTGATCGTGCAAGGGCAAACCGCTGAGCGCATTGAGGCCATTGTTGAGGTTGAACAAGAACTTGCCCCATTGCAGGCGGGTGATCTGGTTGCTTTCATGAATGGTCAGCAGATCCGAATTGAGCGTCTTTGCAACGCTGACGGGTCCAGCTTCGACAATGATATCACCGCTGGTGGCACGGTGAAAACAACCCTGCCCCATCGGCACCACATTGAACGCCACAATGCCCGCGCGCACATCCGTTTGTGGCAAAACGGTTCGCAGGATACCGGCGTTATCGGTGCCGTTTTGCAGGCTGACGACAATTGCATGCGGGGCGGCATGGTCTGCGATCGTCCGGGCCATGATCTCGGTATCGCCGGATTTGACCGTGACCAGAATAATATCCGCGTCCCCAAGACAGGTGGGCCGCTCTGATAGGGAGATCGCATCCGTATCAACCCTGTGCGCCGCGCCGTCAAATCCGGTCAGGGTCAGCCCGTGCGCGCGCAGCTCATGGGCAATGCGCGTACGCGCCAACAAGATCACGTTGTGTCCAGCCGCGCTCAGCAATCCGCCGACATAACATCCGACCGCCCCCGCGCCCGCAACTACGATGCGGGGGGCATCTAGGCTGGGGCTATTTTCCAAGGCAAAAGCGCATGACGGCTTTTTGCGCGTGCAGACGGTTTTCGGCCTCATCCCAGATCACAGAGTTTGGCCCATCCATCACCGAACTGGATACCTCGTCATCACGGTGCGCAGGCAGGCAATGCATGAACAGCGCATCCGGCTTGGCCTGTGCCATCAGCGCATCGTTGACCTGATAGCCGCGCAGCTGATTGTGGCGGCGTTCGCGGGCCGATTGTGGATCGTGCATGGACACCCATGTATCCGTGACCACCAGATCAGCACCCTGCACGGCTTTGTGCGGATCACGCTCAATCGTATATAGCCCCTCCAGCCCCGCCTCGGGGTCCAGCGGCGGCGGGCCGGTGAAGACCATCTCAAAATCAAACTGTTTGGCGGCATGGGCAAAGCTCGCAAAGACATTGTTGCCATCGCCGGACCACACCACCTTTTTGCCTTTGATCGGGCCGTTGTGTTCCTCAAACGTCATGATGTCGGCCATGATCTGGCACGGGTGTGTGCGGTTGGTCAGACCGTTGATCACCGGCACGGTGGCATATTCGGCCATATCGAGCAAAGTCTGTTCCTCGAAGGTGCGGATCATGATCAGATCGACGTAGCGTGACAAAACGCGGGCCGTATCGGCGATGGTTTCACCGTGGCCGAGTTGCATATCCGTGCCCGAAAGCACCATGGTTTGCCCCCCCATCTGGCGCACGCCCACGTCAAATGACACGCGGGTGCGGGTCGAGGGTTTTTCAAAGATCAGTGCGACCATGTGATCCTTGAGCGGTTGATCATCGTCAGGTGCGCCTTTGGGACGGCCCGCGCGCGCCGATTTCATCGCGGCAGCACTGTCGATGATGCCGCGCAGGTCGGCGGGTGATGTTTGGTGAATGTCAAGGAAATGCGTCATAGAATGTCTCTGCTTAGGAGGCCGCCGGGGGCTGTCTGCCCCCGGACCCCCGAGGAATATTTCAGGCCAAAAAGAGGGTTAGGAGGATATGCTGGAAGCGGCGGCGTCCAGACGTCGAACAGCCTCAGTGATCTCGTCATCGGTGATGGTAAGCGGCGGCAGCAGGCGGATCACGTTATCGGCGGCCGGGACCGTGATGACCTCATGGGCATAGCCAGCGGCAACGATATCGCTGTTTACCGCCTTGCATTTCAGACCCAGCATTAGCCCCGAACCGCGCATCCCCTCGAACACATCGGGGTGTGCCGCGATCAACCCTTCAAGCTTCTGACGCATCAGGCTGGCTTTGCGGTTCACATCGGCCAGAAACGCAGGGTCGGCGATGATGTCCATCACCGCACAGCCCACCGCACAGCCCAGAGGATTGCCGCCATAGGTCGAGCCATGAGTGCCCGCCGTCATACCGCTTGCGGCGTTTTCGGTGGCAAGGACCGCGCCCAAGGGAAAGCCGCCGCCAATGCCCTTGGCGACCATCATGATATCAGGTGTGACCCCCGCCCATTCATGCGCAAACAGCTTGCCGGTGCGGCCAACGCCACATTGCACCTCATCCAGGATCATCAGGATACCATGTTCATCACACAGATCGCGCAGACCTTTGAGGCACGCATCAGGCAGCGGGCGAATACCGCCCTCGCCTTGCACGGGTTCCACCATGATCGCGCATGTCGTGTCGGTGATCGCAGCCGTCAACGCGTCGTGATCGCCAAACTCGAGATGCACAAAACCGGGCAGCAGCGGGCCAAAGCCCTTGATCATTTTCTCGGACCCTGCCGCCGCGATACCCGCCGAGGACCGCCCGTGGAACGAGCCAGAGAAGGTAATGATATCGGTCCGGTCGGGCTGTCCCTTGTCATAGAAATGCTTGCGCGCCATTTTCACCGCCAACTCACAGGCCTCCGTGCCGGAATTGGTAAAAAACACCGTGTCGGCAAAGGTGTGTTCGACCAGACGGTCCGCCAAAGCCTGCTGCTGCGGGATTTGGTACAGGTTCGACGTATGCCACAGTGCCTGCGCCTGTGTGGTCAGGGCCTCGACCAGTTTGGGGTGCGCATGACCAAGGGAATTCACCGCAATACCTGCACCAAGGTCCAGAAACCGTCGGCCATCCGCCTCGATGATCCAAGACCCTTCGCCTTTGACAAAGCTCATAGGGGCACGGGTGTAGGTCGGCAGAACGGAAGGGATCATCGGGTAAATCCTGTGATAAAGCTACATCAAGGCATCAGAAGGCCATGAGGGCAGCGAAGGGTCAATGGGGTTCGGGATAAGTTGCCGAAAGCGTGGCATATGGATCAGCCCCAAATCAGGGGCCGTGCGGGCGACGTTAGCGGGAGCGTCGTCGGGTGTTGGTGTGTTTGAGCATATCCATAACCACTGCTTAACGGGCAAAGCCGGGTCGCGTAAAGCGGTAAGTTCGCGGTTGCACACGCCACAGGCTTTGGCAATTGAGCGTGATCAGGTCCATTTCCACAGCCGGAACAGCACGCGGACCACTGCAAATTTCGTGCCTGGTCTGTCGCTGAAACGGCGTCTGACGGATCACTGCTTGCGCCCACCGGTCAGAGAGGTAAAATGGCGTTTGAATTATGACAAGGCGGTCCAGCCAAACAGGGCCGCTTTTTAACTTGGGGAACCCCGCATGTCCTGGACCGATGACCGCGTAGAGATTTTGAAAAAGATGTGGGGCGAAGGCCAGTCCGCAAGCCAGATCGCCAAGGAACTTGGCGGCGTGACCCGAAATGCTGTCATTGGCAAGGTGCACCGTTTGGGCCTGTCCAACCGTGCGACAACCGGCACCGCAGCAAAGGCGGAAACCAAAGCCAAAGCAGCACCAAAGGCGGAAGCAAAGGCCAAGGTCACGGCACCTGTCGTGCCGGACAAACCCGAAGGCCCGATCATGCAGACCCAATCGGCCACACCGCCCAAGCAAAGTGCCGCCGCGCGCCGCCAGATCATTCCGGCGGGACAACCCTTGCCACCGCAACCGTCAGCGAACGAAATCAGCCCCGAGGCGCTGGCCAAGGTCAACGAGATCGAGAAGAAGGCCAAAAAGATCGGCTTGATGGATTTGACCGAGCGGACCTGCAAATGGCCCGTTGGCGACCCCGCGACCGAGGATTTCTGGTTCTGCGGATTGCCTGTGAAACAGGGCAAGCCGTACTGCGAGGCGCATGTCGGCGTGGCATTCCAGCCGATGAGCGCAAGGCGTGATCGGCGTCGGTAGATTAGGTGTGGGTGAAATCCATTGTCCAATTGGTTTCCCAAGTAGTTCCGTTGTCGGACGACATCGCTTGTTCCCACCGTGGTGTGTCAGTGGTCGTGTTTAGCCACAAAAACCGCACAAGAACTGGTTGATCGCGCAAGGTATCCTGCGCGATGAAGCTGCCCCTACCTTCTTTAAAGCGCCCGATGACTGGAACATCCAGCTGGTGCGGATTGTCTGAGGCAAGCCACCAGACCGCCCAATCTCCAGTTCGCCCATCATAAGACCTGATTGCGATGGCGCGGTAGCTGCCGCTGGGAAAATGCAAGACATTGTCTTCGATATTGCCCTTGCCGCCCAGAACCGGGCGCATGTCTGCTGTACCCTCAAACGTTTCCCATTCTGTACAGCCTGTCAGCCGTTCTTTTAACCGGCTATGCTTTAGAGTCCAACTTCCGATTTCAAAATCGAAATCTCCGCTTCCGTTTATTGCGCTCATCACCTGCTCCACTGTGGATATGTTCACTTAATGTTCTAAATCAGCGGGCTTGCTACACTCAAGCGATATGTTGCAATACCATACGAAACTTTGAGTTGTGCGTCACGACACCGCATGATTGTGTGCCGCAAACCTGCTACCCACAAAAGGCCCCGCCACATGACCGACACCATCCGCGCCGCCGATGCCCTTGCCCGCAGGCTTTATGCCGCCGGATGTCGTACCGCTTTCGGGATGCCGGGGGGTGAAGTGCTGACTGTGATTGACGCGCTGGAAAAGGCAGGCATTCGGTTCATCCTCGCCAAACATGAAAACGCTGCCGGGTTTATTGCCGAAGGGGTCCATCACCGCGATCATGCGCCTGCTATTCTGGTCGGCACCATCGGTCCCGGCACGCTCAACGGGGTGAATACCGTGGCTAACGCTTTGCAGGATCAGGTTCCCATGATCGTGATCTCCGGCTGCATGGATGCGGACGAGGCTGCGCGCTATACCCATCAGGTGGTTGACCAGC
Organism: uncultured Alphaproteobacteria bacterium; assembly: GCA_963710185.1. Lineage (GTDB taxonomy): Bacteria > Pseudomonadota > Alphaproteobacteria > Rhodobacterales > Rhodobacteraceae > Sulfitobacter. Next base: position 124,137 of record CAVPZE010000001.1, on the reverse strand, counting down.
AGGCGGTGTTCCGCCCCATTACCAAGGCGACGTTTGCACTGACCGCAGGGGCCGCGCATACCATTGCGGACAAGGCCATCGCAATTGCGACCGAAGGCCGGCCCGGCCCTGTGCACATCGACGTGCCGATCTCTGTGGCGGATGCGCAGATCGCCGCAAAGCCGCCTGCCCCGCGCGTCCCTGCCTCGGTATCCGTGCCTGGCGGTGCTGACCTTGCCACGGCACGCGGCTGGCTTGAAATCGCGCAGCGCCCCGTGATGATCGTTGGTGTGGACGCTATGAACCAAAGTGCCGAGACTGCGATTGTCGAATTTGCCGAGGACCACAATATCCCCGTCATCACGACCTATAAGGCCAAGGGCATGCTGCCCGAGGATCACGCGCTGGCCTTGGGTGCGGCGGGCTTGTCACCCTTGGCCGATAAGCACTTGCTGCCTTTTGTGAAATCTGCCGATCTGATTATTTGTGTCGGCTATGACCCCATCGAGATGCGACCCGGATGGCGCGATGTCTGGACACCTGACAGCCATCATGTGATCGACATCACGGCGGTGCCGAACCACCATTACATGCACCAGTCCTCGCTCAACTTTGTCACCGACTGTGCCGCGACCCTGGCTGTTTTAAGCGACGGTCTTGACGTAATGGAAACATGGGGGAACGGCGAAATTTACAAATTGAAATCCGCGCTCGCTCAAGCGTTTCCCCATGACGGGGACTGGGGGCCTGCCGCCATCATCGACACCTGTCGCAAAGTGTTGCCGCGCGATGCGATTGCGTCGGCTGACAGTGGCGCGCACCGGATTCTACTGAGCCAGATGTGGGAATGTTACGCGCCGCGCGCGCTGATGCAATCCTCGGCGCTGTGCACCATGGGCTGTGCCGTGCCGATGGCCATCGGGGCAAAACTCGCCTCGCCCGAGCGCACGGTTGTGTCGTTTTCAGGCGACGCAGGGTTTCTGATGGTGGCGGGCGAATTGGCCACCGCAGCCGAACTGAACCTCGCACCGATCTTTGTGGTCTTTGTCGATGCGTCATTGGCCCTGATCGAGAAAAAGCAACGCGAACGGCAGCTATCCAACTTTGGCGTTGATTTTGCCCAGCATAATTTTGCCGCGATGGGTGTGGCCTTTGGCGGGGCGGGTATGACAGTGCGCAGCCGTGCTGCGCTTGAGACTGCGTTAAAAGACGCCATCACCGCAGACACATTCACCGTGATTGCCGCCGTGATCGACAGGGGGGCCTATGATGGCCGCATCTGATACCAAAGGCGCGCTGGACGGTCTGTTCATCCTTGATCTGACCCGTATCCTTGCCGGTCCCACCTGCACGCAATTGCTGGGTGATCTGGGGGCCACCGTGATCAAGGTCGAAAACCCAGCGACCAAAGGCGATGATACGCGCGGTTGGGGGCCGAACTATGCGCTGGACAAAGGCGGCAACCGCACCGACCTCAGCGCCTATTTCATGGCCGCAAACCGCAACAAACGCTCTATCGCTGTCGATATCGCATCCGACCAAGGCCAAGCCACATTGCGCCACCTCGCCGCCCGCGCCGATGTGGTGATTGAAAACTTCAAACCCGGCGGCTTGGTGAAATACGGGCTGGATCATGTAACGCTCTGTGCGGCACATCCCTCGCTGGTGTATTGCTCGATCTCGGGCTACGGCCAGTCGGGGCCAAACAGCAGCAAACCGGGTTATGACCTGATGGCCCAAGGGTTCGGTGGCATCATGTCGCTGACAGGTGACCCCGCCGGCATGCCCACCAAGGTCGGCGTTGGCATCGCCGATGTGATGTGCGGCATGTATGCGACCATCGGGATTCTCGCCGCCCTGCGTCACCGTGATGGCACCGGCGAAGGCCAGCATATTGATCTGTCACTGGTCGACAGCCAGATGGCGTGGCTGGTCAATGAGGGCACCAATTTCCTGACCTCGGGCGCGGAACCTGTGCGCCGCGGCAATGCACATCCCAACATTGTACCCTATGATGCGTTTGAATGTGCCGACGGTCATTTCCTGCTGGCCGTGGGCAACGACGCCCAGTTTGTGCGCTTTTGCGATGCAATCGGATTGCATGACCTGTCCGGTGAAAGACGGTTTACCACCAACCAGCTGCGCATCGACAACCGCGCCGCTCTGATGGACCTGATCCGCCCTGCCCTGCGCCAGATCACCAAAGCTGACATCCTTGAGCGACTGGCCGCCGTCAAAGTTCCCTGCGGGCCGATCAATACCGTGGGCGAGGCGCTGACCTCCGGTCAGGCGCAAGCGCGCGGGTCTGTGGTGCAGATCGCGCGCGAGGATATCGCGGGCGGCGCACTCTCGCTATTGGGGAATCCCCTTAAATTTTCGCGCACACCGATCCGTTATGACCGCGCACCGCCGCGTTTCGGGCAGGACACCGATGAGGTTCTTGAAACATGGGGTCCGAAAGCTGCCCATCGGGACAGTTAATTCCCCGCTACCCCACTGATTTTGCGCGATAACCCGCGCATTATTTTGCGGGCTGCATAATTTTTGACACATTGCCTCACAATTCATCTAATGCGCTTCACGTTGCCGTGTGGCGTCCGGCGTCAACGTATAAAACGGCCTAAATTCAGGTATGACCACAAAGCGATCTGCGTGACATCGAAAGGCTTCATCAATGACCACCGACATTTGCAACGCCCCTGTATCGTTGAAAACCGCTAACGCTTTGGCGTCATGGAACAGCATGATCCGCGCTTTTCTGGCACATCAGGCGGCGACCCCGCAACATCTGGGGGCAGTACTCGCGGCTGAGCCTGATTTTGTCATGGGTCATGCCGCACGCGGATTGTTTTCGCTGATGATGGGCCGCTCCGAGTTGTGGCAAGTGGCCGAGGATGCCCGCACCGCAGCCCATGCCGCCCATGCCGCCGGGTCGATCACCGCGCGCGAGCAAGGCTGGCTTACCGCCCTTGACCGTTGGCTGGCCGACAGCCCGACAGGTGCAATCGCCGCAATTGAAGACGTGCTTGCCGCGCATCCGAATGACACATTATCCGTCAAGGTCAGCCATGCGATCCGGTTTATTCTGGGCGACGCAAAGGGCATGCGCGCCTCGATTGAACGGGTGTTGGACGCACATGGGCCGGACCATCCCTTGCGTGGCTACGTGATGGGTTGTCATGCCTTTACTCTGGAAGAAACTGGCGATTACACGGCAGCAGAGCATGCGGGCCGTACCGGATTGACCTATGCGCCGGATGACGCATGGGGCTTGCACGCAGTCGCGCATGTACATGATATGCGCGCCGAACCCGATGCGGGGATTGCCCTGATCGAGGGTCATTCAGCCGCATGGGACCGCTCCAACAATTTCCGCTATCACGTCTGGTGGCACAAGGCGTTGCTGCATCTGGACCGGGGCGAGCTGGACGTGGCACTGGCGCTTTATGATACCCAGATCCGCGTCGAGAAAACCGATGACTACCGCGATATTTCAAACGCGACGTCCCTGCTGATGCGGCTCGAACTTGAAGGCGTCAAGGTTGGCAACCGCTGGGAAGAACTCGCTGACTTTTCCGAAAACCGCGTCGGGGATGGCTGTCTGGTTTTTGCCGACCTGCATTACATGCTCGCCCTTGCCGGTGCCGAAAAGGGTGCCGCGAAACAGGCGATGACGGCGCGGTTTGCCCGCGATGCCCGCGAGCGCGGCGATATGGCCGACCGTGTTGCTGATCCGGGTGTGATGGCATTGGCCGGACTGAATGCCTTTGCCGAGGGGCGTTACGGCGATGCTTTTGTGAAACTGGCGGATGCACGCCCAAAAATGCAAAGCATCGGCGGCAGTCATGCGCAACGCGACGTCTTCGAGCGTATGACCATTGACGCCGGACTGCGTGCGGGCCATTTCGACGCAACTGAAACGATTCTGCTTGATCGTCTGGCCCTGCGCGCCGGCAACGAAGATCGGTTTACCGCAACCCGGTTTGACCGCTTGTCGCGCGCGCGCAGCATTCCGGCGCAATAGCATTCAAAATACTGGATAAAGTGCGGCCATGACCCTTGCCGATGCGACCACAATTCCGCCACGCCCTGTCACCGCGCTTGGTGCGCAATCAACTGCGCGCTTGCGCGATCTGCGTCTTGATTTCTTTCGTGGCATTGCGATGTTCATCATCCTTGTCGCCCACACACCGGGCAATTTCCTAAGCTCGTGGATTCCCGCGCGCTGGGGCTTTTCCGACGCAACCGAGATATTTGTTTTCTGCTCCGGCATGGCAAGCGCCATCGCATTCGGTGGCGGATTTGACCGTGCAGGCTGGCGTCTGGGATCGGCTCGCGTGGGTTTTCGCGTCTGGCAGGTCTACTGGGCGCATATCGGGCTGTTTGTGGCAACGGCCGCCTTGCTCGCCGCGATTGATTACTATGGCGGCTATGACAAAAACTACATCGGCTCCCTGAACCTGTGGAAGTTCTTTGACGATCCTGCCGTGCCGTTGGTGGGCCTCGTGACGCTTACCTATGTGCCGAATTATTTCGACGTTTTACCGATGTATATGGTGGTTTTGCTGTTGATGCCGATTGTTATGGCCTTAAGCCGCGTGCATCCCGGTCTGGTCGCGGCGTTTGTGATTGCCGTCTGGCTTCTGGCACAGGATGCGCTGATGCAGCGTTTGGGACTGGGACATTTGCACCTCGCCCTGCCCGCAGAACCGTGGTCGGAACGCACATGGTTTTTCAACCCGTTCGGCTGGCAACTGATTTTCTTCACCGGCTTTGCCTTTATGCGCGGCTGGCTGCCCAAGCCCCCGGTGACACCGCTGCTGATTGGACTTGCAGCCTTTGTGGTCATTGCGATCATCCCTGTTTCAAACATCGGCGTACGGGCGATTTCGCAAAACTGGTTCTTTTTCACCGAGAACGGCAACCCCGTCATCGACGCGCGTCTCGCCATCAAGGGCTTGATCGACAAATCCGACTTTGGCCTGTTCCGCTATCTGCATTTTCTGGCACTGGCGTATCTCGCGTGGGTCATTGCGGGTGACAAAGGTGCCAACCTGATAGCGCGCGGTACGGGCGCTTTGTCGGCTGCGTGGGGCGGCCTCGTCAAGGTGATCCTCAAGGTCGGCCAGCAGTCACTGGCGGTGTTTGTGGTCTCGATGTTTGCCGCCCGCCTGATGGGTTTTGTGATGGATGTCGCAGGCCGTGCTGTTGGGACTGTTTTATTGGTTAATCTCGCCGGGGCGCTGGTTTTGATCGCGGTGGCTTACGGTGCCGGATGGTTCAAATCGCAACCGTGGCGCACAAAGGCGGTGGCATAATGTTACGTCGTGAATTTATCGCATCACTGGCAGCGCTGGCAGCATTGCCACACGGTGCAAAGGCCCAAGAACCGGGCCTGACGCTGGCAGATACGCCAACGCCATTTGATGACGGGACGGTTATCGCCAAGGCCCGCGCTCTGGCAGCCGACAAATATGTGCCGCGCCCGCAAGTTCCCGCAGGCTGGCGCGATCTGAGCTATGACGAATACCGCAAAATCTGGTTCGACGGTCGCAATGCGCTGTGGGAAAACACCGACACGCCGCAACGCGTCGATGTGTTTCCCGCCGGGCTGTATTTTCCGCAGGCCGTCGCCCTCAATGTCGTAGATGCAGGTATGTCGCGCCCTGTGGCCTTTGATATGGCGGTGTTCGACACCACAGATAAATTCCCCAACCCGCCTGTGGACGAGACGATGGGTTATTCCGGTCTGCGCCTGCGCGCCGAATTGGAAAAGCCGGGCATCTTTCAGGAATACGCCGTATTCCAGGGGGCCAGCTATTTCCGCGGCATTGGCACGGGGGAAACCTACGGTCTGTCGGCACGCGGTCTTGCGCTTAAAACCGGCGACCCGATGGGCGAGGAATTTCCCGACTTCACCGCGTTCTGGCTGGAAACGCCAGAGCCTGACAGTGATACAATTGTCGTGCATGCCTTGCTTGACAGCCCGTCGTGTTCCGGCGCGTTCAGGTTTCGCATCACTCATGGCAGTGTGCTCGAAATGAAGGTAAGCGCGCATATTTTTGCCCGCGAGACCATCAGCCATATGGGGATCGCACCGCTGACCTCAATGTTCCTGTTCGATGATACGATGCGTCAGCGGTTTTCCGACTTCCGCCCCGCTGTGCATGACAGCGACGGCTTGCTGATCCACAATGGTAGTGGCGAGGTAATATGGCGACCTTTGGCGAACCCCACAACCTTGCAGATCAGCGCCTTTGGCGACGTGAGCCCGCGCGGCTTTGGCCTGATGCAACGCAAGCGCAACTATTCCGATTACAACGATCTCGAGGCGCTTTATCACAGCCGCCCCGCCGTCTGGATCACACCGGGCGAAGATTGGGGGCAAGGTACTGTTGTACTTGTTGAAATCCCTGCCGATCTCGAAGTTTACGACAATATCGTGGCCTACTGGCGCCCCGCTGCCGAACTGGCGGCAGGGTCGGAACACCAGATGACCTATACCCTGCATTGGGGTGCGAACCCTGCGGCGGTAACAGCGGATGTTCCTGTCAAGGTGCTCAACACCGCAATGGGGGGCCGCCCCGAGGGCGGACAAATCATCGTGATCGACTTTGCCGATAGCCCGGACGTGCCAAAAGACCTGTCAGAGGTCGAAATCATCCTGCGCGCCAACAACGGTTCCATCACGCCGGGGATCTTGCAAAGAAACCCGGAAACCAATGGGCCGCGACTGGCGTTCACCTTCATGCCCGATGACGCAAGATGGGCCGAATTCCGTGCGCAATTGCGTGTCGGCGGCGATCCTTTAAGCGAAGTATGGCTCTACAGATGGACGGCCGCATGACGACGATGGGCGAAAATTATCAACATATGCCAGCCAGCGCACCGCTTGCGATGCATGCGCAGGATTTTGCACATGCACCGGTTGCACGCTCGCAGAACATCGCGCCGCAACGCTCATTGGGCTGGCGGCTGGCGGTGTTCGGGCCTGCGTTGATCGGCACGGCGTTGTTGCTTTATGGCTTGTACGGCTGGCTAGCGGGCAGTGGCATGACCGGACTTGAATGGGCTTTGCTGACCATGATCGGGGCAACATTCGTTTGGGTGACTTTGTCAGTCAGCACCGTCGGCGTCGCCATTGCAGGTATTCTTGCACGTGAAGACGCCGACGATCGCCCGCCAATGCGCGTCAAAGCGATTGATGTGGCTTTGCTGGTCCCTGTTTATAACGAAGTGCCGTGGGATGTATTCGGCAACGCCTCTGCCATGCTGGATGATCTGGCGCGCCGCAACGGGCCTCATAGCTACACGCTGTTTGTGCTGTCCGACACCCGCGATGATACGATTGCGGATCAGGAATTGCAGGCGTTCCAGGCTCTCAAGAAACAAGCGCCCGATGGTTTTGCCGTGCATTACCGCCGCCGTGCCGACAACACCGATAAAAAGGTCGGCAACCTGCTGGACTGGATCACCGGATGGGGTGCCGCCTATGAAGGCATGGTGGTGCTGGACGCCGACAGCCTGATGACAGGGCGCGCGATCGAGCGGCTGGCATCCGAACTTAGCGCCGACCCCGACGCGGGCCTGATCCAGACCTTTCCGATGCTGATCGGGGCCGATACATTATTTGCCCGCCTGCAACAGTTTTCCAACGTAGCCTATGGCTGGCTGCTGGCCGAGGGACTTGCCATGTGGGCGCGCCACGAGGGCAATTATTGGGGCCATAACGCCATCATCCGCACGCGGGCATTCGCCGCAAGCGCCGGTCTGCCGCATCTGACAGGGCGCGGCCGCGACGACCTGATCCTGAGCCACGATTTTGTCGAGGCAGGGCTTTTGCGCCGCGCCGGTTGGCGGGTGCGTTTCCTGCCGCGTGTGTCCGGCAGCTTTGAGGAAACCCCCGGCACGCTGGTGGATTACGTCGTGCGCGACCGTCGCTGGTGCCGTGGCAACCTGCAACATCTGCGCTTGCTGGGCACCGCAGGGCTGCATCCTGTGTCACGGTTCCACCTGTTTCACGGCGCGGTCAGCTATCTGTTGTCGCCCGCATGGTTCGTGTTGCTGGTGATCTGGTCGCTGCTGGGCCGCGACGCCGACACCAATGTCATTCGCTACTTCAGCGAGGCCAATCCGTTTTTCCCCGACTGGCCCCCCGCAATGAGCCATATCGATTCCGCTGTGTTCCTCGTGATCATGTACGCCATGTTGCTGACCCCGAAAATTGCGGGCGCAGGCATAATCGCCGCCTACCCCAAAGCCACGCGGGTGTTTGGCGGGCGGACCGCATTCCTGACCGCCTTCGCCGTCGAGGTCATCCTGTCCATCGCTTATGCGCCGATCCTGATGATCCAGCAGACCAAAGCTGTACTGGGTGCGATGTTCTCGGGAAGCGAGCCTTGGGCACCGCAAAAGCGCGACGCACGCGGATATCCGTTGAAGACCTTGATCAAATTCCACTGGGTCGAAACCCTGTTTGGCCTGCTGTTGCTGGCGGGCCTTATCGCAGGGCTGATCTCGTTCTGGCTGGTGCCGATTGTGTTCAGCCTTGTGCTGTCTGTGCCGCTGTCGGCCCTGTCATCGGTGAACATCGCCCGCCGCGCGCCCGAAGGCTTGCGCATGGACAGCCCGCACACCCTGCGCGAACCGGGCATCGTGACCCGCGCCCGTGTCGAGCGCGCGTATATGAAAGGGCAGTTAAAGGCTGGCAAAGGAGTTCCGGCAGAATAATCTAGGGCTGGATCACGGGCAGTCCTTGCGCAACCCAGCCCGGTCCCGCACCTGACCCCAACATGCCTTCGGGCACGTCAATGATGCGCGTGAACCCTGCATCCCGCAATTTACCCGACAATGTCCGCGACCGCACACCCCGTGCGCAAATCAGGGCTATCGGATGGTTTTTATCCGCCCCCGCCGCCGTTAGCGCACGCACAAAATCTTCCCGTCGCATATCAATCGGCACCGCGCCTTGCGGCACACCGCTGCGCGCCCATTCATCGGGACGGCGGATATCGATCAATACGATTTGACCGGCTTGCGCGGCGGCAAAGGCATCCGGCGCACTCAGACTCTCACTGTCAATCGTCGCGCCAACATTGAACCAGCGCGCGGCACCAATTCCGCCCAATGCCAGCACCCCCAATCCGCCCACGACAAAACCCCGCCGCGCACTGCGCGACGAGGTCCTAGGCCGTTCCGGCCGAGGGGAGCCGGGGGACAGCGTCAGTTTGTGGGTGCCGCGCTGGAAAACTGCGGAATGGTCGCAGTTGATTTTTCCGCTGACTCAATCGAGACCCATTTCTTTTCTGACAACGTCAGATTGCCGGGAATGTCTTCTTCCCAGAAACCCACAACATTCTTTGTGATGTTGAGATAAAGTTTGTCATCCACAACCCGCCACAGGTTCGGATTGCCCGGCACTTTGCCACCTTTGGACACGCCATATGCGCAATGGCCGTCATACTGCGGCGCGTATTTTGCGGGATCAGCATCAAACAGCGCCTTGTTCCCGGCGCTCGAGAAAGCAAAGGTGGATCCGTTATACTCGCTGGTGATGGCTTTGTTGCCCGGTACACCCTCGGGCTGCGACGTGCCGACCGGGCTTTGCGACAACGAGAAATAGGCCACAACATCATAGCCGGACACGGCAAAGCCTGTTTCGTCGACGTATTGATCCCCGGCATAAGCCTGCCCTGCAAAGGTAAGTGCGGTCGCTGCGGCGGCGATGGCGCATGTAAAACGGTTCATGAAAACTCCCTTGATTGCTGCGTTATGATCTAAAGCTAGAGGACGATAAGGCCCATTGCATCCCACGACCCCGTGACCTCGCGGCGATGTGACGCGGCGCTACCAACTCGCCCGAAAATCGCGATCCTTATTTCAGAATGGGCGGTTTTGACGGGTCACTGCCAGGTGGCATGCGCGGTGTATGTTGCAGCCCTTGGGTCTGCGGCAGGTCAAAGCGCAGACCAACCTTGGCCAGCTTTGCCACCGTTGCATCGCCGGGTTCAAAAAACCCTACATCCATCGCGCCCGCCTCGATCCCCGAAAACGTCAGCGCCTCGGATGCCGCCCGCACCAGCGCATCCTGTGCGCGTGGAATGGCCCCGATGAACGCCAGCAAATGCCCACGCCCGCCGCCCGCATATGCGACACCGACCAGCCACGCGCCCGCCGCCATGCCGGTCGCGGTCGCGAGTTTCGCATCAATCGCAGCGATAAGGCTCTCTGGCAAACCCTTGGGCGGAAACACCTGTTCGATCTTTGCCTCGACCGCACCCGCCTGATGCGCCAGCGTCTCGCGCAGCCATGCCATTGCAGTATCTGGCAGCAAAATCTCCGACGGTGCTACACCGATATTCACCGCCATACCAAGCGGTTGACCATCCAACATCTGCGCAACCGCACGGCCCGACAGTGCGACATAGGGGGCCGCATTCCCGACATAAGCCGCCAGTCGCGCAGACCGGTCAAACACCACGACATAGGCATCGTCCAACACCACCGGATTGATCTGGTCGCCCGCCGGTTCCGCCTCCAGCAGCACAAATAATTCGACATCCGCGATACGCTCGTAAAACCGCAAGCGCGCGGCATCATCGTCAGGCGCGGCCATCATCGCGGCATGCGCCTGATCAAGCGGGGTCAATTCAGTCATGCATCACCTTCGCAACCTGTGCCCGCAGTTCGGGCAAAACCTCTGCCTCGAACCACGGATGTTTCTTTAACCATCCGGTATTGCGCCACGAGGGATGTGGCAAGGCAAAGACGCCCTTCGGATGATCCCGCCACGCGGCAACGGCAGCTGTCACCGTGGTGAATCCGGGTAAATGGTACTTCATCGCATGGCCGCCAATCAGCACCGTCAGTTGCACATCCGGCAGCATATTCAACGCCGAGGCGCGCCATGTCCGGGCGCAAACCGGCGGCGGTGGCAGGTCACTGCCTTTGGCATCATAGCCCGGAAAACAAAACGCCATCGGGACAATCGCCACCTTCGAGCGGTCGTAAAACTGTGCCTCGTCCAGCCCCAGCCACGCACGTAACCGCACGCCCGATGCATCCCAGAACGGGGTATTTGCATTATGTACCTTCAATCCGGGTGCCTGTGACGCAATCAACAATCGCGCTTGGGGCGCAAACCACACAACAGGATTGGGCCGGTGCGCCGTCGCAGTCACAGCAAACCTGTCCGCACAAATCACACAGCTCCTCAATTCGTCACGGATGTCCTTCATACCAAACCAGATACACCTCGCAGCCCATATTCCAACCCGCACCTTTCTTTTTGGCCTTAAATATTCCCGGGGGTTTGGGGGCAGAGCCCCCATATACGTCAATTCATTTCGACAATTATCGAAATATATCTTGCATGGCGTAAACATTTCGATGTTTCTAGAAATATGAAAATAGAATCGCCCAACACCCCGCCCCTCACCCTTGCCGCTGCGAGCTTTGCAGCGCTTGGGTCAGAGCAACGACTGTCCGTCCTGCGCAGTCTTGTCCGCGCCGGGCCAAAGGGCCTCAGCATCGGCGATCTTGGCGACCGCACGGGCGTCACTGGATCGACCCTGACCCACCATTTGAAACTTTTGGCCGCAACCGGCCTTGTGAAACAGGAACGCATCGGCCGCAGTACCATTTGCGCCGCTGTCGCCTACGAAGAAATTCAGGCACTTGCGCATTTTCTGATAACCGAATGTTGCGCCGATGCGCCCACACCCTGCGAGGATCACGACCATGGTTGAAACCAACGCTGCCCCCGCCCCCGCATCACGTCTCAGAGTTCTGATCGGAAATGAGTTGAGTGAATTCAGTAGGTTGTGATTCTGTTCGGTTGGAAGCTGAACGGAGATCAAAATGGCCTGGACTGAATTCACCCGAAAACTACATGAGCGCGATACGCCCCGATATTCAAGTGATGTAACGGATGTGGAGTGGTCGATAATAGCGCCATTTCTGCCCAGCCCCAACCATCTTGGCAGGCCGCGCGAAGTTGAACTGCGCGGTGTGTGGAATGCGATCCAGTACATCGCATCGGCGGGGTGCGCATGGTCGCTTTTGCCAAAAGACTTCCCGCCAGTATCGACGGTTCGATACTATTTCTACGGTTGGCGCGACAACGGTCTGCTGGCCGAGATTAATCGGGAACTGGTTGCACTGGCGCGTGAAACTGAAGGTCGGAACCGCCAGCCAGCAGCGGGTGTGATTGATAGCCAAAGCGTGAAAACCACTGAAAATGGCGGGATATGCGGCTATGATGCTGGCAAACGTATCAAGGGCCGCAAACGTCACATCATGACCGACACCTGCGGGCATTTGATTGCACTCCGCGTTCATTCCGCCAGCATTCAGGACCGTGACGGCGCACCGGCGGTGTTCCATCAACTGGCCCGGGAGGCTCCAAAGCTGCGCCATGTTTTTGCGGATGGAGGCTATGCCGGGCCGAAACTGCGCGATGCTCTGACCAGTATTGGCCGCTGGGTCATTCAGATCGTGAAACGCTCCGACACCGCCGAAGGTTTCGAGGTTCTGCCCCGTCGGTGGGTTGTCGAACGCACTTTCGCCTGGCTCGGAAGATGTCGCCGTCTGGCAAAGGATTGGGAGAGAACAATCGAAAGCGCCGAGGCATGGGTTCTCATCGCTCACATCAGGCGTATGACAAGGGTGCTCGCAAGAGATTGAAATGCCTCAGCTCATTTTGAATCGGACTCTTAGATTTGGCGGTGCTTGGGGAGCGACATTCTTTATTCTGCTGGCAATTGCCTTTTTAGACTTGCCGCAGTTCATGCCCACCGTGATTTTCGTCGCAAAGGCCTTGGCAGGCACCGCACCGTTCATCGCGTTTGCCGTGCTCGCGGTCGCCTATCTCAAGGCAAGCGGTGCAGAGACCTTGCTGGCCCGCGCGTTCGAGGGCAATCCCGCGCGTATGGTGGTCATGGCTGCGTTGCTGGGCGGTCTGTCGCCGTTCTGCTCTTGCGAGGTCATTCCCTTCATCGCCGCCTTGCTTGCTGTTGGCGCACCCTTGGGGGCCGTCATGGCGTTCTGGCTCGCCTCCCCGCTGATGGATCCGGCCATGTTCGCCATCACGTCCGGCACGCTGAGATGGGATTTTGCCCTGGCCAAGACGCTGGCCGCCATCGGGCTTGGCATGTTCGGCGGCTTTGGCGTGATGCTTGCCGCCAACACACCGCTGTTTGCCGACCCGTTGCGGGAACGGCCCGCAATCAGCGGATGCTGCGGCGTGAAAAAACCGTTCTCGGGACAACCTGTCTGGAAATTCTGGACCCAAGCACCGCGCCGCGAGGTGTTTCGCAGCACGGCGTTTGAAAATGCGCTATTCCTGACGAAATGGCTGACCTTAGCCTATGTGATCGAAGCCTTGATGTTGCAATATGTCCCTGCGGAAATGATCGCGGGCCTTCTTGGCGGCGAGGGTATCAAGCCGATCCTGATGGGTGCCTTGATCGGCGCACCAGCCTATCTGAATGGCTACGCCGCCGTGCCTTTGGTAGATGCATTGCTGGCACAGGGCATGACCCAAGGGGCTGCCATGTCGTTCGTGATCGCGGGGGGTGTCAGCTGTATTCCCGCCGCCATCGCGGTCTGGGCATTGGTCAAACCGCGTGTCTTTGCGGCCTATCTGGGGTTTGCGGTAACAGGTGCCATCATTGCGGGCGTGTTGTGGCAAGCGGTCGCGTAATATCCGCCACCCGCATTTAAGACGAAAATCCAGCGCTCCGGCGTTGGTTTTTCATTTCAACGGACCCGCCACCCCATCCCATCACAAATGCATTGGATACCGCCAATACGGCATCCAACACATTGTACATTTGTTTCGATATAGGACATAATATGGTCAAATTCAGAGGATAAGCCGTTAATATACCTCTGATAATGGGGCGCGAACACCACCTCACAGCACCAACCGGAGCAGGGAATGCTGGAATTTGAAAATGTATCCAAGTCCTTCTGGACCGGAAGCCAGCACAAGATCATTCTTGACCGGGTTTCTTTCCGTGTGGAACTGGGCAATTCCCTGGGTATTCTGGCCCCGAACGGCACAGGCAAAACCACGTTGATCAACATGATGGCGGGTTTGGAAAAACCGGATGATGGCGAGATCCGGCGCGGCTGCAACATCTCGTTCCCGCTGGGGTTTATGGGCGGTGTTGTCGGCAAAGTATCTGCAATGGAAAACGCGCGCTACATCGCCCGGCTTTACGGCCTTGACCCTGACTATGTCGAAAGCTTCTGTCGCTGGCTCTGTGGCTTGGGCGAATATTTCGACCAGCCGCTTGGCACCTATTCTTCGGGCATGCGCGCGCGGTTTTCATTCGCGCTGATGCTGGCGCTTGATTTCGACATGTACCTGATTGACGAGGGTATGCCCGCCACCACAGACGTTGAATTCAACCGCAAGGCAGGTGAAATCCTGCAAGAACGGCTGCGGACAACAACGATTATTATTGTGTCACACCAGCCACAAACCCTCGAAAAATTTGCGCGCTCGGCAGCGGTTCTGCTGGACGGGCAATTGCATATGTTTGACACCTTGGAAGAAGCGAAACAGCTCTATGATTACGAAACCCAAGGCTAGAAAGTTCCGCATCAAGCGGAGCACGCCCACCTCATCATCCACCAGCACTGCCACAGGCAGCGCTGATGCCGCTTACGTGGCTGCAACGCCACCGCCCGGCCTGCGCCCTGTGCCCTCGTCAAGAGACGACGAGGATTTGCGCGCCGGTCAGGTATCGTCAGCCGCCGAGGTCGCGGGTGAAACCGACATGGATGCAATCCGCCGCGAGGGTCTGACGGGGCGGCAGTTGCGCATGGCACGGCGTGTCGCGCAAAAACACGATCTCGCTCCGACCTCGGATTTTGATGCGGTACGTTTGTTGCGCACCAACGGTATTGATCCTTTCCAGCGCTCGAACATGCTTGAACTTGTGGTCCCCCAAGCGGGCGGCGAACAGCGCGACGGCGGCCCCGGCGACGCGATGGCGGGCCTGCCCGCGCAAGCCGGTGGTGCAGGTTCCGCAATCGGACGTGTGCAATTACCGCAAACCGTTCCTGCACGTGGCAACACCCTTCCCTCGACCGAGATTAGCCCGTCCGAGCGCCGCAAGCGCGAAATAGGCGACATTCAACGCGATATCTCGCGCCGTCGCCGTCGCAAGATGGGCCTGCTCATGGTGCGGCTGGCGTTTTTCGTGATGTTGCCGACGTTCGTTGCGGGCTATTATTTCTACAATATGGCGACACCGATGTATGCCACAAACAGCCAGTTCCTGATCATCCAGAGCGAAGGGTCATCAACCAGCCCCTTTGGCGGGTTGTTGCCCACGCAATTTGCCAACAGCGCCGACAGCATCGCAACCCAAGCCTATTTGCAGTCCAAAGATGCGATGTTGCGTCTGGACGAGGATGAAGGGTTCAAAGCGCATTTCTCGAACCCGAACATTGACCCGATCCAGCGCCTGACGTCGGACCCCACCAACGAGGAAGCATTCAAATCCTATAAAAAGAACGTCAAAATCGGCTATGATCCGACCGAAGGTGTGATCCGTATGGAAGTGATCGCCGCCGATCCGACGATCTCGGCCAACTTTTCCGAAAGCCTGCTGAAATATGCCGAAGAGCGCATCAACGGGTTGTCACAGCAAAAGCGTGAAGACGGGATGGCGGACGCCGTATCGGGGCTGGAAACCGCCCAGCTCAAGCGCCGCGAGGCACAAGAAGCCTTGATCACCATGCAGGTCGAAAACGGTGTTGACCCCGAAGCCGAAATCATCGCCATCCGCGCCCAGATCACCACCTACGAAGGTTTGCTGATCGAAAAAGAGCTAGAACTTGCCGCCCTGCTCGACAACACCCGCCCGAACAGTGCCAAGGTGGACGGCGCGCAAGGCGATGTGCGGCGCTTGAATGAACAGTTGGACAAGCTGCGCGACAAGCTTAATTCAGCCGTGGTGGGCGACAATTCGCTGGCGAAAAAAGCCGTTACCATGCAACTGGCCCAAGCCGATCTGGTGGCCGCCGATACCAACCTGCAACTGGCCCTGACCGGCATGGAAGCCGCTCGCAACGAGGCCAGCCGTCAGGTGCGATATCTGACCGTCGCTGTGCGGCCCGTCGCCCCGCAAGAGGCGACCTATCCACGCAAATTTGAAAACACGATCTTGGCATTTCTGGTCTTTGCAGGCATCTACCTGATGTTGTCGCTCACCGCGTCCATCCTCAGAGAACAGGTAACCTCATGACCCAAATAACAGTCGGCGATGTGATCATCGGCAATGACCGCCCGCTCACCATTATTGCGGGGCCCTGCCAGCTGGAAGGCGCGGATCACGCGCAGATGATCGCTGGGGTTATGAAAGAAGCCTGCGCTGCGGCGGGCGCGCAATATGTGTTCAAAGCGAGTTATGACAAAGCCAACCGCACCTCGCTGGCGGGAAAACGCGGCCTTGGCATTGATGAGGGTCTGAAAATCCTCCAATCCATCGGCAACGCCAACGGCGTGCCTGTGTTGACAGATGTACATACCGAAGATCAATGCGCCATAGCGGCTGATGCTGTCGATATCCTACAAATCCCCGCGTTCCTATGCCGCCAGACTGATATGCTTTTGGCGGCTGGCAACACTGGTAAGGTCGTGAACGTCAAAAAGGGTCAATGGCTTGCCCCTTGGGAAATGGGCAATATCGTCACCAAGATCGAAAGCACGGGCAACAAGCGCATCATGCTGACCGAACGCGGCACATCTTTTGGCTACAACACGCTTGTCGCCGACATGCGCAGCCTGCCGCAGATGGCCCAAACCGGATATCCCGTGGTGATGGATGCAACGCACTCTGTCGCCCAACCGGGCGGCAAAGGTGGATCATCGGGCGGCCAGCGTGAATTTGCCCCTGTCATGGCGCGCGCGGCGGCAGCGATTGGCGTCGCTGCGATCTTTATGGAAACCCACGAGGATCCCGACAACGCCCCCTCGGATGGTCCCAACATGATCTACCTCGATCATATGCCTGCGCTGATCAAAGTGTTGATGCAGTTCGACAAGCTTGCCAAATCGCATCCGTTGACCTTCTGATATTTCCAAACCTGCAAGGGTAACGCGCATGACCAAACCCGCCTCAACCGTGACCCAGAACACCTGGGAATTCCTGCGTGATGCGATGATCACCCCGACGGGTTTTCGCGAATATGATGCGCGGTGGAAATACCCCGACGACATTAACCTGCCGGGTATCACAGCACTTGGTCTGGGCCTTGGCACGCAGATGCAATTGCGCGGCATTAAACCCGTCATCGCCGTCGGCAACGATTACCGCGACTATTCTCTTTCGATTAAAAATGCGCTGATGCTGGGCCTGATGCAGGCGGGCATCCACGTCAAAGATATCGGCCCTGCCCTGTCCCCCATGGCGTATTTCGCGCAATTCCATCTGGATGCCCCCGCCGTGGCCATGGTCACGGCCAGCCACAATCCCAACGGCTGGACCGGCGTAAAAATGGGGTTCGAGCGCCCGCTTACCCATGGCCCGGACGAAATGAACGAGCTGAGCGACATCGTGTTGAACGGCAAAGGCCAGATGAGTGACGGCGGCAAATACGAATTCATTCATGGCGTGCGCGAGGCCTATTTGGATGATCTGGTGGGTGACTTCAAAATGACACGGCCCCTCAAGGTGGTCTGCGCCACAGGCAACGGCACCGCGTCGGCCTTTGCGCCTGAACTTTTCAGACGCCTTGGTGTCGAAGTTGTCGCAAGCCACAATCAACTCGACTACACGTTCCCGCATTACAACCCAAACCCCGAAGCCATGGAAATGCTGCACGACATGAGCGCGTCGGTCAAAGTATCTGGCGCAGATTTCGCGCTCGGCTTTGATGGCGACGGCGACCGTTGCGGCGTGGTGGACGACGAGGGCGAGGAAATATTCGCGGACAAAGTTGGCGTGATCATGGCCCGCGATCTTGCAAAACTCTACCCCGGCAGCACGATCGTTGCTGATGTAAAATCAACCGGGCTGTTTGCCTCTGATCCTGAATTGCGTAAATACGGGATCAAAGCCGACTATTGGAAAACCGGCCACAGCCATATGAAACGGCGGGTCAAGGAATTGGGCGCATTGGCAGGGTTCGAGAAATCAGGCCACTATTTCCTCGCTGAGCCGATTGGTCGCGGCTATGACTGCGGCATGCGGGTCGCTGTTGAAATCTGCAAACTGATGGACCGCAATCCGGACAAGAGCATGTCCGACCTGCGCCGCGCCTTGCCGCAAACATGGGCCACGCCCACCATGTCACCCTACGCACCGGATACCGAAAAATACGAAATCCTTGAACGGATTGCGGACAAATTGGGCAACCTCACCGAACTTGCAGGCCGCACTGTCAAGGAAGTCGTCACTGTCAACGGCGCGCGCGTGATCCTCGACAACGGCAGTTGGGGTCTGGTCCGCGCTTCATCCAACACCCCAAATCTTGTCGTTGTCTGCGAAAGCTCCGCATCAGAGGCCGAAATGCGTACGATATTCGCCGACCTCGACGCAATCATCCGTACGGAACCCGGCGTGGGCGATTACGATCAAACGATCTAGGCCAACAGCCTATTTCTTTTTGGCCTTAAATATTCCCGGGGGTCTGGGGGCAGAGCCCCCAGTCTGTCGCACCGCACAAGCGGTGCGACATCACTTCATCGCCGCCTTGCAAAACGCATCAATCAACGCCGCATCCTTGACGCCGGGCGCTGCTTCCACACCCGACGACACATCCACTTGGCGCGCTCCCGTCAACGCAATAGCCTGTGCCACATTGTCAGGTGTCAACCCTCCCGCAAGCATCCACGGCACAGGCCAGCGCCGCCCGGCGATCAAACGCCAGTCAAACGCCAATCCGTTGCCTCCGGGCAAGACGGCCCCCGTTGGCGGCTTGGCATCAACCAATATCTGATCCGCAACACGTCCATATGCCTCCAGCGCCGCCAGATCATCCGCATCTGCAACGCCCACGGCCTTCATCACCGGCAAGCCGTAGCGTGCCTTGACCGCGCTCACCCGCTCAGGGGGTTCGGCGCCATGTAATTGCAACATATCAATCGCGACATCACGCAACAGACCATCAAGAAAATCATCATCCGCATTCACAACCAGCGCAACTTTGCAGACACCCTCGGGTACGCAAGCCGCAAGTGCTGCCGCCTCGGAAAAACTCACATGACGCGGGGATTTTTCAAAAAAAACAAACCCGACATAGCGCGCGCCTGCTTCAGCCGCCGCTGCAACATCCGCACCACTGCGCAGCCCGCAGATTTTCACATTTACATTTGAAGGCATGGGCGCGCCTCAGCTGGCCTCGTCAAGCAGCGCCAGAACTTCATCTTTGCCCTGATGCTTTTCGCCTTTCAGCCGCGCGATCTCGCGCTCGAGCCTGCGCATTTCGCGGGCCTGTCTCGCGGCCTCGGCACGCTCGCCGTATTCGCGGATCCACTCCCAGACAAAACCGACCAGCAGACCGACAACGATACTACCAAGGATCACCAGAAACAGCGGCAATTCCACCTCGGGGTTCACAGCGAACCATCCAGACACTTCGTTCGGCAAAATCTTGAGCGTCACGATGGCACGGTTCGCCAAAGCAACAGAGATCAACGCCACCGCAAAGATGGCGATGCAGATATAGCGAACATAACGCATCAGCTTTTCCCGTTTAACCGATCCCGCAACAATTTGCCGGTCTTGAAGAAGGGTACATGTTTTTCATCGACATTCACAGAGGCGCCTGTGCGTGGATTACGGCCTACGCGTGCATCGCGCTTCTTGACCGAAAATGCGCCAAACCCGCGCAACTCGACCCGGTCACCTTGCGCCATTGCACTGGTGATCTCGTCAAAAATTGTGTTCACAATCCGCTCCACATCGCGCTGGTAGAGATGTGGATTATCATCCGCAATCTTCTGAATCAGTTCTGATCGGATCATCTTATATCCCCCCCGAGATGTGTCTATTTTCTAAGGCTCACCCTTCACTATAGAAACAAACCTGTCTGCCGGAAAGCGCCCGCAGCGTCCAAGATGCTGTTTTTTATGCTGAAACCAAGGGTATTTCGCGTAATTCCGGCAAAGCTTCGCCCGTTTTTTCACTGATCGTTCAATCTTGGCAGTGGTCGCCCACACCGATTCGCCCCCCTGAACCCCAACAAAAAAGGCCCCGTGCATCGCTGCGCGGGGCCTTCTCAATTTCAAAGCATCAAAGCTTACTTGTCGTCGTCGCCCTTCAGCGCCGCACCCAGGATATCGCCCAGGGATGCACCTGAATCGCTTGAGCCATACTGCTCAACCGCTTCTTTTTCTTCGGCAATCTCGCGCGCTTTGATCGACACACCCAAACGGTGGGCTTTTGCGTCCACGTTTGTGATCCGCACATCGACTTTATCACCAACCGAGAAACGCTCGGGGCGCTGCTCTGCACGGTCACGTGACAGATCGGAGCGGCGGATAAAGGCTTTCATGCCTTCATATTCCACTTCGATCCCGCCATCCTCAATGGAGGTTACAGTCACAGTCACAACGGAGCCGCGCTTTACGCCGCCCACTGCTTCGGCAAACTTGTCGCCACCAACGCCTTTGATCGAAAGCGAAATACGCTCTTTCTCAACGTCAACTTCTGACACAACGGCCTGAACCATATCGCCTTTGCGGTAGTTCTGGATCGCTTCTTCGCCACGTTCGTCCCATGACAGGTCGGACAGGTGAACCATGCCGTCGATGTCGCCGTCGAGACCAACAAACAGACCGAATTCGGTGATGTTTTTGACTTCGCCTTCGACTTCTGTGCCCTCGGGGTGGGTTTCTGCAAACACTTCCCATGGGTTGCGCATGGTCTGCTTGAGACCAAGGGAAACGCGGCGCTTGGCACCGTCGATTTCCAGAACCATGACTTCGACTTCTTGGCTGGTGGAAACGATCTTGCCGGGGTGTACGTTTTTCTTGGTCCAGGACATCTCGGACACGTGCACCAGACCTTCAACGCCCGGTTCCAGCTCAACAAATGCGCCGTAATCGGTGATGTTGGTCACGCGACCCGTGTGCGATGATTCCAGCGCGTATTTCGCAGCAACCAGATCCCATGGATCTTCTTGCAACTGCTTCATGCCCAAGGAAATGCGATGGGTTTCTTTGTTGATCTTGATGACCTGCACCTTGATCGTCTCGCCAATCGCCAGAATTTCCGACGGGTGGTTTACACGGCGCCATGCCATGTCCGTGACGTGCAACAAGCCGTCAACGCCGCCCAGATCGACAAACGCACCGTATTCGGTGATGTTCTTGACCACGCCGTCAACTTCCTGACCTTCGACCAGATTGCCAATGACTTCGGCGCGCTGTTCAGCACGTGATTCTTCCAAAATCGCACGGCGCGACACAACGATGTTGCCACGGCGACGGTCCATCTTGAGAACCTGAAACGGCTGTTTCAGACCCATCAACGGGCCTGCATCACGCACGGGGCGCACATCGACCTGCGAGCCGGGCAGGAACGCAACAGCGCCGCCAAGGTCCACAGTAAAGCCACCTTTGACGCGGCCAAAGATTGCGCCTTCGACGCGCTCTTCGGAAGCATAGGCTTTCTCCAGACGGTCCCACGCTTCTTCGCGGCGCGCCATCTCGCGAGAGATAACCGCTTCGCCACGCGAGTTTTCGACCTGGCGAAGGAATACTTCAACCTCGTCGCCAACTTCAACTTTGGGAGCTTCGCCCGGTTCGGCAAATTCTTTTAATTCAACGCGACCTTCCATTTTGTAGCCGACGTCGATGATGGCTTGGCCGGCTTCGATTGCGATGACCTTACCTTTGACAACTGACCCCTCTTCGGGCGTGTCCATTTCAAAGCTTTCTTCCAGTAGTGCTTCAAATTCGTCCATAGCTTTTGACATGTAGTTTATCGTTTCCTTTGGTTTTTTTATACGGGCCGTGCGGTTGTCTCCGCCGGTCTTGGGTGTGAATTGGTCCGATGGCTTGGGTCGTTACGCAAAAGAAAGAGGGCCGGATTTAACCGACCCCGCCTGAGTATCTGCGTCCCGGCACGTGTATCCGCCCCTTAGACAGGCCGCGTATAAGCGAGATGCAGGTTCAGGGCAAGGATGTTTGTGCGCATATGCGTCCGGCGCTGTAACCCGCCGATATTGCGGTCAGCTCGCGGTTTCCGGAGGCCCCCGCAAGACAGGTTGAATACAATCCTGCGTAAATGTCCGACCGGCATTAACAAAGCCTTAGCCGCGCCCATGGCATGCCATTGGTGCAGCGATCGTGCACAACGCCTGTCTGCAGAACGGAGCAGGTCATGATGACATTTTCGCCAATTATCTTTGGCAACGGGATCGCAGGACACGCCTTTTTGGTGCGCACCCGCGTGACCCAGCAGGCTTTGTTTGAAAACGGGCCGCAGGTGCAGCGCGATATCACTGGCTTCAAGGACCGTATCGAAAAGGTAGGCAGTGCCGATGCCCTGCTCGACGACCGCACGCTATTGCGGGTCGCACTTGGTGCCGTCGGGCTGGACGATGACATCAACAACCGCGCGTTCCTGAAAAAAGCGCTGGAATCCGATCTTACCGACAGCACATCCTTTGCCAACCGCCTCGCGGATAAACGGTATCTTGCGTTGGCCAAGACCTTTGATTTTGCCAATCCAAACGGCCCCGGCTTGGGCCCGATACAAGACGAGAATAGTGTGGCGGCACGACTGCGTGACATCCCAGACCCCCGCGTGCTGCTTGCCGATACGCAATTGCTGCGCGCAACACTGGCCTCGGTCGGTCTCGAAAAAGATGTGGGTAACACGTACTTTCTTCAGCGTGTGTTGGAATCAGATGTGACCGACCCCGACAGCTTTGCAAATCGCCTGTCCGATCCGCGTTACCTCGAACTTGCCACGGCGTTTGAATTTGCAGCCAAGTCTGCTTCGGAAAACAGCATCTACGGTTTCGCCAGCCGCTTCGTGGGTACTGTGGAAAACGTGACAGACACCGACAGTTTGTTCGGCGCGCCCGATTTACTGCATGCAACACTAAAACTCTTCGGGCTCGAAGCGGATATCAATCGCACCGGTTTCCTGACCTCAGTACTGGCTTCCGACCTGTCTGATCCTGCATCCTTTGCCAATCAGCAAGACGACAAACGCTATGCTGCATTCTCGAATGTGTTCGGTTTCGGCAGTCCCGCACCCCTTCCCGCAGGCGAGCAGACCAAACTGCAAAAATATGTCGCTCTGGTTGTGGGCCAGACCGAAAAGCCGAACACAACTTCAGCGTTTATGGGCAATTTCAAACTTCTTCTGGCGACAAGTGAATTCTTTGGCGTGTCGCAGGGGCAGGAAAGCACCCAGAGGCTTGGCAAAGTCATCGGCTCGGACCGTAACGATCCGTTTTCCGCCTACAACATCATCTCGGACAAGCGGTTTACGGCCCTCGCTGATGCACTGGCATTTGCACCCGAACAGACGGGCCGCGTGTTTCCGGCAGGCTTCGCAGAAGGCATCGCGCGCAATTACGTCGAGCGGCAGTTCGAGATACGGATCGGGGAAAGCGACCCGGACCTGCGTATATCGCTCTCGCTGGACCGCGACCTGAAAGACGCGGTTGCAGGCGGGGTATCCAACGACAGCCGCTGGTTTGCTGTGCTGGCCTCGCCGCCGCTGCGCAAAGCGTTTGAGGCGGCGTTTCAATTGCCTGCATCCTTCGGCTCTCTCGACATCGACCGCCAACTCGTCGATTTCAAGGCCCGCGCCAAAGTCACCTTTGGCACGTCCCAACTTGCTGACCTGAGCACTCCTGAAAACATCAGCGCGATCAGGGATCGTTTTTTGCTGCAACAATCCGTCGTCGGCACCGTCAACACGTCTGGCGCAAGCACGGCATCGGTTATTTTGGCCAGTCTGATTTAATCTTGACTAAAATCAGACTGGCCTAGAGCCTCGGCAAACACCGCCCCGCGATGATTGCCGGCCAGTCTTGTCAGGCCTCGACAGGTCCGCCTGCGTCTTTCCACCCGGGAAATCCGCCAATGTTTGTCACGTTGGTATAGCCCATGTCCTGCAACGTCTTGCCGGACAGCGCAGCTTGCCCGCCGGCACCACAGATCAGATACAACTCAGCATCCTTTTGCATCACCGGATTATGAAAATCCTTCATCTCGGGATCAGCGCGAAATTCGATCATGCCACGCGGAATGCGATGCGCGCCTTTAATCGTGCCGCTTTTGGCAATATCGCCGCTGTCACGCACGTCGATAAACGTACCCTCACCAGCGGCATGTTTCGCAATTGCGTCTTTCACATCCATCTTTGGCACGGACGCATTGGCAGCTTCCAGATAGTCTTTTGCGGATTTCATCTGTGGTCTCCTTCTATTTGATTACCCGAAATACATAAGACGGATGCGCCGTAATACTACCCTTCGTCACATCGCGTGCCGGTTTTGGCGCAAAATATGGCCCGTCACCGCCACCAACACGATACCTCCACCGATCAGGGTCGCAGCGCCCGGCGTCTCGGCAAAGACCAGCCAGACCCACACAGGGGCAAGCGGCGTCTCTATCGCACCGATCAGCGCCGTTTCAATCGCAGGCAAAAGCCGCGCCCCCAAAGCAAACAGCGCCAGACCGACAGCAGAATTCACCAAACCAAATGCAGCAAGTAAACCCAGATCAGGCAGATCAACTGCCAGAGTATCCGCAAACGGCACCGCCATCGCAGCGCTGAGCACGGCGGACAGACAAGCGGCGGGCATGATCGGAATACCCTGAAATCTACGCGAAAGCACCATGATCGCAGCCATGGAAAACGTCATGCCAAACGCCAGAAGGTCGCCCGATATATTTCCCTCGACGCCCAAACTGACGATAATTCCGACACCCAGCAGCGCGGCAAAGCTCGCTGTCAACGCCGACCGCCCCGGTCGCTCGCCAATTGCCAGCCACGCCAAGGCCGCCGCCACCAAAGGCGCAGTGGCATAGATAAACGACACATGCGCGACCGTGGTCAGGCGCAGGGACGCTATGAAACACAACATCCCCAACGCCGAGATGATCACAAAAATCCAGCCCGGCAGGCCCAATCTGGCAAAGCCGCGCAATGCCGCACAACCGTACATCGCAAGCATGATTGCCAAAATCCCCAAGCTGCCGAACACGCCGCGCCAGACAAGCATTGTCGCGGTATCGACCTCGATGATGCGGGTAAACAGGCCCGCCGTCGACCATGCCACTGCCGATGCTGTCACCAGTATCAACCCCAAATGGGACGCGCGGTCACGCATCACGCGGCAGGAAAAACCGCGGTTCATCAACTTCCGGTCTGCGCCGCGTCCCGTTTTCCGCACCGGTTGGGCTGCCCTCAAGTGGACGGTAATACTCAACCCCGCTGCCTGAGCGAAAGGCCGTTTGGTCGGATTTACGGTGCTGCAAAGGTGTGACATTGATGATGGCCTCAAAAATGCGGTCCACATCGTCGACAGGTGCCTGACAGGCGATCAACCACATCGGTTCCATGATGATCGGACGGGTGTCAAATCCGGTCTTGAGAATATTCTGGCGCATCGTTGCGTTCCTGTTGCTGGTTCATTCGTCCGCTCTAATGCACCTCTGCTGACATGTATCTGTCAGCAGTGGTGTGGTATGACTTTTGAACCCGTGAAAGGAAACACCCATGCGATCCTCGCGAATGTTTGAAATAATCCAGCTGTTGCGCAGCGCAAAATCCCCCGTGCGCGCGCAGGATATTGCAGACCAGCTTGAGGTGACCAAACGCACGATCTACCGCGACATCGCATCCTTGCAATCCATGCGCGTCCCAATCGAGGGTGCGGCGGGCATCGGATATATCATGCGCCCCGGTTACAACCTTCCGCCCATCAACTTTGATGTGGAGGAAGCGGAGGCAATCTCGGTCGGCCTTGCGATGATTGCCCGCACTGGCGACCGCACGCTGGAGCAGGCCGCCAAGCGCGCGGTGCAAAAACTGTCGGCTGCCACGGTGATGAGCGAGACGTTATTTTCGTCAAGCTGGGGTGCCGCGCCAAGCGATGTAGGTCTGGGCGATATCCGCACCGCAATCCGGCAAGAGGTCAAGCTGGCGCTGCACTACCGCGATGTCGAGGACCGCGTGACCAAACGCACAATCTGTCCCATCGCAATTGTGTATTATTCGGACGTGGTCATCGTTGCCGCGTGGTGCGAGATGCGCGATGATTTTCGTCATTTCCGCGCCGACCGGATGATGTCCTGCGCGGTGCTGGACGTAAATTTCAAAGGACAGTCAAAGGCGCTGCGCAGCGCGTGGGCCACTGTACATGGGACAGAATTTTAGGTCCACAAAGGTGTCTTTCAAACACTCCGCTCCCGCTTATAACGCCTCGCCCTTTTTGCGCAATTCCTCAAGCAACTCTTCATAAATGGCGTTGCTGTCACCGCCGCCAAATATCGCAGCCCCGCCGGTATAGGCACCGCCATAAGTTTTTGCGATTGTAATGGTCTGCACCAGCCCTGACAAAAACTGGTCCTTTTCCAGCGCGGACAGCGGATGGATAAACACCCCCCAGAGCCGTCCGTGTGCCACCGCATATCGTGCATCGAGCGCGCTGTCGAAATTGGCCTGCATCATCCGCATCATATCATCAGCCGTCAGCCCTTCCGCACTGGCAATCGGAACCATGGCGCGCATCCGGTCAGCGCCCGCATCCGCAATCACCACGACCGGAATATCGTCCAGCGTAAACTCCAGCGCCGGGCCTCGCACAACGGTTTCTGGGTCCAGCGCCAGTACGATCTCACCCATCCTCTCCAGCGTCATCGCCGGCTCGGATGTCGGGATGGAGTCTTGCGACAGGGCCATCCCCGGCAACAGTATCAAAGCCAAACAAAGGGCACGCAACATCGGACAGGTCTCCTTATTCGAGCACAGCTTGCAATAACGCGCAGTGAAATACGAAACACACTTGGGTGAGCAACGTGCGGTGCGGTCACACCATCATAGGCTCCAGACTCATTGTTTCATAACCAGAACAAAATGGTTGCTGCGAGGGCGATTGCAGGCAGGAATACCTTTGGGCATCGGTCGTATCTGGCGGCGATCCGTCGCCAGTCTTTCAGGCGCCCGAACATGATCTCGATCCGGTTCTGTCGTTGGTAGCGACCTTTGTCATATTTGACGGGTTTACCACGCGACTTCCGTCCCGGGATACAGGGTGGCATTCCCTTATCCGCAAAGGCCTCGCGGAACCAATCCGCGCCATAGCCGCCGGTCTCCCAACAACCAGTCGGCGGCTGGCAGGCTATTCATCAGGGCCCTGGCCCCCGTGTAATCGCTGACCGGGCCGGCAGTCATGAAGAACCGGATCGGCCTTTCAATCGTGTCGGTGACGGCATGCAACTTTGTGTTCATGCCGCCTTTCGTTCGCCCGATCAGACGTTCACACCCCCCTTTTTTAACCGCAGGCTCGAGGCCGTGCGGTGCGCTTTGAGATAGGTCGCGTCGATCGAGATCGTTCGATTATCAGGTGCCTCGGCGGCCAGTCCCGTCATGATCCGCGCGAATACCCCCATATCGCTCCACCGTTTCCATTGCTTGTGAAGCGTCTTGGGGGGACCATACTCTTTGGGAGCATCGCACCACCGCAACCAATCGCGATTTATGAAGATAATGCCGCCGAGAACTCGCCGGGCATCTACGCGTGCTCGGCTTCGATTCTTCGGAGAATAAGGCCGGAGACGCGCCATCTGATCTTTGCAAACCCAGTAAAGATTGCTCATAATTCCCCCTCAGTTTGAGGCAATTGAATCATTGAGATCTGAGAGCCTCAAGCTGATCAATGGGTCCAGAGCCTGGGGCACCACCTTACAGCCTTCAAAAAGACAGGCACCACACTAAATGATTACCCGCTTTGTCGCAGCCTCCGGCCTCACGAACCTCGCCGATGGCATCGCCACGGTAGCATGGGCATGGCTTGCCTCACTGCTCACCCATGACCCGGTGCTGATCGCACTTGTCGCGGTAGCCCTGCGCCTGCCTTGGTTCGTGTTTGCAATCCCCGCGGGCGTGATCACCGACCGCGTGGACCGCCGCCTGTTGATCTTGGCGATGGACATGTTGCGCGGGGCGGCGTTTGCCTTTGCGGCGGTGGCGATCTGGATCACGCTCCCGCTTCCCCCCGCAAGGATTGAACTGAGCCAGCCCGGTCTCTACGCGGCCATCCTTGGCGCCGCCACGGTTGTGGGCATCGCCGAAGTGTTTCGCGACAATGCGGCGCAAACCATGCTGCCCCGTCTGGCGCCACAAGATAAACTCGAAAAAGCCAATGGCAGATTATGGAGTGTCGAATTGGTCGGAAACGCCTTGCTCGGTCCGGCCTTGGGCGCGTTCGTGATTGCTGCTGCCCTGCCCTTGCCGTTCGCGGTGGGTGCGGTGGCCTATGTGGTCGCCGTGGTACTGGTGCTTGCCATCAAAGGCGAGTTTCAACCAACCGCAACACAGACCCGCAATTGGAAACGAGAGCTGCGCGAGGGCTTTCATTTCCTGTGGAATGCCAAGCTGCTGCGGTCTCTGGCCTGGATCACAGGGGTGTGGAACCTGCTGTTCCAGATGGTGATGATCGCACTGGTGCTGCATGTGCAGGAAAACCTCGGGCTAGATGCGCGGGCTTATGGTCTAATCCTTGCCGCAGGGGCCATTGGCGGCATCGCAGGCGGCTGGTGCGGCGACAAAATCATCACGCGGCTGGGGCCGAAGCGCACAGCGCAATGGATGTTGCTGGCGTCTTTTCCAGCCTTCCTTGGCATTGCCTATGCGCCCCGCCCGTTTGCGCTGGCGCTTGTGCTGGCCGCGTTCGAATTTACCGGACTGGTCTGGAATACCGTCTCCGTTTCTTATCGCCAGCGTAAAATTCCCGATGTTTTGCTGGGTCGGGTGAATAGCCTGTACAGACTGCTGGCATGGGGCATGATGCCTGTGGGGTTGCTGTTGTCCGGACTGATTGTGCGCATGGCGGACGGACCTTTGGCGCGGGATGCCGCCCTGACCGCGCCCTTTGTCGTTGCTGCCTTGGGGGCATTGGCACTGGCCGTTGCAGGATGGCGGGCATTGTCGCGCGGGTTTGACGCGCCCTAATTTCTGCACCGGCGCACAGACCCTCTGCGCGGCCAAGGCTGGACAACTCTCGCCTCTACCCACATCTTTTCGCAAACGCATAAAAGGATTTACCATGCCTGCCCCTCACGCCTCTGTCGGCCATGTCCACCTGCGCGTCTCTGATCTTGAGCGGGCGATTACATTCTACCGTGATATCCTCGGGTTTGAGGTCACGGCGCGCTACGGTGCCCGCGCGGCATTTCTGGGCGCGGGTGGCTATCACCACCATATCGGACTGAACACATGGGAAAGCGCCGGGGCCACACCACCGCCGCCGGGTCATACCGGGCTGTACCATGCTGCGTTCCTCTATCCTGACCGCGCCAGCCTTGCGACCGTTCTCAAACGTATTATGGCCGCCGGAATCGAGCTGGACGGCGCGGCAGATCACGGTGTCAGTGAGGCGCTGTACCTGCGAGACCCGGACCAGAACGGCGTCGAGATTTACCGGGACCGCGACCCGTCAAACTGGCCCCACAATGAAGATGGCACGCTTGCCATGACAAACACCCGTCTGGACGTCGCCAAATTGCTGGCAGAGGCCCCCTAGCCAAGCATGGACAAACCCGAACGCCTGCGCCAGATTCACCACCAAACAACGCACAAGGATAGCGCCATGGCCACGGGTTTTTTCTGGGACGAAAAGTGTTTCTGGCACGCGGGCGGCAACTATACGTTCACCATGCCGATCGGGGGTCTGGTCCAGCCGCTTGCTGCGGGCGGTCTGCCGGAAAATCCTGAAACCAAGCGGCGGCTCAAGAACCTGATGGATGTGACCGGATTGATCCATGATCTGGATGTCCGCAGCGCTGAGATGGCACCGCGCGACGCGCTGGAGCGTGTGCATCCTGTCGCCTATCTAGATGCATTCAAACAGATGTCGGATACGGGGGGCGGCGAATTGGGGCGTCGCACGCCATTTGCCCAAGGCGGGTACGAGATTGCGGCACTGTCCGCAGGGCTGGCGGTGGCGGCGGTGGATGCTGTGGCATCCGGCGCATTGGACAACGCCTATGCATTGTGCCGCCCGCCCGGTCATCATTGCCTGCCGGATTTTCCCAACGGGTTCTGCCTGCTGGCCAACATCGCCATCGCCATCGAGGCCGCACAGGCCAAGGGTCTGGCCAAGCGAGTTGTGGTGCTGGACTGGGATGTGCACCACGGCAACGGGACCGAGGCAATTTATTACGGACGCGACGATGTGCTGACGATTTCGCTGCATCAGGAGGGGAATTACCCTTTGGATACCGGTGCCTTGGCGGATCGCGGCAAGGGTGCGGGCACGGGGTACAACATCAACCTGCCGATGTACGCAGGCTCGGGGCACACCGCCTATATGCACGCGATGGAGCGTGTTGTGATCCCCGCAATCGAGGTCTTCGCGCCTGATATGATCATCGTCGCCTGTGGCTATGACGCGGCCATTATTGACCCGCTGGCGCGGATGCAGGCCACGGTCAAGACATTTGCGGAAATGACGGCCGCGATCAAAAAGACCGCAGAGCGGCTTTGTGGGGGAAAACTGGTGCTTGTCCACGAGGGCGGGTATTCCGAGGCTTACGTGCCGTTTTGCGGCCATGCCACGATTGCGACCCTTGCGGACAGTGTCGTTGATGCAGGTGATCCGCTTGCCGTTGCCCATGAAAACCGCCAGCCGACAGCGGCTTTTGACACCTTCCTGCGCCAGTCGATTGACGATATGGCAACCCAACTTGATCTTTGAGAGACCCGATGCCTGATCCAAACCCAGACGCCTTGATGTTCTTGCAAACCCGTCGCTCGCGCCCCGCCAAAACGCTGGGCTTGCCTGTTCCGACACGGGACGCTTTGCTGCCGTTATTGACCGCAGCCGCCCGCACACCGGATCATGGCAAGCTTGAGCCTTGGCGGTTTATCGTGTTGGAGCGTGGCGCGATGGAGCGTTTGGCCAATGTTGTACAAACGCGCGGCGCGGCGCTGGGTCATGACGCCGAACAGATCGAGAAAGGCCGCAGCCAGTTTGATCAGGGCAATCTGGCAGTGGTCGTCGTCGAGGTGCAGAAACCGTCCGAGAAAATCCCGCCGCTGGAGCAAACCTATTCCGCTGGCGCCGTCTGCCTTGCGCTGCTGAACGCAGCACTTGCTGCGGGGTGGGGGGCAAACTGGCTCAGCGGCTGGCCCTCACATGACCGTGGATTTATGACCGACGCTCTGGCGCTGGCAGGTCACGAACGTATCGCGGGTATCATCCACATCGGCAGCGAGACATCACAACCGCCCGACCGCCCGCGCCCCGACATCGAAAGCATCACAACATGGCTGTCTCAGTAATCTTTCGATCCTTCGGGCTGGCCGTAAGCCAACTTTCGGACAGGCGGTTTCGCCGGGTGTTTGTGATTGGCATCGGGCTGTCACTGGCATTGCTTATCGGCGTCACCGCAGGGTTTTCGTGGTTTGTCGAATGGATCACACCCGAGGATGCATGGCTGCCGGTTCTGGGCGAGGTCAGATGGCTCAATGACCTGCTGTCATGGGGTGCGGTTTTCCTGCTGGGTTTCCTGTCGATTTTCCTGATGGTTCCCGTCGCATCCGCGATCACGTCGATGTTTCTGGATGATGTCGCAGATGCGGTCGAGGGCGAACACTACCCCCAATTACCTGACGCCACGCGCACGTCTTTCGGGGATGCCCTGCGCGATACGGTGAACTTTCTGGGTGTGCTGATCGGCGCAAACCTGTTGGCGATCCTGCTCTATCTGTTCTTTGCCCCCGCTGCGATCCTGATTTTCTGGGCGCTGAACGGTTTTTTGCTGGGTCGTGAGTATTACACAATGGCCGCCATCCGCCGTGTCGGGCGCGCACGCGCAAAACAGCTAAGACGCCAGAACTTCGGCACGATCTGGCTGGCAGGTATTTTTATGGCGATGCCGCTGTCGATCCCGTTGGTGAATCTGCTGATCCCGATCCTGGGGGCCGCAACCTTTACCCATCTGTTTCACTTACTGCCGCAGGACGAAGAAACCGCTCGATATCGTCAACGGTGATCCATTCGGACAGGATGATCCCCGCAATGATGCACCACAAGATGCCGGCTACAAACGTCGTCCACCATGCTTTAGTCTTGAGGTGATGATGCTCGGGCGCGCCCGCATGGGTGCCGGGCACGATGTCTTTCAGATCACCTTGGGTCTGCACGCGGATGGGCAGAGCGACAAAGAACACCATCGCCCAGATGACAGCGAATAAAACGAGGCCGGATACAACGCCCATGCTTATACCTCTTCCAGCTCGACCAAGGCACCGTTGAAATCCTTGGGATGCAGGAACAACACGGGCTTGCCATGCGCACCGATCTTTGGCTCGCCAGTGCCCAGCACCCGTGCACCTGTCGATTTCAGATGGTCGCGCGCGGCAATGATATCATCAACTTCGTAGCATATATGGTGGATGCCGCCGGACGGGTTCTTATCAAGAAAACCCTGGATCGGGCTGTTGTCACCCAGCGGATACAGCAGTTCAATCTTGGTATTGGGCAATTCTATAAAGATCACCGTGACGCCGTGATCCGGCTCGTCTTGCGGCGGGCCTACCTTTGCACCGAAACCGTTGCGGTATTGATCTGCTGCCGCTTCAAGGTCGGGCACGGCAATGGCCACATGGTTCAATCTTCCGATCATCAGCTTACTCCGTCTACTTGGTTGCCTCGCTTATGGCGGGCGCACATGGCAAGAGCAATGCGTCACATTAACGGTCTGTTAGCCATCAGCGGCTAACCATTGAGTCGTCAGATATTGTTGGAGGCTAAAATGGACACGACAGACCCCTTTGCGGCGACGATCCCCGCACCTACCGCTGCGCGCCCGCTTTTGGGGCTGACGGTTTTGGTGGTGGAGGACAGCCGCTTTGCCTGCGAAGCGATGCGCTTGTTGTGCCTGCGATCGGGCGCGCGGATCAGACGGGCCGATTGTCTGCGCTCGGCACGGCGGCATTTGCAGGTGTACCGCCCCTCGGTTGTGATCATTGATCTGGGCCTGCCCGATGGCAACGGCGTCGATCTGATAGCTGAGCTGGCCGACAGCCAGCCAAGGGTCGAGGCGATTTTGGCCATGTCGGGCGACAGCCATTTTGAAGGGGATGCCATGGCCGCAGGGGCCGACGGATTTCTGGGCAAACCCATCACCTCGATTGCCGCGTTTCAGGAATGTCTGCTGGCGATCCTGCCTGTGGAACGACGGCCAAGCGGGCCCCGTGTCATCAGTGACGAAGTGATCGTGCCTGACAAGATCGCCTATCAGGATGATATGGCGCATATCGCCGATGTGCTGGACGATCCGCCCGATGAACATGCGCTGGATTATGTGGCACAATTCCTTGGCGGTGTGGCACGGTCAGCACATGATTTCGGGTTGGAAGAGGCCGCGAACGCCCTTGCCAGAAAGCGCGCCCTTGGTCAGCCGGCAGGATCGGAAACAGCCGTTATTGCGGGAATGATCCAACACCGATTATCGCAAAAGATCGCAATTTGATCGGGTGTGAATCAATCGGGGGTGCCTCAATCGGGAACGCCTTGCATCCGCCACCTTAAAGCGTCGGATCGCTCGCTGCGCGGACAAGTCCGGTCAGATCGCCCAATCGTTCAATCTGTTGCCCGTCAGGTGTAAAATTGTGAGGCGATAGCCATGCGTCAAACGCTTCTTTCAACGCGGGCCATTCCCTGTCTATAGCCGCAAACCACGCGGTATCGCGGTTGCGCCCTTTCACAACCAAGGCCTGACGGAACACCCCTTCAAAACTGAACCCAAGCCGCTGTGCAGCACGCCGTGATGGCGCGTTGAGCGCATTACATTTCCATTCATAACGCCGGTAGCCCGCGTCAAAGGCCCATTTCATCATCAGATACATCGCCTCGGTCGCGGCACGCGTGCGCTGCAAATCGGGACTGAAACTGATGCTTCCCACCTCGATGGATCCAGCTTGCGGTGCGATCCGCATATAGCTCGCGACCCCTTCCCAGTGATCCGTTTCAAGATTGCGGATGGCATAGAAATGCGGATCGGCAAGCCCCGCATTGTCGCGCACCCAGCGGTGATATTGCGACGCGGATGAATAGGGTCCGTCGGCCATATAATCCCAGATATGATCATGACCGTCAAAACAGCGAAACAACAGTGCTGCATGTTTTTCTGCCGAGAGCGGTTCAAGACAGGCGTATTGCCCCATCAGGATTTCGCCCGACGGGGCCATGGGCGGTGTCCAGTCTGCAACAACTGCGCCAATCGGACGGTCGGATGGTTTGTTCATATTCATGAAAATTATGTTAAGGATATGCCCCGCCCCCGCCAAGCACTTTTCACACTACTGTGGCTGTCGCGAATGTCAGGGTTCCGGCACGGATTTTCCCAACTGATGCCACATTTTAGCGTACATTTAACTCAACTGGAAACGGGGGTTTTGGTTCACTAAGGAGCAGCGCATGTCTGGCCTTGAAATGCTGCGGTTTTGCAAAGACGCGTACAGCGACTTTCAAATTGACTGGATCGTGCTGACCGCTTCCTTGCTGGGATTGGTTATCGTCATCCTTGCGTCCTTGCACGCCGGCGACGGCGGAATGGTGGCAAATTATCTGGCCTCTGCGACAAGCGACACCTGATTACAAAAGATACATTGGCCAAAATCCGGAACCGATCCGACAGGCAAGCGTTATTCGGCAGCACAGCCGAAGGGACACGACATGCCGAATATTTACGACGCCATCAAAGCCGATCACGACGCCCACCGCACATTATTGGACCAGATTGCAGCGACCAGTGGCGACAGCAAGGAACGGCGCGAAGGGTGGGATGAGTTCTATCATGATGTAAAATCACATGCAGCGGCCGAGGAAGAGACTTTTTATGCCAAGCTGATTTCAAAGACATGGGGTCAGGATGCCGCGCGCCATTCGGTACACGAGCATCAAAAGCTGGATGATCTGATGGAAGAATTGAATGACGGCGACATGTCGTCGTCCGGATGGCTGACCCGTTTCAAGACGCTGAAACACGATTATGAGCATCATATGGATGAAGAGGAAAACGACGTGTTCGGGCGCGCCAAAGAGGTGATCGACGACAGCGAAATCGAAGGTTACGGCGAACGGTTTGAAGCGCGCAAAAAAGAAGAGCGCGGGCTGATTGACGAGAAACGCGCAGATAGTCTGGAAGATTGAGGGAAACGGGCCGCATCACCTGCGGCCCTTTCTAATCAGTCTTGCGGGATGACCCGCAATCCCAATTCCATCAACTGGTCCGATGTCGGCTCGCTTGGTGCGTTCATCATCAAATCCTCGGCGCGTTGATTCATCGGAAACAGCATCACATCACGCAGATTGTCGGCATTGGCCAGCAACATCACGATCCGGTCCACACCCGCCGCACACCCGCCGTGGGGCGGCGCGCCGTATTGGAACGCATTGACCATGCCGCCAAACCGCTTGCGCACCTCGGCTTCGCCATATCCTGCAATCTCGAACGCTTTGAACATGATCTCGGGCTTGTGGTTCCGGATCGCACCGGACACCAATTCGTATCCGTTGCAGGCCAAATCATACTGATAGCCCAGCACCTTGAGCGGATCGCCTTGCAGCGCATCCATCCCGCCTTGGGGCATGGAAAACGGGTTGTGTTCAAAGTCGATCTTGCCGGTTTCTTCGTCTTTTTCGTAGATCGGGAAATCCACAATCCATGCAAAGGCAAAGCGGTCCTTGTCGGTGAGGTTTAGTTCATCGCCAATGACATTGCGCGCACGTCCGGCAACGGATTCAAACGCTTTCGGTTTGCCGCCAAGGAAGAACGCAGCGTCGCCAAGGCCGAGACCGAGTTTCTGACGGATGGCTTCGGTCCGCTCTGGACCGATGTTTTTGGCGAGAGGGCCTGCGGCTTCCATCCCCCCTTCAACTTCTCCGGATTTCAACTTTGCCTGCGCTTCTTTGACAGTGATCCCCAGCTCTTGCGCCACAGAGTCAGCAGTTTTTTCACGCCAGAAGATATACCCCATCCCCGGCAACCCTTCCTTCTGCGCAAAGGCATTCATCCGGTCACAGAACTTGCGCGACCCGCCTGTGGGCGCAGGAATCGCGCGAACCTCGGTCCCTTCCTGCTCCAGCAGTTTCGCAAAAATCGCAAAGCCGGACCCGGCAAAGTGCTCGGATACCACCTGCATCTTGATCGGGTTGCGCAGGTCGGGCTTATCCGATCCATACCACGCCGCCGCGTCCTTATATGAAATCTGCGGCCACTCCTGATCGACTTGACGCCCGCCACCAAACTCCTCGAAAATCCCGCCGATCACCGGCTGGATCGTATCGAAGACGTCTTGCTGGGTGACAAAAGACATCTCAAGGTCGAGTTGGTAGAAATCTGTAGGGGATCGGTCCGCACGCGGGTCTTCATCACGGAAACACGGGGCAATCTGGAAATACTTATCGAACCCCGACACCATCAACAATTGCTTGAACTGCTGCGGGGCCTGCGGCAGCGCATAGAATTTACCGGGATGCAAACGTGATGGCACCAGAAAATCACGCGCACCCTCGGGGCTGCTGGCGGTGATAATAGGCGTCTGGAATTCGCGGAATTTCTTGTCCCACATCCGCTTGCGCATCGAGGCCACCACGTCAGAGCGCAGTATCATGTTCGCCTGCATCTTTTCACGTCGCAGATCGAGATAGCGGTAGCGCAGGCGGGTTTCTTCGGGATATTCCTGTTCGCCGAACACCTGCAACGGCAATTCGGCGGCGGCCCCCAGAACTTCGATATCGCGCACATACACTTCGATCTCGCCGGTGGGCAGCTTGGTGTTCACAAGGCTTTCGTCGCGCGCCTTGACCGTGCCATCAATGCGGATGCACCATTCGGCACGGACCTTTTCGACGTCCTTGAACACCGGACTGTCAGCATCGCACAGCAGTTGCGTCATGCCGTAATGGTCGCGCAAGTCGATGAACAACACGCCGCCATGATCCCGCACGCGGTGCACCCAACCGGACAGGCGCACGGTATCGCCCACGTTTTGCTTGGTCAGATCGGCACAGGTTTGGCTGCGATAGGCGTGCATGACGGTCCCTTTCGAGGGCTGAAATTTCTCGTCGCAGGTACACCGTTTGGGGGTCAGGAAGTCAAGGGCGCGCACCCCGAAAGTCCCGCAGGCAGCACCATAATTGCGCCCGCTTGATAGAGTGCAGCACCAAAGCCGGTCATTTCGCTGGTCAATGTCACGCTGATTGCGTTTTGCGACAGGATCGCAGTGCCGTCCGGCAAACTATTCAGGAACGTCGCATCCGGAAACATCACCACCGCGGCGGGGGCATCGTCGGACAGCAACATGACACCTGCCAAGACCGCAAACCAGCCGATGCCGACAGCTGAAACAACCGCGATGATCTTAGTAATCATGCACATGTTCCAATTGCGCGGTGCTGGCCGCGATAGTACGCAGGCGGTCCATCAGGTCGGACGTTTCCACCAGCAGCAAATGCCGGTAATCCCCATATCCTTGGCGCGCAAAGTTGAAAATCGCGCCATCCATCGTGGGCTGATCGGATATGACCGTGAGCATGATGTCATCGTTTCCTGCGATCTCGACCACATCCACGCCACGCTGTGCCATCACGTTGAGCAGTTTGGTCAGCGCGCGATACCGGATTGTTTCGATCTCGGTGCCAGTTTCGGTGGTGCCAATCACGGTCACGCCCTCTTGTGATGTTAAAAACCCCAGATCGCGTCCCGAGACAATCATCCGCAAGGTCAATTCATCCGGGCCCGTGGCCGCCACCGCCGATGCAATCACACCGGCATAGGCAGATTTGGCCCCGTATTCCAAGCCCAGCGTAAAGCGGCGTTCACGGTCGCGCAAGGCGTCGGTTGCACTCTCGTCAAGCGCCGCAATATCTCCTTGGAAATCCCATTTGTACCACGGCACCTGCTGCAAAAATGTTGCGTAATCCGCTGCTTGGGCGGCAGACAAAACATCGAGCGGTGCATGTTCATCCCCACGCAACACTGTAAAAACACGCCCCAAAGTTTCCTCATACGCGGCTTTGAACGCCAGTTCAGCCGTAAAGCTGACGCCAATCACATAGACCAGTTGTTTGGTCGCACTGTCCACACCGCCCTGCGCGCCCGCCTGCTTTTTCAACGCACAAAGCGATGACCAATAGGTGCGCACCGCGCGGAAGAAACCAAAGTCATGCGGGTCGCCCGTGCTGATCACTTGGGCATAATCGTCGTAGGCATGCACGATGTGCCATTCCGGATAGGTCAGCAGGGTACGCGCCTCGGCACGGTGATGTTCAGGCGGCAGCAGGGACGCGTAATTTGCTTCAACGGCGTCCCCGCGACATCCGAATTCAACCCACGCCACGGGCAAAATCAGCGCCACGATCAACACCGCAGCGCTCAGGACGATCCGCAGCAGCCATTTACCAAAACGTTTCATTCACGGTCCAGCTTTAATCCCGCGAACAAGGCAAATCCGCCCAGCGCAAGGTGTGGGACGTTTGCAAGGACGCGCACAAGTGTGAACGATAACCCCTCGCCCGCATTGGTGAATATGCCCAGATCAAGGTAGCCATAGCCCGTAAAGAACCCGAAAACGCCATCACCCAGATAAAACGCACCAAATATCAGCAGAAAGATTTTTGAGGCTCGGTGCGAGATAAATGCCGCCGCCAGCGCCCAAAAGGCGGACGCCACATGCAGGGCATCGTCAAATATATCGAGCGCGAATACACCAAAGGCGCGACCCTCGGCATCCGTCAGACCCGGAATATAGTTCAGCGATGCCGCCCCCATCAGGGCCACAAAATAGCTAATCGCGATTTTTTGCAAAGTGGTCATAGCTGCTCCAGATAGCTGTCCCAAAGGTTGTTACGAAAGATCATATCGCGGTCGAGGTCGCGTTTGGCGGCGGCAAATGCAGCGGCGCGGGGATAGGCGCGTTCCAACTGTTTCACGGTCGGATGCGGGCGGTACGGCAGATAATACGTCCCTCCAATGCCGATGATCCCCTCGACCAGATCACGGGTCATGCGCGCCATATCCGCCTCTGCCCGCGCGGTCATTTCTTGGCTGAACGACATGACGGCCGCGATGCGCGGGACTGTGGCGTAGGACAACCAGCTTTCGGCGTCGGTGTTGATGAACCGCAAGGTGACATTGAGGAATTCCTGATACGACGACGGGATCACATCGCGGCAGAGGGTCAGGAAATCGCCGAACCTGTCCGGCGACACGAAATACTCGTGCAGGATATCGGTGCGCGTCTCATCGCGGTCATCCAGCGTAATCACAGGTTCGTTGATCAGCGAATTGCGCGTTGTCTCGCCGCCACCCAAGGATGTGCCAAGGTCAGTCTCGAACCACCAGCGCAGGTCTTTCATCCGCTCGTTGCCCAGCTGTGCGCGGTACACGTAGCTGGCAATTTTGGACATCGCGCCGGAGCCGGAAGCAGCAGGCAGATCCGATTGATCATCGGTGGCACGGTAGGTGACCATCAGCGCATGTTTGAAAAACTCGGCGCGCGATACGTTGAGGCGCCCGTAGGCCATTGTGACGTCCGGGTCTTGCAGCGCCTTGATGAATGCGATGCCAAACTCTTCGGCGGGCATTTCGGCAAATGTGGGCGCGAGGCGGGTGTTTTTCTCCATCTCGACCTCCACCTGTAAAATTGCCCCTGTCAGGCCGTAACCGCCCATGGACTGGTTGAACAAAGTGGTATTTTCAGTGCGCGAACAGGTGACAAGTGATCCGTCCGGCGTGATCAGGTCGATGGCTCTGACGGTCGATCCCATCGGGCCAAACGGCACGGGCCAGCCATGCGCGTTGACACAGAACGTCGAGGCCACACCAAAATCATTGTTGGATTGCATGACCTTGGGTGAAAATCCAAGCGGATCAATCGCTCTGATCACCTGCCCCCAACGGATACCGGCGTGCGTGCGGTAGCTGCCATTCGCGGTGTCCGTTTCAATAAAGCCATTGTCGAACGTGATCGCGTGCCCGTCCAGCGGGATCGACTGGCCGCCCATCGAATGGCGCGCGGCACTGACGTTCACAGGGCGGCCATTGTCGCGTGCATCCTGCATCTCGGCGCGGATCGCAGCGACAAGGCTCTCGCCGGGGTCGTCCTTGAGGATGATATGTTTATGGACCGGTGTCCGGCTCAGCAGGCTTGCGTCGTTCAATGTGCCTGCGGGGTTTACCGCGACTGTTTTCCCTGCGCCGTCCAAGGTCGGATTATGCGAGGCAAGGCTGCGGTAGCCCAATGCGCCCAATAATGCGCCTGACCCCAGAAGCGCCGCCCTGCGTGTCCAGTTTTTCATTTCCACACCGCCCCCATGTTTCTTGAACAATGTTCATATATTTGGAAATCATACAGGTCAAGTGAGATATTCGCTTGCGTGCTTTTGGTGATTACCCCGCCAGCGCAGCCTTGATTGCATGGTACGACGCCTTTGGTGTCCGCGTGAGCGTGTCGAAATCAACATGCACCAGCCCGAACCGCTTTTCATAGCCAAGCGACCATTCGTAATTGTCCATCAGCGACCAGATCATATAGCCCTTGAGCGGAACACCTGCGTCAATCGCCTGACCTGCCGCCGCCAGATGCGATTGCAGATAGTCAATACGGGGCTGGTCATTCACGGCACCGGCAACCAAATGATCGTCGTTCGCCATGCCGTTTTCAGTCACATAGAGAGGCAGATCACCGGAATATTCCTGCGCGGTCCGGATCAGGAAATCGCGCAACCCGTCTGGATACACCTCCCATCCCATTTGGGTTTTCGGCAGCGGGCCGTGGATATCGGTATGATGCGGCCACGGTCCGTCATTTGGGACGACGATCTTGCGGGTGTAATAATTGATACCGCACCAGTCCACGGGGGCCGTGATCGTCCCGAAATCGTCTTGCCAGTTGTCTGGCATATGCGGGCCAAGCCCCTGCATCACGCTGTCCGGATAGCGGCCTTTGAACACGCCTTCGACAAAGAAACGGTTGTAGTATCCATCATAAAGCGCTGCTGCATCTACCTCAGCGGGCGTATCATCAACGGGTGTTGCCCATTCCATATTGAATACCGCACCAAGGTTATCCATGCCCAGCCCGCGCATCGTCTGGATCGCACTGCCATGCGCCAACAAAAGATGATGCATCGCCCGCGCGGTCGCACGGATATCGCGCAACCCCGGCGCATGGTGGCCCAGAAAATGCGAGAGCCAGCCCACACACCACGGCTCGTTTATCGGAGCGACAGAGTGCATCCGGTCGCCGATCCGCCCCATGATTATTTCAGTAAAATCAGCAAACCATCCCGCAATATCGCGGTTCCGCCAGCCGCCCAGATCGGCCAGCGGCGATGGCAATTCCCAATGGTACAAAGTGGCGCAAGGTTTCAACCCCCGCGACAGCATTGCGTCCGTCAGGCGGTCATAAAATCGGGGCCCTCTGGATTGGGCGCGCCCCGTCCCTCTGGCATCACCCGCGCCCAGCTGGCCGAAAAACGGTAGCTGTCAAAACCTGCGGCGGCGACCAGATCAAGATCTTGCTCGAAGCGGTGATAATGATCGCAGCCGATATCACCGTTCTCACCGCGCACGACATTCCCCGGCGTCGCGGCAAAGCTGTCCCAGTGGGTTTTGCCGGCACCGCCGTATGTGTGACCCTCGATCTGGTAGGCGGACGTTGCGGTGCCGAATTGAAATCCCTTGGGGAAGTCCGAGCGTTTGAACGGCATGTCTGGTCCTAAAGTTGCGCGCGAGGCGTTGCGGGTTCGGTGGAATGTCCAACCATCAAGTCAACTTCCAGCAGGCGGGTCACAGGGCCGATCGACGGATCGCGGATTAAATCGAGCAGCATTTTCGCACATTCACGGCCCGCATCGCGCACCGATGACCGCGTGGCGGTGAAAATCGGGACACCTTCGCCGTTTTTAAGATACGACAGATCGTCGTCATGGGTGATCACCGACACATCGCGCCCCATCTTGAGCCCCGCATCCTCAAGCGCGCGACGCACACCGATAGCCGTCATCATTGACGACGTCAGAAATGCACTTGGCGGATGGGCGAGGCGCAGCATGTCGCAGGCCGAGCGATAGCCGAAAATCTCGGTCATTTCCTCGCTGCGCATCAGGTCAGGGTCAGGCGATATCTGATGATCGCCAAGGGCATGCACATAGCCATTGCGCCTGCGATGGGCGAAATCCATTTCCTCTAACCCGTTGATCAAGGCAATTCGGCTGTGCCCCAGATCCAGCAGGAATTTCGTCGCCCGCTCGAATGCGCTTTTGTTGTTCACGTCCAGCCATGAATATCCGCCCTCGATCCGGGATGCGCGGCCATGCACCACAAACGGCAGGCCAATATCGCGCAACAGCGCGATGCGCGGGTCGTTCATGCGGGGCCCGTGAATTATAATACCGTCCACCGTGCCGCGCGATTTCAGGGCGCGGTACACCCGTTCCTCGTCACCGTCCGGCACCAGTTTGAGCAGGGTATCATAGCCATGAGCGGCATAGGTTT
This sequence comes from uncultured Alphaproteobacteria bacterium, assembly GCA_963710185.1. Taxonomy (GTDB): domain Bacteria; phylum Pseudomonadota; class Alphaproteobacteria; order Rhodobacterales; family Rhodobacteraceae; genus Sulfitobacter. Next base: position 81,434 of record CAVPZE010000001.1, on the reverse strand, counting down.
CCCCCGCACCCGCGATAAAATCACCAAAAACCGGGTTCACCATTTCATGGCCCGACGTCACAGGAATGACATGTCCGATCGCCATCGCACGGCCGGTTGCAAGGCTTTTTGCGCGCATGCTGGGGCTATAGCTGTGCCGCTCCGCCGCTTGCCGCACCCTCTTGCGGGTCGCATCACTGACGTCCGAATACCCGTTCAGCGCACGACTGACGGTAGTTTGCGACAGGTTCAGAGTTTCTGCGAGTGTTTTCAGGTTCATCAATTCAACCAAAGCGCTTTGGAGATTTCCTATGTTTAGGGGCGAAAGAAGGTCGGGTCAAAGAATTCCTTCTGCATGAGGCAGCTTGCCCTTCGCCCTTATCCGCTTTGCCCAATGGGGTATGCGCCCAGTTTTCCCTTGACGCAAACCATTCAACTGGTGATTGCTCGATCATCCAAAGCGCTTTGGACAAATCCGAATCGCATAAAATAGACAGCGCAGCGCGCATCTCGGGAGGATTATATGAAACACGTACTTTATGCGGGTGCCGCGTCATTGGCATTGACCGCTGGCATGGCCCATGCCGACGGTCATCTGGCAAGTGAGCAGATTACTGTGTTTGGTCCATGGCTTGGCCCCGATCAGGTAATGGTCGAGAACGTGCTGGCAAAATTTGCAGAATCCTCCGGTGCCGATGTGCGCTATGTTGGCTCTGACAGCTTCGAGCAGCAAATCCGCGTTGATACCGAGGCGGGTTCTGCCCCTAACATCGCTGTGTTCCCCCAGCCCGGTCTGGCCGCCGATCTGGCCGCCTCCGGTTTCCTGACACCACTGGCCGACGACACCGCCGACTGGATTCGCGAAAACTATGCTGCGGGTCAGTCATGGGTTGATCTGGGAACATTCAAAGGCATCGATGGTACAGAGGCGATGTATGGGTTCTTCTATAAAGTCGATGTGAAATCGCTGGTCTGGTATTCACCCGAGAACTTTGAAGATGCGGGTTACGAAATCCCTGAATCAATGGAAGAGCTCAAGGCCTTGTCCGATCAGATCGTGACCGATGGCGGCACGCCGTGGTGTATCGGGCTGGGGTCGGGCGGGGCAACAGGCTGGCCTGCGACCGATTGGGTCGAAGATATGATGTTGCGCACGCAATCGCCTGCGGATTATGACGCATGGGTGTCGAACGAGATGCCGTTCAACGACCCCAAGGTTGTGGCAGCCATCGAGGAATTCGGCGCATTTGCCCGCAATGACAATTACGTCGCTGGCGGTGCAGCAGCTGTTGCATCGACCGATTTCCGCGATAGCCCCAAAGGTTTGTTCAGCTCGCCACCGCAGTGCTACATGCACCGTCAGGCATCCTTCATTCCTGCGTTTTTCCCCGAAGGTACAGTGGTCGGAGAAGATGCTGATTTCTTCTACTTCCCGGCCTACGCGGACAAAGACTTCGGCTCCCCTGTTCTGGGTGCCGGTACGGTCTGGGCGATCACCAAAGACAGCCCCGGCGCGCAGGCGTTTATCGAATGGCTGCGCGAGCCTGTTGCTCACGAGGCATGGATGGCGCAATCCGGTTTCCTGACCCCGCACAAGGGTGTCGATACCAGCGTGTTTGCCGATCCGACCCTCAAGAAAATGAATGACATCTTGCTGGATGCGACGACTTTCCGCTTTGATGCGTCCGACCTGATGCCGGGCGGCGTCGGTGCGGGATCATTCTGGACCGGAATGGTGGATCATGCAGGCGGCAAAGACGCTATGGAAGTCGCCACCGAGATCCAGAACTCATGGGACGCCCTTAAGTAAAAGCGCCACATAAAATCGGGGCAATCCGCATCCTATGCGGGTTGCTTCACCACATTTCGCAGGTCTCGGGGAGGGGAACATGCATCCGGCACTTCAAGGTCTGATGACCATTTTTATCGGTGTGGGCGGTTGTATTGGATATTTCTATTTTTCCAATCAACTGCTTGATAAAGTTCTGTTTCCACCGCGCGGGCCGAACGCCGGACGCAATATCAACCGCGCAAACCTGATCCGGCCATGGTCGTTTCTGGCCCCCGCGATCATCGCACTTGGCCTGTACCTTGCCTATCCGGTGCTTGAGACCATCCACCTGTCCGTGACAGAACGCATCCCCGGTGGCGGCTACAGATTTGTTGGCCTTGCCAATTATACCCAAATGCTGGGCGAGCCGAAATTCTGGGAAGCGCTCAAGAATAACTTCCTGTGGCTCATCATCGTCCCTGCGTTCTCGACCGCCTTTGGCCTGCTTGCCGCACAGCTGACCGACCGTATCTGGTGGGGTAATATCGCGAAATCGCTGATCTTTATGCCGATGGCGATCTCGTTTGTGGGTGCCGCCGTGATCTGGAAACTGGTCTATGATACCCGTCCGATTGATCAGGAACAGATCGGGGTTCTGAACGCACTATACCTGTTTTTTGGCGGTGACGAGCCGCAACAATGGCTGACAATACCGCTCTATAACTCGTTTTTCCTGATGGCTGTTCTGGTCTGGATTCAAACCGGTTTTGCCATGGTGATCCTGTCTGCGGCCTTGCGCGGTATCCCCGAGGAAACCATCGAGGCCGCGATTGTTGACGGTGCAACACCGTTGCAGGTGTTTTTCAAGATCAAGGTGCCGCAGATCGTGCCGACCATTGTTGTGGTCTGGACCACGATCACCATCGTTGTGCTCAAGGTGTTCGACATCGTTTTCGCCATGACCAATGGCCAGTGGGAAACCCAGGTTCTCGCCAACTACATGTACGACAAATTGTTCCGTGCAAATGATTGGGGCGTCGGTTCTGCATCGGCCATGATAATCATGTTGCTGGTCACGCCGATCCTGGTCTGGAACGTCTATAACGCACGCAAAGAAATGCGCTGAGAGGGGATGTATCATGGATAACATCGCAGGAACCAAATCGAGCCTGACATGGGCGGTGCACATTTCGGTTGTGGTGCTGGTATTGCTCTGGCTGTTCCCGACCGTGGGGTTGCTGGTATCGTCGTTCCGCACCTCCGACCAGATCGCGACGTCGGGCTGGTGGAAGTCGATGTTTCCGTCCGAGCAGAACCTGACATTGCGCACGGCCGATCCTGATACACAGGTTTTGACGGACAGTATATATGTGATCGACGGTAATCTGTTCGGGGTCGCAGGCGACGCAGAGATTTCGGCATGGGGTTTGTCGTCGCGCGCCATCGACACCTACGTCGCGGGCGACACAGGCGAATTGAACGACGGCGGCACAATAACGGTGCAGGCCAATGGCGATTACCGGATGCAAAGCGCGCAGGAATTTACCGGAAGCCGCGGCGACCGCGTGTTTGTGACCGCCACCACACCGCCGGAATTTACGACCGATAACTATAAAAGCGTGCTGTTTGACCCAACCAACCGCGAAGGCATGGCAAAGGCGTTTTTCAACACGTTGACGGTGACGATACCTGCCACGATCATCCCGATCCTGATTGCCGCCTTTGCCGCCTATGCACTGGCGTGGATGGATTTTCCCGGCCGTGCGCTTTTGGTGGCCGCGGTGGTGGGCTTGCTGGTTGTGCCGCTGCAACTGGCGCTGATCCCGCTGCTGAAACTGCACAACGAGATCGGTATCGGCAAAGGATACCTTGGCGTCTGGCTTGCCCATACCGGCTTTGGCCTGCCGCTTGCGATCTACCTGTTACGCAATTACATGGTCGGCCTTCCCCGCGACATTATCGAAAATGCGCGCGTTGACGGGGCAACCGATTTTCAGGTGTTTGTAAAAATCATCCTGCCACTGTCCTTTCCGGCGCTGGCGTCCTTCGCGATTTTCCAGTTCCTGTGGACATGGAATGACCTGCTGGTGTCGCTGGTGTTTTTGATCGATTCAACCGGCGAAACCACGGTGATGACAAAACAGATCGTCGAGCTGTTGGGCACCCGTGGCGGCAACTGGGAAATCCTTGCGACGTCCGCCTTTGTCTCGATCGCCGTGCCGTTGGCGGTCTTCTTTGCCATGCAAAAGTATCTGGTCCGTGGCCTGTTGGCCGGATCTGTCAAGTAAACGAAAGTCGTAAAAATGAATGTGAGTGCAAAAATGAATGCCGATCAGAAGCTTACCGTTGACCCCGACTGGTGGCGCGGTGCGGTGATCTACCAGATCTATCCGCGCAGCTTTCAGGACAGCAATGGCGATGGCATTGGCGATCTGAAAGGCATCATGCAGCGCCTGCCCTATATCGCCTCGCTGGGCGTCGACGCGATCTGGATTTCGCCGTTCTTTACCTCGCCGATGAAGGATTTCGGCTATGATGTCAGCGATTATTGCGGCGTCGATCCGATGTTCGGCACGCTGATCGATTTTGACGAGATGATCACAGCGGCGCACAATCATGGCATCAAAGTTATGATAGATCTGGTGCTGTCACATTCATCCGATCAACACCCGTGGTTCGCACAAAGCCGGTTGAGCCGCGACAACGACAAAGCCGACTGGTACGTCTGGGCCGACCCCAAGCCTGACGGCACGCCGCCGAACAACTGGCTGTCGATCTTTGGCGGCTCTGCGTGGCACTGGGATCCTCGCCGCGAGCAATATTATCTGCACAACTTTCTTACCAGCCAGCCGGATTTGAACCTGCATACACCAGCGGTTCAGGACGCATTGCTGGATGCAACCCGGTTCTGGCTGGAACGTGGCGTCGATGGATACCGCCTTGATACGATAAACTTTTATTTTGCCGACAAACTGTTGCGCGACAACCCTGCCCTGCCGCCGGAAAAGCGCAATGCCAACATCGCCCCATCGGTGAACCCCTATAACCATCAGGAACATCTGTATTCCAAGAACCAGCCCGAGAACCTTGATTTCCTGCGCCGTTACCGCGCGTTGCTCGATGAATACCCCGGCAAAACAGCTGTGGGCGAAGTGGGCGATGCACAAATGGGTCTGGACCTTTTGGGGCAATACACGGCCGGCACTGAATTTGTACACATGTGTTATGCGTTCGAATTGCTGGCCAAGGAGAAACCAACCGCTGCACGGATTGCAGAGGTGTTTAACAAGGTCGCTGATGTGGCTGCCGACGGCTGGGCCTGTTGGGCGTTTTCAAACCACGATGTTGAACGCCACGCAAGCCGCTGGGGCCTGTCGCCAGACGCGCAGCGCCTGTTTGTCACCCTGTTGATGTGCTTGCGCGGCTCCGTGTGCCTGTATCAGGGCGAGGAATTGGGCCTGCCCGAGGCAGAGATCGCTTTTGAGGACATCCAAGACCCTTACGGCATCGAATTCTGGCCCGAGTTCAAAGGCCGCGATGGCTGCCGCAGCCCGATGGTCTGGGAGCCTTCAAATCAAAGCGGCGGCTTTACCACCGGCAAACCCTGGCTTCCTGTCAGCGCCGATCATTTGCAGCGCTCGGTTGCAGCACAAGAAGATGATGAAACAGCAATTTTGCACCATTACCGGCGTGCCATTGCGCTGCGCCAGAATAATCCGGTGCTGGCCAAAGGTGCGCTGACCGGTCTGACTGTGCAAGGCAACGTGCTGAGCTTTTTGCGCACGTTGGACGGCACAGAAATATTCTGCGCTTTCAACCTTGCGGGCGACGCCGCGTCAACCACGTTGCCGGACGGCAAATGGGTTTCCAGCGCATCCGGTCTTGGCACCGCCGATCCAGCGCCGGGCGGGCAGACCAAACTTGCGCCATGGCAGGCCTGCATCAGCACACGACATATTGATCCAAAGGACACGTAAATGGCCAATCTCAAACTTACCAAAGTCGCCAAGACCTACGGCAATGTCGAAGTCCTGAAAGATATCAATCTGGACATCACCACAGGCGAGTTGATCGTCTTTGTCGGCCCCTCCGGATGTGGTAAATCCACGTTGTTGCGGATGATTGCGGGCTTGGAAAAAATTTCCGGCGGGACGTTGGAGATTGACGGCGAAGTGGTCAACAACATTCCCCCGTCACAGCGCGGCATTGCTATGGTGTTCCAGTCCTACGCGCTTTATCCGCATATGACGGTGCGCGACAACATGGCGTTTGCCTTGAAGCTGGCCAAGAAAAGTCCGGCGGAAATCGATGCGGCCATCACCCGTGCAGCAAACAAGCTGCAACTGACGGAATATCTAGACCGTCTTCCCAAAGCGCTGTCTGGCGGACAACGCCAGCGTGTCGCCATCGGCCGGTCCATTGTGCGTGACCCCAAAGTGTATCTGTTTGACGAACCGCTGTCGAACCTTGACGCCGCCTTGCGCGTCGCCACCCGCATCGAGATTGCACAGCTTAAAGAACAGATGCCGGACTCGACGATGATCTATGTGACCCATGATCAGGTCGAGGCGATGACCCTTGCCAGCCGTATCGTCGTGCTCGCCGACAAAGGCATCGCACAGGTCGGTACGCCCCTCGACCTGTACGAGCGGCCTGAAAACGAATTTGTCGCACAGTTTATCGGCTCCCCCGCGATGAACCTGCTGGCGGGCGAGATTGTCGAAACCGGCGCGCAAACGACCGTGAAACTGGCAGGCGGCGGTACGGCTGTTTCTGCGCTCTCAACCACCGACGCTGACAAGGGCCTGCGCGTCAACATCGGTGTGAGGCCAGAAGATCTGGTTAAGGCATCCGGAGATTACATCTTTGAAGGCGTGGTGAATTTCACCGAAGCCCTTGGCGAAGTGACGTTGCTTTATTTCGAAGCGCAGGACGGTGCCAATGCGGTTATCGGCAAGCTGCCGGGCGTACATACTGGCGTGCGCGGCACATCCATCCGCCTGATTGCCGCCCCCGAAAAGGTGCAGGTATTCCACAGCGGCCAGTCGCTTTACTATCGCTAAACGGTTGCTGATCACGAACTTTGGTAACTCAGTAAATTGGTGCACCCGGAGCGATTCGAACGCCCGACCCTCTGATTCGTAGTCAGATACTCTATCCAGCTGAGCTACGGGTGCACTGTGCGGCGGTTTAGTGCGATGGGAAAAGGTTTGCAAGCCCCTGATTACACCGCACCGGTTTTTCGCGGGACCGCTTCTACACAGTACCATCGCCTTTCGGCAAGACAATCTTGAATGCGGTGCCGGAGCCGTTCGTCTCTACCAAAGACAGCGTACCACCATGCCCTTTGATCAGCTCTGACGCGATGGCAAGGCCAAGCCCCGAACCGCCCTTGCGCGCACCCCCTTGAAAAGGCGCAAACAGGTGCTCTTTGGCTTTTGGCGGCAGGCCAGGCCCCGTGTCGGAAACGGTGATTGTCCAGGCCCTGTCCGTCTCGGCAGCCCGCAAGGCGACCTGTCCTTGCTGACCTGTGGCCATAATCGCCTGCCGTGCGTTGCGCACAAGGTTCGACAGGACGCGGTACATCTGTTCGGGATCGGCGCGGATGAACAGATGCGCTGGAATATCGCTCGCAAATGCGATGGCATCGTCGCTGACAGCCAGTTGTTCGCCCTCGATCACATTCTCCACCAAAGTGGCGAGATCAACCATGGTCAGGGTCGGCCCCGGTTCTTCGGCCTTGCCAAAGGCCAGTGTGGATTCGCACAAATGTACCGCACGGGTGATCGACCCGACCAGTTTGGGTGCCATGCGTTTCACTGCAGGGTCTTCGGACATCTCGATGCGGTCCGTAAACAGCTGTGCCGAGGTCATGATATTGCGCAGATCATGGCTGATCTTGCTGACAGCCGTACCAAGTTGCGCCAGCCGTTCCTTTTGCTTGAGCGCCTGTGTCAGATCGGTTTGCAGCTTTTTCAGCGCCTCTTCGGCCTCGCGCAACTCTGTCACGCCGGCGCTTGGAATAATAATGCGGCGCGCGTCCTCGGGGGCAGCGGCATAGTTCTGCATATGCCCGACAACGCCCTTGATCGGCTTGACCAGAAACACCCGCATCGCGACAAACAACAGAAAGGCGGTGATCACAGAGATCACGGCGGACAGCGCCAGAATACGCTTGCCATAATCCAGCATTGCCATGCGCATCGGGCCCGTTTCCATCGTGATCTCGATCAGCAATCCGGCCTCGCGCACGGGTGCCCCGATAACGCGAACCACATCATTCTGCGACCGGAACAGACGCATCACCGCGTCCTTGATCAATGTCATTGCGGGCGCATCGCGCAGATCGAAAGTCGCGGAAATGGCTTGGGGCATGTCAGAGGACAGCACCAACTGGCGCACCTCGTCGCGCCGCAACACGACGTTAAACACCTCGGCATTGCGCAGCAGTTCATCCTCAAGCTCGGGGTCCAGCATATCGTCCGCGAGCAGCGCCAATGATGCAATCTGTGCGCGCTCCAACCGGTTCAACATGTAATCTTCGCGAAACCGCGCGATGGACGGCACAAAGATCAGGACCTCTGCCAACATCACAAAGATCGTGGTCAGGATCAGCAAGCGACCGGAAAGGGAGTTCAGCACCTTCATTTAGGGGACAAAACGCTGCACAAGACCCACCACCCGTTTGACCAGATCGCTTTCAAACAAGCGCGGGCTGAAATACGCACCCGCCGCACGTTTGTTGATCTCGCCGATGGTGGGATAGGGTGCAACCATGGCGGCAATCTGGCTCATTTTCATGTTGTTTACCAGTGCCAAGGCCCACAGATTGATCAATTCACCGGCCTGATAGCCCACAATCGACACCCCCACGGGGCGGCCCTTAACGACCATGACCTTGATAAACCCTTTGGTTTTACGCTCCGCCATGGCGCGGTCGTTGTGGGTGTAGTGAAACCGGACCACCTCAAGCGTGACATAGTGCTTCTTGCGCGCCTGTGCTTCGGTAAGGCCGACTTGCGCCAATTCAGGGTCGGTATAGGTCGCCCAAGGAATATGGCTGGTTTTTGCCTTGGACGGCAGGCCAAACAGCATTGAACGGATGATGACACCCGCATGATAGCCTGCCACATGGGTAAATTGCAGGCCACCCGCAACATCGCCAATGGCATAGACCTTGCGGTTTGTAGTGCGCAGGCTGTCATCGACTTTGATACCGTTTTTCAATGGCTCAACGCCCGCCTTGTCCAGGTCCAGCTTATCGGTATTCGCCTTGCGCCCCACCGCCATCAACAGATGCGAGCCTTTGAAAACGCGGCCATCCTCGGCCTCGACCTCAATCGCACCCTTCTTGCCACGAACCTCTGCGGCCAATGCGTCTTCCTCAATCACAACACCCTCGTCACGCAACGTATCCAGCACCACCGCCGCCATTTCGGGATCATCCTTGCCCAGCGCCTTGTCACCCTCGATCACGGTGACTTTGCACCCCAAACGAATATGCGCCTGCGCCATCTCGATCCCGATGGGGCCGCCGCCAATGATCAACAGATGCTCGGGCTTTTCACGCAGCTCAAACAGCGTCTCGTTGGTCTCGTACGGCACCTTGTCCAACCCCGGAATCGGAGGCACCAAAGGCGATGAACCGGTGGCAATCACAATCCGACGCGCGGTGATGATGGTGTCACCAGCCTGAACTTCTGTATCCGAGATAAACCGCCCGTATTCACGGATCACCTTGACACCGAACCCTTCAAACCGTTCCTGACTATCAACCGGCGCGATCTGGGCAATGACATCCGCCACATGATCCTTGGCCGCCGCATAATCGACCTCGCCCGCCGCGTCTGCGACACCGTATTGCGCCGCATGCCGCTGGCCATACGCCGCCTTGCCCGTGGCAAGCAGCGCTTTGGAGGGTACACAGCCATAGTTCAGGCAATCGCCACCCATCTTATGACCCTCGATCAGGACAACATCCGCCCCCATCTGTGCCGCACCTGCCGCAACAGACAAGCCGCCCGAACCCGCCCCAATGATCAGAATGTCAGTTTTAATCCGGTTCATTTCAGCAGATCCTTCTTGCCGGTAAATTTCTTGATCGCGACGGGCATCAACGACAGTGCGCACAAACCAAGTATAGGAAACAAGATATGCGGCTCAAAGATAATGCCAAGGTTCGGGGTCTCGCCTTTCGCGAACACCTCGCCCAATCCTGACCCCACCGATGTATAGACCAATCCCCCCGGCATGATCCCGATAAACGTCGAGATCACGAACCGGTAAAGCGGCACACCCAGAAACGCAGGGATCAGGTTGCCCACGAAAAACGGCACGACAGGAACAAGACGGATAAAGAACAACATCGACCACTGGTTTTCGTCGATACCCTGCTTGATCTTGGCAACCATGCCGTCGGATGCATCCATCCGTTCCTTTAGCTTTGCACCCAACCCCCATTGCGCCGCCAGAAAGATGATCACCGCCCCGGTTGTCGCCCCGATCAAGTTGAACAAAACGCCCGGAAATATCCCGAACAGAAAACCCCCAGTCAGTGTCGCAATTGCGGCACCGGGTAATGAAAATGCCACGACAATCACATAGGCAAGGATGAACACCACCGCCGTAAGCAGGTAGTTTTCATCGCGATACGCAATCAACGCCTCGCGGTTGTCGCGCAAAGCATCAAACGACAGATAGTCGCGCAAGGTGATCGCACCCACCACCGCCACCACCGCAATCACGATCAGCGGGAGGTAGCGAAGAAAAGCAGATCTTTGCTGGGTCTGGTCGGTCATATCAATCATTTCTGCGCATCGGCGCTCTGCCTTCTGTGTTGCTCACAGTGATGGCTGGTTGTTGTCCAAAGCGACAGACCCCTCACGGGTGCTTGATCTAAGGTGCGTCTGGTGCAGCGATATCGGCACCATTGAACCTGTATTGAAACATATGGCCAATGCGCATAGGTGAATTGTTGCAATCAACGCAGATTTTCGCCGCCAAGGGTTTGACTTGGCGCGGGGACAGCAGTAGAGACCAAGCCTGAATTGACGTTCGTTACGCGAATCCCGCATGGGATTTATTTTCGGACAACGTATTAAGTGGAGCAGGACGCGATGAAACGCACCTTTCAACCTTCAAACCTCGTGCGCAAGCGGCGCCATGGTTTTCGCGCACGCATGGCAACCAAAGCGGGTCGCAAGATCATCAATGCCCGTCGCGCCCAAGGCCGTAAAGAACTCAGCGCGTAATTAACGCCACAAGGTTTGCGACATGACACCGCCGGAGGCACCCAAGGATGGCACAACAGCCGCCCAAGGGGAAACGCCCCCGGCGGTTTCTTTGCGTCTGGACACGTTGACAAAACGCGCCGATTTCCAACGCGCGTCCCGCGCCCTGCATGTGGCAACAACCGGATTTGTGCTGCAAATGCGCGCTCGTAAACCCGATGAAACGCCAGACTATCCGGATCGCATGCGCGTCGGCTTCACCTGCTCGAAAAAAGTTGGCAATGCCGTGGCCCGCAACCGCGCCAAACGCCGCCTGCGCGAAATCGCCCGGCTGATCCTGCCCGAACATGGCCGACCCGGCATGGATTATGTCCTGATCGGGCGTCGCGGGGCCACGGCGGATTTGGCATTTAACCAGTTACAAGCCGACATGCACCATGCCCTTGGTATCCTGCACGGCCGCCGCTTATGACGCCGCTTGCGCATATCCTCGCGATGCCTGTGCGCATGTACCGCCTGATATTCAGCCCTTGGGTCGGCTTTAACTGCCGCTACCATCCGACATGCAGCGCCTATGCTTTGGAAGCCCTGCACAAACACGGCGGCATCAAAGGCGGCTGGCTCGCCGCGCGCCGCATTGCCCGCTGCCATCCCTGGGGCAACAGCGGCATTGACAACGTGCCTGACTAGCGGCCCGCATGACCATGCATACTTGAACGCGGCACCCTCTTGGAATAGTCAAACCCATGCTTGATCACCCTGACGACATTCACCCCCTGTTTTACGGCGCACCCCAGACAACGGGGTTCAAAAAGCTGCGCAAACGTATTGTCCGCCAGACGCGCGAAGCGATTGAAACATATGCGATGTTGGGGCCAAGCGGCGAAAAGCAACGCTGGCTGGTGTGTTTATCCGGGGGCAAGGACAGCTATACGCTGCTTGCTGTGCTGCATGAATTGCAATGGCGCGGCGTTTTGCCCGTTGATCTGCTGGCCTGCAATCTCGATCAGGGGCAACCGGGGTTTCCCGCGACAATCCTGCCTGCGTTTCTGGAAAAGATGGGGGTGCAGCACCGGATCGACACCCGCGATACCTATTCGATTGTAATGGATAAAACCCCCGCCGGACGGACCTTATGCACGATGTGCTCCCGCCTGCGCCGCGGAAATCTGTACCGGATCGCGCGCGAGGAAGGGTGCAGCACGGTTGTGCTGGGCCATCACCGCGACGATATTCTCGAGACGTTTTTCATGAACCTGTTTCACGGCGGTCGGCTGGCAACCATGCCGCCCAAACTGCTGAATGAAGAGGGTGATTTATTTGTCTGCCGCCCGCTTGCCCATGTGGCCGAGGTCGATTGTGAAAAATTCGCCAAAGCGTTGAATTATCCGATTATTCCGTGTGATTTATGCGGCTCTCAGGACGGGCTGCAACGTCAGCAGGTCAAAGCGATCTTGGACGGTTGGGAGGCCAACAGCCCGGGCCGCCGCCAGATCATGTTTCGTGCCCTGATGCATGCAAAGCCGTCGCATCTTTTGGACCCTGCGCTTTTTGATTTTGCCGGGTTGATGCGACATTCCGAAAAATCTTAGGCAAATAGAGCAGAACAAGATCAACGGCGTTAACGCAAGCCTCAACTCTTGAAGGTTAAATCGCCCTCGGACCAACGCTGATGGGCGTGTTAGAGCGAGGAGACAGCGATGGCGCAGCGATTTTCTTCCGTATTTACAAGACTACAGCGCTGGATTGCCTCCGCGTTTACCAGCACCTCCGCGCTTGCCTTTTTACCCGCCCTGTCGCTTGCGGCCTTCTGGTTTGGCGGTGAAGCGTCGTTGATTATCGTGTCCGCCCTGCTGCCGATCATTTTTCTGGTCTGTGGTGCGATACCAAATTCGTTGATGGTTTCGCGTGACGCCGTAAGTGGGCTTTTCCAGCGCAGCGCGTTCGAAGAATTGACCGCACAGATTTACCTGCGCACAGCTGAAAAAGACCGACAATCTGCGGCTTTTTTTATCGCAATCGATGAGTTTCAACAGCTCATTGACCGGCACGGTCAAGCCGCAGCAGATATCGTAATCCAGCGCACAGGCGAGCGTTTGATCACCGCCCTGCGTGCAGACGACACTGTTGGGCAAATGGGGGATGCCCGTTTTGCCATTTGTATGACCCCTGTGCGCCATCTGGATCTGGAAATGTGTATCCAACTGGCCGGACGCCTTCAAAGCGTTGTTGAAGAGCCTGTGTCAGTCGATGGGATCGGCATCTATGTTTCAGCCTCGGTCGGATTTTGCCAGCATGCCAGATCACCGGCAAAGCACGGATGCGGTTGGTTGCAAGCCGCAGCAACTGCACTGCGCGAGGCCCAGCGGCGCGGCCCATCTGCCATTCGGGCATTTTCCGACCAGATGCGCCGCGACACCCAGACCCGCGCCCAATTGCGCGAGGAAGTGGTTGTGGCCCTTGATGCCGGTCAAATCCAGCCGTGGTTCCAGCCGCAAATCTCGACCGATACCGGCCAGATCACCGGATTCGAAGCATTGGCACGCTGGTCGCACCCTGAACGCGGCATGATATCGCCAACCGAATTCCTGCCCGCTGTCGAAGAATCCGGTATGCTTGAACGCCTGGCCGAGGTGATGATGTACCACGCCTTTGCCGCCCTCAAGGCATGGGATGGTGCAGGGGTCGATGTACCCCAGATCGGGGTAAATTTCGCGGGACCGGAGCTGAACAACCCGCGTCTGCTGGAGAAAATAAAATGGGAGTTGGACCGCTTTGGTCTGACCCCCGACAGGTTGGCAGTCGAGGTGTTGGAAACCGTGGTTGCGAGCGGGGCGGACGACATGGTCACGCGCAACATCAATGCCTTGGGTAAGCTGGGGTGCCGGATCGATCTTGATGATTTTGGCACGGGTCATGCCTCCATCGCATCGATCCGGCGTTTTGCGGTAAGCCGGATCAAGATTGACCGGTCCTTTGTGATGAAAGCCGACCGCGACCCCGAACAACAACGTATGATCAGCGCTATTTTGACGATGGCAGAGCGGCTTGGCGTTGAAACGCTGGCCGAAGGTGTGGAAACGGTCGGAGAGCATGTTTTGCTGGCACAACTCGGGTGCGATCATGTTCAGGGATTCGGGATCGCGCGCCCGATGCCGTTTGAACAAACTCTGGACTGGATCGCGCGGCACACCGCCAAATTGCAAGAAGTACCGCGTTTGATGAATGGCAAGACAAAATGATATTTTTCCTATATGTCTGTCCATCTGCACCACATCGGCAAAGGCCTGCCATGCAAACGAAAACATCGGGTCAATCCCCATACAAATGACCCCGAAAACCCGATTCCGCTTGACCTTTGGTGCTGCACTCTGTTGAACCCACGCTGATATATCACAGACATCAGGTGGCTGTCCCAATGGACGAAAACAACAAGAATCTCATCCTTGCTACGGCACTTAGTTTCATCGTGATTCTGGTCTGGTTTGTTTTATTCCCCCCACCCGAGGCTGAAACGCCCATTGACGGCACTGTCCAGACGACGACCAAGACAGTGGATGACGCGATCATTCCCGCAGCGCCCACGGGGTCCGCAGCGCCTAATGGGTCGACCGAACCAGCCGCCATCGGCACCGAACCGCAAACCCGCGCAGATGCGCTTGCAAATGCGCCGCGCGTGCCCATTGCAACAGACCGCCTTAGCGGATCAATCTCCTTGATGGGGGGCCGGATCGACGATTTGAAACTGAATGACTACCGCACGACAATTGATCCGAACGCCCCTATCGTCACCATGCTGTCCCCCGAAGGCACCGATACCGCGTATTACGCCCTGCATGGCTGGGCACCCGGTGCAGGCGTCGATCCCGCCGCCGTCCCCGGTGTTGAGACGGAATGGACACTCAGCGCGGGTGACAGCCTTGGCGTCGACACGCCCATAACGCTGACATGGGACAATGGCGCAGGCCAGATTTTCTCGCGCACCATCGCGGTTGATGACGAATACATGTTCACGGTCACGCAATCCGTTACCAACAACAGCGACGCCCCGATCAGCATGGCCCCTTATGGTATGATCGCCCAGCATGGCCTGCCAAAAGACCTTAAAAAGTTCTTTATTTTGCATGAAGGTGCGGTGGCGCATGCCGATGGCGAATTGGCAGAAACAGATTGGGACGACATTGCCGAGGCAGAAGTCAACGCAAAGTGGGGCCGCCCTGCCGTTGTGACCGAGGATGTGACAGACGGCTGGATCGGGTTCAGCGATCATTATTGGCAGGCTGTTCTCATCCCGTCCGAACAGCAACCCCATGATCAGGCGCTGACCTATGACGCGCGCAGCGACATCTACCGCGCCTTTGCCCGCCTGCCCACGCAAGCGATTGCGGCGGGAAGCACTGCAACCTCCACAACCAAGTTTTTCGCAGGGGCCAAAGAATGGGAAACCCTGCAAGCTTACGAGGCGCAAGGTGTCAGTAAATTCATCGACAGCATTGACTGGGGCTGGTTCTTTTTCCTGACCAAACCCATCTTCTGGCTGCTGCACAATCTCAACCTGCTGATCGGCAACATGGGTATCGCCATCATTGGTCTGACCCTGTTGATCAAGGCGCTGCTGTTTCCGCTGGCCTATAAATCCTACGTCTCGATGGCCAAGATGAAAGAACTGCAACCAAAGATGGAGCAGCTCAAGAAGGACTCAGGCGACGACAAACAGAAGATGCAGCAAGGGATGATGGAGCTCTACAAGCGTGAAAAAGTAAATCCTGCCGCAGGTTGTTTGCCGATCCTATTGCAAATTCCGATCTTTTTCTCGCTCTACAAGGTGATCTTTGTCACCATCGAATTGCGTCACGCGCCGTTCTTTGGCCCGTTCCAGGACCTGAGCGCGCCGGATCCTACGTCGTTTCTAAACTTCTTTGGTCTGTTTCCATGGGCGGGCCCCGAAGCGGGCAGCATCATGGCGCTGATCTTTATCGGTATCTTGCCACTGCTTTTGGGCATCTCGATGTTTTTGCAGCAAAAGCTGAACCCGGCCCCCACCGACCCGACACAGCAGATGATTTTTGCCTGGATGCCATGGGTGTTCATGTTCATGCTCGGCGGATTTGCCTCGGGTCTTGTGGTCTACTGGATCGCGAACAACACGATCACCTTTACCCAGCAATACCTGATTATGCGCAGTCAGGGGTATAAGCCCGATCTGTTGGGCAACATCACAGGTGGTCTGAAACGCAAGAAAAAAGACGCAGCCGCGAACCAGACCAAAGCACCGTCCGGCAAGAGCAAAAAATAATGCAAGTCACCGCCCTTTACCGGCATCCGTTAAAGAGCCATGGGCGCGAGGCGGTGCAAACCGTCACTCTACATGCGGGACAAGCCATGCCGTTTGACCGGCACTGGGCTGTGGCACATGATGCATCATCGGTGGAAGATGGCACATGGGCACCTTGCCAGAACTTCAGCCGGGGCTCCAAGGCACCCGCATTGATGGCGATAAACGCAACGTTGGACGAACAAACGGGGAAGCTGACTCTGACCCATCCTGACCTGCCGGATATGACTTTTGATCCTGATCAGGATGCAGCACAGTTCCTCGCGTGGGTGCGCCCGCTGGTCCCTGATGATCGCGCGCTGCCGGACCGTATTTTACGGCTGGCAAACCGCGGATTTACCGACAGCGAATATCCCTCTGTCAGCTTGTGCAATACTGCGTCTCACACGGCTGTATCTGCGCAGGCCGGTGCCGATCTGTCGCCCCTGCGCTGGCGTGGCAACGTCTGGTTTGATGGCGTTACGCCGTGGCAGGAATTTGACTGGATCGGTAATCAGATCACCCTTGGGGACGCAACACTGATCATTCGCGAACCCATTGTGCGCTGCCTTGCGACAGCTGCAAATCCCGAAACAGGCCTGCGTGATGTCGATACTCTTGGTATTTTGAACACTACATGGGACCATCAGAGCTTCGGCATCTACGCCGAGGTCATCAAAGGCGGGAAAGTCGCATTGGGCGACGACCTGACGGTACTTTCATGAAACTACCCTTTCCCGTTGCCGAAGAACCCGACGCATTTATGGCCGAAAAAGGCCGTATGTTGTTCGCGGGTGAGACCCTGTTCGTCAAAGGTGTGGTCGCGATGGACGGTCTTCCGCCCGCCGACCGGATGGAGGTCTGTTTTGCCGGACGATCAAATGTCGGCAAATCCAGCCTGATCAATGCGCTGACCGGAATGAAGGCGCTTGCGCGCGCGTCAAACACGCCGGGCCGCACACAAGAGATCAACTATTTTACCGCAGGTGACGACCATTATCTGGTCGACCTGCCGGGCTATGGCTACGCCAACGCCCCCCTTCCCGTCGTTGAGAAATGGCAACGCCTGCTCAAACAATATTTGTCGGGCCGCCAAACCCTGCGCCGGGCTTTTGTACTGATTGACGCCCGCCACGGTGTCAAAAAAGTCGATGCTGAAATCATGTCGCTGCTCGACAGTTCCGCCGTGATTTTTCAGGCGGTGCTGACCAAGGCTGACAAGGTCAAAGAGGTGGAGCGTGCAAAAGTCCTGGATCAGGTGCGCGAGGCACTTGCCAAACATCCCGCCGCATACCCCGACATTGTGGTGACATCGTCCGAAAAGGGCTGGGGCATCCCGACATTGCGCACAATCATCGCCACGTTAGAATAGCATCACGCGCCCACATGATGCGGGACGCGTTCAAAGGTCAAAAAGATGAGAAAACAAGACATGAACAGGGACTGGATCAGCACCGCGCGGACATTGTCACAGGCGCTGCCGTATCTGCAACGCTTTGTCGACGCGACCGTGGTGATCAAACTGGGTGGTCACGCCATGGGCAGCGACGAGGCGATGGACGAGTTTGCCCGCGACGTCGCCCTGATGCGGCAGGTCGGTGTGAACCCCGTGATCGTGCATGGCGGCGGGCCGATGATCAACAACATGCTCAAGCGGCTTGATATCAAATCCGAGTTTGTGAATGGCAAGCGCGTGACCGATGCCGCGACCATGGAAGTGGTCGAAATGGTGCTGAGCGGTGTGGTCAATTCCAACATCGTACAGGCGATTACCGAACAAGGCGGGCGCGCTGTGGGTGTGTCGGGCAAAGACGGCGGTTTGATCATCTGCGAACAGGAAGATCCGGCACTAGGTCTGGTGGGCAAGCCGTCAAAGGTAAACCCGAAACTGTTGCAGGACTTTGCCGACAAAGGCATCATTCCGGTGATTGCACCGCTCGGCATGGGCGAAAACGGCGAGACGTTCAACATCAATGGCGACACCGCTGCGGGGGCAATTGCCGCAGCACTTCAGGCAGACCGTCTGTTGTTGCTGACCGATGTGGCCGGTGTCAAGAATGCCGAGGGCGAAGTTCTGACCGAACTCAGCGCCACGCAGATCAACGAGATGATCGCAGATGGCACTATTGCGGGCGGAATGATCCCCAAGGTCCAGACGGCGCTGGATGCGCTGGATGGCGGTGTGCGGGCGGTTGTGATCCTTGATGGTCGCGCCCCGAATGCCTGCCTGCTCGAGTTGTTCACCGAACACGGTGCGGGCAGCATCATCCGCAAAGGATGAATTGGGCCGCGCTGCAAAAAGCGCACAGGCGTATCACCTCAATATCCTGGGCGGGTTCCATCCCGACCCGGAGGATACCACGCCTCAAGGCTGTAGAACTTTGCTTCTGGTCGGCCCGCATGAACCCGCGTTCTGGCCCGCGTTTACCGCATCGCCGGAATATACCGACGGCGATCCCGACCCGCTGGACCGTTGGTCGACGCGGGTTGTGGGGGCATTGGCGCAAAATATCGGTGCCGATGCGCACTTTCCCTTTGGCGGCGCGCCTTATCATCCGTTCTATACATGGGCACTGCGCACCGGTCGCATCCATGCGTCGCCGATCAACTTTCTGGTGCATGACACGGCGGGTCTGTTCGTCTCGTTTCGCGGCGCACTGTGCCTTGCCGAAAAAGTCGCATTGCCAGCCGCACCACCCCCGCCTTGTACCACCTGCACAGACCAACCCTGCAAGACCGCCTGCCCCGTAGACGCGCTGACACCCGAGGGATATGATGTGGATGCTTGTAAGGCGTATCTCGATACGCCAGCCGGTACAGATTGCGTAACCCAAGGCTGCGCTGTGCGGCGGGCCTGTCCGGTCTCGGAAACTTTTGGCAGGCTTCCCGCGCAATCTGCCTTTCACATGCGCGCCTTCAAGGGGGACTGATATGAAACGCCTGATCCTGATGCGCCATGCGAAATCCGACTGGTCCGGCGGGGCCCTATCTGATCACGACCGACCTTTGAACGCGCGCGGTCGGGACGCTGCCGCGGCGCTGGGGGCTTGGTTGCGATCCATGCACCTGGTCCCCGATCAAGTGCTTTGCTCGTCCTCAGAGCGCACAGGCGAGACCTGCCTTGCCCTTGAGGTGCCTGCGACCACCCCCACCATTTTCACGCGCGATCTCTATCTCGCCGCCGACACCGACATACTCAGGATGCTCCGGCGTGCTTCGGGTGACGTCGTGCTGACGATCGGGCATAATCCGGGCATTTCCTTCGCCGCCGAAAAGCTGCTTGTGTCCCCGCCTGACCATCCGCAGTTCCATCAGTATCCGACAGGAGCCACGCTTGTGGCGGATTTCGAGATCGACAACTGGGGTGATGCGGACTGGGGAAAAGCAATCGCGCGACACTTTGTGGTGCCGCGCGATTTATGATGTTCCGGTGGAGCGAGGCTCCACTTTACGTTTTATAACCCAGTAAGGTGGAGCCTTGCTCCACCCCGCCTCAGTGACCCAGAATCTGGCTCAGGAACAATTGTGTCCGTGGTGATTGAGGGTTGTTAAAGAACGCTTCTGGCTCGTTCTGTTCCACAATCTGGCCTTCGTCCATAAAGATCACGCGGTTGGCGACCTGACGGGCAAACCCCATCTCGTGGGTCACACACAGCATGGTCATGCCTTCCTCGGCCAGCTCGATCATCGTATCGAGCACTTCCTTGATCATTTCGGGGTCAAGCGCCGATGTCGGTTCGTCAAACAGCATGATGCGCGGCTTCATGCACAAGGATCGTGCAATCGCCACACGCTGCTGCTGGCCGCCAGACAACTGACCGGGAAATTTGTTGGCCTGCTCAGGGATTTTTACCTTTTCAAGGTAATGCATCGCCGTTGCTTCGGCTTCTTTCTTGGGTATTTTACGCACCCAGATCGGTGCCAGCGTCAGGTTCTCCAGAATTGACAGATGCGGGAACAGGTTGAAGTGCTGGAAACACATCCCCACTTCCGACCGGATTTTGTCGATGTTCTTGAGGTCGGAGGACAGCAATGTGCCATCCACTTCAATCGACCCTTTCTGGTGCTCTTCCAACGCGTTGATGCAGCGGATCAGCGTCGATTTCCCCGACCCTGATGGCCCGCAGATCACGATCCGTTCGCCACGATGGACGGTCAGATCAATATCGCGCAGCACGTGAAAGGTGCCGTACCATTTATTCATGTTCTGAATGCTGATCGCGACTTCGTCAGAGACCTGCATTTGTTTTTGCGTTGCCTTGGCCATTGTTTCAGCCCTTTCTTAACGGTGATCTGTCGCGAGACGGCGTTCAAGCCACTGCGAATATTGTGAAATGCCATAACAGACGACAAAGAACAGGACGGCGGCGAACATAAACAATTCCCAATAGACCCCGTTCCAATCCGTAGACGCAAGGATCGGACCACGGATCATGCCGACGATATCAAAGAGCGAGATCACCGAAACCAGCGTAGTATCCTTGAACAAGCCGACCGCGATATTGACGATACCCGGGATCGAGATTTTCAACGCCTGCGGCAGAATGATCAGACGCATGGATTGCGCATAATCAAGGCCAAGTGAATCGCCCGCCTCGTATTGTCCTTTCGGCAAGGCGGCCAGACCGCCACGGATCACCTCGGCGATATAGGCGCTCGAGAACATTGTGATCATGATCACAACCCGCAGGAACAAATCAACCGTTGCATCCGGCGGAAAGAAATACGCCAGCATGACGTTTGCCACAAACAACAGCGTGATCAACGGCACACCCCGGATGAATTCGATGAACAGCACGCAGATCCATTTAACCACGGGCAAATGCGACTGACGACCCAATGCCAGTGCAATGCCGATCGGCACTGACAAGGACACACAGGTCACACCCAGCATCATGTTGAGCATGAACCCACCAAGGTTGCGACTGGGCACGGATGCCAGCATCGCCGTGTCTGACGCACCCGCAGGGATCAGCAAGCCGCCGATGTACCAGACAACAACCGCCGCTGCGATCCCGCCAAAGAAACCGGCAGCAAAGCTGTTTTTGACAAAGCGCGCATAGACGAAATATCCGACAACAAATCCAACCAGCGCAAGGATCGGCACGAGGATGGTGCCACCCCAGATCAACCAATAGGCTATGAACGGATAGACGGCCGTGAACAGCAAAAGCTTGCGGGGCAGATCAAAGAACAGCACCGGTGTCACCGCGACAAACAGCAGCAAGAACGCCAGCGAAGGGCGCCAATAGCTGTCACTCGGATAAGTAAAGCCGAATAACAGCTGGTTCCAGCGTTCTGTCAGAACCGAAAAACAAGCGCCTGTGGCACCATCCAGAATCTCGCGACATTCCCTGAGGCTTTCGGTATTCCAAAGACCGTTCAGTATCCAGGGCAAGGTTGCCGTCGCGATCAGATAGATCACATAGGCCGCTGCAATAGTCAGAAACGCGTTGGCCCAGGTGGCAAACAGATTGGTGCGCATCCAGAGGACCGGACCACTTGCAGCTGACGGCGGTGCCACAGGGGGCAGCGCCTTTTCACGCACAAAGGCAACGGATTCGGCATGTGTATCTGACATGGCTTAACGCTCCTTCAGCTTGGTGGAATTGTTGTAGATGTTCATGACCAGCGAAATCGTCAGCGAGATGATGAGATAGAACAACATCAACAACAGCACGCATTCAATCGCACGTCCCGTCTGGTTCAATGTGATCCCGCCCAGCGTTGCCGTGATATCCGCATAGCCCACCAGAATCGCCAGTGACGAGTTTTTGGTGATGTTCAGGTACTGTGAAATCAGCGGTGGAATGATCACGCGCAAGGCTTGAGGCAACACGACAAGGCTCATCACCCGACCGGGACGCAAGCCCAAGGCAGACGCCGCTTCGGTCTGGCCCCGCGACACCGCCTGAATACCCGCACGGACGTTTTCCGCGATAAAGGCACCCGTGTAGATCGAAAGGGCAAACCAAAGCGCGATCAGCGGCGCACCGATTTGCAGACCGCCGCCAAAGTTGAAGCCTTTAAGCACGGGATAATCGAGCGAAATCGGCGAGCCCATGATGAAGAACATCACGATTGACGGCACAAAGAAGATCGCAACCGAGGGCCAGAACATCGGCAGCAAGCGGCCCGTATCAAACAGGAGCTTTGTTGCATACTTGCGATAGGCAAATACTCCGATCACCGACAGGAGGAACGTCGCGACCACAACCATTGACCCCGGACCCCAGACAGGCGCCGGAATATAAACCCCGCGGTTGGTGAATGCGACAGCGTCCAGAAACAATGTCGACGTCGGCGTATCGCCCCGGAACGCATTGGGCGCAGGCATGGAAACGGTCATGATCGTAAAGATGATCAGGATCCAGATCAGCACCGGAATATTGCGGAAAATCTCGACGTAGACCGACATCAGTTTGCGCACGAGCCAGTTGTTCGACAGGCGCAGAACCCCGGCCAGCACACCAAAAATTGTCGCGGTAATACAGGCCAGAAAGGCAACCAGCAGCGTGTTGATGATACCGACCCATGCAGCGCGCAGGTTCGAGGATTGGCTGTTATAGTCGATCAGCGTCTGGTTGATGTCATATCCGGCAGGGCTGTTCAAAAAGTCATACGAGATATTCAGGCCAGCCGCACGCAGGTTCGCCATGAGGTTTGAGCCAAGATACCAAAATCCGGCAACGAGCAAAGCCAGTGCGATAACCTGCATCGTGATGGACCGGTAGCGCGTGTCATACAGCAGCATAGAAAGCCGGAACGCGCCCTTCGGGGGGTCGGTAAGTGTCGTCATGAAACTGTTCCCTGTGTCCCTGGCCTTATTTTTATGCATCTTTTTGATGCGTGGCCGGGTCATTTTTATCGTCCCGCTGCTTCTTATGTGCAGCATTGTCGTCAGTTACCAAAAGGGCGCGAGGTGTTCCTCGCGCCCTTGGGTATCAGGTTTTAGCGGAATGGAGGCGTGTAAAGCAGGCCGCCGTCTGTCCACTGTGCGTTCAGGCCACGGGCCAGACCGATTGGTGTTTCTTCGCCGATGGTCTTGGCAAAGATTTCACCGTAGTTGCCGCCAGCCATAATGGCTGCTTTGGCCCAACCGGCATCGAGGCCCATCATCGCGCCAAGGTCACCCTCGGTGCCGAGCAAGCGAGCGACTTCAGGGTTGGTTGTGTTTGTCGTCATCTCTTCGATGTTTGCAGACGTCACACCCAACTCTTCAGCTGCGATCAGTGCATTTAATGTCCACATGACAATATCACCCCAGTCGTTGTCGCCGTGGCGAACAAGCGGGCCAAGTGGCTCTTTGGAGATGATTTCCGGCAACAGGATATGGTCGCCAGGTGTCTCGAAAGTCGCACGTGTCGATGCCAGACCAGATGCGTCGGTTGTGTAGGTGTCACATGCACCGGCAAGGTACTGCTGCTGGCCTTCGGCATTTGTCTCGATTGGCACGGGCTCATAGCTGATGTTGTTGGCACGGAAGAAGTCGGCCAAGTTCAGCTCTGTTGTTGTACCGGTCTGGATACAGACGGTTGCACCGTCCAGATCTTTTGCGGATGAAACACCCAATGCTTTGGGGACCATGAAGCCTTGGCCGTCATAGTAGTTTACGCCAACGAAATCGAACTTGAGGTCCGTATCACGGGAGAATGTCCACGTGGTGTTACGGGCCAGCATGTCGATTTCACCGGATGCAAGTGCGGTAAAGCGTGTTTTGCCTGTTGTCGGAATGAATTCGACAGCTGTCGGGTCATTCAGAACAGCAGCGGCAACGGCGCGGCATACTGCAACGTCGAAACCTTCCCAAACGCCATTGGCGTCAGGTGCCGCAAAACCAACCAGACCGGTTGTCACGCCGCAGTTCAGTTTGCCGCGTGCTTTTACGTCGTCAAGTGTGGCAGCAGCTGCTGCACCGGCGGTAAGACCGGCAACGGTCAGTGCGCCAAAAATTACGGATTTTTTCATTATTACCTCTTCCTGATATTCCGCCACGATTAGGGCGGTTAAACCGGCCTCTTTTAAGACCGGAGGCGATACTGTGCAGGGTTATCCCCGCTCAGTTGCACGCAGTGTGGTCGGATTCCCGTTTGAAGGTCAAGAGTTGGATGCTCAAAATTGCGTAATCAAAGGCGCTTGCTCCCGTGAACACCGTTTAATTTGCTCAAATTGCGCTTATTGTATCTGACATAGCTGAAACATCCGGCAGGCATGCAGGAAACTTGCCATTTTCAGGGACGCCATCGCCTCTGCGGCATCGTCCTGGCCCCATTGTTCCGCCTGCCATATCTCGTCAAGCCGCGACAAATCCCACAACTCTAGTGAGTCACGCGCCCGCTGTGTCGCCGCGAATCCTAAAACCCACGATCCCGACAGACTGACCAGATCATGAAACGCCGCGAGTTCGAACACATCCATCGCATGGGTGCGCGCATAAATTTTGACCAGCTCCGCCGCCTCTTGCGGCTGATGGATCACACCCGTGCGCGGCTGCAACCGCACATCAAGCGTGGTCTGCGCCCAGTCCAACATCGGGTTCCAATATTCCGCTTGTCGCGCGACAAGTGCCGCAGGTGCATCGGCACGGTAGCACAACAAATCGGCGTCGCCGTACGCTGCGAGCATATCCGCAACCTCGGCATGCTGCACTGCAACTTTGTCGATTGCCGCATTGGCGGTTTTGGTGACGGGCATTGTGTTGGGCTTGATCACGCCCTCCTGCGCCTGCCATTCGGCAGCCACGGCATCGGCCATGTCTTTGGTCGGCACAACCAGCCCCTGTTTGGCTGGCGTTTTGACGGGGCGGCCATCCAATTCAATCGCAAAGCCGTCGGGTGCCGCGACAACAACCGCTTCTTTCCAGAACCGTTTTGCCTTCCAGTCGCTCATGCTTGCGATGCCCAGATTGTTTGCAGCACAGATATCATCTGAGCAAAATCATCAACCACTACATGGGCATTTTCCAGCTTTTCGCGCCCGTGATAGCCCCAGTTCACCCCGATCCCGCGCACACCGGCGGCGACCGCCATGTCCATGTCAAAACTGGTATCACCAATCATCAGCGTATTTTCCGGCGTGGTGCCCGTATCGGCCATCGCCTGTAAAATCATCGACGGATGCGGCTTTGAGGGATGAAAATCCGCTACCTGCTGCGTCACAAACATGCCCTCCAGACCGTGGCCTTCGATCAACTTGTCCAGACCGCGCCGTGATTTACCCGTCGCCACGCCCAACACAACATTCTGAATACCCCCCAGCATAAGCAAAGCATCCATCGCACCGGGATACATCGGCGATGACTGCGCCGCACCGACATCCGCGCGCTTTTGCATATAGGAATCCTTATATGCCTGAACCATGCGCTTATGAACCGCCGCTGTCTGTTCCGGTGCAAGAACCGGCATCGCCACATCCAGTGATAGCCCCACAATACCCAGCATGGTCTCGCGCGGTGGGACTGCAACACCCACATCTGCAAAAGCAGCCATCAGCGCCGACACGATGTCGCCCTGACTGTCCACCAGCGTGCCATCAACATCAAAAATCACCAACCGCACAGGGCTGATCATTGCAGCGTCTCAAACGGATCATCCGCCGCCAGATCTTCGGTCCAGCCAAAGGTGTCCCAGGTATGCTTCATATGTTCGGGCAATTCGGCCGTGACCGTGATCATCTTGCGTGTCTCGGGATGCTCGAACCGCATCATCCGCGCATGCAGATGCAGCTTTTTCGAGATCACACCACCCAGTTGCGCACCCCAGCCATCACCCATATTTTCCTGACCGGAACCGCCATATTTACCATCGCCGATAATCGGATGCCCGATCTCGGTCATGTGTGCGCGCAACTGGTGCGTGCGGCCTGTTACAGGTTCCATCGCAACCCAAGACGCCCGCGACCCGACACGGTAGAGCGTGGCATAAAGCGTATGCGCGCGTTTCACGCCCGGCGTGGCGTCCATATCGCGCGGATGAATGGCGATCATCTTTTCGCCTTCGCCGCCCTTGCCGTGACCGCCCGCCTTGACAAGACCGTACTTGATTTCGCCCAGATACGGCGTCGGCACCCCCGCAACGATGGCCCAGTAAATCTTGCGGGTCTCGCGGTGGCGCATCGCAGCGGTCAGCGCCTTGGCGGCCAGCCGCGTCCGCGCCAATAACAAAACACCCGATGTGTCCTTATCAAGTCGGTGAACCAATCGTGGCTTTTCATCCAAATCAAACATCAGCGCTTCTGACAGCGCATCCACATGCCGATCCGCCTGTCCCGATCCACCCTGCACGGGCAGGCCGGGCGGCTTGTTCAAAGCAATCACATGATCATCGCGGTAAATCACGCACGACCGAATAAGTTTTGCATCCGCATCCGTGACGCGTGTGCGTTTTGGCGGCGGTGGTGCCTGGGTATCGGGCAGCGGCGGGATGCGCACCTGTTGGCCCGCTTCCAACCTTGTCGACGCTTTGACGCGCCCGCCATCCACACGAATATCACCCTTGCGGCACATCTTTTCGATAAGACCTTGAGAGATCAAAGGGAACATGCGTTTGAACCAACGGTCCAGCCGCTGGTCCCCGTCGCCTTCGTCCACGATCAGGGTTTGAACCCGGCTCATACAAATACTCCTCGGGCCAACCAAAGGCCCAACATCAATCCAAATATCGACAACCCCACGGACAGCGCGACATATGCCGCCGCTGATCCGATCTGCCCACGTTCAATCAAGGTCACGGCCTCAAGCGAGAACGCCGAAAACGTCGTAAACCCGCCCAGCAGCCCGGTCATCACGAACGGGCTAAAATGTGTAAGCCCGCGATTGGCCGCAGCCACCACAAAAACACCCATCAGGAACGACCCGATGATGTTCACGGTCATGATCGCAAATGGAAATTCGGTCGGTCCCGCAAGGCGCATCATACCGACGCCAAACAGATACCTTACCGACGCGCCAATCGCACCACCAAGCGCCACAAGAGAAAGGGTTGAAATCATCTGCATCCCATCGCGCGGGTGGACGCCAGAGTCAAGTTTAGCGCGCCTTTACGTCTGGTCGTCGCGCTTGAGCCGCAGCTTGGTGAAATAGTCCAGCCGCTTTTTCAACTCGCGCTCAAACCCACGCTCAACCGGGGCATAAAGCACAGGCCGCTTCATCGTTTCGGGGAAATAATCCTGCCCCGAAAACCCATCCTCGGCATCATGATCATAGGCATAGCCGGCACCATAGCCCTGATCCTTCATCATCTTGGTTGGTGCGTTCAAAATATGTTTCGGCGGCGGCTCTGACCCCGTTTCCTTGGCGGCCTTACGCGCGCCCTTGTACGCCACATAAGCCGCATTCGATTTGGGCGCGAGCGCCAGATACGCCACTGCCTGTGCCAATGCCAACTCGCCCTCTGGGCTGCCCAACCGCTCAAACGTCTCCCACGATTGCAAACACACGGCCTGTGCCTGCGGGTCGGCCAACCCAATATCCTCGACCGCCATCCGCGTGATGCGCCGTGCCAGATACCGCGGGTCTTCGCCCCCCTCCAGCATACGCGCAAACCAATACAGCGCCGCATCAGGGTCCGACCCGCGCACCGATTTATGCAGTGCCGAAATCAGATTATAATGCGCATCACCCCCTTTGTCGTACTGCGCGGCGCGTCGCATCAGGCGCGTGGCAAGCGTGGCTTTGTCCAGCTTGCTGACGTCCTTCCAAGCGGCCACTTGTTCAATCAGGTTCAATAATGCGCGACCGTCGCCATCGGCCATCTCCAACAATGCCTCGCGCGCGGGGCCGTCGAGCGGCAATGGCTTATCCAACTCCTGCTCTGCCCGCTGCGCCAGCTTTTCCAGATCGGACAGCGGCAAACGTTCCAACACCAGAACCTGCGCGCGGCTCATCACAGCGGCGTTTAATTCAAAGCTGGGGTTCTCAGTCGTGGCACCCACCAACAGGATCGTCCCATCCTCCATATGTGGCAAAAATCCGTCCTGCTGCGCCTTGTTGAAACGGTGGATTTCATCAACGAACAGCAACGTTCCCTGCCCGTTCTGCCGCCGGATCTTGGCCTGCTCGAACACCTTGCGTAATTCCGGCATACCGCTAAAGATCGCCGAAATCTGGACGAAATGCAGATCGGTTTCATCCGCCAGCAGCCGCGCAATCGTCGTTTTGCCAACACCGGGCGGCCCCCAGAAAATCAATGACCCCAACGCACCGGACGCCAGCATAACCGTCAAGGGCGCATCCGGCCCCAAAACCTTTTGCTGGCCGATGACCTGCGACAGGGCGCGTGGCCGCAACCGGTCTGCCAAGGGGCGACGGATGGCCTCTGGCATCGGGACATCGGTATCGAACAGATCGCTCAAACTCCTAAATCCTGAACCGCATCGAAATACGCTGATCACCGCGTTGGATCAACATCTCGATCCGGCGCACCGCGCCGCCCAGCAAGGTTTCAACATCATCCGGATGTGTGACCTCGACCCCGTTTATAACCAACAGGACATCGCCGGGCTGCACCCCGATGCGCGGCGCAACTGGCCCGGTATCGGTAACAACCACGCCTCTGATATCGAGCGGTAAATTCATCTCGGACATCACCGCGGGATTGATCCGTGCCGCAGTAAGGCCGGGCAGTATACTGCCTGCATCCAGCGTTACAGACGCGCGCGGTGGCAGGTCAGGTGCTACAATCAACGCCACCTCGATGTCCTGTGCTATCCCGCCCCGCACCCGCGTGACCGAAATTGTCTGACCGGACCCCGCAACGCTCATCCGGTAAATCATTTCGGCAGGTGTGTTGACCGATTGCCCGTCCACCGACGTTATGACATCCCCCACCGCCAGACCCGCCGCCAAAAACGGACTGACCGTATGCAAGCCTGACACGATGATGCCTCCGGGCCGGTCCAGCCCTAATGGCACCGCCATATCGGCATCCACAGGCTGACCACTGATTCCCGCCCAAGGCCGCTCGAACCCGGTCGATCCTGCACGTGCCTGTGCCACAAAGGCCGCGACCAGATCAGAAGGGATGGCAAAGCCGATGCCGTTCGATCCACCCGACTTGGTCAGTATCGACGTATTTACGCCGATCAATTGTCCTTGCATATCGATTAAAGCCCCACCTGAATTGCCCGGATTAATCGGCGCATCGGTCTGGATGAAATATCCCAAACCACCATTATCCACCGCCCCTGAGCGTGCAAGGCCGGACACGATCCCACTGCTGACGGTTTGCCCCACCCCAAACGGATTACCAATCGCCAAGGCCAATTCACCCACCTCAACGCCGTCACTCTTGCGCAAAGTGACAAACGGCAAATCGTCTGGCGCATCAATCTTGAGGATCGCAAGGTCGGCCTCGGCATCGCTCAACAAAACCCGCGCGCTGAATTCGCGCCGATCGCTCAACACCACCCGAATATCGGTCGCCATGCCGACCACATGATAGTTGGACACGACAATTCCGTCTGCCGAGAGGATCACACCCGACCCCAGTGAATTCTGCACGCGCGGCTTTCCGGAAAACTGGTCCTGAAAGAACCGCTCGAAAAACGGATCGGACTGCAACGGTGTGCGCTGCGGCACCGCCATGATCTTGGCATAGATGTTCACCACTGCGGGGGCGGCTTGCTTAACCAACGGCACAAAGCTCAACTGCATCTGCACCGCCGATTGCGGAACTTGCTGCGCGGCCAAGGGCGCGGCAACCAGCGCGAGGATCAAAACCAGATATTTCATACAACCAGATATGCGCAGCCTCACGACGATACGCAACTCCCCCTATTCTTTTTGGCCTTAAATATCCCTGCACCACCCCCACAACAAAAAACCCCGCCAATGGCGGGGCTTTGCAGTCGCAACAAGGCGGCTGAAACTTATTCTGCGGCAGCTTCTTCTGCGGCCAGACGGGCTTTGTCGCCAGCACCCTTTGCATCGCGGTCACGATCCACAAATTCGATGATCGCCATCGGTGCCATGTCGCCATACCGGAAGCCAGCCTTGAGCACGCGCACATAACCACCTTGGCGGTCCTTGTAGCGTGGTCCCAAAATGTCGAACAATTTTGTGACGTACTGGTCTTCTTTCAGCTTGCTTGCGGCCTGACGGCGGGCGTGCAAATCGCCACGTTTGGCCAGCGTGATCAGCTTTTCGATGATCGGGCGCAATTCTTTGGCCTTTGGCAATGTTGTCTTGATCTGCTCATGTTCAATGAGCGAGCCTGCCATGTTGGCCCACAGCGCCTTGCGATGCTCATGTGTGCGGTTCAGGCGGCGGTATCCACGTGCGTGACGCATTTTGTAGTCTCCTAAGATGGCCCTCTACGGGCGTTTATACTTTGTACCGGCCGTGATGCGTGTCAGCGGCCTTATTGGGGCGGATGCCCGGGTCGTAAGGTGGGCGCTTGGCCCACCCCACATTTCTTAAAACGAATCCTCGAACTTCTTTGCCAAGTCTTCGATGTTGTCCGGTGGCCAATCCTCGACGTCCATCCCAAGGTGCAGACCCATGCCTGACAACACTTCCTTGATTTCGTTCAAGGACTTGCGGCCAAAGTTTGGTGTGCGCAGCATTTCGGCTTCGGTCTTTTGGATCAGATCGCCAATATAAACGATATTGTCGTTCTTGAGGCAGTTTGCGGAACGTACTGACAGTTCCAACTCGTCGACCTTCTTCAGCAGAAGCGGGTTGAATTCCAAACCATCATCATCATCCTGATGGGACGCTGATTCAGGCTCGTCAAAGTTCACAAAGATACCCAACTGATCCTGCAAGATACGCGCGGCAAACGCCACAGCATCGTCCGGCGTCAGTGAGCCATCGGTTTCGACCTTCATCGTCAGTTTGTCATAATCCAGCACCTGACCTTCGCGGGTCGGTTGCACGTCGTATGACACTTTTTTCACTGGCGAATAGATCGCGTCGATCGGGATCAACCCGATTGGCGCGTCCTCGGGCTTGTTCTTTTCAGCAGAAACATAGCCTTTGCCGGTGTTTACCGTCAGTTCCATGTACACATCCGCACCATCGTCGAGGTGACAGATCACGTGATCACGGTTCAGGATTTCGATGCCAGCGCTCTCGCTGATGTCTCCAGCCGTCACAACGCCCGGGCCTTTGGCAGAAATCGACAGGCGCTTTGGCCCTTCGACTTCCATACGGATGCTGACACCCTTGAGGTTCAGAATGATGTCGGTGACGTCTTCACGCACACCGGCAACGCTTGAAAACTCATGCAGCACGTTGTCGATTTGAACAGACGTAATCGCCGCACCTTGCAGCGACGACATCAGCACGCGGCGCAGCGCGTTGCCCATGGTCAGACCAAAACCGCGCTCAAGCGGTTCGGCTGTCATGGTTGCCTGACGCGCGGGGTCATTGCCCGGCTTTACATCTAATTGTGTCGGCTTGATCAACTCAGCCCAATTTTTATGGATCATGCGGTCCCTCCATCCTTGTTTGTGCTTCATGTCCAAAAGACACAAACGCTCGAGGTTTCAAAAAAGCAGTATGGGGCCGTGCAAAACACGCGGCCCCAAAAGAAATTGATCGTTAAACGCGGCGGCGCTTTGGCGGGCGGCAGCCGTTGTGCGCCATCGGCGTCACATCACGGATCGAGGTGATGTTGAAACCGGCAGCAGCCAAGGCGCGCAATGCGGATTCGCGGCCGGAACCGGGGCCCTGCACTTCGACTTCCAGCGTTTTCACGCCGTGGTCCTGTGCCTTGCGACCTACATCTTCTGCGGCCATCTGGGCAGCATAAGGTGTCGATTTACGCGACCCCTTGAAACCCATTGTACCGGCAGAGGACCATGCAATCGCGTTGCCCTGAACGTCAGAGATCAGAATTTTTGTGTTGTTGAAGGAGCTGTTAACATGCGCCACACCTGCGGCGATGTTCTTGCTGACCTTACGCTTTGTCTTTGTCTTTTCGCGTGCCATCTAATCAGACCCCCTTATTTCTTCTTACCGGCAATGGCCTTAGCGGGGCCTTTGCGGGTACGAGCGTTGGTGTGGGTACGCTGACCACGAACCGGCAGGTTGCGACGGTGGCGCAGGCCACGGTAGCAACCAAGGTCCATCAGACGCTTGATGTTCATCTGGGTGTCACGGCGCAAATCACCTTCAACGGTGTAGTTTGCGTCGATGTGCTCGCGCACGGCCAGAACTTCGGCATCCGACAGCTCGTTGACGCGGCGGCTGGCATCAATGCCAACTGCTTCGCAAATCGCTTTCGCGGAGGTGTTACCGATACCGGTGATATAGGTGAGGGCGATTGGAACCCGCTTTGCAGTCGGGATGTTTACGCCGGCAATACGTGCCACGTGTCATATTCCTTTTCGTTGCGGGTCCGTGATACCAGACCCTTTTTTCACAACATGAAGCCCGAGGCGATTGAGGCCTGCGGGCTACAGCTGATCAGGTGATCTTGCGATGTCGGGCGCTACCCTCGTCGCAATTTGATTCTCGTTAGAGATAGGGGTGATTAGGG
This sequence comes from uncultured Alphaproteobacteria bacterium, assembly GCA_963710185.1. Taxonomy (GTDB): domain Bacteria; phylum Pseudomonadota; class Alphaproteobacteria; order Rhodobacterales; family Rhodobacteraceae; genus Sulfitobacter. The sequence goes on along the minus strand of CAVPZE010000001.1, from coordinate 48,659 downwards.
GGTTTTGGCAGGGGCGTCAAGGCGGGTTGTTAAGGAGGGGCAGCACGGGGGCCAGCCCCCAAACCCCCGGGAATATTTTAGGCCGAAAAGAAGGCCGAGAGGCACCTTGAAAGTAAGAGCGCAGTTCTTTGTTGTTAACTTTTTAAGGCGCCCGCAATCTCGCCCTGCACTGCATCAATCGCGCCCAAACCGTTCACCACCTGCAACATATCTTTGGCATAATAATAGCCGATCAGCGGCGATGTCTGTTTGTAATAGGCCATCAGACGGGTTTTGAGGCTTTCCTCGTTGTCGTCTGCGCGGCGTTTGAAATCATTCTCTTTACCGCAGTTTGTGCACTTGCCATCCGCAGGGATCGGCTTGGTGTTGTCGTTGTAAACCTCGCCACATCCACCACAGGTCGACCGCGCGGTGATGCGGTCCACAAGGGCGGCGTCGTCAACACGCATCTCAATGACGTGGTCCAGGGTCTTGCCTTCGGCCTGCATTAATTGACCCAGCGCATCTGCCTGCTCCAGCGTGCGCGGGAAGCCGTCAAAGATGAACCCGCCACCATTGCCGCCTTGCAGCTTTTCCTTGATCAGCCCGATCACAATATCGTCTGTAACCAACTCGCCGCGTGCCATCACGCCCGCGACCATATTCCCCATCTCGGTGCCACTGTCTTTGGCCTCGCGCAGCATGTCGCCTGTCGAAAGCTGAACCATGCCGCGTGTCTCAACCAAATGGCGCGCCTGCGTGCCTTTGCCTGCGCCGGGAGGCCCGAGAAGGATAATATTCATTTACGCACAGGGCTCCGTTTTTTCCGAGGGCCTTTTTTACCAGCGCCTTTCCCGCGCAATTGCGAGCGTTCCAGCAGGCCTTCGTATTGGTGTGCCAACAGATGACTTTGCACTTGCTGGATCGTGTCCATCGTGACCGATACCACAATCAACACGGATGTGCCGCCAAAGTAAAACGGAATAGCAAACTGACCACGCAGGATTTCCGGCAGCAACATAACCGCAACAAGATAAGCAGAACCCAGAACAAGGACGCGGTTAACGACATATTCCAGATACTCGGAAGTTTTCTTGCCCGGACGAATACCGGGTACAAAACCGTTCTGGTTTTTGAGGTTATCCGCCACATCGTCAGGCTTAAAGCTGACGTTGAAGGTATAAAAATAAGCAAAGAAAACAATCATCGCCATGAAGAACAACAGATACAGCGGCTGACCGGGGCCAAAGTTGGCCAACAGCCATGACATCACCGGGCTGGTGGAATTACCCGAGAACGTGCTGATTGTGACCGGCAACAACAGCAAGGAGGACGCAAAGATCGCAGGGATAACACCAGCCGGGTTCACCTTGACGGGCAGATGCGAGGAACCGCCGTCATACATCTTCATACCGACCTGACGGCGCGGGTATTGAATATGGATCTTGCGCAAGGCGCGCTCCATGAACACCACAAACATGATGGTGACGATAACCATCGCCAACACAGCTACAATCACCGCAGGGCTGATTGCACCGGACCGACCAGAGGCAAAGAATTGGGCAAGCGCGGCCGGAACCTCGGCGATGATGCCGACGAAAATGATCAGTGAAATTCCGTTACCAATGCCGCGCGCGGTGATCTGTTCACCCAGCCACATCAGGAACATGGTGCCGCCCACAAGTGTGATCATACAGGCGATGCGGAAATACATGCCCGGATCAGCGGCGATATCACCCGCTTCCAATGACACGGCCAGACCGTAAGACTGCAATGTCGCCAGCGCCACGGTGCCATAGCGTGTGTACTGGTTGATCTTCTTCTGACCCTGTGCGCCCTCTTTCTTGAGTTGCTCAAGCTTTGGGACCATGGAGGTCAAAAGCTGAACGATGATCGAGGCCGAAATATAGGGCATGATCCCAAGGGCAAAGATACCCATCCGCCCCAACGCACCCCCGGTGAACATGGATACCATGCCGCCAATGCCCTGGCCCGCCTGCTCCATAAAGTCGCGCAGCGCGCCACCGTCAATGCCAGGCACGGGAATGAACGTGCCAAGGCGGTAGACGATCAGCAGGCCAAGCGTGAACAGGATACGGTTGCGAAGATCGGTCGCCTTGCCCAGCGAGGACCAGCTGGTGTTGGCGGCCATGTTTTCGACGGCAGATACCATTGTGAGGGCTCTTTTCTATAACGAAAATGCCGCCCCTATCCGTTTTCCGGCGGGCGGCATTAAGGAAAACTTTGAAAGTATGTAAGCGGGACCGCGCCCGCTCACAAGCCTAAAGGCCGGATTACTCGGAAGCCGGAGCCACTTTTGGTGCTGTCACGGTCAATGAACCGCCCGCTTTTTCCACGGCTTCGATTGCAGCTTTGGACGCGCCAACAGCATGCAGGTCGATCTTGGAGGTAATCTCACCCTTGGCCATCACGCGGATACCGTCGAGCTCGCGGCGCACGAGGCCGGAACCGATCAATACGCCCGCATCGATAGCCTTCTTCGCGTCGATCTTGCCAGCGTCGATGAATTTCTGGATCAGACCAAGGTTCACAACAGCATAGGACTTGCGGTTCGGCTTATTAAAGCCGCGCTTTGGCAGACGTTGGTAGAGGGGCATCTGGCCGCCTTCATACCCTTTGATCGCCACACCCGAACGGGATTTCTGACCTTTGATACCACGGCCACCGGTTTTACCAGTGCCGGAACCCGGGCCACGACCAACGCGCTTGCGTTTCTTGGTGGCGCCTTCGTTATCGGATAATTCATGTAGTTTCATGTCGCTTCTCCTTTTGCCGGAAATGACCCCCAGCGACGGGAAGTGGTCAGACGCGGCGTTACGATTCTGTGTGGCGAGGTTGTGGCCACTCGGGGCGTATAGTGCGGGGTAGGCATGGGATCAAGGGTTTAGTCAGTTACACCTTCAACTGTGAGCCTACTCCGCGTGAAATTTCTTATGCGCGTCCACATATGCCCGCAGAACAGCGTGCATCCTTGTCAGATGGCCACCTTCCTGTGCCTTGAAATACTCAAGAATATCAGGATCAACACGCAGGCTGATTGGCGTCTTCGCTTTGGGCAGTCGAACTTCTGCATTATCCCAAAAATCAGCTGGAAGCTGTGCCTCCGAATGTGACGTATCTGGCGAGGCAATCTTTCCACGCGACTTCATCGCCCTCAATTCTTCAAGGGAAGCTCTCTTTATATCGCTCATGCTCTTTTCGGCCTCCTTGCCAAGCTGAGATGATCCGGGTGACTTCACCCCGCATCGTGTAAGTCAGGACATAGACAACACCGTCTACCATTCCGAGGGCGATCAATCTTGTCTCGCCGTAGTCTTGTCGGGTGTCTTCCCGAGCAAGGATCGGTCCCTCAAAAATCAGTGCCGCATCAAGAAAGTCTACACCGTGTTTCGCGCGGTTCTGCTCGCGCTTTTTCTCGTTCCACTCGAACATTAAGGATGCTCTTTGTCATAAGTACCGAACCCAATGGGCCAAATGGTGCATATTTCATTGTAACTTCTCTTCTTGAGTGTCTGAGACTCTGCGCGAGGTTTGGACCTCAAGGATGTATATACATAAGGTATATTCATTATGCAAGTTACTCAGCACAAATAAAAACGCCCCGCAGTTTCCCACGAGGCGCTCTATCTTAGGCCCATGGAGTTTTCAAAAACTCCAGTCCGATTTCTTCGAAGAAATCGTTACCCTTTTTCTTCCAAAATCTCGACCATGTGTGAAATCTTGCGGATCATGCCGCGAACAGACGGCGTATCTTCCAATTCACGCACACGGTGCATTTTGTTCAAACCCAAACCGACCAAAGTTGCTTTCTGGTCTGCGGGGCGGCGGATCGGGGAACCGATCTGCTTGATCACAATTGTTTTAGCCATGGTTTAGGCCTCCTCGGTCGCGGTTTCAGCGGGTGCAGGTGCATCCGACTTCGGCAGGATATCCGCAACCTTCTTGCCGCGACGCTGCGCGACGGAGCGAGGCGAGGATTCCTTGCGCAATCCGTCCATGGTGGCGCGGATCATGTTGTAGGGGTTCTGCGACCCGATGGACTTGGACACAACGTCCTTGATGCCCAGCATTTCGAAAACGGCACGCATTGGGCCACCGGCGATGATACCAGTACCTTCTGGTGCCTGGCGCATCACAACGCGGCCAGCGCCATGGCGACCTTCCATATCGTGGTGCAAGGTGCGGCCTTCGCGCAGCTGGACGCGGATCATCTGGCGCTTGGCTTGCTCACCGGCTTTGCGAATGGCCTCAGGGACCTCTTTCGCTTTACCTTTGCCAAAGCCGACACGGCCTTTTTGATCGCCTACAACAACCAGAGCAGCGAAGCCAAAGCGCTTACCACCTTTTACAGTCTTGGACACACGGTTGATCGCGACAAGGCGGTCCTGAAACTCAGGCGTCTCTTCACGCTGGTTGCGGCGATTGCCGCCTCGGTTTTCGTCTCTGGCCATGTGTGGCCTCCTTGGTCTGCGGACGCGCACGCCCTGTGATTGGTCAATCCCAGTGCCGTTCGCGGCCCGGATCATCGAGAGGGCAAATTCATGCCCCCTTCTGGTGGGTGGAGGATGCCTCCACCTTACAAGCTCGCAAAACGTAAGGTGGGCACATGGCCCACCCCGCGTCTTAGATCTTCAAACCGCCTTCGCGTGCGGCATCTGCCAGTGCCTTTACCTTGCCGTGGAACAGAAAACCGCCCCGGTCAAAATATGCAGCATCAATGCCGGCCTTCTTGGCGCGCTCGGCAATTGCCGTGCCCACTTTAGTGGCCGCGTCGATGTTGTTCTTGCCCACAACGCCCAATGCTTTTTCAAGCGACGAGGCGGCGGCAAGCGTCACACCGTTCACATCGTCGATCAACTGAACGCTGATGTTCTTGTTTGAGCGGTGAACCGAAAGGCGCATGCGCCCTGCGTTCACTTTGCGAAGTTTGTTCCGGACGCGCATGCGGCGCTTGAGGAACAATTGTCTTTTTGTATTTGCCATGTTCCCGGTCCTTACTTCTTCTTGCCTTCTTTGCGGAAGACGAACTCACCCTTATAGCGGATACCTTTGCCCTTGTAGGGCTCGGGCTTGCGCCATGCGCGAATGTTCGCAGCGACCTGACCAACAAGCTGTTCGTCAATGCCTTCCACAATGATTTCGGTTTGCTTTGGCGCGGTAACAGTCACACCCTCGGGTGCGGTGTAATCCACGTCATGTGACAGGCCGAGGTTCAGTTTCAGCGTGTTCCCGGTGATCGCAGCACGATAACCGACACCCTGAATTTCAAGCTCTTTCTTGAAGCCATCTGTCACGCCTGTGACCAGGTTCGCAACCATCGTGCGGCTCATGCCCCACTGCTGGCGTGCGCGCTTGGACTTTCCGCGTGGCATGATCGAGACTGAATTATCTTCAATCGTGATCGTGACATCATCTGTCGCTTTGAAAGTTCTGGTCCCTTTGGGGCCTTTTACTTCAATGGTCTGGCCAATTACAGATGCCGAAACACCTGCGGGCAGCGAGACTGGTTTTTTACCGATACGAGACATCTTGCTCTCCTTAGAATACGGTACAGAGCACTTCGCCGCCGATATTATGGCTGCGCGCACTTTGATCCGACATCACACCCATCGGGGTGGAGACAATCGACACGCCAAGGCCCTGACGGACCACCGGAATGTCATTGACGCCCATATAGACGCGGCGACCGGGCTTCGAGACCCGCTTGAGTTCGCGAATAACAGGTTCGCCCTCATAGTACTTAAGGCTGATTTCGATAGCCGGATGGCCGTCTTTACCAGTCATTTTCTCATAGCCACGGATGTAGCCTTCGTCCGCCAACACATCCAGCACCCATGCACGCAGCTTGGAGGCTGGTGTGATGACTGTGGATTTGCCGCGCATCGAAGAGTTACGGATGCGTGTCAGCATATCTGCGATAGGATCGTTCATCTGATTGCGCTCCCTTACCAGCTTGACTTGACCATGCCGGGGATTTGGCCAGCAGAGCCAAGATCCCGCAGCGCGATCCGCGAAATTTTCAGTTTACGATAATAAGCGTGTGGACGGCCTGTCAGCTGGCATCGGTTGTGCAAACGCACAGCCGAAGAGTTGCGGGGCAGTTTCGCCAAAGCCAAAGACGCGCGAAAACGCTCTTCCATCGGCTTTTCCTGGTCGCTTACGATCGCCTTCAAGGCAGCGCGCTTTGCAGCGAACTTCTTGACCAGTGCTTCGCGCTTTTTCTCGCGCTCAATCATAGATTTCTTAGCCATGTCTATTCCTTCCGCTTACGAGGTGAAGGGCATGTTGAAAGCTTTCAACAGCGCCTTGCCTTCGTCGTCGGTTTTCGCCGTTGTGGCGATCACGATATCCATTCCCCAGTTTTCGTCGATTTTATCGAAATCGATTTCAGGGAACACGAGGTGCTCTTTGAGGCCCATGGCATAGTTGCCACGCCCATCAAAAGACTTTGCCGATACGCCGCGAAAGTCGCGGATACGAGGCATTGCAACCGTGATCAGACGATCAAGGAATTCGTACATGCGATCGCCGCGCAGGGTCACTTTTGCACCCATTGGCATCTCTTCACGTACACGGAAGCCCGCGATAGATTTCTTGGCGATGGTCGTCAGGGCCTTTTGGCCTGCGATCAGCGACAGATCTTCTTGCGCAGATTTGGCTTTCTTGCTGTCACGCACAGCAGCAGCACCACAGCCGATGTTCAGAACAATCTTGTCCAAGCGCGGGATTTGCATCCCGTTCTTGTACCCAAATTCCTCTGTCAACGCGGCGCGGATGGTGTCTTTGTAAACGGCCTTGAGACGAGGCGTATATGTTGCAGCATCAAGCATCAGATCACATCCCCTGTTGTCTTGGCGAAACGGACTTTTTTGTCGCCGTCCATCTTGAAACCGACGCGTGTTGCTTTGCCGTTGGCATCTGCAATTGCGAGGTTGCTCAAATCAATCGGCATCGCCTTGGGGATACGGCCCCCCTGGCTTTCCTGGCTTTGACGTGTGGCACGGATCGACACGTTGATGCCGTCTACGATGGCTTTGTTCGACTTTGGATCAACAGACGTGATCTTGCCTGTTTTGCCTTTGTCCTTACCAGCCAACACGATGATCTTGTCACCTTTGCGAAGTTTAGCAGCCATTACAGCACCTCCGGCGCAAGCGAGATGATCTTCATGAAGTTTTTAGCACGCAACTCACGCACAACCGGTCCAAAGATACGTGTACCTACGGGCTCGTTGTTGTTATTGAGGATTACGGCGGCATTGCTGTCAAAACGGATGGCTGTGCCATCGTCGCGACGGACTTCTTTGGCGGTGCGAACAACAACGGCCTTACGGACGTCGCCTTTTTTCACACGACCGCGAGGGATGGCTTCCTTGACCGACACGACAATGATGTCGCCGACGGATGCGTACTTACGCTTGGAACCACCCAATACCTTGATGCACTGAACCCGGCGTGCGCCTGAGTTGTCAGCAACATCAAGATTGGTCTGCATCTGGATCATTTTGTTTCTCCCGACCTTTGGGGGCCGATGCGTGGCTGATCCCCAGGGTTTCGATTAAGTTGGTTGGTGTTTACGCTTCCGCGGTCAACACTTCCCAACGCTTGGTTTTGGAACGTGGCGGGCATTCGATGATGCGGACAGAATCCCCAACCTTGAATGTGTTGTTCTCATCGTGGGCCCGATATTTCTTGGACTTACGAATGGTCTTTTTCAGAACCGGATGGGTAAAGCGGCGCTCTACGGATACGGTAACGGTCTGGGCGTTGGCGTCCGACGTAACGGTGCCTGTCAATATACGCTTTGGCATTTCTTAAGGCTCCTTATTCTGCGGATGCTGCGGCGGCAGCTTTTTGGTTCAAGACTGTATGCACACGTGCAACGTCACGCTTGACCGAACGCAGACGCGCAGGGTTTTCCAACTGGCCCGTGGCTTGCTGGAAACGCAGGTTGAAGGATTCTTTTTTCAGGTTAACAAGCTCGTCCCGAAGCTGATCGGGCGTCTTGTCATGCAGTTCGCTGGCTTTCATCGCCATTTTCCTTTTCAACATCACCGGAGGGCCGCATTACGCGTGACCCTGATTCCCGGTGGAGTGGGGTGAAGTGCGCCGTATAGGGGGGTTACGCATAGGGCGCAACCCTTTATCGGTGCACATGTGTCACGCGCGGGTTTCACCCGCCATAGCTCGCCTGTAGGGTGGGTGTAACCCACGCGCCAATCCAGCAATTGAGAAACCCATGACAAACATCAAATCCCTCTTCGCCACCCGCCTCTATCACGCGGCCCTATCCGAACACGGCACAGCAATTGACGCGGAAGAACTTGAAGACTCCTGTCTCTCCATCGCCGAAGACGACGAGGCGGGCCAAAACTGGTCCGCCGAAAATGACTTTCCAGGCTACACCTCTTATGCGTCCCTCACTGACCTGCCGTGGCGCTTTCCGATCTTCAAAGACCTGAAAAAAGTGCTTGATAAACACGTCAAAGCCTTTGCCAAGGATCTCGCCTTTGATCTGGATGGCAAAAAGCTGAAACTTGAGGACATCTGGATCAACATCCTGCCCCAAGGCGGCATTCACACCGCGCACATCCATCCCCATTCGGTGATTTCCGGCACCACCTATGTCGCGATGCCCGAAGGCGCAAGCGCGATCAAATTCGAAGACCCGCGGCTGGCGATGATGATGGCCGCCCCTGCCCGCCTCAAAGACGCGCCCGAGGAATTGCGGCAGTTTATCTATGTGGCCCCGAAAGTCGGTGATGTGTTGTTGTGGGAAAGCTGGCTGCGCCATGAGGTGCCGATGAACATGGTCGAAGAGGACCGCATTTCGGTGAGTTTTAACTACCGTTGGGAATGATAGACTGGACCGAAAGGCTATCTGCCCTTCTTGATATCTTCCTCAAGCGCCTTTTTGTGCGCCTTTTCCTCTTTGGTCAGCTTATTACCCCATTGATTGTTGCTAAGCCCAAGGTCGTCCGGCATCGGCTTGGTCTTGCCTTTTTTGACAGAGCCGCCTTTGTCGAGGAATGCTTTGATGAGGTCGGCGTCTGTGGTGGGCTTGGGGACTTGTTTCATAGGGATGGCCTTTCAGAGTCGTGGGGCGGCGACAGAACATACGTAACTATTAACAATCACTGATGAGGTTGATCACGAATTTGAACCTTATCACCAGCTATCTTGATAGCGACAGGAATGCCACTGCTTCGATCAAACGCAAACTCAATTAAGTCTATAACTTGGGCAAGTCGAGCCGCTCCGTCTGGTTCTGGACAACTAAAGCCAATGCGATTTAGCTGCCTATATCGTTCTTTCAAAAACCTCTGATGATTAAAGTCCTTGTCCCAGCTAACAAGTATTTTTCTTGCCTGCATTGCCGCTTCTGCAATGATCGGGTCTTTCGTATCATTTGCCATGATATCTCGAACGCGGACAACATCATGGCCTCTTGCGGCCAAGTAGTTTCCAACTGAATCGGGAACATTCACGTCTGTAAGAAACTCAAGAATTTACTCAATACCTCACGCGGCATCTGCCGATCTGAGCTTTCGCGCTTCAGTTATGTCCGCAACAGTTAAATCGGGAAACTCCATAATAATGTCATCATCCGAATAGCCACGTTTAATGTAATTATTTACCGCAGAAACTGGAACTCGGCTTCCTTGAAAGACAGGTTGGCTGTTAAGCAAGAATCTCTTTTTTATAATCTTACCCTGTTCTTCTTTGCTACGTGAATTTTCGCGTTTGATCGCATCTAAAGTATCAGATATCGCGGCCTTCAGCGGGATATCAAGTACCCTCTGCCCACTAACAACTTCGTGTCTCTCAAGTGTCTTTGGATCATCAATAACAACCCTTCTACCTAAAACATACAGAGTGGTCTTAGTCCATTTTTCGTCGCCCAAATGTGCAAGTTTTCCGGCAACATTGCGGAGGTGTTGAAGTGATACTTTGTGGTTGTTCCTAAGTAAGTTGAGAACTCTTAAAGATACTAAATCCCTAAAAGAATACACTCTGCTGTATGCCTGTCTTCGATCAGCCTGAGAATAACTCGCTGAAAGCAAATTTATTCTGTCCCAATGCCGCAACTGGTGAAGGGACACACCAGATAATTTCATGGCATCCTCTTCGCTAAAAGCGCCAAGAACTGTGGGACTATCGAGTTTCAAAGCCTATTTCCTGATACGAGAGGATATGGATAGAGTGTGCAGCGAATAGACGTGCCAAGCAAGTATGATAGCAATAACAGTTTATAACAGGTGAGCGTCCTAACGAAAAACCCCCGCAGCTTGCGCAACAGGGGTTTTTCTTTTTCGGCAATATAAGCCGGGCTAAAGCCGGCCTACCGTAGGGCGGGGTTTAGCCCGCCTCTACCAGTCTTCCCGAACAACAACACGCGTCTTGATCGGCAGCTTCATCGCCGCCAGACGCAACGCTTCACGCGCGACGTCATCATTTACGCCGTCGATCTCGAACATCACCCGACCCGGCTTGACCCGGCAGGCCCAGAAATCGACAGAACCTTTACCTTTACCCATACGGACTTCGGTTGGTTTTGACGTGACTGGCAGATCCGGGAAAATCCGGATCCAGACGCGGCCTTGACGCTTCATGTGACGCGTCATGGCACGACGGGCGGCTTCGATCTGGCGTGCGGTGACACGCTCAGGCTCGGTCGCCTTAAGACCGTAGGTGCCAAAGTTCAGGTCAGACCCACCCTTTGCCAGACCCTTGATCTTGCCTTTGTGTTGCTTGCGGAATTTAGTGCGTTTTGGTTGTAACATCTGTCATTCCCCCTTAACGCCGACCGCCGGCACCGCGAGGTGCTGGGCCGTCTTGAAGTTCCTGCAACTTGCGATCATGAGCGGACGGATCATGTTCCATGATCTCACCCTTAAAGATCCACGTCTTGATACCGATGATGCCATAAGCAGTCATCGCCTCGACATGGGCATAATCAATGTCGGCACGCAGTGTGTGCAACGGCACGCGACCTTCGCGATACCATTCCGTCCGCGCAATCTCTGCGCCACCCAAACGACCGGCAAGGTTACACCGGATTCCCAGGGCACCCATGCGCATGGCGTTCTGCACGGCACGTTTCATGGCGCGGCGGAAAGACACCCGGCGTTCCAGTTGCTGTGCAATGCTTTCACCAACCAGTGCAGCGTCCAGTTCCGGCTTGCGGACCTCAACGATGTTGAGGTGCAGGTCAGACTTGGTGATCTTGGCAATCTTCTGACGCAGACCTTCGATGTCTGCACCTTTTTTGCCGATGATCACACCGGGACGGGCCGTGTGGATCGTGACGCGGCACTTCTTGTGCGGACGCTCGATTATCACACGGCTGATACCAGCTTGTGCGCACTCTTTCTTAACAAAGGCGCGGATGGCGAGGTCTTCAAGCAGAAGATCACCATAGTCCTTTGTGTCGGCATACCAGCGGCTGTCCCACGTACGGTTGACCTGAAGGCGCATACCGATCGGGTTTACTTTGTTACCCATTATGCTTGCTCCTCAACTTGACGCACGACGATTGTGATTTCCGAGAACGGCTTGACGATCTTGCCAAAACGGCCACGCGCACGCGGGCGGCCCCGCTTCATGATCAGGTTCTTGCCGACATAGGCTTCGGCAACGACCAATTCGTCCACATCAAGGTTGTGGTTGTTTTCGCCATTCGCAATCGCGGACTGAAGACATTTCTTCACATCTGCTGCGATCCGCTTTTTGCTGAAAGTGAGGTCGGTCAACGCCTTGTCCACTTTCTTGCCACGGATCAATGCGGCAACGAGGTTCAGTTTCTGCGGCGACGTCCGCAACATGCGCAGTTTGGCACGTGCTTCGTTGTCTGCCACGCGGCGGGGATTTTTATCCTTGCTCATGGCTTATTTCCGCTTCGCTTTTTTGTCGGCGGCATGACCGAGGTAGGTCCGTGTTGGCGAATATTCACCAAACTTCTGACCAATCATGTCTTCGCTGACGTTTACAGGGATGTGCTTGCGACCGTTGTACACGCCGAACGTCAGGCCAACAAACTGTGGCAGGATCGTAGAGCGTCGCGACCAGATCTTGATCACTTCGTTGCGGCCGCTTTCACGTGACGCTTCGGCCTTTTTGAGGACATAGCTGTCAACAAACGGGCCTTTCCATACTGAACGAGACATAAATTAACGCCCCTTCTTCTTGGCGTGGCGCGATCTGATGATCAGAGCGCTTGACGCTTTTTTCTTGTTCCGGGTTTTTGCACCCTTAGTCGGCTTGCCCCAAGGCGTAACCGGATGACGACCACCAGAGGTCCGGCCTTCACCACCACCGTGCGGGTGGTCGATCGGGTTCATCACGACACCGCGCACAGACGGGCGGATGCCCTTGTGACGCATGCGGCCCGCTTTACCGTAGTTCTGGTTGGAGTTGTCGGGGTTCGATACGGCACCAACAGTGGCCATACATTCCTGACGCACCAGACGCAGTTCACCAGACGACAAGCGGATCTGGGCGTAGCCACCATCACGACCAACAAACTGGGCATATGTGCCAGCTGCACGCGCGATCTGACCACCCTTGCCGGGCTTCATCTCGATGTTGTGGATGATTGTACCGATGGGCATACCAGAGAACGGCATCGCGTTGCCGGGCTTGATATCGACCTTCTTGCCGGCGATGACCTTGTCACCCACAGCCAGACGCTGCGGTGCCAGGATATAAGCCTGCTCGCCATCTTCGTATTGAATGAGTGCGATAAACGCGGTCCGGTTCGGGTCATATTCGATCCGCGCGACAACAGCGGACATGTCCAGCTTGTTACGCTTGAAATCAACGATGCGGTAAAGGCGCTTTGCACCCCCACCTTTTCGACGCATTGTGATCCGTCCGGTGTTGTTCCGTCCGCCGTGCTTGCTAAGTCCCTCAGTGAGGGCCTTGACAGGGCGACCTTTCCAAAGCTCCGAACGGTCAATCAGTACCAGCCCACGCTGGCCCGGCGTCGTCGGTTTGTACGACTTGAGTGCCATGTTGTGACTTTCCGTTTTGCTTGTGCGCCAGCTTTGAGGCTGGCTTGGTTTATAGGCCCCCGTAGGTGCCCGGTTTGGTGTGGTGGAGTGAACTCCGCCTTACGTAAGATGGGCGCGTGGCCCACCGTCCATAAACAAAGGCAAAGCCCCGGACGAATCCGAGGCCAGTGCCGATGGGGTCGTTTAGGGGGGATGGCGGTGCGGGTCAAGTGGTAGAAGCTCGTACATTGTCTCACAGGCATTTTGAGATCGTCCGCGCCAATAATAAGATTGCTTTCGGAACTCACAGCGACCATTCTATAAATAGTCTAACTACAATGCGCGGAATTGACCATGAAACTACTTTTAGCGACAACTCTTTCCTTAGTTGCAATTTCATCTGTGAAAGCGGCTGCCGCAGAAATGATTAGCGTACCGTCCGATCCATCTGCTCAATATGCAATTGTGGTGGATGATGTTGGGCTGGGTAGAAGTGCGCTGATGGTTATTTCAAAAAGAGATGGGCCTAGCGGTACAAGTTATGCGATTAGGGAAGTAAATTGCACCAACAGTACTTTTCGTTACATGGGCGAAGGCGACTCCCTCGAAGAAGCAATCGCGAGCGTAAATGACCGTTCTAAAATGTCGGCATTGGTAGAGGGTAGTATTTCGTATTTTGTTGTAAGAGCGGCGTGTAAATAGAGGTTTTATCGGTCGAGATAACAGAACGTTCGCCTCACCTCTTGGCGCGAGAGAACCACCGTTTTTGCATTTAGGTTGAAAAAGAAAGCTCTCCTCGGCGGACCCCACATCACCAAACCCGCTCAACTCCCACCGCATCAAACGCTGCATCCGATGACACCACCGCCACGCCTTCCTGCAACGCCACCGCCGCAATTATCCGGTCAAACGGGTCACGGTGGCTCCAGTCCAGCAACCCTGCATCCCGCGCAACGCCTACGGTGATCGAAACCAGGTCAAAACCCATTTCAGCTGCGCGCTCATGCATATCGACAACAAGCGGTTCCATTTCTGCCCACTTTCCGATCCGCACTTTCTGACCAATCTCGTAAAAGCTGATAGCGCTCACCGCTATGCGATCCGCGTTCTCAATCATAGTTCTCACGCGCTTGGACAATCGGGGATCGCCCGCCAACACCATCGAGAATGCATTGGTATCGAGAAGGTAGGCGCTCACTCGCCTTCCCAGTCTTTCAACTCTTCTTCAGTCATCGGTTCCAGAAACGCGTCAGGAACCCGGCCACCAAGTTCTTTCGCCAAGATACCAAACTTTACCTTGTTCTTCTTCGCCGGAACCACCTCTGCCACGGGCACCCCATGCCGCGTGATTACTACCCGCTCGCCGCGCTCTGCGGCTTCGATCAGTTTCGACAGATTGGTTTTCGCTTCATGGACCGAGGCTTGCATGGCATGGGCTCTAAATTATGACTAAGCTATAGCTAAGCTATACCTGTTTATTTTTCAAGCATACAATAAAAAAGGCGCGGCCCCAAAGCCACGCCCTTCAAATTCTCTCAAACATCAGCCCCTGACGGAGCCAACACCAGCTTACGCCAGCGAGATGTTTGTCGCTGATTCACGACCGTCACGGCCGGCTTCGATGTCGAAAGTAACTTTCTGATCATCGGACAGACCTGTGAGGCCTGCTTGCTCAACGGCAGAGATGTGTACAAACACGTCTTTGCTGCCGCCATCGGGAGCGATAAAACCGAAACCTTTAGTGGTGTTGAACCATTTTACTGTACCAGTGGCCATTAGTGTATTCCTTAATTTAACTGCCCGCAGGATGCGGCAGGTCGGCTAAGTCATTGATAGATCGTAAGACTGAGCCGTAAGGAGCAGTAATTCCGATAGATATAGTAACGTCGCACCGCCCCTATGCACCGGATCGCTACAGATAGCAAGCGCACATCATCGACGTGCGATAACCCGCCGCACATGCAAAAGGCCCCCCGCGTGCACGGAGGGCCCTTTGTTCATCAGGTATCCAGCGGAGCGTTACAGCCCCGTAGACACGTCGATTGTATTACCTTCTTCGAGGGTAACATATGCCTTCTTGACGTCTTTCCGACGGCCCATCCGGCCCCGGAAACGCTTGGCCTTGCCTTTGGTGATGGTCGTGTTCACGGCCTTCACCTTGACCCCAAAGAGCGCCTCGACGGCCTCTTTGATCATCGGCTTGTTGCTCTCCATCGCGACTTCGAACACAACGGCGTTATGCTCTGATGCCATGGTGGCCTTTTCCGTGATGATCGGCTTGCGGATCACGTCGTAGTGTGTGTGCTTGGCGGTCATTTCAAACGGGCCTCCAGTGCTTCGATACCCGCTTTTGTGATGACAAGTGTATCACGCTTGAGGATGTCGTATACGTTTGCGCCCATTGTCGGCAGGATATCCAGACCTTCAATGTTACGCGCGGCTTGCAGGAACTGTTCATTCACGGTCGCACCATCAATGATCAACGTCCGCTTCCAACCTAAGGATTTCACCTGTTTGGCCAAAGCGGCGGTTTTCCCATCGGATGACGCATCATCAATGATAACCAAGGAACCCGACTTCATCATGGCAGACAGCGCGTGGCGCAGGCCAAGTTTGCGGAACTTCTTGGTCAGCTCGTGACCGTGGCTGCGGGGCGTTGGACCCTTATAAATACCACCCCCACGGAAGATCGGTGCAGAACGTGCGCCGTGGCGTGCGCCGCCGGTGCCCTTCTGGCGATAGATCTTCTTGGTGGAGTAAGACACTTCACGACGCGTCTTGACCTTGTGCGTACCGGCTTGTGCGTTGTTACGCTGCCAGCGGACGACGCGGTGCAGGATATCGGCGCGTGGCTCAAGACCGAACAGGGCCTCGTCCAGGTCTATCGATCCGGCCTTGCCGCCATCGAGCTTGATGACATCTAGTTTCATGCGTCACCTTCTTTCTTGGTTTCATCAGCGGACGGATCAAGCGTTTCGCTCTGATCGCCAGCTTTGTCCTTATCGGAATCGATGGACGCTTCTGCGGCTTTCAGCTGCTCGGCTTCCTGCGCTGCCTGCTCTTCTGCAAGGCGTGCTGCTTCTGCTTCGGCTTCGGCTGCGGCGGCTGCGGCGGCCTCATCTGCGGCTTTCGCGGCTTCCTTGGCGGCGGACCGCAAGGCAGCTGGCAAAATCGCTGAATCTGGGAACGGCTTTTTCACCGCATCCTTGACAGTGACCCACCCACCTTTGGAGCCGGGAACGGCACCTTTGACCATGATGAGACCACGGGCCGTATCGGTTTTAACAACCTCAAGGTTCTGGGTGGTCACGCGGGCAGAACCCATATGACCGGCCATCTTCTTGCCTTTGAAAACCTTGCCCGGATCCTGACACTGACCGACAGAACCGTGCGAACGGTGCGACACGGACACACCGTGTGACGCGCGCAAACCGCCAAAGTTATGACGCTTCATCGCGCCTTGGAAACCCTTACCGATGGATGTACCAGCAACGTCAACATACTGGCCTGCAAAGTAATGGTCCGCGATGATTTCCTCACCCACGTCCAGCATCGCTTCCGCATCAATACGGAATTCCGCAACCTTGCGCTTTGGTTCAACCTTTGCCGCTGCAAAGTGACCGCGCATCGCCTGTGACGTCCGCTTTACCTTTGCCGTACCTGCACCAAGCTGAACAGCCAGATAGCCGTCCTTCTCGATGGTACGCTGTGCAACAACCTGAAGGTTATCGAGCTGAAGAACGGTTACAGGAATCTGCTTGCCGTCTTCCATGAACAGACGGGTCATGCCCATCTTTTTTGCAATAACGCCTGAGCGTAACATAACCTACGCCCTCCCTTACGACTGCAACTTGATCTCGACATCCACACCAGCGGCCAGGTCGAGCTTCATCAGCGCGTCCACGGTCTGGGGGGTCGGATCAACGATATCCAGCAAACGCTTGTGCGTGCGGATTTCAAACTGGTCACGGGATTTTTTGTCTACGTGGGGTCCACGTAAAACGGTGAATTTTTCGATCTTGTTCGGCAGCGGAATCGGACCGCGAACAGATGCGCCTGTACGTTTGGCAGTGTTGACGATTTCCTGAGTGGAAGCATCAAGCACCCGGAAATCAAACGCCTTGAGGCGGATACGGATGTTCTGGCTAGCAGCCATGTGCATATCCCTTATGATTGGGATGTCAACGGATTGGAGGGGGGTGGCTCATCCGCCCGCCTCATCGCGTCTTGGTTTAAGTGAAGCGGGGCGCGTTCTAGGCGCACCCCGAGTCAGTAGGTGGGCTATAGGGGAAGGTGGGGGAGGTGGCAAGGGGGATCAATGAAGGGATTTCAGTTATTGAAAAGTTGGTCACTTGATGCTATATGTAAGAACAGTAATGGGATGGTGTAACCGTCCGTCTATTGGCGAGCTTCGGCTCGCCTTTAGATTTTATAGGCTCTGGTGAAATACATCATATTTTCCAGCCTCACAAATTGTACCCGAACAATAATGTAGTTTCTGTAGCAGAATTTCAATCGCTCTCTGATCAGTTTTTGCCCTCTGACCTGAGGCATGAAGATAATGGTTCCCAATCGGCCTAGCCGTTAGGTCGGCAATTTGTAATCCCGTGGAGTTGCTCTTTTTGTCCATCATTTCAAGATGAAAGTTAGAAAATTCATAGCCAGAGATAGGCGCGAGCAATGATCCCTGAAGAGTAATCTGTTGATACGCCGTACTTAACGCTGCATCATCGCTGTTTCCACGCTTCTCAAATACCACGTGGAGCTTTTTGTTCAACTGTTCGGGTTCCTCGCTTCGAAGGTAATCCTGTATCTGGCGGAAACCTCTTGAAAGACTAATGTGGTAAGGGTCAAAAACCTTATCCTTCTCTGGAACTTCATTTTTGTCGATAATGACGGAAAAGCATCGAAACTCAGCGGCCCTTACAAGCTCACTCAAATTGTCCATAAACTCTACTCGACGGGACCCGCTAAGATATTCATACTTGGAACGCACGGCTGCATCTTTGATCTTATCCGTCTTGCGCAAATCCCTTTCATGCAAAACTATATTGTCGCTACCCCAATATTCAAATTTCAATCTGTTAAATTTTGGAATCAATTTCTCAAGGTAGTAATCTTTCTCAAACAAACAGTAGTTTACACATAAGAGAGGGTACTCCTCTTTCGCATTCCAATTTGCGTCACCGCTTTCGTCAACGTAGACGATATACTTACTGAAATCTGGCATTTTAGAAAATTAACATACCCACTTAAGAACAGCCATAGCGCAGAACAGGCCGTCGCTTCTGAAGCGACCTTACTCAATAATCACATCTGCTTTCAAACACTCAGATCTCATCATTCCTCATGAGGAACAACTGGCACCACCTCAGTGCAAGCTCGTATGCAAAAAGGCCGCCCCATCCGGAGCGGCCTTTTGCCTGTCAATAACAACCGTGTGCCATCGCCTAAACGATAGGTGTGTCCGCCCTGCTCTCATCGTTCCTCAAGGGGAACGACTGCCACAGGGCAGCCACCGGTGTTGATCTCAAATCACTCCGTAATCTTCGACACAACACCAGCGCCAACAGTCCGGCCGCCTTCGCGGATCGCAAAGCGCAAACCCTGCTCCATCGCGATCGGCGCGATCAACTCGACGTCGAACTTCAGGTTGTCGCCCGGCATCACCATTTCTGTGCCCTCGGCCAGGTTAACCGTGCCGGTCACATCCGTGGTGCGGAAGTAGAACTGTGGACGGTAGTTGGCAAAGAACGGCGTGTGACGGCCACCCTCTTCCTTGGTCAGAATGTACGCTTCGGCCTCGAACTTGGTGTGCGGCATGACCGACTTCGGCTTGCACAGCACTTGACCGCGCTCGACACCTTCACGCTCGATACCGCGCAGCAGGACGCCGACGTTGTCGCCTGCCTCACCACGGTCCAGCAGCTTGCGGAACATCTCGACACCGGTACAGGTCGTTGTCTTGGTGTCGCGGATGCCCACGATTTCAATGCTGTCGCCGACGTTGATCACGCCACGCTCGATGCGGCCGGTCACAACTGTCCCACGGCCAGAGATCGAGAACACATCCTCGACCGGCAGCAGGAACGGCTGGTCAACCGCGCGTGCAGGTGTCGGGATGTATTCATCCACGGCCTTCATCAACGCACGAATGGATTCTTCACCAATCTCGGGGCGCGTGCCGTTCATCGCGTGCAGCGCGGAACCCGGAATGATTGGCATATCATCGCCAGGATATTCGTATTTGCTTAACAATTCACGAATTTCCATCTCGACCAGCTCGAGCAATTCATCGTCGTCAACCTGATCCACCTTGTTCATGTACACAACCATCGTCGGGATGCCGACCTGACGGCCAAGCAGGATGTGCTCGCGCGTCTGTGGCATCGGGCCGTCAGCCGCGTTCACAACCAGGATCGCGCCGTCCATCTGCGCCGCACCGGTGATCATGTTCTTGACATAATCCGCGTGGCCGGGGCAATCGACATGCGCATAGTGGCGCGCCTCGGTTTCATACTCGACATGTGCAGTCGAAATCGTGATCCCGCGGGCTTTTTCCTCGGGCGCGCCGTCGATCTGGTCATACGCTTTGAATTCACCAAAATACTTGGTGATCGCCGCTGTCAGCGTCGTCTTGCCGTGGTCAACATGGCCAATTGTACCAATGTTAACATGTGGTTTATTGCGTTCAAACTTTGCCTTACCCATGGGGAGGTCTCCTTGATTATGTTTTAGTTTAGTGGATTTAAATCCACCTTACGTCTTGTGGTGTAAGGTGGGCCGTGGCCCACCCTCGCGTCATGCAAATTTGGCTTGAATCTCGTCAGAGATGGCCTGCGGAACCGCCTCGTAATGATCGAACTGCATCGAGAAGTTCGCACGACCCGACGACATCGACCGCAACGTATTGATATAGCCGAACATGTTTGCAAGCGGCACGAATGCGTCGATTGCAATCGCGTTACCGCGTGTATCCTGACCCTGAACCTGACCGCGACGCGATGTCAGATCGCCGATGATACCACCTGTATATTCTTCAGGTGTGATCACTTCGACCTTCATGATCGGTTCCAGCAACTTGGCACCCGCTTTGCGCATGCCTTCACGCATACCCATACGGGCCGCGATTTCAAATGCCAGAACGCTAGAGTCAACATCGTGGTATTTACCCTCGATCAGCGCCACCTTGAAGTCGATCACAGGGAAGCCCGCCAATGGACCGGAGTCCATAACAGAGCGGATGCCCTTTTCAACGCCCGGGATGTATTCCTTGGGCACCGACCCACCGACAACACGAGACTCGAACGAATAACCTTCGCCCGGCTCTGTTGGTGTGATGATCAACTTAACTTCGGCAAACTGACCCGAACCACCCGACTGTTTCTTGTGGGTGTAGACAATCTCGGCTTCACGGCTGACGGTTTCACGGTATGCAACCTGTGGGGCACCGATGTTGGCTTCCACTTTGAATTCGCGCTTCAGACGGTCCACGAGGATGTCCAGGTGCAATTCGCCCATGCCCTTCATGATGGTCTGACCGGACTCGATGTCGGTCTCCACACGGAAGGATGGATCTTCGGCTGCAAGACGTGCCAGACCTGCCGACATTTTTTCTTGGTCGGCTTTGGTCTTTGGCTCGACCGCAATCTCGATCACCGGCTCGGGGAAGGTCATCGTTTCCAGAACCACCGGATCGGACGGATCGCACAGCGTGTCGCCCGTTGTGGTGTCTTTCAGACCTGCAAGTGCAATGATGTCGCCTGCCCATGCTTCTTCGATCTCTTCACGGTTGATCGAGTGCATCATCATCATACGACCGACGCGCTCTTTCTTGCCCTTGGTCGAGTTGATCAGGTTGTCACCCTTTTTGAGCTTGCCTGAATAGATGCGTGTGAAGGTCAGCGAGCCCACAAATGGGTCGTTCATGATTTTGAACGCAAGACCGGAGAACGGCATGTTATCATCCGCGCGGCGCGGGATAACACGTGCTTCTTCTTCGTCGCCGGGCTTAAAGCCCATGTAGTCGACAACGTCCAGCGGGCTGGGCAGATAGTCAACCACAGCGTTCAAGAGCGGCTGAACACCCTTGTTCTTGAACGCAGAACCACAGAGCACCGGAATAAACTTGATCGCCAACGTGCCCTTGCGGATCAGGTCGTGCAATTCATCGACAGTCGGCTCTGCGCCATCCATCAAATAGTTTTCCATCGCCTGATCGTCCATCTCGACCGCAATCTCGATCAGATTGGCACGCCATTCGTCGGCAGAAGCCTTGAGGCTGTCACGGATCGGCTTGCGCACCCAGGACGCGCCCAGATCTTCGCCTTCCCAGACCCATTCTTCCATGGTGACGAGGTCAACCATACCTTCCAGTTCGGTTTCGGAACCGATCGGAATTTGGATCGGCGCAGGGATCGCACCTGTGCGGTCTTTGATCATCTTGACGCAGTTAAAGAAATCCGCGCCGATCTTGTCCATTTTGTTGACGAACACAATGCGCGGCACCTTGTACCGGTCGGCCTGACGCCAAACGGTTTCGGTCTGCGGCTCAACACCGGCGTTGGCATCCAGAACACAGATCGCGCCATCAAGCACCGCAAGCGAACGCTCGACTTCGATTGTGAAGTCAACGTGGCCGGGGGTGTCGATGATGTTCATCCGGTACTTGGTGTCGGATGTGCCATCCTCAGTAGGGTCTTCCTGGCGCTGCCAGAATGTGGTGGTCGCGGCGGATGTAATGGTGATCCCGCGTTCCTGTTCCTGCTCCATCCAGTCCATCGTCGCGGCGCCATCATGCACCTCACCGATGTTGTGGGATTTGCCTGTATAGAACAGGATGCGTTCGGAACACGTGGTTTTGCCGGCATCAATGTGAGCCATGATGCCAAAGTTACGGTAGCGTTGGAGCGGATAGTCGCGTGCCATTGGGCTGCTTCCTCGAAATATCTGTAAAGGGATGACAAGGGCGACCGATGCCGCCCTTTGTTTTTACCAGCGGTAGTGGCTGAACGCTTTGTTGGCGTCGGCCATCTTGTGGGTGTCTTCGCGCTTTTTAACGGCTGTACCACGGGACTGGACAGCGTCCATCAATTCGCCTGCAAGGCGCTCTTCCATGGTATTTTCGTTGCGTGCGCGAGCAGCTTTTATCAACCAGCGGATCGCCAATGCGACGCGACGCTCGGGGCGCACTTCGACGGGCACCTGATAGGTGGCACCACCGACGCGACGCGAGCGTACTTCAACGGAAGGCTGGATGTTTTCCAGCGCTTCGTGAAACACCTCGATCGGCGCGCGTTTGATCTTGTCTTCAACGCGGGTCATGGCGTTGTACACAATACGCTCTGCGACCGACTTTTTGCCGTCGATCATCAGGTTGTTCATGAATTTGGTCAGAACCAGATCACCATACTTGGCGTCTGGCAGTACTTCGCGTTTTTCAGCGGCGTGACGGCGTGACATATCGTTGTCTTCCTCTTTGCGGGGGCGGGGTCGAACCCCACCTTACGAAACATAGGTAAGGTGGAGGCATCCTCCACCCGTGAATTACTTCGGACGCTTGGCACCGTACTTGGAACGACGCTGCTTGCGATCTTTCACGCCTTGCGTATCAAGCACACCGCGCAGGATGTGATAGCGCACACCGGGAAGGTCTTTTACACGACCGCCGCGGATCAGAACCACAGAGTGCTCCTGAAGGTTGTGGCTTTCACCGCCGATATAGCAGATCACTTCGAAACCGTTTGTCAGGCGCACTTTGGCAACCTTACGCATGGCCGAGTTCGGCTTTTTCGGTGTGGTTGTATAAACGCGCGTACACACGCCACGTTTTTGTGGACAGGACTCGAGGTGCTGCGACTTCGAGCGTTTGATTTTCGGCTGGCGCGGCTTGCGGATCAGCTGTTGGATCGTTGGCATTCCGGTTTTATCCCCGTTTAGCTTCACATTTCAAACATGGGGGTATCCCCATGCGGTTCGGTATCAAAGCTTTGCGTTAAACAAAGCAATTTCACCGCCATGTTCCCGTACCGAGGAAAACGAGGCGGTGGGGCTACAGAGGACCGGATCAGCATTAGACCGGGTCGTGACCACTCAAGTAATGATGCGGGGCGTGCAAGTATGAACCTGCTCCCGAGATATGCGGGCGTATAGGGGTTAGGTTGCGGGGTGTCAACAGTGGCAACACAGATGATAGGCCGATACTATACCGACGCACTTTTGGCGGGTATTTGACCTTGCCACCTGACAAGGTTGCCCTGCATATTTGCGCCACTGATACCACAAACCGCAAACCGCAAAAGGGGCAGTCACATGCAAGTCATCGGGTTATGCCGCTTTTCCTATCCGGCATTCGGTGGCTTTCAGGTTGAACATAAGACCATCGAAGAGCGTATCGCATACCTCTATGCCGAGGGCCGTCTCGAAGAGCGGTTTCGCCTGTTCGAGACAATCGCCCTGCCCTGCCTGAAGGCGCAGAGCGATCCTGATTTCAGTCTGATCATTGTGATTGGTGATCAGTTACCCGCCCGTCACGAAGCGCGGCTTGAGGCGCTGATTGCTGATTTTCCTCAAGCGCTTATCCACAAGGAGCCCCCCCGCAACCAGCGTGAGGTGATGAAAGAAATCCTGAACGAGGCCCGGTTGAACCCCTCGGAGCCTTGCCTGCAATTCCGTTTTGACGATGACGACGCGATTGCGGTGGATTTCATCGAAAAGCTGCGCAAGGCCGCGCAGGATTGCGCACCACTCCTCAGACAGCATAAAACCGTAGCGCTGGATTGGAACGTCGGGTACGTCGCCGAATTCGACGCCGACGGCATCCGCGCCACCGAGACGTTTCGACCGTTTTATACCGCCGCGTTGGGCATGTACGTCAAAGGTGGCAACCCCCTGACAATCATGAATTACGCCCATGACAAAGTCCCGCGCTTCATGCCCGCGATCAGCTTTCCCGACCCGCCGATGTGGGT
Organism: uncultured Alphaproteobacteria bacterium; assembly: GCA_963710185.1. Classification (GTDB taxonomy): domain Bacteria; phylum Pseudomonadota; class Alphaproteobacteria; order Rhodobacterales; family Rhodobacteraceae; genus Sulfitobacter. The sequence goes on along the minus strand of CAVPZE010000001.1, from coordinate 24,698 downwards.
ACGCAGCCACAACAGTTCAAACGATTCCCGTCAAAATCAGATCAGGGATTCATCTGTTAAACCGCTTACCCCCGAACAGGAAACCATGTTCCGCGACCGCTTTGCCATCGACATTGATCATGTGCGCAAAGTGTTCTCAGCGGGCTGAAATCTTGCGTTCGCGGTAGAGCGTAAAGATGCCCATGCTGACCACGATAAACGCGCCCGTCAGCGTCATCCACCCCGGCCAGTCGCTAAACACGAACCACCCCAACACCAGCGCCCAGATCAGTCCGGTATAACGGAACGGCGCCACAAACGACACATCGCCCGTCCGCATGACCTGAATCGAAAAGAAATACCCGCCGAGCACAAACACCGACGCGCCTGCAATCAGCAGCGCGATATCCTGCGAGACCAACACCCAAGGCGCGCCCAACGACGCCAGCCCGGCAGCAATCGTAATCGACCCCGCCGTTACTAATGTCACCGTCATTGCCGGCACGGCCTTGGACAATTGCCGCGTCGACAGGTCGCGAACAGTCACGCACAACACAGAGATCAAAGCGTAAACCGACCAGACATTGAACCCCTCGGCCCCCGGTTTGACAATCAGCATCACCCCAAAAAACCCGACCGCAATCGCAAGCATCCGCCGCCAGCCCACTGCCTCGCGCAGAAACACCGCCGAGGCCAAAGTTATCGCCAAGGGGGCCACCTGTAGAATAGCCGATATATTGCCCAAGGGCATGTTCATCAGTGCCGACAAAAAGAAATACGCCGCACCGATTTCGGCAGCGCACCGCAGCGCAATAAATCCCCAGTCACGCTGTGCGATATCCAGATGCATCGGGCCAAGCAGTCCCTTGGTGCCAAGGATCAGCAGCGTCGTCAGTAGCCCGCGCAAACAGATCAACTGGAACAACGGGATCGTGCCATCCGTCAGTTTGATCAGTGTATCATTTAGCGTGAAGCAAGCCATCGACGCCATCATCAGGAACGCGCCAATCGTATTTGGTGACATTTAAAGCGCCTTCAATTCATCCAGGGTACGGCCAAAACCAAGCTTCAAAGCCCGATCAATCTCGCGGCGCGTCATCTCACCCTGACGTCCCGTCGGTGCCGCGCCTGAATCGTTGTCCATATGCACCGATCGGATGAACATCGGGCGTTCCACCTCGGTCATGCAGTCGTAATATTCACCAATTTTCCGATGGTTGCGGCGGAATACATTCATCGGGTCATCGACTGGTGCCACAAGTGCCAGCCCCACACCCAACGGGGTTTTTTCGTACCATTCAGTGATCGGATGATCCTTGTTGTCGACATCAAAATAAAACCCGCGGTTAAATGCGATGGCAAAGGGCGTTTTGGGATCACGCAGCAGCAAAAGCGGTGTTGCCAGCTTTTCAATCCGGTTGGTGGTAATGCGGTGCATCGCATCATCATCGTCCAAGCGGAACGTGGCAGTGTGGGTCGCATCGGGATCGTCCGCAATCTCGCCAAAAGCGTGTCGGATCGCGTTGAAATGCACCAAGGGCGGCAGCGATATGATCTGGATTTGCGGCACATCCGCGACCATTTTTTCCAGCCGCACCCGCGCGGCATCCGGCAGGCTATCCCCGATCAGCACACCAACCTTAAAGTTCGGGTTCTTTTGCCGTCTGATCGAATGGAGCGCCAGATTTTCAAACATGTGAAACCTGCGGTCCAGCCGCTTTGGATCATACAGGATATCGCGCACGGCATCCTGCCCCTGCTCCGACATGGCAAAACCGCCCTCGGACAGATAGGAAAACCGCACTAACCCTTTGATCTGCACCTTGTAGCGCGCCGCCATTGCCCTGCCTCAGTTCTTTTGCCAGAGCCTATTACGCGGCATAGGTAAAAAAAAGGCCCCCATTCGCATCTGCGTGGGGGCCTTTGATTATTTAGTAGCGATCAGATGATCAATCGCGGCTTTCCTCGTCGATGATCGGTGTGCTGAACACATCGCCACCCACCACATCCTCCGCTGGTGCAGGGGCTGCCAGACGAGCGGCTTCCTCGGCTTCTTCGCGGCGGGCCTCAATCACGACATTGTCGCGGTCCGACGCAACCTTGCGCATTTGCATGGTCGCACCGCCCGTACCCGCCGGGATCAAACGACCCACGATCACGTTTTCCTTAAGGCCAACCAGTTTATCCCGCTTGCCCTGAACCGATGCTTCGGTCAGAACCCGTGTGGTTTCCTGGAAGGACGCCGCAGAGATGAACGAACGGGTCTGCAAGGATGCCTTGGTGATACCCAGCAAGATCGGTTCGCCCTTGGCAACACGGCCGCCTTTGGACAGCGCTTTTTCGTTGGCCTGATCAAACTCCTGCTTGTCGACATGTTCGCCTTTGAGCAGCGTGGTATCACCAGATTCCTGGATTTCCCACTTTTGCAGCATCTGGCGCACGATGACTTCGATGTGTTTATCGTTAATCTTCACACCTTGCAGACGGTACACGTCTTGTACCTCGTCGATCATATAGTCGGCCAACGCTTCGACACCCATAATCGCGAGGATGTCATGCGGTGCCGGGTTGCCGTCCATGATGTAATCGCCCTTTTGAACAAAATCACCCTCGGCTACGGGGATGTGCTTGCCCTTTGGCACCATGTATTCGACCTTGTGATCTGGATCTTCCGAGGACTCAATCGCGATACGGCGCTTGTTCTTATAGTCCTTGCCGAACCGCACATAACCGTCGATTTCCGCGATGATCGCGTGATCCTTGGGGCGACGTGCCTCAAAGAGTTCCGCAACCCGTGGCAGACCACCGGTGATGTCCTTGGTCTTGGCACCTTCGCGCGGGATACGCGCAATGATGTCACCCGCTTTGATCTCGGTCTGGTCCTCGACGGACAGAACGGCATCAACGGACATCGCATAGGTGATCGGGTTGCCCGCATCGTTGCGCAAAGGCTCGCCGTCTTCACCAACCAGGATCACTTCCGGCTTCAGCTCGTTGCCCTTGGGGGCCGCGCGCCAGTCGATCACGATCTTTTGGGTCATGCCGGTTGCGTCATCGGTCTCGTCTTTGACGGCGATACCCGACACGAGGTCGACAAACTTGGTCATACCCGATTTCTCGGCAATGATCGGGAGCGTATAGGGATCCCATTCAAACAGTTTGTCACCACGGGCAACGCTCACGCCTTCTTTGACAAACAGCTTGGTGCCGTAACCAACCTTATGGCTGGCACGCTCGTCACCGTTTTCGTCCTTGATAGACAGCTTCATGTTCCGGCCCATGACCATGATCTCGCCTGCGGCGTTCTCAAGGGTCATCGCGTTCTCGAACGCAACTTTACCGGAATGGCTGGCTTCCAGGAACGACTGCTGGCCACCTTGCGCAACGCCGCCGATGTGGAACGTCCGCATCGTCAACTGTGTCCCCGGCTCACCAATGGACTGCGCCGCGATGATACCCACCGCTTCGCCTTGGTTGACCAGCGTACCGCGTGCAAGGTCACGACCGTAACACATGGCGCAGACGCCTTCTTCGGCCTCACACGTCAAGGGCGATCGGATGCGCGCAGATGCAACAGCAGCCTCGTCGATGATATCGGCCATGCGTTCGTCAATAATGCTGCCTGCGGGCACCAACACTTCGTCTGTGCCGGGGCGCAGGATATCATCCATGTTCACACGGCCCAGCAGACGCTCGGCCAAGGACGACACAACTTCACCATCATTGACCGCAGCCACGGCTGTGATCGCGGTTTCAGTACCACAATCATGCTGACGCACGATGCAGTCCTGTGCCACATCGACCAGACGACGTGTCAGATAACCAGAGTTCGCGGTTTTCAAAGCGGTATCCGACAGACCCTTACGGGCACCGTGGGTCGAGTTGAAGTACTCAAGAACGGTCAGACCTTCCTTGAAGTTCGAGATGATCGGTGTCTCGATGATGTCGCCGTTCGGTTTGGCCATCAGACCGCGCATACCGCCCAGCTGTTTCATCTGCGTCACGGAACCACGCGCACCGGAGTGGGCCATCATGTAAACCGAGTTTGGTTCACGCTCGGACCCGTCCGCATCTTTGTGGCTGGCAGAAATCGCCCCCATCATCGCGTCAGTGACTTTGTCGTTACACTTGGACCAGGCATCGACAACCTTGTTGTACTTTTCGCCCTGAGTGATCAGGCCGTCCATATACTGCTGTTCAAAGTCTTTGACCTGCTCGCGCGTGTCCTCGACCAGTGGCCATTTGCTGTCAGGGATCAGCATGTCGTCTTTACCAAACGAAATACCGGCCTTGAACGCCTCACGGAAACCCATGGTCATGATCTGATCACAGAAGATAACGGATTCTTTCTGACCACAGTAGCGGTAGACCGTATCAATCACCTGCTGCACTTCTTTCTTGCGCAACAAACGGTTGACCAAATCAAACGGTGCCTTGGCATTCAGTGGCAACAACGCCCCCAAACGCACACGGCCCGGCGTGGTATCAAAGCGCATCAGCACTTCGTTGCCTTCGGCATCAATCTGTTTGATCCGGGCTTTGATCTTGGTGTGCAGATGCACTTCACCCGCATCCAGCGCGTGCTGTACTTCGTTCTCGTTGCCGAAAACCTTGCCTTCGCCCTTAAGCCCTTCGCGTTCCAGCGTGGTATAATACAGGCCCAGGATCATATCCTGTGACGGCACGATAATCGGTGCGCCGTTTGCAGGCGACAACACGTTGTTCGTGGACATCATCAAGACGCGCGCTTCAAGCTGTGCCTCAAGCGACAACGGCACATGGACCGCCATCTGGTCACCGTCAAAGTCAGCGTTAAATGCCGAACAGACCAGCGGGTGCAGCTGGATGGCTTTACCTTCGATCAGAACCGGCTCGAACGCCTGAATGCCAAGACGGTGCAAGGTCGGCGCACGGTTCAGCATGACAGGGTGCTCGCGGATCACTTCATCCAGAATATCCCAAACCTCGGGACGCTCTTTTTCGACCAGCTTCTTGGCTTGCTTGACTGTCGAAGACAGACCTTTGGCCTCAAGCCGCGAATAGATGAACGGCTTGAACAGTTCCAACGCCATCTTTTTCGGCAGACCGCACTGGTGCAGTTTCAATTCTGGACCTGTCACAATTACGGAACGACCGGAAAAGTCGACGCGCTTGCCCAAAAGGTTCTGACGGAAACGACCCTGCTTACCTTTGAGCATGTCGGACAGTGATTTCAGCGGACGCTTGTTGGCACCCGTTATAACGCGGCCACGACGGCCGTTGTCAAACAACGCATCGACAGATTCCTGCAACATCCGCTTTTCGTTACGCACGATAATGTCAGGCGCGCGCAATTCGATCAGACGCTTGAGGCGGTTGTTCCGGTTGATCACACGGCGGTACAGATCGTTGAGATCAGACGTCGCGAAACGACCACCATCCAGCGGCACCAAGGGGCGCAATTCTGGCGGGATCACGGGGATCACGGTCAGAACCATCCACTCGGGGCGGTTGCCGGATTCCAAGAACGATTCCACAACCTTCAAACGCTTGATGATCTTCTTGGGCTTCAATTCGCCCGTGGCTTCCTTGAGGTCTGCACGCAGGGTGTCGGCCTCGGATTCCAGATCAATCGCGGCCAGCATTTCGCGGATCGCCTCGGCACCGATGTTGGCGGTGAAAGCGTCCATGCCGTAAGCGTCTTGGGCATCCATGTATTCTTCTTCGGTCATCATCTGACCGTAGGTGAGGTCGGTCAGGCCCGGCTCGATCACAACGTAGTTTTCGAAATACAGCACACGTTCCAGATCGCGCAGGGTCATGTCCAGCATCAGGCCGATGCGCGATGGCAACGACTTGAGGAACCAGATGTGCGCAACAGGCGACGCCAGTTCAATGTGGCCCATCCGCTCGCGGCGGACCTTTTGCAGCGTCACTTCAACACCACATTTTTCGCAGACAACGCCGCGATATTTCATGCGCTTATATTTACCACAAAGGCATTCATAATCTTTGATCGGGCCAAAGATACGCGCACAGAACAGACCGTCACGTTCAGGCTTGAACGTGCGATAGTTGATGGTTTCTGGTTTCTTGATCTCGCCGAATGACCACGACAGGATACGCTCTGGCGATGCCAGAGATACCTTGATCTCGTCAAACGTCTTGGTCGGCGCGACGGGGTTAAACGGGTTGTTTGTCAGTTCCTGGTTCATTTTCAATCCTTAGATTTATCTCGAAAGCGGTGGGGAGGGGGCCCGATTTCTTCGAAGAAATCGGACCGGAATTTTCGAAAATTCCGGCTGCCCTTACTCATCTTCCTCCGCATCCAGGAGTTCCATGTTCAGGCCAAGGCCACGGACTTCTTTGACAAGAACGTTGAACGATTCCGGGATACCGGCCTCGAAGTTGTCCTCGCCTTTGACGATCGACTCGTACACCTTGGTACGGCCCGCAACGTCATCCGATTTCACCGTCAGCATTTCCTGCAAGGTGTATGCAGCGCCGTAGGCTTCAAGCGCCCAGACCTCCATCTCACCAAAGCGCTGACCACCAAACTGCGCTTTACCGCCCAAGGGCTGCTGGGTGACCAGCGAGTATGGACCGGTGGAACGCGCGTGGATTTTGTCATCCACAAGGTGGTGCAGTTTCAGCAGGTATTTGACGCCTACCGTGACAGGACGTGCAAACTGCTCGCCTGTGCGGCCATCGAACAGAACCGATTGGCCGGATGTGTCAAAGCCCGCACGTTTCAGCGCATCGTTCACATCCGCTTCCTTGGCACCGTCAAACACGGGTGTGGCGATTGGTACACCGTTACGGACATTGCCCGCGACTTCGACCAAATCTTCCTCGCTCAGATCTGCGAGACCTTCGGCATAGACATCGTCGCCATACGCAAGTGTCATCGCCTCGCGCACAGGGGTCAGATCGCCGGTACGCTTATAGTCTTTCAGCGCCTCGTCGATGTTGATGCCCAGACCGCGTGCAGCCCAGCCCATGTGGGTTTCCAAAATCTGACCGACGTTCATACGCGACGGCACACCCAGCGGGTTCAGACAGAAATCCACCGGCGTACCATCCGCGAGGAACGGCATGTCTTCCATTGGAACAACCTTGGAAATAACACCCTTGTTGCCGTGACGACCGGCCATCTTGTCGCCCGGTTGCAGCTTGCGCTTTACCGCCACGAACACTTTGACCATCTTCATCACGCCCGGAGGCAGATCATCACCACGGCGCACTTTCTCGACTTTGTCCTCGAACCGTGCATCCAAGGTCCGCTTCTGGATCTCGTACTGCTCATTCAAAGCCTCGACGATTTTTGCATCGTCTTCGTCTTCCAGCGCCAACTGCCACCACTGACCGCGGGACAACTGTTCATCCAGCATTTCCTCGGTGATCTTGCTGTTCGACTTGACGCCTTTCGGACCTTTCACAGCAATCTTGCCCATGATCATCTCGCGCAGACGCGCATAGATGTTGCGGTCAAGGATCGCGAGTTCGTCGTCGCGGTCACGGGCCAGACGTTCAACCTCTTCACGCTCGATCTGCAACGCACGTTCGTCTTTTTCAACACCGTGACGGTTGAACACGCGTACTTCGACAACTGTGCCGAAATCACCCGGTTTCACGCGCAGTGATGTATCGCGAACATCCGATGCTTTTTCACCAAAGATGGCGCGGAGGAGTTTTTCCTCTGGCGTCATCGGGCTTTCACCCTTTGGTGTGATCTTGCCCACAAGAATATCGCCCGGTTCAACATCCGCGCCGATGTACACGATGCCGGCCTCGTCGAGGTTGCGCAGCGCTTCTTCACCGACGTTTGGAATGTCGCGGGTGATTTCCTCTGGTCCAAGCTTGGTATCGCGTGCGGCGACTTCGAATTCCTCGATATGGATCGAGGTGAACACGTCATCGCGTGAAATACGCTCAGAAATCAGGATAGAGTCTTCGTAGTTGTAACCCATCCAAGGCATAAACGCGACGACCACGTTTTTACCCAAAGCCAATTCGCCCATGTCCGTTGACGGACCATCGGCAATCACCTGACCCTTGATAACTGTGTCACCCACCTTCACCAGCGGACGCTGGTTGATACAGGTGTTCTGGTTGGAACGCTGGAATTTGCGCATGCGGTAGATGTCCACACCCGCGTCGCCCAACTCAAGATCCTCAGTCGCACGCAGAACGATACGGGATGCATCAACTTGGTCGATGATACCACCACGTTTCGCCATATATGCCGCACCAGAATCGCGCGCCACAACTTCTTCGATACCTGTACCCACCAATGGGGCTTCGGCTTGAAGCAATGGAACCGCCTGACGTTGCATGTTCGAGCCCATCAAGGCCCTGTTCGCATCGTCATTTTCCAAGAACGGGATAAGAGATGCCGCAACCGACACCAATTGTTTTGGGCTCACGTCGATCAGGTCAACAGAGGTCGACGGCGACAAAGTATAGTCACCCGATTTCCGTGTTGAAACCAGATCGTTCACGAACTTCATGTTCTCATCAAGGTGCGCGTTGGCCTGCGCCACAGTGTGACGCATTTCCTCGGTCGCGGACATGTACTGCACTTCGTCAGACACAATGCCGTTTGCAACCTTGCGGTACGGCGTTTCGATGAAGCCGTATTTGTTCACGCGGGCAAAAGTCGCGAGACTATTGATCAGACCAATGTTCGGACCTTCAGGCGTTTCAATCGGGCACATCCGACCGTAGTGGGTCGGGTGAACATCACGTACCTCAAAACCCGCACGCTCACGTGTCAGACCACCTGGTCCAAGCGCCGAAAGGCGACGCTTGTGCGTAACCTCGGACAGCGGATTGGTTTGGTCCATGAACTGCGACAACTGGCTGGAGCCAAAGAATTCACGCACCGCAGCAGCGGCTGGCTTGGCGTTGATCAGATCCTGCGGCATCACAGTGTCGATCTCGACCGATGACATACGTTCCTTGATCGCACGTTCCATGCGCAGCAAACCAACGCGGTACTGGTTTTCCATCAATTCACCAACCGACCGGACCCGGCGGTTGCCGAGGTGGTCAATATCGTCAATGTCGCCACGGCCATCGCGCAGATCGACCAGCGCTTTGATACAGGCAACGATGTCTTCTTTGCGCAAGGTGCGCTGTGTGTCGTCGGCGTCAAGGTTCAGACGCATGTTCATTTTCACGCGGCCAACAGCCGACAGATCATAACGCTCTGAATCAAAGAACAACGTGTCGAACAGGTTGCTTGCGGCCTCGACTGTGGGTGGCTCACCGGGGCGCATAACACGGTAGATGTCCATGAGCGCGGTATCGCGGTTCATGTTCTTGTCCGCCGCCATGGTGTTGCGCATGTAGGGGCCGACATTGACGTTGTCGATGTCCAACAGCGGAATCTCGGTGATGCCTGCGTCGATCAATTCTTTCGCCGTACCACCGATCAGAGTGCCGTCTTTGTCATGCTCAAGCGTCAATTCGTCGCCGGCCTCGACATAGATAGCACCGGTTTCTTCGTTGATGATGTCCTTGGCGACAAACTTGCCCACGATATGATCAAACGGGACCAACAGATCCTTGACCTTGCCATCGTCAATCAACTGCTTGACCGCGCGCGGGGTGACTTTCTTGCCCTGCTCGAACAATACATCGCCGGTTTTGGCGTCTACGATGTCATAGGTTGGCCGCGTGCCCCGCACACGGTCCGGGAAAAAGGGTGCGACCCAACCTTGAATGTTGGAGGCTTTCTTTTTCAGCTTGTAGGTCACGGTGTTATAATACGCGTCCATGATCGCTTCTTGATCAAGGCCGAGCGAATACAACAGCGTTGTCACCGGCAGTTTGCGACGACGGTCAATGCGCGCAAAAACGATGTCTTTGGCGTCAAATTCAAAGTCCAGCCATGAGCCACGGTAAGGAATAATGCGGCAGGCGAACAGCAGTTTACCTGATGAATGGGTCTTGCCCTTATCATGGTCAAAGAACACGCCGGGAGAGCGGTGCATCTGGGATACGATCACACGCTCGGTGCCGTTCACAATGAACGTGCCGTTCGGCGTCATCAAAGGCATATCGCCCATGAACACGTCTTGTTCCTTGATGTCTTTGACAGACTTCGCGCCGGTATCTTCGTCCACATCGAACACGATCAGACGCAATGTCACCTTGAGAGGTGCGGCATAGGTCATGTCGCGCTGCTGACATTCCTCAACATCGTACTTGGGCTTTTCCAACTCGTACTTTACGTATTCAAGCACGGAGGTCTCGTTAAAGTCCTTGATCGGAAATACCGACTGGAAAACGCCCTGAATGCCATCGCCATCGGTGGGCGTGTCGGCATCACCGGAGTTCAGGAACAGGTCGTAGGATGATTTTTGAACCTCGATCAGGTTCGGCATCTCCAGCACTTCGCGGATTTTGCCATAATATTTACGTAGACGCTTCTGGCCAAGGAAGGATTGTGCCATGTGTCGTGTCACCTTTCGTGTCTCTTGTCTGGCGCGGGCATCACCGGGGCCGTGATGCACACCCCTAAGAGCGGTTAAGTCCGGTCAATTCTTGAGCTGCGTCCCACCGCACCTCTTCCGACCTGTGGACCTCTCCAGAGGGAGGCTTTGATTAAAAAGCATCCTTCAAGACAGGTTTGGCTGGACAGAGAAACCTCTCCATCCAGCCATTTGGTACCCGTGGGTTCACACCTACCCTACATGGCAAATTGCCGTAGGGTGGGTAAAACCCACCGTTAGCTTACGCCAGTTCGACTTCTGCGCCAGCTGCTTCCAGCTTGGCTTTGACTTCTTCGGCTTCGGCTTTGTCGACGCCTTCTTTGATTTTGCCGCCAGCTTCAACCAGATCCTTGGCTTCTTTCAGACCAAGACCGGTGATGCCGCGCACTTCTTTGATCACGTTGATCTTGGAAGCGCCGGCGTTCTTCAGAACGACGTCAAATTCAGTCTTTTCCTCGGCAGCTGCACCAGCATCTGCTGGACCAGCCATCATCACTGCGCCGCCTGCTGCGGGCTCGATGCCGTACTCGTCCTTGAGGATTGTTTTCAGTTCTTGTGCTTCCAACAGTGTCAAACCGACAATGTCTTGTGCCATTTTTTTCAGATCAGCCATGTTTTAGCTCTTTCCGTTAACGATATGTGTGTTCCAACGCGAAGGTTCAACCCTGCGCCAGCTTGACGGGTATGCTTTATGCAGCCGCCTTGTCCTCGATGGTGGACAAGATGGAAGCGATGTTACTTGCAGGTGCGCCAATGGCCCCGGCGATGTTCGATGCTGGTGCGCCCAACATGCCCGCGATTGTGGCGATAAGCTCGTCACGCGAAGGCATTTTAGACACGGCTTCGACACCGGCGACGTCCAACGCGTTCTCACCCATTGCGCCACCGAGGATGACGAACTTGTCATTCCCTTTGGCGTATTCCTGCGCAACCTTGGCCGCAGCCACAGGATCCTCGGAATAGGTCAGAACGGTCATGCCCTGAAGAAGACCAGCAATGCTTGCGCATGGCTTTCCTTCAAGGGCGATCTTGGCGAGCCTGTTTTTGGCAACGCGTACGGATGCATCAGCCGCGCGTGCGCGCGCCCGAAGATCCTGCATTTCAGCAACTGTCAAACCGACGTAGCGGCTAACCACAACGACGCCAGAGCTTTCAAAGACTTGGCCGAGTTCGTCGACCAGCTGTTCTTTTTGTGCTCTATCCACAGTTTCACTCCAGTAAGGGAGGGGTCTAACCCTCCGGCTCAGTTCTGCCGAGGTAAAAACCCCGACAATCGGGTCCTTACGGGGTCTGAGCGTGTCACTGCGGAGAGCCTTTGAGCTGTCCGAAGAAATTTGTCTCTTTCCCGTCTCGGGCAGGAATTATGATGGTTTTAACGCCATCACCCACCGTCTCGGACGAACAGCACAACGACACGACGAATCGCGCAACGGTACTTGAAGGGTGCATTACAGGCTGGTCAGGTGATTTCCAACCCCTCAAACGGCATTGAGAGATTAAAAAGATGTTTATATGCCGGACTAAGCATTTGGAAAACCACCGCCATGCAGGTAACTCTTGGCAAGGTCGGTCACTACCCTTTTCGGAGCCAAAGCATGCCAGCAAGTACGGTTAAAAAGAACATAGTCCTCATCAGCTTTGACGACGCCGTCGCCTTCTGGAAATACAAGTCGATCTTTAACGAAGTGCTGCACACGCCCAATCTTGACCGGATTTGTGCGCAATCCACTTCATTTCATAATGCCTACTGTCAGGCACCGGTCTGTAGCCCGTCACGGGCAAGTTTCATGTCCGGGAAATCGCCGCACCAGTCCGGTGTCACCGCCTCGGACAAAAACTACTTTGATAAAATTCCCCCCGAACAGATGTGGCCCTACACGCTCAAACAAAACGGGTATTATTGCTCGTCGGGGGGCAAAATGATGCGTGGTTTTGGTCCTTTGCCAGAGGCTATCCAGAAAACGATATATTCGGACTTCGGAAAACGGTTTCAACTGGAAAAGCGCAAGCGCATATTTGACGACCGTGTAAACACAGACGATGTCGAACGGATCGAGTTTGGCGGCTACCGTGGTGGTCAGGCGACGGTACACAAAAAAGACGACAAGATATTTTATGATTATCAGGTTTCGGGGTCCGCACGGGCATTTTTCCGCAAATACGACCGTGATGTGCCCTTCTACCGTGAAGTCGGGTTTCAAGGCCCACATGGTCCCTGGACAACTCCGCGGCGTTTCAAGGAAATGTACAACTTCAAGAACATTCAAAAACCGGACGCCTGGAAAGACGGGTTCGACGAAAACCTGTTCATGAACTCCAATACGCCCCCCAACATCGACAACAGCCGCCTTCGGATGTGGAAACACAGTGTGCGCAACTATTTCTCTGCCCTGACCCATACCGATCAACATTTGGGCGATATCTGGGATGCCCTTAAGGCCTCGGATCAAGCAGACAGTACAATTGTGATCATCGTGTCGGATCACGGGCTGCATCTGGGCGAACGAAACCTGTTTCGCAAACATACTTTGTGGGAACAGGTTGCGAATGTGCCTGTGATTATTCACGATCCGTCACGCCCCGTCGCACAGGTTATAACCGATCCTGTTGCATTGCTTGATATCGGCCCCACTGTGATGGATTACGCTGGCTTGCCGCCCCTCGAAGGCTGCGTGGGGCGATCCTTGCGACCTCTGGTCGAGGGCCACAGTGCCCCTGACCGCGCGGCGCCTACGTTCCTTGATAACAACGCGGCGATCCGGAAAGGCAAATACCGCTACATCAGGTATGGCGACGGATCGACCCAGCTTTTTGATCTGGACAATGACTGGTGGCAGACCAAAAACCTCGGGGACAAACACCCCGCCTATTCGGACATGAAAGCGGCGCATGCCGCGTGCTGTCTGGAATACGGGTTCGATGTAAATAAAGCCGTATCTGCACAAGCCGCCGCCGAATAACTATTGGACTTTACCTATTCAGCCGCCCTCTGTGCAGCCTTGCCGATATGGAAATGCTGTTTGACGATCAAGGATAGATCAAGGTCCAGTTCCAGCAGGACATCGCATTTGCGCATCCTGTCTTTTTGTGGGGCAGAAATCTCGTGCAGGTTCCGCCAGATCCGGCGCAACCGGTATTCACGTTTCTGACGCGCCATCCGTTTAATTGCATCCAGCAACTGGTCGCGCCTGCCATCGCGCCGCGCTTGCACCCGGAAGTCAATTTTTCGCCGCCAGTCTTGGTAATTCAGAAAATAAAAATGCAGCAGTGCAAAACCCTGACGTATCGGTTTGTAGCTATCAAGAATCCGGTTGCCATCGGCATCGACAAACCAATGCGGATGCGCGCGCTTCACATCCAGACCTGCGCGTGTGATGGTCTTTCCTGTCGTGTGCCCGGCAAAGCCTTGGTTATTGATCATGTAACCGGCGAAATCTTCAAAAACCTCTTCAATTTGCGGGGTTTTCATCGGGCATCTGAACAACAACTGTTCCGGTGCCTCTGGAAAGCTCACATATTCGACCGGCTTGAACATGACTGATCGGATATCATCAGGCGTGTCGCGCAGCAGCGTTGAAATGGGCAGGTCTCCCGAGAAAATCAGCTCGTCCCCGTCTACGACAGCAACCCAACCTTCTTTGATCTGCCGGTAGGCATGCATCACAACTGCGTTTTGAAGGCGCGTGAAATTCGGGGCGTCCGTGACACCCAGTTGTTCGATAAATTCAGGCGTACACCGCTTTGTGACTACACGGCTGCCAAAGCGGTGCATCAATGCGATACCCGCATCATCGGGATCATCGAAATACAAGAATATCCTGTCAGCGCCCTGATGAAGATACCACGCGACGAACCGCTCCAGCACCTCGATAGGTTCATTGACGATCGAAATGACCGTCCATTTGTCTTTTGACATCTTGTCTGCCTTAGCCTGCTCAACGTTTCTTTTTTGAACTAGGGTAAGGTTTTAGAAACATCTGTGTCAATTTGTACGGATAATTTTCGGGTGGTCACTGCAAAAAGGGCACACCACGAATGAAAAAGGGCGGCCCGCAGTGGACCGCCCTTTTCTAAATTCAACGCTGGTCGGGCTTATTCGCCCGCAGCACTGTCCACTGAAACAGACACGCCCGGACCCATTGTGGAGCTCAGGTTGATCTTTTTCATGTACGACCCTTTGGCACCCGCAGGGCGTGCCTTGGACACAGCACTGACAAACGCGCGCACGTTCTCGGCAAGCTTGGCCTCGTCGAACGACAGTTTTCCGATACCGGCATGGACGACACCGCCCTTTTCGGCTTTGAACTGCACTTCGCCACCTTTGGCAGCTTCAACAGCGGCTTTGATGTCCATGGTCACTGTGCCGACTTTCGGGTTCGGCATCAGATTGCGTGGACCCAGAACCTTGCCCAGACGGCCAACGATTGGCATCATGTCAGGTGTCGCAATGCAGCGGTCAAATTCGATCTTGCCGCTTTGCACGATTTCCATCAGATCCTCTGCGCCCACGATATCGGCACCGGCCGCTGTCGCTTCGTCGGCTTTTGGACCGCGTGCAAATACTGCAACGCGCATGGTCTTGCCCGTACCGTTGGGCAAGCCCACAACGCCGCGCACCATCTGGTCCGCGTGACGTGGATCAACGCCGAGGTTCATCGCAATTTCAATGGTCTCGTCAAACTTGACGTTCGAGTTTGCCTTGATCAACTTCACCGCTTCTTCAACGGAAAGATTTTCTTTGCCAGCAAAGGCGTCACGGGCGGCGGTGGTGCGTTTTCCGAATTTTGCCATCTTACTTCACCTCAATGCCCATGGACTTTGCAGAGCCCAAGATGATTTTCATTGCCTGTTCGACGTCGTTCGCGGACAGATCTTTCATTTTCGCTTCTGCAATCTCGCGCAGTTGCTTTGCCGTGATGCTGCCAACAGTTTCACGTGACGGCGTTTTCGCGCCAGACTTCACTTTGGCCGCTTTCTTGATGAAATACGACGCAGGGGGCGTCTTGATTTCCATCGTAAAGGACTTGTCCTGATAATAGCTGATCACGGTGGGGCAAGGTGCGCCAGGCTCAAGGTCAGCTGTTTTGGCGTTGAATGCCTTACAGAATTCCATGATATTGATGCCGCGCTGACCCAGCGCTGGACCCACGGGTGGGGACGGGTTTGCTTGACCCGCTTTAACTTGCAACTTCATCGTACCGACGAGTTTCTTGGCCATTGGCCTTCTCCTTTTCAACACCCTTGGGACGCGACCCGCGGGATATGTGTTGCGTGGTCAGGTCTGCGTGCCGCGGCACGCGCGCCTCCCACGATGAAATAACGCTATGCGCGTCAATCGCGGCCTATATACCGGGTTTTTATACAGCACAACCCTTTGCTCAGCGGTCGTGCATACCCTTGCCGGAAAGGATGGCGTCACGCCACCTTGCGATCCGTGCTCGTTGGGTTTTTTCCTGCTTGGCATCGTTGATGTGCAGCACATAACCGCGCTGTCGTCCGGGGGTAAGGTTGCCAAAGGCTTGCTTTAATGCCGGATCATTCTCGAATGTCGCCACCAGCGCCTCGGGTGATTCGAAATCGTCCTTGGGAAGATCGACCGTGCGCCTGTCTTTTTCAATCTGTATCGCTTGACGAATGAAATTGCGAATAGCGTCAACCCGTTCCGCGATCACCTCTGCGCTGGTGAACCTCATCACGCGGGCCGAGCGTGAATTCGGGCCCGGCGCCTCAAGCAGACCCTCGGGATCGTCCATAAGGACACCCTTGAAGAACGCCAGGACCACATGGTCCTTTGCGGCCGCGAATATGCCGAGATTTGAATCATGGGCGCGAAAACAGGGTTTGCGCCATTTCAGCGCCTCGGTCACATCCTCGCCAAGAATAATACCGCGTAGCGCGACCAGTTCGTCACGCCACGGCCTGTCTTTACAAAGGTATCTTTCGATCCGTGGATCAGCCATGTCCATTTGATACTCACCCGTCGGGACTTAAAGCCGCCCGTTCAGTGAACTAAATAATAGCATATACCTAAGATTTATCAAAAAGCTAAAGAAGCGCCCGAAAAGCAGTCGGCTGCTTTTGCAGGTCAACCCTGCTTGTTCACCTGGGTAAACTCAAGCTCCACAGGCGTTTCGCGACCAAAGATCGACACCGTCACCTTCAGGCGCTGGTTCTCTTCGTCGACTTCTTCGACCATGCCGTCGAAATCTTCGAACGGACCGTCAGCAACCTTGACCTTCTCGCCGATCTCGAAGTGGATCAGCGTGCGTGGTGCATCTTCGCCTTCCTGTACACGGCCCAGTATGGCCTGCACTTCGGCATCACGCATCGGCATCGGGCGGCCTTGTGGCCCCAGGAAACCTGTGACGCGGTTGATCGAGTTGATCAGGTGATAGCCGCGATCCGACATTTCCATGTGGACCAGAACGTAACCGGGCATAAAGCGACGCTCGGTTGTCACTTTCTTGCCGCGACGAACCTCGATCACTTCTTCGGTCGGCACCAGCACTTCGTCGATGTCGGTATCCAGACCCTGCTCTTCGGCAGTGGTGCGAATTTGCTCTGCGATCTTTTTCTCGAAGTTTGAGAGAACACTGACCGAATACCAACGCTTTGCCATCTGAAATCTGGTCCCTGTCTTGCGGCGCACGCATTTGCGTCTGCACCATTTCCGGTAAATTACATCAGGCTTGCACCCGAACTGTCCCGAACAAAAAATCGGCGCGCAACTCGAATCGCCGCACGCCAAATGGTCAGGTCAGACTTGCGCAATAGCCCGCGTGCTGTCTGGATTCAAGGGTTGAAAGCAATTTTTAGCGCAAGGTTATGCCTGC
The DNA here is from genome assembly GCA_963710185.1 of uncultured Alphaproteobacteria bacterium. GTDB lineage: Bacteria > Pseudomonadota > Alphaproteobacteria > Rhodobacterales > Rhodobacteraceae > Sulfitobacter. The sequence continues at coordinate 7,408 of CAVPZE010000001.1, read as the reverse complement.
ACAAACGTGCAAGGTTATCCGAACATCCCCAGCACATACTGAAGACCGCCACGGATCAGGATATCAACCATCGCAAAGAAAACGGCGGTAATCGCCGCAAGGATAAAAACCATCACAGTGGTCAGCATCACTTCGCGGCGGGTCGGCCAGACAACTTTGGCGACTTCTGCGCGCACTTGCTGAATAAACTGGAGTGGGTTTGTGGTGGCCATTGCGCGTATCCTCGGGGTGTCAGGTTGAACCCATGTAACCGCGCTTTTGCACGGTTTCAAGGCAACATCGGTATTGCACGGATATAGCTGTTACGCCTCTTTTTCGCGCAGACTGTCGAAACGGCGGTCCAGAGCGGCATCATGACGGGCCTCTGCCTCTGCCAGATCACCAAAGTCCGGAAGATAAAGCCCATCCACAGACCCCTCGGGAAACCGGTCCAACACCGCGTCCCACCGCATCGCAAAGCGATCAAGCTTGCGGTGCAAGACCGCTGACCGCGCAGGGCGGCGGCGCGCATACCAGCGGGCAAAGCCCATCGTGCGGCGCCAGAAACCGTCATACCCAAGGATCAGAAAGACCGCTGTCAGGATAAAGCCGGATAGAAACAAAAGTCCCAGAACCAACCAAGGGCGGAAAAAGATCAAAAGGCCGATACTGGCCAGTACGATATGCTTTGCCGTTGGGCGATAGCCGGTTATTCTGGCCTTCGCGCGCGCGACTATGCTTTGATCACCGACGCCTAAATCCCGCTGGTCTGCTTCGGGCTCTTGCCTCATGCGCGTTGAGGATGCACGTGCCGGACGCGTCTGGTGCATGTGCTCGTCTGTATCTCGCAAGGGTGCAAAAGCGGCATCCGCTTTGGCTGCTTGCCGCTCTTTAACAGGCTGCAAGGCAACCTCGGGCTCGGTCGCCAACAGGTTGCGAATGGCCGCCAATGAAGTTGGATCAAGACCCTCTGTATCAGAGTTAGGATTGGTTTGTGCCTGCTGCGTCATATTCGTCTCTCTCGAACCGATTTGGGTCAACCTAGCCGTTCTTTCGGACGGTTGATGGGCAGGAATATGGCAAAAGTGTGACTGATATGTAGTGCATCTCACTTGTGGGTTTTGAGCAGCCCAGCAAACCGCAGGCCGGTTTTCATGCCGGTAACATAGACGCCCAGCGCCACCAGAAACCCGACCAGAGAGGCCGAGTTCTGATCAATAGCGGTGAACAAGATGGCCGTCACCAGACCCAGAGACATTGACCCCACAGCGGATGCCTGTGGCGGATTCTTGAGGTAAAGCGATCCGAAAGCGACGGGTAAAAAGACTGCCAGACTGCTGAACGCGGCAATAATCGTATCCAGCGCCTCGCCAAAAGCCAGCGCCGTGGTGGCTGTCGCAGCCATTAGCCCCACGATCATCAGACGCATACGACCAATCGCCGAGTGCTGCACCCTCAAGCCGCTCGCGTCAGCCAGGGCATCGCGCAATTCAAAGAGCGTAATGTCAGGGTCTTGCCCAATCAGCTCCTCAAAGAACGGCACGTGTGGTGCCAGTTTGCCTGACCCTTTGGGTCGCCCCTGAGGCGCTGGTGCGATCCGCCCTGTTTTGCGGATGTGACGCGCCCACCGCGCGCCCGTCGCGGGTGAAAGTTTCAAACGCAACGCCGCTGCGCGACCGCTTAACCCTTCTTCAATATATCTCAAATTCAATATATCTCAAAAACCGCGTCCGAAGCGCTGATGGCAAAGGTGCTGACATGATCCATCCTCCCAAACAGGATGAATCACAATCAGGACCTATTGGGAATCCCAAATGATTCAGGTTTTTCTAGAAACGCTTTAAGATAGCGGAAACTATTGCAACGACCCTGGAGAATCCACAAAAATATATCTATAAAACAGTTACTTATCTTGCCCACCTGGTTGCGCCTTTTTCCCTGCCTAACCGTAATTGCACATTTCTGTATCTCGTCAGTTCCCTTGACGGTATTCAAATTTGGAAGTCCAATCTGCACCGCCGTAAGTGATCGCGAGTACAAAAACCGTTGTTGTACTGTCATCAACTTCGAAGACCACTACACCTTTGCGCCCAGCCGGAATTGCCCTCACAGCGACACCTAACTCGCTTCTGATGGAACCCTTCTTTGGGGTATCAGCGAGGCTGAGCACAGCTCTTTGGATTTCGTCCAACTTATTCTTAGCGACAGACAAGCCTGAGTAGTCAGCAATAATTTCGGAAAGGATTTGGAGATCACCAGCAACCTTAGGGTGAAACCTTATCTTGTACGTCACTCCGTCTGGTCCGAACCCAACCGCTGCAAAGCGCTACTGAACATCCCTTCGCCTGAAACAAATTCAGACTTCGGCGTTTCCATTCTCTTGGCGATCACGGACGAGATGGCCTCGAGAGCGTTTTTCCTGTGTACGTCGTCTTCAATAAGCTGTTCGATTGCCGTAGCCACAGCCGCGCTTGGCGTAGCAAATACCCCTTGCTCAACCTTGGACTTAAGAAAATCATGGTGGCGATCTGTGAAGCTAAGCGTGGTTTTTACGGTCATCGTACGACTCCCAAAGGTATGAACAAGTCATACCGAAGGCTAAAGCTTCCGTCAACTCCCACAATAACCTTTAGAATAGACTATAGGAAAAAAGCGAAACCTGATCGTATGCTTGCCCTCTATCATTGGGCAGCGTCAAAACTTAGGGGCTCGCCCCCCAGAATGACGTCTTCTTCCCGTGGACCTGTCTCAGGCCAGCAAGATAGGCCTCATGCGTTTCGAAAAGTGCGAAGTCGCCTATTCTTGCTGCTATATTCTTGCACTCGCGCAGGTGGCGCGCAGCATGGCGATAGCGTTTGACCCGCGAATTTCTTAACGCAAAATCAATCAACCCGCGTTTCAGAAGCGTTGCGGCCAGTGGATAGCGATCTTCGAGGGCATCGGACGCCGGGCCCAAAAGATCATAGTGATGTCCGTCAATTTCTGCGGCGCGGTTGCTGATCAGAGCGGCGGCCTGCTCAAACGCGGGCCAAGTCATCAGAAAATAGAGCGCCGTGGTGAAGCTCTCAAAACCAAGCGCGTGTTCCAAGGCTCGGCTCTCTGCGTCGACATCCTCGAAATCAGGCAGCCCGTCAAGCCATGCGCGTAGATGGTCCGCGTTCAGGCTCCGAGCAAAACACGTCCACATGAAGTCCCGCGACGCTTCGGTTTGCCCCATCGCTTGCATCACGCTGATGCGGGTCACTTCCCAGTCGTAGGGTATCCAGCCACGATCGTTCTCATCGGGCGCATTAATTGCCTCCCATGCTTCTTCCAGCCGCCCGGCCTCAAGAAGACGCCGTGCAATTTCAGCGGCAACCTGTGGTGCCTTTCGCGCCATATCACTTTGTTGGGCAATGTAGGCGTCTGCATCTCCTTCAACATCCGCAATCTGTTCTAGCGCCATGCGCAGCGCGCAATTGTGAGACAGATTAAATTCCGAAGCGGTAATCCCAGCCTTGATATGCTGTAAACCCGTTGAACCCAAGACCTGAGCAAGGCCAGATATCAAAGCGGGATAATGCCCGTAGTCATCATCGGCCAAGGCCCCCAGCAACTGGTCTGCGAGCGCGAGAGGGTCCGGCTCAGCAACCTCGGCCAGATCGATCAGGTCTTCACAAGCTTCGTGAAAAACTGACTGCACTCGGCCTGTGCTGTCATCGCAACGCTCATAGACGCCATTCGCAAGATCCACGAACCGCCAGATCAGATCAAAAGCCGCTGCCGGGTCGACAGGCCCAACTTGCCGGGTGATTGCGCGTCTCTGCATATCCAGGTCGGCCGCGAAAGCGTTGCGGCTTTGCCAGTCGATAAACGTCTGCGATCTCGCAATAGTAGTGAGCCGCTTGCGGATCTCTCGTGCGACATCGCCGGAGCCGACTTCGCTCGCCAGTTCAAGCCTCAGCCGTCGCTTGGCACCAGCATTGCCTTTGGTCACATCAAGAAGAAGATCAGCCAGACGCTCAGCGCCGAGCGCTGCAAGGTTCTTTGCATTCAATGTTGTCTTCGATGCCATGCCGAAATTCTAGAGCATCAAGCAGAACTAATTCCAGCCCCTTCCCTTGTGATCAACACAGATCTTGGCAACAATGCGGATATGAGATGAACGGCCGTTCGCTGCGCTGCGCATGAACTAACAGAATGCGGACATGGACGAAACCGCTCTCGCGGTATGGGTGCTTGTGGCGGTTGATGCGCGATGATTGAGCGCTGCAATTTTGCGAACTGACGAACCTGCCTGATGATTGGGACCTTCTCAATCTGACGAAAGGAGGTTTCAATGTCAGACCAATATGTACCGGCTCTGCGCCAGCGGTTTCCCCCCTCTTGTCTTATGACTTTTGTCGGCTCCCGAGGCAAAAGCCCGGCACGTCATTATGACGGGCAGTGGCGGGGGTCGGACCGTTCCCCTCTTGGTCATGGTGGACCGTTCCCGAGTGTGGTCGCCTCCGTCTTTTCTTATGACCTGGACGGATACCTGGGCTTCGGGCCCGCATGACAGGACAAGGTGAGGAAAAGACATATGAACGATTTCACTGGCGTCGATATTTCGAAAGATACACTTGATGTTTATCGTCTGGTCACCGGACAGCATATGTAATTTTTAAACGGAACAAGAGGATTTGCAGATCTGTTCAAATGGATTGGCTTGCAATCGACACCCTTGATCGTTTTCGAGGCAACCGGTGCCTATCATCGGCAGTTGGAGCAGGCGCCTGGCATAAAGAGTATTAAATTTGTCAAAGTGAACCCAAAGCAAGCGCGTAGATTTGCCCAGGCCAGCGGAAAACTGGCAAAGACAGACCGTGTTGATTGCGAGATGCTGGCAAAGATAGGGGCAGCCTTGCAGCTGATGCCAAAGCCGGTCAACATGGAAAACCTTTATGATCTGAGAGTGTTGATTTGCGTTGAGAACTGACCCGGTAGCCCCATAAATTTTCACTGAGAACTGACCCATGTAACGACGCTACCCTGACGCATTTGTTCGGGGAGATATGGAGTGATCGACATGGGATTTTTAAGTGTCATTCGACGTTGGGCATTACGTGAAGGGATGCCAATTCGTGAGATAGCCAGGCGTACTGGTCTGTCTCGCAATACCATCAAGAAGTACCTGCGAGAGGGCGCTGTTGAGCCTAAGTTCAAGGTACCCAAACGACCGAGTAACCTTGATCCGTATGCGGATCGTTTGTCTGCATGGTTGTTGGCTCAGACACGCAAATCGCGCAAAGAGCGGCGTACTGTGAAGCAGATGCACGCCGATTTGGTGAAGTTGGGCTATGCGGGATCCTATGCGCGCGTGGCCGCTTTTGCCCGTGCATGGCGTGAAGACCGGCATCGTGTGGAGCAAACAACTGGACGCGGCACGTTTGTACCACTGGTATTCCAACCGGGTGAAGCGTTCCAGTTCGATTGGAGCGAAGACTGGGCCACCATCGGAGGTGAACGGGTCAAGCTGCAGGCGGCCCACACGAAGCTCTCGCACAGCCGGGCTTTCTTAGTGCGCGCCTATCCATTGCAAACACACGAGATGCTGTTCGATGCTCATTGGCATGCATTCCGCGTGTTTGGCGGCGTGCCTGGGCGCGGTATTTATGACAACATGAAGACCGCTGTTGATCGCGTTGGCCGTGGCAAGCAGCGCGACATCAACGCCCGTTTCAAAGCGATGGCCAGTCACTATGTTTTTGAACCTGAGTTCTGCAACCCAGCGGCAGGTTGGGAGAAGGGTCAGGTCGAGAAGAACGTCCAGGATGCGCGCAATCGCATGTGGCAGATCATGCCTGTCTTCAAAGATCTGAACGAGCTGAACCAATGGCTGGAAGACCGCTGTATAGCCCTTTGGGTTGAGACTTCGCACCGGGATCTGCCGGGCACCATTGCCGACGCTTGGGAAGCGGAGAAGCCGATGTTGATGGCATTGCCGCCCGCCTTCGACGGCTTTGTAGAACACAGTAAGCGAGTGTCGCCGACATGTTTGATCACTTTTGAGCGCAATCGCTACAGTGTGCCTGCCAGCTTTGCCAACCGGCGCGTCAGCTTGCATGTTTATCCAGAACGGCTGGTTATTGTGGCCGAGGGGCAAACCGTTTGCACACATGAGCGCATCATAGATCGGTCGCACCGCAGGCCCGGTCGTGTTGTCTACGACTGGCGTCACTACCTTGCTGTAATCCAACGCAAACCCGGCGCTCTGCGCAACGGAGCACCGTTCATTGAGATGCCAGGGGCCTTCCACAACCTACAAAGTCACATGCACCGCAGAGAAGGCGGTGACCGCGAGATGGTCGATATCTTGTCATTGGTTTTGCACCATGATGAGAATGCCGTTCTGTGTGCCGTAGAATTGGCGTTGGAGGCTGGCGTGCCAACCAAGACCCATATTCTGAACTTGTTGCACCGGCTGATTGATGGAACGCACACAGATCTTCCAGAAGTCGATCCACCTGATGCACTCGCGCTGGAAACAGCGCCAAAGGCAAACGTGGACCGCTATGATGATCTGAGACAGGTTGGGGGCAAGTACCATGCGTCATGACCCAGCAGGAGCCTCAATCGTGATCATGCTGCGCAGTCTCAAGCTCTATGGCATGGCAAATGCGGTAGAAGATCTGGTTGCCCAGGGCGGGCCTGCTTTTGAGGCCGCAACACCTATGTTGTCCCAACTGCTCAAAGCGGAGATTGCCGAACGGGAAGTGCGCTCAATCACATATCAAACAAAGGTGGCCCGCTTTCCGTCGTACAAGGACCTCGCTGGCTTTGACTTCAAATCCAGTGACATCAATGAAGCGACCGTCAAGCAACTGCATCGGTGCGAGTTCATGGAGAACGCTGAGAACGTCGTGCTCATCGGCGGGCCTGGAACGGGCAAGAGCCATGTCGCGACCGCCATCGGTGTTCAGGCCATTGAACATCACAGGTGCAAGGTCCGCTTCTACTCAACCGTCGAACTGGTCAACGCGTTAGAACAGGAAAAGGCGCTCGGCGAAACCGGAAAGATGGCAGAGATGATGACCAAAATTGATCTCGTGATTTTGGACGAACTTGGCTACTTGCCGTTCAGTCCATCCGGCGGCGCACTGCTGTTCCATCTGCTGAGCAAACTCTACGAGCGAACCAGCGTCATCATAACCACCAACCTCAACTTCTCAGAATGGGCACAGGTCTTCGGAGATGCAAAGATGACAACCGCGCTTCTGGATCGCCTCACACACCGCTGCCACATCCTGGAAACTGGAAACGACAGCTACCGCTTCAAAGCCAGCTCAGAGGCTGCAAAGAAAAAACGAAAGGAGAAGCCAACATTGACCAACACATAAACGCTGATACATAAACAGGTGGGTCAAATCTCGGTGAAAATACCGGGTCAGTTCTCAACGCAAATCAACAG